>NZ_VTER01000006.1:0-556154 GCF_008180445.1 Bacillus infantis
GCTATGGGTGCAGACTGTAATATCCAACGTTATATGAAGAATCTTTTCCAGCTGGATTTTTATAAAAAAGAGGTTCTACGTCAAATGTTGGGGTGAGGTCCAAAGGGCTTCACCCTTATCCAATATGCACACCCAACTTTTTATACTTATGAGTTAATAAGATTTTGGCCCGAAAACGCTTAAAGCTTCTAAAGCCAAATGCGTTTCGTTTCATGACTTTCGTTAAGTTATTGAGGCCTTCTAAAAAACCATTCGAATAGTTATAGCTAAAGCTATTTAGTATTTCGATTTGCCAGTTTTTTATGGTCTTGGCAGCTTTCATGAACTCAGGAATGCCCGCCTGGGCAACGTCCTCGTAAAAATTATAGAGTGACTCTTTAGTTAGGAGGATCTTTTCCTCACCATTCAGCTTTGCCTCGTCAAACCATCGACAAAACYGCTCTTTTAATTCATATGCCACCTTTAATTCAGGGGACATATTTAGGTACCTGCGAAGAAGCCATTTGTCTTCTTCCGTCAGCTTATCTGACCTCTTATAGAATACATGACGACCCCTCTTGCATTTCTTCCGGTCATAATCATGCCATTCCGTTTGAACTCTTCTCCTGACCCCATCTAAAGCCCAATAGATGTACCGGACGAAGTGAAAACGGTCAGCTACAATAACCGGCTTTCCGAGCGCCTGTTGGACAGCCGCCTTAAAGGATGGGCTCATATNGCTCTTTTAATTCATATGCCACCTTTAATTCAGGGGACATATTTAGGTACCTGCGAAGAAGCCATTTGTCTTCTTCCGTCAGCTTATCTGACCTCTTATAGAATACATGACGACCCCTCTTGCATTTCTTCCGGTCATAATCATGCCATTCCGTTTGAACTCTTCTCCTGACCCCATCTAAAGCCCAATAGATGTACCGGACGAAGTGAAAACGGTCAGCTACAATAACCGGCTTTCCGAGCGCCTGTTGGACAGCCGCCTTAAAGGATGGGCTCATATCCATGACAACCACTTTGACATTGGCTCCATACTTTCTTAAGTATTGCTTGATTGTTTTCTTATAACGATTCTCAAGGATATCGATGGGTTCACGAGTGACCCCATCAGCGATGATAAGCTGGTACTTTCCTTCTCTTGTATCCCCTTTATACTCATCAATCGCAATGACTTCCGGCAGTTCTTTCGCTTCTTCGTTCACAGTGGCCTCCGCCAGGAGGTCAAATCGCCTTACTACTGTGGAAGTGGAGGTTCCGTAGACCTCTGCGGTCTCTTTGAAGGTCTTCCCCTTAATACTGCGGATCTTAATGGCTTGGTTCAGCTCAACCGAAATACGCTGGTATCGGTCGACAAAGGGGTTGCGTTCCATATCCGATAGTCGTGGATTTTCACCGTTGATGTCCCACAAATCGGACAAACATGGGCTTTAACAGGCATCTCTACATGTATGCGAAGCTTCTCTTCCACTTCCTCCATTGATAGAACCACTACTTCTTCAAATCCAGGCAACTTTATGTTAGAATTCATTATGCACGTATCTCCAATCTATACTTGTTTCTCGACAACTCAAGTATAAAAGACTGGATGATTACGTGCATTTTTTATGTCTCAATTTGTGTAGGAACCCCAACATTTAGTATAGAGCCAAAAAAGACAGCTCTTTTGAAAAGAGTCTGTCCAATGTATGTCCTATAATCTTTATTGCAGCTAAGTGAATCTTTGGGAGAAAATTAGTCTATTTGCCCATCACTGAACACGATATAGCATCAGAAGCCCAACAGCCCATTATAGCAGCGACTTCGCCCCAAGATACCTAGTCTTCCAATAAGATAAATTCATATCGCTGATTGTTACACCAGTGGAAGAGCCTGAATGGATGAATTTGTTTCCGCCAAGATAGATGCCTGCATGTGAAGGGCCTGTCCCGGTCTCAAAGAAGACGATATCTCCCGGTGACGGTGAAGATACCGCTTTTCCGGAGCCCCAGATCGTTGCAACAGTTCTCGGGATTGATACGCCAGACTGCTTGAAGACATAGTTGATATAGCCGCTGCAGTCAAAACCGGAAGGTGTGCTTCCCGCCCACTTGTACGGGACGCCGATATACTTTTTCGCTTCGCTGATGATCGCATCGGCTTTCGAGGAAACAGATACTGGTGCTGGAGGCTTTGCAGCTGCTGCTGTGCCATTCAATTGAAGCTTCTGTCCTGCATAGATCGTATCGCTGGAAAGGTTATTCACTGCTTTCAATTGAAGTACAGAGGTATTGGTCCTGCTGCTAATGCTCCAAAGCGAATCTCCTTTTTGCACAATATAACTTGACCCTGTTTGGGCTGGTGCCGGATTCAGCACTGGAGCATTGGCAGAGCTGCTTGCAGCAGCGCTGATTGAAAGCTTCTGGCCTTTATAAATCGTATCAGTTGACAGACGATTCCATTGCTTAAGGGATGCGACACTGACATTGTATTTCAGGCTGATTCCCCACAGTGTGTCCCCTGCCTGCACAGTATGTACGGTGGTGCCTGCTGCTGAAGGCTGTGATGTGTGGCTATGCGGAGCAATAACTGAGAGCTCCTGTCCCGGATAGATGATTGAACCGCTGAGCCCATTCCAGCTTTGAAGCTCGCCTGTATTTATATGATATTGCCTGGAGATTTTCCAAAGTGTGTCTCCTGAGGCTACTTTATGTGTCTGTTCATGTGCGCTTGCTGAACCTTGGAAAGGAGTCAGCATCAAGCCTGCTGCGGCTGCCATTGTTATAAGTTGTTTTTTCATGGTGTACACTCCTTTAATTTCTTTCACATCCTAATTTTAGTAATCATTACACTAGAATAGTATGTGTAAAAAATGGAGTGCCTGGAATTTACTATTGTTATAGGTTAATTAAGGAATATAATCTTCTTTTTCCCATGAACAAATAGGTTATATACCCCATTTTTTCATCTTCTAAACTTATCAGGAAGTAATTTCTACCGTCTTAAGACTCATAATTTACGACAATATCCGGAAGGTAATTTATTCCTCAGCGTTTTTTCTAGTTAGCACCTCCTGATTAAAAAGTCGCTCCAGCAGGATGCCGGCCGAAAAATGAATGCAAAGGACTAAAAAATGCAGGAGTTTTTTACCTTATGCAAATATTAGGAATATTCTAGACTATACTTGCCTATTAAATTTATCCAGGGAGGAATAGTATGAAAAAAACTTTTGTTTCTATGTCATTAGCAGGCGTTTTGGCTTTTGGGGCGGTACATGCTCCTGCACTTGCCCAGCCAAAGGAAGCTCCGAAGCTGGAAGCTCTCCACGGCCTTGAGAATAGTCTCATCAAAAAGATTTCAGCGGAAAAAATCTATCAATCCATCACAGATCTCTCACAGTCTCCGCGCGTGGCAGGCACAGCCTCTGAAGATCAGGCAGTAGAGTATATTAAGCGAAAATTTGAAAGCTATGGCTATAAGACAGAAATCCAGCCTTTCACCTTTTATGGCTATACCCCGCCTGAGAAGATTGAATTAACCGTCCAGGGAGCGGAAGTGTCATTATCCCCTGCACCTTTCACTTATACAGTTAACGGGAATGTCACTGCTGAACTGGCAGAAGCAGGTCTGGGAACAAAGGAAGACGCCGCAGCTGCTGATCTGGACGGTAAGATTGCACTGATTCAAAGAGGGGAAATCAGCTTTGCCGAAAAGGTATTGAATGCAGCTGAACAAGGTGCTGCCGGTGTTCTGATCTATAATAATGCTGATGGTCCTCTCAGCGGGACACTTGGAGAAGCCAATGAGGATTACATACCTGCTGCAGCTTTATCAAAAGCTGAAGGTGTAAGCCTGTCAGCCAGACTCAAAGCTGGCGGAACCGTCACCGCCAACCTTGTCATTGTTGGCGCTGATGCCGGTGAAAAAACATCTCACAATGTAATTGCCGTTAAAAAACCGACTAATAAAAAGAAAGATACAGGAGAAGTCATTGTGCTTGGCGCACACCATGACTCTGTCGCAGGTGCACCGGGAGCGAATGATGATGCATCAGGCACAGCGATGACACTGGAATTGGCAAGAGTGTTCAAAAACATTCCCACTGATTCAGAAATCCGTTTTGTCACATTTGGTGCTGAAGAGCTCGGCTTGCTTGGATCAAGGCATTATGTAGAGAATCTGTCAGACAAAGAGCAGGATAGCATCATTGCCAACTTTAACCTGGATATGGTCGGAAGCAGGGATGCAGGCGACCTGGTCATGCTGACGGCTGATGGCGAACCGAATCTGGTGACAGAACTGGCCCAGAAATCCAGCTTAAAGCTGAACGGGGCAGCAACACCGTATGGCCAGGGGGGCCGGAGCGACCATGTGCCTTTTGCAGAAGCAGGGATTCCGGCAGCATTGTTCATCCACAGCCCGAGTGAGCCATGGTACCACACACCAGAGGACACGATTGATAAAATCAGCAAGGACAAGCTTCAGGATACAGCTGAAATTGTGGGATCAGCGATTTATGATCAGGCAAAATTCGACCGGAAGCTGCCTAAGCCAAAAAAAGGGAAAAAGCATAAAACGCCTCATTTATATCAAGAACAGGAAGTAAAATAATAGAGGAAAAGCACCCTCCTTGGGTGCTTTTCTCTATTTTTTCCAGATCCTTTTATTATCTTCCCGCACGGTCAGCTTCAGCTCATCAAGCCGCTCAAGGAGAGGGATGATATATTTCCTCGATAAGCCCAAAAGATCTTTAGCCTCACCTACATCAAAGCTGCCTCCGGTTCCAGCCTTCAGCTTTTCAACCGCTTCATTGAAAATGTCCTCATGATAATAATACTGGCCATCAATCGGCTCGATTTTATCTGTATCTGCCAGAAAGCGGATCATATCAGCCTTCAAATCTCCCGGAATACCCGATTTGGCGAAATAATCGTCGAGGTATTGGACCTGCAGTCCATCATTTCTTAACTGGTCCAGCATATTGTCAGCCCGTTTTTGCCAGCTTTTCGGAATATTCCTTTCAAAGCCTGTAGAAAACAGCCACTGTTCTTCTTTTATCCATTTTCCATCCAGGATCCCTTTTTCCACCGTAAAATCTACCAGGCTTTTGCCGTAGATGCCTGCCAGCGATTGGACCAGCTCTGCTTTAAGGATCCCTTTCCTCATCGGAAAAGCAGAGTGGAATTCAGCAAGCTTCCCTGCTGCTTCCATGGAGGCGTTTTGCACCGTTTCGCTGTGGGCAAAGTCATTAGGCCCTATTTTTAAAAAGCCGTCCTCCTGAAGCACCTGCAGGACAGTTTCTTCGTCCACACCGGTTAAATGGGCAAGCTCTGAAGGCTTCATGCTGCTGTTTATTCTAAGGGCATCGCTGATCCTTTCGTGCGGAGACCCTTGTTTTTTCTTATCAAGAAGCTCAACGGTATGCTTGCCAAACTTATATTTTTGGCCATGAGGATCTATGACCCATCCCCCGCCGATGGTTTCAGCGGGGCTCGGCCTCCTGAGGATGAACCTGTCTCCCCGCTTTGTAACCACCTCTTCGTCCAGCCTGATCTGGCATAGGATTTCTTCATTATCTTCCTTGAGCTCGTTGCGGTCAAAAAATACAATCCGGCCCATCACTTCAGCTGTTCCGATATGGCATTTAACAGGCATCCGCTGCTTGATGGCAGATTCCAGCCCCTCTGCTGTCCGGATGCTTGCATCAAACACATTTGTCACTGTAAAACTGTCAGCGGAGACAAGGACCTGCCCCCTGGCGGCATCTTCTTTTGCGACCCCGGATAAGTTGATGGCTGCCCGCTGCCCTGCAAACGCCTTTTCAGCCTGCTTCCGGTGCACCTGGATCTGCCTCGCCCTCGTTTCAATGCCTGAGGGCATGATCTTGAGCTGCTGGCCTTCTTCAACAGATCCTTCATAAACGGTTCCGCGGACCACAGTCCCCTGCCCCTTTACCGTAAAGGCCTGGTCGATCGGCAGCCTGAAAGCGCCTGTTGTGCCGCGGGGGGTGATTTCTTTAAGTTCGTTCTCAATAAGCACTTTCAGTTCTTCTATCCCTCTTCGAGAAAGACTGTCCACGAGAACCGAAGGCGAGCCTTCAAAGACCGTTCCTTCAAGTTCTGCCAGAATGTCTTCCTCAACAAGGCCGATGAATTCTTCATCAACCCGATCAACTTTAGAAATAACGACGATCCCTTTCTCAATGCCTAGGAACCCAAGGATCTGGAGATGCTCTTTTGTCTGCGGCATCACACCCTCGTCAGCTGCAACGACAAGGATTACAAGATCGATGCCTGCCACACCGGCAATCATCTGCCTGATGAACCGCTCATGCCCCGGGACATCAATAACAGATACTTCCAAATTCTCATCTTCATACAAAGGAGCAAATCCCGGCTCAATGGATATCTGCCTTTCTTTTTCTTCCTTCAGCCTGTCTGTATCTATATTCGTCAACGCTTTGGTCAGCGATGTTTTTCCATGATCAATATGGCCGGCCATACCGATCGTAAAGTATTTCTTTCCCACAAATGCACCTACTTTAATTCATTAATTTATCATTCCAACTGGATAAGTACGCACCAAGTGCACCGCTGTATTCCCCATTAGGCAGGAAGGCGGCATCCAGGCCTGTCATCCTGCTGTATGTAAGGAGTCCCTTTTTCAGTGCATCATTACCCTGCAAGGAACTTCCAATATAATATATTTTTTTAGAATGGTGGGTGTCAGCAGCCCCTTTGGTCAAGAGGACCGTTGTTTCGGCAATCATGTTAGCAGCCGCTGCCATAAGATCCTCTTCGGAAGGCTTACCCGCGATATTGGCAAAATTGCCTGCCGTAAGCTTGCCGTCAATAGGCGCTTCAACATCCTTCAGCCTTTCATTCTGGCCTGCTGCGGAGGGAAGCCAGCTTCTGTCTCCATAAATATCGCTTACCAGCAGGTCGGCCTTTTCCCTGTTTCCTTTTGCTGCCAGACCGGCCAGCTTCTGGTGATCCGCTTTTCCAGTAAAAATATTGCCAAGCCCCATAAAAGCGCCTCCGCCCACACCGCTGCCCAGGATTCTTTCATGCTTTCCATCCTCTATTTTATACCAGGAAGTCCCTGTGCCGATGTTAACGAGCAGCAATCTTTCATGCGGGTGGCCTGCTTCCTTGATCAGATGGAGAGCCCCTTCACAAGTGGCCGAAAATTCGGGGATGATAGCGGCTTCGGGAAAAAAGGCCTCCTTAAGGATGGCAGCTTTGCCGCCGGTTAGGACATAATCCCCAGAAGGAGCCATTGTCTTAAGCCAATTCAGCGCCTGCTCAGCCTCATTATATTCAATTTTTCTAAAATGAAGGCCATTTTCTTCATAAATGATTTTAATCAGAGTCCCGCCAGCATCAATCCCTATTCTCACCCGAAAGCCCTCCCTTGAGTATATTAACCCCATTATAAGCAATCTTGGCAGGGGCCTGCCAGCATAAAGGCCCGTTATCCAGAGGGAGTATTCCAGCTAAAAATAAAGCCCCCTTTCTGAAAGGGGGCAAAATTCTATTCCAGCATCTCGCCGGTCTGATAATCCTTCATGAAGCTCTCAATTGTTTCTTCCATCATGCCGCTATCATCAGGAACCTGGACAATCACTTCATTTCTGCCCGTAACAGGAGTTACACTCACATGCTGATAGCGGTTAACATCCAGCTGGACGCGAAGGTCTTTTGCAACCTGTGAACTATCTGTCCCATCTTTCAATAAAAAACGAAGGTTTTTCATTTAGGCAAAGCTCCTTCCAACTCAGTCTCTAAAGCTTATTATTGGGCCGGATGAATCAAACTATTCTTTAGGCTTTGCCTGAAGTCCGCTGAAAATCAAATAAAAACCCCGCTAAAGGCAGGGGCTTTGCTGTTTACTTCCTCTTCCGAAAACCAAACGGAGCAAGCAGCACATAAAATATGACAAGCGCAATCCCTTCAAGGGAAAGGATATAAAATGGATAAGGCCCCAGAAAATCAATCAGCGAGCCATTGGAAGGCTTATAGGCAAGAAACATATAATTTCCCCCGGTCCATTTATTGGCCATATATGCAATGCCTGCAGATAAATTAAGGAACAGGAAACTCAGCCACATCCCTTTATGATCTGGTGCAAATCCCTTTGCAAATACATAGAAAAGGCAGGTCCAGATAATCAGAATATGGGTGATGAAAAACTGGAAATAACGGAAATGCGGATAGCCAAAAAATAATTCAGGCGTCAGCACCGCCATTAGAGCACCAGCAATTCCGATAAAATAAACAATATGAAAAACGGGTCTTGATCCTGTTGCGAGCAGGATCAGGCAAAGAACCAGGCTGATGGAGCACAGCTGCAGCGGCAGTGTAAAGGAAACATCCCATATTCCTGCACGGTACAGCCAATAGTGGTAAAGCGACTCCAGGAGGAATAAACCTGAGAAGAACGTCCACCTGACCGCTTTTTCATTTGCCGCGAAAAACTCCTGGTAATAGTATAAAGCAAAAGAGCCTGCCGCAAAAACAAACAGCATGATCCAATGGCCTGCCGAAAAAGCCGCAAAAGGATAAAGATCCGAATTTTGCCCGAATAGCTCTGCCACAGCGGGATCCTCCTTACTTATGACTTAGGCTTTTCTCTTACAGCGAAGTTTTCAAGCTCAAGCCGCTTAGTTGTTTCCAGCTGAATAATTTCTCCAGTGTCAAAGCTGACTTTTTTACGGAAAAGAGGGCCGTCGTAGACAAAAGTATGATATTCCCCTGCTTCACCCATTGGACAGCTGGCTGTATCTTTAATATCCCTGGCAAAGGATGCATCCACTTCGCGGCCAAGCCACTCAGTGGCAAGAATCTCATCTCTTACCCTGATCACTTTAGCCTTGTATCCTGAATCCGTGAATGCTTCCAGGGCTGATGGTGCTTCTTCTTCTTTCATCCATAAAGGATAGGATGCTTCCAGACCTGCCGCTGCCGCCGCCTTTTCGCCCCAATCTCTGTGCTCATCTAAATAAAGATCCCCAAACGCAATCGCATCAAGTCCGTATTTCTTTTTTGCCTCTTTTAAAGCGGCGACAAAGCAATCCGTATATCCGTCAAACGTGCATTCTATAAAGCGGACCGGAATCCCGAGAGCTTCCCCCTGAAGGGATATAAGCTCCTTCTTTTCACCATGTCCAAAAGTCCTTCCCAGCTCTTTTGGGACTGTTGTCAGGAGGCACTCAACCTTTACCCCTTTCTTGACCAATAGATCAAGAGCCATGCAGCCGTCCTTGCCTCCGCTCCACGAAAGTGCTGCTTTCTTCATCTTTCCAACTCCCTATTATTTGAATCTTCTGCCACTATTTTACCATGAAAGAATAGGCACTGCATGGCAGAACAGTGTTGATTGCCTAATTCCCCTAGTCAGTCATTCAGGATTTCCCCTTCGAGCTCCCTGGCTTCCTTCTGGATATCTCCCTCACCCTTCAGCAAAGCAAACAGCCCTTCCAGAATGATTTTTTCAGGATTGGATTTTTTGGTTTCCTCGGAAATTCTGTTTGCAATCTCTTTTAGCCATGAAGATTTCTGAGGTTCCAGATTGTTCAGCTTTTGATAAAGATCCTTCCATGCCTGTTCCCTTTTTTCAAAAGAAACAAAAGCGCCTTCCTTATCCATATGAACGACAAAATGCTTCATCATTTCATCAGTAAGAACCGGATTTCCGCCCTTTTCAAGAAAATCATTGGCTACCGCATCAAGCTGCCGGACTAAATGGACGCCGATATCATCCGGTTCGATCTTTGCCTGGTCAGATACCATCAGCATCATATATGTCCGATAGATCGACTGAATCATGAACAGCAGATCCCATTGATATGTCCTGATTTTTTCCCCATACAGCTCAGTCAGGCTTTTCTGGAGCCAGGAAAACAATCTTCCGCGCATCCTGTGCTCCATCCCTGCAATCTTTACGCTGTTAACAGCCGTCTCTCCCCGCATCTGCATTTTCATATACGCTTTATATTCAATTATCCCTTCGAACTGGGCACTGAACTGCTTCTCCAGCTTACGCTTAGGCTCCAGATCCCCATCCAGTCCGATGACAAGGACCCTTTCAAAGACGAGCTGCTGGTAATGCTCATAAATGGAAATAATCAGATCTTCCTTTGATGAAAAAAAAGAATACAGTGAACCTTTTGCAATCCCTACACCGTCCGCAATTTCCTGCATGGATGTCTGGCTGTACCCTTTTTCAGCAAAAAGTTCAACAGCTGTTTCTAAAATCGCTTCGCGTTTGTTCATCATTACACCTCATATCTTAATGCCTGCACATTCACTAAACACATTCATTCTTGACTAGTTTAACTAAGTCATGCAAAAATGACCATGTAGTCAAGAGTTTTTCCCTTGATAATATTAGATTTTATTTTATATTCAACAAAATTTGACCGACCAGTCAAACCTCAGGAGGAATGGATTATGCTTGAATGGATACTAAAAAGATCCAAAATCTTTATTATTTTGTTCTTATTATTTATTATCGTTGGCGTCTACACTTTCCTTCAGCTGCCGCAAAGAGAAATACCAGAGACTTCCATCAACATCGGGACCGTCAGCACCGTTTATCCTGGTGCAACGGTCGACAGTGTGGAAAGGAATATCACCAATCCGATAGAAATGAAGCTGCAGTCCATTGAGGGAATCGAGGAACTAAGCTCATCCTCAAGCGCAGGCTTCTCTTCTATTATCGTAACGGTTGCCGACGGAGAAGACAAAAAAGAAGTGTTCGGCAATGTGCGCCAGGCTATCTCTGACCTTACAGCTTCTTTCCCGGAAGAAGCCTTTGAACCGGAAGTCAGTGAAGCAAATGTCAAGATGCCAATTGTATCTTACCATTTGACGGGCAGCGACAGAGAAAGCCTTTTTGCTCTTCAGGACGAACTTTCGCGCTGGAAAGAAGAGGTTGAATCCTTACCTGGCATATCGGGCGTTGCCATTAAAGGCCTGCCTGAAGAAAAAATCTCTATCGAACTGGATCCGGAGCTGCTGAAGGAAAAAGGGATCATTCTGCCTGATGTGATCAGCAGCATTAATGAAGAATTCTATCCTGCACCATTAGGAAAGCAGGAAATGGATCAGGAAATCGTGCAGCTTACATTAGAGCATTATGGCTCTGTTGAGGATATGGAAAAATTATTCGTCGGCAAATCACCGCAGGGTGAATCCGTCTTGCTTGGCGACATCGGAAAAGCTGAAGTCGTGCAGAAAGAAACGGAGGATATTGTCACCATCGACGGAAAGCCTTCTATTTCATTTACTGCCTTTGTCGAAGCAGGACAGGATATCCCTTCCGTTGACGAAGCAGTCAGCAGCCTGGTCGAAGACCTGGGAAAAGGGCTGCCTGACGGTATTGACCTTCAGCCATATTATTCACAGGCCAATCAGGTATCCGATATTTTTGACGGCCTTTACTTATCTCTTGCGATCTCGGTAGCGGCAGTCATCCTGACTACGGCTCTTGGACTGACCGCCTCAGGCGCATTCGTCGTTGCACTGGCAGTCCCGATTTCCGTATTGATGGGGCTGATACCCCTTCCATTCGCCGATGTGGACTTGAACCAGATTTCTGTCATCGGGGCGATCATCGCGCTCGGTATTCTTGTTGATGACAGCATTGTCGTCAACGATAGTATCCAAAGGCGTTATAAAATGGGTGAAGGGGCGATGCTTGGGGCTATCAATGGAACGAAGGAAATTTGGGTTTCCATCGTCACCTCATCACTCGCTATTGTTTTCACCTTCCTTCCACTCGTCTTTCTTTCCGGGGGGAACGGAGCTTTCATAAGGGCCCTGCCGACCGTTTTAATCACGACCATTTTGGCGTCAACACTCGTCGCATTAATATTTGTGCCGATGATGCGCTTTATGCTTTACCGGAAAACGAGCAAAAAAGTTTCTGACGCTCCCGGGCTGCTCGGAAGGCCGCTCAATCTGATGGCTGATATGTATGCAGACAAAATCCTTAAGCCATTTTCCAAAAGGCCGAAGCTTGTCGGTTTCCTTGGCTTGATTTTTACAACGATGATCTTCGGGCTGGCTGTGCTGACTCCTTTTGAGTTCTTCCCAGCCGCCGACCGTGAAGAGGTGACGGTTGACGTTACACTCCCAATCGGTGTGACCCTCGAGGACACAGCCGGGCAGCTTAGGGATATCGAAGAAATGCTGCTGACTGATCCTGGCGTCAAAGAAACAAGCGTTTTCGCCGGAACCGGACTGCCTAATCTTTTCAACAGCTCCCTGCAGGCATCCGGGGAGAATACGGGACAGATTGTCGCACGGGTCGACCGGAAGAACCAGACTGCCCAGGGGCTTATCGACGACTGGTCATCTGTTCTGAGGGAAAAATATCCTGATGCTGAAATATTCATGGAAACCATCCAGCAGGGACCTCCTGCAGGCGCCCCTGTCACAGTCACGGTAAAAGGGCCTGAGATAGAGAAGCTCCTTAAACTCAGGGATACTCTGTCCGGCAAAATCGAAGACGCTGGAGCAGACTTTGTGGTCGACAATATCGGAACTCCAGAGCCGGCTGTAAAATATGTCCCTGACCGTGCCAAATTAGAAGAATACGGCATCACCATCAACCAGATCAGCGAGCAGATCGGCCTGGCAACTGAAGGCATCCCGCTGCAGGCATTTGATAATGGCGTATCTAAGCGCGATATGAGCATCATCCTGGGCGACCCGGAAGAGCCGCTGAACCTTGAAGAGCTCGAGATTCCGGCTGCCGGCAGTACACAGGCCGGACCGCCTCAACTTGTTCCTGTCTCGGAGCTTGTGGATGAGGAAAGAACCGAAGAAATTCAGCGCATCCCCCACCAGGATGGAGACCGGGCGATCACCATAAGAGCCTTCCCTAAAGAGGAGGAAGGCTTCAAGGAGAATGTCCAGAAAATCGTTGAGGATGAGCGGGAAGCTTTGGACAGCAATGACTACAGCATCCAGTTAGGCGGAGAGAATCAGGCGCAAAATGACTTCTTTGCCGAAATTACCGTGCTGTTCATCATTGTCATCTTCCTGGTGTATCTGCTGATCGCCTTCCAATTCAATTCACTGGGCCTTCCTTTCCTGGTACTGACAGCCGTTTACCTGGCACTTGCCGGCAGCATCCTCGGCCTGTTCGTAACACAGACGCCGATCTCTTTCCTCGCTGTCATGGGAATGGTTTCTCTGACAGGAATCGTCGTCCGTAACTCTGTCGTCCTGATCGAATTTATGGAACAGGGGCTGCGTGACGGAATGGCCATCAAAGATGCCGTAGTGGAAGCCGGCCGTGTGAGACTGAGGCCGATCCTCCTGACTGCACTGACATCCATCGTGGCACTGATACCAGTCGCAGTCAGCGGAGATGCTCTCTTTACACCGCTGGCCATAACGATCATTTCCGGGATACTGTTCTCAGTCATCCTTACCGTCATCATCGTGCCGATGCTTTATCTTGGCTTTAAGAAAGTGCCGGCTGAGAGCAAGTAGAATGGGAAAAACATCCTGCGGTTTGCTGCCGCAGGATGTTTTTTTGATGGGAGAGGCTGTATGTGTGGATTGGATTTAGTGGAATTGGGCTTTCTCAATACATGCGGGGTATTTGTACGAGGTTCTTGCATTGTTTCTGTGCATGACTTAGTTTTTCATACATCTCTCATGCATTGATTTCACTCTATTCTATGCATGACTTGGCTTTTCACACGTCTCTCTTGTATCGATTGCTCTCTATTCTATGCATGACTTGGCTTTTCACACGGCTCTCATGTATTGATTGCACTCTATTCTATGCATGACTTGGCTTTTCACACAGCACTCTTGTATTGATTGCACTCTACTCTATTCTATGCAGACTTGGCTTTTCACACAGTACTCTTGTATTGATTGCACTCTATTCTATGCATGACTTAGCTTTTCACACGGCTCTCATGCATCGATTACTCTCTATTCTATGCATGACTTAGCTCTCATCACGGCTCTCATGCATTAATTGCCCTATTGTATTCATATTTAGAACTTCCCACCTTCCCTCCTCCAATCACCAAGCATCCCACCAAAAAAATAGGGCAGGAATTCAATCCCTGCCCCATTCATTCATCCATTTAAAAAGTGGAACTCGGTCCTGCTTCCCAGCTGGGTTGATGTGACTTCAAGCCTGACATCGATTCGTTCCTTGAGTTCAGGCACATGGGAGATGATGCCCACAAGCCTTCCTGTGCTCTGAATATCGATGAGCGCTTCTATAGCCTGGTCAAGTGATTCGGGATCAAGCGTCCCGAAGCCTTCGTCGATGAACATTGTTTCAAGCGAGACGCCGCCTGCATATTGCTGGACAACTTCTGCCAGACCCAGCGCAAGCGACAATGCCGCCTTAAAGCTCTCCCCGCCAGACAATGTCTTAACATGGCGCTCCTGCCCTGTGTACTGATCAAAAATGAGCAGCTCCAGCCCGCTTTGAACATTTCCTTTGGAACGGTCCGTCTTCCTTAGAAGCCGGTATCTGCCGCTCGTCATTTTGCCCAGCCTGCCATTTGCTTCACGAAGGATATCATCAAGGAAAGCAGCAAGCACATAGCGCTCAAATGTAATCCTGAATGTGTTCTGTCCCTTGGAAATCTCAAACAGATGGCCAAGGAGGTGATACTGCTCCTCAAGCTGTTTGATGTCTTCGTTGATTTCTGTGACCTTTTTGAGGATTTCCCCGTTTTCCCGCTTTTTCACGAGCAGGCCGGTATACTGCTCCTGCAGTGCAGCCAGCAGCTTGTCCACTTCCCCGAATTCCTCCTTGAGGGCCTGGATATCAGGCTCCTTAACATCCTTCAGCAATTCTGTAAGCTCATGGTATCTGTCTGCAGCGGAACGAAGTTCTTCCCGGTAGCTTCTGAGCTCTGCCTGCAGGCCTTCAAGCTCCCTTTCATTCCTTTTAGCATGATGATAGTCCTGGTATACAGTAAAGCCCTGCCCAGCCATCCTGTCCCGGAACAGCTCCCGCTCGGCGGAAAGCTTGTCCCCAGTCTGCTTCAGCTGGTTTTCCGCAACCTCAAGGCGAGTCTTCTCATTAGAATGCTTTTCCCTTGTATCCGTATAGGCAGCCTGTGCCTCCTCCAGCCTCTGAGTGAGTTTTTGCTGATGCTTTTGGGCCGCCTGCAGCTCTTCCTCATATGCCTGGCGGGAGCGGAGATTTTCAGGAACAGTTTCCATCATTCTGGAAAGCACTGTATTTTTCTCTGCAAAAAGAATGCCTGCTTCCTGATTGTCCGCTGCGGCCCGGCGAAGCTCATCAGCTTGCCTGCTTTTCTCACTTTCAGCTCTTTTGATTTCCTGTTCAAGCCTGTCAGCCTGAGCCGCTTTTCTGCGGTACCCTGCAAGCTCACTTTCCATCCTGCTTCTTTCCGAGAGGAGCTCCTGCTTATAGGATGTGATTGTATCCTCTGAAAGCCCCGGTTTTTGTTCTGCCACTCTGTCAGCAAGTTCAGCAATCGACTCTTTCAGGCTGGCGGCTGCCGACTGGATTTCATAATAGCGTGACTCGGCCTTAGAACGGTCTTCCTCGCAGGAAAGCTGCTGCTTCTTTGCTGCCTCAATATCCTTTTCATCAGGAAAATCCGGGCCGCCAGATACGGCAGGCAAAGGATGCTCCATGGATCCGCAAACAGGGCATGCTTCTCCATCCTGAAGCTTGCCGGCAAGTATGGCCGCCTGGCCATGCAGCCATTTCTGCTCCAGCTCTGCCACCAGCTGCCTGGCATCTTCAGCACGTGCCTGCTGCTTTTCCAGCAGCTGTTTTTGCTGTTCCAATTTTTTAAGAGAATCACCCAGCTTCTGTTCCTGGCTCTCATATTTATTGATATTTTCAAGAAGAGATTGGGAGCCTTCAAGCTTCCTTTCCATCTCCACGGCCAGCAGGAGGCTTCCATCAGCACCTTTTTTCTCGGCATTGAGCCTTTTCAATGTTTCCTCCCACTGCTTCTGGCCGGCTTCAAGATTTTCTATTGTCTGTTTGGAGGAATATAACCGCTTTTTCAGCATCTCAGCCTCTGATTTAGTTTTGGACAGGGCGAGGACATCTTCTTTCATCGCCTGCAGCCTTGAAACTGCTTCCGCTGACTCTTTCCGTTCAGCTTCCCTGTTCTTCTCATGCTGATAGGCGTCTTCTTTTTGCTGGAGAAGCTGATATAATGCCTCCGTACTTTTCCCAAGCCGTTCAAATTCAGCTTTGCATGAGTCCAGATCACTTTTCAGCTTATGGCATAACTCTTCCTGCTGCTCAAGGATTGCGGCCTTTTGAGCGAGGATGATTTCCTGCTCTTTTGCTTCTGACCATTCCTTCCGGCTTTCCAGCTCTTCTTTTTTGGCTTTGAGCTCCTCTTTTTGAGCCAGCTGCTTCAGGACTGCTTCTGCTTCATAGATTTTCTGCTGAAGAGAATCCCTTTCCTCCTGCTTCTTACGGCCCTCATGGACAAGCTTATCCATTTCCCCGTTTAAAAGCTCGATCTCTTTTTCGAGCAGCCGGAGGATCCTGCTGTCATTCAGGGGCTCTTCTTCCAAAGCTTCGAGCAGGTCTTCCTGATAGGAGGCATGGATCCCATGCAGAAGATGGTTTCTCCTGTCTGCCTGCTTTTCAACACTCTTCTTCAGCTCTGTCGCTTCAGTCCTGAGCTTTTCTTCGATTTTTTTATAGATCTCCGTATGAAACAGCCTTTGGAGGATAACCTCTTTTTCTTTACTGTCTGATGTGAGCAGCTTGCGGAATTCCCCTTGGGGAATCATCAGGATCTGCCGGAATTGGCTGCTGTCGATGAGCATGATTTCCTTTATCTTCTCATCCACATCCCTCACATTGGCAGCGAGCAGCACTTTCTCATTTTTTTCATCATATATATAAAGCTCGGCCCTGGCGCCGATTGTCGTAAAACCTTCGCCCCGCTCCTTCTTTTTTTCCTGCTGCGGGGAACGTGTGATATAGTATGTCCGGTCACGGAGCGAGAATTGGAGCGACACCTCTGTCAGCAGATTATTTTCAGCAAATTGGCTTCTAAGCTCGGGGCCATTTCTGTCTTCCCCGCTTGCTTTTCCATAAATGGCATAGCTGATGCCATCAAAAATAGTGGTTTTGCCCGCGCCGGTCTTTCCTGAAATCACAAACATGGTTTTGCTGCCGAGCGAGGAAAAATCGATCTCTTCGGTTCCTGCATAAGGCCCGAATGCCTGCATTGCCAGCTTCAAAGGCTTCATTTCAATCCCTCCTCCTTCAGCACAGACTGGATGATATCAGCCATCGCTGACTTTTTATCTTCTGTGAATTCAGCTTCTGTCATTTCTTTATAAAATTGCTCAAAAAGATCCAGTTCGGATTTTTTCTCTTCTTTCACAGCCTGGAAGGCCATTTTCCTTTTCAGGTCGGTCTGTTCAATTTTTCTGTCCAGATGGAGGACGTTCGGATATAACTGCCGCAGTTTGCCCATCGGATCAATGAGGCTGCCGTCATCCAGCAGGGTAATTTTCAGGTAATCCAAATGATTCTGCCCTTCTGCAAACGATGGATCGAGAAGCTCCTCCAGATAGCCTTCCACCTCGCGCATATCCTGCTTGGGAGCAAGAGAATGCTCGCGGATGTCAAAAGAGCCATTATCATTCATTTCGATGATGGAAACCGACTTCTTCTGCTTGCTTTCAGAAAAAGAATATTTCAGCAGTGAGCCGGCATACCGGACTGTATCATGCTTGATGGCATCCGGGCTGTGAAGATGGCCGAGCGCCGTATAGGAGAAAGGCGCAAAAAGATCCGCAGTGACGCATCCGGAACCGCCGACAGATAAAGTCCTTTCAGAATCGCTGGTCTGTCCTCCCAGCACGAAGGCATGGCCCACAAGCACATTCGGTTCATTAGGATTGATTGTTTCTTCCATTTTTCCGATAAGGCTCTTCATGGCATCCTGATGGGAGTGGATGGAGTCGTCTCCCAATAGCTGCCTGACAGTACCTGGTTCTGCATAGGGCACCAGGTAGAAGTTAACGCCATTTATATGTACAGGCCGGAAGCTGGCTTCGATATTTCCGTTCAGATAAAATTGGCTGTGCTGATACCACGAGCTGCCGAATGACAGCCGTTCAGCACTGTCATGGTTGCCGGAAATCGCCACGATCGGCGTTTTAAGATCAATATTAAGCTTAAACAGGGTTTCGTCCAGCAGGCGTACAGCATCTGTCGGCGGGACGGAACGGTCATAAAGGTCGCCTGCTATAACAATGGCGTCCGGCTTTTCTTCCTCCACCAGTCTGACAAACTGCTGCAGTACCTCCCGCTGATCTTCTGTCATATACACACCATGGACAAGCTTGCCCAGATGCCAGTCTGCCGTATGAATAAACTTCATGATTCTCCCCCTCTTTTAACCTTATTGCTTCTTTTTCAGAATCCTATCATTATATCAAAAAGAGGATAGCGAAGGTTTCTGAAAAAACAGGAAGCCTTTCAGCCAGAATGTTTGTTCTCTTATTTTAACAGAAAACGCAGCTTATCACTGAGAAAATTTTTCCAGAATAGACTGAATTTACTTAGATGTGTTTCAAATGAGTTCATATGGGTATATAGTAGTAGTAATATAAGACTAAAAAGGAGGCAGTGAAAAAATGACAGAACAAATGATTTTTTTAAATGAATTGAAAGAGTTATTGAACGAATACTGCCGCTGCAATGTAAAGCCTGTCAAAAAGGCGATTTATAAAGATATCCTTCTGATCTGCAGGGCATTTGCCAATATGGATGAAGGCCGCGCCGCTTGAAGCCCTCCTTTTTTAAATAAAAAAACAGTCCAGCGCGGAGGCTGAACTGCGATATATGGTATTTCTGATTATAGTTTAGTAACGTTAGCCGCTTGAGGTCCGCGAGCTCCTTCAACAACTTCGAAAGAAACTTCTTGGCCTTCTTCGAGGGATTTAAAACCTTCTGATTGGATAGCAGAATAGTGAACGAATACATCGTTTCCGTCTTCAGCTTCGATGAAACCAAAACCTTTTTCTGCATTAAACCATTTTACTTTACCGTTTACCATAAGAAAAATCCTCCTAATGGCCAGCTTCAGCCATGTGTAAATTCACCATTTACAGCGTATATAGCTTTTACGAATCTTCACTTCTCCAAGCAAGTATTAAACTCTGGAACAAGCAGCTTTGCAAATCTATCACGATGCATAACGGCTGATTTAAATTTAGCATTATTCCATATTACTGTCAAGGATTGGCACCGGTTTCCTTATAGGCCGGAAGCACTGTCATGCCTGGCTTTTTCCTTTAAACTGCCGGGCAGATTCTGTATGGATTGCACCACTGAATCCAGCTTCGCCTCAATCCTGTGAAGCAGATACAATGTCACAACAATCGGGAATCCTACATCGCTGATTAATGGAATTAATTGGTCCATACTGTTCCTCCTCTTAAGGCTTGGCCTCTTCTTAAAATAGTTTTAGGAAAGAAAGGGCCGGCCCATGACGGCACCGGCCCCTGCTTCTATTATACTAGTTCATATTCAGTTACGCTGCGGTCAATTACTCTGGCTCCTTTGGCAGAAACCAGCTTTCCGCTTGGCCCCGCAAAAATGTCGGCTGCAATCAGCTCTTCCATTGCCTGCTTCACGGCGGCCGTATCGATTGGTTCTTTAGGTGAATCTACTGTCAGGGATGCGGTTTTGCCGTTTTCAGTGAGAAATTGGATTTCCAGTGTTTTAGCCATCATCTCACCTCCTTTCCAGATTTATTTTTATTAGGCGATTACATCAAAGCTGTCGTTTCTCTGAACAGAGTTGACAGGATGTTCGCTTAAAGATCCGAACGCCTGGGCTGCCTGGTGAAGCTGGTCAGCGGTAGCTGAGTTTTTGACATTGGACAATGTCTTGGACTTGTAAATCGGATCGCCTTTTTCGTTCATTCCTGTTTCGAAGTAGATTCTAAGGCTGGTAGCTGTTGCGACTGTTTGTGCCATCTTGCATCACCTCCTTTCACCTTCTATATATAGATTTGCAGGCGAAAAGGACATGGGTGATGATTTTTTTTTCAGAAAAGGTTTTTCTGTGTTGTGTGTGAAAGAGGGTTTCAAGTGGCAGGCGTAATGGCGGGGTAAGCCGTCGAAGAAAATGAATTTGTCTGCGAATCTAAAAAAATATAAGCTATGAGGGAACGCTATCGAATTCTGGAAGCCCTGCTGATTGGAGTGGAAGGCACGTAGACTCCTCATAAAATGCATGCGCATTTTCTTCGTGCGAAGAAAGTTCGGAGAAGAAAATCAACGTCCTGCGGGATTGCAGCGGCAAAGCTGAGTTCCCGAAGGAGCGGCAGCGACGAGGAAGCTCAGCGCCGCCCCGCGGAAAGCGAAGTGGCTGGAACGCAAATTAGCAGCCCCCCTTAATAAATCTAACCTATTGCTTTAATGCACCAAAGCGCTGAACGTTGTTCAAGCATTGATCATTATCCATAAGTCTTAGGATTTATAAATTTCAAAGATAAAAAAATGCCGGATTGCCGGCTTTTTTTTGCATAAGCAAAAAGAAAATGAATTTGTCTGCGAATCTAAAAAAATATAAGCTATGAGGGAACGCTATCGAATTCTAGAAGCCCTGCTGATTGGAGTGGAAGGCACGTAGACTCCTGCGGGATTGCAGCGGCAGAGCTGAGACCCCGCAGGAGGTACGACGAGGAGGCTCAGCGCCGCCCCGCGGAAAGCGAAGTGCCTGGAACGCAAATCAGCAGCCCCCTTTAATAAATATAACTATTACTTCAATGTATTGAAGCTGCTGTAAGTTGATCAAGCACTGATCATTATCCATAGGACTTACAATTTAAAAATTTCAAAACAAAAAAAGCCGGGAAACCGGCTTTTCAGGCAAATCTCGATTTTCTCAGCCTTGAATCCAAAACGAAATTGCCGAATGGGATAAAAGCTACAGCCAATGCACTCGCGACCCATATAAAGGACCAGCGGACCTTAAAGGTCACATAGGCAATGATGAACAGGTATGTAACAAACAAAAATCCATGCAGGGAACCTACTACAGTAACCGCCTCCGGAAACCCGGCAAAATACTTCAAAGGCATCGCGATAAACAGCAGGACCAGCAGCGAGCCTCCCTCTAGAAACCCCATGATGCGAAAGCGTCCTATCGGTGTGTTCATGTTCCATCCTCCCCTTTTCAATCAAGGTCAAAGCCCTATTATTGCTATCATAAAGGCTTGCTTACAAAAAATCCAGTGGCTCTTGGACCACTCCTGCTATTCTATGCCGTTCACGAGTTCTGAACTCAAATGGCCGGCAAACAAGCCAAGATGCGCAGGCTCTGATATATCATGATGAAACAGGGGAATATGGATATTCTTCATAGCAGAGAACACTTTGCTAATCTCATTGAGATGCTGCCTTTCATTTTCTTTTCTCATCTTCATGAACCGGCCGTCTGCATCCTCCGGAATCACTTTATTGACGATGACTGCCTCTGTGCGGAGTCCATGTCCAGCTAAAACCCGGACCGCTTTTTCTGTTTCAAGGATCGGGAGGCGTTCGGCATTCAGGACGAACAGGCAGGCTGCAGACTGGCTGTCCAAGAGGATTTCCCGCACTTTGGCAAACTTATTTTTGCGGCTGAGAAGCTTTTCATAAATGGGATCCTCAACTGGTTCCCCGTCATTCATCCATTGGGCGAAGTTATCGTTATTTTTCTTTCTTCTTTGAAGCAGCCCATCTATCCAGGCACTCATCAGTTCAGGGAGTGTCAGCAGCCGGATTGTATGTCCTGTCGGAGCTGTATCAAATACAATGGTATCGTAGGCGGCCATTTCATCAAGCAGCAGGGAAGTGATCCGGTCGAATACGGCCGCTTCATCGGCGCCTGGAGAAGATGCGGCCAAATCAATCTGGCGGTAAACCTCATCAGCCATAGACGCTTTTACCAGGCCTTTGAGATTGCCTTTGACCTCTTCAATATATCTTTTAGCTTCTCTCTCAGAATCAATTTCGAGAATATCGAGGTTCGGGCTGACATTCATGATTCCCTGCCCCGCTCTAAGATGGAACAAGTCACCTGTATTATGGGCAGGATCCGTTGAGACGAGCAAAACCTTTTTTCCTTTTTCTGAAAGCAGCAGGGCAAGCGCCGCGGAACAAGTGCTTTTCCCTACTCCTCCTTTTCCTCCGACAAAATAAACTTTTTTATCCAGAATCAGATTCATAGCCTCCTTTTCAGCAGCAGCGGATTCCGTCAAGCGGGGACTTCTCCATCCCCATCCGCAGATGCCACTGATGAAATTTCTCGATGATATGCGGGTAAAGCTCCAGCGTGTAGTAAAAAGCAGGATTGGGCAGCCCCGCCATTTCCGAGAAGCATAAGAGGATGAATAGATCTTCTTCATCCCTCAGCTCCCTCGCAATTTCGGCCCGGTGCGGGAGCCTTAGCACCTCATCATAAAAAGCAGCAGCCTTTTTCAGCTGTGACAGCAGGTCCATCCCTTTCGCCTCCTCTCAGTCAGAAAAAGCAATGGCCGGCAATGCCGGCCAGGCTTTAGAAATGATGGGTTGTGTCTGCAGGCGGCGCATCCTTTTTGAAGGCTGCAAATGCTTCCAGGATGATCCAGAAAACAAACACAAGGATCATCCCTCCCAAAATAAACAGAAGCATATTGGCGTCCGCAGTGCCTAAGCCGGACCAGTCAAATACAACCTGCTTGATCATCGCCCACAGAGTCATGATGAATACAAAAACCATCGGTATGAAAGTAACGAGGAAATTCCTGCCCTGGCGCTTCAGCCAAATGCTGATCAACAGAAGGCTGACTCCTGCCAGAAGCTGATTGCTTGTGCCGAAGAGCGGCCAGAGCAGATACCCGCCAGAACCAAAGCCATTCGGCCCCTTAGGAAGCAGGACCAATGCTGCACTTGCAACAACGGCTGCCGATGTGGCGACATGGGCTTTTGTGAGCGGCTTGAAATTGTATTCTTCGCCTATTTCCGCAATGATATAGCGCATCAGCCGGACAGATGTATCAAGCGTTGTCGCAGCAAAGCTGACGACGATGACGGAAACGATCGTTTTCGCAATATCAGCAGGGATCCAGACGCCGGTTGCCAGCTGGGCCGCTCCATTGATGAATGACCCGAGCCCCCCTGAGCTTGCAGCTGCAAAGCTGCTGTAGGCAGCCGTGAAGTCACCCTGTGAAGCGAATAAGGTAATGACAGCGATGATGGAGATCAAGGCAAGTGCCCCTTCCCCTACTGCCCCGAGGTAGCCGACAAACCTGGCATCTGTTTCTTTATCAAGCTGCTTGGAAGAAGTGCCTGAGGAAACAAGACCGTGAAAGCCTGAAATGGCTCCGCAGGCTATCGTGATGAATAATAGCGGCAGCCATGACGGATCTGTGGCGCTCGCATTTACGGCTGGCGCTGTCACCTTCGGCTGCAGGAATACAAGTCCCGCATACATGATGACAAGGCCGACGACAAGCTGATGGGAATTAATATAGTCCCTCGGCTGCAGCAGCTTCCATACCGGGAGAATTGAAGCGATATAGCAATACACCATTAAAATGACGATCCAGATAAAAAATGACATGGCAACGCCGTTAAGGCCAAAAAGGACTTCAGCTTCCGCTCCGCCAAAATATTTCGGCAAATCGATCTGAAGTGCGGGCACCATGCTCGCAAGTACAGCGGTACCATACATGACCACAAGGGCGATGATGGATGGGATGAGCATTTCCTTTTTCCGTTTGTACACGGCATACCCGATCCAGATGGCCAGCGGAATCTCAATGAACACAGGCAGGACGCTGGCAGGAAACTGGATGAAAAGATTGGATATTACCCATGCAAAGACGGCATTCACCATCAGAACCAGAATTAAAATAATGAATAAGAACATCATTTTTGCTCTTTTGCCTATTAATTTGCTTGTGATGGTTCCTATCGATTGCCCTTTATTCCTGACAGACAGCACGAGCGTGCCAAAGTCGTGGACTCCGGCTGCAAACACAGTCCCGAGAATCACCCACAAAAAGGCCGGAAGCCAGCCCCAATATACCGCAATCGCCGGTCCCACAATCGGGGCAGCACCTGCAACCGATGTAAAATGATGGCCCCACAGGACAAATTTATTGGTGGGCACAAAGTCAACCCCATCCTGGTATTGATGAGCAGGAGTGACATAGTTGGGGTCCAGCCTGTAAATCTTTTCTGCCACCCATTTTGAGTAATACCTGTAGCCTGCCGCAAAAACAAGCATGCCAATAACAGCCAGCCAAATTGAATTCAATTCTATAACCTCCTTTTATCACCTGGTATTAATTACATCATAATGAAAGCGCCTTCATATAGTCAATATATTCCGAATATTTTTATAGATTCACTCATTATTGATGCTTCCGGCATGCGGCAATAAAACAGGCAAAATATCACAGCAGGCATAGGATGTACCATTAGCAGCATATCTTACCGGCATTCGCATACCATGAAGGAGGTGGCTATTTTGGACTTGCTTCAGTTTCTGAACCAGAAATATATCATGCTTGTGCCGGCGCTATGGGTCATTGGATTGGCTCTGAAGCAAACTCCCTGGGTTCCTGACTGGACCATCATCTGGATCCTTTTATTCCTGTCGGTTGGTTTTGGGGCGTTTGCCTTTGGCTTTTCCATCAACGGGATCCTGAACGGCGTTATCGCTGCAGGGGTCGCTGTACTTGGTCATCAAATGTACAAGCAGTCGATTCTCAGCAGACCTGCAAACAGGAAAAAGAACAAGCATAAAGACTAAGAGGAGGCTTGCTGTTTTCAGCTAATATTTGTGATTACCGGGAATATGCTGCTCTTTTCATAATTTCAGACAAAAAAAAACACCATAAAAGCAATCAGCTTTCATGGTGCCCGTCTATAAGGACGGCAGCTCAGCACCTGCAAGAACAGATACTGAAATATACGGAGGAGATCTTCCCTATTAATATATTTCAATCCTTCAGAAAAAGTGTGGACAAATCATCTGAACGTTTTCATTATTTTTTTGTTGTTACTTAGTAAAACGGCTTATAATTAGAGAAATGGGGGTAAAAATGGAACAGCACCGTAGAGACATAAGAGGTGATGCTATGGAATGGAGAGGTTTATTCATCAATAACCCGGACAGGCAGATAGAAATATCCATATACCCTGCAGGAAACACGAGAGATGGAGAGGAAGGGTATGTTGCCATGGCCAGGGAACAGATCCGGCAAATTACCGTGCAGGAGTTTTCAAAATGCCGGCTCAAGGCTGTTAGGATGGCATTATCCCTTCTAGAGGATGAAATCCTTTTGCATTTAAAATACGACCAGGACAATACTCCGCAATAATCAGGCAAGAAGAAGGGAAACAGGCCGCACTGATCCTGATTCCCGCTTTTTGTTTTCAGTCCTCTTCCCCGTCTGTTTCCTTCAGCTCCAGGTGGAATTCCCCGACAGCTTCTTCCTCGTAAAGATTCGTTAAAGAGGTATAATATTTATCGATCATTCCCCTAAACTCCAATGCATCCTCAGGCACCGATACATCAAAATACAGATCATATAACAGTGTCGTAATATCATGATATTCCTGATGGCTCACTTTGAAATCAAAAGACAGATGAATGGCCTGCTCGCCTTTTTCAGCCAGTGTTTCCTCTTTATAGTTGTACACATCAATCCGGTTCCCATTCAGGATTACCTGCTTGGCCATGAACGAATTCCTCCTTTTTTTATTCATCTTGAAACGGACAAGATTGGCTTATTTTATGTAAGAATTCTTGGTTAAATGAATCGTACACCTTTCTTTACAGGAATTCAAACAACTTGATTTACTTTAACAAAGGCTTTGTTAAATATTGTTGTTGATTTTAGGCTCATTTTTAGCCAGATATTCATTCTGCCGCCAAGAAAGCTCGCTTTCTTGGCACAGAATGAATATCTGGCTGCTTTTCAGCTTTGCTGAAATGCGTGTGAAACTCTGTTTCACACGAATGAGCCCAAAATCAACAAGGTACACTAACACAGCCTTAAAAAAAAAAGAGCTCCAAAGGGGAAGCTCTTTCTCATTCGTCTTCTTCTGGCGTATTCATATGTTCTTCTTCATCTATCAGGTAAGTCCAGTCGCTTTTGATCATATTGTCCCAGAGTTTTTCAATGATTTTCATGGATGAATCCCTCTCTTCGGTGAATTATTACTACATAATTACCCGATTTTCGGAAGAGATAACATCCAATTTATAGTAATGATCAAGTTCTCTTCTTAATGACATCTGCATACTGCTTGGAGGTCCGGACCTCAACTGTCAGCTGTCCGTTTGCCATGACAGTTTTCAGCAGGAACGGAGCCCCGGTTTTATTTTGGAATCGGAAATCTTTGCC
Organism: Bacillus infantis; assembly: GCF_008180445.1. Taxonomy (GTDB): domain Bacteria; phylum Bacillota; class Bacilli; order Bacillales; family Cytobacillaceae; genus Bacillus_AB; species Bacillus_AB infantis_B. The sequence continues at coordinate 26,375 of NZ_VTER01000006.1, forward strand.
GCCATAGGAAACAGTGGCATCCCTGCCGACGGGCACATAACCAACCGTAACAGAATGATGGTGCTTCTCTACATAGTCTACGCCCAGCTGATCGACTGCGTTGAAGAGGGTCGACGAAGTCTGGCAGATTCCGCCGCCTATGCCCATGACCAGCTTACCATTGATAGCCTCCTGGGCCGGCTGATAGCCATGTGCCTCATCGCTTGGCCCTACTGTTGTGTTAAAGGAGAAATAATCGTCGATGCCCACAATCACATTTTGAATCGCCTGGGCAGAGAGCTCGATATTCTTTGTCCTTCCTGCTACAGAACTATTAAACTTGGTTGTATAAGAGGCAACCACCACTTCGCTTAAATGGGCAGCGTCCTCCGGCTTATAGCCGCTTTCAGAAACAATGAGCGGCAGTTCAACATTTCCTCCCTCAGCAGAAGCCTCAATCACCTTTGCGGTCAGCTCCGCTTCCTCGAGGATCGTCCTTGGGTTCCCTTTTACAATCCCACCATTCGCATCAATCCGGTCAGGGAACATCCTTTTGTCATAGCCGGGACTTGCATCTGTCCCTCTTGCCAGGCCCTTCGCCCATTGGCTGATTTGCTGCTTATACTTTTCCAGATCATCCTCATAGCCCATTTCCTCAGGTTTGAACGTCTTAATGATTGCTTTCGTGTTCGGATCTATCACCTGGACCACTACCGGTTCTTTTGCTTCTTCAGCCTGTTTTTCCTGTTCCTGCTTTTCTTTCTCCTTCTGAAGCTGGCTTTCCAGTTCATCCACTTTCTCCTCCAGCTTCTCCTCCTTGGATGCCTGGTCCGCACATCCGCCCAAAACTGCCAAACTGCCAATCAACAAAGCTGCCATCCATCTTCTGCTTTTCGTCATGAGTCCCCCAACCCTGTTGTTTATTTCCAAAAACCACAAACTTCTATCCTAAAAACAGCTTCCGCTTATCATCTTATTCTCAAATAATGAAGGTATTCCCGGCAAAGCTAGGAACTATCTACTATTTTACAATAAAATGGTTTCTTTATAAAGAATTAGGGGGTTTGGGAATGAAAGGAAGCAGATTGGCTGAACTAAAAACACTCCCCGGAGGAAGTGTCCATTTTTACCTTAAGAGTCCTTTGCCAATGCTCCTGCTGCTGAATTTCCTACTTAAATAGTCAGCACATCTGTCAATATCCGGTTCCTTTGTTCCTTCCATGAGAACCTGGATATACGGCTTTCGATCTTTGAGCAGCTTAGAGATGAGGCTATAGTTCAAGAGGCCCTGTCCTGCCGGGACGATCTTCACCTGGTCCTCTTCGACAACGAAATCTTTTGCATGGAAAATGGCGATTTTTTCCCCAAGAAGTTCAATAGCTTCTGCTAACAGCTCATCCTGCCTATGATAGTTTTCAACCGTAATAAGGTTAGCGGGATCAAATATGACCTGGACATTATTTGAATCTACAAGATCCAAGAGGCGTTTGAGTCTTTCGGCTGAGTGGACCGGATGATTAACCCCTGCTTCTACACCGACAATTATACCGAATTTTTCAGCTTCCTGGGCGAGCTCGGCAACACTTTCCACTGCGTCTAAAAAGGGCTTTTCCTCAAAATTTCTTTCACTATAGCCCATTTCAGGAAGAACACTTCCAGTTTCGGTACCGACGATGCTGCAGCCAAAATCCCTGGCATACCGGATATGCTCTTTAAATTTCTCCAGTCCTTTTCGCCTCTCAGACAGATCTGGATGGATAAGATTCACATAGCAGCCAAGGACGGCAATTTGGACGCCGGCATCTCCGAATGTCTTTCCGATGTAACGGGCAAGACCCGGCGAAAGGGTTCCCGGTGATGGATAAAGAGCAGGAAGTGATTTTCCCAGAGCAAGCTGGATACATGAAAACCCCTTGCGGCCAATTTCTTCTGCCAGCTCTTCCAATGAATCTTTTTCAATATCGTGGGCTCTGATTCCAAGGTTCATCTTAGTCTCCTCCTAATAAGAAAGCCGCACTCTTGTACGGCTTCTTTCATATATTCTCTTATCGTACGAGCCAGCCTCCATCCACCGCTAAAAGATGTCCGTTCATATAGCTGGAAGCGTCGCTAGCAAGGAAGACAACTGCCCCCATCAGATCGGCAGCCTGCCCCCATTTCCCTGCAGGAATCCTTGAAAGGATTTCTGCATTTCTCTTTTCATCAGCCCTGATTGCAGCTGTATTATCTGTCGCAATATATCCAGGTGCAATCGCATTGACCTGGATATTGGATTCTGCCAGCTCATTCGCAAACGCCTTCGTCAAGCCTGCCACCGCATGCTTGCTTGCTGTATAGGAAGGGACGAATTTACCGCCCTGAAAAGACAGCATGCTCGCAATATTGATGATCTTGCCTGATTTCTGTTCAGCCATCACTTTTGCCGCCTCCTGGCTGAGCAGATAAAGGGAATTCAAATTGACTTCCAATACAGCATCCCAATCTTCTTCTTTGTATTCAAGGAGAGGAGCGCGGCGGATCGTACCTGCATTATTGACAAGGATATCAATTTTTCCATATTCATTCAGACAGGCGTCTACTGCTTCTTTAATCTTTGTTCGATCGCTAAGGTCTGCCTGGAAAAATACCGCCCTCTGCCCTGTTTCTTCTATTAATCTTTCAGTTTCCTGCCAATCGCCGCTCCTGGAAATGACAAACAGGTCGGCCCCTGCCTTGGCAAGCGCCGCCGCATATGCCTGGCCAAGGCCTTTATTTCCTCCTGTTACAATGGCAGTCTTGCCGGCAAGGCTGAACATATCCATTGAAAAAGAACTCAGTGCCTCTGTCATATATAATCCTCCGTTTCTAACAGTCTCTTATCGCAATTCTTCCATTTTGACATGGTCCATATCGGTATAAGTGATATTCTCCCCGCACATTCCCCAGATGAAGGTATAATTGCTTGTTGCTGTGCCAGTATGGATGGACCAGCTCGGGGAAATGGCAGCCTGCTCATTCTTCATAACAAGATGCCTTGTTTCATCAGGCCTTCCCATGAAGTGGAACACCCGCGTATCTTCCTCCATATCAAAATAGAGATATACCTCCATTCGCCGCTCGTGTGTATGGCACGGCATCGTATTCCAGACGCTTCCAGGCGACAGCATTGTCAAGCCCATCTGCAGCTGGCAGCTCTCACAGACATTGGGATGGACATACTGGTAGATTTTACGTTCATTCAAGGTGCCCGGCTCTCCCATTTCCAGCGGCTTGATTTCATTAATATCAATTTTGACCGTCGGATACGTATGATGGGCAGGTGTGGAGTTGATATAGAATTTGGCTGGCTGTGCGGCATTTTTGGAACGGAAAAGCACTTCCCTGGTCCCTTTTCCAACATATAATCCGTCCCTGGCCTGCATATCATATTCTGTGCCATCAAGGATGACCGTGCCGTCCCCGCCAATATTGATGATGCCGAGCTCACGCCGCTCCAGGAAATAATCGACGCCCAATTCTTTGTCCAGCTTGATTGTCAGTTCATTCTCGGCAGGTGTAACACCGCCAAAGATCATCCGGTCATTATGTGTATATGTCAGGTGCACCTGCCCGGATTCAAACAGTGTTTCCACCAGGAACTCTCTTCTTAAATCATCGGTCGTATACTTTTTCATATCCTCGGGATGAATCGCATAGCGTGTTTCCATTGTGCATTCTCCTTTTCAATCAATATTTTCAGCGGAGTATTTTACCTGGTTCATTTTCCGCCAAAGCTAGAACTTCTTCCTTTGTAAATGAATTGCTGTCTCCATGGACTGTGTGTTTAAGAGCTGAAGCCGCTGCCGCAAAATCTGCCGTCATCTGAGGATCCCACCCCTCCAGCACACCAGCAAGAATCCCGGCCATAAAGGCATCCCCTCCGCCAACCCGGTCCACGATAGGCTCTATATTGTGGACTTTAGACTGGAAAAGCCTGCTGCCAGTGTACAGATTACCCTGAAGCATGTTGCTGGAGGCAGATTTGATTTTCCGGAAGGTAGAGCATATATACCGGATGCCGGGATATGAAGCAGCCAGTTTACTATAATAGTTTTCCAGCCTTTCCGTTTGTGATAGAGAGCTATCTGCTGGCTCCATCCCCAAGAGATGGATGCTGTCCAGTTCCCCGCATGAACAGATGTCTGCATACGGAAGCAGTTTCTTTAAAGCTTCCCCGGCGTCTGACTGGCTCCAAAGTTTTCCGCGATAATTAAAGTCAAGGCTTGTCAAGACCCCATATTCCTTAGCTTTCTTGAAAGCGAGGAGTGCAAGCTCCCTGAGCTCAGGAGAAAGGGCCAGTGTGATTCCGCTTACATGAAAAAGTGAAGCATCACACAGCATGCCGTCCAAGTCTACTTCTTCAGGCAGCAGTTCCGAGAAGCTCGAATGCTTTCGGTCGTAGGTGACCTGTGCGCTTCGTTCCCCAGTCCCTGATTCCAAATAGTAGGTGCCAAGGCGGTCTCCGCCTTTTAAAAGGAAGTCTGTCCGGACGCCATTTGCTTTTAAATGCCTTTCTGCCCCCTGCCCTAAAGGGTTGTCAGGCACTTTTCCGGCAAAAAAAGATTCATAGCCAAAGCTTGTCATAGAGACGGCAACATTGGCTTCTGCACCCCCATAGTGGACGGTAAGGCCTGCTGCCTGGGAAAGCCTTACGCCCTCTTCTGTCGAAAATCGCAGCAGAATTTCTCCCAGCGTAACAATCTTCTTCATTGCAGCCCCTCTTCCCTTGCTTCTTTGACAATTTTTATATATTCTGCAGACATTTCGGTGATTTTCTCATAGTTTCCTGTTTTGGCAGGCGCGGCCAGATTCCCGCCAACACCAACTGCCACACAGCCGTTTCTGATCCATTCCCCGGCATTTTCCAGGCTGACTCCGCCGGTCGGCATGATATTTGCCTGAGGAAGCGGCGCCTTGACCGCCTTAATGAAGTCCGGTCCAAAAGCATTCCCAGGGAACAACTTAATTATATCGGCCCCGTATTCCATTGCTTCCTTCATTTCAGTAATTGTCATGCAGCCGGGCATATATGGCACCTGGTAAAGGTTGCACAGCTTAGCGGTCTCCCTGTCAAAGGCCGGGCTAACGATAAATTCAGCTCCGGCGAGAATGGCAATCCTAGCTGTCGCCGCATCCAGGACGGTTCCTGCTCCCAGAACGGCACGCGTGTCATCAGCAAAATATCCCGACAATTCCTTTAAAACAGCCTCAGCTCCATCAATGGTAAAGGTGATTTCAATACCGGCAATCCCTCCCTTTACACATGCTTCTGAGATTTTCACGGCCTCTTCACTTGAGTCGGCCCGGACAACCGCCACCACTCCGGATTCTGTTAATCGATTCAATATGTTCAGCTTCTTCATAATTGCCTCCCCGTCAGGAGAAATTTGATCTGCATCTCCTGCCTATAAAGTGACTCCGCTTTTAAAAATGGAAATCTCCCTGAAATCGTTTTTCTCGTTATTGACCAATTCCCCGCTTGCCACAAGGATGATATAGTCTGTGAAATGCTGCAGCACCTCATCTGCAGAAATTTCTTCTTCCAGGAGTGTGCCTGCATTGAAATCGATCCAATGGGGCTTTGTTACATAAAGCTGGGTATTGGTCGAGATTTTCATCGTCGGTACAAAGGTTCCGAACGGGGTTCCCCTGCCTGTGGTGAACAGGACAATATGGCAGCCAGCTGCGGCCAGTGCGGTTGAAGCAATCAGATCATTCCCAGGCGCGCTGAGAAGGTTCAGCCCTTTTTTACGGAGAGTACCACCGTATGGCAGGACATCAACCACCTTGGAGGTTCCGGCTTTCTGGGTGCAGCCAAGCGACTTATCCTCAAGAGTGGTGATGCCTCCCGCTTTATTGCCTGGTGATGGATTCTCATACACCGGCTGTTTATGTTCAAGGAAATAGCCTTTAAAATCATTGATCAGGCTGACCACCTTTTCAAAAACCTCTTCGTTTTCCGCCCTTTCCATAAGGATGGTCTCTGCACCAAACATTTCCGGCACTTCAGTCAATACGGTCGTCCCGCCCTGGGCGATCAGATAATCAGAAAAGCGGCCGAGCAAAGGGTTTGCTGTAATGCCCGAGAACCCGTCAGAGCCTCCGCATTTCAGGCCGATTTTTAATTCAGAGAGCGGAATATCCTCTCTTTTATCATCCTCGGCTGCTTCATAGATTTCTTTCACAAGCTGAAATCCCGCTTCAATCTCATCTGATACTTCCTGGGATACGAGGAATTTAACCCGGCTTTCATCTACTGTTCCAAGAGCTTTCCTGAATTCCTCCATCTCATTGTTCTCACATCCAAGACCTAAAACGAGCACGCCGCCTGCATTGGGGTGATGCACGGCATCAAGAAGGATTTTCTTCGTATTTTCATGATCATCTCCCAGCTGGGAACAGCCATAGCTGTGCTTTAGAACCAGGGCCTGGTCAAATGGATTTTGGCCGCCGGCATGCTTTTCAAAGCGGCTGATGATTTTCTCAGCAATTCCATTCACACAGCCGACCGTCGGGACAATCCATAATTCATTGCGGATTCCGGCTTTGCCGTTCCTGCGCCGATAGCCCTTAAAGGTTCTTTGTTCATTGCGGAAAGGACTGTCTGCAAAAGCAGGGGAGTAGCTGTATTCTTCCTGGCCGGAAAGATTCGTTTTCGTATTATGGGTATGGACCAGCTCTCCCTGGCCGATCGCTGCTGTTGCATGCCCGATCGGATAGCCGTACTTTACGATATTGTCATTCTCATTAATTTCGGCTGCTGCAATTTTATGTCCGCGGCGGATATCCTCGCGCAAAATGATGGATTGGCCATCCACTGTTAATTCGGCGCCAGCTTTCAGGTCTTTCAGTGCGAGAACGATATTGTCTGCCGGATTGATTTTTAGAAAATCTCTCATTTTAGTTCCCCCCTTGCTGGGACAGGCTTGTCGATTACGCGCTGAAGCGCTTTCTCAATGCCTGTTTCTTCTATTTCCCTGAGATATCCAGCAACTGCTTCCTTAAGGCCTGCAATCCCGGTGAGATCCCTGCCCCAAAGCTTTTGTTCTTTCAAAAGGTTAGCCGACAGCTGCTCTATCACAATCTGCTTTTTCTCAAAGCTTCGCCATTCCGATTGAAGGATTTCGAGTACCGTACTGCTGTCTTCCACATCCATCTCCTTGTATAGATACAATAGGCAGCATAAGGAAAAGACGATTTTTGCCGGCAGTTTTCCTTCTTGTTTTATATAATCAAGCAGGGCCGGCAGGTTTCTGGCAGAAAATTTCGACACTGAGTTCAAGGAAATGCTCTTTAGGTAATGCTTGATATAAGGGTTGGCAAAACGGTTCATTACCTCTTCTGCATACTGCTCCAGCTCTTTTCTGTCCCCATCAAGTGCCGGAAGGATTTCCTCTTCGATCAGCTTCTTTATAAAAAGGCCGACCTCAGGATGCGTCACAGATTCTTCAACTGTTTCAAGCCCGGAAAGGAGTGCAAGTGGCGTCATTGCCGTATGCGCACCGTTTAATATCCTTACTTTCCTGGTACGAAAAATAGTGATGTCATCCGTTATGACAAGATTCAGTCCAGTGCCTTCAGCAGGCAGCTCTTCCTTTAGCCAGGACGGCCCCTCTATAGCCCAGAGATGATAATGCTCCCCTGTTACAAGGAGTTCGTCTTCATAACCAAGCTCTTCTGTTTTCTCCTCCAGGCTATCCTTCGGAAAACCCGGGACAATCCGGTCCACAAGTGTTGAGCAGAACACATTGGCATGATTAATCCAGCTTTTGAAATCCTCGCTAAGATTCCATGAATCTGCGTATTGGAGAATAATTTCCTTCAATTTTTCGCCATTTTCTTCAACCAATTCACACGGAAGGATGATGCATCCATATCTTCCATCGCCCTTAAAGGCCAGGTAACGATGGTATAAAAAACCTGCCAGCTTTCCGGTAAATCCCTTCTGCGGACGGTCCTCCAGCCTGTCATCGGGATCAAAGACCATTCCAGCCTCGGTTGCATTGCTGATGATGAATCTAAGCTCCTTCTGTCCGGCAAGCCTGATAAATTCCTCATAATCTGTTTGAAGATTGATTCCCCTGCTGATTGAATCGATTACCATATGTTCCTTTACAGGGACCCCTTCCTTCAGCCCTTCAAGATAAAGGGTGTACAGCCCATCCTGCCTGTTAAGGCGTTCAATCTTGCTGGACCCGCGGGGCTGTACGACAACTGCACTTCCATTGAACCCTTTTTTCTCATTTAAAATTTGAATCTGCCAGTCTGCGAAACCCCTTAAAAAGTTACCTTCGCCAAATTGAAGGATTCTTTCAGGGAATATCCTTTTGGCATGTGTTTTACTGCTTAGGCGATCCATATCCTTCCTCCCTTATATTCAATCCTGCACACGTTAACATTTTTACCGGGAGCCCGCTGGCTTCGGGCTGTGCTAGCTAATCCTTTTCACAGAGCTTCTAATGATGAGCTCAGTGTTAACAAATATTTTTTCCGCCTCAAGCCCTCCTTGAACAAGAGAGAGCATTTTTTCCGCACCCAGCAGGCTGATTTGCTCTACAGGCCTCTTCACGGTGGATAGCGGCGGAGTCGTGTATTGTGAATAACCGATATCATCAAAGCCGATAACAGATAGATCATCAGGCACTTGCAGACCTTTTTCAAATGCACAGTTCATGGCACCGATCGCCATATCATCATTAGAGCAGAAAACGGCAGTCGGCGGGTCCTTAAGGGCTAAAAGCTGCTCCATGGCCAGAAAGCCGCTTTCCATATCATAATTGCCTTTCACTGCATAACTGCTTTTCACGGATATCCCGTGATCTATCAATGCCTGCAAATAGCCGTCCTTGCGCATTTGGGAGGACTTGAAACTTGAAGTTCCTTCAATAATTGCAATATCCCTATGACCGTTTTCAATAAGGTATTCCACTGCCTGTTTGGAGCCTTCTGCATCATTAGAGCATATATTATATACACTTTCTTCTTCTATATCCCTGTTCAGTACAATAAGGGGAATCTCCTTTTGCAGCACATGGTAGATAAAAGGATTATCGCGGACACTTTGGCTCATAAGAATGATTCCATCAAACCGCTGCCTGTTGATGCTTGTAAAATCCTGATAATCATCGATCCCTCGAATGAACAGATTATAATCCTGTGAAATAGCTCCGTTAACTCCCTTGATTGTATCCGCAAGAAAGCTGGCCGACGTGCCAGTTATAAAGCTTGTCAGAAACAGACCGATTGTATGCGATTTCTGCATAACCAGGCTCTTGGCGTTCACATTTGGCGAATAGTTAAGCTGGGCAGCAATTTCGAGAATTTTCCTCTTTGTCGGCTCTTTGATCATAGGACTGTTGTTTAATGCACGCGATACCGTTGTATGCGATACATTGGCAATTCTTGCAATATCTTTAATTGTTACCATATATAAACCTTCCTTTTTAACCAATCAATGCTATTTATCCTTTTATTATAACCTGCCCTCCCGCCGGCTCCAAGCCGGGACATGATCACGGCTTATTTAACAGCAGCTGCGTGCTGTTTTTCAGCCTCCTGGAATTGAAAATATTCTTCCGCATTATAATAGGAGATCCCTTTGATAATCGTGCTAAGCAGTTCCTTGTCATTTGGAATTTCCCCATTTTCGACCCATTCACCGATCAGACTGCACACAACCCTGCGGAAATATTCATGCCTGGTGTATGAAAGGAAGCTTCTTGAATCGGTAAGCATTCCGATGAACCTGCTGAAGAGCCCCATATTTGCCAAGGCTTTCATCTGATCGAGCATCCCATCCCTCGTATCATTGAACCACCAGGCAGTCCCGAATTGAATTTTCCCCGGTATGCTGCCGTCCTGGAAGCAGTTGATGATGCTGGCAAGAATATGATTGTCACCCGGATTCAGAGAATACAGGATTGTTTTTGGCAGCCCTCCTGCCTGATCTAAAGAATCAAGCAGACTGACGAGCGGCTTTGCAATCTTGTCATCATTAATAGAGTCGTAGCCAGTATCAGGGCCAAGGGTCTGGAACATCTTCGTATTATTATTGCGGTGGGCATTCATATGGTACTGCATAGCCCATCCCAGGCTGGCATAAAGCTTGCCCAGATGAATGAGCGTATAGGTTTTATACTGCTTTTCCTCTTTCTCGGATACAGTGCCGCCCGAAAGCTTTTTAGCAAAAATGTGTGAAACCTCTTCAAAGGCTGCTTCTTCATATACAACCTGATCAAGCGCATGGTCGGATACCCGGCCGCCGAGGGAGTGGAAGAAATGGACTCTTGAATCCAATGCTTCAAGAAGGCTTGCATAGCTGTCAACCGTAATCCCGCTCGCTGCCTCAAGCCGTTCTATCCATTCTTTGTAGCCATGGCGGTTGATTTCCAGACCTTTATCAGGCCTGAATCCTGGTACGACCAGTACCGGAAAGTCTTCCTCCTTTGAAAGAAGCTTGTGATATTCAAGCGAATCGGCCGGATCGTCGGTCGTGCAGATGACCCGGACATTTGATTTCCTGATGATCTCCCGTACTCTGAAATCATCTGTTGCGAGCTGCTTATTGACCTTATGCCAAATGTCTGGTGCAGACTTTTCATTTAAGATGTCATAGATGCCAAAAAAGCGCTGCAGCTCCAAATGGGTCCAGTTATATAATGGATTTCCGACAGTCATCGGCACTGTCCTTGCCCAGGCAAGGAATTTATCATAATCATCTGCATCACCGGTTATGTACTTTTCATTAATTCCATTCGCGCGCATTACTCTCCATTTATAATGGTCCCCGTACAGCCAGGCTTCTGTAATATTTTTGAACTTTTTATTTTCATAAATTTCCTTTGGGCTGATGTGGCAATGGTAATCGATGATCGGCAAATCCTTTGCTTCCTCATGATATAAAAATGCAGCCGTTTCATTTTTCAGGAGAAAATTCTCGCCCATAAACTTTTCCATATGAATCACCCTCCGTTATTTGTTAACGTTAACAATTTTCTATAAATTCAGTCTAACAAATTTAGAAAGTTCTGTAAACGACTTTTGTTAACGTTAACATTTTTTTATTCTGCCATCCTTAATTAAAAAGATACTTTGTACTGGTAAACAGTCATTTAAATTGTTTGTTTAGATTGTTGCCTGGAAAGCAAGGCACTTTACTTAAAAAATGGATTTGTTAAATATTGATGTAGCCCAAAATCAACAAGGTACACTCACACAGCCAAAAAAATAAAGAGTCCCGGTAAGATTTATCCCCGGAACCCCCATAAATTTAAATAGGTCAGAACAACAGCTATAATAATTGCCTTATTCTGCAGTAAGAATTTCTTCAATCTGCTGGAGGCTGTCTTCTTTCAGCTTTACGCCTGATGCCTTTACATTTTCCTCAAGCTGCTCAGGGCGGCTTGCCCCGACAAGGGCGCTTGCTACGTTGGGCTGTCTGAGGATCCAGGCAAGGGCGAGCTGGGATAAGGTAAGATCCTCTTGCTGCGCAATCTTTTCCAGGCTCTCTGCTTTTTCAAGATTACGATCATTCAGGACACCGTAAAGAGTGCCCAGGTCCTTTTGAGAGGCGCGGCTTCCTTCCGGCGGTGCTTCCCCTTTTTTATATTTGCCTGTCAGCACGCCTTGGGCAAGCGGCGAGAACACAACCTGGCCGATTCCATGCTTTTCGCTGACAGGGATGATTTCTTTTTCAATATTCCGATGCAGCATGCTGTAATTCGGCTGGTTTACGACAATCCGGTCCCAAAGCCTTTTATCTGCAAGATGAACAGCTTCGGTCATCTGCTCTGCCGTCCATTCGCTTACACCTGCATACAAAATCTTTCCTTGCCTGATCAGATCTTCAAGAGCTCGGAGGGTTTCTTCAAGAGGGGTTTCCGGGTGAAATCGGTGGCAATAATAAATGTCGATATAATCAAGCCCGAGCCGCTTCAGACTTGCATCCGCCTGCTCCATGATATGCTTGCGCGAAAGCCCTGAATCATTAGGCCCTTCCCCCATCTTGCCGAAAACCTTCGTTGCAAGAACATAGGAGCTCCTGTCATATTTGGCAAGTGCCTTACCAACGACCTTTTCTGCTTCTCCGCGCATATACACGTTCGCCGTATCAAAAAAATTGATTCCGAGCTCATAAGCTTTATCTATCGAAGCTGATGCCTTCTGCTCCTCCACATACCCTCCATAGGTGAGCCAGCTGCCAAGGCTGATTTCGCTGACCTTAAGGCCTGTATTTCCAAGACGCCGGTATTCCATGATCATTAGCTCCTTTATTTATGTATTGATAGAGTTTTTCGAAAACTCTATGTATTTCAGTCTATCACCCTTTAAGAATAAATTCTTATTAGATGCTCAGAGCAGCTTTCAGGCTGCGTAAATGGGTCAGGTTGCTGGATTGAGCTCAAAATGTGATTCTTCCAGTTTCATAACTTCGATTTCCGGATAGCACACTTTTACTTTCTTCGCAAGAGTCTCTACACCAAAAATCTCTGTGAAGGTATGGCTGCCTGCAAGGAGATTCATTCCGGAAAATTGTGCATATTGAATGGTATATAAAGAAGCCTCGCCAGTAATATAAGTATCGCACCCGCCATCAAGAGCAAGCTTCAGGTAATCGGTAGAATGGCCGGCTCCTGTCATCATCCCCACCCTCTTGACTTCTTTGCCGTTATTTCTCCAGCGTCTCACCGGTTCATTCAATACACGGCTGAGCTTAAATGCCAATTCCTCAAAACCTAAAGGCTCCTTGAATTCACCGATGCCCGGAATGCCGCCATTATCAAAAATAGAATATTGGATGATCTCGTCAATGCCGATTTTCTCCATTAATGAGGTACATGTCCCAAAACGGATATAATCCAGGGGACCATGAATCCAGAAGTGGCTGATCTCATGCTTTTGCAATTTGTTCCTGCATTCTTCATCAAGCCCGTAAATGAAATCCCAGGCGTCATGATGGGTGATAATTAAATCAACCTGACTCCGGACGGCCTGTTCGATGGTTTCCAATGATAGATTCGTAGCATAGCCAACGGTTCTGATTTCCTTATCTGTGCTGTTCTTGAAGCCATAATCGTCTGCAAACGTTTCTAAGAGCTCTTTCCCGAATATTTCTTCAATTACAAGACAAAATTGTTTAATATCCATGTTTTCCCACCTCATTTCCATCATTCTACCATCATCTTGCTTTTTTTTCAGAATTTCATTTACACTATCACGTTTTCCTTATAGATTTTGCTAATTGATTCCATCCACCTGTACCAGTTTCCTATATAATTTAATTATTGCAGAAAATATATGTAATAGCTCTTTTCCAAGAGTATGACTAAGGAGGAATACCTTTTGATTTATTCATTGTGGACAGGAAAAATTCCTTTTCTGGAATCTGGTGATGAGGATAGCAAGCCTGTTCTTTCTTTCTATCCTGCAAGTAACAATACAAGCAGAAGTGCAGTGATTGTGTGTCCCGGAGGGGGGTACCACCATAGAGCTGATCATGAGGGAGAACCGGTTGCAAAATGGCTAAACTCTCTTGGCATCTCAGCTTTTGTACTGCATTACCGGGTAGCTCCCTACAGGCATCCTGTTCCTTTAGCAGATGTGCAGCGGGCTATACGCTTTGTAAGGCACCACTCTGAAAAATGGGATATCGATAAGCAAAAGATCGGAGTCCTGGGGTTTTCGGCTGGCGGACATTTAGCAGCCAGTGCCTCGACTTTGTCACATCTGCGCACAACAAAAGAATGGGATAACATCGACTTGGAAAACTGCCATCCGGATTTAGCTGTTTTATGCTATCCGGTCATATCATTATTAGAGCATTATCATGAAGGATCGATGTCTAATCTTCTGGGAGACCAGCCCAATGAGGAGATCAGGGCTTTGTTATCCTGCGAACGTGAAGATAATAAAACTGTACCGCCGCCGACCTTTATATGGCATACATCTGATGATGCAGCTGTTCCTGTTGAAAACAGCCTATTATATGCGTCATTATTGAGCAAATTGAATGTGCCATATGAATTACATGTTTTTCCGTATGGACGGCATGGCCTAGGACTTGCCAGCGATAACCATGCTGCAGGCAAATGGACTGAGCTGTGTGCTGTATGGCTCGCTCAGCAAGCATTCTGTCAGTAAGAATATGTATCGATATTATCCTATTAAAAAGGGGGCAGTCATTTTCAGACTGCCCCCTTTTTCTCTATTCCGGATTCCACCCTTTTAAGACAGTTTCGATGCTGGCTGCTTCGGCTTCTGCATCTGTGAGCTGCGGCCTTTTTGAATTTGAACCAGGTCCTTCATTCTTATATTCATAGAATCTTGCATCTTTGGCACTGAAGCCTGACATGTCAGTCCAGCCATCCGGATGAATGTGGGCACCCAGATAATTATTTTTGAATATGACGCTTGCTATGGCCTCCGGATCCCCTCCTGGGTGCCATGGCCTTCCAAGATAGACTGTTCCTTTGGGCGCTGAGCTTGTAAATCGATTGTTTAAAAACAGGAATCCATATGGTTCAATTATATGGGTACTTGCGGCTGATATATATCCGTTTTCTGCAGAGGACCCTCTATTCAAAGAAAAGATCTCACATTCTTTAAAAACTGCTCTTGCCCCTCCAAAAATAAAATCAATATCACCTTCAATATAACACCGGCTAAAATACTGAGACCCCTTTTTCAGGTAAAGTGTATCTTGATTTCCCAGAAACCGCACCTCGTAAAATTCCATTCTCTCACCGCTGGCATAGGCAGCTACCGCCTGTGTTTCCTCTTCCATGCGTTTTGGATTGAATGAGTTTTCAAAGGTAAGGTTTCTGGCTGTAAAATCCCCCGCATAAAGGAATACACTTGCGCTATTTCGTGTTCCAATGATACCGCCATCCGGGGACATTTTTTTTGCATGATTATCATAAGTGAGGATTGTGTGCTCGGCACTTTCTCCAATCAGCGTCACAAATGGTTTATTTGCCGGAACTACGATTCGTTCCTTATATACTCCATTCTTAATAAAAATTTCCACTTTATTTTTATTATCAGCCGGTATAGCATCAATCGCTTCTTGTACGGTCTGATAAGCAACTTTTCCGTCTTTGGCTACAGTCATTTTTAATGGTTTTGTAACACTTTCTTTTAAAGCCACTATCTACCACTCCTTTTCCTGGATTCTCGATTTCGCATATTCAACCAATTTTTTTAAACCTTGGATGACCAAAGTTAATACTTGCAAAACGAAATTCTTTATGCCAGCTTCAGTTCTGGTCTTTCATTCAGTCACCGAGTAAGGTTCTTTAATTAAATTTTGAGATTAACTTATGAAGATAAGAAAAACAGCGGGAAATAATTGATTCCGCTGACACAGCCTATATATTCATTTCTTTTCTAGTGTAAGGTGTCCTAAATCATTTTTATCAATTAGCCCGCTGTGCTGTAAGGCGGTCCCCAAAGTTGGCCAGCCTTTCAAGGATCCAAAAATGTTCTCAAGCTTATACTCTTTAACTTGCTCATCTGTTAGAATCTTAGCCCAGCTTACCCGTTTATCCATACAGCCGCCCGGGCCGCTGCTGTTATATTCAGCATAAAACGCTGTGTTCTCCGCATGGGGTTTATCCCAATTATGCCAGCCTTCCGCTTTAATATGCTCACCCATCCATGTATTGATAAAAACTGTCCTGGCATAATCACGCCACGGTCTGCCTAAGTAGACGGTACGGGCTGCTGCCTTACTTAATAAGGTGCAATTGATAAAAACATAGCCATATTCCTGGTCAAAAGGAGTGGATGCAGCTGTGATATAGCCATTTACATCTGTTCTGTTCAGATCTAAGCTATGAATTTCGCAATCTTCAAAAACAGAAGCTGCCGAACCAAAAATGAAATCCACATCGCCCTCTATGCAGCAGTGCTTAAAATAGCTGCGGCATTGCCGTTTTTCCAATCCATCACGCGGCCCGCCGAACGAACTGCCTTCAATCGGCTTTGGCGGAAGAGGAGCAGTAAACACAGTATCCTGCCTGGCTAAAAAAGCACAATTGTGAAACTCAATCTGATCGGCATCCACATACATGGCCACCGCCTGTCCAACCTCACTGCCTTTGCCTGCATTATTTTCAAAAGTGATATTTTCAGCCAAAAACCTATCACCCGTAACAATGCAGGAATAAGATCCGAATGTACCCATTTTTTTGCCGCTATCTAATAATTTATCCGCATAATCATTAAAAGTAATTTTCACCTGATCCCGGTGTGTTCCGATCAGGGATACTGACGGCTTATTGATTTCAAGCTTTTCCTTGTACACGCCATCCTTTATATAAATATTTATCCGGCTGCTGTTATCTTCCGGAATACTGTCTATAGCTTCTTGAACCGTTAAAAATTGACCTGTTCCGTCTTGTGCAACAATCATTTGTATCACCCTATTAGTTTTTTTAGAAAACACGTTGAACAAAAGGAATGGTCCTTCCTTCAGGATAAAAGGAAGGACCGCATATTAAAGCTTGTTATTACTTGTTTGCTTTTTCATAGGCTTCTTCGTATTCTTTCTTCATTTGGTCTCCGCCTGATTCTTTCCATCTGTTAATCTCAGCTTTAAACCCTTTATCATCGATTTCTCCCATGATGTATTTAATAGTAGCATCAATGATCAGCTTTTGGAGTTCTGTTCCCCTTTCACTGGCTGTTGGTGACTCAAGCGGAACAGATGGGTCCATGACTGCAAATTCATCATTTTCTGAAATCATTTCATTTACCAATTGCTTATCAGGATCAGCGTCAGTTAGTTTATAAGTAATTTCACTTGGTCTGGAGCCTGAGAAGCCTTGAACCTCTTTTTGCCACAGTTCATTATCCAGAATGGTATAGGCATCATTATCATCAATGGTATAGTGAGTTTCCTTGATGCCGCCTGTCATCAGCATGAAAACGTCTTCATTTATTAAATCGTTAACAAATTGGAGAACTGCTTTTAATTCTTCTTCTGTTTTAACAGCTGATTTAGGGAACGCCAGCAATCCGTTAACACCGTTGCCTTCGGACCAGATTCTGTATTCACCGTCCGGGCCGGCAATTTTATTCTGGGGAACGATTGCCACATTATTATTAATTCCCTCCGCCAGGTTTTTTAACTGTGTAATACTTATTAGACCTGCATAAATTCCTGCTTTTCCTTGTGCAAATTTTTGCAGCTGGTCATCTTTTGAAGTAACGGCAAAGTCCTGGTCAAGATAACCATTTTTATATAGTTCTCTTGAATATTTCATTGTTTCCATATATTCATCTGTTTCATGTTCTGGTGTAAATTGTCCATTGCTGTCTACTGCCCAGCCATTTGGTACACCAAAGTAAGATGCAAGTGTTTTAAAGCTGCCGTATCTCAGCTCATTACGGTCACTCCAGCCAAACGTATCTTTTTTTCCATTTCCATCAGGATCATCTTCTGTGAACGCTTTCGCGACTTCAAACAATTCATCCAAATTCCCAGGAACCTTCATGCCAAGATTATCAAGCCAGTCTTTTCTGATTAACACACCGCCGCGGGCGAAATCCTTCTGGAATGGAACACCGTATAGATTTCCTTCTATAGAAGCTGCTGTGCGGCGATCCTCCGAAATTTTTTTCAAATTAGGATAATCATCGAGGTATTCGCTCACTTCCCAAAATACACCTGATTTCAATGCCTGTCTGACAGACGAGTTTGTTACAAGAGTTGATGGCAAAGAAATGATATCATCCAATTCTCCTGAAGCAATCGATGCAATCATCCGCTCATCCTTAGTAGCATCCGGAATCCAATTAAATGTTAGGTTGGTGTCAGTCGCTTCTTCAATTTTCTTTTCTATCACATCGTTTGGAGCTGTTGCTACATAAAGGATCGGGCTCCAGCTGATATTAGCTTTTCCGTCCGCGTCAACAGCTGCTTTTGTACTGCTTGCCTCATCTTCCTTGCTGCAAGCACCCAGAATGAGTGATGAGGCCAATATCGTGCCCGCTGCTAAGACTTTTCCAAACTTTTTGGGTTTCACCATGTTTACATCCTCCTAGATAATATAAAATTTATTGGGAAAAGCAAAAGTTAATTTAATGGCTAAGTTTCTTGCTTAGAGAAGGCGTGTTAGCCTCACCACCTCCTTCAATGGGATCAGCATCTGCCTGCAATTCTATTCTCTTAAATACCTGAATTGCCATCCACATGATGGTGTATGCGCCTAAACTAATTCCGAAGAGAACAACCGTTATTGGTATAAACATTAAAAGAATAAAATAAATCACAGCGAGAGCAGCAAATAACATCAATGTATACTGCAAATACGATATGCCGAACAGCAGGGAACACTTCAGCTTCAGCGTGACACTCTTCCAATCATAGTGTACCAATATTGGAAAAATATAGATTGATGAAATGAAGTAAAGTACACCGACCACAATCAGCAGACCTCTTAAAACTTGCGACTCTACATATAGCAAGTCAACGTAAAGGATCATTCCTCCTGCAGTGTAAAGCAGGCCGATTACTGAAGCTTCTTTAAAACCTGTCTTATAAGCATGATAGAATGCCTGAAAAATGGGAATTTCTTTGTTTCCTCTAATCCATTGTCTAAGCACTGTAAACATTGCGTAAGAAGAAGGTCCAATCCCCAAAACTATTAATCCCAAAAAGGTGAAAAAGAACCATAGCAGCTGAATATAAACCAGCTTGAGTAGACTGATGCAAAAGTTGTTGAAGCGTTCTCCAATCCTGCTCATAAGCTCATCGGGACCTCCCCTATAAATATTTTAATTCTAATACAATCCTTCTTCGCCGAATTTTTTTGCTAACCGGTTTGCCCCTACGACGAGAATCAGACCAACAAGCCCTTTAAATAGTCCTACAGCAGTACTGAAGCTTAACTGTCCGTTCTTCATGCCTGCTGTGTATACATAGGTATCGAATATTTCCATTGCTTCTCTGTTGATTGAGTTTAATAGCAGATAAACGTGTTCAAACCCTAAATCTAGAGTATGGCCGATTTTCAGAATTAACATGATAATTATAATTGGTCTAATTGCGGGCAAAGTAATGTGCCAAATTTGTCGCAGCCGGCTCGCACCATCCATTTTGGCTGCTTCATATAACCCTGGATCCACTGCAGTTACAGCTGCCAAGTAAATGATGGTGGACCAGCCCATTTCTTTCCATATAATTTGAAGGGTATAAATGATCCTTGACCATGTTCCATCTGTCAAAAAAGGTATTTTTTCTCCGCCCATGCCGGCAATTAATGCATTGATTGCTCCGCCGTCCTGCGCTAAAAATACATAACAAATGGAAACTATGATAACCCAGCTCATAAAGTGCGGGATATAAATAATCGTTTGAACCCCGCTTTTTAAATATTTATTTTTCACCTCATTTAACATAAGGGCCAAAACGATTGGTATCGGAAAGAAAATGAATAAGTTTAATGCAAATAGCAAAAGTGTATTCCCAAGCAGCATAAAGAATGTAGGTTCCGTAAATAACCGTTCAAAGTGTTTGAAGCCAACCCATGGACTATTAGCTATTCCTAAGAATGGCTGATAGTCCTGGAAGGCGATAATGATTCCTCCCATTGGAAGGTATTTGAAGATAATAAAGTATATGATACCGGGAATCATCATTAAATACAGCCACTTATTTCTCACAATTCCAGCGAAAGTCTTTTTCCTGGATTTTTTGACTGCTTTCTTATTGAGACCCGGTAAAATACTTTGCTGATCCTCTGCAACAGTAGCGGACTCTCTCATCAGAAACTCCTCCTTCATTAAATATTTTTTTATTAAGTTTTTATGGCTTTTGTGTTTCAGAGTACAATTCAAAGGTATAAAAAAACTGGTATAACGTCTACAATCATTCAGTTAGATTAAGCTCAGAACCCTGGTGTGAAAGCGCTTTCTGATATCAATCATATAAAATGATTATCTATTTATGTAAATGAGTATCTACTTTAGAATTCTTGAAGAGTGATAAAAGAACGCAATGTATGTTCTTTCCCCCCATATTACCAGGTGGAAGGAAAATGATTATGGACGTACCATTTTTCAGGTTGATATAGTTAACTCAAGAAAATATTAACTTCATTATGGAGGGATTCTCAAATGCACGACAAATCTTTTGGGAATCGCATATTTGACTTTGTTAACCATGCGATCCTATTACTCATCGCCTTAGCCTGCCTTATTCCCTTTATTAACGTGATTGCCAGCTCGTTCGCAACGACAGAAGAGATGGTGGCTAAAGATTTCATCTTGTTCCCTACTACTTTTTCACTGAGTGCTTATGAGTATATCTTTTCAACACCAACGATTTTTAAAAGTATGACTGTATCGATCCTGGTAACATTAGTCGGAACATTTGTCAGTATGGTTTTAACAGCTTTTATGGCCTATTCATTGTCACGAAGGTATTTAACAGGAAGAAGTGCAATTAATTTTCTTGTAGTGTTTACAATGTTATTTAGCGGGGGGATGATTCCTACCTATCTAGTAGTAAAGAGCCTGGGTTTAATCGACTCTTACTGGTCTTTAATTTTGCCAATAGCGATTAATGCGTTTAATCTTATTATTATGAGAAACTTTTTTTCAGCCATTCCAGATAGCCTGGAAGAATCAGCTAAAGTGGATGGATGCAACGACTTAATGATCTTCTTTAAAATCATGCTTCCATTATCGCTTCCCTCGATTGCCACCATTTCTTTGTTCTACGCGGTGGCATATTGGAATCAGTATACAAACGCCATCCTTTATCTGACTGATTCTAATAAGTGGCCGGTTCAAGTATTGCTTCGCCAAATTGTTATCGTATCAAGCGGTATGCAGGCAGACTCATCTGCAGTAGATGTGGTACCGCCTGCTCAAACCGTTAAGATGGCTGTTATAACTGTGGCAACGGTTCCAATGCTTATCGTTTATCCGTTCCTGCAGAAATATTTCGTTAAAGGAGCAATGGTTGGTTCTGTGAAGGCTTAAAAACCTTACCCTGGCATACCTGAAATTTTCAATGAACTAAGAAGTATAAATACAAAAAAAAGCAGCTGTTACAGCTGCTTTTTTGCTTTACTATTAATCAGGATCATACAATCAGATTCCTCCAGCCAAACATAGCCCATTTCAATTTCAAGTGCCATATTAGTCTTCCAGGACCAGCCTACTGGTTTATTCAGTATTCTCTTTCAATATCTGCTGTGCATTTTTCTTTGAAACGAACCCAAGCTCTTTCCAGGCTGTTTCTGTAGACCAGGGTTTATCAGGATTGTCTGATACACCGTAGTAGGTGCCATTTTTAACAGTCGACTGGAAGGCCAGATCAAACAGCTGTACAGCATCTTCATGTGATAAGAGAGTTCTGTGCAGCCTTTCATCTTCCTTCACGGCTTCCTTTTCATCTGGATGAACGCTTCCGATCCTTAAATTGATCACTGAAAGGCCATTTTTTTCGTTACGGGCCATAATTCGCCCGATGCCTTCAGATGCATACTTTAAAACACCGTACAGCCCTATTGATATAGGAAAATCCTGGGGTGTGATCTCTCTGCCCAAAGAAGAATAGCCATCCTTTTCATAATAATCAGCTGCATGATTGCTGCTTGCAAATACAACTTTGGGAATTCCGAGGGAAGCGGCAGCATGAAGGATATAGAATGAAGCGATAAAATGGATGCTGGTCATCATGTGGAATTCCTGGAGATGCTCCAGGTCATTGTCTGTCTTGATTGTCAGCAGATTAACAAGCACATCCGTATCCTTTGGAATGTTTTCCACAAGGTCCTCATAATCTGCTGCATCTGTTTGAATAAACTCTGCTGTCTGTTCAGGTTTTTTTTTATCAAGAATGACGATTTCGTATTTGGAGCTAAGGCCGTTATACAATACCGTGCCAATCGTACCCGAACCGCCAACAAGGGTGATTTTCTTTCTCATCCGATTCCCCTCCTGTTCATGTAAGCGCTGTAATTTTTATTTAAATTACCCTTCTATACAATCGTTATTCCTATTTACAGGAAATCTTTGCTAGCTTGAGAGCGGGCAGAGAGGCGGATGCTGTTTTAAACATATGTAAAACAGAGAAACAGACAATATGCCCCGGAAGTTAATGGCAAAAAAAAAGGCCGGAATAGTTTATTCCGATACCCTTTCTTTATAAGCCTTTCATTCTCAGGCCCGCAAAAGGACGAGTGCCCAAGTCCTAAGTTGTATGTCATTCTATTGAAATCTTTTTTGAGATGTTCACAGATGATCTATTAAAAAAGCTTTCCATAATTCTCTCATTTCCTTCGTTTCCTGATGTCCGCCTGTCAGGATCCGTCCTTCCCAATGCCCGGGAGCCTGCTGCTTTTCATAAAAATCCTTCAGGCGGCTGTTCAAAAATACAGCTCCTTCTGCCGGACAAAGGCGGTCGCCCTTGCCAATCACGCTAAGGCGCGCCCTAGGTACAATCAACTCCTGGACTGCTAAAGTTGAAAAATGCTTCAGCAGACCCGGAACATAATAATAGAAGCCATGATGGTCAAGGCCGCGCTTTTCGATAAGTGTTTCGATGTGCACCTGGGCTGCAATGTCAATTGAAACTTTGATCCTTTCGTCCAGTGCGGAGAGCCACCAGCTCATCAGTCCGCCCATTGACATTCCGATGGAGGCAAGGCGTTCTCCATCCACATCAGCGCGGCTCTGAAGATAATCAATCAGGGACATGCTGTCAAAGACCCTCATCCCCCACAATGTTTGGCCCTTCAGCAGCATCTCCTTGACCAATTCGCTTTCCTGCTTTCCTTGTCTTTCATTGAAGCCCCACATATCTATGGCACAGACAGCAAATCCCAGCCCGGTGATCTCTTCAATGAAAGGGTGTTCAACCAGGTAAGGGCTGCCTGTCAGCAGCTCGTCTTTGCCGTTCTCAATATTCCCGCCATGAGAATGGCAGTAAATGACGGCAGGCAAAGGGCCGGATGCATCAATAGGCTTTGCAAAATAGGCAGGCACTGTTTCCAAGCCATTCAGGCTCAGCATCAATGTCTCCAGAACATAGCCCTGCCTTTTCTCAATCCTAAGCACCTGGTGCTCATTATTTTCTGGAACAGAGCGGTCACCCAGCAGGCTCAGAAGCTTCCGGCGTTTATCTGCAGCTGTCATTTTGCCGCCACTTCCCTGACCAGCTCTTCTCCTTCCTTTGTGTTCCTTGATTTGCAGGAGATGACTTGAACATCCCCGCTGTGTTCTATATGGAAGGCTGGCCCTTCATGATTTTCAATCGTCACCCGGCTGAACAGGACATCCTTCGCAAAGCCGACGTAAAAGCCGCGGTTTGCCATATCCTCAATCCCGGCCATCATGGCAGGCTTGCCGGGTACGGCTTCCTCTGCCAGTGAAATATCAATCTGGCTGAAGGTTATATCGGATGCATACTGTTCGGCAAGGCCATAAATGAATCCTGCCGATGCGTGTACATTCCTGGCCGTAATATTGGAGAAATGGAGACGGCGGAACATAGGCGTTTCAGAAGTCACGGGATAGGGATTTTTATCCCATACATATTGATCCTTCCCGCGCGGTCCGCAGAAATAGTAAAGATTGATAATGAATGGGCAGATAACTCCCTCCATCACAATATTGTCAACCCGGACATCCTCTACAACACCGCCGCGGCCGCGTCTGGATTTAAAGCGGATTCCCCTGTCAGTATCCTGAAAGACGCAATTGCTGATTGTGACATTGCGGATATCCCCGCTCATTTCACTGCCGAACACGACAGCTCCATGGCCATGGACCATCGTACAATTGGTAATCGTGATATTCTCGCAGGCGACTCTTTCTTCGGTATCCTCTGTGCCCGACTTTATGGCAATGCAGTCATCCCCGACATCAATATGGCAATTGCTGATCCTCACATTTCTGCACGATTCCGGGTCTATTCCATCTGTATTTGGAGAGTCGGCTGGATTCAGGATTGAAACATTATCTACGGTTATGTCCTGGCAGCAGATTGGATTAACGGTCCAGCTTGGAGAGTTGATCAGGCGTACATCACGCAGTGTAATATGCTCACAGTGGTCAAAGCTGATCAGCTTCGGACGCGGATATTTCAGCTCCTCCCTGCGGTTCCTGAAGATATCCCACCATTCCATTCCATTACCGTCAATCGTTCCAAATCCAGTTACAGCAATATTCCTGGCTCCTTCTGCAAACAGGCACGATGCGTATACCTTACGCTTAACACCCTCCCAGCGCGATGTTACTACTGGATAATCCTCCTGCTTGTCGGAAAACTTTAAAAGAGCGCCATTCTCCAGGTGAAGTTCAATATTATCTTTAAGGAATAATGCGCCAGTGAGGAACTCGCCGGCTGGAATCACCACCTTGCCGCCGCCATTCTGATAGGCTTCATCAATGGCCTTTTGGATGCCTTCGGTTGCAAGTCCAGCATTCCCTTTTAAATATTCGCTAATATGATAGACTGCCATGATCAACGCTCCTGTTCATCAGATATTCAAACTCTGCCGCTGCCTGCAAAAATGCCCCAAGCCCTTTCTGGTCATTGCAGGTAACCGGCTCACTAATATAATAGGCATATGTCCCATCCCTCTTATCTGGGCCGCCGAGACCTGCTACCTGGCAGTTTTTGTTCAAATTTACCCAGCCTTCTTTTGTCAAAAGAACAAATTCATCAAGCAGACCTTGATGGGATTTTTGCAGCTGCGATTCCCACTTTTCCCGATCGAGGACCCCCAGCCGGATTCCCCGGGCAATTGCACAGACAATCATGCTGCTGCAGGATGATTCGAGATAGTTTCCTTTTTCATTTGGCTTATCGACAATCTGATGCCACACACCGCTTTCTTCATCCTGATAGTTGAGCAGCGCTTCAAGAGTATTTTCAAGCACTTTGACAAGAAAGCCCCTGCCTGGAGTGACCTCTGGAATGGCCTCCAGAACATCGGTGAGCGCGAGCAGATACCAGCCCATGGATCGGCCCCAGAAATTGGCCGACAGGCCCGTTTCTTTATCTGCCCAAAGCTGCTCCTTTTTCTCATCCCAGGCGTGATACAGCAGTCCGGTTTTTTCATCTAATAAATGGCTGAAGCTTATCTTGAATTGGCTGATGATATCTTCAAGCCCTTCTCCATCCATAAATGCCATCTGGTATTCCGCATAAAAAGGGGCACCCATATATAATCCATCAAGCCATATTTGAGAGGGGTAGATCTTTTTATGCCAAAAAGCGCCTTCTGAGGTGCGCGGGTGTGTTTCCAGCTGCCTGCGGAGTAGATCGGCTGCTTTTTTGTACTTCTCATCTCCAGTTTCACGATATAACACAAATAGCAGCTTCCCGTTGTTGATATGGTCAATATTGTAATCATCCATCTCATACCGGCTGATGGAGCCGTCTTCATTGATGAAGTGATCCATATTCTCTTTTATAAACTGAAAATACTTCCGGTCTCCGGTACTCTTCCATACGAGATGGAATCCTTTTAGAACCACACCATAATCATATGCCCATTTGCCATTATAGCCCTTGTCCTCGAACAATAAGGGAGTTCTATCCATAATGGAATCGGCTGTCCTGACAGACCAATTTCTATCCTGCACT
Source organism: Bacillus infantis (assembly GCF_008180445.1). Lineage (GTDB taxonomy): Bacteria > Bacillota > Bacilli > Bacillales > Cytobacillaceae > Bacillus_AB > Bacillus_AB infantis_B. Next base: position 51,978 of record NZ_VTER01000006.1, read on the forward strand.
TGTAATATCCCTCCATTTTCTAATTTAAGTTTGAATTGGGAGAGAGGTTCTTAGCCTCCCGTCCCCATTCTCCAACTGCGTTGCGGTTGCTTTTATTCATATTTGATTACCTGCCAGGCAGCCTTTTTGGGAAAGTGCTCCCTTCTGGCTTAATGGCACTTAATGCTTTAAGGATACTAAAAACAAGAAAATTCCGTATATAATCATTTTGTGATTACGCTTACAAAGGCTGGTATATCAATGATTTAAGAAATAATAGCGTAAAAATGATACTTTTAAACTGTAAAACTGTTTATGTCTATCAGTTGGTTTAAAAATGTATTTAATATTCATATGGGCACACAGATTGGATTGCTTATCCTTTTGTCCAGAATTTATCTACAGTGATAAATGGTAGCTTAGTAAGCATAGCAGTATAACAAAAGCTTCTTCACAGGGAAGAAGCTTTTGCATTGTTTCATTATTGGCGGTATTCTTTTCGATAGTCCCCGGGAGTCTTGCCCAATTTCTTTTTGAAGAAACGGATAAAATTCTGTGAGTTGCGGTATTGCAGCTTCTCGGCTATCTCTTTAATTGTCATATCCGTTTCCTTCAGCCACATCTGCGCCATTTGGAGCCGGTAATTCATTAAATAATCCACAAAATTCTCCCCATATTCCTTCTTAAACACATTACTTAAATAATTCGGGTTGTAATGAAGCCTGTCAGCAATGATGTCGAGGGAGATTTCCTGATCAAATTCACTTTGGATAATATAGACAATTTTATCGGATATGTTTTTGAAGCCCTGTTCTGTATTGCTCTGCGTACTGATGATGACCGGCTGAATCAGCTGCTGGTAAAGCATGTCTTTGATTATTTCCGGATAATAGGCATTCATGGCAGTCTGGTAGAGCTTCTTTATATTCTCGAATATATTCGACTCTGCTCCAAGCAGCTGTCCTAATTGGACAAGATCATTAATCACCCTGATTAGAGTGACACCCAGACTGATTGGGTTTTTGTTCAGTCTGAAAATTTCATCGACAAGCAAACCTGTCAGATTCCGAACCTCTTCCTCCCTGCCTGAGCGGATTGCGCTCATCAATTCATTGTGCAATTCAATCGGAAATTTGGAAATCGAAGCATCATTCAGCATTGAGGAAATGTCGTGGTAAAATATGATGCTTTCAGGCCCGACATTTACACGGTAATGCAGCGATTCTTTTGCCAGATCCACTGCTTTTTTGCTGTCGATCAATGAATGATACACAGGGCTGACCCCAACGCTCACAACCAGATTGAGCGTTTCCTTTACTTTTTCCTGGATTTCCTCGTAATACATCATAATTCGCCTTTCGGCTTCCTGTTCATTGTCACAGGCAAAGATCATCGCTTGCATCTCATCATTAAGAACAATCGGGATCAGCCTTTCCTCCTTCGGTACGATCTCGCGGACTATATGATTGATTGCCAGCAGAAAGATATCTTTATCTGCATTCTGCCCGCCGTCCATTTGGTCAATTTGGATAAGGCCGGTATAAAAGACCTTGTCTGTTCCAAAATGGTAGTCAAACTGCTCAAGCCTGTGCTGGATATCCTTTTCAGCAATTCGCTTCCTAAACAGACTCAGCACAAATAACGTTTCAAGCTCCGGCTTTTGCTTTGATAAGCTTTCAGTGAGCAATTCATTCTGATCGACGATCCTATCAACAGAGGCAGCCAGGAAGGAAAGCTCATTTTGCTTACGGCTGATGCCGCCCTGTGACAATCTTTCCTGGATTTTTTTGATTGGCCTGGAATAAGAGTCTGCCAAAAGGTAGGATGTTCCGCCGACAAGAAGGGTTAAGATGACAGAAGCAAGAATCAGCCCCATCCTAGTATTGTGGATGATGCTTCCGATTTCGTTTTCGTTGATTTCCACAAGATACAGCCAATGGTTATAATCAGCCTCAAGGAAAACATAAGTTTTTCCGTTGTCAGCTTTATAGACGTCCGCTTTCTCCTCTGCTGCTTCGGCAGCAGCTTTCACCTCATCGAAGCTTGTTTCCGTCAGGCTGCTCCCCTTGTTCACACTGGAATATAAGAGCTTATCGTGGCTGTTATAAATTTCAACCGCATTATCTTGTTCCCCGACAATTTGATCAATGCTCCTTCTCGGGATATTGGCAATTCCCAGGGCAAATTTCTCGCGCTGATAAAATGGTAGTGTCATGACCATTTCTATGCCTTCTTCCGTCGGCTTCCAGAAGAGATTCCGGTCATTTTCATTTATGTATTGGTCCTTATACGCATTATATTCTTCAGGGGTCAGCTTCTTTAGAGATTCATTAACGATTCCCCATTTTTCCGCCAGGCTGATGAGCCTGTATTTGCTGCCCTCAATTCCCATCATCTCTATATAGCTCATTTCTTTGATGATATCCTGGTATACCTCAAAGTCCCTGCCTGAAAGCGGCCTTGTGAAAACTTCCTTAAAGCTTGCTGTAGAGCTGTAGGCGGTATAGCCATATTCAATGGTCCTGACCTTCTGCTCGACATTATGCAGAATTTGTTTGGTGTAGCTTTCCTTATCCTTTAGAAAGCTTTCCTCAACTGAATTGTAAGTCGAGTTATAGATAAAAATGCTGAAGCCTGCCACTAGACCTATCCCCAATAAAAAGAATGGGATAAACAGCTTGTAAAACACTCTGCCATTCCTCAAAATGTTCAACTCCTTGTTTTCCGCCATATCATAAATGAAAGCGTTATCAACAATCTATAAATGAATCAAACGAAATGATTAGATGCCTGCTTCAATTTGTTTGACTTTCTGATAGCCGGTTTTATATAATGTGAGCGTTAACATAAATATGCAGAAATTTCTAACTTGTCCGTCATTAAATAGATAATAGCATAATATGATCTATTAATATAGTGGCTTTTTCAACTTCCCTTAAAGATGTTAACGTTAACATAACGGCGGACAGATAAATTTACCTGAAAGAGAGTGCACAATTATGGACCCAAAAACCACCATTTTTATCGCCGGCGACTCAACTGCCGCTGTCAAATTGCCTGAGAAGCGGCCGGAAACGGGCTGGGGAGAAGCATTTGTACAATACCTCAATCGTCATGCTGTGCTAGATAACCGGGCCATCAATGGCAGAAGCACAAAATCGTTTATCAAACAGGGACACCTGACTTCTATTGAGAGCAGCATCATCCCTGGCGATTACCTGATCATCCAGTTTGGGCATAACGACCAGAAAACAGAGGATCCTGAGCGCGGAACTCATCCCTATGGCGACTATCAGGAATACCTTCTGGAGTATGTGGAAACTGCCAGAAGGAATCAAGCTCATCCTGTGCTGTTCACCCCCGTCACAAGGAGAAAGTATGACGGCGGCGATACCATTGATGAGCTGTCAGTCGGGGATTTCCCTGAAGCCATGAAGCAGTTTGCCGAAAAAAATCAGGTGCCGCTCCTGGACATCCACAAAGCCACACGTGATTTTTTTAATAGCATGGGACATAAGGAATCAGCTTCTTACTTCCTGCATCTGGCTCCCGGTGAATCCCCAAATTATCCGGAGGGCCTTGAAGATAACACCCATTTTAATAAAAAAGGCGCAGAGGCAGTGGCGCATTTAATTGCTAAAGAGATCAAAAAAAGCAATTTGCCATTAAAAAACCTGCTGAGATAGCAGCTTTTGCCGGGCATGAAGGAGAGGAATGCTTTGGAGGACTCATTTATACAAAATATTTATAAACAAAATCAGCAGAATTCACTGAAAGTGCTGATTGGTCTGTATAAAGGCCATGCGTTAAAGCTGTTTTATTCTGCCGTCCTATTCACAATCAAGCATATCCCTGCCTGGGTCATGCCCATCGCCATTGCCAATGTCATCAATGCAGCCACCAATCACGGGGGAAACGGCATCCGCACCATCTATATCAATGCCATCGTGATGATCGTCCTTGTGCTGCAGAATATCCTATCAAACTATTATCATACAAAGCTGCACAGCTATGCGATCCGCAGCGTTGAATCCGGCCTGCGGGCTTCGCTCATCAAAAAACTGCAGGAACTCTCCATCCCCTACCAGAAGGAAATGCAGTCAGGCCGGCTGCAGTCGAAAATCATGCGGGACGTTGAAGCGGTCCAAACTCTTTCCTCCCAGGTTTTTGTGAGCCTGCTGAATATATTTATCAATCTAATTGCAGCTCTTGCCATCACGCTCTACAACAGCCCTGTTGTCTTCCTGTTTTTTATCCTTACCGTTCCAATTTCCGCACTTATCATTGTTATTTTCAGGAAAAAAATAAAAAACTCGAATTCAGAATTCAGGCAGGAAATGGAAGAAACCTCTGCCCGGGTCATTGAAATGATTGAGCTTGTCCCGATTGCAAGGGCGCATGCCCTGGAGAAGCAGGAGGTCAAACGCCTTAACCACCGCTTTCAGCAGATTCTTTTAAAAGGCTTTCACCTGGATATCATCCAATCCTTATTCGGTTCAGTCAACTGGGCTAGCTTTCAGATTTTCCAGATCATCTGCCTGGTGTTCACCGGCATCCTTGCCTATCGCGGCTCTATCACACCAGGTGAGGTCGTTATGTACCAGACCTATTTTACAACTGTGGTTAACTCGGTTTCCGGCATGATTACCTTGATCCCGACGATTGCTAAGGGGCTTGAGTCAGTCAAATCCATCGGCGAAATATTGACTGCAGGAGAGGTCGAAAACTATGAAAATAAACCAAAGCTAAAGAAGGTGCACGGCAGCTTTTCCATCCAGTCTGTGAGCTTCAGGTACCCAGGCACCTATGAAAATACCTTGCAGGACATCACGATTGAAGTCAAACAGGGTGAAACCATTGCCTTTGTAGGGGAATCCGGTTCCGGCAAATCAACGATTCTCAATCTGCTGATTGGCTTTATTCAGCCGAGCGAAGGAAAAATCCTTCTGGACGGTCATGATCTGGCAGAGATTGATCTAAGGTCGTTCCGCAATCATCTCGCGGTTGTCCCGCAATCAACGATTCTTTTTTCAGGGACCATCAGGCAAAATGTGACTTACGGCAAGCTGTCTGTCACAGAAGATGAGCTGAAAAGAGTACTGAAAGCCGCAAATCTGTGGGAGGTAGTTAAAAAACTCCCGGACGGGTTGGAAACGCGTATAGGTGAACACGGAGATAAACTCTCCGGCGGGCAGCGCCAGAGAATTTCAATCGCCAGAGCATTGATCCGGGATCCGGAGGTCATCATCCTTGATGAAGCAACCTCTGCTCTTGACAGCCACTCTGAGAGAAAAATCCAGGAAGCTTTGGACACCTTGACCAGGGGCCGCACTACTTTCATCGTGGCTCACCGCTTCTCTACCATCCGCAATGCCGACAAAATCGCTGTTATCCAGGATGGAAGATGTGTAGAATTTGGAACCTATGAGGAGCTGATGCATCAGCAAGGGAGCTTTTATGAGTTGAAGCAGCTGCAGATGTAAAATTTTTTATGGGAATAATGCTCTTAATACATGAAATGCTTTTTTGGTGATAGTCATGCATCAATTGGCTCTCTTTCTATACATGAGTAGCTTCTTTTGATGGCGGTCATGCATTGATTGAGCCCTTTTCTATACATGAGTGGCTTCTCTTGAGGGCAGTCATGCATCGATTCAGCCTCTTTCTATGCATGAGTGGCTTCTTTTAATGGCCGTCATGCATCGATTGGGCTTCTTTCTATACATGAGCGGCTTCTCTTAAGAGCCGTCATGCATCGATTGGGCCCTTATCTATACATGAGCAACTCTTTTTGTATGCCATCATGCACTGACTGGCTCTCTTACTATCTATCAGAGTGACTCAGTGCAAATCTTACTGCCTTTGATGCATGTATAAAAGTTGTGTCGAATAAAGGCAGCCGGCAGTCTTCCTGGCTGATCAACAGAGGAATCTCCGTGCATCCGAGTATGATTCCCTGGGCGCCTTTCTTTTCCAGCCGGTGAATGATATCGAGATAAGCAGTTTTTGACTCCCCCTTAAATTCACCCCTGCATAATTCCTCAAAGATCACCTCATGAACCAGTTCCCGATCACCTTCTTCCGGAACCAGAACCTCAATGCCGTTAGCCTCAAGGATTTTTTTATAAAAAGGCTGTTCCATTGTGAACCTGGTGCCAAGCAAACCGACAGAATCAATGCCCTGCTTCTTAATCTCCTCCACTGCGCATTCTACAATATGTATAACTGGGATTTTACAGGCTTTTTGCAGATCTTCTGCCATCAGATGCATGGTATTGGTGCAAATAACGATGCAGTCTGCTCCTCCCGCTTCAAGGAACTTAGCTGCTTCAATCATTTTTTCAGTTGCTTTTTCCCAGTCCCCGCTTCTTTGCAGGGCAGCAATTTCTTCAAAATCAAAAGAATACAGCAGGCATCGGGCTGAATGGAGTCCTCCCAATTCTTCCTGCACAAGGCGGTTAATATATGAGTAATATACGCTTGTCGATTCCCAGCTCATTCCTCCGATTAATCCGATTGTTTTCATGTGATCACCCTCCTAATGTTATTGTAAAGATAGCATGATATACTGGATGGAAAAAGAGCCACAATACAACTGCTTTTATAGTACCAGTTGGAGGATTGGAGAGATGTTCATGTGGTTTCAAATTGATCGGGAGGGCACAAAAACATTGACTCAGCAGATTTATGAGAAGCTGAGAACGTATATTTTAAATGGAGAATTGGAGGAAGGGGAAAAGGTTCCTTCGACACGCGAGCTGGCAGCCTCTTTGCATGTCTCCCGTAATATCACACTTGAAGTCTACGATCAGCTGGCATCAGAAGGGTACCTGGAAGTCCGGCCGAAGTCAGGGACATACATAGCTGCAGGTGCAGCCTTTCTGCCATCAGAAACGGGCCGTCCTCGGGAAGAAAAGGAAAAGCTGCCCGATTCAATAGATGACATCATAGACTTCAAAGCTTCCACCCCGGCCATGGATCATTTTCCCAGAAAAGTATGGGGCAGGCTGGCAAAGGAAGTATGCTCTGATGCTGCTGAACAGGCATTTGGATATCATGATTCTTCAGGCATGCCGGAGCTTAGGGAGGAATTGACCAGATACCTGTTTCATACACGCGGTGTAAATTGCACAGCAGAACAAATTGTCATTACCAGCGGTGCCACACAGGCGCTTTCGCTTATAACAGGACTGCTTGTCAAAAATAAGCAATCGATAGCCGTTGAAGATCCTGTTACGGACGAAATGAGGAATATTTTCACCTACCATGGAGCAGATTTGGTGCCAATCCCTGTGGATGAAAAAGGACTTAAGCCCGAACATCTTCCTGTGGATAAGCCCCCAGGCTTTATCTTTACCCTTCCTTCACATCAATTTCCGCTGGGCAGTACATTGACCATCCAAAGAAGGATTAGGCTGATCGAGTATGCGAGGAAACATAGTACTTATATAGTTGAAGATGACTATGACAGCGAGTTCACTTATGAAGGTTCTCAGGTCCACAGCATTCAGGGATTGGATCCTGAGAGGGTTATTTATGTCGGGACCTTCAGCAAGATTCTTTCTCCTGGTCTTAGAATTGGCTATGCTGTCCTGCCCGCTGATTTACTGGCGGATTTCAAAAAGCTTAAATGGTATTCCGACCGACATCATTCAGGAATCGAACAACTGATTATGGCCCGTTTTTTGAAAGACGGCCACTTCGACAAGCATATCAGGACGATGAAGAGAATCTACAAGCAGCGTCGGCAGGCTTTGGTGGACAGCTTGAAAAACCATTTTCCTGACTGCAGAATCTGGGGTCATGCGGCAGGGATGCACCTGGTTGCTGAGTTCCCCTCCATTGTTTTTGACGAAAAGCTGCTGGACTGGATCTTCAGCCATTCTGTCCGGGTATACCCGGTGGAGGATTACAGCATCGTGAAAGGCAATCATAGAAATAAAATTGTGCTCGGGTACGGCAGCTTGACGCCTGACAGGATAGAAGAAGGGACAGCGAGGCTTGAGAAAGCGATCAGGAGCTTCCCTGAAAAGTAAAAAAAAGGGAGAACAAACGATAAAGTCTGCTTTCCCTTTTTGTTATGATTTAAATCGTGAGATCATTTCCTGCAATTCCTCTGCTAATCGGGCAAGGGACTGTGTTGCATTTGATACATCTTCTGAAGAAGCAAGCTGCTCCTGACTGGCTGCTGCTGCTGTTTCAGAGCTTTCCAGTGTCTGCTGGGAGCCGGCGGCGATTCCTTCAATGGTTTCGTGGACTCCCCCAAATTCGTCTGTCAGATATCTGGTTGCTATTGCCGCCTCTTGAATTTGGGAGGTTACCTGCTCAATCTGTACCAGTATCCTGGCAAAGTTAGAAACGGTTTCTTCCGAGAGGGTGATGCCTGCAGAGACATTTTCTTTTACCACACGGATGTCCTGAACTGTTTCGCTTGACTCCTCTTGAATCGTTGCTACCAGCTTGTGAATCTGCGCGGCTGAAGAATTAGTTTCATCTGCCAGCTTTCTCACTTCTTCAGCAACCACAGCAAATCCTTTTCCTTGCTCTCCAGCTCTTGCCGCTTCGATGGCTGCATTCAGGGCCAAAAGGTTAGTCTGTCCCGAAATATCAGCGATCAGCGAGGAAATCTTCTGTATTTCAGCTGAACTTGAAACCAGCGAAGATACACCCTCACCTGCACGCTCGACTGACTGGCTGATTGAATTCATTTGCTTTTGCATTTCCTTAACCGCAGAAGCTCCGTCTTCTGCCTGCTTTCTCATTTCTGCGGATACCTCTGCAGCTTTATCCGTATTGGCAGCTACAGATTTCAGACCGTCCAGAGAACCTGCTACAGATTTCAGGCTGCCTGATGTCATTTCGGTTTGTATATGGTTGTGATTGGAAATATTCTGCATCGTTTCTGCTATATGCCCTGACGCAGCTTTTGACTGCTCAGCACTTGCAGAGAGCTCTTCAGATGCGGCCGCCACCTGTTCAGAGGAAATGCCGATGTGCGCAATCATCCCTCTAAGCGAACCTACAAAAGCATTAAAAGATTGGGCCAGCTGTCCGAATTCATTGTTGCCCTTTACATCCACCTTTTGTGTCAAGTCGGCATCTCCTGATGCAATATTATTCAATTGCCTGTTGAGTGCTCCTAACGGAATCAGTATGGACCGAAGCAGCATGAAGCTTAAAATGCCGCCTGCCAGCGATGCAGCAACAGCCAGGACGATAAGAATCTCCTTGCTCCCCTTAGAATTTTCTTCCTTGATCTTATTGATCTGCTCGACATCTTTACTCAGCACAGAAACGAGTTCATTCACCGCCGGATCGAGCACATCCTTTCTCAGCATGCGTTCTTCTCCGAAATGTAGATCCCTTGCTGCCTCAGAATCAGTTTTATAAAGCCCAATGACCCTCTGATTAATATCCCAAAACAGGTTGAAGCTGGACTCCATTTTCTCAACTTGCTCAAGATTCTTTTTTTCAAGAGCTTTGCCCTCTGCCTGCCTGATCAGAGACTGGACATCCTCAGCCTTCTCATTCATACTTTCTGCATACTGCTTATCCCCCGTCATAATCAAAGCTCTTTCATCGTTAGAAATCCCGGCGAGGCGGTATTGGATTTTTATAATATCTTTTTGAAAATCCATTTTATCCTGAAGCAGGTCAGTTCGGTTCACCTGTGCATTGATAACATAGATTGAAAAACTTCCAAGCAGGATAATTGAACCTACCAGGATTGAAATAGTTGTGATTAATCGCGTTTTAATTTTCACTAGTTTCCTCCATATACATTATATTAAGAATAATTTCTTAATCTTAATATCGTCAATTGAACAAGGTTTGTTAGGGTGAGAAGCCAAATAAACCATAAGGATATATTTGGAAAGAAGGAGTATTATCAGTATAAAACGCGCCTAAAAAAACTATTTTAATATAATTTAATGCAACTCTTTTCTCAACCCCGTTAATACCCCTTCCTAAAGCTCTTTTTCCTTTCGGGAAGGATGCGATTCATTCTTCCGATAAAATGATGGCTATAACCAAAAGTCAGTTCAAAAACTTATAACCAGTATTCAGCAGACAAGCCTGCAAATTAAATAATTCAATATCTGCTGTCTTTTATGCAGCCTTCAAAATTTGAGTCTCCGAACTGACAAAAAGCTCCTCCATAATTGGAGGAGCAGGTCTGCTAATTCCCATACCAATATTTATTCGCTGCAATCTGTGAATTATGCTGGGAGTGCCAATAGTCGATGGAGTAAGAATAGTCATAGTTCATGATGCAGCGGATCCCGCTCCCCTGTGCGTCATGGCCGAGGCCGAAATTATGGGAGAACTCATGCTGCGCCGCCTTGGCTGTATTGGCAGTCCCCTGGTCCAGATTCACACTAATGGCACTTCCTGATGGCGCTGCCTGGTACACATAAGCGATACCTCCTGCATCAAAAGCAGCGTCTCTTGTAAAACCGGCTACGAAATCATAGCCTCTCCCATCCCAGTCCCTTTGCAGATCGCTGAGAATCTGTGAACTGTTCGATCCCTGTGAACTCCAGCTTGCGACCGCCTGAACAACAAAGTCCACGCCATGGTCCCTGTTAAAAGCATTGTCGGCGGTTTCAATAATGTTTTGGATCCGGGTCTGCCAATCGCTATAGGCGCTCCGGTACTCTTCATCTGCCACAGCAAGGACTGTCACCTTCCGTGCGCCCGTATCCTGAGGAGAGGCTTTTCCATCCTGTGTATTTTTGTCTGTCTTCATAATACCAGTCACAGTCCCCTTTTCATTAAGGATGCTGACTGATGTATCTCTTTCCACGATGGCATCTTCTTCAAGATCCTTGAAATCCGCTGCTTTCGGCAAGGAATCGCCAATATATTGTACGGCGTCTGTCGGATGCTCATGATGGTGCCCACCGGACCCGGCATAAGCACTTGAGCTGATTACAAGGGTGCTGAGCAATGATAATGATAAGACCTTCAACTGTTTTTTCATAGAAATACCTCCTTAAATTTTTATTCAAAGAAGATATTCTTCTATTTCTTCCAATTTCCTTTCATTATTGGATTGGGAAAGCTATGATGGGACAATGGAATGAATGCCTGCAGGTTTTTAGCGGAAAGAATCGGTTATAGAAAAAAAGAGAAACATAAAATAATAGTATTTTACTGATTTTGTGAAAGGTGTCATTAAAAAGTTGGGAAAACTTCTTATTTTTGAGGTTCTTTTGATCAAAAATAAATTACTTGAGAAAAAAAGGAGGACTTTATCACTGATATAAAAATAGGCCTCCTGAAGGAAGAAATTCTTCCCTCCAAAGACCTCTTCCTTAAAAATGCCGTCCCCCCGGCATCACCAGTAAGAACAGTCCCATTCACATAGCTGGAATCTCTGACCAGGAACAGGGCAATTTTAGCGATATCCTCTGGCTTGCCTAGACGCGGATTGACAGCAAGTCCAGGCTGAATCCGATCCATTCCGAATGAATTGATATTGATCATAGAGCTGCTGATATTGATTTCAACGCACCCGGTGCAATTGCATTGCAGCGGATGCTGTGTCTCTATTTTAAAAATCCGGTCTAATATGGCTTTAACAGTTTTGTTTTTTGATGCCGAAGAAAATATAACTTTGCCTTAATCCAGAAACAATGCATCGCCGACATCCACATACATTGCTTTCCCTGTAACAGCATCTATTGAACGGATATGGCCCACTGTTTCTGGGAATGAAGGCGTGTAAGAGAGGGAATAGACAGATTTCCCGGTTTCATCATAATCCCTCGTGAACATCTTCTCCATCTTGACAAATTTCCGGTATATATCTTTTGCTTCCTGAAGGCTGATGGCCGGTTCGGCCGGCAAATGCCTATATAGCTCATCAGGCAGAATATCAAGATGAAAATGAGTGACTTTCCCGGAGTACTTCCCAATTTCTATTACCGTCGCATGCTGCCCTGTTCTAATTCCCTTGTAATACAGGTGAAAATAAAAGGTGTAAGCAGGCTCCTGTTCAAGAACATCCTTATCCCGTCCATCCAGGTCTGTTTCTTCTCTCTCTTCTTCAAGGTTCTCCGGCTCATCCCCTTCCTCGTCTATGTTAACCTCCAGCCGGAATCTTTCATGGGCATCAGGATACAGCTTGAACATAAGCTCAACTGCCTTTTTCCTGGCAGCTTCCTGCGCGATTTCTTCCCCGCCGCCGGTATGCAGCTCCCCGCTCACAGCACTCAGTAGCATACCAGACTTTTGTTCAAAGGATAGCTTCAGAACATGGTGATCTGCCTCTTCCATTTCAAAAGAAAACGACCCGGCATCTTCCTTAGTCCAAACCTCGACCCTCTTGCCTTCGTTCTCCCTTGTTTCCATGAGCTTGTAATCCTGGTTAATCCCGAACAAGTCATAAATGGTTTCATTACTGTGCTCATCACTAGAGATTGCCATATCAGCAGCAGGCTCCGCCCAGATGCCATTATAGTCAGATCCATCAATCGGGAGATCCGTGAACGGCTCAATAATCTCATAGGCAAGATGGTATAGATGATCACCATTCTTAAAAACCTCTTTGTCAAAATGCTCAATACAAAGCTCAAATTTTACTCCCTGGAGATATTTCTCCAATGCCTCTTTCTTGGAAACGGCTTCTTTTGAGTACTTGACTTCATACTCCTCCCCGCTGCAGTGAAAACGCATCACCTGGCCGGCAGTCGAAACGGAAACAGTAAAACCTGTACTATGTAAAAATAACCCGTACATTTCATCTCTTTTTTCATAAACAGCCCAATAAGGATTCCCCAGATCAAGGACTGCAGAAAGCTCAAACTCCTTCTGATCCGGATAAATGGCTCTGATGAACCCTTCTGCAATATCCGCAATCTCTTCTTTGGAAAGATTCCCTGCACGAGGTTCCTCCTCTATTTCAAAATGGATAAGCCTGCCGTTTTCACTCAGTGAATAGCTCCCTATTATTTTGGAAGTCGCTGAATCCAGAAGATCATAAATCTGTTCCTCATTTTCCGCCAACCTATTGATTATCCCCGGCGGAAGAAATACCAGCAGTTTTTCCCATACTTCACTCATCCTTAACCCACCTTTCATCCTATTTATTTACAAATATCATACCATCTATTAACCTTTAAAAATGTGGCAGAATAGGAAAAAGACCCATTGAACCTGTCAATAGATCTTTTCCCCTCTCTTCTTAATGATGTCCCTCATGGCTGCCTGAAGGCGCCTCTCCTTCCTTCATCAGCTCCTCCAGCTCGGCTTCTGTAAGCTCCCCGACCACAAACTGCTTTTGCGGCATGATGAGCGAGCCGGCCCTGCTGGCATGTACTTTAATTATATAGACACCATCCTGTTCAAACTTTTTGGCAAGCTGATAAACACCTTCTCCTTCATCATCGGCTTCTTCCATTGGATAATGAACGCTGCCGTCCCGCTTCCAGATTTCAAAATGGACATAATCTGCACCTGCCGCTTTTTCTCCGTTTTGCGTAAGCACTGCCCGGATTGGCACATCTTCACCTGCAGCAAATGAGTCAGGCAGGATGATTTCTGCCTGAAGCGGCCACTCTTTTTTATATAAGTCCTCTGTATTTTCAGCCAGGGAGCAGCCGCCAAGCAATACTCCCAATATGATTAAAAATAATATCTTCTTCACATTAAGGCTCCCTTATGCATTCATGAATTTTTTGACAGCTGGAATCCGCCTGATGATGAGCCAGTCCACAAGCCAGACCACGATGAGCGACAGGCCGACAAGCGGGAAAATGATCCCCAGTGCAATCAATATAAGCAGGAACATCTTCATTTTTAATGCTGAAGGACCTGCAGGGGCACCCATCCCTTTTTTCGGCTTCCGCTTCAGCCAGAGATAAAGTCCGCTGGCTGCGACAAGAATGATGCCCAGACAAATGAACAGGCTTATAAGCTGATTGACCAGTCCAAACTGGGTTCCTTTATGAAGGGTGATTCCCCAGGCAACCAGCTTCCCGATAAAGCCGTAATTGTCATATCGGTAATCGGCAAGCACCGCACCCGAATACTGATCCAGATGAATGGTGGCTTCATCCTGGGCCTTTGCCGGAAAAGCAGAGAGTGTAAAAACGCCTTCCTTTGTTGAAGGGAAAATGATTGTATAGCCCGGATCCATGCCTTCATACTGGGCAATCGAGACTGCATCATTGATGGAAAGCGGGATAAAGCCTTCCACTTCCGATTTCGGCACTTCAAGATTCTCGGCTGCCCAGGGTACTTCTGCAATATCCTTTGTCTTGACTAGAGACTCAGGAGCACTGCCGGTCCAGACGGAAGGCGGATACCCTTCCCCTGTGTTCGTTGCCCAATTCTGGAAGTTAACTCCCCAGAAGTCGGACCAGGGCAGCCCGGTCATAATCAGGAAAAGCATTCCTGCTGTCACCCAAAATGCAGGCACTGCGTGCAGATCTCTTCTGAAAACTCTTTTTCCCTTATTCAAACGGGGAAGCAGCACGCCTGCCAGCCCTTTTGATTTCCTCGAAAACCATAAATAAAGTCCCGTTACAATCAGGACAACCGCCCAGCAGGCAGCCAATTCGACGATACGGTCGCCAAGGGTCCCTGCCATCAATTCGCCATGAATTTCTTCAACCTTATCCATGATGCGGTCCCCATTGTTCAATGTCCCCAATGACTTTCCTGTATAAGGATCCACAAATACAGTAAGTGACTCTTCCCCATTTATGATGCTTACTTCACTGGTACGGGCGTCTCCCTCTCCAGGCCGGTATTTCGATATAAAAGCATCAGGATACAGCCTCTTAACTTCTTCAAGCTGTTCTGAAGGAAGAATGCGATCCCCCTGCGGCTGGACTTCATAATATTCCTTGTAGATCACCTGTTCAATCTGCGGCTTGAACAGGTAGACCGATCCTGTCACTGCCAGAATGATCAGGAACGGTGCAAAAATAATGCCGGCATAAAAATGCCATCTCCAAATCGTTTTATAGAGAGAGCCCTCCGGTTTCATTTTTTTCTCCATAGAGGCTATAATCCTTTCATAATCAAATTCTATAAAACAATATAATGTGAAAATGTGAGGGATGAATGAAGTTTTCGCAAAAAATATAATTAAGTTCAGCAGCACAAAAAGAGCCTGCCACTGGCTGATCAGGGCAGGCGTCTTTAATTTCATCGGTTAAGTTAGTTAACTATCATGATCTGCCGCAGCATTTTTTATACTTTTTCCCGCTTCCGCAAGGACAAGGGTCATTCCTGCCCACTTTTGCGTCGGCATTAGTGTCTTTATCGGCAGCCGGCAGCGGCTTTAACTGCTTTTTCTCCATGCTGCTCAGCTCCAGGGAGGTATAGCCTTTGAGGAACCATTCCCTTGTGCTGTTCATAAGCTCCACCACTATGTCCATCAGTGCCTGCAGTTTCTCAACACTGTCGAACTTAAACATCCCTGTCAAATATTTCATCAGATCTTCAGGTGTATCTCCCACCCTTGTAGCAAAAACACACTCTTCTGCGACCTGGTCTGCATCTTCTTTAGTGATTTCGAAGTTCTGCGCAAGGAATTGGACGAGCTGCATATAGCTTTTATTTCTTTCCACAAAACCAGGCTCACCAGCTGCCAGCAGCTGCTGTTTGGTAAAAAGATAGTATGATAGGCTCTTCCTTGCCTGATGCTCCTGGATCACCCGTTTCGCATCAAATACCCTGCGATTAGAATAGCCATCCCCATTAATCTGCAGCTCCGTGCGGAATGAGTTGGCATCACGGATTATATTAAGATATTCCCTTAGGTGTACTGGATGTTTTAGATATTTTTCCAGAAATTCAGCCAGCTGAACAATTGACAGGGTTCCATAATAATATAGAAGCCCGCCTGTAAGCCTGATCCATTCTGTGTTTTTATTGACGGCAGATCTGATATGTATACTGTTCTTTAATTCTTTTACTTTTTCAATCAGTTCGTTTGGTATAGCGAGAACTGGCTCCCCTTCAATAATACCGCTGTAAATAATCCCGGTTCCGCGGAAGTATTCGATCTGCTGCGCCTCTATATGTGGTGCCGGCATCAGTCCGCCGCTCTCGGCAATATCCAGCAGCAGCTGGAATCTTTCACTGTCCCAGTTAAGAGGAATGCTTTCAAGATTTTCAGCAATTTTCTCCTGCAGCAGGATGATCAGCTCCGCCTTTTTCAGGCTGCTCGCATTTTTAATGGCCAGATTTTTTCTTATTGTATCAAGTTCACCTTTCGTGAAACGACTCAGCCCTTCATTCAGTGTAAAAGGAACACTCAATTCACTCCAGTGCTTTTTGAACTGCTTCACTTCCTGGCTTTTCTTCAAATCTTTCAATCCGTCCAGAATTTGATTCACCTGTTTTTCAAGTACTGCATTTCCGCTCATGTATATGTACTCCTTTCTCTCTTATTCATTCACAATCAATCAATGATTTTTCATTAATGAATACATGTACATTTCCAATCTACTATTATACACATAAGAGCCTGCCGGGATAAAATGAATCAATATAGAAAATAGTCCGTCAATAATGAAGAAACCTTTGATTTGAAGGAATTTCAGGGATTATGCTGTCAAAAATTAACGCCTCCTATGGGCGGTAAGCAGGGAGCGGTCCTTCCCGCACCTGAATAAGGAAATCAGTGACAGGCTGAAAAATAAGCGGAGAAATTCCCTCTAATTTCAATAAAACTATAAAAATAGCCAAAATAGACGGAGAAATTCCGGCTATCGACTCAAAAGACAGGAATATAGGTGACTTCGCTCCTCTTTAACGGAATTTCTCCGCTTATTTACACCCACTCGTCCCATATTCAGCAGCCTAGCCGGAAAATCGAGACCGTCGATTAAGTTGTAGTTTTTTCTTCTTCTACACCTTATTTCACAGACTTTGTGAATTTTACCGGTTTTTTTCACAAACTTGCATTATTTTATTGGTTTTTCCTCTTGTAAAGGCCCTCTGTTTGTTCTCATTTCCCTAATTTGGGCAGACGGGGGCCTTAACCCGATTTTCGCATTTTTTGTAGCGGTAAAAGGGCTGAATAGATTCAGTTGCTTTTTTAACCATGATTTTCACGTTGATGACCATGGCCGTCAACTTGGACGCAATCCTTAATGATTCCCTACCTCATGTTCTTGGCTTTCTGAGCCCGTGATGGTTGGCAGCTTCATGATTCGTTCTCTCCACATCGAACCTGGCTATTAATGCTTTTTTTCCTTCATCGGTTTGATTATAGGACCTTCCTTGTTCCATGATTTCGTAGAAATCACTGATAAAGACGGTTCGCCTTTTTTATTGGTCGTACATTGGGCAAACATGGGGCATGCTTGACACGTTTCCTCTTGAAATTTGAATTGATAGCCATGGCTTTTGTTATTGCGTACTTTTTTAGAAGTCGCGTATCCAAGAGGGCATGTAACTTCATCCAATCTTTTATCAAAAACAAACCAATCGCTTTCTAACAATCCTGTCGGATTTGTACTTCTTTGTATGGGAGCACTCATTAGAATCTGCATCTTTGTTATTTTCTGGCGATTCTCTCCTGTGCCATAAGCCGTATCCCCGATAACTTGCTTCGGCAATATACTGTAGCGGCTGACCATTTCCTCCACCATGGGGACAAGACGGTCTCCATCCCATTCGTTACCCGGAATGGGTTCGGTATTCAGGATTAATCCATTCTGCCTCGACTCCAGGACCTGTATTTTATCTCCAGTAAACTTCACGGACTTCGTTTTGTGCCCGCCCCTGATTTCCGGGTCATAGGCGCTCCGGATGCGATCCGCCGGTTTTTCTTTTTTGGGTAATTCCTTGAATGTAAGTTGTGCTTGTCCAGCATCGNTATGGGAGCACTCATTAGAATCTGCATCTTTGTTATTTTCTGGCGATTCTCTCCTGTGCCATAAGCCGTATCCCCGATAACTTGCTTCGGCAATATACTGTAGCGGCTGACCATTTCCTCCACCATGGGGACAAGACGGTCTCCATCCCATTCGTTACCCGGAATGGGTTCGGTATTCAGGATTAATCCATTCTGCCTCGACTCCAGGACCTGTATTTTATCTCCAGTAAACTTCACGGACTTCGTTTTGTGCCCGCCCCTGATTTCCGGGTCATAGGCGCTCCGGATGCGATCCGCCGGTTTTTCTTTTTTGGGTAATTCCTTGAATGTAAGTTGTGCTTGTCCAGCATCGYCAGGCTCAACCGGTTTGGTGTTCTCTTKCAGGATCTGATAAAGAATTCCTTGAARTTCTAAACAGCGAAGCTGTTGTTTATCGTTCTCCCATGCCCAGAATAAAGGCTTCACCCTCTCACTTTCCAGCCAATGCAACAGGCTGTAGCCTTCCACTGCCAGGCGGCTGAATAATACCAGCCGATCCTCTTCAGGCGCCTGGTCGGAGAGCCGTTTCAGGATGCTTTTGAGGGGACAGTCCTGGGAAAGAWGGGTATAYAACTTCGGATATGTCCGTTTGATGTGATGGATGATCTGGAGGATTCCCTGTTGGATTAGACGGTAGGAGCCCACCTTCGCAATATTGGCGTAAGTATGGAAGGAATCGATAAGCCAGCGGTCATCATCCTTTCCCCATAGCCCTTTCGCCAAAGCCTGGGAAAGGATATGGTGATGACACGCATCAAAAAGCTCAGAACCCATGCGGCCCCGATCGAGACCCAAGGTGCTATGATCGAAACCATTGAAAGAAACGGGCACTCCCAAAAAACGTTTTAAATGTAGATGATAAAGAACGGCCTCTTCCATTTCACGGTCAGAGTAATTGTGATAGCGTTGCACAAAATGGATTTTTAATTTTAAGGAGGGAGCATAAGGGCGCTGTCCCTTTGTGGAATATAGGGGTGCACAGAGTTGATCGGCAAAGGAAAAGTCAACCACCTGTTCGACCCGGCTCCAGAATGGATGATCAGGAACCGAAGAGAAAACTTCATAATCTGATAAAGTTAGCTGACCAAATGTTTTATATTGAACGTGAGCCATCATGATCACTCCATACGTANTTGCACAAAATGGATTTTTAATTTTAAGGAGGGAGCATAAGGGCGCTGTCCCTTTGTGGAATATAGGGGTGCACAGAGTTGATCGGCAAAGGAAAAGTCAACCACCTGTTCGACCCGGCTCCAGAATGGATGATCAGGAACCGAAGAGAAAACTTCATAATCTGATAAAGTTAGCTGACCAAATGTTTTATATTGAACGTGAGCCATCATGATCACTCCATACGTAAGATATATCATTATTTTACCGAACATATGGAGTGAAGTGATGAGGAATTTTTAAAGTATAGAAAAGTATGTGAAAAACTAGATTTGCTTGAATTAATCGACAGTCTCGAATTTCCGGTTAAGCTGCTGAATATGGCATGGATGGGTGTAAATAAGCGGAGGAATTCCGGTTAAGAGGAACGAAGTTGCCCATTTTCCTGTTTTTTGAATCAATAGACGGAATTTCTCCGCCTATTTGAGCTATTGTTAGAGTTTTTTTGAAATTAGAGGGAATTCCTCCGCTTATCTTTCAACCTCAATGATTCTCTCATTCAGGTGCGAAAAGAGGCTGCTCTTTTATGACTGGACGGGGAAGAAACTGTTTTCTGAAAGAGTATCTTATCACATCTTATAAGGATGGCAAGATAGCAACAATCTATGCGAAAAGAGTCTACTTGTATGACCTAATTAGGAGGGTAACTACCCAATTAATTTTAGAAACCTGGTGATTGGAGTGCAAGGCACGTAGACTCCTGCGGGATTGCAGCGGCAGAGCTGAGACCCCGCAGGAGGGACGACGAGGAGGCTCAGCGCCGCCCCGCGGAAAGCGAAGTGCCTGGAACGGAAATCACCATCCCCATTTAAAAAATAGAACTAGTACTAAACTCACTTTTTCCAGCAGAAAAGGACCCCTCATATGGAGTCCTTCAGCTTTCCTTGCGGTATTCGGTTGGCGATAGGCCGGTGTGCTTTTTGAAGACGCGGCTGAAGTAGTTGGGATCTTTGTAGCCGATGCTGTAGCAGATTTCCTTCAGGCTGAGGGAGCCTTCCTTGAGGAAATGCTTTGCCTTCCTGATCCGGACGTCGGTGACGAAATCGATGAAGGTCATCCCGAAGCGGTCTTTGAACAGCTTGGAAAAATAGAATGGGCTCAAGTCTACATATTCAGCGGCCGACTCGAGGGTAAGCGCGTCTGCATAGTGGGCTTCGATATATTCCTTTGCTTTGTAGAGCATATCTTTGGCATGGCTGTTCCGCCATGCCTGTACATGCCGGACTATGCGGAGGAGATGATTCTTGCCCTGCTCAAACAGGACCGCGCTGTCCTGATAATCGCTGAGCTCGGGCACCTGCCTGTAATCAATGCCAAGTTCATAGAGCATTCTTGATACCAGCACAAACAGCTCTTGAAGAGACCGGCGGATGTATGCTGTTTCCTGGGCTTCCTCAGCATGGCTGCCCATAAAGCGGTCGAAGGCGGACAGGACATGATTCACATCCGCCTGGCGCACTGCTTCCAGCAGCTCTTTTTCTGCGTTATAGCCAGGCGGCGGGCTCCCTGCAACAGTTTTCCCCTGCTTTTCCCCGAATAAATAAGACCGTCCGGGCAGCTGCTTGAGCTTCTGAAGGGCCAAAGCGCTTTCGTGGTAGGATTTAGTCAGTTCCTGTGCGTCCTCGTACGGATGGCCGATTCCTGCTTTTAATTCCGCTTCTCCGAATTTTTTCGAGAATCTGGCAAGGAGGGCATCCAGCACGGTTTGGGACTTGGATTTGAAATGCAGTTTTTCAGCCGGTTTTTGGCAAAGGAATAATACAGGGACCTGATCTTCAACGAGCGGCCCGACCATTGCCTCCTGATGCTCAGGCAGGCTGGCGAGTGTTTCTTTCAGCCAGCTGTACCACTCTTTTCTCCGGTCCTCTGAAACTTCCCCGCCAGGCTTCGGCTGGCAGCTGAACAGCATGATATAGCCTGAGAGGATCTCCTTGCCCAATAGCCTGCCCCAGCTTTCAAAGGTGATGTCCTGCACCTGGTTCATCATAAGGGAAGCGACCCACTCTTTTTGGGCAATGGACACTGCTTTTACAAGGTTTTCCTTCAGGCTACGCTCTTCTTCCCTTTTCCGGCGCTCTTCCATGATTTCACCGGCCGCGCTTTCAAAGGCTGCGGTAATGTCCGCCTTTGAGCTCGGCTTCAGGATATATTGCTTTACCCCCTGCTGCATCACTTTCTTGGCATATTCGAAGGTATCAAAAGCCGAAACCATGATGAATCTTGTTTCCGGCCTGATTTTCCGGATTTCCCGGACAGCCTCGATTCCGTCTACGCCCGGCATCTTAATGTCCATAAATATAATATCCGGCTCATGCTTTGCTGCCATTTCAATCGCAATCCGTCCATTGGCTGCTTCCCCTACCACTTCGGCATGATTGAATGAGCTGCGGATCATTTTGGCTACGGCCTTTCTCTCCAATACCTCATCATCAACGACCAGTACTTTGAGCAAGCTTTTCTCCCCCTTTTGCCATGGCTGGGATCACCAGCCTGAAAGTTGTTCCCTTCCCCGGCCCTGATTCGATCTCCACGACATTCTTTTTCTGATAAAACAGCTGCAGCCTCTTCATGACATTCCTGACTCCGATGCCTGTCGAATGCCCGCTTGGCTGTTCCTTAGGCATAGCTTCCTCCAGCCCCTCTGCATAGGCCAGCAGCCTTCTTTTTGCCTGCGGGTCCATCCCGGGGCCGTTATCGCTCACTTCTACAAGAATCTCCTCACCTTTGCGGTTGATGTCCAGGCGGATAATGCCATTTTCTTCGTACTCTTCCACCCCGTGTATGAAGGCATTTTCAATTAAAGGCTGCAGTGTCAGTCCCGGTATTTCAACGTCCAGGCAGTCTTCCTCAATGTCAGTCTCAAAGCGGATGCGGTCTCCAAAGCGTGTCTGCTGGATATAAAAATACTCCTTAACCACCCTGACCTCTTCCCGGAGAGTCGAAGCTTTGTCCAGATCCCCCAGGTTGTAGCGAAGGAGGGCCCCGACGGATTCAATGAGGCGCGAGGTTTCCTCTGCGTCCTCCAGATATGCCATTTTAGATATCGTATTCAGTGTATTGAACAGAAAATGCGGATTGATCTGATTCTGGAGACTCCTAAGCTCCAGCTCCTTCAGCAGTTTGTCCAATTCTGACTTCTGCTTGATTTCGATGACCAGTGTCCTGAGGTTTTTCCTCATCTGATTGAAGGTATCTGTCAGCAGCTTCAGTTCATCCTTGGCCGCCACTTTGATTTCCTCGCCGTCCAGATTCCCTTTTGCAATCTGCCTCGCCGCCTCTGAAAGCTTGGAAATTGGCTTGGTGATCCCTCCTGATATCCAGAAGGCCAGCAGCGTGCTTAGAAAGAAGGCGGCGGCAAAGAGGGACAGGGAAAGCATTTTATAATAATGGTTCTGCTGCTCCATCTGTCTGTAGAAGGAGCGGTAGTCGGTCAATTTATTGTTCAGCAGGGCAAGCGTATTTTCCTGGAGAAAACCGCCGATCTTAAGCACCTCATTCAGATGGCCCGAGTACGTGTTGATTTCATCCCGCTGGAAGGCTTCGAGCGAGGCATCTGTTTCCTCCAGAAAGCTGTCGATCATGTTTTTATAGTTAACGAGCGTCATATCGCTGGTATCCATAATCTCATAGAGCCTTTTCTGGTCATCTACAAGCTTCGTCTTTTCCTGCTCATATTGGAGCAGATAGGAATGGTCCTTATCTGTGATATAGGCCTTCAGCTTCTCGGTCACCAAATCGGTCCGCTGGGAGATATCGTTAAGAAGCAGAAATCTCTCAAAGCTGTTGTCATACTCAGTGACCAGTTTTTCGCTGGCTTTATAGAAAAACAGGCCGACAGAAGTCAGGAGGGCGACGAGGACAATAAAATATAAGAGCAGCTTTGACCTTATCCGGAACAGCATATTAGTGGACCTCCCTGATTTGTTCCTGATTGCTGATCGGCAGGTCTGCTTTTCTCAGAATCTTTGTATCGGTATGGACAAGAGGCGGAACCTCCCTGCCTTCGAGCAGGTCTATCATCATCCGGACAGACTTATAGCCCATCTCGAACGGCTCCTGCACAACTGTTCCCTGGATGGTTCCATTCTTCATATAGTCAAGGGTTTCAGGAAGCGTGTCGAAGCCCATGACATATATATCCCCCTGCCTCTGCATCATTTCCACCACCTGGGCGATCCCGATGGCATCAAGGGCACTTGTTCCATAGAAAGCGGTTACATTCGGATGCTCTTTTAAGATCTGATACGCTTTTTCGGCTGCCTTTACTCTGCTGATCTCGGATTCTTCCACATCAATGATGCGGATGTTTTTTTCGCTTCCGACTGCAGCCTTGAAGCCGTTTACCCGCTGGATCTGGTGGTTTGCATAGAAATTGCCCGTGATGATGGCCACTTCAGCCTTTCCGTTCAGATCCTTGACAAGCGCCCTTCCGGCCAGA
Source organism: Bacillus infantis (assembly GCF_008180445.1). Classification (GTDB taxonomy): domain Bacteria; phylum Bacillota; class Bacilli; order Bacillales; family Cytobacillaceae; genus Bacillus_AB; species Bacillus_AB infantis_B. Next base: position 75,446 of record NZ_VTER01000006.1, read on the forward strand.
TAGCCGGCATAATAATTATCCGTGCCGATATAGGCAACGCGCTCACTGTTGGCTGCATCTGTATCAATGGTGATAACAGGGGTTTTCCCGACCACTTTATTGATGAGGGGCGTGAACTGTTCATCGCTCAGGCCCTGCGTGATGATGCCATCAACCTTAGAGGCTGCTGCCTTTTCAATGGTTTCCAGATGTTCGTCAATGCTGGCCTGATTCGGCCCGGCATACTCGAGGACAACACCCGCTTCCTCCGCAGCCTTCCTGGCCCCTTTTTCAACAAGCCTCCAGTACTCATTATCCAATTCCTCCGGCACAAGCACAAAGTGATAGCGGTAATCCTCAAGCTTGCCGGGTTCCTGGGGAACATGATGGGCAATCACTTTATAACCATAGAAAACAGCCATCGTACAGCTGATCACAAAAAAGAAGCTTAGAGATGTATAGGCAAACACTGACCATTTGCTCATGGCAGACAACCCTCTTTTTAAAATGGTAGATTGATAGGAACAATGACCGAAGCCAAAGCCATGCTTTAGCGAATAGGAATATTATAACGCCTCTTTTCAAAAGGTGGTATAATTTTCAGAATTCAAGACAGGATTTCTGTGAATAAAAGATCTTCTGGAGGAAGTCTGCGCTATAATAGAATTATTCAAATTCTGGGAAAAACGTACAGGTGAGAAGAATGAATAAGCATCCTGCATCAAATTATGTGCTCCAAGCCAGGAGCAATGAATTTTACTGGGAAGGAGGCGGCCAGCTGTCGGTCAAAACCTTTCGGAACGGCCGTGCCCGGTATAAAAAAGGTCCTGGAACTTATGCTGTGGAGGAAGGACGCTATCTGCTTTTGAATGAGGGAGATTATGCCCTTTCCATTGAGGAGGCACACCCGGTCGAGTCATTTTGTGTATTTTTCCGGGACGGGTTCGCAGGGGAGGTGCTGCAGTCGCTCAAAGCGGATCCTGACAGGCTTCTCAGCGACCCCTTCCGCCCTGCCTGTGATGAAGGATTCTTTGAAAGGACATACCAGCCCGGAGAGGGTTTGAGCGGCCGGCTTGCGGGATTGCAGGAAGCGCATCTGCTTTCGGAAGATCCCGCTGCCTATGAAGAGCTTTTTTATCCGCTTATGCAGGAGATTCTCCTTGAACAGTCATATGCAAGAAGGGAAGCCTCAGCTATCGGAGCCGAGAAGCGTTCAACCCGAGAGGAACTTTATAAGCGCCTGATGACAGCCTATGAATATATAAGGGCCTGCTATGCAAGCCCGGTTACATTAGATGAACTTTCAAAAATCGCCTGTCTTTCTCCTAATCATCTGCTCAGGACTTATACAGGATTCTTCGGCAGGACACCCCATCAGCATCTGGCAGAGCTCAGGGTCAGAAAGGCAAAGGAGATGCTGGAAAATGAGGAGTGGAATATGACGGATATCAGCTTTGCAGTGGGCTTTCAGACCCCCTCCTCCTTCAGCAAAATGTTCAGGAAGCATACAGGGTTATCCCCCCTCCAGCACCGGAAAAAGGTGAGATTGGACAAGAATGAGACAGGTTTTTCGACTATGCTGGAGAAGAAGAATAATTAAGGAGTGATACAAATGCAGGAAATCCAGAAAATCAGCCAGATCGGCATCCCGGTCAAAGATATGGAAAGAGCAGTCCCGTTTTACCGGGATGTACTGGGGCTTCCGCTCTTATTCAGCATGGAGACAATGGCATTCTTTGAATGCGGCGGACAGCGCCTGATGCTGAGCCTGCCGGAAAAGGAAGAGTTTGCCCATCCAAGCTCTGTCCTTTATTTCCAGGTGGAGGATATCCGCAAATCCTGCAGGGAGCTCGCTGAAAAAGGAGCAGGCTTCTCAGGCGATCCGCATATGGTCGCCAAAATGGGAGATACCGAGACATGGATGGCGTTTTTCCAGGATACTGAAGGAAATACACATGCCTTGATGAGCGATATTCCGATACAGCAATAAACCCGCCTTTTATGGCGGGCTTTTCTTTTTCAGCGGATCCGGGATTTTCTGAAGGCGTGGTACACCTCTATCGCACCAAAGACAATGATGGAGACAATGCCGCCCCAGAGAACCCAGTGTTCAAGGCGGAGCGAAGCATGGAAGAGTTCATCCATATAACCGGTAAAGTCCTTGTTCCAAACAGAGGAATTGCTGAAGATGAGGATAAAAGCTGCTAATGATATGGCCTGTGAGGCAGCTGTCAGGATCGCCAGCCCCTTCGTCCACTGTCCCTTCATCCATTTAAGCAAAATTAATATGAGCTCCAGAATGACGGCAGCCATTACAATTGGCCAATAGGAATTCAGGATGTCCTGCTGGAAAACCGGTATCCTGAATTCCAATCCGGCACTGCCTTGTTCATATAATCCAATGATTTTATCGGCATTAAAGTAGGAAGCAGCGAAAATAATGGTTATGATCAGTCCCGCGATCGGCTCATGCTTTGGAATCCTTTTTTCCCTGCTGATCTGCGGCACATCTTTCAGGTCGTCCGGGGTCCATTTTTGCAGGCTGTCTGTTACCGGCTCCTGATTGTTTCCTTTGTCAGTCCTTTCGATGACGGCAAACACCAGTGTCAGCCAGAAAACTGTCTGAATGCCGGCGCCGAGCATCCCCCAAATGCCTGCTCCAAAAACAGCGAGAATAATATCAAGCGCAGATTCGCCAGTGTTCCGGGCCATGATTTCGACGGCTGCATTTGCAAGGAATGCGATAACAGCTGCGATGGGCAGAATCAGCTTGTTGAGATGCACGTAAACATCGAAATACCGGGGCCCGATCAGATGCATCGGCCGGTCCATATAATTGGCCGCGAGCCTGGCCGGGCTGCCCAGCTTCGTGAGCACCTCTTTTATATCTTTCTCCTCATAATCATCCGGAAGCATATCCTCGATTGCCGAACGAAGCTCAAGTCCAATATCCTCCCGCTTCCCTTCCGGAAGGCGGCGCACCACCTCTTGAATGTAAAGCTCAATCAGGTTCATCCTTTCCATCCCCTTTCAGCAGGCCGCGAAGTTCCTGTGTGCTCCGCTCCCACTCTTTTTTCAGCTCTTTGTAAACCTCTGTCCCGTAATCGCTCAGCACATAGTAGCGCCGCGGCCTGCTTTCGCTCGTATCCCAGCTGCTTGTAACAAGCTCCTGCTTTTCCAGACGCCTGAGAAGTGGATACAATGTACTCTGCTCAATTGAAATGCCGCCTGCCTCCAGCCTCTGCACGAGTGAATAGCCATATTGCGGCGTGTCCAGCTGGCTGAGCACAGCAAGCGTCAATGTCCCCCTCCGCAATTCCGTCATTAAACTGTTCAGCAATGAATCCATCAGCTTCACCTCATTAATCTCATGTATTTCTGGGTAGTTTGCTATATGTCATACAGTATACTACATACTATGCGATATACACTATTATTGATCACATAATATTTGATTTTTTAAAAACTGAGGCACCTGCCCATACCTTTTTTGGCGGAATTGCTATAATCAGGGAGACATCGGCAAATCATATAACCAGCATAAAGGTATTGAAATGCTGGAAAAGGTCCGCGGCACTAAGCGGTTTTCCAGCGGCCTTTTGACCTTATCGGAGAGCATCCGGCCGATTTTTTCCATTACTGTCTTCGGTATTTCCCATACAGGGAATATAAAAGATGCGGAGTATTTAAAATCCGGGATTGAGAGCCGGTGCCATCGTCAACTATATGGGCGCGACGATGGCACTATGCCGGCAAGGGCGGGAGCATCATTTCATTTGTATAAAAATTTTTGGAACGGAGTGAGCATATGAAAATTGGCATCATCGGCCTTGGGGACATTGCTAAAAAGGCTTATCTGCCTGTATTGTCGGAACAGGAAAATATTGAGCTTGTGCTTTGTACAAGAAATGCGGAGACGCTCAATCAGCTTGCAGACAAGTACAGAATCAGGGAAACGGCCGGCACTGTTGAGGAGCTGATTGCTGCAGGGGCTGAGGCAGCCATTGTCAGCACAGCGACCGAGGCTCATTTTGAAATCGCAGAAAAACTGCTTTTGCATAACATCCATGTCTACATAGACAAGCCTGTTTCCATGAACTTGGAAGAAACCGAAAAGATTGTCAGTCTGGCAGAAGAAAAAGGCAAAATTGCCATGGTCGGCTTCAACCGCCGCTTCATCCCAAGGGTTAGGGAACTGAAGGAGCATGGCAGGGCGAGCCTGATCCTGATGCAGAAGAACCGCTTCTCCTCCCCTGACGCTTTGAGGAGATTCGTGGTGGAGGACTTCATCCATGTGGTCGACACACTGCGCTTCCTCATGGATGAGCCGGTCAAGGATGTTTCTGTCCAGTCAAAAGGATCAGGCGGCAAGCTGGACCACCTCATCGTTCAGCTGATCGGGGAAAGCAGCACGGCAGTCGGCATGATGAACCGCAATGGCGGGGTTACTGAGGAAATCATCGAGTACAGCACCGGACAGGATAAGTATGTGGTCAATGCCCTTGTCGAAACGGTCCACTATCATGACAAAAGCATCCAGGTGACCAAATTCGGCGACTGGGAGCCCACCCTCTACAAACGCGGCTTCTATCAGCTGATCGGCCATTTCCTCGACGCAGTCCGGCAGAATAAAACCCCGGACCCCTCTATCGAAGACTCGCTTATTACCCACCAGATCTGCGAGGAGATTGTCAGGCAGGTTGATTCGAAGGCTTAAGCAGGATGAGGGGACAGGTTTCGTGGTACGATCTTTGAATGACAATGGAATAAAAGAAAAGCCGGGAGCATCTGCTTCCGGCTTTTTGTGCTGGCCTGCGGTATTAGCCGCCTTGAGAATTTCTGGTTTGTTCCGGGTGCTGCAAGGGAACGAGCATTATAGAAACTATAAAGAAAGAGGGGTTCGCAATGAAGCAGTACGCAAGATTTGGATTGATGATCGCCGTTTCGACGGTCATTATGTTTGGACTTATGTATTTAAATGTATTTCAGCTCGATCATATTTTTTACAGCGAGACACGGGTGTATATGGCGCTGATCATGGGATCGGCCATGGCCATTGTCATGCTGCTGTTCATGTGGAAAATGTACAAAAATAAGCAGCTGAATTATATGATTTTAGCGGGAAGCGCCCTCGTATTCGCGGTTTCCCTCTGGCTTGTCCGCAGCCAGGCGACCATCGATGACACCGCATGGATGAAAGCGATGATCCCCCACCACTCCATCGCCATCCTGACGAGTGAACGCGCCAGTATTTCGGATCCGAGAGTCAAGAAGCTGTCTGAGGATATCATTGAAGCGCAGCGCAGGGAAATTGAGGAGATGAAGAAGCTGATTGAGGATCTGGAGGAAAAAGAATGACGGAATGGAAAGGGCGGATTCCAACTTCCTCTCCGCCCCCTTAGTCATGCTTCCATTGGTGGCCTTTCAATGCATGACTCGGATGATTTCCACCCTGTTATGCATTGATTAGAGGTTTTTTTATGCGTGACTCAAATGTTTTCCTCTCAGTCATGCATTGATTGGAGGTTTTTCTATGCATGACTCGATTGACTTCCTCTCAGTCATGCATTGATTAGGGGTTTATCTATACATAACTAGGCCATACCCTCCACAGTCATGCATAGAATAGAGGCTTCTCCTAATACATAACCCATCAGCCACCGCAAGCCGATTACCCGCACCTCTCTCCCATCTATTTAATTCAGAAAATTTACAATTAATTATTTTTTACCCTTGTTTACAACAGGTATAGATTATATTCTAGTCTGTATAGCATTTTCCCTTTAAGTCCTGCTGGTAATTTTGATATTTATTTCAATACATAATGAGGCTGGATCATGGTAGATGCTGCTTGATGAGAAAACCAAATAGAAGGAGAGATGCCCATGGAGAAGAAGCTGGCGAATAAGGTATTGATTGCGAGTTTGATAGGAAGTTCGATTGAGTGGTTTGATTATTTTTTATACGGGACGGTGGCAGCGCTTGTTTTTAATCAGGTGATTTTCCACAGTGAGGATCCGGCTGTAGGCCTGCTGCTGGCATATGCTTCATTTGCGCTCGCGTTTTTCATCCGTCCGCTCGGCGGTGTGATTTTTGCCCATATCGGCGACAGGATCGGCAGGAAGAAAACGCTTGTCCTGACATTGTCGCTGATGGGGGGATCAACCGTTTTAATGGGGCTTTTGCCTACTTATGCTTCCATCGGGGTGGCAGCGCCAATCCTTTTGATTATCCTTCGCCTGATCCAGGGCATCGGGCTTGGCGGCGAGTGGGGCGGAGCGCTCCTGCTTGCAGTGGAATACGCGCCTAAAGAGAAGCGCGGCCTGTTCGGCAGCGTCCCGCAGATGGGCGTGACGATCGGAATGCTGCTCGGCACACTGGCATTATCCATCATGTCGCTGCTCCCGGAAGCGGCCTTCATGTCATGGGGCTGGCGCGTCCCTTTCATCCTTAGCGCCCTGCTCGTTATTTTCGGGCTGTGGATCCGCAAAGGGATCGATGAGACACCTTCTTTCAAGAAAGCCAAGGAAAAAGGCGAAATCGCGAAGGTTCCGTTCCTCGAAACAATGCGCACCCATTGGAGGGAAGTACTGATTGCAGTTGGCGCCAAGGTAGTCGAAACCGCACCCTTTTATATTTTTTCAACCTTCATTGTTTCCTATGCGACCACCCAGCTCGGCTTTTCGAGGACAGTGACGCTCAACGCGGTCACCATTGCCACGATTGTCACAACCATCCTGATTCCGATCATGGGCGGCCTTTCTGATAAGATTGGCCGAAAGAAGCTGTATGTCGGAGGCACAATCTTAATGATGCTCTATGCTTTCCCTTATTTCTGGATGCTTCAGCAGGGATCGTCCCTGATGCTGATCGTTGCGACAGTCCTCGGCCTCGGTATCATTTGGGCCCCTATAACGGCTGTGCTCGGGACTATGTTCTCTGAGATTTTTAAATCGAATGTCCGCTATACCGGCATTTCCCTGGGCTACCAAATCGGGGCTGCCCTTGCCGGGGGAACCGCGCCGCTGATTGCGACCGCCCTGCTCCAGGCATATGACAACTCCTATGTCCCGGTTGCCCTTTATATTATGCTGACTGCTGCCATCTCTCTGGTTGCCGTGGCAAGCATCAAGGACCGGAACAACCAGGACTTGGACACCGCCACAGTGATCTCAGAAACCCCAAAGACAAACGCTACGCTTTAAAAAAAGAAAAAGGAATTGCTGCGGCAGTTCCTTTTTTTCAGAAAGAGAGGAATTATGAATGCTTATTTTATCTGAAAAAGACATACGGTCCTTTTATTCTATGAAAAATGCCCTCCGGGATATGAGGGAAGGCCTGATCCGGCAAACAGAAGCTGAAATCCTCAATCCGCACCGGGCAGTCCTCGATATCCCCGAGCATGAAGCATCTGCCCTTTATATGCCATGCGCCATGCCATCGGCTGGAAAAACCGTTGTCAAAGCTGTTACCATTTTCCCGCACAACCCTTCCATCGGCAAGAAAACGACCCAGGGGGTGATTTTATTAAGTGATGCCAGGAATGGCGATCACCTTGCCCTTTTGAACGCCTCCTATCTGACAAGCCTGCGGACCGGGGCGATCAGCGGGGTGGCAACTGCGCATCTGGCGCGGGAGGATGCCCGGACTGTTGCTGTCATCGGCTGCGGGGCAATGGCAGAGGAACAGCTGCAGGCCGTCCTGGAGGTCAGGGAAATTTCCAGTGTTATCCTTTATAACCGCACCAGAGAAAAAGCTGAAAAATTTGCCCCAAAAATCAAGGAGCTTTGTCCGGACTTTAACGGGACCGTCACCATCGCTGACGAGGCTGACCTTGCGGCGGCCAAAGCGGATATCATCATCTGCGCCACTCGCTCTTCCACTCCTGTTTTTTCAGGGGAAGCGCTCAAGCCTGGCACCCATATCAACGGTGTCGGCTCTTATCAGCCTCATATGCAGGAAGTCGGCGAGGAGACGCTGCTGAAATGCTCTAAAATTGTGGCTGATACGATTGAGGGCGTAAAAGAAGAGGCTGGCGATTTGATCATTCCGGCAAATTCGGGAGCCTGGAGCTTTGATCAGCTGCACGGTGAACTGGGGGAGCTTGCGGCAGGAAAGATTTCCGGCAGGGAAAATGACCAGGAAATCACCTTTTTTAAATCAGTCGGCACAGCCTATTTCGACCTGGCCATTGCCAGTGCTGTCTATCAGAAAGCACTCGAACTCGGAGCAGGTACCGAGGTGGAAATATAGTAAAGAGAGGGACAGGCTTACTGTCCCTCTTTCGGCTGAGCCAAGGGGTCTGTCCCCTTGGCTCCCTGCCGCAGCACCGAGTGGATGGCCTGCTGGATTTCTTTGTATCCGGTGCATCTGCAGATATTGGATTGGAGCCATTCTGTTATGGTTTCTTCGTCTGCATGCGGGTCTGTCCGGGCGAGGGCGTGGGCATTCATGATGAAGCCTGATGTGCAATAGCCGCATTGGAATGCGAAGTGTTCGACGAAGGCTTTCTGGATCGGGGCATTCTTCAGCCCCTCAATTGTCTGTATCCTCTTTCCTTCTCCTTCAACCGCGAGCATCAGGCAGGACTTCATCGGGATATCATCAGCCAGTATGGTGCATGCCCCGCAGTCGCCGTTCAGGCAGCCCGGCTTTGAACCAGTCAGGCCCAGGCGCACCCGGAGCATATATAATAGAGTGTCTGCAGGTCTCGCAGAAAGCTCTACTTCCTCTCCGTTCACAATAAGCTTCAGCTGCTTAGAACTGGTCATTGCCTCTCACCCTCTAACTGTTGAATACAATCGGTTATGGTGTTCCTCAATACAAATAATCTGTACTCTTTCGACCCCTCTACATCATCCAGGACGGGCTGCGGCAGATAGGCGAGAGCTCTTTCAGCCCGTTCGGCGGCTGTCCATGCCCTGTCATTCAGCATCATCTCCATCTCCCGGGAACGGAACGGGAAAGGACAGACGCCGCTGAAGGCCATCCGGATTTCTCCTTCCTTCAGAAGTGCGGCTGCCGTTACGAGCGGGTAGCCTGTGTCCCACTGTTTTCTCCTTTTGATGCTCACGTACGGCAGATCCCTGTACTTTTTTTCAACCAGTATGGAAAAGAGGAATTCTCCTTCTTTAAGCCTGATTTCCTGTTCAAATACGTGATGGATCGGATGGTAAACAAGCCCTTCTGTTCCGGCGATCCCGAGCAGACAGTCTGACAGAAGCAGCGGCAGGACAGCTTCCCGGTAAAAAAACTGGCCGCAGATATTGCCGGCGAGTGTAATTTTATTGCGTGACGTCCTGTCGGCGATTTCGCTTGAGGTCTTTGCGAGCAGCGGGAACAGATTGGATTCCGCAATGGCGGTCAATGCAGCCCCTCCCCCAAAAATCAAATATTGCCCGTCTTCTCCCATTCCCTGATACCCTTCGACTCCTTTCAGGTCAATGACGGCATCTGTGTAAACAAGATTGAGCCTTCCCAATGTAATCAGCTCTGTGAGCCCGGAAAAATAAGAAGGCTTTTTCCCGCTGCTTCTATTTTCATAGTATTGCCTGACTGCCTCCTCAATGGACTGCGGCTTGCTGTATTGGAAGTCAAAAGGAATCATTGCTTTACCCCGCTGACTTTTCTCCACAATGTTTCAGGCAGGAGAGGAAGAGTATCAAGCTGGACACCGATGGCGAGGGACAGGGCATTCCCAAGCGCGGCAGGCATGCCGATGAGTCCGTGCTCGCCGGCTCCCCTGGCGCCATAAGGACCCGCAAGGTGAGGCGTTTCCACAAATTCAGTGATATATTCCGGCTCTTCTCCATAATGGAGCGGGCGGTAGGTTCGAAGCTGCGGATTCAAGATTCTTCCCTCCCGATCAAACACAAAAGATTCCCTGGCAGCAAAAGCGATTCCCATATTCATCGCCCCCATCACCTGGCCAAGGGCCCCTTTTTCATTTAAGACCTTTCCGATATCCATGACCGTATAGGCTTTCAGAATCCTGTATGTCAGGTCCCTTTTATCAAGCTCCACCTCAACCCCCTGGGCGGCCACCGTCCATTCCGGCCCAGGGTCCCCGGCACCTGTTTCAGGGTCAAGATAGGATACGAGAGGAGGTGTGTAATACCCGGCAGCAATGATCTGGCCCCCTATCGTATGGCCATTCGGATATGTGTAGCCGTAGGCCAATTCCCTTATGTCCAGCCCAATATGGGGACGGTCCGTTATGAATACTCTTCCGCCGGCAGTCTCAAGATCAACTGAAGGAACCTGCAATACGCAGGATGCCAGGTCCTTCAATTGCCTGATGGCATCATCTGCGGCTGCCAGAACTGCCTTGCCTGCCATATGGACTCCCTGGCTCCCGACCGTTTTCCAATGCTCAGGCACGGTCTGGGTATCAACAGCCATTTTTACATGAATCTGATCGACATTCATTTTCAGCCGGTCAGCCAGCATCTGGGCAAGCACGGTTTTCGTCCCGGTCCCGATCTCCACCACGCCTGACATCAGGTTGATGCTTCCGTCCGGATTGAACGTCAGGATTGCCCCCGAAGTGGCATCCGTATCAAAGGTGGATGTTTTCCACACACAGCATACGCCTTTTGCGCGGAGGGTCCTGTCTCCCGTTTCAGACAGCTGCCCTTCATCCCATTTCATCAAGTACTTTAACCGTTCGATGCACAGAGGCAGATTCCCGATCCGGCTCGGGCTGAGGACTACCTGTGTCGGTGTGGCATCGCCTGCCTTGATGCTATTTTTCAAGCGCAGCTCCAGCGGGTCCATGGCCAGTTTTTCAGCCAGCACATCCATTGTCCGTTCAAAGGCAAAGTGGACCTCGCTGTGGCTGTAGCCCCGGTAGGCCCCTGGATAAGGATGGTTGGTGTAGACACAGTAGGAGTTGCAGCAGATGTGATCGATCTTGTATGGCCCGGTGCAGTCGACCACAGCTGCGCGTGTGATATCAACCGATTTATCGGAATAGGCGCCGCCGTCAAAGAAGAATTCGATTTCAGCCGCTTTGAGGATGCCGTTCCTTGTGGCCCCGATCCTCACGGTTGCTTCAAGCCCGATATGGACCGGAGAGGTGATCATATCCTCTTCTCTTGTATTGAGCAGTTTGACGGGCCTGCCGCCGACTGCAAGGGAAGCCAGATAGGCGATGACCTCCAGCTGCACCGAGGCTTTCCCCCCGTATGCCCCGCCTACAAGCGGTGTGTGGACTATCACTTTTCCGGCAGGGATGCCGAAATACCATTCCATCAGTTTTTTTATCGCAAAAGGAGCCTGGCTGGAGGCTGTGAAAATCACCTCGCCATTTCCACGGATTTCAGCCGTAGCACAGCGTGTTTCTATGGCAGCATGGTCAGATGGCGGGAAGGAGATCGCAAACTCTGCCTCCACTTCGCTCTCCCTGAAGCCCTGCTCGATATTTCCTTTGCGGATTTTGTCCATGCTGGCGATATTGGTGCCTGGCACAGGATAGACCCTTTCCCTTTTCTCATAGCTTCCGAGGTTCTCATGGACGAGCGGGGCATCGCTTCTAAGGGCTTCCCTTGGTGAGTGGACGGCAGGAAGCGGCCTGTACTCAGCCTTGATCGCGTCCACCCCCTTTTTTGCGTTCAGCGGTGTATCTGCCACAACGACCGCTACAGGCTCCCCATGGTATCTCACCCTTTTATAGGCGATCGGCGGCCTGTCTTTGATTTCTTCCCCGGCAAGCGGAAAGGGTTCATCGCCTAATACTGCTTTTACACCAGGAATCTTCTTTGCCTCCGAGAAGTCGATGGAGACGATATCGGCATGGGCATGCGGACTGATGAGCATCTTGGCATGCAGCGTCCCCGTCTGCCGATAATCATTGGTATACTTCGCTTTGCCGGTCACTTTATCATAGGCTTCCTTGCGTATGACACTTTTTCCGATATAGTCCAACTCACTCCCCCCTCAGCTTTTTCAGCACTTCGTAATCCTCCGGTGTGTCGACATCATAGAAAAGCAGCGGCTTTTGGAAATCGATGATTTTCCCCTGCTGAAAAAGTTCCTCCCGGATGATGGACCGTGCGCCCTGATCTCCTTCTAATTTCAGCAGAAGAGGAAAACAGGCGCTGGAAAAGAGGACAGGCGGCATCGGGACCTTCTGGCTTGCGGGGGCGACAAACAGGCACTCTTCTTCCTTATAGCAATCTATTAATCTGTTAATCTGTTCAGCTCCAACGAAAGGCTGGTCTGCGAGAAGAATGACTGCCGCGTCTGCTTTGCTGCGTACCGCCTCCCGGATGCCGCATGAGATTGAATGGCCCTGGCCCCTGGCCGCTTCCCTGCAGACGGCGCGGCTCCATCTGCCTGCATATGGCGGTTTGAAAAAAGAAGGCAGAAGCCATGCTAATGAATCTTCTTCTTCAGTAATGATCAGAATATGATCCAGCCTGGAAAGCATCGCTTCTCCCAGGGCAGCTGAACCGAGCGGCATCCCCCGGTAAGGGAGCAAACGCTTATCCTTCCCCATCCGCCTGCTTCTGCCGGCAGCGAGATAGATGCCGGCGATTTTCATGGACGGCCCCTCAATTTCCGGATCATTTCGCCGACAATGCTGACAGCGATCTCCTCGGGGCCCTTCGCTCCGATCGGGAGGCCGGCAGGAGAATGGACTGTCTCCGGGGCAGTTCGGCCGCCCAGGAGGCGTTCTGTCCTTCTGGCGGGACCCAGCACGCCTATGTAGGACAGGGGGGCATCCTTCATGCGCGCCAGAATCATCCGGTCCTTCTCGAATTGGTGGGTCATAATGACAGCATAGTCCCTTTTTGTAAAAGTAAGCCCATCCAACGCCATTTCTGGGCTTCCAACGACACATTCAGCAGCTTCGGGGAAATTTTCGGGGCTGCATAAAGCTGGCCGCCAATCTACCAGGAAAACCTTGAAACCGGTCCGTGCCGCCAGGGAGACGAGCGGCCTTGCGTCCTCCCCCGCACCAAAGACATACAGGCGCGGTGCCGGAAAAATCGGGTGGACAAAAAAGAAATCCTCCGCTTCCTTTAGGAGTAAAGGACCCTCCTTCCATCCAGCCTGCAGTGTAAACGGGATATGGCCGCTTCCCAGTTGTGTTCCATCTTCGGCTATGTACAGGTCTCCATTAGATTCGAGCGAGTCTGTCAGCCGGATGATCCGTACAACAGCCTTTCCTTTGTCCAGCTTTTCTTTTAAAAAAAGAAGCTGCTGCCGCAATCTCTTGCCGACCGGCTCCAGCAGGATGGTGATCTTGCCATTGCATCCTGCCCCCTGCCCCCAGGACAGATCATCCTCGCTGCTCAGGTCATATTGGACTGCCGAGGATTTCCCTTCTGCATGGACGGCTTTGGCCCTAATCGCCAGATCCTCCTCCAGGCAGCCGGCCGTCAAAGTCCCTATCCTCTCCCCGTTTGCCATCAGAAGCATGGCAGCTCCCTCTTTCTTATAAGATGACCCTTCGACATGTATGATCACAGCAAGCGCTATTGGAAGTTCCCCGGCAGCCGCGGCGGCTTCCAAGATTCGATGCATATCCTCCATGTACTTCCCTCACTTTTTATAGCCTCTTCTATCCATATTCCTGAGGGCCTATCCTTATTTTGAAAGTGCGGTGATTTTCTTCACACTGGATTGGCGGCTAACTAAATGCATTTCGTTGCTCGGGGTTATAGATATCAAAAGCAAGCAGCTTTCATGGAATTTAATAACCGGGCTGAGGTCCCTCCGGCCCACTCACGAGCCACGGGGACAGGCACCCTGGCCTACTTGAGCCAAGGGGACAGGCACCCTGGCCCACTTGCCCATTTTCCATTATTTCCTTACACTTGAGGTAATTGATTAGAAACGTGTGGTGATGGGTGTGTTTAAGATTTTGCTGATTGAGGATGACCGGTCTCTTTTTCAGGAGATGGAGGAGCGGCTGGGACAGTGGTCGTATGAGGTGCATGGGATTAAGGATTTCAGCCTGGTGATGGAGGAGTTTGCGGAGATTAGGCCCGATTTGGTAGTCATTGATATTCAGCTGCCCCGCTTCGATGGCTTTCATTGGTGCCGGATGATCCGGTCGGGTTCGAATGTGCCGATCATCTTTTTGTCGTCTCGGGACCATCCGACAGATATGGTGATGTCGATGCAACTGGGTGCAGATGATTTTGTGCAGAAGCCGTTTCATTTTGAGGTGCTCATTGCCAAGATCCAGGCGATCCTGCGCCGCGTTTACAGCTACAGCACGGATGAAGTGAAGCTGAAGACATGGTGCGGTGCTGCAATCGACTTTGAACGGGGCATCGTGGAAAATGAAACCGGGCGAGTGGAGCTGACCAAGAATGAAATGTTCATTCTAAAGCAGCTGGTTGAGCAGAAGAACAAGATTGTGACGCGTGACCAGCTGATCAGCAGCCTGTGGGATGATAAACGTTTCATCAGCGACAATACCCTGACGGTTAACATCAACCGCCTGCGCAAAAGGCTTGAGGAAATCGGGCTGGGCAGCTTTATTGAAACAAAGGTTGGAATGGGCTATATGGCAGTGGAGGAGCAGAGCACATGATACGCCGTTTTCTGCGGGAGCGGCTTAGCTGGACTCTGTTCTTCCTGTTCGCCCACGCTTTGCTGCTGTTCATCTCATTCGTCGATTCTGCCATTCCCTTCGATAGCATTCTGTACTTTGCGGGACTGTCTTTCATTTCGTTTCTGATATTCCTGGCAGTCCGCTATCAGCGGGAGGCTCGCTTTTATAAAAACCTGGAGGAACGGTTAGGGGACCTGGATCCAGGCAGTCTCCCCGCCTCCTCCAGCCCGTTTGAAAAGGTTGTGGAAGAAGCCATGTATGAGCAGTCCGCCCTTTTGAAAAAAGAGGCCCAGGATCTCCACCTTGCCCTGGAGACAGAAAAGGACCAGATGCTTGCCTGGATCCATGAGGTTAAAACACCTCTGACCGCTTTGCACCTGATGATTGAAAGGATGGAAGACGGACCGCTCAAATCGAACCTTACCTATGAATGGCTCCGAATCCATCTGCTTCTCGACCAGCAGCTTCACCAGAAGCGGATCCCGTTTATTGAGAATGACCTGTACATACAGAAGATTGATTTGGAGGAAGTCATCCACCATGAGCTGCTGACGATGAAAGCCTGGTGCATCCAGAAAGGGATCGGCTTTGATATCAGCCTTGAGGAGACAGAGGTGCTGACAGACGGCAAATGGCTGGCTTTTATCATCAGGCAGATCCTGACGAACAGCATCAAATACAGCGATGCAGGAGACATTAAAATTAAAAGCTGGAAACAGCACGGGCAGACAAGGCTTGAAATCCGCGATTTTGGGCGGGGAATCGACCCGAGGGACCTGCCCCGTATTTTTGATAAAGGCTTTACCTCTACAATCAAGCATGAAGACCATGCTGCTACAGGGATGGGGCTGTATCTCACAAAAAAAGCGGCCGTTCCGCTTCTCATTGAGATAGAGGTGCAATCCGCTCTTGGTAAAGGCACGGCTTTTACCCTTACCTTTCCAAAGAGAAATGATTTTTCCCAAGTGATCAGCATGTGACAAGATTGTCACATGCTTTTCCTTTTTGTTCGTCTGCTGCAAGGATTTCCATCAGGGTTCTTTTTATAATAAGACTATCAAGATTAGAGGAGGAAGCTTATATGGCGATTTTAGAAGCAATCAAGCTCCATAAAAGCTACGGCACAAAGCTGAACAGGCAGGAGGTGCTGAAGGGCATTGACCTGGCGATTCATGAAGGCGAGTTCGTCGGCATCATGGGGGCATCCGGCTCGGGAAAAACAACCTTGCTGAATGTATTATCATCGATTGATAAAGCAACCGGCGGAACGATCCGGATTGAAGATAAAGAAATGACAGTCATGAAAGAAAAAAAGCTGGCTGAATTCAGAAAAAACCACCTTGGCTTTATTTTTCAGGATTATAACCTTCTGGACACACTGACGGTAAAGGAAAATATCCTCCTGCCGCTGTCCATTTCGAAGGTAGCAAAAAAAGAGGCGGACCAGCGCTTCCAAACCATCGCAGCTGAACTTGGCATCATGGACCTGAAAGACAAATACCCGAATGAAATCTCCGGCGGACAGAAGCAGCGGACATCGGCAGCGCGGGCTTTTATCCATGAGCCGAGCATTATTTTCGCCGACGAGCCGACCGGTGCGCTCGATTCAAAGGCTGCCGCAGACCTGCTGAACAAGCTGGGCGGATTGAATGAAAGCCGCAGGGCGACAATCGTCATGGTTACCCATGATCCCGCCGCGGCGAGCTACTGCAGCCGCGTGATTTTCATCAAAGATGGGCAGATCTATACGCAGCTGAATAAAGGAGAGCAGACAAGGCAGGCTTTCTTCAAGGATATTATGAAAACGCAGGCTGTGCTGGGCGGTGTGCAGGATGAGCGTTAACCAGCTGATTTGGAAGAACCTGAAGAAGAATGTGAAGAATTATTATCTGTATATCTTCGCGCTTATTTTCAGCGCAGCCTTGTATTTTGCGTTTGTCACCCTGCAGTACGACCCGGCAATGGATGAGATTGAGGGCTCCATCAAGGGCGGTGCCGGCATGAAAGCGGCCTCTGTACTTCTTGTGGCCATTGTGGCAGTCTTTCTTGTTTATGCCAACAGCCTGTTTACGAAAAGGCGCAGCCGGGAGATCGGCTTATTCCAGCTGATCGGCATGACGAAAAGCCGGATTTTCCGTATCCTGACCGCAGAGAATTTCATGCTCTACTACGGCTCACTCCTCATCGGCATGATGGCCGGTTTCCTGGTTTCCAAGCTGATGATGATGATTCTGTTCAAAATCACGGGTGTTGATGAAGTGGCTGAGCTCTATTTTTCCAATAAGGCTCTCATACAGACCCTTATCGTCTTTACAGCCATCTACCTGCTCATCATGCTGGTGAACTATCTGTTCATTAAAGGACAGAGCATCCTGTCGCTCTTCAGGGTCCAGTCATCCGCTGAAGAAAAGATCCGGAAAATGTCTATTTTCAATATCATCATCGGCATTCTCGGCATCATCCTGATTGCGGCCGGCTATTATGTGTCAGGCATCCTGTTTGAAGGAGATTTTTCATCAATGCCGGCACTGTTCGGAGCGATGATCTTCATTTTGGGATCTGTCATTCTCGGGACCTATTTCTTCTATAAAGGCTCAGTCAGCTTCATCATCTATCTGATCCGCAAGAAAAAGGACGGATATTTGAATGTAAAAGAAGTGCTCTCCCTTTCGTCCATCATGTTCCGGATGAAATCGAATGCGCTGCTGCTGACAATCATCACCACGGTGTCCGCCCTGGCGATCGGATTGCTTTCACTCAGCTATATCTCCTATTATTCGGCTGAAAAAATGGCGCGGGATAATGTACCGGATGATTTTTCCTTCACGGTCGAAGATAGTGCGGAGCGGTTCAGGCAGGAGCTGGATTCAAAAAACATCGATTACAGGGAAAAACGGATTGAAGTAGTTACAGCCTCAATTGATGTCAAAGACATTCAAGGGAAAAAGCTGGAGGAAATGAATTTCGATACCGATAAGATGGACTTGCCTGTCATCAGTGAAAGCTCGGCAGGGAGAAAAGACCTTGATGAAAATGAGGTCATTTTTACAGGCTACAGCGACGTTCTTCAAAGGTTCATGCCCTTGAAGGATTCCGGAAAGGTTGAGCTTCACACACAGAACGAGGATATCCCGCTCAATTACATTGGCCTGGAGAAGGATTATTTGATTCCGCTTTATTACACGAAAGGCGGCCTCCAGACCGCTATCGTGGATGACGCTGTTTTTAAGCAGCTGAAGGCGGAGAAGGATCCTGGGCTGCAGGATAAAAATAATGTGTATATCGGCATTGATATAAAAAATCAGGAACGCCTAAATGACGCCAATGAAGCCTTCCATGCACTGAAGCTTGGGGAAAGCGGGGAAAATGATTCACAGCTTGATGTGATGATCAGCCAGAAAAGCAATATGGGGCTCATCATGTTCATTGTGGGCTTCCTCGGGCTTTCCTTCCTCGTCACATCCGGCTGCATCCTCTATTTCAAGCAGATGGGCGAAAGCGAGGACGAAAAGCCGAATTTCACGATTCTCCGCAAGCTCGGCTTCACCACAGGAGATCTCATGAAGGGCCTTCAGGCCAAGCAGCTGTTCAGCTTCGGAATCCCGCTCGCGATCGGCCTTGTCCACAGCTACTTCGCCGTCCAATCCGGCTGGTTCATGTTCGGAGCCGAAGTATGGACACCCATGATCAGCGTCATGATCCTCTACACCATCCTCTACTCCATCTTTGGTGTACTATCCGTCCTGTACTCCAAGAAAGTCGTGAAGGATGCGCTATAAGCGAGCCAGGGGGTCTGTCCCCTTGGCTTAAAAGAGAGCCAGGGGGACAGACCCCCTGGCTCAAATCAATTGCCCGACCATATAGATTGCCATGGCCCAGAAGATGAGGGCCGAGATTTTGTTCATCAAGCCAAGGACTTTGCCGTTTTTGTCGATTTGGCCGAGCTTCCTGCCTGCGAAAGCCAGGCCCAGGAACCAGATCCATGAGACGCCGATGCATCCGGCAGAGAACAGCACTTTCTCATAGCCTTCATAGGCAAGGGAGCTTGTTCCGATTACACCGATCGTGTCCATAATGGCATGGGGATTCAGCAAGGAGACAGAAGCGGCGAAGGCAATCTGGCGCTTTGCCGTGAAGCTGCCCTGCCCTTCTCCTGCTGCGGGCTCCGGCCTGCTTTTCCACATCTGCCAGCCCATATAAGCAAGAAAGACGGCTCCTGCTGCAAACAGCAGCAGGAGCAGCCAGTCAAAGCTTAAAACAACAATAGACACCCCGGCAACCGCGAGCGAAATCAAAATGGTATCGCATATCCCCGCCGTCACCACTGCCGGCAGCGCACCGGTAAACCTTTTATGCAGAGCACCCTGATTAAAGATAAACACATTCTGAACGCCAAGC
Organism: Bacillus infantis; assembly: GCF_008180445.1. Taxonomy (GTDB): domain Bacteria; phylum Bacillota; class Bacilli; order Bacillales; family Cytobacillaceae; genus Bacillus_AB; species Bacillus_AB infantis_B. The sequence goes on from NZ_VTER01000006.1 coordinate 94,392, forward strand.
GGCAGGATCAGGCCGAAGGCGAGTATGATTCCGTGAAGCAATACTTCCACTTCCCATTACCCCCTATCCTTTAATAGAATAGCGGAGGAAAGCGATTCTGTCTTCAGAAAATTGTCCGGTCTGCCCTTTAAGAATCAGCTGCCTCGCTTCCGCGCCACGGGACCCGACCCCCCGGCCCAAATTATCAACTTTAATAAGGTAAATATGATTAATTGAAAATCGCCTGCTGTCCGGGACAAAAGAAATTAAATTAGTCCCAATCAGGATCCCACTAGGGAGGAAGCTATTTTAAAACAAATTTGCTTGTGCCTATCCCTTGACAAACCACACCCTAATATATAATAATTTATATCTGATTATAATAATTATAGATAAGTAATAGTGACGTCCTGTGGGCATGCTATTATTTTCTAAAAAAAATACTTAGGAGGAATTCAAATGTCTTTAATTGGAAAAGAAGTACTGCCATTCTCAGCAAAAGCTTACTTTAACGGTGATTTCATCGATGTAACAGAAGAAAACTTCAAAGGAAAGTGGAGCGTAGTCTGCTTCTACCCTGCAGATTTCACTTTCGTATGCCCAACTGAGCTTGAAGACCTTCAGAACGAATATGCAACTTTGAAAGATCTTGGAGTTGAAGTGTACTCTGTTTCAACAGACACTCACTTTACACATAAAGCTTGGCATGACCACTCAGAAGCAATCAGCAAGATCGAGTACGTTATGATCGGTGACCCATCACAAAAGATTACTCGCAACTTCGATGTTCTTGACGAAGAGGAAGGCCTTGCAGACCGCGGTACTTTCATCATCGATCCAGACGGCATCATCCAGACAGTTGAAATCAATGCAGGCGGCATCGGCCGTGACGCAAGCACAATCGTCAACAAAATCAAAGCAGCCCAATATGTACGCAACAATCCAGGTGAAGTTTGCCCTGCTAAATGGCAGGAAGGCGGAGAAACACTTAAGCCAAGCCTTGACCTTGTAGGAAAAATCTAAGGAGAGAAATTCAAATGGTACTAGATGCAGATATAAAAGCACAGTTAGCTCAATATCTTCAATTAATGGAAGGCGAGGTCCTGCTCAAGGTCAGCGCAGGCTCTGACGACGTCTCCCGCGATATGCTGGCACTGGTAGACGAATTGGCCTCCATGTCATCCAGCATTAAGGTGGAAAAAGCAGAATTGCATAGGACACCAAGCTTTAGTGTGAATCGGATCGGTGAAGATACAGGAGTAACTTTTGCCGGTATCCCTCTAGGACATGAATTCACTTCACTGGTGCTTGCTTTGCTGCAGGTCAGCGGAAGGGCACCTAAAGCCGACCAGAAGGTTATTGACCAGATCAAAAACATCAAAGGCGAATATCGCTTTGAATCATATATCAGCCTGAGCTGCCATAACTGCCCTGATGTGGTACAGGCACTCAATCTGATGAGCGTTCTCAATCCAAACATCACGCATACGATGATTGACGGCGCCGCTTTCAAGGAAGAAGTCGAAAGCAGAGACATCATGGCTGTTCCGACAGTCTTCCTGAACGGCGAATCATTCGGCAGCGGCCGCATGAGCCTTGAAGAAATTCTTGGCAAAATGGGCGGCGGCCCGGATGCATCCGAGCTGTCTGATAAAGACCCTTACGATGTCCTTGTTGTCGGCGGCGGCCCTGCCGGCGCGAGTGCAGCAATCTATGCGGCACGTAAAGGCATCCGCACCGGCATTGTAGCCGAGCGTTTCGGCGGCCAGGTCATGGATACTCTTGGCATCGAGAACTTCATCAGCGTCAAGCATACGGAAGGCCCTAAGCTTGTTGCAAGCCTTGAGGAGCATGTGAAAGAGTACGGCATTGATGTTATGAACCTTCAGCGCGCGAAGAGCCTGGAAAAGAAAGACCTGATCGAACTTGAACTTGAAAACGGCGCTGTGCTGAAGAGCAAGAGCGTCATCCTTTCAACAGGTGCCCGCTGGCGCAATGTCAACGTCCCTGGTGAAGCTGAGTTCAAGAACAAAGGTGTGGCATACTGCCCTCACTGTGACGGCCCGCTCTTTGAAGGTAAGGATGTTGCCGTTATCGGCGGCGGAAACTCCGGAATTGAAGCGGCAATCGACCTGGCCGGCATTGTCAAGCACGTAACTGTCCTTGAATTCATGCCTGAGCTGAAGGCCGATGCTGTCCTCCAGGACCGCCTGTACAGCCTGCCTAACGTAACTGTCCTGAAGAACGTTCAGACAAAGGAAATCACCGGTACTGATAAAGTGAACGGCATTTCCTATATTGACCGTGAGACAGGAGAAGAGCATCATGTTGAGCTTCAGGGTGTCTTCGTTCAAATCGGTCTTGTGCCAAACACAGACTGGCTCGGCGATTCAATCGAACGTACACGCTTCGGCGAAATCATCGTGGACAAGCACGGCGCGACCAATGTCCCTGGTGTATTTGCGGCCGGCGACTGCACAGACAGCGCCTATAAGCAAATCATCATTTCCATGGGATCCGGCGCGACTGCTTCCCTCGGTGCGTTCGATTACCTGATCCGCAACTAAAAAAAAGCCGCTCTGCTATTGCAGCAGAGCGGCTTTTTTATATATTTTCTACGGGTGCCGCAGCAGCAAGAAAAAAACTGACTGGCATTAAACCAATCAGCTCCCTTTATCACCTGGCAGACAACTTCCCCGCCACTTTTTTCTTCCCTTTCCCTGGTTCCGCCCATAAGAATGAAAGGCCAATCGAAAGGACAATCATAACGGCTGCAAAGTAAAAGGGATAGTCAAAATCTACATCAAAAAGCATCCCGCCGATGATTGGTCCCAAAACATTGCCTATGCTTGTAAACATTGAGTTCATGCCTCCGACAAAGCCCTGCTCATTCCCTGCTATCTTCGAAAGATAAGTGGTGGCGGCAGGCCTTATCAAATCAAAGCCGACGAAAACCGTCATTGTAACCATCAGAATCGCTGCATAAGAGTTCACCGTCGTCATCAAAAATACCAGCACAGCCGAAAAGATCAGGCAATAGCGGATGAGCCGGATTTCCCCGAGCCAAATCGTGAGCTTGCTAAAGAAGACAATCTGGACGATGGCACCAAGAATGGCTCCCCCTGTAATCATAATAGCGATATCTTTCGGCGAAAATCCGAACTTGCGATCGGCAAATAATGAGAACAGCGACTCAAAGGACGCCAGGCCAAAGGCAGAGATCAGAATGATCACAAACGGGATGAAATAGATTGGTGCGAAGATCCTCTTTAAGCCGGCTTTCTGTGTCCCGGCTTCCTCCGCTTCCTCATTTTCCGGATTCCGCTCCGGCTCTTTCAGCGTAATCAGCGATAATACAGCCGCACCAAGGGCAAATGCCGCGGCAAAAAAGAACGGAAGCCTTGTGTCAACTTCAGCCAAAAATCCGCCGATGGCAGGCCCGATAATGAATCCTGTCGAGATGGCCGCGGACATATAGCCAAGCGCTTTTGGCCTGGATTTAATCGTTGTAATGTCAGCAATAAACGCCGTAACAGCAGGCATGATGAACGCCGCACTCACGCCTCCAAGGATGCGGGAGACAAATAGAGGCATAACAGACTGCCCCAGGCCGAACAAGAGCTCAGAGGCGCTGAAAATGAACAGGCCGATCACAATCATCCTCTTCCTGCCGAACTGGTCTGCCCATCTTCCCGCTATAGGCGACACAATCAGCTGGGCGCCCGCGAAGGCAGCAATCATATAGCCGACAACCGTACCCGATATATTCAATTCATTCATAATGGCAGGTGTAACAGGAATCACTAGGCCGATTCCCAGAAAGGCAATCAGCAGATTCATAAGCAGAATGGCCAAAGCAATATTATTTCTTTTCATACCTTTTCCTCCTGTAAGTATCATGTCCTGCTGCGCTTACTGGATACCCCTCTCCAATAGACACGCCAGGAAAAATCAAGCTTCTCCTGGACCCTTGATGCATCTCCTGTCAACAGCTCGAAAAACAAACCATCCAGCACACCCGTATACGCCACTGCGGCCGGCCTCGCCCCCACCTCGCTGTCAATCCGTCCGTCCTCTTCTCCCTTACTGGCAGCGAGGATAAGCATTTCTTCGAGATGATCGACATATTTCCGGCCGAATTCCTCCGCCTCTTTTGAAAGATGGGCAGGCTGAAAAAAGAGCATCCTTAATAAAAACTTCGTAAAGTCATCGTTTCCATAGCGGTCACGGTATTGTAAAAGAAAACCATAAAGGAAGTCCTCAAGCCGGCTCTCCTTATGGGTTTCTGCATAGTCATCCAAAAACCTCAGTTCTTCCTCCAGCACATCATCCAGCACTTCCAGCAGCAGCTCATCTTTTCCTTTGAAGTGTGTATAAATAGACTGCTTCCTGATACCGACTTCTTCTGCAATATTCGCCATCGAGGCCCCTTCATAGCCGAACTGGGCAAAATGCTTCAGAGCAGTCATTTTGATTCTTTCACTGGTCAGCTCAACAGCCACAGTTAAATCCCCTTCCTAACGTTCGTTAGTCATATTAAACACCGAAACCGCTGGAAAGTCAACCGAATGATATGAGTTTCTCACCCTCCTGAAAAAAGAAAAGCCGCCAATGGCTGGCAGCTGATTTTCCCCTGTTCAATATTAAGAGCCGGAGATACCCTTTCCTCCCCTGGCTTCCATGGTGCTGATCCGCTCCATCCCGGCAATGATAGGCTTGGCGCGCTTGATTAAGGTCTTGGTTGATTCAAGGGACAAAGAGTTTTGATGGGCAGCCTCATCGCTCCACACCTCGTAAACATAGACAGCATCCGGCTCAGCTTCTGATGTATGGACATGATAGATTTCGCATTCATTCAGTTCCTTCATGGATTCCGCTGCTTCAAGAAGGATACTGACCATATGATCCCGTTCCCCTTCTTTTACTGTAAACCTGCCGAACAGACTGAATTTATTCATGTAACGTCCTCCTATTATTTAGACTGCTATAAGAATGCCCAGATCCTTTAATTTGCAAGCACAATAGCAGGCAGAATTTCTTTCCTCACCCAGCCGGTCATCCCGTCCTTTTTGATCAGTGCAAAGCCTGAGCAGCTGTCATCCAGAACAGACACAGCATCCCCTTTACTCACGGCTATAAGGGAGCAGGAAACATCAGATTTCACCTTGTACCTGCCATTCTCTTCTTGCAAGATGTATTCATTTTTCACATAAAGCAGCTCGTCCTTACCCGGCTGCCTGCATAAGGTAAAATGCTCATCTTCTTCAAAAGGAACGATATCATAATCAGGGTAAAGTATGGCCCCCTTCATATCAAAGGTTTCAGAGAAATCCTTAACGGCCCGGCAAGCAGGGATTCCGTCCACATAGGCATGGGAGAACATATCCTCACCAGCATTTCTCTGGATGATGAAGGCGTTCAATTGCCCTTTATCCTTCACTCTGTTCCCGCCATCGATGCTGATTATTTTTTTCTCCCGATCAATGATTGGATTATCACTCGGAATATCTTTAGAATAATTCACAACAGGCCAATGGCCGACGACTACAAACTTCTCTGCCTGATGGGATTTTTCCAGAAAAGAAGGAATCGAAATAGCCTTATCCCTGTCTGTTTCCCTCCAATTTTCCAAATTCTCCAGCCCTGCGTGGACAAAGATATAATCTTCTGTTTCGATAGCTGTCGGCAGGCTGGACAGCCACTCGATTTCCTCTGAAAAATGCTCTATCAAGACTTCTTTTACCTCACTGATGCTTGTCTGTTCATTCAGCGGGAACCCCGCGTCTGCCAGCCATTCATTGAAAAGGCAATAGCGCCTTGAGAGTAAATATCTGATAAGCAATGGATTTTCTGCAAGCAGCTCCCCAACCAGAGCCTCGCAATTTCCTTCAATCACCTGCACCCGGGGATTGAGCGATGCAAGCTCCATTATGTATTTCACAGTCTCCTTGCTGTTCCTGCCCTTTTCACAAATATCGCCGTTGATAATGAGGTAATCCTCACTGTTAAAATCAACCTTTTCCAAAAGCTCCTTGAAAAGGCCAATTTCTCCGTGGATATCCGAAGTGACGATTATCCTGGCACCCTTTGGTATGTGCATTTCTTTTATTTTGTCCATTCTCGTCTCCTTCTGCCTGCTTTTTAAATGATCATAAAAAGATTCGTTTCTGATTAAGGAAATCCTTCATATTAGGCATCATTAAAGTCGTTTGTTGGCGGATCTGGCACCCTCTTGTTGCATTTTTGTGATTCAGAGGGTCTTAGTTTCTCTGACTAGCACCCTCTGATTGCATTTTTGTAATTCAGAGGGTCTTAGTTCCTCTGACTAGCACCCTCTGATTTGATTTCTGTGATGCAGAGGGTGTTAGTTTCCCTGTCTGGCATCCTTTGGGCCTATTTCTTTCCCCTTCGCTCCTAGGCCTGGTTCTCTTCATTTCCTCTCTTGAAATTTGCCTGTTGCTTTCGCCATGATCAATTGGATGCCATTTCGTTTGAAGCTGAATCCATTCTTTTTAAAAACTTCCCGGCCTCTTTTCCTTTGAGAATCTTCACTTGCTTTCCGAATAATCCAGAAATACTGTATTCTCTCTATTGATACGATAGCTGAATGGGATTTCTTCCAGGCGGTTTCTTTTATCGATATCCATCTTATCCCTTTAATCATCCTTAACTTTGCTGCAGCTCTTTCAGATAGATTCTCTATAGTTTGGCCTTATCCTTCTTTTAAATTTGCTCTTCGCTGGAACATCCGGTCTGTATTAATAAAAAAAGCTCCTATTGAATCAAACGATTGAATAGATTATCCTGAACTATCCTGCAAAAACCAGGAGCCCATTCAAAAACAGGGCTTTTCCCCTTGGAACGGACAGCCAAGCCGGACAATACAGTGATAATAGCTTAAAGGCACGTTCTGTTGGCCAAATATGTAAAGGGGATTGGGACAATGGGAATTCGGAATGGGAAGGAATTCATTGAACGATTGGATCTGATGGAAAATGAGGTCTGGCTGGATGGGGAAAGGGTCGCGGGGAACATTTCGGAGCATCCTGCTTTTAAAGGAATTGTGGCGGCAAAGGCCTCGCTCTATGATAAGCAATGCGATCCGCCATTGCATGAAGAGATGACATTTCGCATACCTGGCACCGCAGAGCTGGCAGGCCTGTCATACCTGAAGCCTCAAACAAAAGAGGATCTGCTGAAAAGAAGGAAAATGATCGAACATTGGGCAATAAGCACCCGCGGCATGATGGGCAGGAGCCCGGATTATATGAATACGGCGGTCATGAGCCTTGCTGCCTCTGCCTCCGTCCTCGCGGGCAGGGAAAACTGTTTTCCCGGGCATGTCCGGGCACTTTATGAACGTGCCATCCATGAGGATCTCTCGTTCACGCACACGCTCATTACCCCCCAGGTCAACCGTTCTGCCTTTTACCTTGGCTCTGACACCCCGATCTCAGCAAGAGTGATCGAGAGGAACCATGATGGCCTGGTCATCAAGGGGGCCCGCCTTTTGGCGACACAGGGAGGATTGACCGATGAACTGCTGGTACTCAGCTCACCCGGCAGGTTTGATACGGAAGAGGCATTTGCTTTTTCCATCCCCTCCAACACGGATGGGCTGCGATTCATCTGCAGGGGATCCTTTGCAGGCGATGGCTCTGCCTTTGATTACCCCCTCAGTTCCCATTACGATGAAATGGACGCTATCGTCGTGTTTGATGATGTCCTGGTTCCTTGGGAAAAGGTATTTCTCTATGACAATGTCGAGGCTGCGCTGGCGTTCAAAAATAAGAGCAGCTTCCATTCCTTTGCCTATCACCAGGCATTGATCAGGCAGATCGTTAAAACGGAATTCATCCTAGGGGTTGCCGAATCTATTGTAAAATGCCTCAATGTCAGTGAATATCAGCATATACAAGCCAAGATGGCCGAAATCATCATAGGGCTGGAATCGATGAAAGCGCTGCTCGAGAAATCAGAAAACGATGCGTTTGCCGATGAGTTTGGCTGCATGCGCCCAAGCATCGTCCCTCTCCAGATTGCCAGCAACCTTTTCCCTGATCTGTATCCCCGCTTTTGCGAGATCATCCAGGTTATCGGCGCAAGCGGCCTGACCTCGCTGCCGACTGAAAAAGATTTTGAATCAGGCATCCGGGCTGACCTTGATCATTATCTTCAAGCGGAAGGCTTGAATGCAAAGGAACGGGTCCAGCTCTTCCGTCTGGCCTGGGATTTGACGATGAGCCCCTTCGGCACAAGGCAGACCCATTACGAAAGATATTTCTCCGGCGATCCGGTCCGGCTTGCGAGCACCTTATATCATACTTATCCAAAGGAAGCCTTTGTCCGGAACGTCAGTGAATTCCTGCAGCAGCGAAAATCAGATTAGTATTAAACAAAGCCGCATCCCCATGCAACAAGGATACGGCTTTTTGAAATTAATGGGGCTTCCCCTTGACCAGCTTCAGTGTCGCAACAATCAGGAAGCTGACAATCACCAGCAGCAGCCAGGAACTTACCTTGCCAAGGTGGACAAGGCTCCAGGCATCCTGCTGGTTCGGATATTCCCATGCCCCGAAAAACGTCGCGATGTTTTCCGCTATCCAGATAAAAAATCCGATCAGTACGAATGATAGGGAAATCGGCATACGGTGCTTGATTCCTCCGACCTCATAAATGACCCGGGAACGCCAAAAGACTATGATTACAAGCCCGGAGAGCCACCAGCGGATGTCTATCCAATAATGATGTGTGAAAAAGTTCAGGTAAATGGCAGCAGCCAGCGGGACAACAAGCCAAAACGGCGGCCACTCTACCAGTTCAACCTTCAGCCTCCGCCACGCCTGGCAAAGATAGCTGGCCACGCTCGCATACATGAATCCGCTGTATAGCGGTACGCCTCCAACCTTGAAGAAGCCTTCTTCCGGATAAGACCAGGAGCCCATATGGACCTTGAACAGCTCAAGCGCAAGCCCGATCAGGTGAAAAAGTGTGATAACCTTTAATTCATCGCGCGTTTCAAGTCCTGAGCGCAGCATCCCCCATTGCATCACAAGGCAGATGAGGAGCAGCCAGTCATACCGCGGCAGGAATGGAAGCGGGATGATCTTCGTCAGGGCCAGGGAAGCAAAGATAACAACAGGGAACAGGCAGGACAAGGCCTGCTCCCAGCCAAAACGGCATAGCTGCTGTGCCCCTCCAATCACCTGCATCCTTACATTTCTTTTCTTAACATCATTCTGGATGGCTATGCTCATATGAAACCTCCCCTTATCTGGACAGAATTTGAACTAATTCACTGTTCCGGCTTTTCATCGTCCTTTTGGTATTCCAAGATGTCTCCCGGCTGGCAGTCCAGCGCCTTGCAGATGGCTTCCAGAGTCGTCAGCCGGATTGCTTTTGCTTTTCCATTTTTCAGTATGGAAAGATTGGCCATGGTGATGCCGACCCTTTCTGATAGCTCAGTCACGCTCATTTTGCGTTTCGCCAGCATCACATCGATACGAATGATAATTGCCATGTTTTCACCTCAGACCGTCAGATCATTTTCTGACTTGATATCGATCGCATTTTTCAGTAATTTTTGGAGGACAGCGGCAAAAACAGCAATCACAATGGAACCGAAAATGATGATCAATCCGATCAGGATGATGCCCGGGGCATCGTCGATCTCTGCCGCAAAATAAAAGAGCGGCATAGCTGCTGTATACAGCAGCATAATCGCAGCGGCACAATTTCTTATCGCCCTCAAAGCCCTCACAGCCATTTCTGAGAATGCGTTGTTATGGTCGATATAATTTAGAAGCTTGAAGGCCTGAAACAAAGCAGCGAAAAACGGAATGGCCGATATATACATAACCGCCAAAATGCCATACAGCAGATTCCGCCATTCCAAACCGCTTTGGCTTGCATTGATTGCAAGAGAAGGCAGTCCGAATAAACATAATGCCAGTATCGGAGCCCCGATAAGGAAGATGGCTATTTTCAAAAAGAGTGTTTCCCTTTTCATTTCATACACCTCACAGGTTAAGTTATATTGATTTTAAGTTATTTTTTATTGTTTTTCAATAAACTTTTAATGAATTTTATTATTTTTTTGTTGCGATAAGGATTCCCCCCTTAAAAACAAGCTTGCATAAAGAGCGCCCGGCTCATCAGAGCATCAGCATACAATTCTGTTTTAAAACCAACCTCAAGGGTAAGAAATCTATATGGCTTACAAGTGATATAAATCACAAAGCAACTATATTGTGAGAAAGGAATGACTAATCAATGGATAAAGACATGCCAAAACAGATCCCCGGACAAATGCAGGAACGCCAGCCAGGCTTTGAAAATGAAATGGAGCCCCGCCCCGATTTCACGCAGAATCTTGCAGGAAAAGGTGAAAGGCTGTCAGGCAAAACCGCGCTGATCACAGGCGGAGACAGCGGGATCGGCCGTGCTGTCGCTGTTGCTTATGCAAAGGAAGGCGCTGATGTAGCCATTTCCTATCTCGATGAGCATGACGATGCTGAGGAAACAAAAAAGTATGTGGAACAGGAAGGCCGCCGCTGCCTGCTGATCGCCGGCGATATCGGCGAAGAATCGTTTTGCCAGGAAGCCGTGGAAAAAGTGGTTTCTGAATTCGGCAAGCTGGATATCCTCGTCAACAATGCCGGGGAGCAGCATACCCAGCCATCTATCAAAGACATTACAGCAGAGCAGCTGGAGCGCACATTCCGCACCAATATCTTCAGCATGTTCCATCTGACAAAAGCTGCACTTGACCATATGAAGCCAGGCAGCTCCATCGTCAACACCACGTCCATCACAGCCTTCCAGGGGGCGCCGAAGCTGATTGACTATTCTTCAACGAAAGGTGCCATCCTTGCCTTTACACGTTCCCTTTCAGGATCTCTGGTCGAACAGGGAATCCGGGTAAATGCCGTGGCGCCAGGCCCGATCTGGACTCCGCTCATCCCCGCTTCTTTTTCAAAAGACGAGGTAGACGGTTTTGGCAGCGAAGGTGAATTCAAGACGCCAATGGGACGCCCGGGACAGCCGAGCGAACTTGCGCCAGGCTATGTATACTTTGCATCTGATGAATCTTCTTATGTAACTGGGCAGGTGCTGCATATTAACGGGGGCACTCCTTACTAAGAGTGCTGCAAAGCGTTTACAAAGAAAAAAAGACCCGCACTCTTGATGATTCAGGAGCCGCGGGTCTTTTTCTGCTTTCATTCATCTTTATTCCACACAATGCTATAAGAAATATTCAGCTTGTCCCAGATCCAAGCATGAAGAATGTCCTCCAGGATCTTTCTCTCTGCTTCCTCATCCAAGTTTTCGGCAACGCCCAGCTCCTCAAAGGTAAAAGTTTCACTTGTGCGTGAATCGATGTATTTTGTATCAAAAGAAAAAGTGACGTTTTTGGCCAATGTAGTCCCCCCTGTGCAGCATTTATATGCATAATACCATAATTAACCATAATTATATCAAAGAGAAAGCTGCCTTCCCGGCAGCCCTCTTTAATCTTTTCAGCCTAATACCCCCACCCATAAGGATACCCTCCATAATTGGAGCGGTACCCGCGGCTTTGTTCTGCAGCCTCTGCAGCCGCTTTTGTTTGATGGACCGTGCCAAATGGATGATTGGGAGGCGCATAGATTGAGTACAGCTTCAGAGACGTATTACCGGTGTTGGTAAGATTATGCCATGTGCCTGCAGGAATGAATATAGCCGAATCATCGTATACATTCCTTCTGAAATCCAGATTATTTTTCTTTTTCCCCATCTGGACGACACCCTGGCCTTTTTCTATACGGAGGAACTGGTCAAGGTTATTATGCCTCTCGAGTCCAATGTTCTCGCCGGGCTTCAGGCTCATCAGCGTCAGCTGCAGGTGCTTCCCTGTCCAGAGTGCTGTACGAAAGTTTTTGTTCTGTTTCGTCGCTTCATTAATATTCACGACAAACGGGTTGGGGCCATAATCTTTTAGCGGTACCCGAAAATCCCCATGGGGCAAGGAATAAAAGTTGCTTCCATACCCTGCCTCCAGCGGATAGTGCCCGAACAAAGGCTGACTCCTGACTCCGGCAAGCCGCTCCACTGGATAAGGACACATATGATATCCATACATAATTGCTCAGTCCCTTCACTTCTATTCGGGATATCTTATGCATGGAAATAGGTGAATGACATACTTTTAAAATCAGAGAGATCTTTTCTTCCCCTAGTCCTATAGCACTTAATCTAAATCCTTGGCTTCAGGAGGCATCAATTTATTCAAAACTATGTTACGCTTATTAGAAAGGCTGAATATGTCAATAATTTAATGGGGTGCAAATTTGAAAAGTACTCGTGTAAACGAAGTGAATGAGCTTCAAAGCCTTGCCAAAGGACATGTACTATATTTTTTCAGGAACCAGGAGCTTTACCTCTCGCATGTAGAAGAGTATATCATCACCGGAATTAAACTGAATGAATATTCCGTTATTATAGAAAATGACCGATTGACTTCAATGATTAAACATAGACTTTCCAAAAAATTAGATGACCATTGCCTGCAGAAAGTCGTTTTCATAAACAACTATGACTTTTATTATGCAAAAGGCGATTTCCGGGTGAATTCAATCTTTGATTATCTTCCAAAGGTACTGGACAATTATTCAGAAGAGAATGCTGTAGTACGAAGCTGGGCTCATGTAGAATGGCGGGACGAAGAAGAAATAAGCAGCAAATTACTGGCATCTGAAGAAGAAGCGGATGCCATCGTGTCCGATAGCAGAATCCTATCGGTTTGCGCCTATGACTCAGAGCTGGCAAGCGATGATTTTAAGGCAGGTCTTCTCGCCTGCCACAACTATCTGCTGTGTGATAAATAGAGTTAAATGGCTTCCGGGTAACCCCGGGAGCTTTCTTAATTTTCGCTTGCCTTTACGGTTTTCAAAAAAAAATGCTCACCCGCCATTTGAAAGCAACGCTGGATCTACTTGAAGAAAATCTCCACTTATATATGAAAAATACTGGTACTACGACTGCAATACAGAACCTAACAAACGAATCTCAATCTCCAATCATGGAGAATGCTTTGATGTTGCTTACTCTGTAAAAGAGATGGACTGCTTATATGCAGTCCATCTCTACTTTGGTCAAAACGGGAGACACTCTGAATAGACTCACTCTCTTGAGTGACTCACAGCATCCTCCCCCCATATCCAGATCCTTCTCCAACAAAAAAAGCCGCCCGGCCCACCAGTCATCCTGATGTCCCGGGCAGCCCTTCGGCTTATAGCGTATTAATATGGATCAGCTTCGTGGCCTTTGTCCACGGCTTCTCTCGTTGCCTCGTTGGCAGACAATGAGCCTTGGCCGTATTTGGATTGTCCTGCTTCACGGCCGGGAACATTGTCTTCCATAGACATTTCGTTCAGCTCTTTCGTTCTTTTTTCAATGCCTTCCTTCACGCGGCGGCCGTAATCTTCATCCGCCTGTGTGAAGTGCTCGACCATAGCGTCCTGGATGCGCTTATTGCACGCAGCAAGCGCTTCGGACAGATTCTTGATCAGCTCATCGCGCTCCCAATCCTCCAGGCTGCGGTAGGTGTGTCCTGCCTGGCCATAATTGTTCGGGCGGTCGATCGGCGCGCTCATGGCTGCTGCATTATAAGTCGGCTGATGCGGTGCCGAGCTTGCTTCTCCCACTTCCTCAAAACCGCCGAGCATGGATGGCTCATAGTTGATATGCGGATTGTCCCCGGATTCCTTCGGATCGCGGACATCCATCTGGCCACGCTGCTGATTTGTGCGGACAGGCGCTTTTGGTGCATTGACCGGCACTTTCAGGTAGTTGGCGCCGACGCGGTAGCGCTGGGTATCAGAATATGAGAAAGTGCGTCCCTGGAGCATTTTATCATCGGAGAAGTCCATTCCATCGACCAGGACACCTGTTCCAAAGGCAGCCTGTTCAATCTCGGCATGGAAGTCAACCGGATTGCGGTCAAGGACCATGCGGCCAACCGGCAGCCATGGGAATTTGTCTTCCGGCCAAAGCTTCGTATCATCTAGAGGATCGAAGTCCAGCTCAGGGTGGTAATCATCCTCCATGATCTGCACATACAGCTCCCATTCCGGATAGTCGCCGCGTTCAATCGCTTCATACAGATCCTGTGTAGCATGCCCCACGTTCTTCGCCTGGATCATATTCGCTTCTTCCTGTGTCAGGTTGCGGATGCCCTGCTTTGGCTCCCAATGGTACTTAACAAGCACCGTTTCACCTTTGTCATTGACCCATTTGTACGTATTAACGCCAGAGCCCTGCATATGGCGGTAAGTCGCAGGGATGCCCCATGGCGAGAACAGGAATGTGATCATATGCGTTGCTTCAGGAGTGCGGGAAACGAAATCAAACATCCGCTCAGGGTTAGGCACATTTGAAGCAGGATCAGCTTTGAAAGCATGGATCATATCAGGGAACTTCATCGCGTCGCGGATAAAGAAAATCTTAAGGTTGTTCCCGACCAGATCCCAGTTTCCATCCTCAGTGTACATTTTTACTGCAAAGCCGCGCGGATCACGCGCTGTTTCAGGAGAGTCCTTCGCCCCTGCCACTGTGGAGAAGCGGACCATCAGCGGGGTCTTCTTCCCTGCACCTGAAAATACTTTCGCGCGGGTATATTTTTCGACTGGCTCATCGCCAACTTTTCCGTATGTCTCAAAATAGCCGAATGCCCCTGAACCGCGTGCATGGACGACGCGCTCAGGCACTTCCTCACGGTCAAAGTGGGAGATTTTTTCAATAAAGTGGTAATTCTCAAGTGTAGCGGGACCGCGGTTGCCGATCGTCCGTATATTCTGGTTATCTCTTACAGGATGGCCTTGGCGGGTCGTCAGCTTCTCGCGCTTCACATCATCGCCCTTTTGCATATTCTTATCCTTATTCTGATCCAAACTGCATAACCTCCTCAAATTAATCACCTTTATCTTTTCTAGTTAAGGAAATTTTATACAACAATAAAGGATGATTTTGTAAAATGATTTTCTTGCTATGTAGGTCTTAAGATGATATTGACCGGGGAACTTAAAGGTAAAAACAGCTGTTACAACTAAATTTTTACCCGGCGGACACCCCATTTAAACTGTCTATTATAAAAAAATAATTATAATTAGAGAAATACTTTTCACTTTCAAAACTGCTGCAAAATGAGTATGATAATATAAAACCACAAATCCCTATACGAAAGGTCGTATTAATAAATGGCAGAAACAGTACGTTCAATTCCCCGTCCCCTCGTCAGGACCAACCAATGGTTCATTGTCATCAGTGGTGTTGCCAGCTGGCTGACCGGGCAGGAGTGGATTTTAGCGATCCCGCTTATTGCCGGTCTGATGGGCCTCCTGTTCGGATTCAACCCCATCATGCGGGCCGCCAGAACATTCCTGAAGAAAGAACCGTCTGCCTATATCCCTGAGGAATGGGACCAGCAGCAGTTCAACCAGGTTATTGCAGTTGTGTGCCTTACCGGAGGACTGGTGTCCTATTCATTAGGATTCACAGTCCTGGGCCATATCTTCACCATCATGGTTGCTCTCGCTGCATTCGTTGCCATCCTCGGCTTCTGCATCGGGTGCTTCATAAGATTCCAGCTGATCAGATTGCGCGCCAAGCGAAGAATGAGTCAGAATTAATAAAGCGAGGGAACCTCAGATCAGAGGTTCCCTCGTCTATTTTTCTTTAAAAAACAGAAATGATCATTTTCCCTACTATACAAGCCCTCTCCATATCAATCAGTATTCATAGAATATAGAGGAAAGGGGGTTTAATAATGGCACAAAAGACATTTAATAATCGCAGCGCAGCCACCCTGCAAATTGCTCTCCTCGTCCGGCAAGGCGAAAACCCGGCCAACTTTGATGGAGATGTTTATTTTACACTGGCGCCCGGACAAACAAGAACGATTACCTATGGAAATGCACAGAACGTGTTCCTCAACGGAATTGTGCTGAGTACAAACTTTAATGGCGATATTTATAATAAAACGCAGATAGTCACCGAAAGGGGAAGCCAGCTCGATAATCTATTAAATACAAATAGCATTATTGATATTCTCCCCATCTCAACAGACTATGTCATTTTCGGCCGCAATGCTTAGTTAAGCAAACCGTTTAAGGTGAACCGCCCTGTTTTGAGAGGGCGGTTCACCTTAACTTTTGATAATCTACAATGATCATTGAAGCCTCTTCCTTCGAAGATCCCGGCAGGATCAGCACGCAAAGAAAGTGATGATAAGGGCTCTCTCTAAGATCACCCTGGATATGGTACAATATTACTTTCCAAAAGAAAAAGCCGCCTGAACAGCAGCCTGAATTCTTCCTCCTCTATTCACTTCACCTTCGCCACTCCAAGTGCATAATGGCCAAACAGTATATTTTCAACCAGCTCACCTTCAGCGTCCTCGCATTCTACAATGAGGATGACCTCAGAATGGACTCCTTTCAGCTGCCTTCTTTTCTTTTTTACGATTGCTTCTGTAAAAAGGCGGATACCAACACCAATCAAGAAACCGGCAGCTGCGGTAATCAGCCCCCAGTAGATCGGACCCCACGCTAACTTAAATCCGATGCTAGCCCCGACAACAGAGAAGGCAGTCGCGAGCGCTGCCCCGATGTCAATAAGGGAAGTTCCATCAGAACGGTTCAGGCCATCGAACAGCTTATGCTTCTCCTGGCGATTATCCAAAGGGACGATATAGATTTTTTCACGCTTAATTCCCTTCTTCTCCAGAGTAGAAACCGCCATTTCGAGTGAAATGCTATGTTCAAATGTTGAAAACAGCTGCATTAGTCATTTCACCTTCTGACCTTTTAGAATCCGAAAAGAGGATGATTGGTAATTTTTCCTGAAATATGCCCGCTGTTCTTTGTTAAATAACTTATTGTTCTCTACGGTGTTGACATAAGAGTCATATAATGAAAAGCCGTATAAGGACGGGAAAAATAACAGCCACTCCGGATGTAAGACAGCCGTCGATTTCTCAATATCCCCCATAAATAAGTACGAAAGAGCTTCAAGACCATGGGAGTAGTAAAAAAAGACGACTGCCCAGACAATAGTGAAAAATGCCGACACAATCCGATGTATGTACAGCTGTCCCAGTCCCGGGACAAAAAGTGACCAAACAACTGCCATAACGGGATTGCGCTTATCTAAATAGTTTATCTCCATAGCTCCCATGCTGAAGGAGTTGAACTGATGCTCTTCCCTTTCTGCGAGTACATGGATCTGATTTAAATCGACCGTTGTCCGGTAGCTGTCCCAGATGGCAAAGATATAGACGGGGATATATATCAGCAGCCACCTTACTTCCAAAATTTCTTTTGCCCTTTCAATTTCTCCTTGAAAAGAATATACCATTGCTAAATTGAGGTTCGATTTAATATTAACGAATACTTCCCAAATAAATAGTACAAATCCCCGCAGATATTTAGATAAAAGCAGATGGCCAAATCCAGGAAAAGCGGCACTCCACCAGCCAATGATATAGGGATTTTGCAGATGGATCTGTGTGGTTCCCAGGATGCTCACATGCGCTCTGTACCTTCGGGCTGTATTGTCATTCGTATAGTTATTCATAGCCTTCCACCTTAACTGTATCTATTGTATTATCCTTCCTCCCATTCCTTCTTTTATCCAGACCTCTCTGTAAAAATAAAAAGGGCACCGATCCTTTCAGATCAGCGCTCATGCGAAATTTTGCTATTTTCCCCTATCCGCCCTCACGAAACGAGAATCAATGCCCGGTTGTTAGGTGTTATCTGTAAATGGTTCTGAGGTTACAATACTGGGTATGAGCTGTGAATGAGGAGTTGAACCTCAGGGCCACCCCGAACCCCGACCATTAAGTGCAGCTTGACCCTGCTGCAGGGTTTGGCATTCGCCTTCCCGTACGCTACCAACTTCCATAGCAATAATCAGCGTTCCATCAATTCTGTTTTCCAGTTCAATTCCTGAATCCTTACATCCAGGGTCCTGTATCTCTGGGATAATTCATCCACAAACTTTTGGGTTTCTTTCACATCAATCATTGAAACATATTTGATTTCCGACCGTGAATAGCGGTCATGCCGGATGGTTGCCTGCCCCAGCAGGTCGCTGTAAATCGTTCGTTCCTGCCCGATCAGATCCCTGCTTGTGAGTGCGTCAGCGAGCGACTGCGACTGATCATAAGGGGTATGGATATTGGTGCGGTTAATGTTTTGAATCAGGCTTTTTAGTTTTACCAGGATCTCTGTCAATTCTTCCATTAACACCTGAGGCTCCTCATTCGGAAGATCCCCCTCCTGGACTCTCGCATTCTGGCTCAGCCGGTTCCTTAATTGCTCGACCCTCTTCTGGTAATCCGAACGCAAAATCAAGGCCTCTGCTAATTTCATAAATGACCCTCCCATTGTTTATACTATTATAGTTTCGATTCTTTCCGGCAAATTCCTGCCGGGTAAAACAGTTTGCTGGCTTGTATTGCTTCCAGAGCCTTATGATGATCTTGCAGAAGCCTGCTGAACCTTTCTTCGAAGGGGTATACAGTAATTGTGGATATCGCTTTATTGCGGGCAAATTCCAGAAATCGGGTTGTGGATATCTTAATTATCAACAATCATAGTGGGGATATCGCCAGTTTTATGTGGATAGCGGGTATCATCAATCGAATGAGAAGAGGTGCAAGAATGAAACTTACAGGAAATACCATACTGATCACAGGCGGCGGCGCAGGAATCGGGCTGGCTTTTACTGAGCGCTTTATTGCTGCCGGCAATACTGTCATTGTCTGCGGCCGGCGGGAAAGTGTCCTGCAGGAAGCTAAGGAGAAATTCCCTGGACTGATTATAAGAGTTTGTGATTTGGCTGTGGAATCAGAGCGATCGGCCTTGTTTGACTGGGTGGAGGAAAATCATCCTGAGGTAAATGTACTGGTGAACAATGCCGGGATTCAGCAGCGCTTTAATGTGCTGAAAGCAGATGCGAAGAAGGACTGGGGCTATTTTAACAAAGAAATCACTACAAATATTGAGGCGCCTTTCCACCTTTCAATGCTGTTCGCTCCATTCCTGGCAAAGAAAACGGAAGCGGCCATCATCAACGTGACTTCCGGGCTGGCGTTTACACCGCTCGTCATTGCACCAATCTATTCCGCTACGAAAGCAGCGTTCCATTCCTTTACCGTCAGCCTGCGCCACCAGCTTTCCGGAACACCAGTGGAAGTGATTGAAATCGCTCCTCCTGCAGTCAACACGGACTTAGGCGGTGCCGGACTCCATACCCAGGGCGAACCTTTGAATGAATTCGCAGATGGAATTTTTAAAGGACTGGCGGAGGGCAAAGAAGAAATCGGCTATGGCTCTTCTGTCGAACGTCTGCGTATGTCCCGGGATGAACTGGATGCACATACTGCGAAGATGTACCAGGCTATGAAACACACTATCGAATAGGTCTTTTCCCGCTTAATATCTCAATGGAGGGCTCAGTGCCGGGCCCTCTTCACTTTTCTTGCATCAATGGCAGGAAAAACTGCATAAAAAAACTGCTATTTTCTAGCAGTAATAGTTAACGCCCTGCGGAGTAAAAGAATATCCTGTTGAATGCTTTTCCTTACTTGGTCATCGCTGCATAGCATAAGTTCAACTTTTAAACGCCCAAGTTCTCTGCTGATCAGTAAGTGTTCCGCCTTACTAAGCATAGTGTAATCGCCCCTTTTTACATAGGAAGGACACTATGTCTGTTCAAGATTAACACTATTTGTTTCCCTTTACAATAATAGGAATCCTCCTTAAAATTACAGTCAAGTGTTTTATAGCTGAAAAGCTTCAAGCAGATCTTCCAATTCTCTTTCTGATAGTACTCTTATGCCATTCCTTTTAAGCAGGGCAGATGTCACCCCCCCACCTGCCACTTGCCCGCCTGTGAATTCTCCGTTGTAAATGACACTGCTGCCGCATGAAGGGCTGAATTCTTTTAACACGACTGTACTTACCTGCAGCTCTTCCGCTTTTTTAAGGGCCGCATAGGCGCCATTTATGTATAATTCGGTTACATCCCTGCCTGATTTTTCGATGACCCTTGCCGTGCCGTCCAGGACATCGCCTCCATCGCCGCCTGTAATTTCTGCAGGCTCCCGTGGCACGGGAAATCCCCCAAGCAGTTCGGGGCAGACGGATACGGCTTTCTTCTGATCAATCAATTGCCGTATCTTCTCATGCAGGCAATGACTGCCGTTGTATCTTACTTCCAGCCCCGCCAGGCACGAACTGACTAATAACAAAACAACCAACTCCATTATTTATTTTTAAAAAAGTATGAATGAAGGATTAAAGCCACAATGGCTTCTGGGCTGCTGTCTTCACGGGAATCAATCACAAAGACGCTGCTTAAAAGATGATGCCGCTTCAAAGTTCCGCACTGTTCTCCTTCCCGCGTCAGCGAGATTGCGGACGCTATCGCTGCTGCAGAGGAAAGATAGGTGTCATCATTGATCGTATACTGGATGGCTTCTTTTAAGGATGCCGTATTTTTCATATTAATGAGTGTACGGGCTTCGCCAATCCTTTCCCCATTTTTAAAGATGCTCCAATGTTCCTGGCTGGTCAGCCATTTCTTGCGGTGCCACCGCACATCATAGAGATCCTGGCCAATCTGGATCTCGAGGCATAGATACCAGTTAAATCCAATAATATCGCCAAAGGCATATTGCCATTTGTGCGGAAAATAGCGTCTCACATAACCCCGCAGCTCATCTCCTTTAAAAAGCGGCTTCCGGATGAGGAGCGTTTTTTGGATATTATAGTAGGACCACCCTTGAATATTTTTAGGCTGATAAGTCCGTTCTTTCTCCGCCAGCTTCCTGCTGATGATATAAACAGCAAGAGCTGCTGCAGGAAGCAGAAAAATGAGTGTAAACTGCATCGGTTCAAAGGCGCCGTAAACCAGCCAGCGGGCAAGCACTGCAAGCAGCATTAATACAAAAAGCAGGAGCATTTCTATCATCTGATCACCTCAATACTAGTACTGACAGCCCTTATAAAGGTTCCTATTTATCTGCTGGGTTTATAAGTCCATAATACACGAGGCTCTCATACCGGCCTTCCTTCCGTACATGGTCAGCGAGGATTCCTTCTTCCTTCATGCCGAGCTTCTCCATGACCCGCCCTGAAGCCGGGTTGGACTGGAAATAGCGGGCGAACACTTTGTGGTACTTCTTTTCTTCAAATGCAAACCTGATGACTGCCTCTGCTGCCTCGGTGGCATAGCCTTTTCCCCAATATTCCTCACCTATCCAGTAAGCCAGCTCGCCATGGCGGAAATTTTGGTTGTTGGATAGGGCAATCGCACCGTACAGCTTACCGGTTTCCCTATCCGTCACTGCCAGTTCATAGTATCGGTCACTGCAGAAATTATTATGATGATTCTCCATCCAGGAAAGGGCGTCATTTACTACATAGGGATAGGGCAGGTACAAAGTACTTTTATAAAGATTATAGTTGTCGCAGAGCCTGGCGACTGTTTCTGCATCGGAAACCTGGAACAATCTAAGCAGCAGCCGGTCTGTGGATATGGTTTTATTGACATGGTCATAAATCATCTGCAAACCTCCGTATTTTTTGTAATAATATACTATATTTGTAAATATTAATATACACTGAATAAAGGCAAGTAATCTATTGAAATATTGATATAGAACCGGCTGTGAGATATATAGCCGCACTGAACATATCTTGGGGGGAACTATATGGTACTGCCGGGGCAGGAGAAAAGCAGACATTATGATTTAGATTGGATTAAGGTATTAGCGATGCTGGCTGTATTTCTCTACCATTGTTCGATGTTCTTTAACTCATTTGAATGGCATATAAAGAACGAAGAAATCAATAGAACCTACATAGAACTGTTTTCCTTGGCTGTCGGCAATTGGATCATGCCTGTCTTTTTTGCCATTTCCGGGATCAGCACCTATCACGCTTTGAAAAAGCGCCATTCCGGAGCATTTTTGAAGGAAAGGGCGGACCGCCTTGGCATTCCGCTGCTTTTGGGTATTTTTATCCTCTCTCCTCCTCAAGTTTATATTGAGAGGCTGACCGGAAAACAGTTTGAAGGTTCTTTCTTTCAATTCTTCCCTCATTATTTCGATGGGCTGTATTTAGAAATCGGCGGGACAGGTAACTTTGCCTTTTTTGGCCATCATCTTTGGTACCTATTGATGCTCCTGATTTTTTCAGCCCTAACTCTGCCTTTCTTCCTAAATGAGAGGCAGAGACAGCATATTCGAAATGGTTCCTTTGCCATTTCCCATTACTTGTTTTTGCCCCTGCCTTTAACAGTGGCAGCTCTATGGGCGAATGATATCTTAAATTTGGCTAGCTGGGGGATTTTGTTTTACTTGCTGCTGTACGCTTATGGCTATTATTTTTTTGCCCGGGAGTCATTCAGAAGTTTTGCACGAAATAGCGGCAAGCTTACAGGTACGATCAGTGCAGTCAGCTTATCAGCCTATATTTTATGGGTATTCATGTCAGGCTTTCCCGCTTATGGGACTGCTGCCTTTTATATCTTCACTGTTATTCGCGTTCTTTTAGTATGGAATGTCCTGCTGTTCATTTTTTTCCTGGGGGATAGGCATTTGAATACTTCCACTCCAGCACTATCTTATGCGAGTGAAGCGGCCATGCCTTTTTACATTCTTCATCAGCCTGTCATAATCGTTTCAGGCTTCTGGATTGCTCATTTAGATTGGAGTATTCCTTTTAAGTTTGTTTTTCTTGCAACAGCTGCATTTGCAGTAATTATGATTTTTCATCATGCAGCAATACGCAGGTACAATGGACTGAGAATTGTATTTGGCTTAAGAAGACAGCATAAACTGGCAGTGCCTCAAGAAACGAATGTGGATAGAGTTGTATAGCAAGATTAGAAAACAGCCGAGCTTAGCTGCGGCTGTTTTCTAGTGCCTCCCGTATAGAAGCTGACTGATTTAACTATTTGGAAGCCAGGTTCTGCCTCTCCGCTGCTTCGGGGGGTTTTTCCATCCAGCCGTTCTCCATCATAATATCCGATGCTTCAGTGACAAATTGAGTGATATTCATTAGGGATTTTGAATATAAGAGTCCGATATCATGCCTGCCGTTTACAGCCAGTGAATTGCCGAATGCCCTGATCTTCATGGAGAACATATCCATCTTATGAAAAAGCATGAGCTTATCCGAGAAAGGGGCAAAGGTTGAATCTGTCACCAGGTCATCTAAAAAGGTTGGCGAAGGCAGATTTTCATCATGCAGCTTTTGCATATACCTCTCCAGAGTGCTGTGTGTGATGCTTGTCCCTTTTTGGAATAGCTTCCGGATTTTCTCGCTTTTGGCTGTTTGGGCAAAGGCCATGATAAAGGCTTTGCTCGTCACATTGTTTTCAATGTTGTCATAAAGATGGGCAATTTCCAGGGCGTGCAGCGGCCTGACGCGTCCCAGGAAGCCATTTAAGAAGTCCTTTTGAGCATAATCGACCTTTTCGGGTACAGGAATAAACGGGGGCTTAATGATCAGGCCTTTTTTCATGAGGATAAGTTTAATCTGGTCCAGCAAATCCATTGTTGCTTGAGTACAGTATTTTAGAAATTCTACAATATCCTGCCTAAATACAAGGGGATAGCCCACACTATAAATGCTCATCCCCGCTTTGACTGCATATTTCAAATAATGGACGTAATAGTCGTCATGAAATAAACGGGGAGCTTCTAAATTGACATCTTTTTCACTGAAAGCATCCGGTATTGGGAAATTCTCTTCTTTTAAAATTCCGGTCGTGGTATCCAGAAACTCATTGCATAGTTTTAATGCATTTTCCAATAGAACTTTAATATCCGGATCATCCACATGGCGAAGATAGTACGACAGGATACATTTGGACATGCTGTTTCCCATATAGGTCGCCCAAAGCTTCCCCATTTCTGCAGAGGTTAATGGCTCTTTGGGATCCGTCTTATTTGTTCCAACTTTGATCGGCTTAATCGTATTCATGATCGATCTCCTTCATCCGCTTTATTGTATTAGTATCAACCTCCCTGCGGAAACGTATTCTCTGTAAATATGCATAGAAAAAGCCTGCTTCGACTGTTCGAAGCAGGCTCATATGATTGTTTTTACATTTCCAGATCAGTAAAAGCGTAAGGCAATAGCTCTTTCAGAGGCAGTTCCAGTATATCTTTCTTTTCGTTCGTTAAGTAAACAGGCATATCCGGTGAGCAGAATTCTGCCAGCACCTGCCTGCAGATGCTGCAAGGCGGAAGAAAGTCAGCCGTGTTCCCGGAAACCGCGATTGCCTGGAAGTCTCCTTTTTTATAGCCATTTGCAATAGCAGTGAAAATGGCTGTCCTTTCAGCGCAATTCGTCGCCCCAAGGGAAACATTCTCTACGTTCACTCCGCTGATAACGGTTCCATCTTTCAGCAGCAAAGCTGCTCCTACTGGAAAATTAGAGTACGGTGCATACGCAGCCTGTTTTACAGCACGTGCACTTTCCATTAATTTTTCTTTATCCATCACAATCCATCCCCTCAAATAAGAATGAACCTTTCACAGTCCCCTTACGCCAATTTTTAGTTGGCAGGACTTATTATATTATATTTTCGGGAAAAGTTTGTCAATACCGAATATTAGTGAATATGAATCCCCTTGGATTTTCCAAAATATAAACAGTAAATTTTATCAGTTCCATTATTCAGCTGCCAGCATGCAGCTCCCAGTCTTTCTTCAGCAGCGAGTAAGAGTAATGGTCATAATACTTGCCGCGGAACAGATGCTTATCCCGATAGATTCCCTCATTTACGAAGCCGAGCTTTTCAAGCAGCCTGCTCGATGCTTTGTTCTCAATTGCCACATAAGCATTGATGCGGTTCAGGCCCATGCGGCTGAATCCATGTCCAATAGCTCCTTTCAATGCCTCATTCATATAGCCCTGTCCCCAATACTCATGCCAAAGATCATATCCTATCTCTGCAATATGATTAGTCCGGTCCCAGCAATGAAAGCCGCAGGTGCCGATCGGCCGCCCATCTTCTTTTTTGACCAGCATCCAGCGGTTATAGAGCCTTTCTTCCGGATTGCTATATGATTCAACAAATTCCTCTGCCTCCGCAAGGCATGTAAAAGGCTCTTCATCATACAAAAATTCACAGATTTTTTTATCACTGAAAAGCTGGTAGATAAATTTTGTGTCCCCTGCAATTGGCTTTCGCAGGAACAGCCTTTCTGTTTCAAGATCAGGAAATATTTTAGATGCAGCCATCAGAGAAAATCCCCCTTCACAGTATCCCGTTTGCCACATATGTATATTCTGCAAAAAGGGGGCCAATCCTTCATTTCAGCTGCCTTATTCTAATTGCACAAGATGAATACAACTTCCTCTTTCTTGGGATAGTAACATTAATAATTACACAGCCGGGAAGGATACAGCATGAATAAATTTGAGAAAAACACATTGAGATTTCTTCTTGTATTTGGATTGATTTCTTTTATCAATTTGATGAGGAAGCCTCCGGTAAAAGACTGGATGCTGATCTTTCTCTTTAAAGGATACATTTCTTCCATCCTCGACAAGCTGCTTGTCAGAAAAGGTTATATAACCTACCCAGTTAAGCTGGTGAAATCATTTGACGTCAGCTTTATTTTCGACTATCTTCTCTACCCGGTTACCTGTGTCTATTTTAATCAGGTTACAAAATCATCGAGCCCTATGGGCATTTTGATTAAGTCAGTCTGCTTCAGCGGCCCAATGGCTATAGTTGAACACTTTTTTGAAAAGAGAACAAGACTAATTAGATTTAAAAAAGGATGGAGTTCGGCTACCAGTTTCTATTCTCTTACCCTGACCTTTTTGATTTCCAGGGCTTTTATAGCCATTATACGAAAGGCCAGTAAGGCACCAGTTCCCGATAATAAGTAGGAGCTGGTGCTGCTGTTTTAAGGACCGCCGCAAGTATAATGTGCTAATGATACAAAGATGGAATGGATTGTGCCTGTTCATTTTTCAGAGAGATATGCAGTTTTTTTTCAGGGCTCATAGAAGCAAAGAATATCTCCTGCAGCCGGGAGATGCCCAGCCGGGACAGCTCCAAATCAAGCCAGTCCTGATCCACATCAAACCGTTCCAAAACTTCCCGGTATACCGTTCCTTCAACAATGACAGGAAAGGCAATTTGTGAAGTGCTTCCGGAAATATTCAAGTCTCCCTTTGTGGCAGGCAACTGTGCAGGCTTGAGCTGGACACTCAGCATTCCGTTTCCCTCCAGTATCCCCAGTTCCACATATTGAATGTCAAAGACCTGCTTATCCCTCAGCATTTGCAGGATGTTATCAATGCTGTAATGGTACTTTTTTAAATTGGCACTAAGGAATTTGCCTTTATGTATAACAATGACCGGCTCAAAGGTGATGAGTTTTCCGAATTTACGCTTTGAAATCTTCAATCTCCCAATCAGCCGCTGGAGAAGGCCGATGGCAATAATGGCAAAGCCTGTTTCCAGATGCCTGATGGAGGGATCAGCTATATCCGCCCCGGCCACCGCCCCCAGTGTAATGATAACAAGATAATCAAAAACAGGAAGCTCGCCAATCGAGCGCCTCCCCATAAAAAGAGTAATAAAGAGCAATAAAGGCAGAATGGTGATGATCCTTCCGAAAATAAGAAGGCAGTTATGCAGCAGATCTTCCATAATCTTTCCTCCTGGCAGATGATGACTTTAGTTTATCGGAGGAGAGCTGGAATTATACGGGAAATCAAAAGGGCCGCCTGGCCAGAGTTTAGTTTTCTGCTCCTTGCAGCTGAAGAGTGGGCTGCCAGTGAATTAAGGGGAGTTTTTGCTGTTAAATCCAAATCAGACTTGTTTTTTTGGAATATAAGAGGAGGTTTTCCCTCTATGCAAAGAAAAACTATCTTTTTTCATGGTTTCGAGTCATATAAGGGGAATTTCTCCCTCTATTTAAGCTGTTTTCAGCACTATTTTTAAAATAAAGGGAATCTTTCCGTCTATACATTTCCAATAGCAGATAATCTAGTTTCCTTGTTTAAGAATGTTAAAGTTAAAGGAGAATCGCCTGTCCAACTGTTCAGCCATTGAGTGCGTTTATTGAATAAGAATATTCAAAAGTAAAAAGCCTGGGATATCCCAAGCTTTTTTTGTTAGTTAAGCACTGTACTGTATATTCTGCTAAAACGTATGCTGTTTAGTCTGTGATCTTAAGCCTCCCCCACATTACCTGAACTGCATAAGGTCAGAGGGCAGCCCTTCTTCATTTTAAAGTCCAAACAGCCCCGGCAGCACCATGCTGACCTGCGGGATATAAGTAACTAGCAGCAGCACAACGATGATGGCAGCGTAGAATGGAAGCAATGGCTTCACAAGCTGCTCGATCTTCACCTTGCCGACGCTGGATCCGACGAACAGGGCGCTTCCGACAGGCGGGGTAATGCTTCCGATGCAAAGATTGAGGCACATCATGATGCCAAAGTGCACCGGGTCCATCCCGATGC
Source organism: Bacillus infantis (assembly GCF_008180445.1). Lineage (GTDB taxonomy): Bacteria > Bacillota > Bacilli > Bacillales > Cytobacillaceae > Bacillus_AB > Bacillus_AB infantis_B. Next base: position 121,919 of record NZ_VTER01000006.1, read on the forward strand.
TCGTGGCAATCGGCAGGAATATCGGCGTGAATATCAGGACTGCAGGCGTGATATCCATGAAAGTCCCGATAATCAGCAGGATGACGTTCATCAGCAGCAGGATCAGGATCGGGTTATCGGTCAGGCTGAGGATGCCGCTGCTGATGGCCTCAGGGATGCCGGTAAATGCCATGACAAGGGAAAGGATGGTCGATGCGGCGATCAGCAGCATGATGATGGCTGTCATCTCCACCGTTTCCATCAGCATCTTCGGAACATCCTTTATCTTAAATGTCCGATAAAACATCGAGAGAATGAGAGAATACGCAACCGCAATGGCAGCGCCTTCGGTTGCCGTGAATACCCCGGCAATAATCCCCCCGATGACAATGAACACGAGCAGCAGGCTCGGAATCGCGTCAAGGAATACTTTCATCACCTGGCTGAACGTAATCTTCGGTGCGATGGGGTAATTCTTTTTCTTCGCAATCACATATGCTACAGCCATGGTCGCAAGGCCCCAGAGGATACCGGGAATATAGCCGGCGATGAAGAGCGCGGCTATCGACGTCCCGCCGCTGACAAGGGAATAGACGATCAGCAGTCCGCTAGGCGGGATCAGAAGCCCTGTCGGCGCCGATGCGATATTAACCGCAGCAGAATACGCCGGGTTATAGCCTTCCTTCTTCTGAAGCGGAGACATGACCCCGCCGATTGCTGCTGCAGCGGCAACAGAGGAACCGGAAATCGAACCGAACAGCATATTCCCGACTACATTCGTATGGGCGAGCGACCCGGGCATCCTCCCGGAAAGGACCTTCGCAAAATTGATCAGGCGAATCGCAATTCCGCCATTATTCATGATGACCCCTGACAGGATGAAGAACGGGATGGCGAGCAGGGAAAAGCTGTCGAGACCCGCCACCATCTTCTGCGCCGCTGTGAATACGGCGATATCAAAAGGAAACAAAACCAGCATGGTGACAAGAGAGGCACCGGCGATGCTGATGGCAATGGGCACGCCCAAAAATAAGAGAAGAAAGAATACAAAAAGCAATAGGAGTCCTGCTGTGATTGTCATCCCAGCCCCTCCTTTCTATCCTTATCAATATGTATGGGCTCAGGAGTCTCTACTTCTTCTGAATATAAGTCCGCTTTTCGGTTTGCGGAGATTTCCCTGATGGAAATTATAGAATAAGCGGCAATCAGGACGCCGCTCACCGGCAGGGACAGATAAATATAGGCCATCGGGAGGCCGAGTGCGGCAGAATACTGCTCCATGGAGATCCCAACTGTTTTAGACCCGCCGACAATCATGACACATACAGCAAATGCCAGGACAATCAGCTCAATCAGGATAGCTGTGGCAAGCCTCTTCCTGTTTTCCAGCTTTTCTACGATGAACTCGATTGCGATATGCTTCTTGTTTCCGAAGGCATAAGCTCCGCCGAGCATGGAAACCCATATCAGCGAATACCGGAGAAACTCCTCTGAAATCGTACTTGGCGAATCCAGCGCATATCTTGTGAATACTTGCCAGATGGCCATCAGGACCATCACACCCAAGAGGGTGCAGGTCACAAAGGCAATGCTCAGATCGATCCATTTTTTCATAGTCTGCATGATTGCTCCCCCTTTTAATTGCCTTCAGCCATATCCCGGATTTCTTTATAGTATTTTCCGGTCGATTTCTTTTCTGCAAACTCCTTATGCAGCGGCTGAACTGCTTCCATGAAAGGCTCTTTATCCGGCCTGCTGAATGTGACATTCATATCTTTGGCGTCTTTTATCGCCTTCTCTGTCGCTTTCCGCCAAACCTCTTTATGGTAAAAAGAAGACTCTTCTGCCGCTTCTGTTATAGCTTTCTTCTGTTCAGCAGTAAATTGCTTCCATTTGCTTTCATTGATAATCAGGATATCCGGGATGATGGCATGCTCGCTGTAGCTGTACTGCTTTGCCACCTCTCCATGATTATTATCCGTCAATGCTGTTTCATTATTTTCCGAGCCGTCGATGACACCCTGCTGCATAGCCGTATAGACTTCACCGAAGGACATCGGCGTCGGCGACCCGCCCATCAGCTCAAGCATCTTCAGGTTTGTCGGGCTCGGCTGGACCCGTATTTTCAGCCCCTTCAGATCATCAGGATGCATAATCGGCTTATTTTTTGTATAAAAATTCCTTGTGCCTGACTCATAGAATGTCAGTCCCCTCAGACCGATATCAGTCGTAGTCTGGTAAACTTCTTTTGCGGTGCTGCTGTTCATCGCTTTATAAAAATGGTCTTTATCGTCGAATAAATAAGGAAGGCTGAACAATGAGTAGACTTCTGAAAAGTTCTCAAGCGAGCCTGCGCTCACCTTGGCAAAGTCAATCGCACCGGTCTGTGTCAGCTCAAGTGCCTCGCGCTCCCCGCCAAGCTGTCCGCTCGGGTAAATTTTGACCTTCATACTGCCATCTGTCTTTTCCTCTACCAATCTTGCAAACTCTGTCAGCGAAGTATGTATCGGATGTGTTGTTCCCTGATTATGGGCAAGCCTCAATGTGACGGTCCCTTCCTCCTCGGCAGCCTGCGCTGTACAGCCAGCCAGGATTCCTGCCAAGAGCAGAAGGATAATGCCAAACACCTTAAAATTCTTCATAAATCCCCCTCCAGGTTATGTATGCAATGTTGTATGATTTCCTGAAGATATTCCCTAAAATATGACTATTAAAACTGAGGGGTTTATAAAGAGCATAAAAAAATGCCGGAGCAAGGTCCGGCATTTCAAGATTTTATTCAATGGAGAGCCCTTCTGGCAAAGTCGGTGAAACGGAATTTGTCCGGACGGTGCCTGGACTCTGTGAACTGGAATAGGCTGGCATCGTTCAAGTAGACATGGCTCCTGATGACCACTACATTCTGGAAGCCATCAAGGTCCAGAAGGGATCGGTCCTCATCGGTTGGTTCCTCTACGATGATTTCTTTTTTGGCAAAGCTGATATTCAGGTTCAATTCTTTTTCAAGGTACTGATAGATGGAATCCCTGCAAATATCACCAGTCAGATGGGGAACATGCTTCTCAGCCAGAAAGTCGCGGTCAAGAATGATTCTTTCTCCTCCCATCTTTCTTGTCCGCAGGACGTCCCAGACCAGATCGCCTTCCTCCAGCTGCAGCTCTTTTTTAATAAAACCCCCGGCTTCCCCCAGGCTTAAGCCGTTCAGGATCGTCTGTGAAGCTTCACTCATCTTGCCTGCCAGCTCCTTGAAGCTGACCAGGCCGGACACTGGGAAATCGAATTTGGAAGAGTTGAGGACCATCGAGCCTTTTCCCCTGATTTTTTGAATATAGCCATTTTGAGCAAGGAGATTCAAAGCTTTTCGGATGGTCTCCCTTGAAGCCTGATATTCTTTTACCATTTCATTCTCAGATGGCAGAAAGGTTTCCGGTTTGATGCTCCCGCTCCTGATTTGCTCTGTGATGCTTTGGCAGATATCGAGATACTTCTTTCTCATAAAACAAATCTCCATTCTTCATAGTTTTATCAGGCAAAGAAAAAGGAAGGGAGAAACCCATCCCCCTTCCTTATGCAGTTAGACAGCTGCACTCTGTTTCTTTTGCTTTTTAAAAGTAAAATTCTTTACCCCTGTTTTAGCGAAGATGGTTGTCAGGACGAATGGAACGACAATTGCGATGATCATACAGATGGCAAATGTTCCGATATACTGCGCCTGGATGGAAAGAATTCCAGGCAGTCCGCCAACACCGATAGAGTTGGCCATGACGCCGCTCGCTACAGAAACAACGGCTGCAATCATCGATCCGATCATAGCAGCCAGGAATGGGAACCCGTATTTCAGGTTGATCCCGAACATGGCAGGCTCGGTTACGCCCAGGTAACAGGAGATGGCCGCAGGGATGGAAACCTGCTTTTCTTCCTCATTTTTGCGGTTGATGAAGATCATAGCCAATACGGCTGAGCCTTGGGCAATGTTTGAAATCGCGATCATTGGCCACAGATTCGTTCCGCCCAGCTCACTCATCAGCTGAAGATCAATAGCATTCGTCATATGATGCAGACCGGTTATGACCAGTGGTGCGTACACGAAGCCAAACACTGCTGCAAACAGCCATCCGAATGAAGACGTCAGGCTGGAGTAAACAACATCCGAAATCACTGAACCGATCTGCCAGCCGATAGGGCCGAGCACTGTATGCGCTATCAAAACAGTCGGCACTAGTGCAAGGAAAGGAACAACAATCATTGAGATAGAGTTTGGAACCACTTTGCGCAATCTTGTTTCCAGGAAGCCTAACGTCAGACCAGCCAGGATCGCAGGAATGACCTGGGCCTGATAGCCGATCATATCAATCTGGGCAAACCCGAAGTCCCATTGCGGTATATCTCCTGCCCCTGCCCCGGCAACGCCATAGGCATTCAGCAGCTGCGGCGATACTAATGTGATACCAAGGACGATTCCGAGAATCTGTGATGCACCCATCTTCTTGGCAACAGACCAGGTGATCCCGACAGGAAGGAAATGGAATATCGCTTCCCCAATCAGCCACAGGAAGGCGTGGACGCCAGCCCAGAACTGGGATATCTCAACAATCGTCTTGGTGCCATCTTCCACGAGCTTAATGTCACCGATTACATTTCTGAAGCCGAGAATCAAACCGCCGACTACAAGGGCGGGAATCAATGGTGTAAAAATTTCTGCCATATGCCCCATCATCCGCTGAAGCAAATTCTGGTTCTGCTTGGCCGCTGTCTTGGCTTCCTCTTTTGAAGTGCCTTCTACACCGGCAATCTTAGTGAATTCATTATAAAAGCTGGAAACTTCATTGCCGATGACCACCTGGAACTGGCCGGCTTGTGTGAAGGTTCCTTTTACAAGCTTGATGTTTTCTATTTTCTCAATATCAGCCTTGGATGGATCATTCAGGACGAAACGCATGCGTGTCACACAATGTGTCACCGCTGCAATATTGTCCCGGCCGCCGATATGCTCCAGCAGCTCATTTGCAGGGCCTGTATATTTTGTCATAGGTATTCCCCCATATTTTATAATCAGCATAAATATATAACAGCGCTTTCATTAACTTGTATATACAAATACTGAGCTCTCTTAAAATTTAACTTATATATACAAGTTTGTCAACACAATCTTTTTTGCAACGATTAGGTTTATCTGAGACCCTCTGAGTCCCTTTTTCCTGGATCTGAGGGCAATAAAAAAGCTTATGAGCCTTTGCAGCCCATAAGCTTTCCTATATCTGATGCTCCACCACAACTGTCATCCATCCATCTGCGTATTCCGCATAGATCTTCCCTCCATGCAGCTCAACGATCCTTTTGGAAATAGCCAGTCCCAGTCCTGTTCCCTGGTTTTCTGTTCTCGCTTTTTCGCCTGTGACAAACCGGTCGAATAATTGATTCAAGTCAGCAACAGGAGGCTTATCCGTCCTATTGGAAATTTTTAAAACAGCTCTGGAACCCTCAGCATCTAGAAAAATTTTTATTGAAGACGGCTTCGTGCTGTATTTTATGCTATTGGAGAATAGATTTTCGTAGACCCGAACCATCATTTCAACGTCCATGGAAATCCGGACAGGCTCTTCTGTAATAAAAGTATGAAGAGTGAGCTGCTCCCGTTCCATGATCGGCATATACTCGCCGGCCATCTGCCTCAATAAAGCTGAGAGGTCGACCTTATCCATATTCAAGAGAACATCAGGGCTGGCCAGGCGTGTGTATTCCAATAACTCATTCATCAGTGATTTCAGCCTTTGTGACTTTGAATAGGTTGTTTCCAGATACTCCTTTAATTCTGCGCTGTCCTGGTATTGCCCTTTTCTCAAGAGATCCAGATAGCCGATAATTGAGGTTAACGGTGTCCTTAAATCATGGGAAACATTGGTGATCAGTTCATTCTTGGCGTTTTCAAGGCTTCTTTCATGCTCAAATCTGCTTTCAAGCTCCTTTGACATAAAATTAATATTACCGGCGAGCTGGGATAATTCATCCTTCCCTTTGATATTGATGGTCAGGCCCTGCTGTCCTCCGGCTATTTCCTGGACGCGATCGCTGATCATCTTCAAATAGAAGATTTTCTTGCGCACCAGCAAAAGGAAAACCAGAATGAAGCTTAAAATAATGATGGTAAAAAACAGGAATATGGTGACATTGTAAATCGGCACACTCAGTTCTGTCAGAAATTTCACATCGTATACTCTGAAAATCATCTGAGACAGCAGAACCATCACCAGGAAGGATGCTACAAAGCTGATGGCGATAGACCCGAGAAGCTTAAAAAACAGCCTGTTTTTCAGCATCATATCTTGTACCCCACTCCCCAGATGGTTTTGATATAGATTGGATGCTTGGGATCTTCCTCGATTTTCTCCCTGATTTTTGTAATATGGACCATGACCGTATTGTCTGATTTCAGCAGATCTTCTTTCCAGACGGACTCGTAAATCTTGCTGACACTCATGACAATCCCTTTGTTTCTCGCAAGCAGCTCGAGGATATCAAATTCCTTCGGGGTGAGCCTGATCTCTTTTCCGCCTGCGTACACCAGCCTTGTATCTGTATTGATCTCCAGGCTGCCAATCACAATTACATTTTTATCTGCTTCCGATTCTGTATTGTATTTCTTGTATCTTCTCAAATGGGATTTGACCCTTGCGATCAGCTCAAGAGGGTTGAACGGCTTTGACATATAATCGTCTGCCCCTGAGGTCAACCCCTGGATTTTGTCCATATCCTCCGATTTTGCCGAGAGCATGATGATCGGCATATGCTGCTCTTCCCTGATTTTCATGCATGCTTCTATGCCATCCATTTCCGGCATCATAATATCCAGGATGATCAGATCGAATGCCTGCTCTTCCAGCTTGCATAAAGCGTCCAGCGCGTTCTCGGCCTGGCTTGTCTTCAGTCCTTCGTTTTCCAGATAGACCGAAATCAGATGCCTGATTTCTTTATCATCGTCCACAATTAAAATATTGCCATCCACCCGTAACACATCCCATCATCCTTCTAGTTTATCGTTGCTGCAGCTCAATACATAAGCCGGAGGGACATTGCGGTACTCCCGTTTAATGTCTATGTTCTTAAAGAATTGCTCTATATATGCTTTTTTCAGCATTGTATATTGAAAAGTGATAAAACGCCCGCCAGGTTTCAGCAGCCTTCTGGTGTTATTTAAGATAGCATGGGATACAGGCTCAGGCAAACTTGCAAAGGGCAGTCCGGAGATGACAAAATCAATCTTTCCAAGCCCGCGGCTTTCAATATAAAAATCTATCTTCTCTGCCGACCCGTTAACAATGATCACATTATCTTCGTTCTGATATTTTTCCTTCAGCAAAGAATAAAATTCCAAGTTGTTTTCGATCAATAGGACGGTGGCTTCGGAGTTTCTTTTTTCCAGGATCTTTTTGGTGAAAACGCCTGTTCCAGGGCCATACTCAACAATCAATCTTGCGTTCCCGAATGCAGGATCACTGACCATCTTTTCAGCCAGATAGCCGGAGCTTGGCAAGAGTGCCCCAACTTTTCTTGGATGCTTCAAATATTGCTGCAGAAATACAGGCCCCTTCATTTCGCTTCACTCCATCTGTCGAATTTATATCTTTAGCATAAATTCAAAACCTGAAGAATTTCTCAGGGAATTTATTAAGAATTATTAAGATGCTTATATAGTTGCCAAGAGGCTGGAAAACTAAAAAAAGCTGCCTTCATGGCAGCTCAGATTTTAACCTTTATAAGAATAAGCCGGACTTCCCTTCACATCCGTTTTCACCCTGAACAGCCCGCCTGACAATGGATAATCTTTCAGCTGCTCTTCGTTCAGCCCATCTCTTGCCGTGGTGATGTACAAGTCCTTTAGGTCCCCGCCCCCAAATGTACAGCACGTCACGTTCTTGGCAGGCACCTTTATTTCTGAAAGCTGCTTACCTGTATGAGGATTCCACCTCGATACCTTGCCGCCGCCATAGTGGGCAATCCACAGCATTCCCTCTCCATCAATCGTCATCCCGTCCGGTGCACCGGCTCCTTCTGGAAAGCTGATGACTTCAGTGCGGTTTTCAATTGCCCCCGTTCTAAGGTCAAAATCAAAGCGGCTGATCTTTTTGGTTGGTGTATCGATGAAATACATGAATCTGTTGTCCGGTGACCACGCGAGGCCATTCGAAATGCCAAGCTGATCTAGCTTTTTCTCAACCTGCTGATCTGTATCCAGACAGTACAGCGACCCTTCAGCACCTGCACCCTGCTTGTCCATCGTACCTGCCCAGAACCGGCCGGCAGGATCGCACTTGCCGTCATTAAAACGATTAGAAGGAATATCGCTCTCTAATTCCTTTATTAAAGTGAGCTTCTCTGTCTCGAAGTTAAGAAGATAAAGGCCATCCTCCAAAGCCACTGCCGCTTCCTCCGTATTTCTTGGCACAATCGTCCCCACATTCTGCTCCAGCTGGATCTCCCGGTTTTCTCCTGAAGCCGGGTTGAAGATGTTCACCTTTTTCTCCTTGATATCCACCCAGTATAATAGCTGCTTCTCTGCGTCCCAGCATGGGACTTCTCCCAATGTGGCTTTTGCGTCCAGGACTAATTCTACTTCTCCCATTCTTAACACCTCGTCCTTTATATAGATTTTACTTTATTATAAACTTTCCCGGGACGGAGCGCTGGAAACGTATGAGCTAACAATATAAAAACGGCTGCCGACTTAGTCGGCAGCATGAAGTGCGGCATGCTTTAAGGGCATTTCAATTTTTTCAGCTGAAGGGTTTGAGTTTTCTTAGCTAGAACCATTATTTCGGCTTTACCCCAGAGATAGTGGTTCCAGCTCTCTTACCTGGAACCACTATTCCGGCTTGTCTCTGAAATAGTGGCTCCAGCTCCCTCATCTAGAACCACTATTCCGGCTTTTCCCTGAAATAGTGGCTCCAGCTCTCTCATCTAGAACCACTATTCCGGCTTTTCCCTCAAATAGTGGCTCCAGCTCCCTCATCTAGAACCACTATTCCGGCTTTTCCCTCAAATAGTGGCTCCAGCTCCCTCATCTAGAACCACTATTCCGGCTTTTCCCTCAAATAGTGGCTCCAGCTCCCTCATCTAGAACCACTATTCCGGCTTGTCTCTGAAATAGTGGCTCCAGCTCTGTCCTGGAACGCTAAATTTCCTTCCGCTCCACCCGCCGGATCAGCTCTTCCAGCCAGTAAATCGTATGCTCCATCCTGGTTGAAACATAGCCTTCCATGAATTCTCTGATGTTCTGATGCGCCTCGCCGACATGCTTCTCGGCGTCTATGCTGCTGATCTGCTCCCAGCGGGCCTTGATGGCGTCAAGCTTTTTTTCCAGGATGGTGATGACCTTGCCGCGTTCCACATATTTAATATTGGCGATCGCGACGACCATCTCCCCGATCCCAGTGGATTTCTCGAATTCCTTGTAGATTTTCTTCGGCAATTCTTCACGGCCTTTTGCTGTGATGCCGAACACCTGCTTATCAGGGCGATGTTCCTCTTTGATGATTTCGACTGTCTCAATGAGGCCCTGCTTCGCCAGTGTATCGAAATGGTAGTACAGCTTGCTTTCCGTCAGCCCGCTCAGCTGATCGAGCGGGATCGGTTCGGAAAGCTGCTTTTTTAATTTATAAGGATAATTATTATCCTCCATCAGTTTGCTTAAGATGAAAATTTGAATGGACATATTATATCCTCCTGCAAGAAGACTCTTCTTCTTATCATAGCAAAACTAGGCGGTGACTTCATCTGCAGCCTTGAGGGCATCACCTGCATCAAGCTCCGGAACCACGACTGGCGCCGGTTTATGAAGGAACGCTACAATGGCGATATTGATCAGCATCGCAGCTCCGCCGATTGCAGCCATGGACCAGAGGTACGGACTTGGGCTGATGCTGCTGTACATATTGGCCATATAAGCCTGGACGGAATAATACATCGGAGAAATATGGCTCATCCATTGGAATGGAGCATACATCATTTCCCGTGAGATGGCAGCGCCATTTGCTAGTGTCTGCATCAGCAGGATCGGCAGGTTCAACACCATTCCGCCTTCCCCGATGAGGAAGATCAGAACTGCTGTGAAGTTGAAGCAGACCATATAGTTCAGGATCTGCTGTCCGGCCATGCCGAAGAACAGATCACCGCTTGGCTCATTGACCAGATACGCCACTCCGACGGCAACTGCCGAGGATACAACAGCAATCAAAAGAGCTGTTAATTGCACATAAAGAAACAGCCTGGTTTTACTTGCATTGCCGCGGCTTTCCCTGAAAGCGGCGACCAGCTGCATCGCACCAATCATCGCACCAACATAGCCGGCCATTGTCAGGAACATCGGCAGCATATTATTATTCATGCCAGCAGGAATCTTATTGATTGAAATGACATTCCCGCTATACGCTGTTTCAATTTTTTTAGCCATCTCTGCTGCCTGGTCTTCCGGCAGATTCAAGTTCATTAGGACACCCTGCGCGGTTTGCTGTGAGAATTGGCTGCGCAGCTGGTTGTTAATTTCACCGACAACAGATTTCATAGTAGAAGAAACGGTAGTGGCCGAGGCTTCATTAATTGTAAAATCAATCCCTGTCGATCCCTCACCTTTTTGGAGATCCGCAGAGAAGGTTTCCGGGATCCGCACGACTAAAGCCAGGTCATTATGATTCAGGTCTTTAATGGCCTGCTTATTGCTTATATCTGTTTCAATTTCTTTAAAAGGCAGATTCTCCTGGAGCTGCCCGGCAATCTGGGCACCATAAGCGCCGGCATCTTCGTTCACTATCGCAATCGGCATTTGATCGACATTCCCTGGAATCGCAGAATAGCCTGGGAGAAAGATGCCAAGCATCGCAGCTGCATAAAAAACCCCCATAAAAATCGATGCGATCGCCCCTCGTGTTTTTAGAAACTGCGTAAATTTCATTGTTGCTTTCCTTCCTTCTGTAAAATTTATATTATTTTCATCAATATACTTTATTAAAAGTACTTTAATTTGAGTACTTTGTTAGTTTATTGCATCTTTTTGGGAAAGTCAACATAAAAAAACTGCAAAGAGAGGCGCAATTAAGCACTCTTTGCAGTCACATATGATATTCATCAACCCATTCGCTATATTCACCATACAGTTGCCTTAAGCTATCAGTCCGGGCTGCAATAACCTCACATCCGCGGTCATCATAAATGAAAAAGATAATATCCCTCGTCATGTTAATGAAAAAAATATCAGGATAATAGGAACCCTCCGCACTGCCGAACCTTGGCTTCAGAAGGAAGTCTTCATTGCAGGCTGCTTCAATAAGCTTGCGGCAATGGAAATCACTTTTTCTGCCCTTTAAATAAAATCGCGAAGTATAGCCATCTTCCCCGTCGTCAAAAAGATGAGGCAGAGCCTCGTGCCTGATTAGATATTTAAGACTTTTGTTCCTGAGATAGTGATCAAACACCTTGGTTGGCCGTTGTCTCTTATTACTCTTCTCAGGATGATAGATATTTAAGGAAACAGCCATTTCATCTTCTTCCGAAAAAAGTGACATAAAAATGGAGCATGCCTGGCTGTATACAGGCTCGAACAGATCCAGGTTCAATTCCCCATCTTCCTTGAACTGATAGATTCCGTTCCCGAGTTCAAAGTGGATGCCAATATTCCATTGGGAGTAAAGGCTCGGCTTTAATATAAGATTAGGGAAAGTCCTCTCCAAGTAAGATTTGACTTCCATCAGTATAACCTCCTAAAACCAGCTCAAAATCAGCACAAACAATCCAACACCGCAGACCAGAATCTCAAAAAAATGAATTCCGGCTACGACCATATGGCTGCTATTTTTTTGATGAAAGCCGAGAAATGGGGCGTGCTGGTTGATATACAGGCAGGCACAGGACACCAGGAGAGCGGCATTGAGATGGAATTCTGTCCTGAGCGAGGTGGCATAAGGGCTGTAGCCTTCCTGATCAATCACAAGGCTGATTCCGTATTTCTTGGATAATAGCAAAGACAAGTTCATCAGAATGAATACAAGGAGGGCGAGGCTGAACGGATGCCTGCGGTAATCAATGAAGCGCAGCCAGCGGTAAGCATTGCCCGGTTCATCATCTTCCTCCGGCTCGGCTTTCGCCATATAAAGAACGAAGCCGGCTCCAGCTGCAGCCGGGATCATTGTGAAAACTACATCGAGCAGCGGAAAACCCGGAAAGGCAAAAAAGACCGCAGCCAGGATGATTACCACGGCAATCAGCAAAGCCCAAATACGCTTATCACCGTTTTGTGCCTTTGCCGCTAAAGGCTGGATATATTCCCTCATATCTTTTCTTTTAAAACCAGGGAAGCCTGAATCGCTTCCGCCGGCCTTCCCCTTCAGCACTTCCGTAAAAGTAAAAGATATGAGCATAAGAAGAACTCCGGCAAAGAGCCATAGATAGGCGGCGAACGGATAAGGAGCAGGGTCTTCATAGCTGCTGATGATCCATATACCATCGCCAAGCAGGCAGATCAGGCCGGCAAGCATCAGGTATGCTGATATTTTATAAAGAAGCATAAGATTCCCTCTTTTTTCACTCTTTTTCTCTTATTATATCAAAGGGGAAGCAGATGGAAATTCCCTGTCGGCTCCGGATATGGATGCGCTTACTTTTCTTCGGATCTTAAAAGCTACTCAAAGAATGATGTATTGAGGCGGACAACCAGCTTTCCGAACATCTCCTTTTCTTCTTCTGTCCAGTCCTTTAGAACTTTGAAATAATGGGCCCTTCGGTTTGCGATATCTGCTGACAGTTTTTCTTTTCCCAAGTCTGTAATCGAAAATACACTTACTCTGCCATCCTTTGGATCGGAACAGCGCTTGATAAGGTCTTTTGATTCAAGTGACGCAGCCTGTCTGGACAATGTCGAGATATCAAGCTTAAATGCTTCAGCAAGCTCTTTAACGCGGGCTGGGCCGAATTCATCAAGCTGTCTGAGCAGCAGATAGGCTGAGCGCTCCAGCTGGCCGATCTTCTTTTCCGACTGCTCAAGATAGACTGCCTTGCGGATGAAGGTCGCCAATTCGTATTCTATTAGTTCAACGTCGTTTTGTTTCTCTTTTGACATGCTTTCATCTCCTAGTATGAGTGGCACATAGATTGACAAAGATTAAAATGCTTGTATAATACAAATATATACTTGTACTATACAAACATTTATCTGAAAAGTAAAGTGATTTTGAAAGGAGGAACGCTGTTCTTATTTTCCAGGACAGCTATGACTATCATGAAAAGGCTTCAAATTGTCCTCCAAATCTGTGTACTATACGCCTTCACCTTTACGGGTGATGTGATCCAGCGGGCTTTTCATATACCAATACCAGGAAGCATCATAGGACTCTTGCTGCTTCTTGCCTGTTTGCTGCTCCATATTGTGCCGGTCATCTTTGTGAAAGACGGAGCAAGCTTCCTGCTGTCGATCCTGCCTCTCCTGTTCATCCCGTCGATGGCAGGTGTCGTCAATTATCCGAGCCTGCTTTCCGCTACCGGAGCAGTACTGGCTGCCATCGTTGTCGTGAGCACGATAGCCACGATTGCCGCTGCAGGCCTGATGAGCCAGTTTTTAGAAAACCGTGCCGATAAACGAAAGGAGAAAAAAGCGTGCAAAGCCTTATCATCGCAATCCTGATGATTTTCTCGACCATCACCATCTATATGGTGATGGCTTCCGTATATAAGCGATATTCTTATCCTGTATTCATTCCAGTCCTGACTTCTACCATCATTATCGTCGCCCTTCTTGCAGGACTTCATGTGCCGTATAAAGAGTATATGACAGGCGGGAAATGGATCCACTTTTTGCTTGGCCCTGCTGTGACAGCCCTTGCCTATCCGCTTTATACTCAGCGCGAAGTCTTGAAAAAATACAGTCTGCCGGTACTTGGCGGCGTGTTCACGGGCCTGTTCACCGGGATGATCACCGGCATGCTGTTTGCTATGCTGCTCGGGATGAACCACGAGCTCATCCTGTCGCTCATCCCTAAATCGATCACCACGCCCGTTGCCATGCAGATTGCAGACGGCATCGGAGGCATTCCTTCCATGACCGTCATCTTTGTCACACTCGCCGGCTTCTCAGGTGTCCTATTAGGCCCTTCCATCATCAAGTGGGTCCGGATCCGCTCCTCGCTTGGCCGCGGCATCGCACTCGGCAGCGCCTCACACGGACTCGGCACCTCAAAAGCGTCCGAGTACGGCGAAGTCAGCGTCTCCATGAGCTCTATCTCGATGACCCTGTGCGCCCTTCTTGGATCCGTGTTTGGTCCGGTTATTGTGTGGCTGTTCCATATATGAAAAACACTGCTTTTCCATTGGGAAGGCAGTGTTTTTATGCATGAAAAAGCGTCAATCCCGGCTGGATTAACGCTTTGCTCTATTTCATCCATATTTTGGCATAACCACAACAGATAGAATTCCAGTCAATACCAAAAAAGGCTGCCTTTTTGAAATGACAGCCTTTTCCCCAGGTTTTCAGTTGTTTTCTTTATCGTCCCTGGATGGTTCAAAATAGATATAGTCGCTCCGGTCCACCGGGGTAAATTCTTCTGGCGTGTAAAAACGGAGCAGGTCCCCATTGACGATCCGGTCTGAGAGTGCTAGCTTTTGCTCTGCATTTTCCTTGTATCTGCGGGCTTCCTCCAGGCGATCATCCTCTAGCAGCACGCCGGTCTCAGAGTCATAGTACTTCCCTTCAGCAGAAGTAAAGACCGGGCTTACATAGTCGCCATTCCGGAAAGGGATCACTTCATCATGCTGTTCAGACAGCAAATCAGAACCGAGGTGGACATAATCTTTCGTGTCTATGCCAAGCAAGTGGAGCAGAGTTGGAAGCAAATCGATCTGGCCCGCATATTCATGGTTGACTCCTCCCTCCATTCCCGGTACACGAATGAATAATGGCGTCCGCTGCAGACCTGCACTTTCAAATGCTGTGACTTCCTTTCCGATCACTTCTTCCATTGCTTTGTTATGGTTATTGGAAATGCCGTAATGGTCTCCATACATAATGATAATCGAGTTATCATACAGGCCGTTTTCCTTCAGGTAGCCAAAGAACTGCTCAAGCGCTTCATCGGCGTATCTGGCAGTCTGGAAATAATTATCAACAGTTTTATCACCTGTTGTATGCTTCCCAATTGTTGCTTCCTCATCATTCAGTTTAAACGGATAATGGTGGGTAACCGTAATGAAGTTTGCATAAAAAGGCTGCGGCAATTCTTCCAGATACGGCATGGACTGCTCAAAGAAGGGCTTGTCCATCAAACCGTAGTCAGCCATTTGATCTGGGTTCATCTCAAAATAATTGGCGTCATAAAAATGGTTATAGCCCAGTGATTTATAAATTTCATTCCGGTTCCAAAAGCTTCCCATATTGCCATGGAATACTGCGGACGTGTAGTCCTGCTTCTGAGCTAAGATGGCCGGAGCTGCCTGATAGGTATTGAGCCCTTTCATCGTAAAAGCTGAACCCTGGGGCAGCCCGTAAAGAGAATTGGCCACCATGAACTCAGCATCAGAAGTTTTCCCCTGGGCAGTCTGGTGGAAAAAGTTATCAAAGTAAAGGGTGCTCCCGTCCTCTGCAAGAGAGTTCAGGAACGGAGTAACCTCTTCTCCATGCAGTTCATAATTAATCAGGAAGTTTTGGATGGATTCCATGTGCAGATAGATAACATTCATACCTTTGCCGGCCCCAAAGTAATCAGGATCGGGTTCAGCATAATTCGATTTCGTGAAATTAATTACCTCTGTCATATCATCGCTGTTTGCCATAACCCTCTGGGCAGCTGCTTTTGTGGTTTGAACGCCATCATAGATCGTGTAATTATACATGCCTAAATACTTAACGATATAATTGCGGTCGAATCCCCTTGTCAACAACTGCGGCCGGTCCACTTCCGAGAGAGCCAGATTGAGCCCGGAAATGCCTAAAGCAAACAGCAGCAGGACCTTAACCTTTCTCTGCGGTATTTTTTTCCCTTCGAATTTCGTGAATGGCAAGAAAAGTAATGCCACGATCAGCAGGAAATCAGCGAAGAAAATGAGATCGGAAGGCTGCAGCAGAGTCAATATGCTTCCGCTTACATTTCCAACATTTTGGGTCTGCGTCAATGTCGGCAAAGTGATGAAATCATTGAAGAAGCGATAATACAGCACATTCGCATACAGTAGAATCGACATGAACAGATCAATGACTATCAGGGCTGTATATTTTGCACGCCCTTTGAAAAGAAGTGCGATCCCCAGGATCAATAGCGAGGAGCCAAGCGGATTCACCAACAGCAAAAAGTGCTGGAGGATATTGTCTATTCCGAGATTGAACTGGGTCAGCTGCACAATATAAGTTTTGAGCCAGAGAAAAACGACAGCAGTGAAGTAAAAGAATGTAAATTTATCTGCTTCTGTTTGAATTGAAGTTAGTTTCATTACAACCCTTCCTCCTTGCCAGTTTTGTATTTTTTGAGAGTAAGCCCGATGTCAGTTAAAAAAAGTGTAACATGCTTTGAATTTTAAAAAAACCAATTTGGCATGGAGGATTCATTCTCAGAAATGAATAAGAGACCGGCATAATTACCGCTCTCTTTGGAAAAGAAATATTATCAAGACAGAATCATTTAACAATCAGCACCGGGCAAGCCGCCCGCTTGGCAACCTTATGGCTCACACTTCCCAGTACAAATTCCTGGAGGACATTTAGCCCCCTGCTGCCTATGATTACGATATCAGCTTTATTTTTATTGGCATAGTCGACAATGCATGGGCCCGGGTCTCCATCCAGAACAATGATCTCATACTGTACTCCGGATTCCTTTGCAAGCTTTTCAACTTCAGTCAGCCGCCTCTTTTTCCCCTCGCCAAGATTGGCAGAATTCCAGTGGCTCAGCGTTTCCGACTTGGCTTTATCAGGATCGGCGACATAGACGATTTCAATCCTGGAACCTGAACTGCATTTGGCGATATGGATGGCATTTTCAGCAGCCCTTTTACTGTGCTCTGAACCATCTGTTGCTAATAATATCTTTTGGTACATATGATAACCTCCTGATATTAAAATGATAACGCTTTCATTTTTTGTAAAAAAAGCTTTTCCCGCAACTTATTTATGATTATAACTATTTCTTATTTGAATAGCCATGGTTCAGAATAAAAAAGGAAATATTGCCCTCCTGGACTGGAGGGCATCTGTTTTATTTTACGATAAGGACAGGGCAGTCTGTCCTTTTCACGACTTTATGGCTGACACTCCCGAGAACCATTTCCTGGAGAGCATTCAATCCGCGGCTGCCGATGACAACCAGGTCAGCATCAGAAGAATTGGCATATTCAACGATTGCAGGGCCAGGTTCGCCATGAAGGATTTTGACACTGAAGGAAGTACCGAGCGCCTCCAGCTTTTCTTCAAAAGGCAAAAGCTTTTCCCGCCTCGCAAGATCAAGGTCCTCTTTGCTTTGTGTATGGAGGACGTCAGTCATAGCTTTGGAATAGTCCGCGACATAGACGATTTCTATTGATGCACCGGACAGCTCTGCCAGCCCGGCAGCTTGGTCTGTGGCTCTTTCTGAATGCTCTGACCCGTCAATGGCCAGAAGGATCCTCTTGTACATATTTATTCCCCTTTTCCTTTAATGTGCTGATAGTTTTGCGTTTGGATCCTGGAAGGCCGCCAGCTTGTCGACCAGCTTCTTGCTCGCTGCATTCAGGTTGATCACTTGTACGTCATTATGGTTCTCCCTGAATTTGAAGACGGCCTTATCAATCGCCCCCACGGCTGAATCATCCCATATATGGGCGTTTGTGAAGTCCAAAATGACCGTTTCATTTTGGACAGCAAAATCCAATGAATCAAGAAAGCTTTCAACAGAAGCAAAAAACAATTGGCCTTCTACTTCGTATACCACTTTTTGCTTGTCCGTTCTTTTGCCCAGCCTGACAGTTGATATTTTCCAGACAAAGAAAACGGCACTGAGGACCACTCCTGCCAGAACACCCTTTGAGAGGTCATGGGTGGCAACAACAATGGCAACTGTTGCAAGCATAACAACCGCATCTGTTCTCGGCGCTTTCCGCAGATAAGTGAATGAGCTCCAGTCAAATGTTCCAATCGATACCATGATCATGATCCCTACAAGGACCGGCATCGGTATCTGCACAACCAGATCTCCCAGTACAATGATGAGAAACATCAGGAAAAGGCCTGCTGTCAAAGTGGACAGTCGTCCTCTTCCGCCTGATTTGACATTGATGACAGACTGTCCGATCATTGCACATCCTGCCATGCCGCCAAAGAAGCCATTCACCAGGTTTGCAATCCCCTGGCCCCTGGATTCTTTATTTTTATTGCTTTCAGTGCCTGTCATATCATCGACGATGGAAGCTGTCAGCAGCGATTCAAGTAATCCAACAATTGATAAAGCTAGTGAGTATGGAAAAATAATGGCCAGTGTTTCAAAGCTGAATGGCACATCCGGAATAAAGAAAGATGGCAATGATCTGGTGATGGCCCCCAAATCACCTACCGTCCGAAGCTCTGTACCAGAATAGATTGCAATGGCCGTCAATAAGACTATCGCAATTAAAGGAGCCGGGATGGCTTTTAGAAACCTTGGGAGTATATAAACAATGGCAAGAGTTATCGCGACGAACACATAGGTCATTGTGGAAATGCCCAGGAAGTGCGGCACCTGTGCCATGAAAATCAAGATGGCTAAAGCATTAACGAACCCGATCATGACCGCACGCGGAATGAATTTCATCAGCTTGGCTACTTTTAATACCCCGAAAATGATCTGCAGGACACCAGTCAAAATAGTGGCTGCCAGAAGATAATCAAGTCCATGTTCTTTGACGAGCGGCACCATCAATAAGGCCATTGCCCCTGTGGCGGCCGAAATCATCCCGGGCCTTCCGCCGACAAAGGCGATAATGACAGCGATAGAGAAGGAAGCGTATAGACCCACCATGGGATCGACACCTGCTATAATGGAAAAAGCGATCGCCTCTGGAATGAGGGCAAGAGCGACGACGATGCCTGCAAGAATATCCGCCCTTACGTTTGAAAACCATTCTTTCTTAAGTTTTTCGACCAATTTAGATCCTCCTATATATATAAAGATAATGAATAACCAAAACTCAACTAAGACAGTCTAGCACGATTCGTCCTAAAAAGGAACCATTTTGAACCTTTATTTACGAAATCACAATGTGTTATGCTGATTGTAAACCTTTCATTAAAGGAGAAAAATCATGCTTATCGGATATATGAGGCCTCTTCAGGGCGATGAAAACTGTGAAGATCAACGGAATACACTGCAGAAAGCGGGCTGTGAAATCATTTTGGCAGAAGAGCATGCATCGCCAAAGAGACGCACGCAGCTGGACTCCCTGCTGGAAGGGCTTGAGCCTGGCGACAAGATTATGGTCACCAGGTTATTCAGCCTCGCGGATTCCTCACGCCACCTTGTTGAATTGCTGGAAGAAGTCAATTCAAAGAATGCTTTTATTTTTTCACTTGCTGAAAACATTGATACAGGCAATCCTGCCGGCTATTCTTTTCTTTACATAGCCAGGCATCTCGTTGAATTTCAAAGCGATGTGAAAAGCGAGAAAACGAAGCAGGGGCTTTTGGCAGCCAAGGAAAAAGGAAATATTGCCGGAAGGCCGCGCAAGGCAGATGAAAACGTCCGCCGCGCCATCGAAATGTATCAGAGCAAGCAATACAGCCTGAGGGAGATCAAGGAACAAACCGGCATCAGCAAGTCTACGCTTTACCGGTATTTAGAAAGCTGATCCCCTTTATTTCTCCATTTTTCTGTACTTCATGTGGATAGGGGGATTTTCAATGATAAAAGAGAGATTCCAGGGCATCTATTACGGCTGGGTCATTGTGTTTGTGGCTGCCCTCGGCGTGTTTTTCTCCGGCCCTGGGCAGACCTACTCTGTTTCAGTTTTTATTGATTCTTATATACGTGACTTCGGATGGAGCCGTTCTCAGGTGTCAGCGGTCTACTCGGCAGCTACTCTATGTGCAGGACTGTGCATGTTTTTTGTCGGCCGCTTCATTGACCGGCATGGGCAGCGCAAAATGGCAGTTGCTGTTGGATTCAGCCTGGCACTGGCGTGTTTCTGGAACAGCCTTGTTGCCAATACCGCCATGCTTTTTGTCGGTTTCTTCTTGATAAGACTGCTCGGTCAGGGTTCTATGTCCCTTATCCCCAACACACTTGTACCTCAATGGTTCATCCAGAACCGGGGAAAAGCGTTGAGTCTGATGGCCCTGGGGGGCTTCACCAGCTCTGCCCTTTTCCCGCCGCTGAATGCCTGGCTGGTCAATACATGGGGATGGAGCTTTTCCTGGCGTGTGTGGGGAGTTGCCCTCCTGGTCATTTTTGTACCGCTTGCCTTTCTCTTGATCCGGAACAAGCCTGAAGATATCGGCCTCCTGCCGGACGGACGGCAGAAGCCGGTCCTGAAACCAGGTGAGCAGAATATGGATGAGAGCGAACTAGAAGAAAACTGGACCTTGAAGGAAGCCATGAAAACCAAGGCTTTTTGGATGCTATTGTTCTGTGTGTCCATACCGGCATTAGTCAATACCGGGCTTACCTTCCATCTCATTTCCATTTTCGGGGTCCAGAATCTCTCGCCTGGTTTGGCAGCGGTGGTTTTAAGCCTGATGGCCATCATCGGCTTTCCGATTACACTCGCAGCCGGCTTCATTCTTGATAAAGTAAAAGTAAATTATGTCCTCGCCGGCATTTTCCTTGGGGAAATCGTCTTTATTCTGATATTGCTGTCCGCCAAAAACGTCACGGTTGCCATCATTTTCGGGGTGCTGTGGGGCATCAGCGGCGGTTTTGAGAGGATCGCCCTCAATTATGTGTGGCCCAGCTACTTCGGCAGGCAGTCACTTGGCAGCATTAAAGGAACTGCCATGACCGTGACCGTCATCGGCTCGGCACTCGGCCCCCTTCCTTTCGGTTTTGCGTTCGATCTCTTCGGCGGCTATCAGGAAATATTGTATTTGACTTTGATATTGCCGCTGCTTGCTATATTCAGTTCATTGCTGGCGCGAAAGCCTGTGAAATCAGAGCAATCCTATTCCGTTTAAACCGATGCCGCATTGGCCAAATCAGATGAAAGCCTGCATTTCTTTATGAAAGGCAGGCTTTTTAACGATATTGGGAAAAGCAGATTTCCCTCCGCTTTTCCAGATAAAAGAGATAATGTTACAGTATACTAGGAAGCCAAATCTATTAACTGGACGCCGGAATACGTTATGAATTAAAAGAGGAGGTATTTTAATATGAAAAACAAAGGCAAACATTACATAGGCATATTTGCTGTTTTATTAGTACTGCTATTAGCGGCTTGTGAAAGCTCATCTGGTGTATCAAACGATGAGTCCGAGAAGCAGCAGATTAATGATTCGTCTCAAGATGCAGAGCACGAATCTTCTGGTGCAGACTCTGCAGAAGATGACTCAAATACCGGCAGCACGAATACAGATGGCACTGCATCCGGAAAAGAAGAAGACCCTCCTGCCAATGAAGCCGAAGATAGTGTGAAGGAAGAGTATCTCCAAAAACTGAATATCAGCAAAAAAGAAGCAGACGCATTAGAAGCGGCAGATTCATCAACTTACGCTTTGAAAAAAGTAGAAAATGACCGTTGGGAAATCTGGGATGACAGGCTGAATGAAATTTATGGAGTACTGCAAGAGCGGCTTCCGGCAGAAGAGATGGAGTCCTTAAGGGAAGAACAGCGCGATTGGCTAAAGGAACGTGATGCCCGCGCATTGGAGGCATCCCTCAAGTATGAAGGAGGCACACAGGAACATTTAGAATATGTCGCTGTCCTGGCCAATCTCACAGAAGAAAGATGCTATGAGCTGGTCGAAAATTATATGAACTGATTCTTCCTTGGCGGGATTGCTGATAAACTGAAAAAAGGAAGTATCCTAAGGCATTGCGCTGAGCAATGCCTTTTTTGTTTTTTTGAGATCCCTCATACCGGTTCTTTGAGGCACTCTGGGGCAGGGGGTCTCTCTCTTGAGTGACTCATACCGGTTCTCTGAGGCACTCTGGAGTGGGCATTCACTCTCTTGAGTGACTTATACCGGTTCTTTGAGACACTCTGGCGCGGGGTTCTCAGTCAAGTCCTTAATATTGTGTAAATTCATCTTAACAATGATACAACCACTGTATTATGTTTGATTTTTTGACAGGAAAGGGGGTACCCCCTTTCCTGTCAAAAAATTTTCGCGCTTCGCTTATACCCTTACTCTTCTGTTAAGTTTTAAATTTTCATTCTCCATCAAAAATGCGCCAATTAGACGAAAAGCAGACTGAGTATTTGGGAAAATTCTTATGACTTTTTCTCGTCTTCTAATTTCCTGATTTAGTCGTTCCAACGAATTCGTACTACTGATATGCAAATGAAATCTGCCTTCTTCATTAAGGTATTGGATAGAATCTTCAAAACCATCCTCGAGTATTTCTAAAGCTTTACTAAGCTTCGGGTTATCTCCATACTTAGTTATGAATTCTTCTTTAGTGGCTCTTGCCTCTTCGTGAGAGGCAGATTGATAAATTCTTCGTAAGTCAAGAACCACTGGTTGCATCTCTTTTTTTGGCATTCTTTTTATAATATTTCGTTTGAAGTGCACAGTGCATCGCTGCCATGAGGTTCCTATAAACTCACGTTCAATGGCTTTTCTCAATCCAGTATGTGCATCTGAAATAACTAGCTTTGGGGATTGTAATCCTCGAGATTTCAACTCCTGAAAAAAGCTCTGCCAAGCTTTAAAGCTTTCAACATGATCTATTTTTAAACCAATAACCTCCCGTTGTTTTTTATTGTTCATCCCTGTCATGATATAGACTGCTTTGGAAACAACTTTATTATGTTCTCGAACCTTTATGTACATGGCATCAGCATAAAGGTACGGGAAGTGGTGAACGTTTAGTGGCCTGGCGGCCCACTTATTTACAATGGGATCAAGCTTTTCTGTCAGTGACGAAACAAAGGACTTTGATACACTCTCTCCACAAAGCTGTTCGACAATATTAGTGACTTTGCGAGTAGAAACCCCATTAACAACCATCTCAAGCATAGAGAGCGTAAGAGCTTGATCGACCCGGGAAAATTTCTCAAATAGTGAAGGGGAAAAATCACCTTCTCGTGTACGGGGAACTCGCAATTTAATCTTTCCGATACCGAGGAGGAGCTCTCTTTCATAATATCCATTTCTGTAATCCCGTCGTTCGGAAGAACGCTCATATGCGCCAGCTTTTAAATGCTCATCTCTTTCTTTTTCCATAAATTCATTAAGGACCAGCACAATCGAAGATTTTACAACTGCATCAAGGCTAGAATTCATGACGGATTCTTTTAAAGTGTCAATATTTAGGTTAAACTGTAAATGGGTCATCTTAATTCCTCCAATGTTTTCGTGGTTGTTAACATTGTTGACAAAAGGAATTAACCCCTTTTCTTTTTACACAATTATATGGACTCAATCGGGTTCTCTCTTTTGAGTGACTCATACCGGTTCATCGAGGCACTCTGGGGCGGAAATCTCTCTCTTGAGTGACTCAAAACAATTCCCCGAATCACTCTGGGTCAGTAAAGTCCTCTTTTAAATGCCTCCTACAGGACTTCCTCCCGCACTATCCAACCCAAACTCCCCTTGCTCAACTCGTTCAATGGCTTCCTTCCAAGATCGTAAACAACTGAAAAAATGAAACAATTCCCAATCCACCCTTTAGCCCCCCCAGCACCTAATGTTACACTAATACTAAATGGAATTATTTTGAAATGGGGTTAGGGGTATGGAAGACATCATATTAGAGATTGAAGACCTGAAAAAGAGCTATGGATCGAAGCCTGTGCTGAAAGGTGTTTCTTTTCAGGTGAAGCGCGGGGAGATCATTGGCTATATAGGGCCGAATGGTGCCGGAAAGAGTACGACCGTGAAAATCATGCTGGGGATTGAGGACGGGTATTCAGGCGGGGTGAGGATTTTCGGCCAGGATATATCGGATGGGAAGATTGATTATAAAAGGAAAATCGGCTATGTGCCGGAGATTGCCGAAGTGTACGACAATCTGACCGGCCATGAATATTTAACGTTTATCGGCGAGCTGTACGGCATTGATTCCGACCTTGCCAGCTATAAGGCAAAGACCTTGATGGAGCTGTTTGGCATCGGGGAAGTCTATTATTCCCGGATTGCTTCTTATTCGAAGGGAATGCGGCAGAAGCTGCTCATCATTTCGAGTTTATTGCATAATCCGGACCTCTTGTTTTTCGATGAGCCCATCAATGGCCTGGATGCGAACAGTGTCATGATTTTTAAAGAAATTATGGCCCAGCTGGCTGTGCAGGGTAAAACGATATTCTATTCTTCTCACATTATGGATGTGGTCGAAAAAATCAGCAGCCGCATCATCCTTCTCCACGATGGCAGGATTGCTGCTGATGGCACCTTCGAAGAGCTGCAGCAGACAACAGAAGGCTCGCTTGAGCAGATTTTCAACCAGCTGACAGGATTCAGCGAGCATAAGGAACTGGGTGCGAGATTTGTTTCGATTGTAGGGGAGATGTAAGGATGCAGGACTTTCAGACTCTCAAAATATTAGACCGTTTTGAATGGATGTTCAGCCGCTTTGGCGTAGACTACAAAGCTATGAGAATGATCCTGCAAGTAAAGCTGACGATGGATGGGCGCCGTGTGCCAACCGTTTTTGCGCAGAATGCGAGGAAAGAAGAAGACAAGGAAAAGAGCAATCAGTATATCAAATCGCTATGGATTTATGTTTTATTCGGGCTGTTCATGATTCCCTTTCTGCTGATGGGCAAGAACTATCTTTTCCAAATGAGCCTTTTTTATGGGGTTTTCACCTTTTTTGTCATGACAGCGATGATTTCCGATTTTTCGACGGTCCTGCTGGACATACGCGATCGGAATATCCTGTTTCCGAAGCCTGTTGACCGCAAAACGATCAATACGGCGAAAATGGTCCACGTTGTCATTTATCTATCATTCCTTACCATCGCGCTTGTCACGATCCCTTTGTTTGTCGGGCTCTTCAGGCTTGGACCCTTATTCTTCCTGACCGCAGTCATCAACATCATCCTGATTGACCTGTTTATCGTTGGATTGACCGTGCTTATCTATCTTGCATTCCTGAGATTCTTTGATGGGGAGAAATTAAAAGATCTTATTAACTATGTCCAGATCGGGCTTTCCCTGATGATCATGGTCGGCTATCAATTGCTGATCCGCTCCTTCGCCATCATCGATTTCACCGTTTCGCTGGAGCCAAAATGGTGGCAGGTATTCATCTTCCCGATGTGGTTTGGAGCCAATACGGAAATGGTGCTGAACGGCAGCTTCCAGCCGTTTTATATTATCTTTACAGCTTTAAGTATCGTGGTTCCGTTCCTGAGCATTTGGATTTATACGAAATTCAATTCGTCTTTTGAGCAAAACCTGCAGAAGCTTGCCTATCATGGCAGTGCTAAGGAAAAGAAGCGGAGCAAAACCGGCCAATTTTTCCTGAAGGTGCTTTGCCGCTCAAAGGAAGAAAGAGCATTCTTTAAATTTGCCAGCAGCATGATGAAAAATGAACGGGATTTCAAGTTGAAGGTGTACCCTTCATTAGGGTTTTCCATCGTCGTTCCTTTTCTAATGATATTCAGCAGCTTTGATACAGACCTCAACCGTCTGGAAGGCAGCAAATCATATTTATCTATTTATTTCAGCATGATCATCATCCCGACCATCATGATCCTTCTGAAATATTCAGGTAAATATAAGGGTGGCTGGATTTTCAGAGCCGCGCCTTTAGACCAGCTTGGCCCCATGTTCAGCGGGACGATAAAGGCATTTATCCTTAAATTGTATCTGCCGATCTATTCTATATTAAGTGTCCTGTTTGTCCTGCTTTTCGGGGCAGGGGTTTTGCCGGATCTGGTTGTCGTGTTTATCAATGCCTGTACCTATGCGGTCCTTTGCTTCATGATCCTGAAAACAGCAATTCCGTTTTCCGAGTCTTTTGACCAGTATAATCAGAACGGCAATGGTGTAATTATATTCGGACTGATGCTGTTTGCCGGATTATTTGCCGGACTGCATTATTTAAGCACATTGCTGCCGTATGGAATCTATCTGTATATGGCAGTTGCCCTTATATATCTGGCTGTTTTTTGGAAGCTGGCGTTTAGGGTTACTTGGAAGGATGTTCTTGAATAGGAAGGCACAAGAAAGCCGCCATGGTTTGGCGGCTTCTTTTTTACTGTGACAGCGATTGTGCATATTGCTTTATAAGATTCTTTATCATAGGATTCAGCCTTTCAGGCAGCTCATCTGCTCTGAAAAATTTTGCCTCAGTCGTTTCCAAACCGTCCGCTTTAAGAACGCCGCTTTTTATATCCCTCGAAATATAGGCAATTGTCACAGGATAAAATTCATCTCCGTTCGGTAATTTCACATGATGCCCTTTTCCTGAAATCACGCCGGCCAAATCAAGCCTGCCTATTTCAATGCCAGTTTCCTCAAGGACTTCCCTTCTTCCTGCTTCTTCAGTGGATTCGCCCAATTCAATGAATCCCCCGGGAACGCCCCAGCGGCCGTCAATCCTTTTTTGCAGCAAAAATTCTCCCATATCATTGATGACCGCTACTGCAACTCCAACTAATATGAGCGGCTCATTGCCTACAACACTGCGCAAATCTTCTATATACCCCATAGTCTCCTCCATCCTCTTTCTGTATGGAGTATATTTCCATATTGTCAATTCATTCCCCTTCTTTTCGATCCCAAAAATTCTCCCATTATCCCAAACTGGTCAGCAACACCATAAATCCATTCGTCAGTCCGTGAATTAATACCGGAGGCCAGATGGAGCCTGTCCGCTCGTAAGCCAGGGAGAGAAGAATGCCGCTGAAGAAATTGACGGGCATGACGTTATAGGTCGGGATATGAATGATGGTAAAGATCAGCGAGCTGAGCAGCAGCGCCCCCGTCAGCCCCATCCTTGTCCGCAGCCAGCGATACAAAAAGCCCCGGTAGAAGATTTCCTCATATATGGGCGAAATGACAGCAGCAGAAATGAAAGCAATGAGCACTGTGAAAAAAGTGACGTTCTGCTGCATGGCCTCCGTTTTGCTGTTTTCCCATGAGTATCCTATGAAACTGGTAAGCACGACAATGAGGACGGCGCCAATCAGCAAAGCCACTGAATATAGGCCTATAAGCTTCCAGTCCTTGGGGCTGAATGCTTTTACCCCTGCTTCCCTCCAGGAAAGCCTTTTTGGACGGAGGGCTATAAAGTATATCCCGGCCATTAAAATAACAGCTATGGTTAATCCGGTTAATGTCCCGGCATATAAATCGTCTTTAAGCCACTCGGCATAAAGAGGCTGTACAATAAGCTTCACGACTCCAATTACAATAATAAATTCAAGCAGCATTAATAAAATGAATTCTCTCCAGCCCCAGGGGTCCTGCTTTTTCCAGTTCACTTGATCCTCTTCCATTCTTTGTCCCTCTTTCTTTTGTTAATGGTATAATCCAACTATATTGGGTTACGCAACGTAACCTGCAAGCTTTTTTTAGGAGGAGTTCCGATGAAACTTTGGACAACCGGAGAAGCAGCGAAGCAGCGCAATATTTCCGTTCGCACACTCCGCTATTATGATCAGATCGGCCTTCTGGCCCCGGGATTTAAAGATGAGAATGGAAAGCGGTATTATTCAGAGGAAGACTTATTCACATTGGAGAAAATATTGATTCTTAAGTCCCTTTCACTTCCGTTAGAGGAGATCCGCGAGGTACTGAAACAGCTTTCTTATAAACAAATCATAGTATCCCACTATAATCACCTGCAGGAGCAGCTCTCAGAGCTCCAAGCCAGCATCTCCAACACAGCTTCCCTAATCAATATGACCGATTTGGAGGAGTCACTATCGTGGGATTGTGTTGCCGGGCTTGTACAAAATTCACAAAAGCGCGCTAAGAAATGGACCGACTATTTTCAGGATGAGGAAAAAGCGTTCCTGGAAAAATCAATCCCAAACCTGGGCAGCAATGATGAGACCACCCAGCAGTATATTTCTCTGCTGCGAAGGATTGAATGGTGCGTGGAACACCACATACCAGCCGAGTCGGAGAAAGGCTTTGAAATCGCTTCTGAATTAGTCCATCTATCAAATAAAAGCTTCCGGGGAGATACAGAACTGATGGACCAATTTTGGGAAGTCAGGAAAATGCCTGCCGAAGAAACAGGCCTATATCCGGTATCTGAAGAGGTGCTGGAGTTTGTGGAGCGCTGTTTGGCGCATGCGGATTCAAAGGCTGGCAGCTAAGCTCAATGGTACATAGCTGGAAAGGAGAAAGATCAAGGCTGAATCATTGCGGCTGGATAGCCCTTTATTTTTTCATTACCTTAAAGTCGACGGTCCCCTTTACCCTGACATGTTCTCCGGATTCAACACTAAAATCAGTAGAGCTTTGAACCACATAATAACCGGCGGGAAAGCCTGTGCCATTCAGGAACTCCTTCATAAAGTTTACATAGTCTTGAGGATCTTGATCTTCACTATACCCGCCGCTTTTTCCATACTCTTCCCGGTAGGGCACACCCTTTTTAAGCGTTGTTGACAGTCCGATGTCATTTACCGCACTTCCTATTTCATACCCCCGTATCTTTTCCCGCATCGGGAACAAGATAGCTGATGAAGAATGATGGATTTTGACCTCGTCTTTTTCCCCTATATATTCAATTTCCCCATATAACTCTATGTCCTCACCTTCTTCGTACTCTCCCTTTTCACTTTTAATCCGGAAGATAAAGTCACCTTGAACGGTTTCATCGCTGATCTGAGAAACTTCATATTTTTCTAAGTCGCTGTTATCGACAGAATGGGACGATTGGCAGCCCGCCGTTAGAATAGTGGACAGCAGAAAAACAGCTGAAAACAAATATTTATTCACTGAACCTCTCCTTTTGGCTTCTTTTAATATTAGAAGGGATTTTCATGAAAAAGGTTTCAACTTTTTTGGCGATACAAATAATACTCGGCATTAATGTAGCCGTCGATGTACACTTAAAAAAAGCTTTGATGATTTCATTTTTACCGTATAATTTCACCCTTCCTATTCGTCCTATCAATAAAGGAGCTGACTATATGATGACAGAACAGGAATTAGCAGGCAAAGCACGCGAACTGAAGGAGATGTTTTCTGAACTGGCAGAGGCCCATTCAGGGGAGCTTTGGAATTATTGCCGCTATCTGACCGGATCTCTGTGGGATGGCGAGGATTTGTTTCAGGAAACGATGCTGAAGGCATTGGGCGGATTATTTCAGAGATGGCATCCGACAAATACAAAATCCTATTTGTACAGGATGGCCACCAACATCTGGATCGACCACTGCCGCAGGGAGAAAAGAAGTCTTGGCACATTAGACGAAGGAGATATTCCAGCGGTTGAATTTACAGAGACGCTGGAGCTTCAGCAGGCACTCGGCTGCCTTGTTGAGCTTTTCAAACCAAGGCAGATCGCCGTATTCCTGCTGTTTGAAGTCTTTCAGTTCAAGGCAGAGGAAGTGGCAGGCATGGCCAGGACCACGCCGGGAGCCGTTTATGCCACAACGAGAAGGATGAAGGAAAAATTGAAGCAGCATAACAATCCGGAAACTCAGGATCACCGCTTCGTCCATGAAAATGAGCCGGTCATCAAAGCCTATTTAAAGGCCTTAAACGAAGGCGATGTCGAAGCAGTCCTGGATCTTATCAGTGACCAGGCACAAAATGAAGCACCTTTAGGCTTCGCAGAATTTAGCAAAGAAGAAATGCGGAATGGCTCGCTGCGCTATGGATTGCCTGGATACAGGGCCGAGTCCCGCATACTTTGGGGCAAGCCGGTTATTATTGTTTTTGCCGACGAAGGACAAGGCCCGTTCATCCATGACATTCAGTACCAGGAAACCGAAAACGGAAAAATTGTCAGGCATGTAAGCTATTTTTTCCGTAAAGAATTCATTCTGGCGGCCGCAGAGGAACTAGGTGTGCCGGCACAGCTTATAAAGCCGCCTGTGGATTGGGCGAAGTAATCTTTAAAGGCTGATTTAGGTCTGTCTTTTTCTCTTGTAAAATCTGCCCTACCTGAATGTACTTTTTTCCAATGACAGCCATTCTATCGCCTTCTCCAGGTCAACATCCCGCTTCAAGTGCTCGGGTGTCCATGTTACATACAAATCTGGCGCTATCCCTTTGCCCGTCATCCCCAAGCCCCTGTCAATCCGTGACAGCCTTGAAGCGGGATACATGAATTCAAATCCGTTATCCCATTTCTTGCTTAAGAGATTGGCATAATCATTTAATCCCTTTGTAGGCCTGCCGATGACCCGGACTTTGCTGGACTTTTTGCAAAGCTCAACAAAGGAGTCACCAGAACTGCCGCACATGTAATCTGACAATACAGCAACTAATTTAGGATTTTTGGTGCCTTTCACAAAGGTGTCAGGCACAATGTCTTTAAAATTAAACTCAACGAACCCTTTTCCTTTATTCCTCTGCCACTCCCGAATAAAGACCTTAAGGAATTGCTGTGCCTCTTCCCCCTGGATGCCTTCCAGTACCGAGAGCGTTTCCGCCAAGAATCTGCCGGCGTTCGAATGGGTGCAGTTAAACAGCATCGTGTCCTTTCTGTCAGCGAGCTCCACACCTTCTTCAGGCATGATATACGGCATGAGAGGATAATAGCTGGAGTCGCTTCCGCCATAATTGACCCGAACATCTATAATCCATTGGTCTGCTGATTCAATAAGATCCCTATTATCTTTGACCAGTTTTACAATGGCATCTGGATCCGCAAAATCAGTAATGGTGAATAGCAATGTATCCTGATTCACCTTTTCCACAGTATAGGCTGGCGTATATCCTGGTTTTTCATAAGTACTGAAAGTAATTTTACGAACATTCCCCTGCTCATCCTGTATGTCGCCATATTCATACATCGAAAGGATCGGCATCCAGTCTTCCCGTTCGGGATGGTTAGCCTTCAAGAGCCGGCTGTGCTTTTCTTTCAGTTCCGGGATGGTGAAGCCCCCAAGCGAAATAATCGCCATGCCGGCATTTAATTTTTGTTCTTTTTTCGCCCCGGTAACATAAAGGCAGTCCTTATATCGCCTGACCTGGAAGCCTCTGTCCAGCGGCTTTCTTTTTTCCGCCGAGCTGTCAGCAAAGTAAATATGGTGGTCTTGAAAGTCCAATAAATAATCTCTTACTGTATCTGCAAACTGCTCCCTGGTCAGCATATTGTTTTCTTTTAAAAGCTGTATTTTTTCAAAATAAGCCTCCGGATGATCATATCCTTTTTTATCGATGCACCCCGCATAGTCGTGATGCATGATTTCTACAATCTCTCTGAAAATCTGTTCCATAACCTATCCCCCGCGTTCATATTTTTCCTTATATTACCTATTCTATATCATGAAAGGTTTGACCTTCTTTGAAGGGTAAACTGTTCTTCCTTTAAATCGTTTGGAATAATATGTTAAAATGCAAATACAGTCATAAAAACAGGGAGCTGAGAATTTGAAGCGGAGAATAAGTCTTTTGCTGCTTGGTTTGATGTTTATTGCCAGTGCCTGTTCCTCTCAGACGAACGGAGGAGCAGATTCTTTTAAAGAGCAGGCTGCCGAAGAATTTGAGACTGATGTGTTTATTCCTGAATATGAACAGTATCCCATCACATCGGCTGAGATTAAATATCCGCCATCAGGTGACAAAAAGGATCTGGTTATGGTCTACTCGAAAGAAAAGGGTAAGTTAAGGGACAAAGAGTATATCGAAAAGTACGAGAATACAATGGATTCGAAGGTTCTATATGGACTTTATGATGGAGAACCCTGGCTTTTCATCATCACCTACAGCAATTTCGAGATCATTGATGGTGAAATCGACAGCAAGATTAAGACGATGAACGGTGTGGATGTCCATTATAGAGAGGTTGCGGCTGACACAGATATGCTAATAGCATTCTTCAATCTCGAGGAAGGCTCTTATCATATTGAGTTTTCATTGAGAGAGGGAATGACTAAAGAGAAGGCGTTTGAGATTGTTGAGGATATTATTGAGAGTAATGGGTAGAGGGATGGGTTTCCATCCCTTTGTTTTTTTGCTGAGGCACTAGTGCAAACAATAATGTTGAATAGGTTGATGCTTACTTCTTAGATTTAGGTATAAAATATGTACTGCCGCCCATTAAAAATCCACCGATGATTGCAAGTAATGTACCGATGATAACCCAATGAGTTAATGAAAGAGTAGACAAATATATTCCTAACAAAAATAAGAGTAAGCCAGCAAAAAATAAATTTCTTACTTTTTTCATTACTTGCCCCCCTTCAAAACACTTTTATTTTTTCATAGTATCTCAAACTGCTACTTTTATGGAATAAGAAAAGCCTCCTTGATTCTGTTAGCTGACCTAAAACCGAACATCACCAAGAAATCTTCTTATTTATTTATTACGTTTTTTTTCATCAAAATAAGTCCAAGTGTAATAAAGAATCCAAAATACTAATGGCATCATATATGCGTAGATATTCTTTATTGGGAGAACAAATATGATTACAAAACCAATAATTATAGTAATAGGCAGCAGCGTCCAATAGATCTTATCTTTAAAAGGCTTCAAGGGCAGGCCCCTCTTTCTAACAGCATTATTTTTCAATCAACTGATAATCTTTTGTTTTAGTTATTGAAATACTGTTGTCGTTTGCAAAATCAATTAGGTCTGCAAATAGGTTATCAGGGGAGAAATGAACACCAGAAAATGCTATAAATATGAAACCGCGCAAGGACAGGTCCCCTGGCCCAGCCAAAAAAGAGCCAAGGGACCTGTCCCCCTGGTTCATTTTAATTTCAACTGTTTGACCACGGATGAGACTAATGTATCCAAGGGATTAATTATAGGTTTAGTGGTTTGCTTAATTTCTTTGGATGCTTGGACCATAGATAGTTGAGCAACAGAAATTATTTTATCTTCCAGAATAATCCCTTGCAAAAATTTGGAAATTTCTTGGTTATATTCGTGCTTTCTCCCTTGCATTATCAATTCAAAAGTATTGTTGATTACCTTTGCCTCGATATCAATCGATTTCTGATGAGTGTGTGCATATTGATTCAGACGCTCCAGAGTTCCTTTGACTGTTGCAGGATTTGTAAATACGATTGTCTGTGCCTGCTTTACATTACAGACAGACTCAAAGAAGGGTTCATCAATTTTTATGATTGGCATAGATATTGAAAGTTGTTCTTCCGGCAGAATAGCAATATAGTTTGTGCAAGTAAGCAGGATGGCATCAACATTACATTGAGCTATCCATTCTATCTGTTCGTTCACTTTATTTTGTGCGTCTGCAGTTTTGAAGCTCCTATCTGATGTAACTCGATACATTAATGCGGGGTCAACGAAGTGTATTAGTTCCATATCATATGGGGCAAAGGCTTTCTCAATGTATTCGATATTCGAAAAGTGGGCGTGTAAGCACCCTAACTTTATTTCCAATTTAAACCCGCCTCTATATATTAATCATTATAAAATTCAACAAAAAATGCGCAATCCCTTCCTGAATACTGTAACTTCATTGTAACTCCCCCCTCCTACACTAATCCTGAAGGAAAAAGGAGGAATGGTTTTGATGGCTCGCAAAAAATCTTGGATTGGTTTAATCGTTTTGATTTTTGTATGCTCGGTCACATTGCTTCCTGGTAATTCAACGGCTGCTGGACAATTTATTACAGGCTCCTATGGGGGTAAGCCTTATAAATTGTATGTTCCAGATCAGTACAATGAAAGTCAGTCTTATCCGTTATATGTCATGCTGCATGGGTGCACACAGGATGCCAGCCAGTTTGCGACAGGGACAAAGATGAATGCATTGGCTAATGAAAAAGGGTTCTTGGTACTGTATCCTGAACAGACCAGCAGCGCCAATTCCAATAAGTGCTGGAACTGGTTCGAATCAGCCCACCAGTCGCGCGGCAGCGGGGAACCAGCTGTTATCGCCGGGATGGTGAATCTTATTAAAAATAATTATACAGTCCAAGGAGATCAGGTATATGCAGCAGGGCTTTCAGCAGGTGCGGCGATGAGTGTGATCATGGGGGCCGCTTATCCTGACCTTTTCTCTGGCATTGGTGTGGGAGCAGGTCTTGAATATAAAGCTGCAACCAGCATGACGGGCGCTTTTACGGCAATGTCGAGCGGCGGCCCTGACCCTGTGCGCCAGGGGAGGGCTGCCTATCAGGCAATGGGAAGCCAGGCAGACACCATGCCAGTCATAGTGTTTCATGGAACTTCTGACTATACTGTCGCACCGGTAAATGGAAACCAGGTCATCACCCAATGGGCAGTTACAAACGACTTAGCACAGAACGGCAAAGAGGATGGCTGGATCGACGACCAGCCGGACCAAACCGAGAACTTAAACGTTCCTGGCGGAAAAAGCTATACTGTCAGCCATTATAAAGCTGGCGACGGCAGAGTATGGATGAAGAAAGTAGCTGTCCAGAGCATGGGCCATGTCTGGTCAGGGGGAAATGTACAAGGCAGCTATACAGATCCGCAGGGTCCTGATGCCAGCCTGATGATGTGGGAGTTCTTCCATTCATTTGCAGACAATGATGACGGCGGAAATGACGGCGATGCCCCTGCCACATCAGCAAGCCCTAAAGGCGGAACCTATAATCAGCCTGTCTATGTAGAGCTCCAGACCAATAAAGAAGCATCCACTTACTATACAGTGGACGGTTCGAATCCTACAGCACAATCCACCCTCTATACAGGACCGATTTACATTTCTGGTAATACAACTCTTAAGTTTTTCAGTCAGGACAGTTCCGGGCAAAAAGAGTCTGTCAAAGAAGAGGTATATATCATTGAAGAGGATGCCCCTCCTCCCGGGGACTCGCTGACATTCAGCGCCATCTCAGGGGAAAGCGGATTTGCCGGCCGATTCACAGCAGATGGCAAAGGCTCCGGGGATATTAAGGCGGGCGACAAAGGCATGTACAACACCGATACATTCAGAGGAATTTTATCCTTTGACACAAGCACTCTCGGGCAGACTGCTATTGGATCAGCAAAATTGCGCCTATATACAAAATCAGTCTCAGGGACGGTCACTGAAATAAAAATCGACCTGAAGAATGGAACGTTTGGCGCTGCCTCAATAGAGCAAAGCGATTATTCCGCCGCTGCCACACTCACCAATATGGCCAGTTTCCAGCCGGCTGCCGTTTCTAATTACATTGATATAGATATTCCGGCCAGTGCACTGGCTCAAATCAACCGGAGCGGCAAGACACAATTCAGGCTAAAAGCAGCAACAGCAGCGAGCTTTAATCAGAATTCAGTCCTTTTTTATGGAGGCGGGAATGGAGATCTTTCTCCGGTTCTGATAATAACTAGCGCCAACTGAATGAAAAAGAGATCAGCAGGAAGCCGCTGATCTCTTTTTTTCGCCCGGAACATTATCACCAATAATTCTTCATAATCTCACGGGACCAGTCAGGCTGGCTGATCGGCTCTTTAGGGAGAAATTCCTCCATCACCGGCTTGATATCAAGAATCGGCGTCCCATTGATGCAATCAAGCCCAGTGACGGTCAGTTCCCCGCCTTCTCTTTCGACTACCCTCACAGTTGTCAGCCCTAATCGATTCGGTCTATTTTTGCCGCGCTGAGCAAAGATCCCCACTTTGGGAAGGGTGCTGTCATTTCTCGGATGCCTTGCACCAGGCACAATTTTGTTTTGATCCACCCGATGAAAATAATAGATAACTTCTACGTGGGAGAAGGATTCAATTCCTTTGAGCGCGTCCTCTGGCAGAGAATCGTCCAGCACGATCCTGCTGACCACTTCGCCCCAATAATCGTCCTCTATCTGGTGCCTTTCATTGTAGGTAAATCCAATTGGCATTAAATTAATCATAGCCATTTCCCCCTTCATCCCACTAATTCGGTTCGCACTACTAGCTTAGCAGCTGCTTACGATCCTCGTTATTTTTCCTCTTCAATATAATATCGAGCTCCTTTTTCGTATCAGGATGCAAAATAATATTCCCGCTGAAATCCATTGTTGAGTGTTTTACCTTTCTACCCCATCTCCTCGAAAACGAACGCCAGTCACAGACCATTTCAAGAAGAAATTTTCTGGGCATCGGCAGGGCTTGTTTATTTTTCGGGTCAACCACCCAATATTCCCAGTGGTGCTTGTTCTTGTGCTGATGGTGGAGCCATGCGTACTTCCACTTTAACTCATCAACGGAGTCCTTTTGACCCTCATAGAAAAACTTCTTGGCATATGGCAGAAACTCCTGCGGGGAAAATTTCGACCAATCATGGAGAATCCCCTGCAGGAATAGCCCCTCTTTCCAGCACTCAATCAGGACATTAAGTTTATGTTCCAGTATATACACTATGTTCTTCCAGACTGCCTGCAGCACGATACGCCCCCCATCCAGTTTTATTACCAGTTCCAAAATTTTAGGAGCCCGGAATTTACTTGCCAGCCGGCTCTAAATAACTTTCCTCAAAAAATGTGCAGATCCTTTCCCACAGTCAGATCAGCGTGCTTTATTCCTCCAAAAAACAAAGGTCAGAAGCAGCGAAAATATAGGTGCTAAAGCAACCAGCCTCCAGCTATTTTCAGCTCCCAGGAAGTAATAAGCTATCGGAAGTGATGTGATAAAACTGATGAACATGGAAAGCCACGATTTCTTAAATAGTCCAAAAAGGAGAGTGATGACACAAAGGATAAAGGATATTTGCCATAGCACCACAATCAAAATGAACGCCCCCTGTAAATTTGCATGTGATTTCAAACTTGGAAGTGAATAAAGGAATCTGCTCTGGAGGATATTAATGCTAGTGCAGCTTTTTCCGTGCACGATCATGAATGTGGAGGGATACATTGTGAGTACACTTACTAGCTTGATTAAAAGGATCCTTCATTTAATTATTAAGCTGGAGTTTTTTATTGATACGTATAGATATCGCTTAAACCGCTTAATAAGAGTGCAGCCCTTAACGTAAGCAATAAGGGGCTCATGGCTATCTTTTCCCCACATGATGAAGACAGGCAGCTGCGCCGGGCTTGCCTATAGGACAGAGGACAGATTTCTCATGTATCTGTCCTTCTGTTCTTCTAAAATTTCTCTGCAGTACAAAACAGCTCCGCAAAATCATTCACAATATTTAGATCCTGATTCATTTTCACATCATGCCTCATTCTTTCTAACCCTTCATAATACTCACTGTCGTTTATTAAAGTCAGCACCGATATATCTCTATTTTCTGCATGGATTAAATAATCATGAACCCTTATATATTCCCTTCGATAATCAATTCTTAAATTTACTTTAAAGCCTTTCTCTGTAAGCTCATTAAAAATTTTGCCTTTGTTCCAAAATCTTTTCTCATCTTCTCTAAAAGCAGATGGGAAGTAATAATACACCCACCAATCCGGCATATCATGAACAGCTATATTATGTAATTTATAGATGCCGCCTTTCATTAATATCCGGTAAATCTCACTTAACGCCTGTCCTTTATCGCTATAGTGGTGAAACGCATAGTTGTTCGAAATGAAATCAAAAGTCTCTGATGGGTACGGCATATTCTCTGCATTAGCTTTTACAAAAGCTGCGTGTTTCACCTTTTCCCTTGCCTTATTCAGCATTTGATCTGACAGATCCAAGCCATACCAGCTAATATTTAGCCCTGAAAAGGCTTTTATTTGCTTTTCAAGATAAAGACCTGTACCGCATGATAAATCAAGAACCTTAAAGCTTGGTTTCCGATTGCCTTCTATGTACTGTTTCAATTCGCTATCCAATCTAATTTCATCTGTCCTAAATTGATTCTTATCATATCTCTCAGCTATATTGGAATAATCCGTTGTTTTCACTGTATTTCCCCTCCCTCATTAAAGGGCTAATACACTAATATTCACCAATTTATTCCATTATCCTGCTTTTAAAGATGAATATTCTCATAAAAAAGAGTATGCAAAAGGGCAGATACCACGGTCCAAAATGCAGTATGGTTTTTCCTTATTTGGAAACGCTAGAAACAACATACATATGCACTTAGGGATATTTGATTAGGAGGTATCTGCATGGTTCTGACAAATCCTTTAAATGTGTCCGAAATAGGTTCGCTTTGGCAGACATATCAGGAAAAAACCTTGATTATGCGGTTTCTGGAATACTTTATTGAAAAGGCAGATGACCCGCAGGCAAGAAATATTTTGGGCGGATTATGGCAGGAGCTTAATTTTTATGTAGCTGAGATGGAAAATCTATTTTCTGAACAGGGGATGGTTAAACCTGTGGGTTTCACATCAGAGGATGTAAACCTGGAGGCCCCAAAGTTATATGATAATGGATTTGATATCATGTTTGTCCGTGTATTAAAGGAAGTTAGCATGGGTCTGTACACCCTTGGCATGAATATGACCTACAACAAAAAGGTAATGGCCATTTACGAGGGACTCACAACTGTCACCCAAAAAATCTATAAACTTTCAACCCGCTATTTACTTGAAAATGGAATTCTCTCTCTCCCTCCTAAAGTGACTATGCAGAAGAAAACGGAATTTATTAAAAGCAAAAAGTACATGGAGGGGTTTAAACTAATTGGTGAAAAAAGGCCTCTATCAGCCCTGGAGGTTGGAATCCTTCATCATAATCTTGAAGTTAATAATATTGGAATGCAGTTAATTACAGGCTTTGCTCAATGCGCTCAAAACAAGGAAGCCAGGCAATATTTTTTAAAAGGGAAGGATCTTGCCAAGAAACAGGTTAAAGTTATGGAGGAATTGCTTCTGGATGGGGATGTCCATCTCTCCGCGACTTCCGGCGCAACAGTAACTACATCAACAGTTCCTCCCTTTTCTGACAAGCTGATGATGCACTGCATATATATTCTTAATGGGTTTGGACTGATTGGTTCAGGCACAGGGGGATTTTTCAGTTTAAGAAACGATTTGGCGATGAAAACAATTTTGCTCGCAAAAGATGTCTATTTCTACGCGCAGGAAGGGATTAATATTAAGATTAAAAATGGCTGGTTCGAGGAACCCCCGCAAATGGAAAACCGTTCCCAAATCATTAAGAAAGGACTTGAATAAAGGGAATTCTATAGAAGAGATTAATGGCAAAGCCGGTTCTTCCTGGCACTGTTCATTCTCAAGATTATTACGCTGCTCATAAACATCGAATGCTTTATGGAAACATTTAAGCACAGACTTAACCACTTAATGAGAATTTAACATAAGCAACAGGTATTTCAAGACTATTATGCTTCCACACTAATACAGAGAGACAGGTTTTCCGTCCGCTCGGGACAAGAAACCTGTCCCTTTTCTTTCATGTAAACCAAATCCTCGATATCTGCAATGGGTTGATCACTGATTTTAACCTGCCGTCAGGATGATACAGCTTGATAGAGTCCATTTTCTTAAAATCATGCGATGCTTTTTCCATATTGTCGAGCAGTACCTTCGTTTCGTTTACATCCAATTTGAAAGAAAGAGATTGCCCCGACAATAAAATCTCTGCCTTAACATTTCCTTTAGGATCATGGTTTTTATTATACATATGATCGTCCTCCCAGTGAGCCACGGGGACAGGTCCGCTGGCCCGTTTGGCATGGAACCTGTCCTATGACTTTATATATATTCCATCCTTGCCGTATGCATACAGATGTGAGCCCCGCATAAACACCGGCCCAATGATGCGTTTGCCATCTTCATCAATAAGCTGCAGCTTATGTTTGGCTGTATAGCTGTTTTGATTTTTCTGGTAGCGCATCAGCGTTGACATATCGACTTGACCAATCAAACCCTCTTTATCCAGCATAAATTGCCCCATCATAGGGTAACGGCCGTTCACATGATAGCGCCCGGATTCGCTCATCTCATCCAGATGAACGAGATCAAAATCATC
This sequence comes from Bacillus infantis, assembly GCF_008180445.1. GTDB lineage: Bacteria > Bacillota > Bacilli > Bacillales > Cytobacillaceae > Bacillus_AB > Bacillus_AB infantis_B. The sequence continues at coordinate 161,959 of NZ_VTER01000006.1, forward strand.
ATAATAGTAAAAGTAGACTTCCTTTGATCCAGCCACATTCATTGCGCAACAGTCAATGATTCCGTAATCACCGGCTCCCCAAAGCCGTTTGCCACTCATTGTGTAAGCCACAACACCGGCACTTCCCATAGGCTCATCCCACCCGAAATTCCCAAAAATGCCTTCATCAAAGTAACTGACCCAAATGGTATCGCAGTCATCGATCTGGACATCATTGATTCCATCACCGAGCGTGAATGCCTCAATCAACTGACCATTTGGGTTATACCTCCTGGCGTTCCGTTCAACGTATGTGCCATCCTTTAAACAGCGGCCTTGTACTATCAGCAATGTCCCATCGGAAAACAGATCAGCGTGAGTCGGCATCAGAGGAATGTTCTTTAATTCCACAGTCTCTATACTGTTATCCCTAACCAACGTGATGGTCCAGCTGCATTTCGGCACAGGCCGCTCAAAAAAATCGAGTTCCTGTTCCTCGGTTTCGATCAGCAGCAGTGTTCCATCCTGAGCTATCTGGCAGCCGGCAAAGTTTAAATCTGACCTATAATCATGCCGCTTATGCAATATTAATTTTTCTATTGGAATCACCCTATCTGGAGAACATTTCCCAATCCCTTACTTAGTGCTGACTGAAATAAAACATAGAGGCATCCTGCTTCATGAAAACACGTTGTTTTCCATCAGCTCTCTCTTTCAAGTGGCCAAGGGGGAAGGTTTAAGCCCCCTCTGATTTTCTTTCCCTTTAAACATATACCGGATCCCTTTACCCGCAAGAGCTTCGTCCTCATATCTTGGGATCACATGAAAATGAGCATGGAAAATATGCTGTCCGCCAGCCTCGCCGCAGTTCCAGCCTAAATTATAACCTCGAGGCTCATGCTTTTCATCCAAGTACTTTTTCACATCCTGAAGAAGACTGTAGGTGGCCGCCCACTCCTCAGGTGTTAAATCAAACGCAGTTTCCCTGTGCTGAATAGGAACAATTAACCCTGCGCCTTCCAGCTGGCTTCCCCTTATTTGACTCTGCCCCAGCTGTAAAAAAAGACAATGTTCATTGCTCATGACAACATTCTGATCCGGCTCAAGCTCCAGCCTGCAAAAAATACAGTTATCCATCATTGATCTCCTCACTTTTATCGGCAAAACTTATATCAGCTAACCGAAAACCACCACACAACAAGCCCCATGCTCACAATTCCCCAGACTGTCGTCGCGATAATCCACCAGACTACAGGACGGGATGAAATACCGCTGCTTTCCCCGTCTCTTTTTAGAGCAGCGACCCTGCGTTCCATATTCTTTTTCATGGAAACGAGAACCGCAAATCCGCCTATGAAAAAACCGAAAACAATCCAGAATAGTAAATCCAGTTTCCAGCCCCCTTTTCAAATTGCACTGCCCCCGAATGCTTATGCATACTAGCTTAATCAATACTGTGCAGTAATCTTCCAGGGATTTCTTTATACCTCATAAAACCATCTTCTATAGAAAGGGTGGCATAATAAGAGGAGGGTTCTGCATCTGCCAATAAACACTGATCGTAGATAAGGTTAAGATACAGGTTTTTTCGCGGCTTAATTCCCTTTTCTAATAGCAAATCAGCTAACCCTCTATAAACTTTATCCAAAGTTTCACCCATACATATTTCTACAGCAAAACCTCCAGCAAGGCTTCTCCACCACGCTCCAAAGGATTTATAGATCAAATCGAATTCTAATAATGAATCTTCATTTTCAGTGAACAGTGTCTGATAGAATAAGTTTCTTTCTTCGATTAAAATCGATTGATCTTGTGATGGATCATCAGCTATTCTTTCTGATATATCATTCCATAAATCTCTGAAGCGCACATCAAAGTCTTCGCGCAGCTGGCACTCTGCCGGCATATAGGGAAACTTCAAATCAGACTTGCTCCGGGTTTTATTCAGGAATATATTCTGGATATAAATTAAGAAGTTCAATGAATGTGTAGCTTCCATTGTTATGGTTAATGAATTTTCCATATGAGCTCCTCTCAAGACTAAAAATACTGCTCAATATCGTCCAAATCAGCCCCGCTGATAATCTGGTAACTCCTGCTGCTGTCTTTTTTTGTCCTTTTGCTGAAATCATAAACCAATAAGTATTTATCATCGTAAACTGTCAGCCCGTATTCCCTCTCATCATTAGCTTTTAGAGTGATCCAATACGATTCTTTAAAATCCAGAGAGCCCATTTCATCTGCCTTTAGTTCCATTTCAGACCAGCTTTGGATCAGTGATTTTACATCGCTCTCTTTTTCCAAAATAACTTCCTTATTAGTTGAAGATTTGATTATTTGTATAGACGAAACCTCAGACATATCAGGCACCGCTTGGTTAAAAGTTGTGCTTCTTGAATTGATCATATACATAACTCCAAGGATGATCATGATAGAAATAAATCCGAAAAGCATGAACTTCTTCAATCATTCTCCCCCTTCACTTTCAGCTGAGAATGCACATGGAGTGTCTGCCCGTTTATTAAAGAACTTCAACAAAAAAAGCGCTAATCCTCCTTAAGTTCAACGCACAGACTTATTCATCAAAGTTAAGATCTTTTCTTTTATGCCGCCAATACTTGTAAAAAGTATATAAGTTTCTTTCTTTGTTTTAATGACCACTCTGTCTGTATTGCCGGATGGAAACCCAATCCTTATAGCTTCCTTTTCCTGCCCGCCATATGTATCATCATTCGATACTTCTGTAATAGCCGATAACGGTATTTCAGTCTTATTTAATAGCCAGTTTATCTCCAGGCTCCCATTCTTCTCTGCCACTTTAACTTCCATTGGTATCCCTCCTGTTAATATTTGTATACGGAACAGGGGGGAGGAGAGTTTCATTTTTTTAAAACAGCGAACGAGCCATGGGGACAGACCCCCCGGCTCCACACTAAATCAAAAGTTAATCCCTACCCCAAATAATCCCCAGCTACCTCAACATCAAATAACCCGCTCTCCCTTGCAAACTGCATTAGCAGATGGAGATGTCCAGCACCATATAAAACAAAGATCCGTTCCTCGTTGGAATTCACTAAGTTCACCAGGTTCCTATAGATCAGCAGATTTCGATAATACCAATACTTCGCTGTCCAAATGGCGCCCGCCGGGTTGCTATCGCTTCCAACCAGGGACATTCTCATATAAAGCTCTTGTCCCCTGGCAATATTCCGCGGTTCATTATGCCAAAGCAGATAGTCTTTTATAGAATGATCCTGCAAGTATGTATTTGCTTCAGAATTAATTTTCTGTCCTAGCTCTGCAAATGCCTTATACTCATCCGTATCTTCCCATTCACTTAGAGCCCCCAGGTCCGGAACGCCTTCCTCATCCTGATTCCAGTCGACTGCATGTACATGTCCCAAACCGCATTCCTTCGCCAGCCGGAATCCGACTTGATCGATTTCATTAACGGTTAATGCATTGTCTCCATTCAAATAAGAAGCATATTCATCATTCAATGCTTCTTCCTTACCCTGCAGAACTTCCAAGGCAATCTTTGTCGGGTTAAAATTCTTTAAACAAGTGATAACCTCCTGGATTTCTGCTTGCCTTGTGCCTGATAAAATATCCATTTTTTCTGTCATATACACATCTCCATTATCTATGCCTGCAAAATGGTCCGTTCCAAAGATTAACAGAGTTGGCTTGATAGGAAACACCCCCTGGTAGATTTTCAAAGACAAAGGAACAGGTTTCTCATACAGCTTGTCACAAAAAAACTGTCGCTCCTTCCCGCTATTTAGCTGCAACCGGCACCCACAACTCGCTGTTCGGAACCCTGTCAGGCGCCAAATAATTCTCAACGCACGGCTGATCTGCCAGTTCGTAACCTGAGGCAGGCAGCCATTCGGTGTACAGGCGGTTCCATGCATCAGTAATGTCAGGGAAAACAGCCCAAGTACATGCGGGAATTACGATTTTCTCCATGCCGCTTGCAGATTCACCCATATAACGACAGCCCATGAAATAATCGAACTCTTCATCGGTAATGGCAGCCTGTTTTCCGACTAGACCCAGTATCCCTTCCAGCTTGCATTGGGGATTTTCCCAGGATAGATCAATAAACCGCTGCAGCAGGCCAGTTTCAGTTGCTTCTTTCCACAGCCCCGGGATTGTTTTAAAAGCGTCCTCCGTAACCACCTTCCGCCTGACTCCCACTATTTCAACATCGGTTTCCAATACTTCGATCCGGTAATCCATTTCCTCGTCCCCTTTAATTGAAATTTGAAAGGTAAGTCTCGGTATGGCTTTTAATTTAATTCCTTTGCTGCGGGCAGCTGACGGAGTGATTCCATGAAGGTTTTTAAAAGCACGGCTGAAGGCATCCGGGGAATCATAGCCATAAAGAAACGCCAGATCAATCACCCGGACTTCAGCGTTGTTTTGAAGCTCGAACGCCGCCTGTGACAAGCGCCTCCGCCTGATATAGTCAGACAAAGAAATACCAGTCATTGAAGAGAACATCCTCGGAAAATGGTATTCCGAACAGCAAGCTCTTCTCGCTATTTCTTTTCCATCTATTTCACCTGCTAAATTCTCCTCAATATAATCCATTGCTCTATTCAATCTCTCGAGCCAATCCATATTCTGCCTCCTTTCTTGCTTACTATATCTTAAAAAGAAAAGCTGAATCCGCCATTCCCTGTGCGGAAAAAGACGGATTAGAAGTCATACTTGTATCCAATACCTCTGAACCGCCTCACCGCTGTCTGGCGAAATGACCTCATTCTCCAATACCCCGCCAACTTTCTGAATGGTCCTGGCTGAAGCTATATTTGCTTTATCACATGTGACCAGCACTTTTTCCAAACCCAGTTTCTTTGCTTCGACCAGGCTCATCTTCAGCTGTTCAGCGGCATATCCTTTGCGGCGTTCAGCCGGATGGATGCTGTAGCCGATATGCCCGCTCTCCACCAGCAGTTCTGGTGTCAGCCGGTGGCGGATATTCACCAAACCGATTATTCGACCATCAACCATGCTTACGAATTGAGTCGCAGGGACCCGGTTTGGCGGCAGCTTTCCTTTCTCCTGACCTATGACTTTTTCAAGCCATTCCTCATATTTTTCATAGTTTTGCAGGGAAGAGCCCCCATAAAGATATTCTCCCGAGTCCAGAAATGCTTTTCGGTATGCCAACATTTGTTCTTTATGTATCTTTGCGGGTCTTATCAATTTCATTATGATCAGCTTCCTTTGCTGTTTTTCCCAAAAAATGCATATGACTCCTTTCGCTGCCGGGCAGCGAATTTCCTTCTTACTGTTTCAGGGACAGACCGGCAATTAATATTAACTGGTCTTCACTCCTTACTTTAACCTCTTGAGCAATAACAGTTCTGCTGCTGTGCTATATCATGCATACTTTGGAAAATAAAACAAAACCTAACTTCAGCAGAAATATAGTCTGGTGGTGCTTGCATGCAATTTTCCCGTATTCAATTGATTTTTGTCCTGATTCTATTTATCGGCATTTCCAACCATGTTCTCATCATGCCTCACTTGCTGGCCACAGGAAAACGGGATGCATGGATCTGCGTGCTGATTGCTTATGCCTTTTTACTGAGCTGGGGCTGTATCCTATATTTGATTATGAAAAAAAATCCGAAGCGGCTGTTCCTCTTTGATTGGGTCAAAGAGCGTGCAGGAAGGACTGTATCTCGAGTCTTCATGTCTATCTTTTGGGTTTTCATTTTCACTATCAGCGCCATTTCTTTTTATGATTTGATTCAATCCGTGCATATTTACTTTCTGCCGCATACCCCTTCCGTTGCTGTCCTGCTGCCTTTTCTGCTGATCAGTGCATGGTCCGCCTACAATGGTTTAAAATCGATTGTTTATGTTTCTGCAGTGCTGCTCCCGATTGTGTGGATGCTTGGAGTTTTTGTCTCCTTATTTACCGCGGAGGAAAAAGATTATTCCTATCTCATGCCGGTTTTTACAGAGGGATATCCACCTATTGTTAAAGGAACCATCATCATTCTTGGGGGAAGCGCTGACCTCCTTGTACTACTGCTTCTTCAGCACCGTCTTAAAAAACCGTTAACAAGGCAGAATCTTTTTGTGCTTATTACGATCCTGGCGGGTCTTATTCTTGGGCCTACCATGGGATGTTTATCTTCATTCGGACCCACTCTTGCAGCTAATATGCGTTTTCCCGCCTTTGAGCAATGGCGCCTTATCACCCTGGGAGAATATATTTCCCACGTTGACTTCCTGGCCGTATTTCAATTATTAAGCGGTGAAATCATCAGAATATCGCTGGGTCTCTATCTTCTTACAAATATGCTAAAAGATTATCCGGCCTTTTCTAATAAGAAGCAAATGTTTGTGGTGGTGTCACTGCTTTTAGGAATATTAACACTGGCTCCCGTAAGCGATATGTGGGTGCAAATGATAATCGGACATTTTTTTTATCCGGCAGCCTTCGCCTTTGCCGTTTTTATTACACTGGCGTTATTGATCATTAGTTATCTGCCTGTAAGGAAAGGAACCCAAACTTTATGAACATGGTGCGTTACGATCATATTTTGGCAAAAGGGACTCTGACCGGCGGGGATTTGAGGATGTTCTTTGAACATTATGCTGATATTGAATTCGTCCCAATTGAAAAAGGCGATGATCTTCAAGCTTTTTATTGCAAAGGCATGCTTGATTCCAGGCAGCTGAATGAGTACTTCAATCGGATTCTGCTTAGTATCAGCAGAGAAGAACCACGGAGCTATTATGAAATCCTGCCTCCTGTCCAGCACATAAAAAGCATGAAAGAAATGATTAAACTGATTTTTTCCGGTTCCCTGATTGTGTTCCGGGAAGGAACCCCATTTTTCTATGTGTTTGATATCAGCAAAGTGCCGCAGCGGACTCCGCAGGAATCATCAACCGAGGTGTCTATTAAGGGGCCTAAGGATAGTTTTACCGAAGAGATGAATACCAATATTTCTTTGATTCGCAAAAGAGTGAAGTCAGAACAGCTTTATTGTGAATCCTTTACTTTAGGTTCCATTAGTAAAACAGAGATATCTTTGCTCTATTTACATGACAAGGTCAACTCAGATTTCATTAGCGAGGCCAGGCATCGGCTTAATGATTTTCAGGGTGAAAGTATTGTGAGCAGCGGCCAGCTGGAGCAATGGCTTTCTGATCGCTCCTTCTCTTTGTTTCCTTTATTTGATTATGTGACCCGTCCGGACTTTGTCGTTGAAAGCATGCTGCGGGGAAGGTTTATTTTGATTGTGAATGGGTCTCCATCTGTATTGATCGGGCCAACAAATGTGTTCGAGTTAATTAAATCGCCAGAGGATGTGCATTTTCCCTACTACTTTGTTGTCTTTGGAAGATTGATTCGAATGATAGGCTTAATAGCTGCAATATTCCTGCCGGGGTTCTGGGTGTCGTTATCTTCTGTAAATAATGACCAGCTGCCATTTGCCTTATTGGCAACACTCGTTGTGTCACGGGAAGGATTGCCGCTCCCAACCGGCGTGGAAGCTATTTTTATACTGGGGCTATTTGAGCTGTTAAGAGAAGCAGGAGTCCGGATGCCCACGGTGCTTGGCCAGACTGTTTCAATCGTGGGAGGAATCATTATTGGGGATGCTGCAATCCGTGCAGGCCTTACTTCGCCAACCATGATTGTAATTATTGCGCTGACTGCGGTCGCAAGTTACACGCTGGTAAATCAGTCGCTGGTTGGAACCGTCAGCATCCTTCGTTTTTTTACGTTAATTTTATCGATTTTCTTAGGTGTTTACGGACTTTTCATTGGAGCTTTAAGCATCCTCATTTACCTGTCAGTACTAGAATCATTTAAAGTGGCTTATCTTGAGCCAATTGCCTCACTCAAATTCAGAGAATATCTGGCAGCCTTGTTTGTGAACCCCTTCGATCGCAAGAGATTTGGAATTTCATTCATTCAGAAGCGGAGAAAATAGGATGAAGCATAAGTTTGCTATAGCCTTAATGGCCACTATATTTCTTTTCAATACCACGGCATGTGATATTACAGAGATTGAAAATCAGAACTTTGCCACAGCTGTCGGGGTCGACTATCAGGACGGAAAGTACCATCTCTATATTCAGATGCTCGGATTGGGTTCGGTGGCGAAAAGCGAGGGAGGTGAAAAGGCACCGCCTGAAGTGTACGTGTCAGAGTCGAGCGGAGAAACATTCATCGATGCCTTTTTTAAAGCCTATGGGACAGCACAGGAGAAGTTTCTATGGGCACATGTTACAGCCATCGTTTTGAGTGAAGCTGCACTGGAAAAAGGATTGGACACTGTCTTTGACGGCTTAACACGTTATTATGAATTCCGGCCGACACCCTGGATTTTCGGAACAAAAGAGCCCATAATCGATATTCTCTCTACCGGCGGGTTTTTTAATCAAACCTCGCTGAATACTATTCTTCACAGCCCGGAGAGCACCTATAAACAAAACTCTACCATTAGGCCAATCAAGCTGAACCAATTTGCACGTGAATTTTTTGAACCAGCATGCACATCCTACGTTCCATCACTTACTATCAATCAAACGCAGTGGAAGAAGAACAAAAAGAGTGAGCCAAAGCTCGTATTTAATGGTGCTTTCTTTCTCGCCGGACAAAAGTACAAAGGATATTTTTCCTACGACCAGCTAAAAGGCATCAGATGGCTGACTCCGGAGACAGTACGCGCCCCCTTGCTTTTGCCAAACGAAAAAAGGCCTGAATTCCTTGCTGTTCTCGACCGCCAAAGTGTTAAGATTCACCCTGAAAAGCAGGGTGAAAGCTTCCGTTTCAAGATTCTCTACCTTGCCAATGGAATTGTCAGCAACCGCATCAGGAACAACACAATCAAGGTTGGTGCAATGGAGGAATACACAAAAAAAGGGGTCATAAAGGAAATCAGACAATTATATCAGCTAGGCTTAGAAAACGACATTGACTTTTTAAACCTGGAGCACCAGCTATACAGACACTATCATTCTGATTGGGAAAAGCTAAAGGATCAGCAAAACCTGCTCAATAAGGATAGCCTTGAGGCCATTGAAGCACATATTACACTGGAGCACTCAGGATCATTCAAGAATAGGAAAATTACGATAAGGGAATAAGAGCCACGGGGACAGGTCCCTTGGCTCAATTTGGAAAGGACATTCATTCATATAGAATTAGCGTCCTTCAAAAGGGATTTATCCGCAGCCTTGCAGATCAATGAGCTTCCTTACAGCATCCACAATCACATCAGGCTCATCCCGCTGTATATAATGGGCGCTGTTTTCAGCAATCACCAGTTCACCATGCGAGGAGATCTCCAGCAGTTCCCGCTGCATATCATTCCACAATGCCTGTGATTCAGCAGAATAGTGAGCCTTCTTTCCGGCTGATAAGACAATGAGCGGCACGTCTAACCGGCGCCTCGTATCTTTCAGCTGCTGAAGGCTCTCCATAAACTCATCATAATTGCCTTCCCGGACGAATTGCTTATGGTAGGCTTCCTGAAAATCCTCCGGCATTGCCGGGAGAAATCTTTCCCTGTAATCTTCAGGTGTCGAGTCGACCAGTACCAGCCCGCGCACCTCATCAGGGTGTGCTGTTGCATACATCCGCATATTCCCGCCGCCAAATGAGTGGCCGACTAATATGTAAGGAGGGGCAATATTAGCTTCGGTAAGAAGCTCCTTTAATTCTTTTACCATCTCGCGGCTGGTTCTCGGGCTGGTGCTCCTTTCGCTTTTTCCAAGCCCTGCCCGGTCGAAGGTGAAGACTCTCGACAATGTTGAAAGTTCTTCAATTACCGGGTCCCAGGCCTTTGAATGGTCGCCATAGCCTGCGTCCATGATGATGGTTGGATTTCCGTTCTTTTCGCCCATGATTTTTGTAAATAGTGTGCAGCTTTTTATAGTTACAAACTTTTCATTCATAAATTTAAGTCCTCTCGTTCCCATTCGTAAAGAATATCCGGCAGATACTCTTCGTTTTCATATCCGCGGCCAATAATGTTGAATCCATGCTTCTCATAAAACCGCTGCGCATTCTTATTGATTTCAAATGTATATAGAGTCAGCCTTCCGCTCGACTGTTCTTTTGCCCTGCTGAGCAGTGCTGTTCCTATTCCCATTCCCTGATAATCAGTATGAATATAAAGCTGGCTGATTTCAATGTCATTATAGGCGATGATTCCGGCTACTTTTCCTTCCACCAGCGCCAGTTCGACCCGGAATTGTTCAGCTAGTATATTATTTAAAAAATACACATGGTCCTCAAAGCTGTGGATTTCTTTCTGCCCAATCGCCTTCTCCTTGCTGTCCCTCCACATCTTCACGGTCTCTGAGGCATAGCGCGGGTGATACGGGATCATTTTCATTTCTTTTCTCCCGAGGATGGTTCTGCAAAAATAAAATGATCATTGGGATCCCAAATATGCAGGTAATCCGCAATGTACCCGCGCAGCCATAAGGCGCCGTCCATGCTTCTTAGATAAAAGCCCTTCGGGAAATCATGGTCATCTGTCAGTACGGCTGATGCAATGGTGATGGAGCCGGAAGGTGCCTGATGCCGCTGAAATTCTGCGGATAACCCTTCAGGCTGATCCAAATACTGCAGCCTCATGTAAGGACCCAGCTCCAGCGGACACAAACCCAGCCCCAGTTCACCCGCTCTTTGAAAAATCCGGTGCAGAGGAGCTCCCTGCTGAAAACCAAGCCCAGACACCGTCAGTTCAACTGTTTCAATCATGTATGTTTCAGCAGAAGCTGTGAACAGGTCATCAGCAAACAATCTTTCTCCATACTCGTTCATCAGGATAGAGGCTTGCTGCAATCTCTGGAGAAGCTGTTGTTTCGTCATGCCGCCCGCTTCTATTGTTCTTTTTACAACAGGGCAATCCGGGTATATTTTCAGGCTGTTAATAGCCATTGTGATCACTCCTATTCCGTGCTTTTATATATTCATATTCAATGCAGAAGGCCTATTTCCTTTTTCCATTCCCCTGACAAAAAAATAGACAAGCACTCAAATGGCGCTTGTCTTGTTTTTACCTGGTACGAAACTTCCTTGAGACATAAATGAGCAGAATGGCGGCTATCACGATTGCAGCTATTCTCCACTCCCATTCCATATTGATTATCTGGTAAACGGAAAAGCCTTCAATCAGGATGGCCGGTATTTTTCCAAGAGTGCTGGCGAGGAAAAATGTAAGGAAACTGGTCTTTCCGATCGATGCAATAAAGGTGACAAGGCCTGACGGCACAAAAGGAAGAATCCTCAGTGCGAGTATCAGGGAGAATGCTTCCTTGCCGTCGGCTTCCAATAGTTTCTGTACTTTGGGGTGGGACAGGCCGCGCATATCCTTTAACCTTTGAAATCCTTTTCTGTAGAGGCTGAAGGCAACGGCTGCCCCAACGGCCTCACCTGCAAAAGATACGGCGATTCCTCCCCATAAACCAAATACCGCCAGATTCGCGGCAGTCAGAAAAACACTGGGTACCACTCCAAGCAGGCTGATGATAATGTTGATTATAAGGCTTAGCACCAGGGCTATATGCATATATGACTCAAATAAATCAATGATCATTTCCTTCATACTATAGGCTTTCCTTCCTTAAAAGGCTGTGAACTTTGTGGCTTTTTTGATGGAAATTACTATAATAGTACAACCGAATGTAAAATATGTTAGTTCCGGAGGAGAAAGTATGGCAGGCTTTAGAGTTTTTATCTTTATTTTATTGATAATCAGCATTTTGTTTGCAGCAGCATCCAAAATTCTAAAAGGTTCTGTACAGAAAGACAAGTACCTCAGAGCAGGCTTTTCAGCTTTAATAATAATCAGTATAGCCATTATCATTATCAGTCTGTTTATCGGCGGCTGGAGCGGTATGGGATATGGATTTATTGGAGTTTGTATTTTGATTGGAACTATTTTAACCGGCATTATAAATTGGCTTATGAATTCTATTCACAATCGAAAAAAATAGCCGTATACGTAAGATAGCTTGTTATTTCCCCACTCTATTGCAATGGCTAAAAAAATCTAATACGTACAACAGCTAATAAGATGAAAAAGAGGGACAAAAAATGCCCCTCTGTCCTTTTATTTCTGTTCTGCTTCCCACTTGGCAATTTCCTCACGCACCATCGGCGCAACTTCCCGGCCGAGCAGTTCAATGCTTTTCATGACATCCTCATGCGGCATGCTGCCGACCGGCACATGGTGCATGAAGCGGGTAATGCCGACGTTCTTTCGAAGGTAGATGATCTTTTTAGCAACCGTTTCCGGATCTCCTACATACAGGGCACCTTCAAAGCTGCTTGCCGCATCAAAGGCTCCGCGGTCATAATGGCCCCAGCCCCGTTCCCTGCCAAGGACGTTCATGGCCTGCTGGGTCGGGGGGAAGAATTTATCCGCGGCCTCTTCATTGCTTTCTGCCACAAATCCGTGAGAATGGGAGGCTACCTGGAGCTTGGAAATGTCATGGCCGGCTTGTGCTGCAGCCCTGTAGTACAGCTGTACGAGCGGGGCAAACTGCACCGGACGGCCTCCAATGATTGCGAGGACAAGCGGCAGTCCCAGAAGTCCGGCGCGGATGACAGAATCACTGCTCCCTCCGCTCCCGATCCAGATCGGCAATGGATCCTGGACCGGGCGCGGATACACACCGAGATTTTCAATTGCCGGACGGTGATTTCCAGCCCAAGTCACTTTTTCAGATTTCTGCAGTGCCAGGAGCAGGCCCAGCTTCTCATCGAAAAGCTCATTATAGTCCTGGAGATCATAACCGAAGAGCGGGAACGATTCAATGAACGACCCGCGACCCGCCATGATCTCAGCCCGGCCGTTCGAAATGCCGTCGAGTGTGGCAAAGTCCTGGAAGACCCGGACTGGATCGGCCGATGACAGGACGGTGACAGCACTCGTCAGGCGGATTTTTTTGGTCTGCGGCGCGGCAGCAGCCAGGACGACTGCGGGCGAAGAAGCAGCATAATCCTTCCTGTGGTGCTCACCGACACCAAAAACGTCCAGCCCAACTTCATCAGCCAGGATAATTTCCTCAACCACCTCGCGCAGCCGCTGTGCATGGCTTGCAATTTCTCCTGTTTTTACGTCAGGGGTCGTTTCCACAAATGTGCTGATTCCGATTTCCATTTTCATCTCTCCCTGATCGTTTAGTCTCTATCTAATAGTGCAGCACCGGCGATGCCTGGATGTGTCATTTCGTACGGATCCAGAATCAGGTCCAGTTCTTCTTCTGTCAGAACATCATACTGCAGGCAGAGTTCCCTGACAGGGGCGCCGTTCAGGATGGCTTCCCTGGCAATCCGGGCAGCCACTTCATAGCCAATATGAGGATTGACGGCTGTGATGATGCCAACGCTTTTTTCTACATATTGCTTCATCCGGTCCTCATTTGCTTCAATTCCTTTGACACAATGCTCGGTAAACGAATTGAAAGCATTCGTCATAATGGTGATCGACTGCAGCAGGTTGAAGATCAGCACTGGCTCCATGACATTCAGCTCCAGCTGTCCGGCTTCAGAGGCCAGTGAAATGGTTTGGTCGTTGCCGATGACCTGAAACGCAGTCTGGTTGATCAGCTCCGGCATGACCGGATTAACCTTGCCCGGCATGATGGAAGAGCCCGGCTGCCTGGCAGGCAGGGAGATTTCCCCGAGTCCTGCCCTGGGACCTGAAGCCATCAGACGCAGGTCGTTTGCGATTTTAGACATATTGATCATGCAGATCTTCAATGCACTGGAGACTTCTGTATAAGAATCTGTATTTTGAGTGGCATCAACCAGATGCTCCGCCCCCTTGAATGGAAGGCCGCTGATATCTGCCAGATATTCAACTACTAATTCAATGTAGCGGGGCTGTGCGTTCAAGCCTGTGCCGACAGCCGTCGCTCCCATATTCAATTCATACAAATGCTGCCTTGATTGCTTGATGCGCTTAATATCGCGTTCAATCACGCGGCTGTAAGCTTCAAACTCCTGTCCAAGCCTGATTGGCACAGCATCCTGAAGATGTGTCCGGCCCATCTTGATCACATGGTTAAACTGATCAGCTTTGTCCATAAATGCCTTATGCATATTCTCCATAGAATCAACCAGCTGCTCGAGAACCTTGAGAATGGATATGTGCATCGCTGTCGGGAAAGAATCGTTCGTAGACTGTGACATATTCACATGAGTGTTCGGGCTGCAGTATGGATAGTCCCCTTTTTCCCTGCCCATGATTTCAAGCGCCCGGTTTGCCAGCACTTCATTCATGTTCATATTAAAAGAAGTCCCTGCTCCCCCCTGGATCGGATCGACTATTACTTGATCATGCCAGTTGCCGGCAAGCATTTCATCTGCCGCCTGGACAACCGCGTCTCCAATGCCTGAGTAAAGAGCCTTGACCTCCACATTCGCCATTGCAGCTGCCTTCTTTACCATCGCCATCGCTTTGATCAGCTCAGGATGGATCCGGTAGCCGGTAATCGGGAAATTTTCTACCGCACGCAGTGTTTGAATCCCGTAGTACGCATGTGCCGGGACCTCTTTTGACCCCAGAAAGTCCTTCTCTATTCGAAAACCGTTTGTCTTGACTGACATCGTTGCCTCATTCCTCTTCTTTTCGCTATTTGGTTTGATGTTATATCTTATTGCTAATCCCACTCTATTGTAAATGACTTCGGTCCAATATTCATCTTTAATATCTGTTTTAGGATGGCCTTTTTTGACGGTGTTCAGCAGGTTATTTCCTTCCAGTGCGGAGGGGTAATGGCGGGTGGAATGGCGCATGCTATGATGGATGGATTAGTTCATTGGTGCGGGGCAGAAAAAATAGCGGATTGCTTCCATGGGCGGGAGAAAGCATAATCATTACATCCATCCCTCCTCCCCTTCACAATACCTGCGTTAAAATTTTTGAATTCCCATTAATATCACAACCCTTACCCTCCCCGCTTTCCCTGTATTTTGAAAATCCGTAAAAAATTTGTTCCACGTGAAACATTGTCAGAAATTTAGAACAATACCCCTTTCCACCCGGTCAATCCCCTTCCTGCTATGCTATACTTGAGAATAATATAGGTATGAGAGAAGGAATGTTTTATGGAAAAGCTGAATCCTAAAGCCAATATGGATCCAGCCAAACAGTATTTATTTATCGCAGGAATCATTTTGGTCGCATTTAACCTAAGACCTGCCATCACTTCTCTAGGGCCTCTTGTTGGAATCATACAGGATGATGTCGGCCTGGCGCACTGGAGTGCAGGTCTTCTGATGAGTCTGCCGCTCCTGGTATTTGCGTTCATGTCTCCCCTGGTGCCAAAAATTGCTTTGCGCCTGACAAACGAGCGGACACTGCTGATCGGCCTGCTTTCCCTATTCACCGGCATTGCTATCCGCTCGATTCCAATGGCCTTTTTTCTTTTTGCCGGGACCTTTCTGGCCGGATTAGGCATCGCTATCGGCAATGTCCTTCTGCCGGCAGTTGTAAAGGAGAAGTTTCCGAATAAATTTGGTCTGATGACAAGCGTGTATTCAACATCCATGGGATTGATCGCTTCGCTTGCTTCAGGAATCAGCGTCCCCCTGGCAGTCGACGCGGATCTTGGCTGGCAGGGTGCCCAGGCGGTATGGGCCATTCCGGTAATTGCTGCGTTCACTGTGTGGCTTTTCCTTTTCAGATATCACCAAAGCAATCCTGGCACCGTCATGCCAAATCCCGGAACAGCTTCCGGGAAAATGTGGAAAACACCTCTAGCCTGGCAGCTTGCGCTTTTCATGGGATTTCAGTCATCCTTGTTTTATATTACGATTTCCTGGCTGCCGGAAATTCTGCAAAGCCACGGAATCAGCATTACAACGGCAGGGTGGCTGCTGTCTTTTACCCAGCTGGTAGGTCTGCCGGCAAGCTTTTTCATCCCTGTCCTTGCAGGCAGATATCAATCACAGGTGTGGATTGCCTTCGCACTCAGCCTTTGTGCGGCAGCGGGCTACTGCGGGCTGCTGATCGGTTCCACCTACCCGCTCCTGATCATCAGCATCATCCTGATTGGAATCGCACTTGGCGGCAGCTTTCCGCTCGCCCTCAGCTACATAGGACTGCGGGCCAGAAATGGCAGGCAGGCTGCTGAGTTGTCTGGCATGGCCCAATCGACCGGCTATATCCTTGCCTCCATCGGACCGCTTTTCATCGGGTACTTGTTTGACCTGACACATTCATGGACAATGCCGCTGATTACATTAATCGGCATCTCCGCTATAGTAATGGTATTTGGGATGCTGTCAGGAAGGAATCGTTTTGTATAATTGGATTTAGTGAAAAAGATATTATATAATCTGTAATATTGTTTAGCTGTGTATGGGGTTGCTCACTTTTACTTATGTTAAAACATCCATAGATGAGGAGATATGCATGGACAGTTTAATTGTGGATTTGTATCACGAGTATAAGAAGAATAATGGCGGACATATCTGCTATCTTTATAACCAGGAAGAAAATTATATCAATAATGCCGTTTCTTTTATCATGGCGGGCATCAAGAATGGCGATTTCATCTTTCTCCTTGAAAACGATCGAAACCTTCTCCTGATTCAGGAAAAGCTCCAAAAAGAATTAAATACAGATCAATTATCCAACCTGCTAGTCATGAACAACTATGATTTCTATTATGCCCAAGGAAATTTCCATCCCCATATTGTGGTCAGTGAATTTTTAAAAACATTGGAACCACATCTGGACAAAAAGACTCCTATTAGTACCTGGGGACTCGTAGAATGGAGAGAAGACAAGGAGATCTATGAAAAATTGACAGAGTATGAACAGCAGGTCGATAAGAGCATCAAAGAAAAAGGATTCATATCTGTATGTGTTTATCCCGCAGGAAAGACCCCTGATTCATTCAGGAAGGCTTTGCACAATTGCCATAATATAGTTATAAATGATGAGGAAGTTATGCACCTTTCTTAATTTTTATTTAACTCGGTTCCAAACATACTGGAACCGGGTTTTTTGCATACTTTATCTGCTTTTTTCTTCTTTAATGTATAGAGTTCTCATCACAATCACCCTATGATACAATTAATTAACTGAATTTTCACAATGATTTTAGAAAAGGGGAGAAGATTTGGCAGCCAGTATACAAAATATTTATTCACCGCCAAAGCATATTGTGTCAGCAGCAGCAATCGTCATCAATGAACAAAAGCAAATCCTTTTGATTAAAGGACCCAGAAGAGGCTGGGAAATGCCTGGAGGGCAAGTCGAAGAAGGCGAATCTTTGAAAGATGCAGCCATCAGGGAGACGAAAGAGGAAACAGGGATCGACGTGGAGGTCCTGAAATTCTGCGGCCTGTTCCAAAACGTCAGCCGCTCCATATGCAATACGCTGTTCCTGGCACGTCCTGTCGGAGGACAATTGACTACTTCACCTGAAAGTCTGGAAGTCGGCTTTTTTCCGCTTGAACAGGCATTGGAAATGGTGACCTTCCTGAACTTCAGGCAGCGGATTGAATATTGTCTTGATGACAAGATTCAGCCGTTTTATATTGAATTTTAAAAAAGGGCTCCACCCGTTTGGTGGAGCCCTGCCTCTCTGCAGAGAAGAAGTGAATTAGTTTATGCTGATTCCGTTTTAGCATAGAGATCCGAAGGAATGATGCTGTCTTCTGTCATCACAAATTCATGGCATTTCATCAGCGCAGTATGAAGGGTATCCGGGACCCTCTCCGCGTCATAGGCACAGACCAGCAACAGTGAATTTTCATTCACAAGCCTGTCAGCTTCATTTTCAAACTCCTCAAGGATCTCCAGGATTCCTTCCTGCTCCCGCCATTCGACATGGGCCCAGGTCCTGAAGGAAATGTTGTGCTCATTATAAGGCTTTAGTATGTTATCAAGATAGTCAAATATATACGGCGGATTAAAGCTGCCGCTTGAAAAATAGTAGTCAAAATTATTGATATGAAGGATTTGGCCCAATTGTTCTTTATGTAAAAGCGGCTTCAGCTTCTCTTCCAGCAGAGAAAAAATCCGATCATTTTCTATCAGGATAATATGATCTCCCTCTTCAATGCCGGCGACTATATAATCCGCTGCAGCGCTCAGGTAATGATCTAATTGATGGGAAGAATAAAATATATGAGCATCTTTTCTGGCCAGCGTCAGTTCAGTAATTTTCTCTTTCATCTCTTACACCTCTCTTCCTGTCGTATTCCTAGTAAAAGGATAACACCCAGAATTTTTCTACGCAAAAATATTCAATTATTTTAATGAGGTGAACGCTATAAAAAGAGACAGCCTTAAAGCAGTCACACAAATATCTTATATAATCGCCTGGGCAGTATTGATTGGGTTTCCACTATCAATCTATGTCTCTGACTCCACCTTCACAGCCCTAAAATCATTCATTCCATGGCTCCTTTGCATCCCATTCCTTCTTTCTGTATTCGCTATACCCATAAGCATCCTTTCCCTGTTCAGCAAAGAATCATTATGGAAGCGTATTTTTTCTATAACGGTTAATGCTTTGCCAGCCGGAATATTCATTTATTCTTTCATAGTGGAATTTTTGGATGAGTTTTTGAGGGAGGCTCCTTAATCAATTCCTTTTTCGTGGGGAGTATGTCCGTTTATTCTTATGATCATCATTTCAGGGAGCTTGGTGTGGGGTCATGAAATTCCCATCAGCCAGGCAGACACCGTCAAAGGGGTCTGCTTTTATTTTCGGGGAAAAAGCATTTCTATGCCCGCAGCCAAACGTCCCTAATAATTGGGGGTAAAAACTATGAATCATTCTCAAAGAAAAATTGCTCTGGTTACAGGAGCGAGCAGCGAAAAGGAAATTGGTGCAGCGATTTGCCGCAAGCTCGCTTCACAGGATATAGATATATTTTTTACACACTGGCGTTCAGACGCTGAGTGGATTGGACAATTTCGCCATGATATTGCCGATAATGGTGTACGCTGCGAGGCGTTGAAGATTGACTTATCGGATGAGAATGCGGCATTTGCCATCTATGAAGAAGCTGCAGGCCGACTGGGTTCTCCGTCCATCTTGGTTAATAATGCCGCTCATTCTGTTACTAATGATTATAAAACTTTAGATGCGAGCACACTTGACCTTCATTACGCGGTCAATATGAGGTCAACCTTCCTGCTGTGTGCTGAATTTGCCCGCCGATTTAACGGTTCGCACTCAGCAGCAGGCAGGATCATCAACATGACATCCGGGCAGGATTTAGGCCCGATGCCCGGTGAGCTGGCTTATGCAGCGACCAAAGGCGCCATTTCTGCCTTTACGAGGTCATTAGCACAAGAGCTTGCCCCTCTTGGTATCACCGTCAATGCTGTAAATCCAGGTCCAACCGATTCGACGTGGATGACAGATGATATCAGAAACCATCTCCTGCCTAAATTTCCAATGGGCCGGATTGGCACACCAGACGACACCGCACGGCTTATTGCCTTCCTGGCAAGCGATGAAGCCGGATGGATAACCGGGCAGGTTATCCATTCGGAAGGCGGGTTTATGCGGGGATGATCCTGAAGCTCAAAAAAGGTGCCTGCCCCCTGTTCCGGGCAATGGCACCTCTTTTTTATCAATCCTTCGACAAGTCACTGCGATTTGCTGCCAATGGCGGCTGCTCCATCCATTCGTTTTCAATCATTAGATTAACTCCATCCTCAGACAGCTTGAGGACCTCTCCAGTAAACCGCTCATAATCAATGACCAGATCGCTTCTATTGCTCTCTGAAATGGCTATTCCATAGTTGCCGATTCCCGCATAAATCATCAGGCCAAAGTGGAACATCATTAACTTGTCTGAAAATGGCGACTCGGTTGATTCGGTTACTTCCTGGTCAAAGCCCATGGGGACAGGCAATGAACACATCTCCAAGTAGCGGCTCAGAACCTTTATATGTTTCCGGGAAACTTCTTTTCCTCTTAATATATATTTCCGGACCTTATCCGATTTGGCCACCTGGCTGAAGGCTGAAGCCATACTGGTTCCTAAATGATTCGTCTGGATATTTGCATGAAGATTCGTCACCTCTGACCCGGTGAGGGATTCTCTCCTCCCCAGCCCTTCCAGAATAAAGGACTGCTTATGAACAAACTCTGTTTTTTCCGGATATGGAATGCTTGGCGGGCGCACACTCAGTCCCTTTTCCAATAACAGCTCATTGGCCTCGGTCTTTAATTCGATTGTTGAGGTTAGGCACTTGGAATAAAATGAATGAATATCAGACCGCCATGTATTCTGCAGCACCCGGCCATAGGTGGCAAGACCGCCCTTCGCCATATTGTGTATGTAGCGCAAATAAAAAATGTCGGAAAACAATCGCTTCGCCTCTAAATTCACATCTTCCTCCGTAAATCCCTGCGGAATCCGGATGCCTTCTTCTGTAAAAACCCCTCTTATGATCTCCATGTGCTGCTGTGACAAATCCAAAGCATGGGAAGCAAGCTTCTGGATATCTTCATCTTCAATATGACGAAGAAAATACTTTAATATACAAACCGCCATACTGTCTGCTATGTAAGAAGCCCATAAATAACTCAATTCCGCGGCGGTCAGCTTCATATGATTGTGATGAGTCTCCATGTCTTTCCTCCTATTTAAGTCCATAAGGGTTATTATTTCCTGAATAAGGAGAAATATGTTTGACTTAAACCTTAGGACTAATGGGGAACGATATTAGGTGCTGAAGAACGAAGCGAAAACTTAATGAGGTGCCTTCCCCCCACTTTCTCAGGTATCTTGTGACAGCGGGACAGGTTGCCTCACTCTTTTCTTTTATACACAGCTAAAACAAGGATAATCACTGCGCCGGCCGCAAAGCCTGCCAGGACTCCCAGTGGAAATTCCCCGTTTATAAGATATACAATGAGTCCTCCAGCTAAAGCCCCCACTATGATAAATATCAATCGCAAAGCCTTGGTTTTCACCTTGCACCCTCCTTATTAAAAAATGCCTGACTCCATAAGCGCAGCTTGTATGCGTTTGGAGTCAGGCACCTTTTTTTCTAATGCTTATTCAACAATCCAGCCAATAGCCCTTTACCTAAAGCGCCTTTCCTGGCTCTTCCTTCATTCTTCCACCAGTAGGCCCTCTCCGGATTCTTAAGGACTTCCTTCACTTCGCTCTGATGCTCAACAACCGGTGCAGAACCGCGAAGCGATCTTCCTGCCGTCTCCCTGACAAACAGGGTGACAACAATGATGCCGAACAGGCACATGCCCATCAAGTAATAAGCCGGCACCATATTATTGCCGGTTACGCTCACCAGCCATGCGACCAGCAGCGGTGTTGTGCCTCCGAACAGGGACGTTGCTGTATTATACGTGATTGCCAGTGCCCCGTAGCGCACTTTCGTATAAAATAAAGACGGGAGTGTTGCCGGCAGTGAGCCCTGCATAGTCGTCAGCAGCAGTCCAAGGATCAGCAATCCAAAGAAAGAGCCAATGGTGCTGCCAGAGCGGACGAGCATGAAAGCGGGGATGCTAAGGACAACCGCGCCGGCCAGGCCGGCTTTCAGGATGCGGTTCCGTCCGAATTTGTCGCTCAAATGCCCCATTGCCAATACCATCGGAATCATGACGATCATCACCAGAACAAGCATCAGGAGTCCTTTCCCTTCACTGTAACCGAGCTCTTCTGACATATAAGACGGCATATAAGTCAGAACGGTATAACTCATAACATTGTAGAAAATAACGATCGCCGTACAAGTCAATAATGCTCTCCAATGTCCGGCAAAAATCTCTTTCAGCGTTACACTTTCATTCTTTTTCTCTTCAATCGATTCATTCATCGCCTCAAATGCCGGCGTTTCACCTAAATGATTACGGAAGTAAAAGCCGATGATTCCAAGCGGAGCGGCAATGAAGAACGGAATCCTCCAGCCCCATGCCGTCATCGCTTCACTGCCAAGCATAAAGGTCAGCAGCGTAACAAGGCCGGCGCCGGCAATAAAGCCGACCAGTGTCCCAACCTCAAGGCCGCTGGCCATGAAGCTGCGTTTTTTATCAGGAGTTGTTTCGGTTATGTAGGTCATAGCCCCGGCATATTCCCCGCCGGTTGAAAAACCTTGCACAAGCCTTGCTGATAATAGTAAAATTTGAGCTGTGATTCCAATCGCCGCAAAGCCCGGGATCAAGCCGATGCTGAGCGTGGAAGCCGCCATCAGGATCATCGTGATGGCCAGCACGTTCTTCCTGCCTATCCGGTCACCGAGCATCCCGAAGAACATACCGCCGAGCGGACGAGCGATAAATGCCACCGCAAACGTGGCAAACGCGTATATTAATTGAAAAGATGGGTCAATCTCCGGAAAAAACACCCTTCCCATCGTTACTGCCAAAAATGAATAGATACCAAAATCAAACCACTCCATCGCATTCCCGATGGATGTCCCCATCATGGACTTCTTCGCCATCGAACTGTCCACAACAGTAATATCTTTAGCTTCTAGAGTCTCTTGCTGTTCCTTCACATTTCCCCCTCCTACATACTATCTAACTGACTAGCTTAGTAGGTTTTTCCCGTTATTTGGGGGTTAAAACATAGGAATACTAGAAAAATAGGCGGGGATGGCAGGAAAAATTTAAGAAAAATGAAAAAAGCCGCCTCGACGGCAGCCGCAAAAACAACATGATAGATGCCTCTTAAAGCTTCACCACTACCTCAGTACCATCGTGGAGCAGTTTATGCTCGTTACTATGTCTATATGTAAAAGCTTCTTCCTTCTTATTTTACGAATTATTCACCCATTCCTTATATTCATCCTTGTCTATTTCAGAAACCTTCTCCACCTTTCCGCCAATTAACCTGCCCTTTGATTCGATTTCAGTCTGATAAAGTCCATACATATTTTCATTCTCAAGTGAATCAGCAGTATAATAGATGGATTTCCCTGCAACATCCCATTTGACACCGTATATATCATTAAAAATGAGTGAACCTGCAGGAGCCTGAAGTTCCTCATCCATATCAAAGTGATAAATATTTATTCGGGCTGAATCATTATATCCACCGATAAAGGCGATTATATTCTGGTCAGGCGCCCAGGCAATTCCACAGGATGAATGGTAGCCATTGTAGTCATACTTATAACCGATCGTTTCGGACAAATTGACCTTTTCACCCGTTTCTAAGTCAACGACAAAAATTTTAACAGCGTTACCCTCGACAGCATCATAAGCTAAATACCGATTATCATATGAAAAATGAAAACTTTGAATACTGCTGTGATGTTCAGGTAAAGAAACCTCGAACTTTTTCTTTTTGCTTTCTATAATTAATTTATCATCCGCTACGGACAGCTGATAGTCACCTTTTTGAACACGATTATTATCTTGAAGCACAGCAACATCCGGATTTGAATAATATTGTATTTCCTTTTGAGAGCATCCGTATAATTGAATGGTCATGATTGCCATCAATATAGATAGCCTGGCTGTATTCTTCACCGGTCCCCCTCCTTTTCTTTTCCCTTATACGGAACAATAGAACACTATTGTTTCATGGTACCATCTATTTTTACTTTGTTGGGCGGTTATAAAGAAAAAGCCGCCGGATCGGCAGCTGAATATAGTGTCAGACTGGCTGGAAGCCAAGAAGCCGCTGTGTAAATAGTTTGCAGATGAGCTCCAGTCAACCGTTGAGGACAATTGGCAGAGTTGGCAGATTATTGGGCTAAATAATCAAATTCCGCTCAGACACCACGAAAGAGCCTCCTCCTTTTCTTACCGCAATTGCCGTCTAAAGACTTTACCGGCAATCAAATAAGCAATGATCATAACGCCAAGGCACCAGGCAAGTGCAGTCCAGATCCCGCTCCCGGCAGCGCCACCATATAAGAGGGCACGGACCGAGTTGACAATCGAAGTCACTGGCTGGTTCTCAGCAAAAATGCGAATTGCTTTGGGCATGGTTTCGGTAGGGACAAAAGCAGAACTGATAAAGGGCAGAAAAATTAAAGGATATGAATAAGCTGTGGCCCCTTCCATAGATCCCGCCGTCAATCCCGGAATGACCGCCAGCCATGTCAGGGCCAAGGTAAACAGCAGGAGTATACCGGCTACGGCGAACCAATCAAGGATATCAGCATGCGGGCGGAAGCCCATTAAGAATGCAGTAAGGATGACAACTGCAACAGCGAGTGCATTAGAGACCAGCGAAGTCAGCACATGTGCCCACAATACAGATGATCGCTTGATGGGCATAGTGACAAAACGGGCCATCAGCCCGCTCTTCACATCATTAAAGAGACGTAAGGATGTATAAGCGACGCCCGATGCGATCGTGATCAGCAAAATACCTGGCAGTAAATAATTCACGTATTTTTCCGTTCCCGTTTCTATAGCTCCGCCAAAAACATAAACAAACAGCAGCATCATCATGATCGGCGTAATGGCCACCGTGACAATTGTGTCAGGGCTGCGCATAATATTGCGCATTAAACGTCCCAGCAGGACTCCTGTGTTACTTTTCAATTCCATCTCCTCCTTTTTTGCTGATGATCGCCAGGAATATTTCTTCCAATGCCGGCTGCTTCTCAATGTATTCCACTTCTGCCGGCGGGAACATCTCCTTAAGTTCAGCAAGTGTCCCAGTGGTAATGATTTTTCCATCATGCAGAATGGCGATGCGGTCGGCCAGCAGTTCGGCTTCCTCCAGATACTGGGTCGTCAGCAGAATCGTTGTCCCGCTCCCGGCAAGCTCCTTGACGGTATTCCACACTTCTATCCGTGCTTCAGGATCAAGCCCTGTGGTCGGTTCATCGAGAAAAATAACTTCAGGATTTCCAATCAGGCTCATAGCGAGGTCAAGCCGGCGCTTCATCCCGCCGGAATATTTTTCTGCACGGCGGCTCGCCGCATCGGTCAGGCTGAATTTGGAAAGCAGTTCGTCGGCAACTTGTGCTGGGTGAGATACTCCCCTTAACCCAGCAATCATCATTAAGTTTTCCCGCCCTGTCAGCATGCCGTCTATGGCTGCGAACTGCCCGGTCAGGCTGATGCTCTTTCGGACTAGATCTGCCTGATGCCTAACATCAAAGCCGCAAATTTTCGCTCCGCCGGCATCTGCTTTCATCAGCGTTGAGAGGATGTTTACAGTGGTTGTTTTGCCTGCCCCATTGGAGCCTAATAAAGCGAAAATTTCCCCGCGCTGCACCTCAAAATCCACCCCCTTTAAAACGTCTTTATCTTTAAAGGATTTTGTTAACCCTTTAACAGAGATAGCTGAATGGTTCATATAGATTCCTCCCTTTTAAATTCGCATAACCGTACTTAGCATCACTTGTAATAAGTATTACTTACTACCAACCTAAAAATAATACTGAATAGCAGGCATACATTCACACCTGACCATTCAGTAGGTATTATTTTTTCAATCGTTCAATTTTCACCTTTATCCGCGCCCTATAGTATCATTCAGCTTCTTACGGTATTTGTCATTCCAGGTTTTCTCATCCTTCACCAGCTCATCGCAGAAAGCAGCCACGTCCTCACCAGTCAGGTCAGTGACTTTCTTGCCTTCGGCTGCCCCTTCCTCAAAAAGGTCGAGAATGCCGGTGAAGATGCGATTCGTGCCTTTCCAATCAGTCGGACCGCCTCCGGCCGTCCACATATATTTCTGGATCGCTTTATACGCGGCAGAGTACTCGCTTGGAAGTGCCTTCGCACGCGCCTCCATCGCCTTCCATTCCCGCTTGTCATCCAGGCTGCCGATGATTTTTTCAAAAATACTCATTTCACATTCTCCTTTTTGATTTGTTTAGTTTTCAGTTCGTCAATTTTGCCCGAGACAAAGGCCCATTTTTCCCAAAAGGCTTTGAGTTTTTCCTGGCCAGCTGAGTTTAGGGTGTAGAACTTTCTCGGCGGTCCCACAGTGGAGGGCTTTTTCTCAATATCGACCAGATTGTTTTTCTCCAGCCGCATTGTAATGGTGTAAACAGTCCCTTCAACCACATCAGTGAAGCCGAGCTGCCGGAGCTGCTGCGTGATTTCATAACCATATGTTTCGCCGCGGCTGATGATCTCAAGCACACAGCCCTCAAGCACTCCTTTCAGCATTTCCGTGATATTTTCCAATTCTTTTACCCCCGTCTATATCTCACTTGTATATTTAGTACTCTGTACAACCGGTATTCAGTAATACTTATTACTAACTATATAGTAATACCGAGTAGCGTTGTCTGTCAAGTACGTTAAAACTGTTTGCTGCCCATTTTTGCAAAAAGGAAAAAAGCCGCCTTGCTGGCTGCTGATCGAGAATACTTTATTCATTTAAGGATGCAAATCTTTGTTGCGGAGATCTACATCAATTAGAAAACAGCATCCACTGCCCTTCGGAAACAACTTCCACTGCTCCGTCAACCACTTTGTTGGCCGTTTGATCATCCATTGCATAAGCTGGCCCCGGCATCCCGGCGGCCCATTTCTCTGCGGCAGCCATGGTATTTCCCGGAAGCATTTCGTGGTCCAGGTGCGGAAACATTGCAAACTCGACCAATCCAAGCGCAGCATCACTAGCGTTTGGCGGAGTCCAGCCAACAAAGTATTCCCCGATATTAGGTGCCATCACCATGCTCCCCGCACTCATTCCCACATAAACCGCCTCCAGGGACGGCAAGAGTTCTTCCAGCCCGGTCTGCTGCATCCAGTGGCTAAGGTAGAGGGCGTCCCCTCCTGACACCAGCAGGACGTCCGTTTCCCTGACAAGCGGCACCCAGCGGTCTTCATCGATGCTTGGGAGCGCTGTGAGTTCCAGCACACCGACCGACTTCCAGCCCAGATCGACCATGGAATTACCGGGACTTCCGCTGATGAACTCCCAGGCTTTGACGCCGGGGCCGACCCAGGGGTGTCCATACATAGCGGTTGGAATGCATAAGGCCGTTGAGTCAGCGACCGGTTTGCCCAGCATATCAACAAGTGCATCGTTTATGCTCTTATTATTAACGCCGCCAGATGTAAGCAAAAACTTCATAATATCGCTCCTTGCCGTTTATTTTCAGGAAACCTGCCCCCATTAATTGTCCTTAGCCGCAGCAGAAACCTGCCACATCACACCAAATTTATCACTAACCTGCCCATATAAAGGGCTCCAAAAAGTCTCCTGGAGCGGCATGTCCACTTTCCCGCCATCCTGAAGCTTAGCGAATATCCCCTTCGTCTGCTCTAATTCATCTACGATAAGAGCAATCGTCACCTGTGAACCAATTTGGTAAGGCTGGCCGGGAAATGTGTCAGAAAGCATTAAATCCATATTCCCTGCCTTCAGGTGAGCGTTCAGCACCCGGTCCTTTACTTCAGGCGGGGAAGGGATTTCCGGGTTGCCAGGCATATCGCCAAACATCTGGACGGAAACCACTTCTGCATTTAAAGCAGCTTTGTAGAAACTCACCGCCTCTTGACCATTCCCGTTCATTACTAAGTACGGATACATCGACTTAATCATCATCACACCTCTTTACCTAAATTTAATTGGCAGAAGCACCATTCTTATATTTCAATAGGCTGTTGAAAATACCTTCCTAAAAATTTTAAGAAAGGTATTTCTCCCAAAGCAAATGCTCTATATCTTCCACTCCGCTCACTTCTTTCCTAAACCACTCCATATTTCCTGCAAACTTCGAAGAACAAGGGAATTCAATTCGTGCTGCGCGATTTCCCTGGATACATCTGATTGTCCCTCTGTAACCGGGCGGCTCCTTCAGACTTTCCTTGTATGTTCCGACACAGCTTACCATTTCATATTGATAGCCGATGGCAAGTGAATCAAAATACTTCTTAGATACAACCTCTTTTATTTGCCTGTATGTAAACTCATCCAGCCCCCATCGGATTACACTGTCACCATCAGGAAGCTCTACTTTCAATTTAAGGTATCTTCCAATGTGGTCCTTTGACACATCAAGAATCTGAAAGTTATTTAAGTTCATAAGCAGGGCCGTACCTCCTTCTGCATAGTGATTGTTTAATTGGGAAAAATAAGCGGATTCTAATACAAGTTTGAGGGTGATTCAGATGATCAAAATGACTTCTTTCCTTCTTTTATCAGTTATTTCTCTGTATGGCACGGCGAGCGGAGGAGCAGTTGCCCGTCCCCATGACGCTCCCCCGCCGCTGGAGGAATCCTACACAGAAATCGGCTATAAAACCGTTGAAGAAGCGGTCAGGGAGTTTGAAATTTACTGTAAAAAAGATCTTAAGCTTCCCTATAGGCTGCCGCCCGTTCCTTTTACCCACCAATTTGGCCGGTTCCATGCAGATAGGGAGTATGGAATAAATGATTCATTAGAAATCAAATATATTCATGAGAAAACAGGGATCAATCACTTTAGGATAACTGTCCGCCCTGTAAAAACTAAATTTGATTTTGGGAATAAAGGCACCCAGACAATTTACGCACTCAAGGATGGAAAAAAAGCCGCTTATATAGCACATGGATACCACCGGATGCTTGTGTTTGAAAAAGACGGCTGGCAGTATGTACTGGGCATCGACAGGCGGATCGAGGATAAAGTGACTCCGGAAATGCTGGTTAGCATTGCGGATTCAATAGGATTTAAATCGTAATAAAGGTGAGAAAGAGTTGCTGTCTAGAGGCGGCACGCGCTAAGTTATCTTTAGCAGAGACCCTTTAGCTAACGTTCACTTTTTTTGCTGTTTTATATAAAAGTAAGCCAGTGGCAAAGATTAGGACTATTAAGATCATATGACTAAGAATGGGATTAAGTCCATAACGTTGTTGAAAACCATCCAATATCCCAGAGTACATGCCTGCCATTATGGCTATTATCATGATTCTCGCGATTCCCATTAAGACCCCCCTTTCTCTCAGCTGGTACAGCCTCTTACTAAAATAATAAGCCCGGCGATTATCAGGATAGAGATCACATTAACCAGGCATCCCTTACCGGGTGCACCTGTCATAGCTTGAGCCCAGGAGTTATTTAAAGCAGCTCCCGGGTTTTTCTGCTGTTCTTTTGCCTTTAGCCGTTCTCTTTCTTTTTCAGACATTGTCGCTCTCCCTTATGCTTTCTATGTATTTTTGAATGTCAGCCCAGCCATTGCTGATTGTATGCCACGATGCCCAGTATCGCCCCAACACCGGCACCCAATGCTAAACCGATCCCTGCCCATTTAACTTCTGTCTTATTTTTACTAGGATCCAAAGTAAAAACCTCCCATTTTCCTATCTTTAATTGCACTACGTAAAAACCAGAATACGTTTTAAACAGAAACTTCTTGTCCTGCAGAAGAGATATACCTTACCCATCAAGCCATAACTGAATATATTCCTGGATGATCCGACTCTTATCCCAATTCTTTTGGAAAAAAGGAAAGATTTCATTTTGATAGACAGCCAAGCCAAATAATGGCGCAATCCTTTGAACGTTCAGGTACTCTTTGCGCAGGTCTTCCTCTGAACCCCACTCTGCCCAGCAGCTTAAGTACGCTTCCAGCAATTCATCCGCGAACTCTTCAGAAAAAATTCCGGCTGCCTCATTTAAAAACACAGTGACGCTTAAGAAAGGATGTGACAACGAGCTGTCTGACCAGTCATAGATAATGGGCAGCCCTTCCTCCAGTATGATATTCCCTCCAAAAAAGTCTCCGTGATCCAGCGACAATGGCACCAGCGGGGTTTGCAGCGTGCTGCAAATCAAGTTTGCTTCAGAGGTACTTTCCGCCAGCCTTGAAAATTGGCCATCTGAAATGGTGCCGTCTTTTAAAAGTGATTCAACAGCCGTCCTCAGCCCGCTATTCACAACAGAGGCAAGCGGACGACCAGGGACACCCTCTTCCCTAAGCCGCCCTGCCTCTTTGACAGACAGCTTTTGAACCCTGGCCAGGGCAAGGAGCGCCTCCCTCCAATCCTGCTCTTTTCCAACTCTGCCTAGGAGCTCTCCCTGTATCTCCTTTATAAGCAGCCAGCCTTCGCTGTCATCTGCAGCAATTACGGCCGGAATATATTTTATGCCGGATTCCCAAAGAAATGAGCTGACGTTTACTTCATGCCTGAAGATCTTTGGCACCGCTTTAAAATAATAATTTTCCTCACCGGTGATTATTTTAAAAAGAACTGAACGTTCCCAGCTTCTGATCTGCTGGAAGTCTATTCTCTCAGTCCGCAGCTTGTTTCTGACCCACCGCTCCATTCCCTCCCGCCAGTCCGGAGAAAACCACGGTACAGAGCGGTCTGCCTGGAGGCTCTTCCATTCGTTTAAAAAATGAGCGTCCTTTGCAGAAAGCAGACTGGCTGCTTCGTGATAAGAAGCCCAGTAAATATCATTTTCCAAGCCTGACTCAAGGATGGACACTGAGTAGACCCTCATACCCCCTTCATCATGGACACACTGCAGGACATTGGCCTTAACCCCAAACTTCTCCTGTAAAAAAGCAGCAATCTCCCCCGTCTCTGCCAGATGTGTCCGGTTAGGACTGAAGCAGGGCAAGGCGA
The DNA here is from genome assembly GCF_008180445.1 of Bacillus infantis. GTDB lineage: Bacteria > Bacillota > Bacilli > Bacillales > Cytobacillaceae > Bacillus_AB > Bacillus_AB infantis_B. The sequence goes on from NZ_VTER01000006.1 coordinate 192,425, forward strand.
GCCCATGTTTAAAGGTTTCGAGCAATAACCGATCCTGCCAGAAGGCAATTATTTTGAATTGCATATGTTCACTCCCTGCATTTGCGTCTCTAGTGAAAAACCTTATTAAATAATTTCTGTAGATACCCGAATAATCCTGCCAGTAGAAATACAGCCCTTAGTTTAGTGATTTTCTCGGCGTGTATGAGTAATTTTTCCTTTATAGAATTGCAGCCGCAATTTATATGTTAAAATCAGGAAAAAGGTGCACAGCAGCAGAGAGGTGAATAGGAATGGATATCGCATTTATGGTTGCCATTACGGCACTTTTCTTTTACCAGATTTTCATTAAAGCAAATAAAGACGAGTGGAGCGGCTATCATCCCGACTCCTTTTTGATATTAGCCCGTTACCTGTATTTCGGAACGATGATTTCTTTATATGCCTATTTCACATTCAGGATAGCGTGGCTGCCGTGGATTGCCCTTTATCCACTATTAGGGGTCTTCATCGGTTTTAAACCGGAGGATGCAGCAGCAAAATCCGGAAAAAGAACGTTTATACTGATTGCATTGCTATTGCTCATTATCAATATGATCAGGATCCCGACCCAGCCTGATTCGTTTCAGGACTATATCAGCAGCAAAGAGGCGTATCAGTGCATCCATAGTTTTGAATGTGTGAAAATGACTTCTGTAACGAATTCTGATGGTTCACTGGAAACAAAGGTTGAAGTTTTATCTGTCGAAGGATTCACTTATCATTCGTATGTTTTATTCGCGAAAGCTTCTATGAAACTGGAAGGCGAGGAAGAGCGGAAGGGATACAATATTGCTGGATTCTGGTTTGAATATTGAATAAAACAGCGCAGTCGATTAATGACTGCGCTGTCTCAGGTATGGGGTCCGTGAATAAGGATGGGTGCTCAATCATGTTGTGATTACATACATGTCAGTGTTCATAGAGCGGTAATGTGTAAAGGTTTGTTCTACCTGTTCTCTTTGTTCCTCGTCGACTTCCACCAGCAGAAGGATATTGCCTTCCTTTAAATATCTGTTATATTCTTTTGCTTTATCTTCTGGTATGCCGGCGCCCGTTAAAGCCCCAACGATGCCGCCGCCAGTGGCACCAATGGCTGCGCCGCTTAAAGTAGTCGCGAGCGGCCCGGCAGCTGCCAAAGCACCGATTCCAGGGATGGTCAGAAGCCCTACCTCAGCAATCAGGCCGACGACTCCGCCTAACACTCCGCCTGTTCCTGCCCCGATGCCGGCACCTTTCCCGGCATTTTCTCCTCTGTCTGAACCATGATCAACCTCTTCTACATCTGTCTCATTCTCAATATTTTCTAAGGTATCGTCATCTTTTGCAAGGACAGAGATATGGTCTTTATCAAAACCGCTGTCTTTTAAACTTTCAATCACTCTTACTGCTTCATCCGAGTTTTGAAATACTCCGCCAACAATCATTTTTTCCATATTGAAACTCCTCCTTATATTAATTTATTTCCCAGTAAACTGCTGCATTTAATAGCAGGTATATTTAACCCTTACCCTGCACAAAACCCAGTAAACACAGGTATTTATTCTCTTCTCATATAGATAACAAAATTATAGAAAATGTTATTTCCCAAATATCTTATCTGACATCAGAGTCAATCAGGCTGCCGAACAGAACAAATCTTTCAGGTGCATTTCCAATATAGCCAAAAGGGTAGCAGGTTGTAACAGTCAGTGACGCTTCAGGCTTCGGGACGATGACTGTCCTGTCATCGGCATCGACAATCCTGATCTTTTCTACCCTGTAGGTAAAGCTGCCTGCAGTTGTTTTAACCACCATCAGATCACCTTTTTTCACTTCACCAAGCCGGCGAAACACTGTGTCCCTGTGTCCGGATAATACACTGTTGTTATTCTCCCCGGGAAGAACACTTTCTGAAAAATGCCCCACTCCCTTTGCCAGCTGGTCCTCATCTGCTCCTTCAAAGACAGGAATGGCAATCCCCAGCTTGGGAAAGGCTATTTCACCGAACTTCTCCCCGGCAGCAGGTTCCTCTGCATAAAGAGGTTCTGCTTTGCTTTTCTTTACTTCGTCCGCTTCTTTAGCGGGAACATCCTGATGAACTGCCTTTACCTCTTCAACCGCGGAATATCCTTTTACCCAGGTCACAGTATTGAATAGTGCCAGGGACAATCCTGAAATGATCAGGATACAGCCAAGGAGCGGAACAATAAACTTGTTCCTTCTGCCCATCAGCGGTCACCGAATTTTCTCCTGGCAGCCAGCATCATTCCGCCCAGCATGGCCGCTCCCACACCAAGTAAAGTGTAAGAAAGGGAATCTGATGCCGTTTCAGGCATTTCTGCCCCTTTTTCGGTTTCGGCATTGCCTGGCGATTCACTTGTATAGTATCTCAGTGCGTCGCCCAATTCATAAAGGAACTGGTAGTCCTCAGGAGTTTCCCCATACTCTTCCAGGAGCGATTTATATTCTTCTTCTGTCAGTCCGTATTCTTGAATCAATTCCATTTCATTTTCATCAGTCAGCACAGGACCCACTTTCGCTACCAGGTCTTCCAGCTGATCAAAATCGTCCAGGGTCATATCGTAATTATCATTTAAATAGGTATTGAATTCTTCCTCAGACCAGCCCAGAGGCTCCAAGTAGGTTTCCTCTACCCTTGACATGAAGACATCATCGTTCTCATCTGAGTCCGGCTTATTATTAACGGTTCCTTCAATTGTTTCATCAGTCTTTTCCGGCTCAGTACTTTCGTCTGATTCGTCCGATTCATCAGATCCATCTGTTTCTTCATCCGTTATATTGATAGGCTCATACCCTTCATCCAGCAGGGCATTTTCAAGGTCACCGGCAAAATAGATATTATCCCGGTTCTCGTACTGATCGAGCATAGCGACAAGCCCTGCACTATCAAGATCGTATTTTTCCAAAATATCAAGTATGTTCTGGTCCCCTCTGTCACCATTGGCAATGGAGTCCAGATCAATTGGTTCACCAAGGTCACCCTCAAGGTCTCCGACGGTGTCATAATCAGCTAAGGAAGTTCCATAGTTTTCTTCCAAATAGTTATTCCAGTCCTCTTCTGTCCATCCAGTCAATGCAGGATATTGATCCTTCACCTCATCATATTCCACTGCACCTGCAAAATGGGGAGCAGTTCCCAAGGCCAGAGTTGAAGCAACTGCTGCTGTCATTATCTGTTTTTTCACACTTGACTCCTCCTTTTTTAATACTTTTGGCACCTTTGCTGGAAGCACATTTTTCACTGCCAAAATAAATAAAAGCCAATCTATGTTGTTTGGCCTATACTTCACAGTTACCCGTAAGAATTACGATAAAACGGGAAATTGGCATTTGGAGCCAGGGGGTCAGGTCCAGTGGCCCAGAATGCCACGGGGTGAGAGCCACGGGGTCAGGGTGAGCCAGGGGGTCTGGCCCTGTGGCCCAAAGAGCCGCGCGGTCAGGGTGTGCCAGGGGGTCTGACCCCCTGGCCCAACCCCCTGGCCCAAAACCAATTATGTGCAAACAAAAAGGTGCCCTGCCCCTGCTTTCAGTATCGCTCTAACACAGCAGGGGACGGGCACCTATTGGATTTTTTCATAAATACCTTTACTCTTCTGAAATCGATTTATCAATCCTATTCTGTATTTTTTTCAGTGTGTTATTGATATTATTCAGGCTCAATAATATAAAACCCAGCATAATAAAAGTCACAATTTCCCCTGTGAAAAAAGATGCAATTGCTAAGATCACAAAATATAAGCTATACCACCAATTGCTCATCACAAAGCCTCCCTCTATAAATATTGATTTATCAACGGTTTGAGCCGTTAATGGGGTGTCAAAAAAATAATTTTCGACACGAACTCTAACAGTTTTTTTCTTTTATGTGAAACTATTCCAACATGTGGGTACGCTACGCGGTCACCACTGTTTAAATATGGTAAGTGGTGGTTAGGAAATATACGATGCACAATGGATCTCTGCGTAGCTTATGATGACGTACCCTCCCATGTCTCTGGGCATCAGTGTGCCTACATTCCTTCGTTCGGTCTAGTCATAAGGCAGAGGCTAGCGAAGCTCCTTTAGGGACTCTGGGTCGAATGGATAAAATAGTGCCAGCTTCTCCGTGTCATCCAGTTGTCTAGGTCTCATTAAGGGATGCAGGGTCTTATGCAGCCTCTTCGAGACTTGGAATATCCCTCATCATTCGCTGTGTATCAAATGCTCTGTGCTTCGTGCTTATACCATGCAAAACTTTTAATAGCTTCCCGCATAGAACCACGATGGATTGCTTCTTACGCAATGGATTAACCTTACGGTTTGTATAGTACTCATGAAGCTTTCTAAAGGCTTCGTTGTGGCGAATCATTGGCATCATGACTCGGAATAGGAGGGCTCGCAACTTTCTCCTTCCCCGTTTAGAGATGCGTTTTTTCCCTTTATGCTCTCCGGATGAGTTCTCACGCAGCGTCAATCCCGCAAGTTTAATGATTTGGCGTGGATCTTCGTAGTGTGAAAAGCTTCCGATTTCAGCTAGTAGGTCAACGATGGTGGCATCTCCAAGCCCAGGTACCGTTGATAGCCATTCATATTCTACAGATGTTTTTACAAGTGTATCTAAATGGCGGGTAATGCTTTCAATATCCTGTTCAAGTTGATGATAACGGCGGACAAGCGTGGCAATTTCAATACGGGCCATCTGGTGTCCTTCTGTTACTCCAATTGAACTGGCAGCGACTTCAATAAGACGCACTGCTTTTGGTTTTTGGGGGGATTTGAGCCCCTCGGCGTTTCGATAAAGGGATAAAACTTCATCGGGTTGTTTCTGGTGTAGATCACTCGGAAAAGGCGTGCATTGAAGTGCAGCCAATGCCATTTTTCCGAATGACGGAAATACTTGGACAAACTCAGGGAAATAACGATCCAGCCAGCGAATCATCCTATTTTTGACAGCGCCCAATTCCTCTGTCAGTTTACCTTTGAACGATGACCCAACGCGGAGTTCAGCCTCCATGCCTTTCAGGATGCGCGGATAGCTAAAGCGCCCATCTTTTACTAGACGAGCAATGACCAATGCATCCTTACGGTCGTTTTTAGTTGGCAAATTATCATCCAACTCTTTTGATCGCTTAACATGCATAGGATTAACCATGGCTAGGGGGATTCCCCGTTCCTCTAGAAAATAGGCTAGGTTGAGCCAGTAGTGTCCCGTAGGTTCAATCCCTACAATCACTTCTGTTTTGGCGTTCTCTTTCATGGAGGCCAAAATACGTTGATAGAAAAGCTCAAAACCATTTTCTAACTGGGAAACTGAGAAGGATTTCTGAAGCACTCTTCCTCGGTCATCTACAAAGCAAGCATAGTGAGTCCGCTTGGCAATGTCGATTCCAATCACAAGTGTATTTTCGGTGACTTGATTAATTTTCTGATTTTGTTTAAAATCCATTAAGGAGTCCTCCTTGGTTAACTAAGTTAGGGGTCATATCGGCGCACGATTTGACACCCCGTATCATACCAAGAGGGCTCTTTTTTGTTCAAGGCCCCGAAAATCCTTCTAACAGGAATGCTCCTTTTTGAGAGCAGGGGAGCCGAGGGGACAGGTCCCTTGGCCCAACCGGCGAGAACGGCAGAAGAGGCCTGACCCCTATCTCCTTATCTGAATGATTTATCTAAATTAAAGCCGCTGCTCCTCAATCAAATCAATATTCCTCTTATGTATGGCATAATTCTGAATTTGCTTTCCTATGTTTGCATAGAGCTGAATATCTCCCAGCCGCGATAATGCTATCCACTTTACGCCCGTCTGATTAGGGTCTGGCTGTTCTGGCATCCTTGCAGCCGAGCCGCTTAGTTTAGTACATTCAAACATCATCACCAGGGTATGGACCGGCCCATATTTTTCGCCATTTAGTTGCGGTGCATATTCATAGACAAAGGCCAATGGGCCGACCTCCACTTCTATGCACGCTTCTTCTTTAGCTTCTCTTTTCACAGCATCTGTTATAGTCTCGCCAGGCTCCACACCTCCTGCAGGCAAATCATACAAGATACCCCTGTTTGGATCGTCGTATTGTCAAAACTTTTATAAGAAATAGGCTATAAAATCCTATCAGAGAGGGCTTTTTAAGCAAAAAAATTGCCACCCCCTGAATTCTGAAGATAATTGAGGTTACCACACACCCAATTCCCAGAAAGGAAGTGACAAGTTGTACCCTCAAATTATAACCTATTTATTAACTTTTATTAAGTACCAAGATCAAATTCTGCGAACTCTTCTCACCCTGCTTATCGGCAAAAATATGTTTGATAAGCCCAAGGAACAGCCGGTGAACCAGCCTTACCGANTCGTATTGTCAAAACTTTTATAAGAAATAGGCTATAAAATCCTATCAGAGAGGGCTTTTTAAGCAAAAAAATTGCCACCCCCTGAATTCTGAAGATAATTGAGGTTACCACACACCCAATTCCCAGAAAGGAAGTGACAAGTTGTACCCTCAAATTATAACCTATTTATTAACTTTTATTAAGTACCAAGATCAAATTCTGCGAACTCTTCTCACCCTGCTTATCGGCAAAAATATGTTTGATAAGCCCAAGGAACAGCCGGTGAACCAGCCTTACCGAAAGCTTCAGGTAGATGACCTTCCGGTCATTGAAACCTTGCAAAAGTTGGATTACAAAGTGCTTCTGTCGRAGTATTCCGAGCAGAAAGGAAAGCCAATGAAGCCGGTAAGGCGCCATGCCAACACTAAAACGTCCGTACCGTCCAATGTAATCTGCCCAAAGTGTGGTGCTCCGGSAGATTACCTTTATGCCAATAATGGAGGCAAGGGGCAGTATCAGTGCAAGGTGTGTGCATGTGTGTTCAATCAAAAAAACCAGTTTTCCAAGGAAGTCATCCTGAAATGCCCTCATTGCTTGAAAACTCTTGAAAAAGTAAAAGAACGAAAAGATTTTGATGTCTACAAGTGTAAGAATAATGCGTGCACCTTCTACAAACGGAACCTGAATGGACTTACGTCCAAAGAGAAAAAACGGTTTAAGGAAAACCCTCAGGCTTTCAAGATGCGTTATGTTTTTCGCCAGTTCCACATTGATTACAAGCCACTTTCCAAGCAGTCATCTAAGAAGCCAAAGGTTGATTTATCAAGGCTTTATGTGTCGCCTCACACGCTGGGCCTTATCCTGACTTACCATGTGAATTATGGACTGTCAGCGCGCCGAACAGCCGCCATAATGAAGGATGTTCATGGCCTGGATATATCCCACCAAAGCATCCTGAATTATGAGAACAGCGTAGCGTTACTTCTCAARCCGTATGTGGATCATTATCCTTACGAGCTCTCTGACCAATTCTGCGGCGACGAAACTTATATCCGGGTCGGTGGCCGCTGGCACTATCTGTTCTTCTTCTTCGATGCGGTGAAGAAGATTATCCTGGCCTATCCGGTCTCCCGTAACCGGGATACACAAACAGCGATCCTGGCCATTGATGAAGTCTTGATGAAGTTAAAAAAGATTCCAGAAGACTTGACCTTCGTCGTTGATGGCAACCCCATTTACTTATTAGCCCAGCAATTCTTTGCCCAGCATAAGATTTCGTTTGATATCAAGCAGGTAATTGGGTTGACGAACGAAGATCCCGTATCGACCGAATACCGGCCATTAAAGCAGATCATCGAACGGCTGAACCGGACCTTCAAAGGATCCTACCGTCAAACGCACGGCTTTGGATCCGAACACGGTTCCGTTTCCTACGTGACATTGTTTGTGGCGTATTTTAACTTCTTACGTCCGCACTCAGCGCTGGAAGGAAAAGTGCCGGTCCTTCAGCCAGAACTTCTTCAGCTGCCGAATATGCCTGCCAGATGGGCAAAGCTGATTGGTTTAGCCCAGGGTTGGATCGAGGAGCAGGCGGCCTAGCTTTTGTTTAGCAGAGCCCTTAACCAGCATTCGGCGAAGCGAACTCTTGACAAACCGAACTTGCCAATGGTTTAAAATGGTAAAACCAAGGGCTTATTTGGCATGCCTTCTTTTGTCCCCTTCGCCCTTGACGAACACTTCCCAAACCATTGGCGTGTTTGTCAAGAGCGATTGCGGCAGCGATTATGCCAGTTAAGTGAAAGAATCTTAACTTAGAATTGATTTTTCATAGAACTTTGACATTACCTAGGCAATGCGCTTCTGTGCGGGATTATACCTGTTTCTTATATAAAATTGAGATAGGAGCCATCTCCAGCATATATTCCTGCAGCAGCAGCTGGTGCATCGTTTTATCATGGACGATCAGAAAGCATGCGTCGGCAACTTCTCTGCTTCCGACAGAAAGGCCGAGCTGTTCACCAACAGCAAAAGCGCCCATTGCCTGCTGGTTTAACAGGAGAAGGTGATGCAGTGATTGCCAGGATCCTTTTGCACCTGCGAGGAAGTCCTGAAAAGATAATAAAGCTTCTTCCGCTTTGCCGATCACCGTGCCGAGAATCCGGTCTTTACGGTCATCTGCTGTTCGGCCGATAAAGCGAAAAAGATTTTCCGCACTTTCCGCGTGATGCTCCTGCGATTCCTGGATTTTTTCAATAGCTTCCCTGATATGGGGCTCCCGGATTGCGGTCACAGCTTTTGCCAGCATAAACTCAAGAGCGGTTTGGGCTGTGAGGATATGTTCGAACCATTTTTCCATTTCATTTATCTGCATTTCAATATAATCTTCTCCCAGCTCAATAAGAATGGCCTTTTGTTCCTGCATATTCATAACCTCCAATCATTCCTTTGTTATTTTCCATAATACTCCTGTATGGCCATATGCCTGAATGTAACCTTTTGTCACAGGGGAGCAGCCGAAATCAAGTACATACAAGCTTTTTCCGTCCGGATGAAATTTGCAGTCAACAGGTCTTTCTATTCCGCCTGAGCCTGAATAGGAAGCGGCTCCAGGGGCCCGGTTGCGGAGGAATACCTCAGAAGTTCCTGTTTTAACATCAACCATCGCCACCCTGAATCCATTATTAAGATCTTTCTCGTGCGGGGTGTTGAGGGGTGCGTAGGTACCCCATTCTGTTACAAAAAGTTTCCCGCGGTGACCAAAGAAATCGGATGTGCAAAACTCCATTTTCGTCATGGCTGAATGAGGCTTCTCCAGGTAAACCGGAGGGCCTGCCCATTCAGGAGGATTCTCAATCAGCTGCTCGGCAGCCTTGCCTTTTGCCGGCTTGCAGCGTTCATCCCATACAGGCACGCCATCTGCCCGGTAATCGGGAAAACCGTACCAGTCAGGCGTTTTCACTGTTCCATGCTTTGTTTTGGCATTGCGGATATGCCAGATTCTATCAGGGTCGCCGGCGATCGATCGTTCGCCTTTTTCCTCCAGGCAGTTGTCTGATGCATATAATTCGCCATCTTCACTGAAAGCCAGTCCATATGGGTTTCTGAGCCCCCAGGCCAATAATTCAGGTTCACTTCCATCCGGTTTGGATCTCCAGAGGCCCGTTGAGCACCATAGTTCCCCTTTGACTTTTTCCCCTTTCTGCGCTGGTGTCCCGAAAGGCTTGAAAGCGCCTGTCTCTGTTAAGAAAGGGAAGGGCATGAGAGGGTTTCGGGATGTTACATTATGCCCTGTCAAGGTAATATCCGCTCCGGGGACATCGTGTGCTTCAGGATGTTTAGCTAGGTCGACCGTAAAGCCTGCAGGGAGGCAGACGCCGTTTTGGGAAACCGATCCATTGGCAAAATACAATAATCCGTCATGCGGCCCAAAAACGGGTCCTCCGGGTTCATGCCAGCCGCCGCTCGGTATTTTTTCATGAAGGACGGTGCGCTCCTTCGTTTTTCTGTCATATGCCACAATGCGTGCAAGATAGCCACCTTTGCAGGATACATAGAGTTTCCCGTCCCTGCAGACGACTCCGCGCGGTCCGCCAAGTGTCTCCACCGCAAAAACATCGAGCATTCCACCAGGATTCAGGCTTAAAATCCTTGGCGGGAGGGCAGGCCTTGTCGGCCATGTGCTTCCGCCTTCTAATATGTAAAGTGTGCCGTCCTCCGCAAATCCCATCCCGGTCGGAAAGGACAGGCCGGCAGCGGCCACCTCCACTTTATACCCTTCTGGGACCCAGACATCATCAGGATTCACCAATGGCCGTGCACTTGTAGGAAGCTTCAAAACTTTTTCGGCAGATTGAGTGTAAGCAATATGTTCCATTATGATCTCCTTGGTTTAAGTTAGTAAAAAACCTTATCATTATTGTCCAACTGTGAAACGGGTATTCAATTTTCCCCTGTATAAGCCCGGTTTTCCGCTGTACAAACCCATTTAAGGCCTATCCTGAATAAGATGAAAAAGCAAACAGGAGGCAGGGATCAGCATGCAATTAATCAGCGATATATCCGGCTTGAAAAAAACAGATTGCTGGGAAGCAGATGCATTGAGGGCGTTCCAGGCAAAGCTGGGCAATAAAAAAGACCGATTCCCCTGTATCCCGGCTACCCAGGGTCATGCCCTTCAGCAGCTGCGCTATGGATTTGCCGGAGATCCGCGGGATATTTCTTCAGCAGGCGAATTGGCAGAAATGATGAGGGAGTTTACAGTACATTCAAGGAGCTTTGGCAGTTATACTTCGCTCATTGTCTTTTTTGAAACAAATGAACAGCTGGCGGAGCAGGGGACGGTGGAGGAGTTTGAAAACCATTTTTGGCAGCAGATGAACCTTTTAGCAGAGAGGGACAGGGAAAAATGGCCGGCCCATATTCCAGAGGACCCGCACGATCCGCTTTGGGAGTTCTGCAGCCATGGTGAACAGTATTTCATGTATTGCGCCACACCTGCTCACGTAAACAGGCAAAGCAGATATTTCCCCTATTTCATGCTGGCAATCACACCCCGCTGGGTGCTGGATGAGTTCAATTCGGCCCCGGAGCGTGCTGCAAAAGTAAAAAGCAAAATACGCGACCGGCTGGCAGCTTACGACAGTATCGGAGCCCATCCTCATTTAAACAGTTATGGAACTGAAAATAATTATGAGTGGCAGCAATATTTCTTAAGGGATGATGATAGTGCACTCAGCAAATGCCCATTCCACCGGATGCTTGCAGGGGACAAAAGCAAAGATTTTTCAATAACAGAAAAAGGACGAGACAATTGAAATGTCTTGTCCTTTGGGTTTTCAAGCCTGTTTTTTAACAGGTGAAGCCGGAATTGCCAGAGAGGGCTTAGCTTTAGATTGCGAGAACCGGCTGTGCAGCACCATTCCGATTACAATAACCAGCAGTCCTGCTGAAGAAAGGGTGTCAGGAGCCTGTGCAGAAAACAGGAGAACTTCACCTGCCATCACAAACAGCACTTGTGTCGACTGTGTCGCTTCCACTGCTGCAAGCCTTGATTGATCATGGCGCGCGCGGTCGGTTGCAATGAAAAATAAGGTTGTCGCAATAACGCCTGATGAAATGGCGACAATGAAGGTCTGCAAGAGCTGGCTTGTGGAAGGAAGGCCGGCATTTGCGTAGCCGGCACCTGCGATGATGAGCCAGAAAGGGAGGCTCGCCATTGTCATGCCCAGCACCCTTTGAAAGGTATCAAGCCTTCCTCCGCAAAGCTCCATCATTTTCCGGTTTCCGAGCGGATAGGCAAAGGCTGCCACTACGACCGGCAGGATTCCTGCGGCCATTTCAGCGGGAGATAAAGTGTCTGCTTTCTGAAGCTGGATCAGGATGACTCCAGCCAGTATGATAAGCGAAAAGCAAAGGGCCCTAAAGGGAATTTTATTTCTTTTTCCTTCAAGGCTGCCTGAAGTGAATAAGGGGGCAAGCAGTGTCCCAGCGACAATCGTCAGCTGCCAGGAACCGGCTACAAGCCAGCCGGGCCCATAGCTTGCTGCATAGGTGATGGGGGCATAAAAAAGGACGAACCCAAAAAAGCTCCACAACAGCCACCAGAAAGGATGTCTCTTCATTTCTGTTAATAGCTGTTTTCCATTTCCGCGTAAAGCTACAATGATGACAAGAAAAGGAACCATGAACAAAAATCTTAAAGAAGAGCTCCAAAGCCAGCTGCCGCCTGCAAGCTCCATCGTTCTGTTCAGAATGAATGTAACCGCAAAAAACACGGAAGCAAGAATGCCGATCATTATTTCTCTCATAGCCAGCTCCTTTCCGGTCTAATTATCCCAATATACTGAATTTTATTCCCTATTATACTCTCCCCCAAAAAATATGGCTATAAGAAATAATAGCTGAAACAGAAAGCTGACCAGCTGAGCAGCTCTTGAATATACTGGGGAAAGGGCGGACATCGGCTGTCCTGGTAAGCGAGCAGCAGAACAGGCGGGAATCTGTAATGAAAAATCAAAAAAAGGAGATTGCCGGCGCCTGGACTCAGGCTGCCGGGACGATTATAGCCGCAATTGGGACGTCTGAATGGCTAGTACTGGATGACAGCGCCGCCGAGGCACTGATCATTATAGGCAATGAATTGCAGGCGGCAGGAAGCGCTTTGGAGGCGGACGGACAAGACCGGCCTTCCCTGGAGAAAATAGGGAATGAACTGCAGGCGGCCGGCAATCTATCCGTAATTGCAGGACTAGTCTTAGATCCTGGAGAAGAAAACGAATTAAAGCTTATCATTGCAGGAAATCTGATACAGGCACTGGGATCAATCACTGTTCTTGGTGATGAGCTGATTGATCCAACTGCAGAAGGCCGAACCTTTCAGATCATCGGCAGTTTTCTGCAGGCCACCGGCAATTCCCTTCAGGCATTCGGCACATTTCTTATCCTCGATGCCTTTCAGACACGTTCGGATGCAGAAGAGAGCTCTAAAGGCAAATCGCTCGATATTTCAGGTAGCTGGATCCAGGCTGCCGGTTCAGTTCTTTCAGCATTGGGGCAGACGCAGGAAGAGCTGTCAGAAATCTCCTCAAAAAGCGAACAGGGATATAAGGGTTTTGCATTACTAAATAAACAGCATAAGTATATCTGAGGGCATGGTGTAAAAGGCAATAAAAAAAGCCGACGGATAATCCGTTCAGCTTCGCTTACAGAACATAAAGGTAAACACTGAGAAAGTGGGCCATGCTGCCCATCATAATGAATACATGGAAAATTTCGTGGAAGCCCATATGCTTGAATTCCAGGAACTTTGGCTTGACTGCATAGATGATGCCTCCGACCGTGTAGAAAATCCCACCAAGCAATAGAAGGAACACGCCATGAAAGGACATGGCTTCTGACAGCGGCGAGAAAGCCAATACAATGATCCAGCCCATTGCGATATACAGGACAGTTGAAAGCCATCTTGGGCAATTGAACCACACCATTTTGAAAATGACGCCGCAGACGGCTACAAGGGTGACAATGGAAAAAATGACCCAGCCTGTTGTGCCGTTCAGGCTCACAAGGCAGAATGGAGTATAAGACCCGGCAATCAGAACAAAGATCATTGAGTGGTCAAGCCTGCGCAGGAAAGCAATCACCTTATCCTTTGCAATCACCATATGATAGGTTGCTGAAGCAGAATACAAAAGAATCATGCTGACGCCAAAAGCGATAGAGGATGCGATTGCAACTGGAGATGAAGTTTCCATCGAGGCTTTGATGACCATTGCCAGCAGGCCGATGAACGACAGGATGGCGCCAGCAAGATGTGTGAGCCCGTTGATTGGCTCGCGGATATAAGAATTCAAGACGATTCCTCCTTACATAACGATACGTAGTATTGATAACTACTTATCATGATATAACGATTTTACCTTCCCGTCAACAAATAGTTCTCACTTATGGTAAAATAAAGGAAGCGCACTACATAGAAAGCTAGAGGTTAAACAATATGGATAAAAACAATATAACAGAGCTGATCGAATCCCTTGGCTTTGAAAAGCAGCTTTTGCCTGAAGAGCTTCCAGGCATTGATCTTTATATGGATCAGGTGATCCAGCTATTTGAGAACACATTTGGCTCTGCCACCCGCAATGAGGAGGAAAAGGTCCTCACCAAAACGATGATCAACAACTATGCCAAAGGAAAGCTTTTCACCCCGGTCAAAAATAAAAAATATTCCCGTGAACAGCTCATGATGATCAGCCTCATCTATCAGCTTAAAGGGTCCCTGTCCATTCAGGATATCAAACAGACCCTGGATGGGGCCAACAATAAGGCATTAAAAGGGAATCTGCGGATCGAGGACTTTTACAGCAGCTATCTCCAGCTGGCAGAACAGAATCTGTCAGGTTTTAAAGAAGATGTCCCGCTCCGCGGCCGCCTGGCACGTGAACAGGCAGAACAGCTGGAAGCCGGCAGCAGTGAGCTTGAACAGATCCTCCTGATTCTCTCACTCGTGCATATGGGCAATATGTACAGAAGGACAGCTGAAAGGCTGATCGATGAATTAGGCGGAAATCCTCCAGCCCCAAAAGGGTAATACCCGTTCACCTTCTTTTTAAACCACAAAGGCCGGAGGAGAAATTATGCTGGATAAGCTAAACAGATTTTTACAAAAATTCATGCCGTTCATGACGCCTCTGGCCGTCCTTCTCGGCATTACATTTGCAGATCAGCTTCATCATCTTGTCTTTATCGTGCCATGGCTATTTGCTTTCATGACATTTTCCGGAAGCCTCGGCTCAAGCTTCAGCGATTTGAAGAAGGTCATTTTGCACCCGCTTCCGATCATCATCTGCCTGGTGCTCCTTCACCTGGTGATGCCGGCAGCAGCATTTGGCGCTGGAGCCCTGTTTTTTCCGGATGATGCCTACACTAAGACAGGTTTGATCCTTTCCTTTGTCATTCCAACCGGCATCACCAGCCTCGTCTGGGTGACTCTTTATAAAGGCAAGACCTTCTTGACTTTATGCATCATTCTTGTCGACACTATGATCGCCCCGTTTGCAGTGCCATTCATTCTGCATCTCTTTGCTGGTGCATCGGTAGAAATGAATGCAGCCGATATGATGGGAGGGCTGATTTGGATGATTGTGCTCCCGTCAGTTGCGGGAATGGCAGCAAATCAGCTGTCTAAAGGCACAGCCCCGAAAAAATTAAATCCATTCCTATCACCTTTTTCCAAAATAGGCATCGGGGTGGTAGTCGCCATTAACAGTTCAGCGATTGCCCCGTATCTTGAGACACTTTCCAGCAAACTTGGGGGAATAGCAGCTGCTGTCCTTATGCTTTCTATTACTGCTTACCTTCTCGGTTTTCTCGCAGGGAAGGTCATGAAAGAAGAAACAGCAGGAATTATCTCTCTTACCTATAACAGCGGCATGAGAAACATCAGTGCAGGTGCCGTACTGGCCATTGCCTATTTTCCGGCCCCGGTGGCAGTCCCGGTTATCATGGGCATGCTGTTTCAGCAGATTCTGGCTGCTTCGGCCGGCAGCCTCCTTAACCGCATGAATCATCAGCAGAGGGAGATGCCGGCTACTAAAGCCGTTTAGTATAAAGGAGGCAAATATTAATGATCAATCGCCTTTCAAAGACAGGCAAGACACTATATTTCCTGGGCATGGCCCTTTTTGCAGCTGGTTTTGCCGTCAATCCGCTGCTTGATATCGGGGATGTGCCGGAAGCTGCAAGCAATCTGTCCGTACCTGTCATTATAGGAGGAATCCTCCTTATAGCGGCCTCAAACTTCTTTAAAAGAAACAATTAGACAGAAAGGCAGCAGCAATGAAAAACACAAAAGTAAAAAGATATGAAGCAGATTTATACAGACCCATACAAAAGCATTTTTCTGCACTCGGCTACGAGGTTTATGGAGAGGTTCATGATTGTGATGTTGTGGCTGTGAAAGAAGAGGAGCTCATCATTGTTGAGCTGAAGCTCAATCTGACAGTCGAGCTGCTTGTGCAGGCGGCCAAAAGGCAAAAGCTCTCCGACCAGGTATATATTGCGATCCCAAAGCCTAAATACAGGCTCCGCTCGAAAAAGTGGAATGATATCAGCCATCTCATCCGGCGGCTTGAGCTCGGCCTTATTATAGTTTCTTTCCAGGCGGGTTCCGCCAAAATGGAAATCCTGATGGAACCGGGAGCATTCGACCGCAAAAAAAGCATCCGCCTGAATAAAAAAAGGAAAGAAAAAATGCTGTCCGAAATCAGCGGGCGGAATGGAGACTATAATGTGGGCGGAGTCACCCAGACAAAGATTATGACTGCCTACAAG
This sequence comes from Bacillus infantis, assembly GCF_008180445.1. Taxonomy (GTDB): domain Bacteria; phylum Bacillota; class Bacilli; order Bacillales; family Cytobacillaceae; genus Bacillus_AB; species Bacillus_AB infantis_B. The sequence goes on from NZ_VTER01000006.1 coordinate 208,574, forward strand.
GAGAATTGCATCCACATCGCATGCTGCCTGAAGCGCTTTGGCCCCTTGTCGCCAAAGAAGCTCCGCGAAATGGGCACCGGCGATAAAACCCAATCAATCCTCCATAAAAACTACTACAGCTGGTTTGAAAGGATCAGCCGCGGAACCTATTCCCTTACAGAAAAAGGGAGGAAAGAGCTTGAAAGTCATCCTGATGTAGCAGGGTATTATTCCGGGGGATTGAGTTTTTTAAGTGAAAATAGCGATTAGCCATGGCCATGACGGCTGCGGCTTTTTTTGTATGGACTGATAGTATTATTGGCTATGGCGGTTCTTTGAGAGAAGGGAGGGGAAATCAGGGCTGGTACATGACTCCCCATTCTAACGGGTTGTACTGTATTACATTGGGCTTATCAGGTACATGAGCCGGCAGTGCAAGGGGAGTCATGTACTCCGTCAGGCTCCTGGGGTACATGATCCGGCCGTGCAAAGGGAAGWCATGTACTTCATCAGGCTCCTGGGATACATGACCCGGCCGTGCAAAGGGAAGWCATGTACTTCATCAGGCTCCTGGGATACATGACCCGGCCGTGCAAAGGGAAGTCATGTACTTCATCAGGCTCCTGGGATACATGACCCGGCCGTGTAATGGGAAGTCATGTACCCCAACAGGCTCCTGAGATACACGATCCGGCTGCCAAAAGGGGAATCATGACTCCACTCAGCCTGATTCCAGACTCCCCTCATATTTGTCACTCCTCCTCCAGCCACATTAAAAAGAAAAACAAGCCTTTAATTCACCTTTTGTCTGTTCTGAACCCTTTTGATTAATTCCTCGATCCGCAGATGATGATAAATCGTCATTCCAATGATGATCAGGCTGAAAAAGCTTGAGAGAATGACTCCTGCACTAATCATTTTCCTGTTTTTATCCCCGAACACAAATAACACCTCCCTGATTCCATTTATTTCACCGGATTTTCTGGCCGCCGATTAGAAACGATAATCTTGTATAGTGTTTGTCGGATAAATGAGAGTGATTCATTTTTCTCTAAGAGGGAGGCAGAAAATGAGCAGTGCTAGTTGTGATCCAAGCAGTTCAGGTAAAGGAAGCAAGGGAGGGAAGGAAGGAAATCTGAAATGGTGGCAGCTGTCCTTGACAGGGGTAGGCTGTACAATCGGGACCGGGTATTTCCTGGCCTCTGCCATCGGCATCAAGATTACTGGCCCATCCATCGTCTTTTCATTCATTCTGGCTGCAATTGGAACTTATATAGTTTTTAACCTGCTTGCAAAGATGACTGCAAAGGACCCGCAGGAAGGATCTTTCTGCTATTATGCAAAAAAGGCTTATGGAAAATGGGCGGGCTTCAGCTGCGGCTGGAATTATTGGACCTCTAATATTCTGATCATGGGCAGCCAGCTGACTGCCTTATCCATTTTGTCGAGATTCTGGTTCCCGGATGTGCCATTATGGGTGTTTGCAGCCGGCTATGCCATTTTGTCCATCCTTGTTGTACTGACTGGTACAAAAGGCTTCGATAAGATAGAGGATATCCTGGCAGTCGTAAAGACGGCAGCCATCATCATGTTCATCATTCTGGCGGCAGCCGCCATGTTCGGCTGGCTGCACAGCGATGCGGACCGGCCAGGGATCCCGGACTCTGCAGGTGCTTTTTTTGAAGACGGTTTTAAAGGCTTCTGGTCTTCCCTTATTTATGCTTTCTATGCCTATGGGGGGATTGAAGTCATCGGGCTGATGGCCATGCATCTGAAAAAGAAGGAAGATGCACCAAAGGCGGGGAGTGTGATGCTGATCCTCCTGGCATCTATTTATGTGATCTCCCTGGGGCTTGCTGTCGCGATGGTGCCGATTGATGCTTTCCATGAGAAAGAAAGCCCGTTCATTACGGCTTTGTCGAAAAATCATCTGCCATTCTTTCCGCATGTTTTTAACGGGGCAATCATCATTGCCGGGTTTTCAACCATGACTGCTTCACTCTTCGGAGTGACCAATCTTCTTGTGACACTGGCTAAGGATGGGGATGCACCGGCTTTTTTCGGAAAAAAAATCAAAAAATTGAAGGATTTGCCCCTGCCATCCCTGGGGCTGGCTTCTGTCGGGCTGCTGTTATCGATTATCACCGCCCTGCTACTGCCGGGTAAGATTTATGAGTATATTACAACAGCGGCAGGGATACTGCTTCTATATAATTGGTTTTTTATCGTCATTTCTTCATTTAAGCTTCTCAAAGCGAAGATTTGGAGCAAGTTGATGGGTTCGGCGGCACTGCTTCTGATCCTGGCAGCCGTCAGCGGCACTCTGCTTGAAAAAAATATCCGTCCCGGATTTTTCGTTAGCCTGGGCATCATTGCTTTGATCGCCATTGCAGTGTTAATTATGAAGAAAAAGGTCTGGGATTCCAATCCAACTGAGAATACCGGCTGAAACAGGATGAGCGGCACCATGGGCATTTGTCCGGCATATATTATGCTGAAAGCAAATGAACGGGGTGCTGCCTTTTGTTTATACGAAAAGCGAATCGGGCTGAAACAGAACAGCTGCTTTATACAACCGTGCATGTGATGGAGGAAAGCTCAATGGGGCATCTCCAGAATGATCCCCAAAAAGGATTGGGTGCATTTATTCCGGCGCTGCAGAATGGGGCGTTCTTTTATGTGGCAGTCCACGATTACAATATCCTCGGCTGGCTGATGGCAGGAAGGGATTCAAATCCTGTAAATGGAAACAATGCGGCATTTTTGTATTCCCTTTATGTGTTCCCGCCATACAGAAAGCTTGGAGTTGGGCGGAAGCTGATGTCCCATGCGGTGGAAGTGTTCAGGCGGGAGGGATATGAAAAGGTGCAGCTGAATGTTTTTCAGGGAAATCCGGCCAAGAGGATGTACGAGGAAATCGGCTTCCATGATATATCTACAGTGATGGAAATTAAGTTTTAGGCTCTGTAAAAGTCTGTTGCTGATAAGATTAAATGGATCTTTATTTGATTGACCAGCAAGCCTTAAAATAAGCGGGAGTTTCTCCGCTTATTTTTGTGCCTGTCACAGCTTCCCTCATTCCGCGAAGGTCCGCTCCTTTTATAGGTGTGCGCGGATTGTTTTTACATAGACTTTACCGATCTGGTCCGTCAGTTTAGCAAGCAAATATGTAAAATGGGACTTCCGCAGATGATGAAGTTTCATATTTTATCAGTAATTTCCAACATAGAACTTTAACAGAGCTAAGTTTTAAAGATACTATTTCCCATCATCTTCCTTTTGGTTTAAAATAAAACAAAAAGGAGGGGGAGTATGGCGGCCTTCATTACAGGGAAATTGCTTTTAATAGCCTTGCTTCTGCTGGTCATCACGGCTGTAGAAACACTGGCTTATTCGGCAAGGCTGTCAGGGGCAAGGGTCGGCCTTATTGCCACTGCATTATCCCTTTTCAGCTCCATTGTCCTCATATCCAGGTTTTCCACTCTTTTTCAGCAGCCGATGACAGCAAAATTGGCCGATTTAGCTCCTGAAGGGGACAAGCTTGGTTTTCTGGAGGACCAATACCGATTCCTTTTATTTGTATCATCTGCCGGGGTCGTGCTGGGCATATTGCTGTTCCCGACCTTCATCGGCATTTTTTCGCGGACCATTGTCCAGCTGTCGGAAGAAAAAGGATCTTATATCAAAGTGCTGAAAAAAGGGTTTACCATAGCAAGCCTCAAAAAAGCAGCCACCTGCTTTCGTTTTCCGAGGCTCTCTTATCTGGACGGCATCACTTTTCAGACGGTTCCTAAACGCTTATTTGCCGTTAATGTCCTGATTTCGGGGATTTATACAGTGGGCATCCTTGCAGCATTGTATGCTTCAGCGCTCGCTCCTGAATACCAGGGGGCAGCCATGATGTCATCAGGCATCATCAATGGCTTCGCCACCATTCTGCTGACCCTTTTTGTTGATCCGAAAGCCTCTATACTCGCTGACAGGGTCGCCAATAAAAAGGCCGGCTATGTATATTTGAAGAGCTATTCACTGACCATGATGACAAGCAAATTCGCCGGGACGCTGTTTGCACAGGCATTATTCCTGCCCGCTGCCTATTATGTTGCCTGGTTTTCGAAATGGATCTAAGCCGGATGTTCATAGCTTGCCAAACTAATACAGGGGGGAAAATCATGGGATATATAATGGATTTAAGAAAGGTGGTAGGGACGCGGCCGCTTATTGCTGCGGGAAGCAGTGTCCTGCTGTTGGATGGAATGGACAGGCTGCTGCTGCAGCTGCGAAAAGACAATGGCTGCTGGGGCCTTCCAGGCGGATCGCTTGAGCCGGGAGAGTCACTCGAAAGCACAGCACTCAGGGAGCTGAAGGAAGAGACAGGCTTTCATGCCGATGATCTTTCATTTTTCAAAGTATATTCCGGTGAGGAGTTATATTATAAGTATCCTCATGGCGACGAGGTTTATAATGTCATTGCCGCTTATATTTGCACGGAATATCATGGAACTGCTGCACCTGATGCTGAGGAGGCTGAAAAGGTGGAGTTTTTCCCGCTGGACCAGCTGCCTGAAAATATCAGCCCTCCAGATAAGATGGTCATAAATGATTTATTGGAAACAAAGCGTGCTATTCATTCTTCTGTCCTATAGAGGCCTCCCGGGTCTCTTTTTTTGTTCACAGTCCGATAAAGGTTGCTATTTAATGAAGCTATCGCAGATAATAGGAGTATTGTCCAAAAGAAAGCAGGGATTAGATTGAATTTTAAACAACTCGGGATCTCAGATCCTCTTATACATAAACTGGCGGCCCAGGGAATTGATGAACCGACCGCTGTTCAGGAAAAAGCGATTCCAATCGTATTGGAAGGCAGGGATATCATCGCCCAGGCACAGACAGGCACAGGAAAAACGCTGGCGTTCATTCTTCCTATCCTGGAAAAAATAGATCCGTCTAATGGAAGCACGCAGGCACTGATTGTCACGCCGACTAGAGAGCTCGCACTGCAAATCACTTCTGAAGTGAAAAAGCTGATCGAAGGGATGCCGGACTTGAATGTGCTTGCCGTTTATGGGGGCCAGGATGTCGAAAAGCAGCTGCATAAACTGCAAAAACAGACACAAATTGTAGTGGCTACCCCTGGCCGTCTTCTTGATCATCTCAGGAGGGGGACTGTCCAGCTCGAGGAGGTATCGTTCCTTGTCCTTGATGAAGCAGATCAGATGCTGCATATTGGTTTTCTGAATGAGATGGAACTGATTATCAGCCAGACGCCTGCTTCAAGGCAGACGATGCTGTTTTCAGCCACCATGCCTGACGATATCAGGAAATTGTCCAAAAAACATCTGAAGGAGCCGGAGAGCATACGCATTGAAAAAACATATGTTCCCGAAAAAGCGATCGAACAGCTGGCTATTTTTACGACAGACCGAGCCAAGCAGAATGCCCTTATCAGCAGGATCAGGGAAGACCGGCCATTCATGGCGATCATTTTCTGCCGGACGATCCGCAGGGCCACAAAATTATACGATGCCTTGAAATCACAGCGGTTCTCATGCGAAGAACTTCATGGGGATCTTACCCAGGCGAAACGTGAAAAAGTCATGAAAAAGTTTCGTGATGCTGAAATCCAGTTTCTGATTGCAACCGATGTAGCGGCCAGGGGCCTTGATGTGGAGGGCGTGACACATGTATATAATTATGACATCCCACAGGACAGCGAAAGCTATGTTCACCGCATCGGCCGCACCGGGCGCGCAGGCAAAGACGGCCTTGCTGTTACTTTCTACGCAGAAAAAGATGAGGCGGCTTTAAAAGCGATCGAGCAGGAGCTGAACATAAGACTGCCTAAAGAAGAAAGCGCTGCGACAGCCAATTCAACAGCTGATGGGGAGAAAAGCAGCAGTGGAGATAAACCTAAAAATCGTTCTGACAGGGACCGCAGGGCTGGCGGCGCTGAATCACGGAGAAGGACTGGAGGCCGGAGTGAAGGACGGGGGAGCCGGGAAGTCCGCAGCACCCGTTCAGGGGAGAGGCGCACCCGTTCGAATGAAGCACGCAGAGCCGATGGCGAAAGCCGCAGCTATTCACATGATGAGCGGAGAGAGAATGGTCGCCGATCAGGGGACAGGCGCTCTCTTAGTGATGGCCGGAAATCGTCAGGGGGAAGATCTGCTGAAAGAAACCCAAGGCCTGATGGCACACATTCAAGCGGGGGTCGGAGCCGTGACAGCCAGCGCTCCAGAAGATCAGATGGAACAGGCAGCCGCAGAGAACAGGGTCCTGCTTCGAATGGAAGCCGGGGCCCTGGCCGCGGCAGGAGGTAATGAGAGAAGGCCGAAATTTGGCCTTCTTTTTTGTGAACATTTTTTTGATCCATTCTCACCTTTCATTTAATATATTGCTCAAAATACCTCCAGCGAAAATCTTTTCTCCTAAACAGCTGAAGCGCAGGCCTGCCTTGGCTTGGAACTGTTTAGAAATCGGGAATACCAATTGCCCAAAAAGCTCCTTTTTTCTCCATTATCCATAAGTAATTAAGCCCAATTTAGATAAAAAATGGAACCTTTGCAATCGAAAAAATGTCTAATGTGCAAAGGGAGGAAGATAAATGTGTTTTCAGAAAAAGACATTATTCTTGCCAAAAAAGGAAATGAGGAATCTTTTGTCAGACTGATCGAATCTTGCGAACTCTCGCTTTACCGGGTGGCGCGCGGCCTGTTGTCCAATGATAATGATTGTGCAGATGCCATTCAGGAAACGATCCTGAAGAGCTTCCGCAGCATCCGCAAACTGAAGCAGCCCAAATATTTTAAAACCTGGATCACGCGCATCCTCATCAATGAGTGCCATAACATCCTGAGAAAAAAACAAACAGTCGTGCCGGTGGAGGATATTGAATATTATCTATCAGACCGGTTTCTCGGCGATCCGGCCCAAAGCATTAGCGAAGCGATCGGTGAGCTGGATGAAAAACACCGTGCCCCAGTCATCCTTTACTATTATGAGGATTTCTCCGTCAAGGAAATTGCAGAACTGCTGGAAATCAGCACAGGAACAGTAAAATCAAGGCTGAACCGGGCGAGGGCCAAATTGTCTGTCTATCTTTCTGAGGAAAGGGGGATCGGCAATGCATGAGAAATGCAAGGATGAACAGCTGAAAAGGATCCTGCAAAATGAGCCGCCATATCTGCCGCACTCTATCAAACAGCAAATACACTTCACTTTATACCGCCTTCCCAAACAAAACAGGACCCTATCCATTGTGATGCATTATTTAATGTATGGAGCAATTTTTGTCCTGGCCGCACTTATATTTCTATTCTTTTTCCTTTGGAACGCTGAAAAAACTAAACAAACAGCCTATGAAGAGAGCTATAACAGAATTTTGGATGCAGATACCTATTTCTCTTGCCAAAAAGGAGGGAATAGCATGCCCCAGCCCGAATAGTGAGACAAACTGCTTAAAAAAAAGAGGAGTGCTGTAAATGAAAGCTTTCCTGCTGATCATCATGACTATTTTAGGCATAGCATTGTCCTGTAAAGGCATAGAGCTTATGCACCTAGGGACAGATGTTGATGGAGACGGAATCGGCATACAATTCCTGGGCTTTGAAACGGCTGACAGCCTTTCCGGACAAAATATTCCAAAAGCTGCTGCAGCCTTTCTTGCAGCTGGAATCCTGCTGGTGCTGTATGGCGTTATTTCAGCATTATGTTTAAAAAGGCCGTCTGAGCGGAAAAGATGACAACAAAGAGTTACTGAATAACGAAAGGCAGGTAATTCTATGACAAAGGAAGGTCTGATGGATCTCAGCCTGATCATTTTTTTCAGTGCCCTGGCCATATGTTTGATTTTTCAAGGTTCCTGGCTTGCCGGCACTGCGTTTTTCTTCATGCTGGTTTCCAGCATAACCACTTTGGGAAGCTTCTTTCTCAAAGAAAAAAGCCGCTAGTCCAGTGATCTGCCGGATGCAATCCATCCGGTTTTTTTCATTGAAAGAAAGAGGAGGAATGGGGCTATGTTCCCGGAGTGTAAAAAGGCAGCTGGATGGATGGACGGATTTGAGAAGCCCTGGTTTGTTGCGGGCGGCTGGGCGATTGATCTTTTTATAGGGAAACAGACCAGGCCGCATGCAGATCTGGAAATCGGCATATTCCGGGAAGACCAGAAAGCTTTGAAGGGCCAACTCGCAGATTGGGAGTTTCGCAAGGCAGTCAATGGGTCTCTCATCACCTGGAATGGAGAATATCTCAAGCTTCCGGTACATGAAATTCACGCAACAGATCGTGTACATAATCAGCAGGCGGAAATTCTCCTGAGCGAGCGTGAAGAAGGCAGGTGGATCTTCCGCCGCAACTCTGATATTTCCTGTCCGGCTGCCGAAGCCATACTGTTCACAGAAGATGATATCCCCTACCTGAATCCGCAAATTGTCCTTCTTTTCAAGCTGAGAGCCCGTCCCAAAGATCAAGCAGATTTTCATGTTGCGAGGGATTTTCTCAGCAAGGATCAAAGGTATTGGCTGAAGCGATCCATCCAGCAAATGGACATTCACCACTCCTGGATTTCCTATTTATAGAAGGAGATTACGAATCTAATGAAGAATTGGTAGAGGACTGCCAATTAGGAGGAGAGAAAATGGAAGCATTGCTGGTGATAGATGTGCAGAATGGTATTGTCAGGACAGGGGATTTTTCAGATGAACTGCAAAAAATGGAAAAAGTCATAATGGATTTTAAAGACAGGGGCAGACCGGTAATATTTCTTAAGCATATGGATGGCGTTGAAGAAAGCCCGCTGTATGAAAAAGGTGAAGGAGCTGAAATCATCGCGGAATTTGCCGATTATCCAGATTATGTGATTGACAAAAGGACCCCGAGTGCCTTTTTTGGGACGGATCTGGCAGAGCTGCTGCAGAAAATGGATGTCGAAAAGCTGGTGATCACCGGCTTCAATACAGAATTCTGCTGTCTTTTTACAAGCATCAGCGCCTTTGACAGGGGATATAAAGTAACTTTCATTGAACATGCTACAGGCACTGTAAATAAAGATGAGACATATGAAATGCCCGGCCTTGATATCAAGGATTTCATCGGGACGGTCCTTCATTGGTCTGACGTTATCGAGGTGCTGGATTTTGAGGAATATGAAGAGATTTATCTGAAAGTGACAGAATCTTAAAGTGAAGCAGCACCCCTGACAGGGGAGCTGCTTTTGATTTTTATCTGACCCTCAAAGGAAGCTCTTTAACACCTCTGACAATCATGCCAGGGCGCCACTCCAGCTCATCCGGTGAAGCATTCAGCCCGATTTCCGGGAACCTTTCCAGCAGGGCAAGAATGGCTATCTCACCTTCTAAACGAGCCAGTGGTGCACCGAGGCACAGGTGGATGCCCTTGCCAAAAGCAAGATGGGGGCTTTTCTCCCGGGTAATATCCAGGACGTCCGGATCTGCAAATTTCTCATCATCGCGATTGGCAGAATTCAGTGCAGCAATGACCAGCTCGCCTTTTCTGATCGTTTGCCCCTGGAATTCGACATCCTCTATTGCCCAGCGCGATGTGCTGTATTCTACAGGCCCATTGTAGCGCAGAAGCTCTTCTACGGCATTATGGATGAGTTCCGGCTTCTCCCTCAGAAGCTTTAGCTGGTCAGGATTTTCAAGCAGGGAGAGGATCCCGTTTCCAATCAGGTTGACGGTCGTTTCATGGCCAGCAATAATCAGCAGGGAGACGACGCCATACAATTCCTTTTCTATCAGCTTATCCCCGCCTTCTTCAGCATTGATAAGCTGGCTGATCAAGTCATCACGCGGATTTTCGCGCAAAAATGCAAACCATTCGCCCAGATACTGGACAAATTCATTCATATGCTGCTGGATTTCATTCCAATTCTCGCCATTTGACCCTTCTATCAAAGAGTTGGACCAGATCCTGAATTTGTCCTGGTCTTCTGCTGGGACACCAAGGATTTCCGAAATGACGATGATCGGAAGGGGGAAAGCATAATCATCGATCAGGCTGATTTCTTCCTTGTTTTCCATCCTGTCGAGAAGCTCGTCCGCTATTTCCTTGATCCTGCCGCGCATGTTTTCTATCATCCTGGGAGTGAATGCTTTCTGGACCAGGCCGCGCAGCCGTTTGTGGTCAGGAGGATCAGAGAATAGCATATTCTCTGTGAAAATGCTCTCATGGTCCATCTGGCCGCCGTAAAGTTTTGAAAAGTCCTTGATGAAGCGCTTGTCCTTCAATGCTGCAACTGCGTCTTCATATTTCGTAACGACCCAGCCTGTCTGTCCGTCAGGCATGACGGTTTTATAAACCGGCTGCTCTTCTCTGAGCTTCCGGTAGCCGGGATAAGGGTTTTGGATAAACTCTTTTGAAAAGATCCTGTATGCTTCCGGGTTGTCTTGATGGTTTCCGTTAAACACGCTAATCGCTCCTTTGCTAGTACATCTAATGCATAAAATAAGCGTAGCATAAAGAGGATGTTAAAATATAACAAAAACCATCAGACTGCTGAAATTTCGTGCCAATGTCTCAGATAATCAATCAGGAATATAGGCTTATTTCCAGAATTTCCAGCCTTTTTTTGCCTTTTCCTCTGCAGCAGCTGCCTGGCGGAAGCCGACGACAAAATCCTGGAAGATATCTTCCCGCTGTTTGATATCCACCCGATATTGCTCTCTCTCCTCATTCATGGCATGAAGATAGGCATCACGGTCCTTATTCAGTGTATCAATGAGGCTGGTAATCTCGTGATTCGTTATTTCCGCAGATTTTGAAATATAGTGGATCATCGTTTTGAATTCTTCAGAAGCCGCTTCCGAGGAATCCGACACACGGGACGTTAATTGGCGGATCTGCTCAGAAGTGCCTTCCGAAGCCCTCGCAACCTCTTCTGAAAAGGCTCCGAATGTTTCGGAGGTATCTTCTGAAACCTGTTCGATTTTGTGAGACAGGCTTTTAAGCTGGGATTTCGTGCCTTCAGCTGTTTTATAAATAGAATCGGATATTGTTTTGACTGTATGCACAGATCCCCTGGTAATCTCTTTTTTTACTTCTTCAAGCACTTCCTTTCGGATGCCATTCCTGATTTCTGAACGGATATCAGCAAGAAAGCTTTCTTTGTAGCTATCAAGGGCTTCCATAAAGAGTTCCATATCATTGACAGGATTGGCCTCCAGGCTTCTTGTAACGGCAGGAGGGGATGCGGGCAATGTGCCGGCATCTTCTTCGCCGCGCCCGTCCAGGTGGATCTGCATAAGATGGCGGATCATTTCCTTGCTGAGGTTCTTCTCGCGCATCTCTTTAATTTTTCCCAATAGTTCAATTTCTGTGTCAGTAAAAAAGCGCACACCCTGCTTGGACCGGGGAATAACAAGAAGGCCATTCAAATCTTTTTCCCATTGCCTGAGCGTCCCGGAAGGAACTCCTATTTTCTTCGATACCTCTTTAATCGTGTAAGCTTTCATAAATTGAGTTTCCATAATGAACACCCTTTCAATTATATTGAATATAAAACATGATTTTGCCTAACGTATGAGAGCCGGTTTTATCATTGCCTGTTATATTCCGCAGTGCTGTCTTTATTCCTGCCGGCTGACAAAAGCTCACAAAACTAGACGGAATCTATCATAGAATGAGAAATAGCACGAAACTGGCCGAAAAGAGGGAGGAGGATGGCAAGACAAGCCGGGGCGCCCTAAACGATCTTGACTGTAAAAGAAGGGAGGGATTGTGTCAGAAAGATTAAGTTCACTTTAAAATTTAGGCAAATATCTTGAAAGTCCCCTCTTCAGACATAATAATAAAAATAATATTGCTAGAATGTATGCAACTAAGGAGAATTTGCAGATGAACAAAGCTTGGGGAATCGCTTTTGCCGCCACAGCGGGTCTTTCTATTACTCTGGGAGGCTACCATTGGATGGATGCAGAAAACGAGCAGCCGGGAAAGGCCCTGGCAGCAGAATTACATAGTAAAGCAAAGAATGCGCCGTTAACGAAGAATGAAATTATAAAGGAGGAAGTGATGCTGGATGTCCCGTTGTTCAACCAAATGGCCGCCCCGCGGCTTTATAACGGCTGTGAGGTGACTAGCCTTGCCATGCTTATGAATTATAAAGGCTATAAGGTTACGAAAAATGAATTGGCAAATAAGATAGATATCGTACCGCTCCGCTATGATAACGGCAGCTATGGCAGCCCGAACACAGGGTTTGTGGGGGATATGGCCAACGGACCTGGCCTTGGCGTCTACAGCGGGCCCATTTTCAAGCTGGCCCAGTCTTATGCCGGTGATAAGGCGGAAAACCTGACAGGCCGGGACTTTGAAGAAATCCTTAAAAAGGTTAGTGAGGGCTCGCCCGTATGGATTATAACAACGGCAAGTTTGACGCCGGCTGCTTCCTTTGAAAAATGGGACACGCCCGAGGGAGCGGTAGAGGTCACATTCAACATGCACAGCGTAGTGATTACTGGCTTTGATGAAGATCATATCTATGTTAATGATCCTTATGGAACGAAAGACAGAAAAGCTGAAAAAGAAGCTTTCGTCGAAGCATGGAAGATGATGGGCAGCCACGCTGTAACTGTAAATTAAAGCAGAATAATAATATAGTTCCTGATCAGAGCTTTCTTGTAGAAATATTGTAAATGGCATATGAGTCAGCATACATTTCACTTCATAAAACATAGGGTGTTATTTAACTTTTTTAATATGTGAATGAGATCTGCTCATACAGCTACGATCAATCTTAACAGATACAACAGCCGGGAAATTAAAAAGTGAGTAACAAGTGATAGGCAATAAGGGGAGATTTTACAGTTAATTGCAGATCAGAAATGGTTTTTGGGTAAAATAAAAGGAGTTTTTCCCTCTATGGGGATAAAAGCAATCTATTTTCCGCGTTTCCGATTACATAAGAGGAATTTCTCCCTCTATATTAGGTGTTTTCAGGACAATTAGCAAAATAAGGGGAGTTTTTCCCTCTATAATACTCTGTTGCAGAATTGCCGTTAAACTTTTTGATTTTTAAACAATGAAGTCAGGATCACAGTTCAACCATTCAGCGATTGAGAGCGTTTAATGAATAAAGTCAAGAAAGTAAAAAGCCTGGGGACATCCCAGGCTTCTTTGGTGTGTTAATTACCCTGCTATTTACATAACGAAAACGCATGTTTATTGGGCTGTGATTTTTACATTATCTGAACTGCTATGGTCATAGTCAGGCCCTCTTTACCGTTCTCCTGCGTGTCCGAAGGCGGAAATACCAGCGCAGTGCAGGGGGGACGGCGAAAAAGATAAAAAAGATCCTGAAAAGCTGATAGCCGGTGACTGTGGCCAGGTCAGCATGAACTTCATGTGCCAGGATCCCCATTTGGTCCATTCCGCCTGGAGCAAGGCTGAGAAAGCTGGTGGCGGATGAAAGATCATACTCGAATGCCAGCAGTATACTCAATAAAAGGGATATTCCGATAAGCAGAGCGCCGCTTAAAAGGGCAAGCGAGATGGTTTTGGTTTTGTGATGGAGCTTTTCCGGCCTCATAAGGAGGCCGATATGGCCGCCGATGAAAAACTGGGACAGATCAAGCAGGGAAGGAGGAAGCGCAGGTCCTCTCGTAAAATATATCCCGATCAAAGCGGTTGCGACAATGGGGCCGAGCAGATACGGTGTCGGCAGCCTTAATTTTTTTCCCAGATAAGTACCTGCCAGGGAAGCAATGATAAAGGGGATAACAGCCGGAAACAAGGTACTCCAGCCTGGTATTTCTTCCTGCACACTGACAGCTGTCCCTGCTTCTCCTGATAAAAGCGGACCTAATACTAAAAAAGGGACAAAGAAGACAATCATCAGCAGCCTTGCAACCTGCAGAAAGGTAACGGTCGTCAAGTCAATGCCTTCTGATTCTTCTGCAAAAACAAGCATTTGCGAAAGCCCGCCAGGAATGCTGCCTGTAAGGACCGTCGGGAAATCAATACCGGAAATGCGTGAGACGATGACGGCAAGGAGGACCGAAAATGCAATGGTAAGCAAGGTCATGGCCAGCATGCTTGGCAGTTTGCCAGACATCTGGCTGACTGCATCCTTTGTGAATGACAAACCGATGCTGTATCCGACCATCAGAATACCGGCATCCCTCAGCTTTCTTGGCCATTCCAGCTTGTAGGGAACGAACCGGCTGGCAGCAAGAATGGCTGTCAGGCTGCCAAGCAGCCAGGGAATCGGCAGGTGAAGGACGGTAAAAATGATACCGCCGGCAAGAGCGATGAAAAAAGCAGCCAGGAACCCCTTATTATTGGAAATGATTTGCATGTTGCAACCTTCTTTGTTTGTTTAGTTTTCCTATATATATCTTACCATTTTTTTGCTGACACCCCAAGAAGTGCGCTTTACTGCTGTAATCTCTCCATAGAAAAAGCGCAAGCCATATGGCCTGCGCTTTCAGCTGCATAAGCAGCTAAGTTTCCCCTAAAGGGGCACGGAAGGTTCAGCTTTGCGGCCGAATCGGTTCTAAGTCCACCGATTAAGCACCAGGGTTCCTTGTGAACGGAAAACAAAAGAACCTTCCATTAAGATGCCAAAACCAGAAGTCGCTGCTAATCGATACATCGTTTATCAGTCCCTTCGATAGATTGGCTTTCCTTTTTTCTCTACCCCAGGACAAACTCATAAAACATATAAATCTTGCAATCAGAAGATTTATACAATTAAACCTCTCATGAGTGCTATAATATATCAGTAGTGTTAATTTTTTCCTTGTGTTTAAAAAGGGGGGAAGCGTGCTATGACTGGTGAATTAATTCTGCTGGTTGATGATGATCCTGATATTCAGGATATTCAAAAGGCTTATTTATCCAAGGAAGGCTTTAGGCTTGCCTTTGCAGCAACAGGTGCAGAGGCGGTGCGGCTGACAGGAAGCCTGGAGCCGGACTTGATCATCCTGGATGTGGCGCTGCCGGATGTGGATGGATTTGAGGTTTGCCGCATCATCAGAACGAAGACAAAGGTTCCAATCCTTTTCCTTAGCGGAAGGGAAGATGATATAGATCAGATAATCGGACACAGGATAGGCGGCGATGACTATATAACGAAACCGTTCAGCCCGCCAGTGCTCGTTGCAAAGGTAAAGAGCCATATTAGAAGATACAAAGAGCTGTCAGGAAGCCCAACGGCTAGTAATGGACAGGCAATATTATTTGGAAAGCTGGCAATTGACAGGGACTGCTGTGAAGTGACGAGGGAAGGAAGGCCCATCTCTCTGGCTGCAAAGGAATTTCAGCTGCTCTGCTGCCTCGCTGAAAACGCCGGCCGTGTCTTCAGTGCAGACCATTTATTCGATTCCATTTGGGGAAAAGACAGCTTTGGGGATAACAGGACTGTCATGGTCCATATCAGCAATCTCCGCAAGAAAATCGAACAGGACCCGTCCCGGCCGGAATATATTATCACAGTCAGGGGCATGGGCTATAAATTTAATGGAGGTTGAGGTTTTTGGCGGCTTGGAAGAATTCCCTGACTTCCTCAGCCGTCATGCCGAGCTTTCTTGCTTCTTCCATTAAACATATCCATTCATACAAATCCTGTTCATAAGAGAGCGTTTTCTCATCCTTCTTCATGCTATACCTCCAGACCATTCTTCTCGTTGGCTATATTATAAAATGGAAAGTTAAAGTTTTATTAAAGCCGTATTAAAGTTTCGCTTAAATAAGAGGGTGACCACTATGATTGAGAACATTAATATACCTGGATACCGGCTGATTGCCGCAGAAACTGAAAATGAAGAATTTATTTTCCTGAAAGGCTACTCGGTCAAAGGCAGGGAGCAGGTGCTGATTAAGACATACAAAAACGATGTGCTGTCAGATATGGAGATCGCTGCTCTTATTCACGAATACCAGCTTACAAAGGAAATGGAAGAAGACAGCATCCTAAAAGCAGAAGAGTTAATCATACATTTAAAAAAGCCCTATCTGGTCTGCAAATACTTTCCTTGTATAACTCTAAGGGAACTCTTTAGCACAAGGAATGCCGACCTTACAGAGATGCTGGACATTTCAGCAAAACTGGCAGGGGCAATCATGCAGGTACACCAGCAGCATATTATCCATAAATCGGTCAATCCGGGGAATATCCTTTTTAACCCCGTTGTTGGCAATATAAAAATTACGGGTTTCGGCCAGTCGACGCTATTAAAGGAAGAACATCCTGCCTTGAACGCTGCCAGACTGGCCAATTTGGCTCATTTGCCTTACATATCCCCTGAACAGACTGGAAGATTGAACAGGCTAGTTGATTATCGTTCAGATTTCTACTCAGCAGGAATCGTATTTTACGAATTATTTACCGGTGAATTGCCTTTCAAGGCCAAGGAACCGCTTGAGCTTGTGTACGAGCATCTGGCAAAAAGTATAAAGAATCCCTGTGACTCAAATCCTGATCTTCCACCCGTAATTGCGTCTATCATCATGAAACTGCTTGAAAAAATGCCTGAAAATCGGTACGGCAGCGCTTTCGGGATACGCGCCGATCTTCTCCGCGCCCTCGAAAATCAGAAGTCCGGGAAGCAGCAAGAAGTTTATCCGCTTGGGAAATACGATGACAGTATGCTGTTTGAACCCGGAAGGAAGCTGTATGGACGTGACACTGAAAAAGCACAAATCCTTCATGTTTTTGAGGAGGTCAGCCGGGGAAGTACAGGCGCCGTGTTCCTGCCGGGTTCACCGGGGATGGGAAAGACGGCTCTTGTACACGAGATCCAAAAGCCGCTCATCCGGGAAAAAGGCTATTTTGTTTCCGGAAAATATGACATGCTGCAAAGGCAGATGCCTTATGCCCCGATCATTGCAGCATTCCGTTCTCTCGTTCTCCAGGTCATGCTTGAGAGTGAAAGCCGCAGAGAGAAGTGGGCATCTAAATTGAAGGAAGGCTTTTTCGGAAATTATGCAGTCCTTTTCCCGGTCCTGCCAGAGCTGGGCTTGCTCATGGGAGAGCAGGTTGAAGAAGAGCCAAATGGAACAGACGCCCATCAGCAATTTTTGTTTCATATCCACCAGTTTATATGCCTGTTTGCAGATGAACAGCATCCGCTTGTTCTCTTTCTTGATGATCTGCAGTGGGCGGATATTGCTTCGCTGGAGCTGATTGAATATCTTCTGCTGAAGGGCATGATTCCCCATTTTATGCTCATTTGTGCATACAGGGACAACGAAACAGGGCCCAGCCATCCAGTAAGAAGGACACTTGCCAGGCTGAAAGAAGGAGAAGCAGCGATTCATCATATCCCGGTCCGCACGCTCAGTCAAAAGGAGATTTATGCATGGATAGGAAATGCCCTTAGAGATGATGGGGAAACAGTTTTGGAACTCGGAGGGCTTTTATACAGGATAACCGGCGGAAACCCGCTGTTCATCAGCCAGCTTTTATTTTCCTATTTTGAGGATGGCTTCATTGCCAGGGATCCTGCAGAAAGAAAATGGAAAGCTGATATTGGAAAGATAATGGAAAGGCCAGTGGATGACGGAATATCCGGTTTTATGCTGGACCGTTTCCAGAAGCTGCCTGAAAAAGCAAAAGAGGTTTTAAAGGCTGCCTCCTGCTTTGGTAACAGATTTGATTTCAAAACTCTTTCCCTCCTGTTCAAAGACCGGGCAGGCTGGCTTGCTGAATCCCTTTGGCTGGCCCTTGAATCTGGCTTTATTCTCCCTAAAGATCCTTTATATAAATATATTCATTCAAGCGGCTATGTGAATGCTATGCCAACAGAGTACAGTTTCCTTCACGATACCGTCCAGCAGGCAGTCTATCAGTCTATGAACCTGGAAGAACAGAATGCCTCCCATTTGAAGATCGGCAGGCTGCTTGTCGGCATGAAGGAGCATACACCGTCCCGCCGTTTCCAGATTGTCCACCATTTGAATATCTGCAGTGAACAGCTTGAAATGAAAGAAAGGGCTCAGCTGGCAGAATGGAATGCCGCTGCAGGAGAACTGGCCAAGGATGCTGCAGCCTTCCGGGAAGCACTCTCTTATTTCCGGGCTGCACTTGAGCTCGCCGGGGAAGATTGGAACGGGAAATATGAACTGACTTTCCGCATATTCAAAGGTCTTGGTCAATGCTTTTATTTGACAGGAAAATTGGATGAAGCTGAAAAAACCTTTGCTATAGTGCTTGAAAATGCAAAAACTGATTATGAGAAGTTATCAATCTATAATCTGCAGATCACTTTATTCACTCATATGCACAGGGTGAAAGAGGCGGTCAGCTCAGGAATAGAAGGCCTTAAGCTTTACGGGATCACTTTTGCACCAAGCATCGGCAAACATGCTATTGTGCTGGAGCTCCTCCGTGCAAAATTTGCTTTGCGCGGCAAATCACAAGAAGATATTTTGTCCCTTCCGGAGATGCTGGACCGGGACAAAAGGCAGATCCTGCAGACGCTCATCAACCTGAACGCTCCATCCTACCATGCAGACCAGAATCTTGCCACCATGCTGATGCTGAAGGCATTGAACTACACGCTCAGTAACGGATTGACCGACTTAAGTGCCCTTGTATTCAATAATTACAGCCTGATATTAAGCGCGGGATTCAGCGATTTCAAAGGCAGTTATGACTACGGCAGGCTGGCAATCAAACTGTCTCAGCATTTTGGGGTCACAGGCATTAAAGGCCGTGTGCAGTTTGTCTTTGGAAGCTTTGTCAGCCACTGGAGAAACCCGATTTCAGAAAATCTCCACCACCTTACGGATTCACAGAGATACTGTCTGGATGCAGGAAATATCCATCTTGCCGGTGCCAATAGTTCATTCATCGTCATCACATTGTTTATGAAAGGATCGCCGCTTGAAGAGGCGCTGGATGGGATCCGGAATCAGATCAGGTTCGTCAATAGGATTCAGTATCCTATTTCAATCGGTTTTTTGACTGAGATGGAGGAATGGGTCCTCTATTTGAAGAAGGAAAAAGAGAATCATGACTGGACCTTTACTCCTGTGCTTGATGATGACTCCGCAAAAATCATCCATTATACGATCCGGCTGCAGATCAGCTATCTATTTCAGAAAACTGAATATGCCGATGAACTGATTCAGAAACTGGAACCGCTTATCAGCAAAAGGCTGACACTTGTCATTGTACCTGAATACCATTTCTATCATGGTTTATGGCTTGGCCGTTTTTATGAACATGAAAAACAGAAAAAGAAAAAAGATCTCCATTTGGCTAAACTGAAGGATGCTATATCAAAAATGAAACGGTGGGCAGCTCTTTCCCCATCGAATTTCCTTCATAAATACTTGCTCTTAAAAGCAGAATACCGAAGGATTGCCAAGAGAGATTCCAGTCTTTTTAATATTTATGATGAAAGCATTCAGGAGGCCGAAAAGAACGGCTTCCTGCAGGATGCTGCCATTGCAAATGAATGTGCAGGCCGCTGCTTTTCTGCGATGGGATATAGCAGGATGGCAAGCTCCTTTTTCTCAGAAGCTTTTAAAGGATATCGTCTTTGGGGTGCAGAAGCCAAGGCAGATGATCTTCGGAAAAAGGCTAAAATTTCTTTACTGAAGGAACCGGAAACCAGTCATTCCTTTCAGTTCGATGAGTATGCCCTTGTTTCCGCCGCCCAGAGCATATCCAGGGAAGTAGTGCTTGAAAATCTGCTGGCCCGGCTTATGGAGGTTATCATGCATTACAGCGGAGCAGACAGGGGGATTCTGCTCTTTAAGCGGGATGGAATTTGGACGATCGGGGAGTATGCCGGTGCGGGTGAACGGCCAAAGCGCTTCGAGCCGGTCCAAGGAAGAGAAATGCTGTCCGAACAGGCAATAGAACTTGCAGAGCTTAGCAGAGAAGGAATCATTCTTGATCATGCCTGTGAAAACAGTCTGATTTCAGGGGATCCTTATGTCAAAAGGATGCTGCTGAAGTCGCTCATATGCCTGCCGATCCTGAATAAGGGTGAAGTAAAGGGTATGATGTACCTGGAAAACAATCAGATTTCGCATGCATTTACAAAAGAAAATCTCCGGGTCCTTGAATTGATTGCATCGCAGGCAGCCATATCATTGGAAAATGCAGATTTGTATGAGAGGATGGAAGCAAGGGTTGCCCGGCGGACCGAAGAGCTGAATGAAGCAAATATCCGCCTGGAGAGGGCCAATAAAGAACTCGACCGCTCACGGCAGGCAAAGAACACTATATTATCAGACATTTCTCATGATTTAAGGTCTCCGCTTGCTGCCGTCAAGGGCTATATAGAAGCTGTGCAGGAGGGTATTGCCGAATCAGAAGAGCAAAAAAGAGAATTTCTTCAGCGAAGTGTCAGCCGCCTGAATGAACTGAATGTCCTGATCCAAGACTTGTTTGATCTTTCCCGTATGGAGGCTGGACAAATGCGGTTTGAGATGGATTATCTGCCCCTTGGCCAGATGCTGGCCAATATTCAGAAGCAATTCAAATTTGAAGCTGAAAAGAAAGGACTTTCTTTTGTCCTGGATCTGGAAAACACGAATGTTGAAGATGTTCCGCTGGTGGAGGCAGATCCCGCCCGTCTGCTGCAGGCCTTCTCCAATCTGGTCTCAAACAGCATCAAGCATACAGAGACTGGCGGTTTGATCCTGAGTGCCAGGCTGGTATGCCAGGACCTTGTCAGAATATGCCTGTCAGATACTGGCAGCGGCATCCCGGCTGCAAGGCTTCCATTTATTTTTGACAGAAATTATACCAGGACAAGCAGTAACAGCAGGACAGGCGGAAATGGCATCGGCCTTTCGATTACAAGGGAAATCATTGCAAGGCATAACGGGAAAATTTGGGCCGAGAGCAATGAAGGAGAAGGGACTTCCGTTTTCATTGAACTGCCAGTCTACCATTTTTCCGCAGAAATGGTCTAGTAAATGATTATCGCTTTACGCCAGGCTCAAAAAAAGATACTATGTAATTGTCAATCTAATAAGCAACTACTGGGGGTGCCTGCGGAAAGCAGGCTGAGAGAAAAACTGGCCCGTTTTTTAACCCTTTGGACCTGATCTGGATGATGCCAGCGTAGGAAAGTAGCGAAGTGGAACTATTTGCTATATTTTTATGCACAATTGCCAGGTCCTTTTCAGGGCCTGGCTTTTTTGTTGCTGAAAGGAGAAAAGGGAATGAATTCATTAGAAATAGCCGGGATGCTGGAAAAGCTTAGGGCTGAAAAGCCGCTTGTACATAATATCACCAATATGGTTGTCACCAATTTTACCGCTAACGGCCTGCTGGCGCTGGGGGCCTCGCCTGTCATGGCTCATGCTGCAGAAGAAGCTGCCGATATGGCCGGCATTGCAGGAGCGCTGGTCCTGAACATCGGCACTCTTACTGCCCCTGTGGTGGAATCTATGAAACTTGCGGGAAAATCAGCGGGCAGAAACTCATTGCCGATCATCCTTGATCCGGTCGGGGCAGGTGCAACAGCTTACAGGACCGAAACAGGCAGAAACCTTCTCGAAGAGCTGCCGATCTCCATTTTACGCGGCAATGCTGCTGAAATATCCCACCTTGCCGGAAAAGGAGGAGAAATTAAAGGTGTTGACGGCGGGGAAGCCGGCAACCCGGAAGAGACATCCCTTCTTGCTGCAAAACTTTTCAACACCGTAACTGTTATTACAGGGAAGGAGGACATCATTTCTGATGGAATAACAGTTGTCCGCATCACTGGCGGAAGCAGTCTCCTTACGAAAGTTACAGGAACAGGCTGCCTGCTGTCATCTGTCATAGGCGCTTTCCATGCAATTGAATCAGACTCACTGAAAGCCGCGGCGGCTGCACTGGCTGTATACTCTGCAGCGGCAGAAATGGCTGCAGAAGCAGCGGGAAGCAAAGGCCCCGCAACATTTCAAATCGAGCTGCTTAACAGCCTTGCCCTGCTTAAGGGTGAGGATCTTGAAGCCAGGACGGACATTACTGTCCTGAAAGGAGAAATATAAAATGCATATTAAGAAAGCATTGACGATAGCGGGTTCGGACAGTGGAGGCGGAGCCGGAATCCAGGCTGACCTTAAGACCTTCCAGGAACTTGGTGTCTATGGCATGTCAGCACTGACAGCAATCACCGCTCAGAATACAACTGGCGTGCAGGCGGTCTTCCCAGTGACGGCAGAAGCTGTCGGTAAACAGATAGAGAGCATTGGAAGCGATATGGGGACGGACGCCTTGAAAACGGGCATGCTTTTTGATGCAGACATCATTAAAACTGTTTCTGCTGTAATCAGGCATTATCGATGGACAAAGGTGGTCGTCGACCCAGTGATGATTGCCAAGGGAGGGGCTAGCCTCCTGCAGGAAAGCGCCATGGCAGCCCTGAAGGAACATCTGCTCCCGCTCGCACTTATCATCACGCCTAATATTCCTGAAGCAGAAGCATTAACCGGCATGAAAATCTCTTCTTTAGCCGAACGGAAAGAAGCAGCCAGGAGATTATGTGCACTCGGCGCTGACAATGTGATTATTAAAGGGGGACATGATACAGAAAATCAAGAAGCTGCTGCTGATTTGCTTTTTGATGGAAACAGCTTTGATGTGTTTGAAGGCAGGAGGGTGGATACAGTCAATACCCATGGGACCGGCTGCACCTTTTCAGCAGCAATCACGGCAGGACTGGCGAAGGGGCTTTCTGTAAAGGACAGTGTCCGGCTTGGAAAAGACTTCATCCAGGCAGCCATCGAAGATGATCTTCTCCTTGGAAGCGGCCATGGCCCGACAAACCACTGGGCATATAACAATAGACAGAAAGCAGAGGGCTTGGCATATGGCGCGAATTGACAGTGAAAGAATGAAAGAGCTGTTAAAGGTCTATTTTATCATGGGAAGCACGAACTGCGTTAAGAATCCGGAAATGGTTATGAAAGAGGCGATTAAAGGCGGGATCTCCCTGTTTCAGTACAGGGAGAAAGGGGCAGGATGTCTTGACAGACAAGAAAAATACGTGCTTGCAGAGCAGCTTCAGCGGATATGCAGGACCGGCGGCATCCCTTTTATCATCAACGATGACATAGAACTGGCATGTGAAATCGGCGCAGACGGCGTCCATATTGGGCAGGAGGATGAGCCGGCCGAAGCAGTACGGGAGAAAATCGGTGATAAGATTTTAGGGGTATCTGTCCATACACTTGTGGAAGCTAAAGAAGCCGTCAGGGCTGGCGCAGATTATCTGGGTCTTGGCCCCATCTATCCGACGTCAACAAAAGCAGATGCCAAGGCGGTTCAGGGTATGGCCCTCATACAGGAATTGAGAGGGTCTGCCATCACAATGCCAGTTGTAGGAATAGGCGGAATCACTCCGCGCAATGCAAGTGATGTGATTAAGGCCGGGGCAGACGGAGTTTCTGTCATAACAAGCATCAGCCAGGCTGCAGATATAAAGGAAGCTGCTGCAAGACTTAAAAGAAGTGTGACGATATAGAAGATTCATAGCCTGCAAATGTGTGCAGGCTATGAATCTTTAGTCTATAATCAGGACAGTTTTCCCCATGCTCTGCCTGCTCTCTATCCGGGCATGGGCCTCCGCTGCCTCAGACAAGCTGAAAATTTCTCCAATCTTCATGCTGAGCCGGCCGGTTTCCAGCAAACCGATGATTTTTTCAGCTGAAGCTCTGACAAGAAGCGGCCTTTTTTTGCGCACCGTACCAAAGCTGAAGCCAAGGAGGGAGCGGCAGCTGCTGTGAAGATCATTTGTCTGTACAGTTCCGGCATTTCCGGATGCATTGCCGAAATTGACTAGCCTTCCAAAAGGTGCAAGGCAATCCACACTTTTTTCTGTCACTGTACCGGCAACAGAATCAAGGATCACATCAGCCCCTTTACCTTCTGTCCATTCCATTACTTTTGCAGGGAAATCTTCCAGTGTATAACACACTCCGTAATCGGCTCCTGCTTCCAAGGCATATGCTGTTTTTTCAGGGGAACCTGCCGATGTGATTACTTTTCCAGCGCCAAGTATCCTGGCAAGCTGAATGGCTGCAGTCCCTACTCCGCCAGCGCCGGCATGCACTAGGACGGTTTCTCCTTGCTGGATTCGTGCAATATCTTCAAGCAGCTTAAGCGATGTTATTCCGGCTATCGGGCATGCTGCAGCCTGTATATCTGAAATGCTTTCCGGTATGGGAAAGGTCAGCATGGCTGGGGCAAGGGCATATTCGGCATAAGATCCTTTAGAGGGAAACGCAATTACCCGCTGACCCGGAATAAGACCTTCCACACCGTTTCCTAAAGCTTCTATCGTGCCGGTACAGTCTATACCAGGAATATAAGGGAGTGGACCGCCTCCTTTTTTTCCGTATCTTGCCTTGATATCGGCAAAATTCACACTGGCCGCCTTCACTTTTATTAAAACTTCCCCTGCAGCAGGCACCGGCCTTTCAGCTTCTGTCAGAATCATATTCTCTGGGCCGCCATACGCTGTAACATGTATCGCCTTCATAATAAACCTCCTTATGAATGTATCAGCTAATCTCTATTTTAACTTTTTATAAAAATATTAAAATTATCAATAAATTATGAGCTGCTATAAGAAATCATTATAGAGTCATTAATCAAACAAGTAGAAAAAGGGTTCAGTCTATATAGGAGGCTGTTGATTTCCGTTCCAGGCACTTCGCTTTCCGCGGGGCGAAGTTGAGCCTCCTCACGCTGCGCGCTGTGGGGTCTCAACATTTCCGCTGCAATCCCGCAGGAGTCTGCGTGCTCTCCACTCAATCAACAGGGTTTATAAATATTAATGGCAACACTTCAGGGAAAGGCCCTAGAACATCCTAATTATTGATGAAAGCTATTTTACTAGTTTTTCTGTATAATTTTCTCTAAGAATACAGGAAAAGAGGATTAAGGATGAATTTCATACGCAGTAAATTCAGCTGGCGGTTTTTTATTTTTACAATAGTGGCTGTCCTTATCACAAGAATGCCTGTCATTGGCGACTATGCAAGCATCATCAATACGCTCATCCACGAGTCCGGCCATGCGCTTGTAGCCCTGTTCGGGGGAGAAGTCCATCATATCTCCCTTTTTGCCAATACTGAAGGTGTCACATACACAAGACATTCTAATTGGTTCGGGGGAGTGTTTACTGGAGCTGCCGGATATGTTTTTTCATCTTTTATGGCTTTTATCGCCTTTTGGCTGCTGGGGAAGAAAAAGGACAAAGTGCTGATTCTGATTCTGCTCGGTTTTATCATTCTTAACCTGGTTTTCTGGGTGCGGAATGCTTACGGGATCTTCTGGCTGATTTCTTTTGGTGCCGGCTTTGCTTTTCTATTAAAGAAAGGGAGCCCTTCGCTCATACAAAATGTCCTGCTCCTGATCGCATCGGTCATGCTCGTTGAATCAGTCACAAGTGCCTTTGAGATCATGCTGCTGAGCTTTATGTCTCCACTGGCAGCAGGAGATGCAGCCAATTTAGCAGCTTCAACACTTCTTCCTGCACAGCTGTTTGGCATCATTTTCGTTGTACAGGCCCTTTTATTCTGTTATTTATCGATTAAAAAAGGCGTATTTAAGTTAAATAGCCATTAAGGGTGAAATCTTATATGGACAGGAGGGTCACCCCTGTATTAACATATTCAGTAAAAGCCATGTTCCAAAATAAACCAGAACACCTTGTTATGCCAATGTTGATTAAGTGGAGGACCTATGAAACTCACTACTGTTATTAATCCAGCCATACTTGTAATATCAGGGCTGTCTGCTGATTATGCTTATGAAAAAATCCAGCCGCATTCACTCCGGACCTTCTCCATCTTCGTAACCATGGGGCTCATCCTGCTAGTAACAGACTTCGCTATGAAAAAGCTGTCTCTGGACAAAAAAGAAATACGCATGGAAACTGGTGTCTGGCTGATTATCGGCATTTTCCTCGGCCCGCTGGCACTCTCTTTAATTATGGATGTATTCGGAGCAGGAAGTTGACTAGATAAAAATTAAAGGGGGTCCTTATGAAACAAATCGTGCAATATTACGTGATCAATTCGGACTTGAAGATGTCAGCCGGGAAAGCTGCTGCCCAGGCCGCCCATGCTGCAGCAATCAGTGTGCTTACTTATATGGAAGAACCACTTTTCAAAGAATGGCTGATGAGCGGACAAACAAAAATTATGCTCTCCGGCCGTGAAGCAGAGCTCAAGAAACTTGAAGAGAAAGGCTATGTAACAATCAAAGATGCCGGAAGGACAGAGGTTGCTCCCGGAAGCCTCACTGCATCAGCCCTGCCGCCGATGGATAAAGAAGAAGCCAAAATGATCCTCGGGCATCTTCGGCTTTATAAATAAGCTTATATATAGGGAGGTTCTTATGAAAACCATCTTCAGGGCCTTAACTGTTCTTCTTGCCCTATTCATCTTAAAGGAAGGAGAAGAGGTTCTCTCTGCACCCGATCCAGCTGAAGTGGAAGAAATGAAGCTCCAGGCTCCATTGCATATCGTTGGCAAGGTGGAAAAAGATGAGTTCTTTCAGGATTTGCCAAACGAAAAATTTCTCCAGATCAGGAAAATGACCCTTTTACCCTCAGAAGTCATAAAAGCGCCCGGCAGCTTTGACCAGGAAGAAGCCTTAGAGGTTTATTATCATTATATTCCATCCTGGATGGCTGACCAGTTCACCGGTCCTGCACCTATGGATATCGCAAATGGGGACATAATAGAAATTTGGCTCGAAGAAGGCAAGGTTGGATGGGAGCCTGTCATGTCCGGCTCGACTGTCAAGCATGTCCAATATAGTGCTGAACGGGAGGAAGCCGTAAAAGAGCCTCTCATTCACAAAATAAAAAGGCTTGCTGAAAATATTTTCAGAAATAGCAGTATTTTAACGGCACTGGTGTTTGTTGGTCTGCTGCTCGCCATCACTTTTTTATCCAGAAAGGTCCCAGCAGGTAAATTAAAATAATGCTGAGGAACAAGCTGGTCAAAATGTGATTTTAGAGAAAACATCTTTCCTATATGAGGAAAGCGGTCATGGCGTTTTTCACGATTGAGCAGGAAAATTATAATATACAGTGGTTTGTTGGAAAATTCATTAATCTAAGAGCAAAGGAAAGCAGCGTCCGGAATCTTCCCGGGCGTTTTTTTTTATGCAGACTTAAGCAAATTTTAAGGGTAAAGATTTCTGCTGACTCCATTAAAATATATAGATTCCCAATTTAATTCCATTTTACTGTTATTTCTTTAAACGATTCGCGCATACTACTATTATCAAAGGAGGATCGGAAGATGGAATTACATCATGACCCAAGGCTGACCAGTGCTGAAATAGCTTACTTGTGGAACACTTATATGGACGACAGCGCAACCATCTGTTTGATATATCATTTTTTCCAGCGAGTGGACGACCAGGATATCAAGGCTTGCCTGGAGCATACCATCCAATTGGCGGAAAGCCATATGGAAAGAGTGGCACAGCTGTTTGCCAAGGAAAGTATTCCTGTGCCCCGTGCCTTTCCGGCTGACCAGCATGTTAACCTTAATGCTGCCCGCCTATATACCGATATGTTTTATTGTGATGTTATGCTTAATGCAGCAAGGTTTGCAGTCCTTTCCCATACCATGGGCCTGAACATTTCTTCAAGAGAAGATGTTTTCGTACTCTATTCTGAATTCTATGAGGAAGCTAACATAGTGCTGAAAGAGATACTTGATACAATGAAAGGGAAGGGTATATTTGTCCGCCCTCCTTATATCCCGTATCCTGACAAGCGTGATATCGTTGAAAAACAAAGCTTTGTCAGGGGATGGATGGGAAAAAGACGGCCGCTTCTTGCCATCGAAGCCGCCCAGCTGTTTGACAATGGCATCACCAACCAGATGGGCAAGGAGCTGCTGACAGGTTTTATCCAAACCGTAAGCGACCAGCAAATAAAGGATTATTTCATAAGGGGCAGAGGACTTGCTGCAGACTTTGTTTCAAAGGTGCAAAGCCTGCTTGAAGAGGACCTGGTTCCAAATGGGATGACTTGGGATTCCAAAGTGACAAAATCAACTGATTCTCCATATTCAGATCAATTGATGCTTTTCCTGGTTTCAACTCTCAATGCCTTGGGGGTGGCGCGCTATGGAAAGGCACTGTCCATGACACTGAGGAGAGATGTTGCGGCTTATTATATGAGATGCTTTGCAGACACAACCGCCTATTCAGAAGACGGCCTTGACCTTCTTATCCAAAACAAATGGTTTGAACAGCCGCCGCAATGTCCAGAAAGAGATGAACGTGCCGGGATATGATCTGCTGGTCCTAATTACATCTTTTAATTTTTTTGCGGTGACCTGCATAAAGTTTGCCTGCTGATAAAAGAGCACTCAAATATCGTGCTTCTTTATTGGCTGGCCAGGCAATCAGGAAACCCTAATATAATCATATTAAAACACCATACTTCTTATTAATTCTTCGCCATCAGCCGGCTGCTGCACTTGCAGATTATGCTGTGCTTCAATTGTTTCTCAGCTGTCTGGCATTTAGGGCAAATCTTCTTAATCATTAATTTCACCTTCTCATTCAGCATTGATTATTCTGTGGCAATTGCATCTGCACTTTCCTGGCCTATTCCGAAGAAGGGACGGTTCCATAGGGAGGTTCGTCCAAATCTGCAGCTTCACACACATTTCAAGATCATGATAGATTGTCGCCAGGCTCATTTCGCGGGTTTACTCTCGTGTGGATATTGTATTGCTTCAGCAGCTTGTACAAAGGGCCATTCATTGAGAAATAATTCTCATTCCGGTCTTTTATTGGAAAAAACTGCAAGCCTTAAAGTAAGGGGAGATTTCCATGGTAGGCTGCTGACTATGAAAAACATTTTTTAGTGTTTTTTGAGATTGGGGGGGAATTCTCCACTTATTTTTCAACCTGCTTCAATTTTCTTAATCAGGAATGAATGGCAAAGCAACAACAATTCATGCGTTGAGCCTTTTCATAAAACAATTACAGGCACCGGCCGGCGGCAGGTGCCTGTAATTGAGAATTTTGTCGATTATTGAGAATATAGAAGGGCAGATCCAGACAAGGGACTATGCTTTAACCGGCACCTGCAGGCCAAGTCCTTCTGCTACTTTTGTTCCATATTCAGGATCTGCTTTATAGAAATGCTCAATCTGGCGAAGCTTGATTTCTTCGCTCTCAACAGGCTTCATGGCACCGACGATATTTTCCACGAGGCGGGCACGCTCTTCTGCGCTCATAAGCCGGTAAAGATCACCTGCTTGTGTGTAATGGTCATCATGATCGTAAGAAACGCTGTCTGCAGCACCTGTTACGGCAAAAGGAGCAGGCTTATTTTCCGGTGTTTCTTTAGGCCCTCCGAAGCTGTTTGGCTCATAGTAGACTGATCCGCCGCCATTTGAGTCAAAACGCATCTGGCCGTCGCGCTGGTAATTATTCACTTCATTGCGGGCACGGTTGATCGGCAGTGCCTGATGATTCGCACCGACACGGTAGCGGTGTGCATCATGGTAAGCGAACAGGCGCCCCTGCAGCATTTTATCAGGAGAAACATCAATGCCCGGGACAAGTGTGCCAGGAGAGAAGGTTGCCTGCTCTACTTCCGCAAAATAGTTTTCTGGATTTTTGTTCAATACCATCCGGCCAACCTCTATAAGAGGGTAATCCTTCTGGGACCACACTTTCGTTACGTCAAACGGATCAAAACGGTATGTTTCAGCGTCTTTTTCCGGCATGATCTGCACGCAAAGCTTCCATGAAGGATAATCACCATTTTCAATCGCATTGAAGAGATCCTCAGTATGGTAGTCGGGGTTTTCCCCGGCTATTTTGCTGGCAGCTTCTGGCGCCAGGTTTTTTACACCCTGCTCAGTCTTGAAGTGGTATTTGATCCAGACACCTTCGCCTTCCTGGTTGACCCATTTGAAGGTATGGCTTCCAAAACCGTGCATATGCCGCAATGTGGCAGGGATGCCGCGGTCAGACATCAGGATGCTTACCTGATGAAGGGATTCTGGTGAAAGGGACCAGAAATCCCAGACAGCATTCGGATTCTTCAGATGTGTCTGCGGATGGCGCTTCTGTGTATGGATGAAATCAGGGAATTTAATCGCATCCCGAATGAAGAATACAGGTGTGTTGTTGCCTACGATGTCATAATTGCCTTCCTCTGTATAAAATTTCACAGCGAAGCCGCGCGGGTCGCGGACTGTATCAGCAGAGCCCAGCTCTCCGGCTACAGTGGAGAAGCGGATGAACAGCGGAGTGCGCTTGCCGACTTCAGAAAGGAATGCAGCCTTCGTATATGTAGTCAGGTCATTTGTGACTTCAAAATAGCCATGTGCACCTGCACCTTTAGCATGGACCACCCGCTCAGGGACGCGTTCACGGTTAAAATGGGCCAGCTTCTCAAGTAGATGGACGTCCTGGATAAGGGTTGGCCCTCGGGATCCAGCAGTCATGGAATTTTGATTGTCGCCAACTGGGGCGCCCCAGCTAGTAGTCAGTTTATTATTTGTCATCAAAAAATCACCTCTTAGTTTAATAGATTGCTTGTTCCATGTAATAAATGATATCACTTCTCAATAAAAAATCAATACTTTTTTATAATAATTATTAATAAATAAGAGATTTAAAGAGATAGACATTAAAATGTTTAACAAAATATCTTTTTCGCTTAAAATATCTTATGCCAAAATGGAAGAGCTCATTACTTTATGTGCTCTATACACCCGTTTCCTTCAATAGCACATGTGGATTACTATTGTGCATAAAGGGGTATTAGCCAGGAATATATGATAAATTTCCTGCCTTTCAGCCAATATTTTGATTGGGAAGTATTATTACATAACAAAACGATGATTTTATGGTAGGATTTAAGATAGATATTTCTATTATGAAGGGAACATTGGATATGAATGACACTGCCAAGCTACATGAAGAAGCCTATGAAATGCTGAAAGAGACAAGCCGGACCTTTTTGATCCCGATCAGTTATCTGTCCCCGGGCCTGAAGGAAACCGTTTCATCCGCTTATTTATGCATGAGGGCGATAGATGAGATTGAAGACCATCCCGAACTTGAAGCGGAGTCAAAGGACCACCTTTTGCGTTCAATCAGTGAATTGCTGAAGAAGCCTGTAAATGCCGAGGATATGAAATCCCTTTTCAAGCCTTATAAATCCACGCTGCCTGAAGTGACATTGCGCCTGTATGACTGGATAAGGCTTTGTCCGGCAAGCATCAAAGAAAAGGTGCTTGATTCTACCAGCACAATGGCAAAGGGCATGGCTGACTGGACGATGAAAGGCTGGAATATCAGGGACGAAAAAGATCTCGATGACTATACCTTTTATGTGGCGGGCCTTGTCGGCGTCATGCTTTCCGACATCTGGAAATGGCATGACAATACAGAAACGAAAAAGGACCTGGCGATCGCATTTGGCCGCGGTCTACAATCTGTCAATATCCTCCGCAACAAAATAGAAGATAAAGAGCGGGGCGTTAGCTTTTATCCCGATGGCTGGGACAATGACCAGATGTTCAGGTACGCCCGCAGGAATCTTGCACTAGCAGATGCATATATAAAAGATATCAAGTCTGCCCCGATCCTGAATTTCTGCAGGATACCGCTGGCACTTGCACATGGTACCCTCTCTGCCTTGTCAGAAGGCAAGGAAAAGATGAATCGCGATAGTGTAAATGCAACGGTAAAACAAGTGGTCGCAGAATAGACAATAAGAAAATCCGGCCGGCTTGGCCGGATTTTTTTGCTGTACTCTAATCTAAGTGCACCCAGGGAAAGGATGGAAGAGAATGAACGGGAAAAAGAATGCCATTGTAACAGGGGCATCCAGGGGGTTCGGGCTTCTAATTTCCATTGAGCTCGCAAAAAGGGGCTATAGCGTAACAGCTGCAATGAGGGACATGTCCAGCTCTGCAGAACTGCTGAAACAGGCAGAAAAGGCAGGGGCAGAGGATAAGATAACCTTGCATGAGCTCGACGTAGCCTCAGAGGAATCTATTCTCCGGTTCCGCACCTGCCTGAAGCGTCTTGGCTCAGTTGATCTCCTGGTAAATAATGCTGGATTCGCCGGTGCGGGGTTTGCAGAGGAAGTTGAACTTGCTGAATATAGGAGTCAGTTTGAAACCAATGTATTTGGCGTTTTTGCAATTACTCAGGCTGTCCTTCCTTATATGCGTGAACAAAAGAGGGGAAGGATCATCACCATCAGCAGCATCAGCGGAAAAATGGGTTTTCCGGGATTGTCTCCTTATGTCGCCTCCAAACATGCGGTAGAAGGGTGGGCTGAAAGCCTCCGCCTTGAAATGAAGCCTTTTAATGTTGATGTTGTTCTCATTGAACCTGGTTCATACAATACAGGAATCTGGTCAACTGGTAAAAAGGTTTCAAGTCGGTCTCTTCAGCCAGATTCTCCTTATTATGCATACTATTCACAGCTGGAAAATTATTTGAACAAAAGCTCTGAAAAATACGGAGATCCCGCAGAAGTGGCTGAGCTGTGCGGAAAAATTGCCGGGAAGAAGATTACACGGCTGAGGTACCCTGTAGGAAAGGGAACAGCTTTGACGCTGAAGCTGAAAGACAGGCTAGGATGGCGGAATTGGGAAAGGCTGTTCTGGCGAATTTTGTCAAATAAGAGATAAGTTAACCGGAAAATTATTATGTAAACTAATTATCCGGCCCAGCTTTTAGTCTAAGCTGGACCTGCTGTATTCCAATCATCTTGTATAGAAAGAATCACTTGGCTTTTGTGCTTTTCATTTAAATATTCATATAACTCAGTTTTATTCATCCAGGGATCATTTAGGGTGCACCAGCGGGTTTGCATGCTTTGCTCGGTTTTGATCTGAAGATCGACAATCTCAATGCCGATTTCTTTCTTCAGGCGTTTAAGCTCAGTTTCCAGATTGTATACCCCAAACCGGAGCACGCCGTTCTTTGAATCAGTCTGTCCCTGGACCAGCCGGAAACCGCAGCCGGGAGCAACAGACCATTCTGCAAAGCTGCCATCGTGCAGCAGATCCGGTTCTCTATTGAAAAAAGGACTGTACCAAACGATTCCATCATGAAGTTCGGGAATTTTAATCTCTGCTATCATTTCATAAATCATTCCAGCTTCCTCCTAATCTCCGGGATAAGAGCTGAGTGAAAAAGAAACGCAGGCTATCAGTATTATTTCATTTTTTTAACCTAATTAGAGTGTTAATATAATTCTATTCCCTGAAGGATCTGCAGTTAAAACCAGCTCTCCTTGAATTTCAGCATTTTGGCCCAGCTTCCTGATCCTTTCTGCTGCTGCTAAGATTGATTGTGTATCGGGATAGAGCAATTTAAAATCTTTCATTCCTGGAGCATTTTCCCTGGCCGGCGGAGCACCAATCCCATTCCATGTGTTAATGCCAATATGATGATGATAGTTCCCTGTGGATAGAAAGAGAGCCTGCCCGCCATATTCAGCGGCAATATTGAAGCCCAGCCCCTTAACATAAAACTCTTCAGCTGCTTTCAGATCCGACACATGCAGATGAATATGGCCCATGATGGTATCTCCCGGAATTCCTTTCCATATCATCTTTTCTTCCAGGGCAAGAAGCTGCCCGGCATGCAGTGCAGCAGTGTCCATCCTGACCATTCCGCCTTCCCAGCTCCAGGATTCTGAAGGCCTGTCCGCGTATATCTCAATCCCATTTCCGTCAGGGTCGGCCAGATAAATCGCTTCACTGACAAGATGGTCGGAAGCACCCTGCAATGGCCAGCCGGTCTGGATCAGATGTGCCAGTGCTGACCCGAGAGATGGACGGTCCGGGAGCAGGAGGGCGAAATGGTAGAGGCCTGCAGACCTGGCTGACGTTGGTTCAATAGCTGGCGGCTGCACCAGTACAATCAGAACGGTTTTACCGTCAGCAGTAAGTTCGGCACTTCCTGTATCCTCCCGCAGCACTTTTAACCCGATTATTTCTTTATAAAAATGAATCGATTTTTCAAGGTCACTGACCTTGAGTGTTATTTGGGAAGCATAAGTGAGTGGTGCTTCATGGAATTTCATAATAGTAGCTCCTTTTGTAATCTGCTTACTTTATGTAAGTTAGTGTATGAAAATAACTTCATTCAGTCAAGGAGAATGCCATACGAAAAGCAAAAATTTTATAATTGTTTTATTTTATGTATACTGTAGCTATAGGAGTGAATTCAGATGAACGCTTCAAAGATTTGCCCCAGGTTTGAAAAGGCAATGAGCATACTCAGCCAGAGGTGGACAGGTCTGATCATATATCAGCTTTCACAAGGTCCGCAAAGATTCTGCACTCTAGAATCTTCTATTTCTATAAGCGGCAGGGTGTTGTCTGAGCGGCTGAAGGATCTGGAGAAGCAAGGTGTAGTCCATCGGCAGGTATTTCCGGAAAAACCCGTCAGGATAGAATACTCGCTGACTAAAAAAGGGGAGGCGCTCAAGCCAGTACTCTATGAAATTGAACAATGGTCTCAGAATTGGATAGAGGAAACCGGGGGCGAATAAAAGCCATGCTTAACCGCATGGCTTTTATTGAATGGAGTATAAATCATAGAGATCTCAGCAATTGGCTGTTTTCTATTCTTCAGCAGAAGAGAGGAAAAGCATGGTCCAAGCATATCGATGCCTGTCCCAATTTCAGCTAGACCGCTAAAACTGCCTGTTTTCCTCCCAGGCTGAATAAAGCCCGCTTCCGCTGCAGCCAGGGCATTCAAGTGAATTGGTATAATACACATATTCATTTGCGTGGAACGCATTGAACCCGCGGCCAAAGCAGTCAGGGCATTTGTCGACCGCCCGCAGCCCGGCAATCCGGTTTTCTTCCCTTGCAGCCAGCCAGTCCTGGAAGGATTGTAGAAGACCCATGCTGTTCACCTCCTTTTCTTTACATATTGTTATAGCAGCTGCATGTTTTTATACCTTATTTTTCTATATTATATTCAGAATATTTAGATATGTTAAGGGATTTTTGTATTTTCATAAAAAATTACTCGTCAGCACATTCATTTTTGCCTCAATCCGAAAAAGGAGGTAGTATGCTGATAGGGATTGGATACCCAATCTTGATAATCCCTAATAGGAGGAGCTATTTACCCAGCATGGCTCCTCTTTTTAGGATTTCGGTTTCCTGAATACGTTAGATGCGGCAGCCTGTTACAGGTGCCGTTTTTCTTTGCTCTTGGCTTTGCTGAAATGCATATTAAACATAGTTTTGCAATAATGAGTCCAAAACAATCTCAAGCACTGATAGACCATGATCATAATGATTTTTGATTAGAAAAAAATTGTGGTAATCTTATATAGAGATTTTAAAGAGAAGGGAAACACCAAAAATGATAGTGAAAACTGAAGAAGATATTAATGGAATTAAGGAGATCGGCAGCATTGTTGCAAAAATCCGGGATGAACTGATTGAGAAGACAGTGCCTGGCATTACTACAAAAGAGCTTGATGAGCATGCCGGCAGGCTTTTCGAACAATACGGGGCCATATCCGGTCCAAAGGGAGAATATGACTTTCCCGGCTACACATGCATCAGTGTAAATGAAGAAGTTGCTCACGGGATACCGGGCAGCCGCATCATCAAGGACGGTGATCTGGTCAATATAGATGTCTCGGGATCAAAGAACGGCTATTTTGCCGATACAGGCCTTTCTTTTGTGGCAGGAGACAAAGCTGATGACACACTGAAAAAGCTTTGCAGGACTGCCCAGCTCGCATTTGATGCCGGTATTAAAAAAATCAGGCCGGGAAAAAAGCTGAACGGAATAGGAAAAGCTGTTCATCAGACAGCTGTCAATGAAGGATTTACAGTTATCATGAACCTTACTGGCCATGGAATCGGCCGTTCACTGCATGAAAAACCTGACCATGTCCTTAATTATTTTGATTCATGGGATACAGGGCTTCTCAGGGAGGGGATGGTCATTGCGTTTGAGCCGTTCATTTCAACAGCAGCTGAGGAAGTAGTGGAGCTTGGTGATGGATGGACATACGTTACCGAAGAAAAAAGCTTTGTCGCTCAAATCGAGCATACCCTTATAGTGACCAAAGAAGGCCCGGTCATTGTTACATTATAGAAGAATAGGAAAATCCCCCGGATCATCCGGGGGATTCTTCGCGCTTAATAGGTTTCTGTGTTTACAGTAACTTCTATATTGCCTCTTGTGGCTCTGGAATAAGGGCAGACACCATGTGCCTTTTCCGTCAGCTCCTTCGCTTCCTCAAGGGATACGCCGCTGACTGCTGCATTCAGAACCACCGCAAGAGCAAGACCGCCATCGTTTTCTTTCCCGATCGTCACTTCAGCTGTTACCTTTGATTCAATTTTCTTGCGGTCCTGCCGGGCTACTAAATTTAAGGCACCATCAAAGCAGGAGGCATATCCGGCTGCGAAAAGCTGCTCAGGATTGGTTCCATTTTCTGTTCCATTTCCGCCTAAAGACTTTGGCATGGATAAGTTAAAATCAAGATTGCCGTCATCAGTACGTACCTTCCCGCTGCGTCCGCCTTCAGCTGTTGCTTTTGCTGTGTACAATTTGTCCATGTTCCTCACTCCTGTCCATTTTCTTACACTATATTGTTCCCTATTCACGAAAAGCGAAACCGGGGAAACATATTGAGGTTCAAAAGTGCAGGCTGAGCCGGATCATGTCCCGGCAGACTATTCCATTTTCACAGATTTCATCAGGATAACGTCTGGTGAAATAATCAAAATCGATTCCTGTTATCCGGAAACCATGCTTCTGATAAAATCCAAGCTGCTGTACGCTTGAATTCCCTGTTCCAATTTCCAGGGTAAGGCATCCTGATGACTCTGTATATTTAATCGCATGCTTCAGCAGCTGTGTCCCAATTCCACGGCTCTGGGCATGTTCATATACGGCCAAATTGATGATCTCTGCTGTTTTTGGCCTGGTGAGAAGAAGGATGCAGCTTCCTGCCAGATCTTCCCCCTCGTACGCTCCCCAGCAAATTCCCTTAGCTGCATAGTCCCTGACAGCTTCAGCAGAAGGATCTGCCAGCAGCAGCAAGTCCAATGGAGGCTGTTCCAGCATTTTTATAATAGCAGCCATCTTATCACCTTTCTTTTCAGTTTATAAATGATTATAAATTCTGTTTAGCTTTCACTATTATTTGCCAAGATGATATCAGGCAGAAAGCAGGTGAGAAAGCATGGAAAAAACAGAAGTTTTTAAAATACTAATGTTAATAGAAAGCAGCTATCCATTATGCCGCTTTAGAAATGAAACGGTCGAACAGTGGTTCAGGCAAGGTAATGCCCTTATATATGAAGATGTTCTCCACCATGTTTGCCGGCATATTCGAAGTCGGCCATACCCGCCAAGTTTTCGGGATGCGGCTGGATTTGCTGCAGAAGGAAAGTCTGCTGATTGGATGGAAGAGTATATACTGCATAATGAAATCTGAATACATCTTAGCCGCTGTCATATCGAAATTATGTTCAGCTGCAGGAATCGCTGGTCCTTACTGTTTCCTTGAATTTGCGGCAAGCGGGGCTAGGATGACATGAAGGACAATATCTGCACAAAAATGGGACAGCATGGCCATTTCGATCCCATACTTCCAATATAAGTAGCCAAAAAGGATGCCGGGCACCATATTGAGGAGAATAGTCCGCAGCGTCACGATGAGTGATTTCCCGTATATCTGATAGCTTGCCGGTAGATGGCCTGCACCGAACAAGAAGGCAGCCAAAATTATTCCTGTCCAGTAGATCCAGCCTCCACTGGACAGGAATGAAAGCATATAGACAACCAATGTCATCAGAAACAGCCTCATCAGCACTTCTTCCGTTATTCCGCCGTAAAAGGAAGCAAGAAAAGCTTGTTTTCTTGTCGGTGTTTTTGCTTCCGCCTGAGGCATCTTTTTGCTGAATATCCGGTCCAGCAGCAGGATTGCCAAGGCGGATGCTGCACCGCCAAGGATACTAAGCAGCAACAGGCCATATTGAAAAAGATATCCTCGTGCCATATAAATAATAGTCCAGCAGCGGCCATTGCAAATCTGTCTTTGGAGCCAGATAGGTGCCAGTAAATGAGGCTGCCCCCAGGAGGACTCCAGTCTGCACTGCACCAATCAGTGCAAGCACCGGGAGGGGGGGCAGCTTCTTTTTCGGCTGCTTTTCTGCCGCTTCCTGGATGTGGCCATGCAATATTTTAGTATGATAAGGAATAACAAGTATGGCTCCAAATACCGAAGCCAGCCAAAAGATATAGAATTCTGTCATCATGAACACCTCTTAAAATTTATAAGTACAAAGATAAGACGGTTCAAAACTGAA
Source organism: Bacillus infantis (assembly GCF_008180445.1). Taxonomy (GTDB): domain Bacteria; phylum Bacillota; class Bacilli; order Bacillales; family Cytobacillaceae; genus Bacillus_AB; species Bacillus_AB infantis_B. The sequence goes on from NZ_VTER01000006.1 coordinate 246,845, forward strand.
TTCGTTCATTTATTCTTAAAATACACAAAAAAATGAGGCTGTCCTGCCCGGGACACCCTCAATGAATATCCTGCTTCTTGAATCTTCCTCCCCGAACCTCGGCAATGTCTCCGACGGCAAGGAAAGCAGAAGGATCAAGCCCCTCTACTATTTCTTTCAGCTTTGCTTCTTCCAGCCTGTTAATGACACAAAATATCACTTTTTTATCATCTCCGGAATAGGCGCCTTCTCCAGAAAGATAAGTTACTCCACGTCCAAGGCGGCTGTTGATGGCATCCCCGATCTGCCTGTAGTTGTCGCTGATGACCCATACTGATTTGGATTCTTCCAGTCCCGTAATTGTAATATCAATGGTTTTGAAAGCAACAAAATAAGCAATGAGAGAATACATAGCCCGGTCCCATGTAAAGACAAACCCTGCACTTCCAAGTATGAACAGATTAATGAACATAATAATTTCCCCAACTGAAAATGGAAGTCTCTTATTGGCCAGTATGGCGAGAACCTCACTTCCATCAAGGGAGCCTCCGTACCGGATGACAATGCCGACACCGATTCCAAGCACGATTCCCCCAAATACAGATGCCAGGAGGATATCCTGAGTGAAAGCAGGCACTGGATGAAGGAGGGCAGTTGTAATAGAAAGGATGAAAATACCATAAAGTGTGGAAATTGCGAATGTTTTTCCGATTTGCTTGTAGCCGATAAAGAAAAAGGGGATATTGAGCAGGAAGATGATCAGTCCGAGCTTAACGCCTGTAAGATGGGACATCATGATTGAAATGCCGACTATTCCTCCGTCAATGACCTGGTTGGGAACAAGGAAAATCTCCAGCCCGACTCCCATAAGGATGGCCCCGATCGTAATGAGGAGAGCTCGTTTGAGAATTTTTCCTTTTGTCATTTTCCGGTGTGATTCCCTCAATAGAACTGCCTGCTGTCCAATTTCCAATTCCGTCACCCGCATCCCTCCTTTTCTTGCCTGGCAGCTGACAGTACTGCCGGCTGCAGGATTATACACTCATATCTTAAACAGTATATTCAATTGTGTTTAACCTAAAACCTTTCAGCAGAGTAATAAATAGAATTCTAATCGCCTGCATTTATTATATCGTCATTGGCGTAATATTCACACTATTTATCTTCTAGTCCAATCACAAAAATGCCCGGCTTTTTAGCCGGAAGGGAAAATCCTTAACAGAAGGATAAGGGAGGTATTCATTTGCTTGCCCGCCTCTATATCCCGTTAGCAAAGATAAAGAGTCCGGGCCTTATTAAAAAGGGGAAAAGCAGGCGGCCTGCAGCCGCATGATCATTGCTGCGGGAAGATATGCAAAAATTATGACCCTTTTAAGACCAAGCCAGGAATATGAAAAAATATAATCTTAACTGATCCAAATTCCTTTTCTTTTCGTTATTTTTTCATAAGCGGGCAGATTGGATTTACTTCCTGCACAGCACTTTCCGATATAATAATTGAGCTAACCTGAAAAGAAGGAGGAATACGATGAGCAGAAGCAATGACAGCTTGCTTTATGAAAAGATACTTCAAAAAGATAAGCAGGCACTAGAGGATCTGTATGACAAATACGAGAAAATCCTATTCTCTTTCTTATATAAAATGACAGAAGACAGAGATTTGTCAGAGGAAGCCCTTCAAGAAGTGTTCTTAAAGATCTGGCGAGGCAAGGGACATTATACCGAAGACAAAGGAAAATTCAGTTCATGGCTGTTTACAATGGCGCGCAATACAGCTATTGATATCATCCGGAAAAAGGAGAAGGGTCCTGTTCCTATTGACGAAATTCAGCCGGCCGCCAGCCTGGAAAGCTCGGCGGAAGAGCAGACAGAGTGGAAAGAAGAAAGAATGAAGGTACATAGTGCAGTCTCAAAATTGTCTGAAGACCAAAAAGGGATTATTGATCTTATTTATTTTAAAGGTTTCACACAGCAGAAAATTTCTGAATCCTGCAATATTCCACTTGGAACTGTCAAAAGCAGGGCAAGGCTGGCACTAAAGAATCTCCGAAAATTTCTTGATGCTGCTGAAGGGAGGGAGAAGGCATGAACAAAGATTATTGCGAACTATCAATTGACTACTTTAATGGCACACTCTCACAGGAAGAAAAACAGGCATTCGAACAGCATCTGCTGACTTGCGAAGAATGCAGGGCAGAAATGGAGGATCTGAAAATGCTATCCGGCCATCTTCCCTTCCTGTCAGAGGAAGTCCAGCCTCCAAAGGGCATGAAAGACCGTATATTTAAAGAAATTTTCCAAGGTGAAGAAAAGCAGGCAGCAGTTAAGGAAGATAAAGTTGATGAGCCGGCAGGGCTGACTGCAAAACAGAAGAGAAAATGGCAAATGCCAGCATTAGCTGCGGCACTCCTTCTATCTGTCATTGGAAATGGCTATGCATTAATAAAGCTCTCCGAGAAAGAGCCTGAACATAGGGCGGAAGAAAAAATCTCCTCTATTGCCCTTCAGCCTGGGGAAAACTTTGACGGCAATGCTGAAGCCTATCTCATACAGGAAAGTAATGGCTTAAAAGTCATAGTTAATGCAGTCGGGCTAGAACAGACTGAGGGAGAACAAGTATACCAGGTGTGGCTGATCAAAGGCGGCAATCCTGTACCAGCAGGTTCATTTAAACCAGACAGCACCAGTGAAGGTACGGCCTTCTATCAAGCAGCAGACAGCATGAGTGAAAACTGGGATACCATAGCAGTGACATTGGAGCCAAGAGCAGGCAACTCCCTGCCAGAGGGGCAGATCGTCTTAAGCTCTGAATTATAGCAATAAAAGGCCGGCTTTCCGAATAGGGAGCCGGCTTTCTTTATATGCCGGTGGGCAGGTTGAAGCATCCGGCTTCTTAGATAGAAATGAAGTGTAAATGGCTCTATAAAAACTTCCTGCATGTTTTCATATTGAGAAAATATGAAAAAATGTCTCTATAATGTGATCCAAAAGAAAATCCGCTGCGTTTAGTAGATGTAATCAAAAAAATAACTTATGAAAAGGAGAGTGCATCACATGAATTTGAAACAAAACCTGAAAAAAATGATTATTCCTGTACTGGGGCTTTCACTTTTATTCCCTTCTGCAGGATCTGCCGCAGAACAGACCCCAACGGTAAAAACACCAGCAGCCGATCTAAGGGCAACGCTTGATCAGCTTTTATCAGAGCATTATATCCTTGCCGTTTCGTCCATGACCAAATCATTTGAAGGTGCCAAGGATGCGGAAGCACTTACAAAAGCGCTTGACCAGAATGCACTCGACATGACACCGGCAATTGACTCCATATACGGTGAGGAAGGAGCTGCTGAGTTTGAAAGGATTTTCCGGGGACATAACGGCTATGCAGACACCTTCGTGCAAGCAGCTAAGAATAATGATGAAGCTGCCAGACAGGAAGCAGAAAAAGAAGTGGACGAATTTGTTGTAGAGTTTTCCACCTTCCTACGCAAGGCAACAGAAGGGAAGCTGCCGGCAGAAGCCGCTGCAAAAGCAGTCAGCCTCCACGAAGACCAAGTCATTCAAACCTTTGATCATTATGTTGAGGGTGAATACGAGGAAGCATACAAAAGCTTCCGTGAAGGGTACAAGCATATGTTCTCCATCAGCAAAGCACTTTCATCAGCCATCACAGCTCAAATGCCGGAAAAGTTTGCAAATTCTTCTTCTGACACGCCAGCGGCCGATTTGAGGTCAGCCCTTAATAGCCTCGCTTCCGAACACTTTGCATTGGCAGTCATGGGAATGGAAAAAGGATACGCTCAGTCAGAGGATTATGATTTCATCACTTGGGCAGAAAATGCCAACACTGCAGACTTCAAGGCGGCCATAGGCAGCATTTACGGTGAAGCTGGTGCACAGCAGTTTGAAAAAGTTTGGCAGACTGACCACATTAATGCCCAGGGCAAAATTGCAGCAGCAGAGCTTGAAGGAGATAAAGAAGCTGCCGAAGCTGCCAGGGCACTGCTTGACAAATTTGCAAAAGATTTCGGCGGATTCCTCGGTGCGGCAACAGACGGCAATCTTCCTGCAGCTGATGCTGAAGCGGCTGTAAAAGCCCATGAAAACCAGGTCCTCTTGGCTTTTGACCAATATAAAGCCGGCAATTATGAGGAGTCTGCAGGAACTTTCCGTGAAGGATTTGCTGCTATGTTCACGATCGGGGAAGTACTGGGAAATGCAATTGTCACACAGATGCCTGAGAAATTTGCAGGAACAGCCATGCCGGAATCAATGCCTAAAACAGGCTTCGGAGGAGCAAGCAGTCCTGTGGATTCAGCTTCGGTTCTGTGGATTGCACTTGGTGCGATGCTTGCAGCCGGAGGAGTATATTCTCTCAGAAAAAAGGCAGTAAAATAATTGCAGCAAAATTGGGAAGGGCTTTGGTCTCTTCCCGGTTTTGATTTAACAGCAGGGCAGGGAGGTGAAGCCATGAAAAAACCGGCCGTATTGCTTGCCGGCAGCCTGATCTGTTTTATCATCGGAGGCTTTAGCAATAAGGACAGCAATGAATTGGAGAATCCCCCGATTATTAAACAAAAGCAGGAGCAGTCTATAAAAAAGGCTGAGATTAAAGAAGAATTCCATATTGTCGAAAAGAAAGCTGAAACCAAGGAAATTAAGGATCTGAAAGGAATAGTACCCGTATCATTAAAAATCCCTTCTCTGGGAATCGAGGCACCGGTCGGCAAGGCAGGCGTCCTGGAGAATGGCGCAATGGGGGTTCCTGATGACAACGAATCCGCCGGATGGTTCGAACCGGGAATAAAACCTGGAGAAAAAGGAAGCAGTGTCATAGCTGGGCATGTAGACAGTAAAGCAGGACCCGCAGTTTTTTTCTATTTAAAAGATCTTGTAAAAGGGGATGCAGTGATTGTAACAGCACAGGATGGACTAAGCTATACGTTTGAGGTTCAGCAATTAAAAAGCTATCCTTATGACCGCGCACCCATCAGCGAAGTGTTTGGTCCTTCAGACGAACGGAGGCTTAACCTTATAACGTGCACAGGTACTTACAATCGTAAAACAAACACGCATGAAGAAAGGCTTGTTGTTTACACAGTACTTAAGTCAGGACAGGAAGACAAAGCAGAAACCTTGGTAGTACCGCCACCGCCTGAACATGTAAAAATAAGCGGGGGCCTGCTTACCTGGCATGCAGTCAGAAGCGGTGAGATTTCCGGATACCGCATTTACAGCAGCACAGAAAATGGATACTTCTTCCATACAGCCAGTATTTCGTCCCATGAAAGAAAGAGTTTGGTTATTGATAATGAAAAAGCAACATCCTTCTATATTACAGCAGTCAGCTCATCCGGCAATGAATCTAAACCTTCCGAGATTATCACAAAATAGTATCCATTCAGTGTATATCTTGATACTTTCTTATCAGATGTTAGTTTTTCAGCGAATCAGGGAATAAATGAACGAAAGATTTTATTCCTGGGAGAGATTATAATGGCAGAAACAGCAGAGAAAAACCTGTCTGAGCGCTTTGAAGCCGCGTTCAATCGTATTCACAAAGCATTAAAGCAATCAGTTAAAAACGCGCGCACCGACAAATTCCATAAGCTGGTCGATTTGGGGAAAAGCCATTCACTTGTAAGAAGTTACGAGGTTGATCTTTTCCAATTCGCCAAGCTGAGAAACGCAATCGTACATGAAAAAATAGATCTTGGCTATTATATTGCAGAGCCTCATCTGGAAACAGTTGAAAAGATCGAAAAAATTGCCGATTATTTTGAAAAGCCTAAAACTGCAATCTCGGTAGCAGCCAAGCCGGTCTTTTATTTTTATGAAGAAGGGAAGCTTTCAGATGTGCTTTCTGTCATCAATAGTTTCTCGCATTCACAATTCCCGATTTATAACGAAAAAGAAGAATACAGCTGGCTCCTTACCTCAGCTGAAATCGTCAAGTGGATGTCTGAGCACTTCTCTGAGGATACTGTCAGCCTAAAAGAAGTGAAAATCAAGGAACTCTATAACAAGAAATTCAAGCATCAAATCGCATTTGCTCCAGCAGATTCAGATATCTTTGAAATTGAAAATATGTTCGAGGATCATCATGCAAAGAATGAAAAGCTGGAAGGGATCATTGTTACAGAGCATGGCGGATATAATGAAAAACCGCAAGGCTTCATTACTTCCTGGGATCTCCTTGAAGTGGATTCATTTGAATGAGGAAAGAACGGGCTCCTAAATAGCCCGTTCTTTATTTTTGTAAAAATTAGTACCAGATACTAATAATTGGTGTTAAAATAATGATTAATCGTGTCATTAAGGGAGGGACAGCAGGATGTATAATTTTTTTGCCCGGCTGGCTATTACGGTTTTTAAATCAAGAGGGAAGTTTATTATAGAAGGCAAGGAAAATCTGCCGGATGAAAAAGGGTATGTGATTGCCTGTACACACAGGAGCTGGGTCGATGTAGTCGCACTGGGTGCAGGAGTTTTCCCGGAGCAGATTCACTTTATGGCCAAAAAAGAATTGTTTGAGAAGAATTTGGCAGGCAGGTTTCTAACCAGCATAAATGCTTTTCCTGTTAATAGGGAAAACCCTGGCACAAGCACCTTGAAGATCCCTCTCCAGCTCCTGAGAAAAGGGAAGACAGTCGGGATTTTCCCATCAGGCACAAGGTCGAGCGAAGAGGCATCCCTGAAAAGGGGGGCTGTCACAATTGCAAGCATGGCAAAGACGGTGATCGTGCCTGCTGCCTTTTATGGACCTGAAAGCGTCAAGGCACTGCTGTCAGGCAAGCCCATCCTGCTTAAAATCGGGCAGCCCATCGATCTGAGCAGCAGCAAAAAAGATAAAGATGAACTTTCAAAAATCACGGTGCAGCTTTCTGAAACGATGCTGGCTTTGGAAGAAGAGCTCAAATCTGATAAAATAAGCAGCCGGAAATGATTTCCGGCTGCAGATTCAATTTACAATTCCAAGCTCTCTCAGCCCGTTAAATATGCCAGAATCAGTCACAGCGGTCGTCTTTTTGTCTGCATACCCAAACAGGTCTGGATGTGAATTACCCATTGCGATTCCTATTCCGGCATATTTCAGCATTTCTTTATCATTCATCCCGTCGCCAAAAGCGATAGAGGCCTCCCGGGGGATGCCAAGCTCTTTCAAAATGACCTCCAGGGCATAACCTTTATTGACTGTATCGCGGATCACGTCATAACAGTCACGCATTCCATCAACATTAACCTGGGAAAGATGAATTCCATCCTTTTCATAAAGGTGCTGTTCACCTTCTTTGAGTGAGAGTACTGTCATTCCAAGGATCTGATTGAAGTGCTCAGGCTTAATCAGCGCGTTTTTGTTAAGATGAAACTTAGCGAGGAAGTCTTTCATCTTGCCGGCATCTTTATCGGTCAATAAGTTCTGTTCACTCGAATAAAGCACAGCCTCATGCTTATGCTCTTTTGCCGTTTGCAGATATTCTTTGATCACTTGCCGGTCCATCGGCTTATCCAGGACCGTTTTGCCTTTGTGGATGGCAAATGCCCCATTATATCCGATAAAAGATGAAATGTTCAGCTCTTTTCCGATTTCTGCTATTTCATGCAGGGGCCTGCCGGTGGCAAGGAACACTTCGATGCCTTTTTCTTTTGCCTGTGCGACTGCCTGCCTGGTCGATTCCTGTATGGTATCATCAGGACGCAGGATGGTGCCGTCAATATCCAAAAAGATAATCTGATAAGCTGTCATGTCAATACTCCTTGTGGCTGGTTATTTAATGGGGATTCTAGCACAAATAAGGGGAGAAATCCATTATTCCGGCAGACATCAAAAAGCGCAGGCTCCAGCCCGCGCTTTTTGCTCCTTACCGGATAATCATATAGCGCCCATAAAACTGCGGACCCTTAGACCGGTAAGCAAAATGGGTCTTTCCCTCAATGCCAAACGATAAACGTGAAGTCGCTGTTAACCGAATCATCGATACCAGTCCTCCTGATTAGTTTTGGCCTGGCCCCCATAGAATGGAGGCAGGGGAGTAAAAGATAAAATCAGCGGAAAAATGGCCGTTAACGAGAAAAAGCGCCAATTCCTTGAATAGGCGCTTTTTCTCAATCCTCCGAAAGGATCATGGAAACCAGATAACGGGGCCTAATCGATGTTTACGTATATCGATTCAGGACAAGTGTCCCAATTGACCTGTCTGTAAAGGTTTCCTCTTGTGCAGCGCCAAATACCAATCTTGAAGTCGCTGTTATGCGATACATCGCTTCCAGTCCCTCCTATAATATTTTGGCTTGCACTATTTATATACCACCTTGTGATGGCATCAAACATCTTATTGAAAAGACTGTTAGTGTACCTTGTTGATTTTGGGCTGCATTTCAGCACAGCTGAAATGCAGCCCAAAATCAACAACAATGTTTAACAAAGCCATTAAAAATAGAGAATCAAACTTTCATAGACACATATATTTGTGGTAGAATGAAATCTGTCATTTTCGACAACTGTATAAAATCCGTTCCTGAAACGGTAGAGGTTCTAGCTACCCTCTCAAAAAAACTAAGGAAAACAGCACCGCTTTCTTAGTGGTGCTGTTTTTCTGTTAAAGGAGATAAAAACGTGAAAAACGAAAAAGCAATCGTCGTATTCAGCGGCGGCCAGGACAGCACAACCTGCCTTTTTTGGGCAAAGAATAACTTTAAAGAGGTGGAGGCAGTCACCTTCGATTATGGACAAAGGCATATCGCCGAGCTGGATAGCGCCAGAAGAATTGCAGCTGACCTAGCTATAAAGCATCATGTCCTTGACATGAGCCTTTTAAATCAGCTGGCGCCAAACGCTTTGACAAGGAAGGATATCAAGGTAGAGGAGAAAGAAGGTGAGCTTCCATCAACCTTCGTCCCAGGCCGGAACCTGCTGTTTTTATCTTTTGCAGGTGTGCTTGCCAGCCAGGTTGCAGCGAAGCATATCATTACAGGAGTATGCGAAACGGATTTCAGCGGCTATCCCGACTGCCGCGACCAGTTTGTAAAATCGCTTAATGTCACATTGAATCTTTCAATGGACAGTCAATTTGTCATTCACACACCGCTCATGTGGCTGAATAAAGCGGAAACATGGAAGCTGGCTGACGAGCTGGGGGCGCTTGATTATGTAAGAGAGCAGACTCTGACTTGCTATGAAGGCATCATTGCGGACGGCTGCGGGGAATGTCCTGCCTGCAGGCTGCGCAAGCGGGGACTGGAAGACTATCTTGCTGAAAGGCAGGGAGTCTGATATGTATGGCTTCCGGATCGTCGACAAGCTTCAGAAGATAAATGAAGATATAAAGCAAAAACAGCTGAAATATCATACAAAAAGAGTATTAGTGAGCAAGGAGTTCACTTTTGATGCTGCCCACCATCTCCATTGCTATGAAGGCAAATGTAAAAACCTTCATGGACACACCTACAAGGTAATTTTCGGAATCAGCGGGTATGTGGATGAAATTGGCCTTTTGATAGACTTTGGAGATATTAAAGAAATATGGAAAACACAAATTGAAGTCCATCTTGATCATAAATATTTGAATGAAACGCTTCCTCCGATGAATACCACAGCCGAAAATATGGTTGTCTGGATTTATGAGCAAATGTCTGCCTGCCTAAAGGAAAAGGATTACTCGCCGCAGCAGGATGCAAGGGTAGAATTTGTGAGATTGTTTGAAACTCCGACCAGCTATGCAGAGGCGAAGAGGGAGTGGATGGAGAATGAGTAAGATTCCAGTCATGGAGATTTTCGGGCCTACCATCCAGGGTGAGGGGATGGTCATCGGCCAGAAGACAATGTTCGTCAGGACCGCCGGCTGTGACTATTCATGCTCATGGTGCGATTCTTCCTTCACTTGGGATGGAACAGGCAAGGAGCTGATCAGGCAAATGGATGCAGAAGAAATCTGGAATGAGCTTAAGGCAATCGGCGGAGAAGGCTTCTCATTCGTCACGATTTCAGGCGGCAATCCTGCTCTCCTTAAAAATCTCGACAAACTGATTAGCCTGCTAAAAAAAGAAAATATCAAACTCTGCCTGGAAACACAGGGCAGCCGCTGGCAGGACTGGTTCTATTCCATAGATCAGCTGACGATTTCACCAAAGCCGCCAAGCTCAGGCATGATAACAGACTTCGAAATTCTTGATGATATTTTCAAAAGACTGGCAGACCGCTTTACACACCAGGTGAGCTTTAAGGTGGTTATTTTTGACGAGAATGATTTTGAATACAGCAAAAAGGTAATGAAGCGATATCCAGGAATTCCACTTTACCTGCAGGCAGGCAACGAAAATTTGTCTGCTGCAAATAATGGCGAATTCCTGAGCGAACAGCTGAAGAAATACAGCTGGCTGATCGAAAAAGCTATGCTTGACGATGAAATGAAAGAAGTCCGGGTTCTGCCCCAGCTGCATACATTTGTGTGGGGGAATATGAGAGGGGTATGATTGGTGCGGTTATAGGACAGCCGTGATGGGCTAGAAGTAATGAGAAAAAATTATAGAGAACAGTTGATTGCAGTGCAAGGCACGTAGACTCCTGCGGGAGATAGCGGCAAGGCTGAGACCCCGCATGAGCGGAGCGAAGAGGAGGCTCAGCGCCGCCCCGCGGAAAGCGAAGTGCCTGGAACGGAAATCAACACTCCTATTACTGGTAAATTAAAATAGAAGCAGACTAAACTGGATTTTTTTACCAGGTATCTTATCTTCAACGTTCTATATCATTCCAATGTATTGATAAAGACTAAAGATTTTTTTTTCTAAATCTTATCTCAGACAAATATAAAAAGCCAAAAGCAGCAACCCTGCTTTTGGCATTCTTGCTTATACCTGCTTCAATGCTTCCTTAACCGGTGTTTCCCCGTTCAGGATCTCAAATGTTTTCTTATAAGTATTCTCAAGGTCAACCGCTTCTGCCAGCACAGCAGCGACATCTTCACGGGTTATCTCTCTTGAGCCGTATTCCTGTATCTTTTCTTCCAGCAGGATTTTTCCCGTCGCAGGCTCATTGAGAAGTCCGCCCGGACGGACGATTGTATAATTCAGCCCTGATGAGCGCAGATGATCGTCAGCAAGTTTCTTAGCCACAAAATAATGCTTCATCGATTCTATCCCTGCATCAGGCGTATCTGCATTCATGCTGCTGACAAGAAGAAAGCGGCTGATATTATGTTTTTTCGCCTGATCAATCGTCTTGATTGCACCCCAAAGGTCGATGAGGATGGTCTTATCTGCACCTGTGTGCCCGCCGGAACCCGCAGTGAATACAACACTGTCCACTCCTTCAAAAGCGTGCGAGAAATCTTTCTCCAGGTCGCCGATGACTACTTCATCAGCACCAAGCTCTCTCAGTTCGCCGGCCTGCTCTTCTTTGCGGACCATGGCAACTGACTTGTGTTCAGTCTCTGCCAGTTTTTTAATAAGATGTCTGCCTATTTGTCCATTTGCTCCAACAATCAGGATATTCATGTGAGATTCTCCTTTCCAAATACATAATTCTATAATAACAATCTACCCTGATAGATCTAAAACATTCCGCCTGCAGCATATCCCTTAACAGGAAATAAGGAATATTTCTTGGGAAAGCGCATAATCTGACATGCAGGCATTTTTTCTTACCGAAAAACTAAGCATGCTGGCGTATTTTGGCGCATCAGCTCGAAAGACGACTTATTGGGAGCAGTTTGTTATAATAGAACACAGAAGAAACTTCATTTTCTATCAAATGGTTTCGGTTTTGGAGGTGTAATATTCATGCTGCAAACAGCCAAAACACTTATAAATGCAGATGAAATAGAGGAAATGCTGAAAAAAATGGTGGAAAAAGCGTATTTGGACATTAAGGACGACCCTGTGCTGCTCTGCATCGACTGCAGTGATGTAGATCTGTATGTGGCCTCTTCAGGCAATCTGGAATTTGAAGAGCTGGTGATGGCTAATTTTAAGCTGGATGAATACGGTGACCCCATAGACAATAAAGAATACCAGACATTAATGTGTGAGCTTCATGACTGTTTTATAGAGCTTCATAAATCGAGCGGAATGTTCGATTATTTCCCTGAAGGTGAATATGAGGTAAAAGGAGAAAAAAGAGATTCAGAAACAGATATGCTGGGGCCGAAGGGAGTCTTTTTCGCTCCGTTTGAGGACGCGCTCAACTAAAAAGGAACGCTGCCTTTAACAGGCAGTGTTCCCTGGATTACAATGACTGATTGGACTGCCGTACGTTTAATTCTCTTTCAGCTGCAGGGAAAATCAGTATAAATTCAGTCCCTATATTCTTATCGCTGATAATTTTATAGTGCCCGTCAAGCCGTTTAATGATATCAAATGAAATAAGCAAACCCAGCCCGGTGCCTTTTGTTTTAGTTGAATAATAGGGGCTGCCAAGCTGCTTAAGCTGTCCAGGTGTAAGACCGGAGCCCTCATCTTTTATTTTTACGGATACTTCCTTCTGATCCTGCTCGGCGGTGACAAGAATGGTACCTCCGTCCTGCATGGATTCAACCCCGTTTTTTATAATATTGATCAGCAGCTGCTTAAATTCATTTGCATTCCCGTATATATATAAATCTTCCTGGGCGCGGCAGCTGATTTCTGTTTGGGATAAAAGGGCAAATGGCCTGATGAAATCGGCAATTTCCCTTACAAGATCTGTTACCGGCAGCTTTTCCTTTGAGGCTATCGAAGGTTTGGCAAGCGAGAGGAAATCTGAAATAATATGATTTGCCCTGTCAAGTTCTTCAAGTGACGTTGTTACATATGACCGCTGGCCGTCAGTCAGGTTTTGTTCATCTTTCATAAGCTGCAGGAACCCTCTGATTGTCGTCATGGGATTTCTGATTTCATGGGCGACCGAAGCTGCAAGCTGGCTGACCGCATTGGATTTGTCTGCTGTTTGAAGCTTTTCAGCCATCTCCGAGTGCAATCGGTACATTTCCATAATATAAATGGCAGCACATAGACTGATAAAAGATAAAAGAAAGAAAAGGCCAAGGTTCACTGCATTCTGAATATGCCCGGTCTGCAGGAAATAAATCAGCCTGGTAAGTGTGATAAAAAAATAAAAAGCAAAAGCAACGATAGTTTTACCCAGAATGTTCATTTTCTGATATTTTTTCCGTATAAACAGCATCGGCAACGATATAATAAAATAATTTATGAGAGTAACATAAAGATTATCTGCATTAAAAAGGGCCATGAATATGAGAAGGGCGGCGATTAACAAATACCCGCCCAGGGGTCCAAGATAGAAAAAGCAAAAAAATACAGGTATGAACTTCATATCAAATTCAAGGCCATTGGCCATTCTCACAGGAAATGCAAGTGTCAGCATCAAGGAGGCAGCAGCAGCAAAAAACATGAGCCAGGCTCTTTTTTCATGCTTCAAGCTTATGTTGTGCATAAGCGGGATAATCAACATGATAAAAAAATGAAGAAATAAATTCTCAGCAAACTCCCGCAACTTCATCAGCCTCCACTCTAAAAAGTCCTACCAAAAACATTATAGCAAATATTTTGAAAATGGATAGACAGCATTTTAAAGAGACTGCTAAGGACTTTACACATTACAAAACAAAGGAATGGTAGTTATGGACAATCAAGACAGGAAAATGATCAGAATGAAAGACATCGTTAGGGAAGGAGACCCTATTTTACGGCAAAAAACAGCTGAAGTGCCGGTCCCTCTCAATCAGGAAGACCATGATACCATGGAAATGATGATGGAATATCTAAAAAATAGCCAGGATCCTGAATCGGCTTCAAAATATCAGCTCCGGCCAGGAGTCGGCCTCTCTGCAAACCAGATCGGGAAGGATAGAAGAATGTTTGCTGCCTTCTTCAGGGATGAAAAAGGGGATGTAAAAGAGCTGAGGATTTTCAACCCAAAAATCATCAGCCATTCTGCTGCGATGGTCTATCTTCCGGAAGGTGAAGGCTGCCTTTCAGTTGACAGGGATGTTAAAGGCTATGTTCCCCGCTATGAAAGGATTAAGATTCGATATTCCGATGAAAAAGGGGAGCAGGTGGAGATGCGCCTAAAAGGGATTGCATCTGTCATCGTCCAGCATGAAATAGATCATCTGAACGGCATCATGTTTTATGACCGCATCAACAAAGACAATCCTTTCGAGCTGCCTGACGGTGCAGCAGCGGCTGAATTGTTTTAAGTGGAGAAAAAGGAGCGGAACCGCTCCTTTTTTTATAAGGGTCGTTTAAAGAACCCGTAGTTTTGTCTGTTCTTCAATGCTTTTTACAGAATAGCAGGCAAAGCCCTTTTGTCAAAAACAAAGAAAGCAGCCGAAGGCTGCTTTCTGCTGATTCTATACTGTCACAAGTTCTGCCCCATGCTGCTTCAATGGTTCGCCGACAATTGCCTGAACCTCTGCACCTTCCAGTGTTTCTTTCTTCAGAAGGGCTGCAACCAGGCATTCAAATTCATATTCGTTCGTTTTAATGAGCATTTCTGTTTTAACTAAAGCCTGCTGGAACAGCTCTTGCATCTTGGCTTCTTTTTCCGCTTTGACAAAGGTCAGCTTGAAACCGTCCTGGAATAAGCCGATTTCCACCATTTGCTCAAGGATATGCTTGGCCTGCTGGACATCGCCGCTGACACCAATGCTGTGTTCGCCGAGATACAGCCTTTCTGCCACTCCGCCAGCAAGAATCATGCTGACCTGGTCAAGCAGTTCACTGCTGGTGGACAGATGAAGCTCCTTTGGTATAGGTGCAACATATCCGAGCGCCTGTCCGCGAGGTATGATTGTTGCTTTTCTTACTGAACCAGGCTTGGTGATGGCTGCAATCAAGGCATGTCCAGCTTCATGGATGGCAACCCTCTTTTTCGTTTCGGGGTCCTGAAGCGGGCGTGTTGTGCTTCCAAGCACGGTCCGGTCAATGGCAAAATCAAGATCTTCTTTATCTATTTTTTCTTTTCCGCTGCGGATGGCCCTTCTGCTGGCTGTCTCAAAGAGAGAGCTGATGTCAGCCCCTGAGAAGCCGGAGGTGCTTTCGGCCAGTGCAGGCAGGGAAGCTGCTACATCTTCTGCCAGAAGCTTGCCTTTTGTGTGGATGCTGATGATTTCCTGCCTTCCTTTTGTATCCGGAAGCGGAACAAGGAAAGAGAAGTCAATCCTGCCTGGTCGGAGGAATGCGTCATCAAGCATATCCTTTCTGTTGGTAGCAGCAATGAATAAAATGCCATCATTTGAGTGGCCGCCGTCAAGCTGGACAAGCAGCTCAGTCAATGTTTTCTCGCTTTCGTCCCCGCCATGCTGCTTCCGCTTGCCGGCAAGAGCATCGACTTCGTCAATGAAGACGACTGCAGGGGAATGCTTTCTGGCATTCTGGAATAAGCTCCTGACCCTTGAGGCGCCTACGCCGACAAACATTTCATTAAATGAAGATCCGCTGGTTGAAAAGAATGAAGCGCCGATTTCCTTGGCAATCGCCTGGGCAAGCAGCGTCTTGCCTGTACCTGGAGGTCCGTAGAGCAGGATTCCTTTTGGCGGCTTCACACCAAGCTGGATGGATGCTTCCCGGTCTTTGATGATGGAAAGTGTCTGGAGGATTTCCTCCTTCATTTCATCCTGAAGGCCCCCGATATCATCCATGGTGATGGAAGGGAGGGGCTTTGCCTTGCTGGCGCTGTTTTTCATTGAATTGGCGGTAGATATTCCTTTACCGGATTTTTGGAGATAAAGGCCGATCCCTGCAAAAAGGATCAGCGTTCCACCCAAAATCCAGAACGTATATGGATTTGCGGAAGAATAGCTGTACTGGATATTATAATTTTCGATCAGTTTGGCAACCATCTGGCTGTTTGGAGGCACTTGAGACACATACTCAGCTGTACCTGCGGTCAAATGGAGGGTGCCGTTTTTCATTTCATTTAAAATGACAGTGTCACTTTGGTGATCCTGAATGATATTCTCTATCGAAGAAAAGGGAATGGTAACTTCTTTGCTGCCGGAAAGGCTGAACCAAAGCGCAGCAGCAGCTATTAGAATGGCCAATGAAATAAGGGGGACAGGTTTCGAAATTTTTTTGAAAGTGGATTTCAACAATTTCCCTCCTAAATGAATCTATCTCCATTATAGGAAAACTTGTTCGGACTGTATAGATTTATGCAAGGGAAAAAACATGTAATTTTTGGTAAAGGGTTTTAATCTCTATTTCACAGGGTATTTAAAAAGCTTCTTGACAAGGAAGTCGAGGACTGGCTTGTTAACGGCGGATACTCCCAAGATGATCAGAGCTCCGCCGATGCTGCTGTATAGCGGGATTTTCTCTCCGAGAATAAGGATCGCTGCCAGCAGTGTAAACAGCGGTTCCAGGTACATCATGACAGAAACCTGGGTCGCTTCGAGCACCTCGAGCGCCTTTCCCCAGTACCAGTAGCCCAGGGCCGATACAAAAATGCCTAGAAACAGCAGATGCAGCCACCCGTCCAAAGGGAGGGTATACAGTAATTCGTACCCGCGATTTCTCAAAAGAAATGGCAGAGTCGCCAAGCAGCCTATCAGGCTTGTCCAAAAGGTGACAGCAAGAGAAGAATAGGGAAGTGCAAATTTCTTGGACAAAATCGAATAAACAGCCCAATTAAAGGTACTGAATAGTAAGAGAAAATAACCAAGACCAGGGCTGAATTGAAGCGTACCCCCTGAATTTTCCGCAGAGATGGCCAGAACCCCTGTAATGGCGATGATCATTCCTACAATCTTAAGGAGCGAAAGCTTTTCAGATAAAAAAAGGAAGGAAAGCAAACTAGTAAAAACAGGTGTGAAAGAGATCATCCAGCCAGCAGCTGAGGCATCCAGGGTGAGCATGGCAGAAGCCTGTACCATTTGATGGATGAACACCCCAAGCACCGAAAGTATAAAAACATGGGCGAAATGTTCTTTTTTTATGTAAAAAGATCCTTTTAAAATTATGAGAAGGCAGCCCAGAAAGATGGCGGCAATCATAAATCTCATAGACACCAGGGCTCCGGGTGCTAAATAATCTACCAGCCATTTGACCGAAACAAAAGAAACACCCCAGAAAGCAATTGCCAGAAGGGCGTACCATAAAGATAGAATGCGATTGCCCTGCATCATTCCCACCTCTCATATACCTTCTGCTATTCTTATTCAAGAAGAAAAGAAAATAGACTGAAAGAAGTGATTGACTGTTGCTTTCGCTTCGGGGGTTTTGCCTTTGGATTTGATTGCTTCATCCAGGGGTTTATACGCCATATGGATGTAACTGAAAAAGAGTTTCATAGTTTCCGATGTTCCGGGGGGTGCAAGATATATACACTCATGCTGTCAACATCAGGACTTATGATTTGCATTTCACTTCAGGACAGGAAACCCATTGGCTATATCAGCTGAATGTAAAGCAGATTAGGAAAATGCATCAGTACATCTTGACAATCGAAAAAAATCAGCGTATATTTAATTCCAATAAAACTTATAGGAATACTCTTATCCAGAGAGGCGGAGGGAATTGGCCCTATGAAGCCTCGGCAGCAGACTCCTTGCGAGAACTGTGCCAAATCCAACAAGCGGAAGCTTGGAAGATGAGAGAAGCGGCAGCCATACGCGCATAAAGCCTCTTCTGCTTCCGGGCCACCGGGCAGAAGGGGCTTTTTTAATGAAGGAAAAAACTTTAATGATAAAAGAAGAAGAGAAAAAGGACCAGCTGATTTCAGAGCTGCTGTCCATGGGTATATACAAACAAGAAGGCCGGCAGCTGTTTCAGGTGCCGTACGAAGAACTGTTAAAACTTTATCAGGAAAACAGATCACATATTAATGAATAGAGGGAAGGGACTATATATGTCAGAAAGCATTCTAATACCCTGGAAGGATATGCACCTGTGCGGATCGCTGGATTTTCCTGCAGGTTTCAGCAAAAACCGCCGCTATCCCCTGGTCATCATCTGCCATGGGTTTACAGGCAGCCGTATTGGCGTTGACAGGCTATTTGTTAAGACTTCCAACCGTCTTACTGCAGATGGGTATCTTGTCCTCCGCTTTGATTATGAGGGGTGCGGGGAGAGTCCGGGTGAGTATGGTGAAACAGGTCTTCCCGATTTGCTGGAACAGACTTTATCTGCCGTCGATTTTGCAATGAAGCTTGAATATGCAGATCCTCATTCAATTTCACTCATTGGCCACAGCCTCGGAGGTGCAGTTGCCGTGCTGGCTGCAGCAAAAGATGACCGCATCCGGAAGCTTATTATATGGTCGGCTTCTGCAAAGCCATATCAGGATATCGTCAGCATTGTCGGCAGTGAAAAGATAAAGGCACTGGACAAGGGGGCTTCACTTGATTATTTGGGCTATCAGCTAACGGAAAAATACTTTTCTTCGCTGAAGAGATATGAACCTTTGGATGAGCTTGCGGCATACCGGAGCGATGTCCTGATTGTACATGGAACAGCAGACCAGGATATTCCGGTATCCCACTCTGGAAGATATGCGGAAGAATTCAGGAAGCGGAAGGAAGGATCTTGTTCCTTGCATTATGTTACAGGAGCCTGCCATACCTACTCAGCCGGCCGCTGTTTTGCGGAGCTGATCGAGTGCACATCAGAATGGCTCAATGCTTTCAGGGAGCAGCAGTCATATGCCTCTTCATGAACTGAATCCATGCAGAAAAGGACCGGATTTTGAAAGATCCGGCCCTTTTTGGTCATTTCAGGATTCTATCCAGATAGCGGCGGAGAGTTTTTTCTATCCTGTCCGGTTTCAGACGTTCAGGCTCGAGCATACTGTGCAGGGCAAGCCCATCAATGAAACTGTATAACATTTCAGTCTCAAGATCATGTTCCTGGCCATCCTTCAGCTCTCCATGGGACTTTAGGAAATCCATCATCTGAACAATCCCCGTATATATTCCCTGCCTCAGGATGCGAAATTCTTCCTTTTGCCTGCTGTATGCAACAAACGCAAACCACACCTCCATTTCTGCCATTTTCTCATCTGTGGTTGGAACAATTTCAAGCAGGACTTCATAAACCTTTTCCCTTGGGGACAGATCCTTCAATGCAATCTCCGAAACCCTGTTTATAACATTTTCATTTACCAGTTTCATTGCATAAACAAGCAGTTCATCTTGTGTGGAAAAATAGTGGCGCAGGGCGCCAAGAGAAACACCGGCTTCTGCTGCAATATTGCGGACAGACGCACCTTCCACCCCTTTATCCAGAATAACCTGCCAGGTGGCCTGAACGATTCTTTTTTTCCTTTGCTCATGATCAACAATTTTAGGCATAGTCTCAGTGTAGCAGACCGTAAAACAGGTTTCAATTTTTAATAATACACTTGTATCGCTAAAAGTGTGGTGTTATGATGAGTTTAAACAACAATGGTACTGGAAGGGGAAAGTATGAACTGGATATTGTGGTTTATCATATTGTGTGAAGTCGGCTTTTGGGTTTTAATCCTGGCCGGCCTTTGTATGCGTTATCTTTTCGGAAAAAAGAAAACCGGTCTCATCCTGCTCGCGATGACTCCTGCTGTAGATCTGCTCCTGCTGGCAGCAG
Organism: Bacillus infantis; assembly: GCF_008180445.1. Taxonomy (GTDB): domain Bacteria; phylum Bacillota; class Bacilli; order Bacillales; family Cytobacillaceae; genus Bacillus_AB; species Bacillus_AB infantis_B. The sequence continues at coordinate 266,381 of NZ_VTER01000006.1, forward strand.
CCGGAGCGGACTTATACAGAGGCTCAGAAGCAACACAGGCACATGCATTGGCTGCGGTATATATCGGTGTGTCGATAGCCTTTGGAAAAAGTATGATCCAGTGGGCGGATGAAAGATTTTTATATTACATTGCCAAAAAGGGGAAACGGCCGGAAAAAAGATATGGTATGAATCATGCAAGTCATAATTTAAAAGGCTTAGCGAGGCATGGGGCCGCATATATTATCGGAGCTGCCCTGCTAATGGGAACCGTGCTGATCATAGATGATCCGGGGAGAACGGAAGCACTGTCCGGTGCCGTGAAAATATGGTCGATTGTCCTTGCAGCAGATTTGGTTTATTGCATCAGTTATTTTATCTGGCCAAAGGCCCCTAAAAAAAGCAAAGAGATGAATATATGAAAAGAATATCCCTCCTCAATCAGCGAGGAGGGATATCCTTTTCATATTTTTTCTTTTTCCAGTTCTTCCTCAACAACCAAAATCGGCATTTCACGTTTCTCCAGCTCTTCAATGAATTCCTTCCGTTGTTTAAGGGCATTCATACTAATATTAAAAGGTGGAAAACCGGTTCCCTGATTGATCTTCACCAATCTTTTCTTTCTCGCAGGAAGCCTTTCAATGTATTTTTCTTCAACCTTCACGATAACCCCCAGAAAAGCATTCCCTTGAACCTCATATGGAAAGATACCCTCGAAATCTTCCCAGACAATGAGCCCGGGGCCGCCTGGACCATTGACTTCCAGCCCCTCTGTGCTGAAAGAAACCAAGGGGGCTTTGTCATAAATCATTCCTGCAAAAAGCAGGGCACATCCAAATAATAAAACAGCAAGCAGTGAATAGATAATCAGCATAAAAGTTTCCCTGTTTTCATCATGTAAAATCATGTCCGAAGCCAGCCAGGCAAAAAATACACCTGCAGCCAATACAATCAGCATAAAAAGAAAGAATTTTCCTTTAGCCGCATAAAATTGTTTTTCCATCTTGTCCCTTCTTTTTGATTGATTAGTAGATTCTAAATGGAAAATTCCCCCTTTTACAGAAACATAAACCAAAAACTTCCATGCTGAAGCAATAATTCGAAATTCGAAACGTATGAGTAGAATTAATGCATAAAAAGAGAAATAATAGAAGCAATCAAAATTGAAGGTGTGGTTTTTATGTCCCAGCAAGACTTTACACAAGGGAATATTCTAAAGCAGATGTTTATTTTTTCTACTCCCATCATGCTGACGAACCTGCTGCAGGTTTCTTACCAGTTTGTAGACAGCCTCTGGGTGGGGAATCTGCTTGGAGCTGCTTCACTCGGCAGCATAGCGGTTTCAAGCACCGTCATATTTACGGTGCTGTCATTTATTATCGGCATCAATAATGCAGCTTTGACAATCTTGTCGCAGCAAAAAGGAGGAGATGATAAAAAGGGGCTGAGACAATATCTAAATAGTTTTGTAATTATCCTCACCCTGCTTTCCCTTGTGCTGGGAGCGGCAGGCTATTTGGCTTCAAAGCCTATACTCCAGTGGCTCGATACCCCAGAGGCGATGATTGCTGAAGCAGACTCCTATTTGAAAATTAATTTCCTCGGCATCCTTTTTTTGTTCGGATACAATTTTATCGGGACGATTCTTCGTTCTCTGGGGGACAGCAGGACGCCGCTGATTTTTGTACTGGTCGCTGTGATCCTTAACAGCATATTGGACCCGGTGTTCATTTCTGTCCTGGGATGGGGCATCGATGGAGCTGCTTATGCCACACTTGCCGCCCAGGGGATAGCATTCATATCTGGCATGTATATAGTTTTAAAAAGAAAACTCGCACCTTTTTCAATACCGTTCATGCCCGGTAAAGAAGAAGTGTGGACGATACTTAAATTAGGCATACCATCAGGACTCCAGATGATGGTGATCTCAGCAGGTGTAATGGCCATTATGAGTGTGGTGAATTCCTTCGGGGCGGAAACGGTTGCAGGCTTTGGGGCAGCCCAGAGGATTGACAGCCTGATCATGCTGCCGGCTTCGGCGCTCGGCACAGCCGTCAACAGCATGGCAGGGCAGAATATCGGGGCAGGTCAATGGAAAAGGGTTCATAAAATAGCACTGTATGGATCACTATATAATTTAGTCATCATGCTTATGATTGCCGGAGCGGCTGTGCTATTGGCAAAAGCGGGGATATCACTGTTCATTTCCGATCCGGGAGCCGTTGAGTTTGGTACAGGCTATCTTGTATCAATCGCTTTCTTCTATCCGTTCCTCGGGCTCAATTTTGTACTGAATGGCATAGTAAGGGCTGCAGGTGCCATGTTCCAGGTGCTTGTGCTCAATATCATCTCATTTTGGGTGCTGAGGTACCCTTTGACCTACCTTTTCTCACAGTGGATGGGGGAAGAGGGGATTGCATACGGAATGGGAACAAGCTTTATGATCAGCAGCGTGATTGCTTTTTCGTACTATAAATACGGCAGATGGGACAAGAAAAAGCTGTTTTCAATTGAAAAATGACACGCCAAAAGACACTCCCTGTGCGGAGTGTCTTTTGGCGTGTGGAAAAAAGGAAAGTCATGTATCGATCAGGCTTCTGGAATACATGAGTGTGGAGAAAAAAAGGAAGTCATGTATCCCATCAGGCTCCGGGATACATGAGCATGGAGAAAAAAGGAAAGTCATGTATCCCATCAGGCTCCTGGGATACATGAGTGTGGAGAAAAAAAGGAAGTCATGTATCCCATCATGCTCCTGAGATACATGAGCAGGGAGAAAAAAGGATGGTCATGTATCCCATCAGGCTCCTGGAATACATGAGTGTGGAGAAAAAAAGGAAGTYATGTATCCCATCAKGCTCCTGAGATACATRAGTAGGGAGAAAAAAAGAAAGTCATGTATCCCATCAGGCTCCTGGGATACATGAGCAGGKAGAAAAAAGGATGGTTATGTATCCCATCATGCTCCTGAGATACATGAGTAGGGAGAAAAAAAGAAAGTCATGTATCCCATCAGGCTCCTGGRATACATGACTAGGAAGAATAAAAGAAATCATGTATCCATCGTGGGGATACATGACTCGGCTGCACGTTGATGTGTCTTTAACTTTTTTCAAGCATACCGTTTTTAGAAAGTCCTCTTCACTTTTTCCCAGAACGAGTTTTCCCCTTAAATTCCCAGTTTTAATTTTGCCGCTCAGTTTAGCTTCATTTTTTTTTAGATGCTGATACACTCCACCAAAGAGTGTCCTTTTTCAGCTCTCCGGTCTCTTCTCTCTCTCCCGCAAACTATACAAATATCGCTCCAGCTTTTCTTTAATTTCTTCGTTCTTAAGCGCAAACTCGATTGAAGCCTGAAGAAAGCCGAATTTATCCCCGGTATCATAGCGATTGCCTTCTATTAGACATGAATACATAGGTCCGTCTTTCAGAAGCTGCGAAAGAGCTTCAGTCAGCTGGATTTCTCCAGAAAAGTCAGGCTGAAGGGACTCCAGTACAGTAAATATCTCCGGTGTAAGAACATAACGCCCGATGATAGCCTGATTGGTCGGAGCAGAGTCCTTCGAAGGCTTTTCGACCAGCTGCTCAATTTTACAAAGATTGCCTGCTTTAAATGAATAATCGATGATCCCGTATTTAGAAACATCCTCCCAGGGAACTTCCTTCGCACCGATCATGCACGTACCAGTTTCTTTGAATTGGCTGATCATCTGCAAGAGGGCAGGGGTGCCGGAATCAACCAGGTCATCACCGAGGAGGACAGCAAAAGGCTCATTCCCGATGAATTGTTTTGCACAAAGAACTGCGTGACCGAGCCCTAAAGGCTCCTTTTGCCGTACATAATGGATGGAAGCAAGATTCGAAGCTGCTTCCACTTTTTTTAAGAGTTCGGTTTTGCCGGTTTTCTTCAGTATCAGTTCAAGTTCGATAGACTTATCGAAATGGTCTTCAATTGCACGTTTGTTTCTTCCCGTAATGATGATTATATCCTCAATGCCGGAAAGAATGGCTTCCTCCACGATGTATTGGATGGCAGGCTTGTCGGCAACCGGGAGCATTTCCTTTGGCTGGGCTTTAGTGGCGGGCAGGAAACGGGTGCCAAGGCCGGCCGCCGGAATGACCGCTTTTCTGATCATCATGATACCTCCCAGCAGAATTTTAGCTGAATTAAGTGCACTCAACTGAACATATGAACAGGGACAAACGGGATATGCACCTTTTAATCAGGAAAAAAAGGAATAGTTCTCCTGATGCCCGCACAATTTAATATCAATGCAAGAGTTGGCGGGGTGTATGAATTGACCGGAAATCTATTCCTGAAAGACCGAAAAAATATCATCATGGCGCTTGCTGCCATTGCCTTGTATGTAAGCCCCTTATTCATTCTCGGGGAAGATGCGCATATACGCGTCCATGACAACCTGGATTCTAACCTGGCATGGTATAAAGTCCTCAGAGAAAGCGGGCAGACTTATGGAACGGCAGAGGCTGTCATCCCGCAGGTCATCAACGGCCTGCCGCGCAATGCCTTTGGCACTGAACTCAGCGGCATCGTCTGGCTGTTTTCTATTTTTCCGACCATGACTGCCTATGCCCTCAATCAGCTTCTTACAAGATGTGCTGCATTCATGGGCATGTATCTTTTGCTGAAAACTCATTTAATCAGATCACCTGAATGGTCAGCCATCAGGGTGGGGGCAGCACTTGCATTCGCGCTGACTCCATTTTGGCCATCCGGAATGCTGAGCACTCTCGGTATGCCCCTTGCCTTATGGGCATTTTTGAATATACGGAAGGGGAAGTCAGGCTGGAAAAGCTATCTTGCGCTCGCGCTGCTTCCTTTTTACTCCAGCTTTGTTCTCGGATTTTTCTTCTTCCTTGCAGCAATGGGAGGATTATGGCTGTTTGATCTTTTGAGGGGAAAAGGCACGAATCTGCGATTTCTTGCGGCTATTGCCGGCATGACACTTTTATATATGCTGGTTGAATACCGCCTTGTCCACTCATTTCTTTTTCTGGAAGAAGACAACAGCCGTGATGAATATTTTCATGCACGGCTTACGTTCGCCCATTGCGTCAGGCTTGCCTTTAAAAACTTCGTTCTGGGCCATACCCATGTCATGACAGTTCACGGGCTCATTATCCTGCCTGTCACCATTTATGCTTTATTCCTTGTCTGGAAGAATAAAAGCTGGAGGCAGGAGAGAATGTACGTATTTTTGTTTGCTTTTAATTTTCTTCTGTCCTTCTGGTACGCTTTCTGGTTTTATGAAGGATGGCTTCCATTGACAGAGCGGTTTCATTTTATGGATACCTTCAATTTTGCCAGGTTTCACTTTTTGAGGCCGCTTGTCATTTATATAGGATTTGCGCTCGCTTTAAGGATCGTCTGGACATCGTCGAAAAGCAGAAAAAGCATCCTTGCCGTCATTATCGCTCAGATTCTTTTGCTTGGAGCTTTCAATGACGAAATTATTTACAGCAGGAAGCCCTCGGTGAAAGAATTCTACGCAGAAAGTTTATTCGAAGAAATAGGAAATTACATAGACAGGCCAAAGGAGGATTACCGGGTTGCAAGCATTGGCATCCATCCGGCGATTGCCCAGTATAACGGATTTTATACGCTGGACACGTATAATAATTTCTACCCGCTCACCTATAAGCACCAGTTCAGGAAAATAATTGCGGAGGAATTGGCAAAAAATAAGACCATTCGCCGCTATTTTGATGAATGGGGAGGAAGATGCTATATCTTTACAGCAGAACTGGGGAAGCATTATATGTTCAAAAAAAATTCTGATAAAAAGCTCAAAAATCTCAAATTGGATACTGCTGTTTTTAAGGAAATGGGAGGAGAATATTTTTTTTCTGCCGTGCCGATTATGAACAGCATGGAAAACGGTCTGGAGCTGGAGAGAGAATTCACATCCGGGGATGCTGCCTGGAGGATTTATTTGTATAAGGCACTATAGACATCTAGGAGGAAGCAGAATGACTGAAACCATATTGACTATCGTTGTACCCTGCTATAACGAAGAAGAGATGCTGGCATATACGATGGAGGAACTTGGGAGACTGCTGAAGGACCTTGAAACTGAAGGGCTGATCTCCAGCTCGAGCAAGCTTTTATTCGTTGATGATGGGAGCAGGGATAGGACATGGAATCTCATCCATAAAGAAACCCTGAGATCTGAACAGGTGACAGGGCTGAAGCTGTCAAGGAACTCAGGGCACCAAAATGCCCTTCTTGCAGGAATATTCACCAGCATGAAATCTTCGGACTGCATTGTCACGATCGATGCAGACCTTCAGGATGATCCCTGTGCCATAAGGGAATTCCTGGTGAAATATCATGAAGGCTGTGATATTGTCTACGGAGTGAGGAGCAAAAGGGAAAAGGATACTTTCTTCAAACGGGCTACTGCCCAGGGGTTTTATAAACTGATGGCAAAGCTTGGCGCCAGCCTGGTCTACAATCATGCTGATTTCCGCCTCTTAAGCAGGCGCGCTGCCGAGGAGCTGGCACAGTTTGGGGAGGCAAACATGTTCCTGAGAGGCATCATACCCCTTATCGGCTTCCGCTCGGACCAGGTCATGTATGAGCGTAAAGAGCGGATGGCCGGGGATACGAAATATCCGCTGAAAAAAATGCTATCCTTTGCCCTTGATGGATTGACTTCCTTTTCGGTGACACCAATCCGGCTCGTTCTAATGGCAGGTCTTGTATCTTCTGTCATCAGCATCCTTTTTGGGACTTATTTTCTTTTTCTTAAGTTTACCGGCAGCACTGAAGCCGGCTGGACATCTCTCATTTCTTCCATCTGGCTCATAGGCGGAGTGCAGCTTACCGCCATAGGTATGATCGGGGAATATATAGGAAAGATCTACAAAGAGACCAAAAGACGGCCTAAATTTATAGTCGAAATTGATACCTACACATTGCCTGCATCACTTCAGCTGAAAAACAGGGAGATGGAGCAGGATGAAGGATACAGCATCAAGTATCGCCAGCTTCCTGAAACCAACTGATACAATTATCAGGTTCCTGCTAGTAGGCCTAATCAATACGCTGATCGGGCTTGGGAGCATTTATATTCTATTGTGGGCAGGGGCAGGGTACTGGCTCTCCACACTCCTCGGAAATGCTGCTGGTGCTGTAACAAGCTATTTTCTTAATAAAGCTTATACTTTTAAAAGCTCACAGCCTTTCATAAAAAGCGGTCTGCTCTTTGCGGGCCTTGCCGCAAGCTGCTATTTTATTTCCTACAGCTTATCAAAGAAGCTGGTATTGATATTGGACAATCATCTGGCATTCTATCCCGAAACGGCTGCAGTCCTCTTGGGAACTGTATTATATACAGTGTTGAATTATTTGGGACAGAAACATATCGTATTTAAAAGGTAGGCAGCTTCCATTAAGTAAGCTGTCTATTTTTATTCCTTATAAAACTCCCTGAATGTTTTGATGATTATGGTAATATTGAGTGAGAGAAAGGAGGAATATATGAAACCATATTCGTTTATTATTTTTGACCTTGATGGGACCCTTTCAGATCCATACCCGGGAATAGCACGCTCGATCAGGTATGCTTTAGAAAAGATGGGCCGGCCTGTTCCGCCCGTGGAGGTTCTCAAACTTTTCATCGGCCCGCCTCTTCACCATTCCTTTCAGGAACATTGCCTTTTAAGCAGAGAGGAAGCAGACGAAGCGGTGCAGTTTTACAGGGAGAGATACACAGAAAAAGGATTGTATGAAAACGAATTATATCCCGGGATATCAGAATTGCTTTTATCATTGAAAGAAAAAGGCTTCAAGCTGTGCGTCGCCACCTCAAAGCCTGTAGAGTTTGCTGAAAAAATTTTATCTCATTTTCAAATCTCACATATTTTTGATTACATAGAAGGTGCTTCGCTTGATGGCAGCTATTCGGATAAACAGGATATCATATCATCCGTGCTTCTGAATTTCAGGGAATATGAAAAGAAAAGTTTTTTAATGATTGGTGACCGGAAATATGATGTGATTGGCGCAAAGCACTCAGGCATTGATTCAGCTGCGGTCCTTTACGGATATGGAACTGAGGATGAATTCTTTCAATCTCCTGATGCATCGCCGACTTATTTGATTCGGACGGTTGAAGAACTATACAGCAGATTCGGTGTTGAAAGAAATTAACATAAAGCAGAGGCGTGAAAGTGATGTTCATAGTAAATGTTGAAGGAGCAGTCCACAGAGATGGTAAATGGCTGATCGGAAAAAGAAGCAGCCAGGAAAGCCATGCAGGTGGAATGCTGGCTCTGATCGGAGGCAAGGCGGAGAGGGAAGGCCACTCAAAAGATATTTTAGAAAGAACAGTAAAAAGAGAAATCCATGAGGAAACAGGAGTACTGATAAAAGACGAAATGGAGTATGTATGCAGCAGTTCTTTCATATCGGATGATGGATATCATGTGATTGACATTGTTTTTCTGTGTGAATACGAAAGCGGGGATGCCAGTCCAGTCTGTCCTGATGAAAACGAAGAAGTGATGTGGATGAGCAGCAGAGAAATCCTTGGGCACCCGGATGCGCCTGTATGGCTGAAGGGGAGCATTACGGCAGCAGAAGATCTATTGCGGAAAAAAAGGAATGTCTGAAAGAGGCAGGAGGGTTTAGCAGTGAAAGAGAGCTATCCTCATAACAAAGGAGGTGAACCTGATGGAATTTAAAGTCTATGGTGAGAGTATAATTGAAAGCATCAGTGAGGCGGCAAGAATCGCAGGGGGAAGCCATGATGCTGCCGCCAAACTCGTTATGATAGAAGCACACAGCGGAGGCCTTTCTGTCTCTTCTGGAAACGGGGACCGGTCTGTGATCTTTGAGCACCCTTTGATAAACTGCAGGGATTCGGGCCTGGTTATATTGGAATATGGAAAGCTGGCAGCTGATGGAAGAATGCTTTCTGAAGTCATCAGAAAAATACCTGGCCGTTTAAGCATCAAAGCTTCCACTTCACATAAAATCCTGATTAATTCCATGGACAAGCAGATTTCCGCAGCGATTGCGGGTTTCCCGTTAGACCAGTCTCCTGATAGAGCACATACAGAGTTTCCTAATATATATACTTTGGAAGCATCTGATCTTGCAGCAGGATTGAGGAATACAGCTGCATCTGCGGCAAAAACAAGCTCAAGGCCAATCCTGGAAGGCATCAATCTGGCATTTGATGAAAGCGGGCTGACATTCACGGCGACAGATTCAAGCCGGCTTGCCATGTGGAAAGCTGCCGGATCTGCTGGATTCAGCCAGTCATTCACTCTGCCGGCAAGGAATGCAGCAGAATTGCTCAAATTGATAGGCAAGTCACCAAGCGGAGAAGCAGCCATTTATATATCCGATTCACAGGCCGTATTCGCCACATCAACATTCCGTTTCTGCTCTTCGTTTTTGACCGGCAGATTTCCCTCTTCTGAGAAGCTGACGCCGGAAGGGTGCAAAACAGAGTTAGTCATCAATAGGAAGCTCCTCCTCCAAGGAGTCGAGCGGACGATGATATTTGCAGGAGAAAAAAGAAGCTCTCTTGTTTCCATCCAAGCCAAGGATGAAAACTCCATCACTATATCTTCACCAATGTCTGAAATGGGCATGATCGAGGAGGTGCAGGAATTGCAGAGCATCAGCGGAGAAACAGAAGCTTCAGCAGTAATAAATGGGAGTTATCTGGCGGATGCCCTGAAAGGGACAGAGTCAGAATATATTAAAATCAGGCTTTATGGGACGATGAAGCCAATCCTTATCTCTTCCCCTGGGGAGGCAAACTATTATCACCTCATTTCTCCTGTCAGGACTGCATCAGGGATGTTCCTTGGCAAGGGACAGGGTAAAAATCAGGAATAATACTGAAAGGTGAGAAAATCAATCTGAAGGGGGATGTGAATACTGGCAGAGTATTATTAAAAGAGGGGGGGAGGGTGAAGCAGAGGTATTTCCTCCCATCCAGGCTTCTTAGCTGAAAGGAGGCATACCGCGGCCGATTTCCTTAATGATGCTGGTAATGGATTCAATATCCTGCGCTTCAAGCCCAAACGCATTTTTAATCTTTTTTTCTATATTGTCTGAAACATTGCGTTTCCCGATTTCAATCAAAGCAACCAGTGAAAAGCTGCAATTAATCATTTTGGCGAATTCACGCTGTGAAAGATTATAATTACTTCTGATAAACTTAATAATTTCTTTATCCAAGGTTAAATCTCCTTTTTTCTTTTATTTTCATATTATAAAAGAAAGTGAAGAACATCACTAGTGAAATATAAAAATAAAAGAAGGAAGGAGAAGAAAAAACCGGCTTTATAGTTAAAGCGGCTGCTTGGCTGGCTGATCTGCAAGAGGTATCCGGCTATAGACAAACCACCTGTTCAAAAACTCGACCTTGAGCTTCTCGCCGGGCTTCAATTTTTCACTTTCATTGACCACAACAAGCTTCTGACCCTCCAATTCCACTGTTTTCTCATCCACTGCGTCAGCGATATATACCTTGAAAATAACTTTATTGAACCAATATGGATTCAGCCTGCCTTTTATATCAAGGATATTCTTCATCTTAAAGCCTCCTTCCTGTATGCATGTAAAAATATATTACTTGAAAATTTAAACAATTAACAAAATACTTCATTTTATTAATTGATACCCGATTAGATCATATAAAAACCATTAAAACTGATGAATTGGATAGAACGTGCGTTCTGTAATATACTAAAGTAGTATGAAAGGGAAAGAATTTTTCCTGCGTGAAGCTTATTCTGTACTTAGAGGAAGGATCACATGAAAAAATGCCTTTACTGCCAGGCAGCGGGGGACCTGATCCCCCTCAAAGAGTGGAACAGGGACCGGACGATTTATTATTGCAGCAAGCATTATGATCAGGTGCTTAAGTTCCAGGAGAAAGAACAAAGGGAATTTGTCGATTATTTCAGACAGCATCCTAAGCTGCTGGAGTTTCTCAGCAGCAAAAGTCTTGAACTTTATGCAAGGCTCGAAAAAGAATACAAGAAAGGAGGACCGGCATGAACATACCGATTTTTCAGAATATCCTCTTTTCCTGCCTGATGGAATGAGATATAATGCATTATAGTATTAATTACATAACGTAACCACAAGGGGAGCTTAAAGCTGAGAGTGAACTTTTGTTCTGACCCTTTGAACCTGTTAGATAATTCTAGCGCAGGGATGTGGATGGATGGATGGGTGAAGGTATGCCCGCTTCCTGACCAGTTCTCCCTTGAGGTTTGCGTTAACTCGGACAAAAGGGGAGAATTTTTTTATGAAAAAATTAGGGCTGGTTGCCTTGATTGAAGCATCTTTTTTTGCGGCTTTTGCTGTCATTCTTGATTTGCTTCCTTCTATTAAACTGACGCCGGCAATATCCATTTCCATTGCAATGGTGCCCATCTTCATTCTTTCATTGCGATGGGGCTGGAAAGCGGGCTTCATTTCCGGATTCTTGTGGGGGATTCTCCAGATCGTCATGGGCGACGCCTGGATAGTGACGCCCCTGCAGACTTTCATTGAATATTTCGTTGCTTTTGCCTTTATCGGCTGTGCCGGATTCTTAGCTGCTGCCGTCCAAAAGAGCCTGGCTGAAGATAAGAAGGGTAAGGCGCTTGGATGGGCAGCAGCAGCCATTTTCCTTGGCAGTGCGGGCAGATATTTCTGGCACTTTCTTGCAGGCATGATTTTCTTTGGAAGCTATGCACCCGAAGGGATGTCTCCTTTTGTATATTCCCTCATGATTAATGGGATAACGATGCTCGGGTCAGCTGTCTTATGTACAGCCGTGTTGTGGCTCCTCCTTTATGCAGCACCGCGCCTGTTACAGCGGAAACAGGGGTATTCCGCAGCCGAAGAGCATAAAATGGCAAACTGATATCCATCTGCACAAAGCGGTCTCATCCGGCGAATCAGCGGGATGGGACCGCTTTTTTATTCTGGAAAGGGAAATTGAAGAGAATTGCTGAAAAATGCTTTCATTCGACAAATTATGGTATATAATAAGTTACGCTATTATACTAAAGTGATAAACTGGCCTATGAGGCATAACAAACTAGATCATATGTCGACTATAAATATAGTAAAGGAGATTGAAATGACAGATAAGTTTATAATCCGCTTTGAAGATGTTACAAAACAATACGACAGTGACAGTCCGGTCCTGGACGCCGTCAGCTTTGATATAGAAAGGGGAAAGTTCTATACGCTCCTTGGACCTTCAGGCTGCGGAAAAACGACGATCCTGCGCCTGATTGCAGGTTTCATCGAGCCGACAGAAGGATCTATTTTCTTCAATGGGCAAAAAATCAATAAAGTGCCTGCCAACAGGAGGCAGGTCAATACCGTTTTCCAGGATTATGCACTTTTCCCGCATTTGAATGTGTTTGAAAACGTGGCATTCGGATTGCGCATCAAAAAGATGAAAAACCAGGAAATCAATGAGCAGGTGAAAGAGGCGCTCAAGTTCGTTAACCTGGAAGGCTATGAACAGAGGGAAATCAAAGAAATGTCAGGCGGACAGAGGCAGCGTGTCGCGATTGCCAGGGCGATCGTCAATAAACCGGAAGTCATCCTGCTGGATGAGCCCCTTTCCGCACTGGATCTGAAGCTGCGTACAGAAATGCAGTACGAGCTGCGTGAGCTTCAGAGAAGGCTTGGCATTACCTTTATATTTGTCACCCATGACCAGGAAGAGGCGCTTGCTCTTTCTGATGAAATCTTTGTGCTGAACAAAGGCCGGATCGAGCAGAGCGGAACACCTACTGATATTTATGATGAGCCAGTCAACCGTTTTGTGGCCGATTTCATCGGTGAGTCCAACATCGTCGAGGGGACCATGCTTACCGATTATCAGGTTGAATTTACAGGCAGGAAATTTGAGTGTGTCGACGCCGGATTTGATCTGAATGAAAGGGTCGAAGTTGTCATCAGGCCGGAGGATATGGAAATTACGCCTAGCGAGCAGGGCAAACTGCAGGTCCGTGTAGATTCACAGCTTTTCCGCGGCGTCCATTATGAAATTTCCTGCTTTGATAAAGATGGAAATGAATGGCTTGTCCATTCTACACGAAAGGCAAAAGTAGGGGATGAAATAGGCCTTCATTTTGATCCGGAAGCCATCCATGTCATGAGGCCGGGAGAATCTGAGGAAGAGTTTGACCGCAGGCTGGAGGCTTATCAAGAGGAAAGCCATGAGAACTAATCAGACACGCAACCTGTACCTGATCCCCTATTTGCTGTGGATCGTTTTATTTGTCGTAACTCCTTTGTTTTTGGTGCTGTATTATTCATTCTTTGATATAGAAGGGCAGTTCACATTCGGGAACTACCAGAAATTCTTCACACCCGTTTACCTGAAAATGACTTTAAGTTCTTTCTGGTATGCGTTCCTGATTACAGCCTTTTCATTACTGATTGCCTATCCGACTGCCTACCTGCTTACAAAGACCAGGCATAAGCAGCTCTGGCTTCTGATGATCATCATTCCTTCCTGGATCAATCTGCTGCTCAAGGCTTATGCCTTTCTCGGCATTTTCGGGACTTACGGGGCAGCCAACAGCTTCCTTGAAGTGATCGGAATAGGCTCAAGGCAGATTTTGTTTACCGATTTCAGTTTTGTTTTTGTATCGGTATACATTTTCCTGCCATTCATGATATTGCCGATTTTCAATTCGCTGAATGAATTGAATTCGTCGCTCATTGATGCATCCAATGATCTGGGGGCATCTTCTTGGACAACCTTTACCCGGGTCATTTTCCCGCTGACGCTTGATGGCGTTAAATCCGGCTGCCAGGTTGTTTTCATCCCTGCGCTTTCCCTCTTCATGCTTACCCGCCTGATTGCAGGGAACAGGGTCATCACACTGGGTACTGCCATAGAACAGCATTTCCTTGTCACACAGGATTGGGGAATGGGCTCCACCATTGCCGTATTCCTGATCCTTACGATGGTGATCATCATGCTGCTGACCGGAAACCGCAGGAGGGGGGCATAGCATGGGGAAATTATCTAAATGGTCATCACTTTATCTGATCCTTGTATTTTTTGTTCTTTATGCGCCAATATTTTATCTCATGTTTTATTCTTTCAACAGCGGCGGGACAATGTCCCATTTTGAAGGCTTCACGCTGGACTGGTATAAAGAGCTTTTTGCTGATGCCAGGCTATTGATCATCGTGCTGAACACGATCATCATCGCCCTGCTGTCGGCTGCCATATCAACGATCATCGGAGTGGCCGGTGCACTGGCCATTTTTTATGTAAGAAAGCGGCAGGTCAAGAGCACACTTTTATCTCTGAACAATATTTTGATTGTCAGCCCTGATGTCATCATAGGTGCTTCCTTCCTGATTTTGTTTACGATGATCGGGATCAAGCTCGGATTCACATCTGTCCTGCTCTCTCACATCGCTTTCTGTGTACCTATCGTCGTTATCATGGTGCTGCCGAAAATCCAGGAAATGAGCCCTACACTTGTGGATGCGGCAAGAGATCTTGGGGCAAGCCGTTTCGATGTCCTGTCCAAGGTCGTTCTGCCTTATATAACACCAGGCATTTTTGCCGGCTTTTTCATGGCACTGACCTATTCACTTGATGATTTTGCGGTCACTTTCTTTGTAACGGGGAATGGTTTCACCACATTATCGGTTGAAATCTACTCACTTGCCCGGCGCGGGGTATCATTGAACATCAATGCATTGTCCACGCTGCTGTTCCTGTTCACACTTATACTCGTGATCGGCTATTATTTCATCACCCAGAAAAATGCGAAGCCGAATGGAATGGGGGTCAAAAAATGAAACAGCTCGGAAAAGCCCTGCTGGTCATTGCCGTCATTTCTGCACTTCTGCTGTATGGAGTCTCTAAACTAAATTCTTCACAAGGCTATTCCAGCGGGAATACGCTGACCGTCTTTAACTGGGGAGACTATATTGATGCAGAGCTCGTGGACCGTTTTGAACAAGAAACAGGCATCAAGGTAATCTATGAAACCTTTGACAGCAATGAAGCCATGATGACC
The DNA here is from genome assembly GCF_008180445.1 of Bacillus infantis. Lineage (GTDB taxonomy): Bacteria > Bacillota > Bacilli > Bacillales > Cytobacillaceae > Bacillus_AB > Bacillus_AB infantis_B. The sequence continues at coordinate 281,408 of NZ_VTER01000006.1, forward strand.
AAGATTGAACAGGGAGGGACAGCCTATGATATTGCCGTTCCGTCTGAATATGCAATTGAAAAAATGAAAGAAGAAGATCTGCTTTTGCCGGTGGATCATTCAAAAATTCCAAACTTGCAATATATCGACCCGAGGTTCATGGACCTGGCATTCGATCCAAAAAATGAATACTCTATCCCTTATTTCTGGGGGACGGTCGGCATAGCCTATAACACAGATCTGCTCGGCGACAAAGAAATCACCAGCTGGAATGATCTATGGGATGAAGATCTGCGGAATCAGATCCTTCTTATCGATGGTGCAAGGGAAGTCATCGGAATGGGCTTGAATTCCCTCAATTATTCCCTTAATGATCAAAATAAGAAGCATCTGAGGGAAGCGAAGGAAAAGCTTGATACCCTTACTCCGAATATCAAAGCCATCGTTGGTGACGAAATCCGGATGCTGCTTGAAAACGATGAAGCAGCCATCGGTGTTGTCTGGTCAGGGACTGCATCAGAGCTGATGTGGAAAAAGGACAATATTGAGTATGTACTGCCGGAGGAAGGGACGAACCTGTGGTTTGATAATATGGTCATTCCAAAAACGGCGAAAAACGTGGATGCTGCCCACCAGTTCATGAACTTCATGCTTGATCCGGAAGTGGCTGCCCAGAATACCGAATATGTAGGCTATTCGACGCCAAATAAAGAGGCGCTGAATTACCTGCCGGAGGAAATTGTCAGTGACAAACGCTTTTATCCCGACCCGGAAATGACCGAAAAGCTGGAAGTGTACGAGAACCTTGGGAAAAAAATGCTCGCACATTATAATGAACTGTTTTTGGAATTCAAAATGCACAGTAAATGATGGCAGCGGCTGGAGGAGTCTCCGGCCGCTTTTCTGCATCCTGGCATGAATTCTGTCCTGTCAGGGGATCATAATCCTAAAAACAGGAGGAGCTAGTCATGTATTATATCAGCGGAAACATCGTTTCAGGGGAATATGATGATCAGGCAGAACAGTTTTCCATCAGCATGATCAAACACTTCAAGACTCAATCCATTTTGACCAAGAATCAGGCCATCCAGCTTCTTGACTATCTTTACAGGCATAAGGACGAAGAGGGAGGCCAGGTCATCACATTGAATGACCAGATGCCGCTGCGCGTCTCATCCGAGGAGATCAATGCCCTGATACTTGATCTTGAAAAGATTATATCCCACTTTTAATGTTCAGCCGAAATCTATATCCGATATTGATAGGATATGATATGATTTCTTTAATTGAATAAATGCTTTATGGTGCTTTGCAGCATGCTGCAAACTTAAAAGGGAAGCCGGTTGAATTCCGGCGCGGTCCCGCCACTGTGATGCTGAGGCTCCTCCCTCGATGCCACTGTTCCTTAGCGGACGGGAAGGCGGAAGGAGTCTATGATGCTTAGCCAGGAGACCTGCCATAAAGAAGTACACAACCTTCCTACGGGTGATAGGAGAGTGATGCGCTTTTAATATGGCAAAGTTTTATTATTTGTTAAATTTTGTAATGTGCAGGCATCCTCTATGAAGGATGCCTTTTATTTTTTCCAGACAATAAGCCTGAGGAGTGAAACCTATGGAAAAAGCTTATCCAGCAGACCGTTCCCGCACCATACAGACCAGGCTAGTTCTTCCGCCGGATACAAACCATCTTCAGACGATTTTCGGAGGCAAAGTGCTATCCTATATTGACGAAATTGCTGCCATTACTGCAATGAAGCATTCCGGCAGCATGGTAGTAACAGCTTCGATCGACTCTGTGGATTTCCTGTCTTCAGCTTCAGTCGGTGACGCCCTTACTCTTGAAGCCTTTGTAGCCTCAACAGGGAGAACCTCCATGGAAGTCTATGTGAAAGTGCATGCAGCCAATCTTTTAACAGGAAAAAGAACGTTGACGACCGAATCGTTTTTAACCATGGTTGCCGTGGATGAAAACGGCAGGCCCATCCCTGTATCCCGGGTGCTGCCTCATTCTGATGAAGAAATCAGGCTGTTTGCTTCAGCAAGAGCACGAAAGGAGCATAGGAGAAACAGAATGCTTATACGATAAGAGGTGGCTTTCAGATACATCTGTATTCATGAAATATGGCACATCTTCAGCAGCTAGTTCTTAGGGCTGCTTCCAGCCTATCCAGCTCCTCTGAGATCCTTCCTTCTTCTATGCGGCTGAAAAGGGGGGCGATAGTGCCGAGTCTTTTCTCTGCAACCCCAGCCTCTTTCCATTCCAGCGTATGCGTATTATCCTGCAGCATGTTATTTATCTTCCTGCTGGAGAAAGGGAGGAAGGGGTTCAGAAGCCTCGCCAGATTTTTGATGATGTACACACATGACTGCAATGCATCTGCACATTTTTGCGGATCGCTTTTAATCGTTTTCCAGGGCTGTTCACTGTCAAAATATTTATTGGCCGAGCGTACGAAGGCGAATATCTCCTCAAGCGCTTCTTTAAGCTTTGCGCCTTCGATCTTTTCTCCGCTACTGTTATATAAATGCTTAATATCCTCCTGTACAGCTTCACTTAATTTTCCTTCCGGTATCATGCTGTCATAATATTTTTCGATAAACTTAAAAGTTCTGTTGACCAGATTGCCATATGCTCCAAGCAGCTCGCTGTTATGGCTGTAGATGAATTCCCGCCAGGAAAAGTCAGCATCCCTGTTCTCAGGAGCATTGACAGCAAGGAAATACCGGATAGAATCCGGTTCATATCTTTCAAGTATGTCAGGGACCCAGACTGCATAGTTCCTGCTTGTTGAAAGCTTTTTTTTCTCAAGGGTAAGATATTCGCTGGAAATCATCCGCGCTGATCCCCCAGGCAGCCCTATCCCCATTTGAATAGCCGGCCAGATAATGGTATGGAAAGGGATATTGTCTTTTCCATGCACATAATAAGATACAACATCACTTTCCCCGAACCTGCTGCCGTCCTTGCCCTGCTGGCGGGCCCATTCCCTGCTGGCAGAAAGATAGCCAATCACCGCTTCAATCCACACATATATTTTTTTCTTCTCCATTCCTTCAACAGGAACTGGCACCCCAACATCCAAATCCCTAGTTGCCGCCCGGTCCTGCAGCCCCTCAGTTAAATATCTTCTTGTCAGGCTGCAGCTGTTGTCCCTCCACAAATGGCGGGAGCGTGCCTTCTCGGACAGCTCTTCAAGCTGCCTCTGAAAATGGCTCAGCCTGAAATAATAATGTTCAGTTTCTTTCATTTCCGGCGGTGTCCCGCATATTTTACAGGATTTTTCCAGAAGGTCGGCCGGCTCAAGTATGGCTGAGCAGGCATCGCATTGATCACCCCGTGCATGGCTGCCGCAGGAAGGGCAGATTCCCTCTACGTACCTGTCAGGCAGAAACTGGACACATGTCCGGCAATAAGATTGTTCAATCGTTCTTGGAAAAAGATGACCATTTTCCAAGAGTGACAGAAATACCTCCTGGACAGTCTGATGATGATGCAGGGCATCTGTCCTTGTATAAAGATCGTAAGTAAAACCCAGCTGTTCAAAGCTCGCTGCGAATTCGCTGTGATAGCGGTCAGCTATTTCTTTTGCAGATTTGCCTTCATTTTTTGCCCTGATAGCTATGGGTGTTCCATTGCAGTCGCTCCCGGACACATACAGGACTTCTTCGCCCTTCATTCTGTAATATCTTGCAAGAATATCTCCGGGCAGCAGACTTGAAATGTGCCCGAGATGAAGGGAACCGTTTGCGTAGGGCCATGCCCCGCCAATAAATATAGCCATTATACTTCTCCTCCTTTTTTCATCGGCAGATTTTTATATAAAACAAAAAAGCCCCGTCCTTCTCTATAGATATATAGAAAAGGACGGGGCTTGCCCGCGGTACCACCTTTATTCGCCTTTCGGCCTCTGCAAGTACGGGGCATAAAGATGCCCTTATACTGTGGGTTGGATAACAAGTACCACTACTTGCCGCAGCCTACTGACGAATTACGTGTTCGGGACGGGGCTCGGAGACCATTGTTCAAACAGCCGCTTTTGCTTCTTTTCACCTGCCGAAGCTCTCTGGGAAAAACGGATCTGCTCTACTTTTTCTCTTCAATGCCTTAATATAAAAGTTAATATCTGCCAATGATTTAAAAATTATTATATGCACTAACTGCAAGAATGTCCAGCAGAATTTTAAAATGCAAGAGCAGAAGTCAGAATATAACAGCAAGGTGTTACCTTCAAATATTTGACTGTTTAAAAGCAAACCTTTATCATACAAAAGGCAGATAATGATAATATTCGTATAGAATAGTCCAGACAAAGGGAAGGCTGATTATGCAGAAAAACCAAATGTTATTTGAATATCTCAGCAATAATTCTCAAAGAATTACTGACAAATGGCTGAGCACCAGGGCAAAAGGAAAAGGATCGATCTATTCAGCTGAAGCGGATATAAAGATTGAAAGAATGCTCCGTGAGCAAAATGCCTTCACTAATAAGACCGTTTCGACCATTCTTTTGGATGACCGGTCTTTATTCGAAAAATTGGTCCAGGAATGGGCGAGCACAGTTGCTGAAAGCAGGGCAGATACCGATACTCCGATCTATGAGGTAATATCAGCTTTAAGCAAAGTGAGAGATACATACTGGGAATTTGTAGAAGAATTTGCGAAAAAGAACGATGAGATTGACAAGGAGGATATCCTCCAGTGGAGTCTGGTCATTCATTCAGCTTTTGACATACTCGCACAAAAATTTGCAGAACAATATTACAATATCACAAGAAACAGGCTGAGAGCACAGCAGGATCTCATCCATCAGCTTGGCGCACCTATCATTCCGATCATCGGATCCCTCGGTGTTCTGCCTTTGATCGGCGATATTGATACAGAAAGAGCTAAAGCAATCCTAGAGAGTGTACCCCTGCAGTGTACAGAAGCAAAGCTTTCCTATTTGTTTATCGATCTGTCAGGTGTACCGATTGTTGATACTATGGTAGCACAGCAAATCTATCATATCGTGCAGACACTGGACCTGCTTGGAATCAAAACGACTATTTCCGGCATCCGTCCGGAAGTTGCCATGACATCTATCCAGCTTGGAATCGACTTCAGCAAAATCAATACACATAGCACATTGAAAAATGCCCTGGCGAAAATGGGGCTGAGCATGAAAGCTGAATGAATAGAAAATGCACCCCTGCTTTTAAGCCTGAGGTGCATTTTTTTTGGAGCAAGAGGCAAGCCGGCAGGCGCGCCGGAGGCTCTGAATCTTTTCAAGGCTGGCGGAATGATGCCTGCAATAAGAAGGACGAAGAAGATCAAGCCGATGACAGCAAGGACGAGTGATGCAAAAAAGACCGGGCCTTTTCTAAAGAAGAAGGGTTCATCTTTCTGGATGATACCCGTTTGGGCGCTCACCATGCTGTTGATGTGCCTCTGGGGCGAACCGCCGCTTGTTGAAAAAATAAAAGTAACTGCAGCAAATGCCGCGCCAATGAAGAAAAGAACTTCAATTAACCTTACAGAAAAATATGCTGCCACTCCCCATGCGGCCAGCGCTTCAGCTGTTAAAGCAGCTATAAAGACAATTGTATTCCTGCTCATTACTATCACCTCGTCATCTATACGATGAAAGAGCTGAAAATGTTTCACTAAATATTAAAATATTATAAGGAATATTCAGATCATTATGATAAGATATACAAAAATCTACTCTAAAAGGAGATCATAATGATTTTACAAGGAGCAGGAAAGCTGTCCATAAATGGGATTGGGTCTTCGGACGGCGGGAGCTATGATAAGGTATGCATCAACGGAAAAGGCACCGTCAATGGCAATATTGAATGCCGCATATTTGATTGCAATGGTTCAGGACAATTCGACGGAGACGTACTGTCTTCTGAAAAAGCTAAAATCAATGGAAATGCAGCGATTGCCGGAAGCTTCTCAGGGGCAACGCTGTCTATCGACGGCAGCGCAGGGTTTTCCGGTAATGTGGCTGCTGCGGACGAAATTAAGGTAAATGGAAAAGGAAGAATCGGCGGAAAGCTCGCATCCAGAAAAATTATCGTTAATGGCAGGCTTACTGCAGGCGGCAGTGTGGAAACAGAGGAATTCATATCAGAAGGTCAATTTATAATCGGCAGCCATTTGGCCGCGGAGAGCATAAAGTCTTTTATCATGGGCGAGTGCAAAGTTCAAGAGATGAGAGGAAGAAGCATTCTAATCAGGCAAAAGAAAGACAACCCGCTCAGAGGGCTGCTTCAATCTTTTTTTCCTTCCCGGCTTGAAGCAGCTTTGATAGAAGGTGAAGAGATACATCTCGAAAATACGAATGTGAAGATGGTAAGGGGGAATCATATTGTGATAGGTGAAAATGCCATTGCTGATACTGTGGAGTATACAGGATCCCTCAAATTTGAGGGGAACGGTACGGCTTTGGAGAGCAGGAAAATATAATCTATTATCTGGAATTTACAGCTGACTGGGCGCCTGGAATAGGGCGTCTTTTTATTAGCTCATTAGTGCTGGTTTTTGAAACAGAAGATAAAACGGTTTAAACGCGGAAAAAAACAGGGAAAATAAATGAAAGCTCCAGAAAATATTTGAACATCCTTCATACTTATAGCATAATATATGTACATATACTCATATAAGGAGGGGATGAAATGGGACATCATCATAATCATGGACACGGACATTCTCACGGCCATTCTAGCAACAAACGGGCGCTCTTTCTTTCATTTATCATCATTGCTTCTTTTATGGTCGTTGAAGTGATAGGGGGCATCTTGACAAACAGCCTTGCTCTTTTATCAGATGCCGGCCATATGCTCAGCGACGCTGCCGCCCTGGGACTGAGCTTTTTTGCTATAAAGCTTGGAGAAAAGCAGGCGACTTCCGCAAAATCTTATGGCTTTAAAAGATTTGAAATCATTGCAGCTGCATTGAATGGGCTGACGCTGATCGCGATTTCCATTTACATCTTTTATGAGGCCGTCCAAAGGATTATGGATCCGCCTGCAGTCCAAAGCATGGGCATGCTTGCTATCTCGGTTCTCGGCCTTATTGTCAACATCATTGCAGCCTGGATACTGATGAAGGGCGACAAAGATGAAAACTTGAATGTAAGAAGCGCCTTTCTCCATGTACTTGGCGATATGCTGGGCTCTGTAGGCGCCATCACTGCAGCTTTGCTTATTTATTTCTTTAATTGGGGCATTGCAGATCCGATTGCAAGCGTCATCGTTGCCATCCTGATCATTATCAGCGGATGGAGAGTTACAAAGGATTCTTTCCATATATTGATGGAAGGAGCCCCTGAACAGATTGACGCCTCCAGTATCCGCAGCTCTCTGGAAAGCATCATATCTGTAAAAGAAATTCATGATCTCCATATCTGGTCGATCACATCAGGAGTGCCGATGCTCAGCTGCCATATCGCTATCACAGAGGAAGGCCGTCACGATGAAGTCCTTAGAGAAGCACAGGCTGCCCTTCATAACCAGTTCGGAATCGACCATAGCACCATCCAGGTGGAAAGATATGAAAAAGGCTGCCCAAGTGCGCATGGCACATGCAATTAATGGTGGCTGGCATGCTCGATGGTTTGCAGGAGGATCCCCATCACATGTTCGTCATCATGGGAATAATATAAGGTAGTGCCCTCACGCCTGAATTTAACCAGCCTGAGATTTTTTAAAAACCGCAGCTGATGGGAAACCGTCGATTGAAGCAGAGTAAGTTTTTCAGCAATTTCGTTCACTGAATGCTCCCCTTGAAAAAGCAGGTTCAGGATTCTGAGCCTGGTCGGATCGGATAAAGCTTTAAATGTCTGCGATACAATGAATAAGGTTTCTTCATCCAGTTCCTGCATAATGTGCGGCTGTGTCTTTTCTTCTTCTGCCATTGATTCAGCCTCCTTTTATATCATTATAAAGAAAAAATGCACGAAGAAAAATCCCGGAGAACTTTTCCCGGATTTTTTCTTCGTGCTTCTTGCTTTTCGGCCCATATAGGTATAAATTAATGCTTATCAGCATTTTTTCCCCTATCTATCTTGGCGTCTCCTGATAGGTAATTGCGCGGATTTTTTCCGTTTTTTCTTCAAACGTTATACGCACAAAAACACCGAATTCCCGATTATCCCTGGAAAGCCAAAGCTTGAAAGTCTCTGTACAGTTTGATCCCTGGGTAGTTCTTCCTACATGAAGATAATCAAGGATCCTTGCTCCAGGATACTTTATTTTCGTATTGGTCATCGCAAGCTTTCCCCATTTGGCATATGCAGGCGTCTGCTGTGCAGCTGAAATATGCTGGATATTTGCAGCAGAAGGGGAAAGCAGAGCAGGGAAACTTAACAATAATATAATCAGTATCGACTTTTTCAAACCGCTCACTTCCTTTATAATTAGTTAGCCTGCCATCATTGTGTATTAGTATTGAAAAAAAGAGCGCAGTCTATGCCCTTATTAGTTATTTACTTAATTACCGTTACACCAGACATCTTGTAAAAGGCGGGAGATTGATTGAAACAACCGGAATACGTTAATGTTATGGAAGAAATTGTCGCAGCACTCGTAAAAGTCCTTATGCTGAGCCCGGATTATCAAACCTTCTGCCAATGCATGAAGTGCCGAGCCGATATTATCGCCATCAGCCTCAATAATCTGCCAAACCATTATGTAACTACAGAAGAAGGCAGGAAAATGGTATTTGAACAGCTGAACACAGAGGAAAATCGGAAATGGATCAATAAAAGAATTATCAATGCGATTCATGTGGTGAGTAAATATCCGAAGCATTAGCAGTAAGTGAAGCGGAGGTATCGAGTTTCTTTTTAAATAAATTGTGGTTGATTCCTGCACATCTTACTGGAGTCACTATTTCATTTTTCTTCAGGATAGTGGTTCCAGCGCTACCGGCTAAAGCCACTATTTTCATTTTTCTTCAATATAGTGGTCCCAGCTCCTCCGGCTGGAGCCACTATTGTCATTTTTCTTCAGGATAGTGGTCCCAGCTCCTCCGGCTGGAGCCATTATTGTCATTTTTCTTCAGGATAGTGGTCTCAGCGCAACCGGCTGGAGCCACTATTTTCATTTTTCTTCAATATAGTGGATTAACCGTCACCGCCTTGACCACTATTGTTTATTTCATATCATAATGAGGGCCCCAGCACATCTTGCCCCAAATTTTAATACACATTAATTGCACACTAACCCCATCTGATTAATAATAGTAGTAACGTGAATTGAATGGAAAAGTTAAGGAGGAGTAATGTGAGCGACTTTATCAAAGCTGCGGGTGAAGCAGACAGATATGAACTGATGAAAGAGCTTTCCGCCATCTTCAATGAGCGGAGCCGATCACAGGAAAATAGAGGGAGCTTCCCCCATAAAAATTTTTTAGATCTGAAAGCGTCCGGCTACACATCCCTTACCGTTCCGGCAGACCGGGGCGGGAAGGATATCTCATTGCTGGAAATGATCAAGCTGCAGGAAAAGCTCGCAGAAGGAGATGGTTCTACTGCACTTGCAATTGGATGGCATATGGGGATTACGAAGAATCTGGGAGAGAAAAGGAATTGGGATGATGAACTTTTTTCCTTTCTTTGCCGTGAGATCCTGGACGGGAAGCTGATAAATAGTGCTGCAACGGAAAGGCAGACAGGCAGCCCGACACGGGGCGGCCGGCCACAGACTGAAGCAGTGCTCAAGAATGAGAGCTGGGTAATCAGTGGAAGAAAGACCTTTACTACGATGGCTCCTGCACTGGATTATTTCATTGTCAGCGCCTTTATTCCAAGTGAAGACAAAACTGGGAATTTCCTTGTTCCCAGAAAGACAGAAGGTTTGTCAATCGAGGAGACATGGGACAGTGTCAGCATGAGAGGGACCGGCAGCCATGACCTTGTGCTTGATGAGGTTTCCATTGAAAAATCATTTCTTGCGGAAACATTGGGACAGGATAAAAAGGCGAGTGGCTGGCTTCTCCATATTCCGGCGGTATATCTCGGCATTGCTCAGGCAGCCCAGGATTATGCAGCAGGCTTTGCTAAAAGTTATTCTCCAAACAGCATTGAAGGGACCATCAGCGATATCCCTTCTGTCCAGCAGAAAATAGGGGAGATGGAGCTTGAACTGATGCGGGCAAGAGAGTTTCTTTATGCAGCGGCAGACAGATGGGACAGGGCCGCAGAAAATGAAAGAGCGTCCATGCAGCCTCTTCTCGGTGCTGTTAAGCTGGCTGTTACAAATGCAGCATTAACAGTTGCTGACCTTGCAATTCGGGTCGTTGGCGCAAGAAGCCTTTCTGAACAAAATCCTCTGCAGCAATATTATCTGGATATCAGGGCAGGCCTTCATAATCCTCCAATGGATGATATGACCATATCGCTGCTTGCCCGCAAAGCCTTATCAAGGCTTGACTGAAAAAAGAATGGGAGTTCCCATTCTTTTTTTTATTAAGGAAAAAGTACACGAGTAAATTACCGGCAAAACTGCATAATAAAAACATCCAGCACTGAAAGAAAGAGCATAACCGGGGTGTAAACAATGGCTTTCAAAAAGAAAAACACTACTGAAAAAAAGTATCAATGGCAGCCTGAAGAGATGCCTGAAGAGCTGGTATCCGCTGATCATGTCAGGAAGAAGATGGAAGGCTCTGATGATTTCAAGGAAAGGGTCATTGAAGCAGAGGGAAGGACTCTTCACCTGTTTTTTCTTTCCAGCATGGTGGATGATGCCAGGCTTGAGGAAAGGATCATTAAGCCGCTTTTACTATCAGCAGGAAATCTTATAGAGAAACAGGCGCAAACACAGGAGGTTCGTCGCACTTCTATCCTGAATGATGCACTAAAAGGTATCCTGACAGGATATTGCTTTGCCATGGAGCATGATTCTTCCGAGGGTGTGCTTCTTTCTGCAGCTTCCAGCCTTTCCAGAGAAATTTCCGACCCGGCCAATGAACATATTATCCAGGGCTCTCACGAAGGATTCATTGAGAACATAGGCAAGAACCTCCTTTTGATCAGGAAGCGCATTGAGAATCCCAATTTAAAAGTAAAATATATAACGATCGGCAAAGCCACCAATACCGCTTCTGCACTTATTTACATAGAAAACCTCACCTCCGGAAAACTGATAACCGAGATTACAAAAAGGCTTGCCAGCATTACTATGGACAGCATTCAAAGTCCAGGATTTATCCAGGATTGCATCGAGGACCATCCTTTTTCTCCGTTTCCACAGATTTTGAATACAGAAAGGCCGGACAGAGCTGCTGCACATTTGATGGAAGGAAGGGCTGTGCTCATTACGGATGGCAGCCCTTCTGTGATGATCATGCCAGTTACATTTTTTGCTTTCTTTCAATCTCCGGAAGATTATAATAACCGCTGGTACCTGGGCTCCTTTTTCCGGTTTCTGCGGCTCATCTCATTTATCTTATCGCTGATATTGCCTGCTTTCTATGTGGCGGTTGTTTCCTACCATCATGAAATCGTCCCAATTGAACTTGTATATACACTTCAGGCGTCATTGAATTTTGTCCCGGTGCCTCCAGTCATAGAAGCGATGTTCATGCAGCTGGCCCTTGAACTGCTGAGGGAAGCGGCAGTACGGCTGCCGCAGCCGATTGCACAAACCATTGGCATAGTCGGAGGGCTTGTTATTGGGACAGCAGTGGTGGAAGCCGGCCTCGTTTCCAATGTCATGATCATAGTAGTGGCCTTGACCGCAATTGCATCCTTTGTCATTCCATCTATTGAAATGAGCAATACCCTCCGGTTTATCGGGTTTCCGCATATGCTTCTGGCAAGCATTTTCGGCTTCATCGGCATTGTGTTCGGTATGCTTTTGCTGGTGATCCATCTAGCTCAGCTTAAATCATTCGGCGTACCGTATTTCGGTCCTTTTGCACCACTCAGGCTGAAGGAGCTGAAGGATACATTCATGAGGGTCCCTGTATGGCTTATGAAGAAAAGGCCGAAGGATTCAATGGCAGCTTCTTTAACTAAACAGGGGAGCTCGAGGGGGTGGAAGAGAAATGAAAGTGAAGACACGTATTGACCAGCAGGATTTATTTTTCCTCCTGCTGCAGACCCAAATAGGGGCAGGCATTCTGTCCATGCCATATTCACTTTATACCGCTGCAAAAAACGACGGCTGGATATCTTTAATGCTGGCAGCCGCTGCTATTTTCTCATTGATTTATTTCTATTGGCTGCTTTGCAGGCGTTTCCCCCATCAGACACTGTATGATTTCTCAGGGAAGGTGTTTGGAAAATGGGGCGGGGCTCTGATCAATCTCGGCTATATAAGCTATTTTGTATCTACAGCTCTGCTGGTTTACCTGAACTTTGCCGATATCATCGGCCGGTGGGTTTTGCTTGATACACCACGCTGGCTTCTTATTCTTCTGCTGATGTTCATAGCCGTTTCCGCCTGCAGCGGCTCCTTTAGCAGCATCGTCTCTCTGTTTTCATTCACTTCGATATTCATTATCTTTCTTTTCATCCTTTCTCTATTCATTTTTAAGGAGCCTGAAATTGATTACCGGTATATGTTCCCAGTTGCCTCACAAGGAGTTCTCCCGATTTTAAGGGGGGCAAAAGAAGCAGTATATGGTTTTCTCGGCGCAGAAACGGCACTATTTTTCCTGGCATTTGTCAGGGAGCCGGAAAAGAAGGGGGCAATAAAGGGAGCATTTTGGGCCCAGATCGTGATCAGTGTATTTTATTTATATCTGTTTATGGCAAGCATTATCATGTTCAGCCCGAAGGAGATCATACTCATCCCGGAGCCTGTCCTTTACATGCTTAAAGCCATCACCTTTAAGATCATAGAAAGGCTTGATCTCGTCTTTATAACCGTTTGGATGACGGCAGCTGCAACAACGATTATCAGCTATACATACCTGGCAGGAATGGGCCTCTCCAAGCTGCTCAAAATCAAGCACAGAAGAGCCGTCCTTGCTGCCACAGGCATCATTTTCATCTTAACCTTTATTCCGCAAGGGGAAATGGACATAACCGGCTTTGGCAGGGCGGTGTCCTTAGCCGGGCTTATTTTCAGTTCTGCCCTTCCTTTAGCCATGTATATCGCAGCAGCATTTTTAAAGAAAGGGGGTGCGGGGCTTTGAGAACCGTTAAGCTGGCATGGCTGCTTATCATAGTCCTGATTCTAGGCGGCTGCTGGGACGAAAGGCTATTGAAAAATTCCCGCCTTGTTTATATTTCCGCCTTTGATCTGTCTGAGGACGGTAAATACAAAACTACTTCAATTATCCGCAATACAACAAAGGTTCCTAATCCCCAGCAGGAGGCTACCAATGAAATTGCAAAGGGAGAAGGCTTGAATATTCGGGATACAAGGCTGACACTCAACCGATCACTTGCGGGGGAATTTGACCCTTCCAAGAGCAAAGTGCTTATCCTTGGGGAAGAGCTGGCTAAAAGGGATATCTATACTGTACTTGACATCGTCTACCGTATTCCGCGGACGCCCATCATTGCTAAAGTGGCATTAGCTGACGGAAGTGCAGGCGCTATGCTGGCGGAGAATCATAAAAATGAACCCTTGCTGGGGGAGTTTTTGTATGAATTGCTTCTTAACAGCGAAAAAAGCACCGAAATACAGGAGCTGACAGTGCAGAATATCTGTACTATCCTATTCGACGAGGGCAAAGACTTTATGGTTCCTTTTATTAAAAATAATGATGAGAATAAAAAGATTGAAGTCAGCGGGAGTGCCCTGTTTCATGACAGGATATTTACCGGAAAGGTCTTAACCCCTGAGCAAAGCAGTCTTTTGCTCCTGTTCATGGACAGGATGAACAAAGAATGCAGGTTCGCTTATAAACTGTCAAAAGGTGAAACGGTCACTTTTGCTGTCAACAAAGTCAAAAGAGATCTTCATTTTACCTATAACTACGGCAGGGCAGTATTCAAGGCAGATCTGTCGATTGACATTAATATTGAGGAATATCCCCTTGATCATCTGCACGAAAAAAAGATTGCCGAAGAGCTTGCCGGGGAAATTTCGCAAAAAATGTCTGTTGATGCAAAGGAGATATTCGGTATTCTTAAAGAGGAAAAAGCTGACTTACTTGGAGTTGGAAGGGAATTAATTGCTTTTCACCCGGATATATGGAGAAACATAAAGGGAAGTGATTATTATGAAAAGGTGGATGTGAAATCTGAAGTCCGCATCCATATTTCGGGTAATGGCATCATCAATTAATGATTGCCCGCCTTTTATTGAAAGGTTTGGTTTTCGCTCTATCATGGTAAATAAATATTAAAACAAAGACTACAAAGATAGAGGGTGATGTCACTGCTTGCATTTTTAAAAAGAGGGAATAAGTCTTCAGGGATTGCCGCTGTAGGGAATACGGCTTTAGCAATCGCCAAAGGAGTCGCAGCAGCAATAAGCGGCAGCGGTGCCATGTTTGCTACGACCCTTCATTCGGTTGCGGATGCATTGAACCAGGGATTCGTCTTCTTCGGAAGCGCCATATCCGAGAAAGAAGCAACAAAAAGATTTCCAAGCGGATTTGGCCGTGTGGTCAATTTATTCGTTTTGATCGCAGTTATCGTGATTTCAATTATGGCATACGAAACCATTCATAAAGGATGGGATCTCATTGTCCATCCCCATGAATCTTCTGATTTGTGGCTGAACATCATTATTATGATTCTTGCCATCCTGACTGATGGGGGAGTCCTTGTGAAGGCAATGAAAGAGATTGCCCATGAAACAAAAAGCGGGGCAAAGGGATTCAGCATATTTACGACTTCATTTAAGAATGTCCGTCTTGCTGCACCGCCTACAAGGCTTGTCTTTTATGAAGATATCATCGCGACATTCGGGGCTCTGCTGGCACTTATTTCAATCATACTTGCCCATTTGACAGGCTTCTATTTCCTGGATGGGGTAGGGACAATCCTGATTGGATTCCTGCTGGTGGGAATTGCCGTCAAAATTGGCTATGAAAATACCCTTGGACTAATCGGTGTCGCGGCACCAAAGGAAATTGAAGACCGGGTGGCAAATACCATCCTCTCAGATCCGGACGTGGTTGATATTAAAGATATGCGCATCCTCCAGGAAGGAAGGAAGTATCATATTGAAAGCTATATTGAGCTGAAAGCCGGCCTTTCCCTGGCAATAGCAGATGATATTATCTACAGGGTCCGGGATAAGCTCTTCAAAGATCCGGATGTCGGTGATGTCAGGATGGGAATCCTTGAAACTGATAACATCACCACCTGGAAAAGAGAATAGATAATAATGAGGCACACTTCCAAAAGAAGTGTGCCTTTTCGATGCAGCTGAACTGTAAATGCAAGTTCTAAAATAGCCCGCTATTATTGCTGTACAAGGGACTGAAGATATCTTGCTGCGAGCTGCTGCTTTGTGATGACGAGATACGCAGGAGCTGCATCCTTTAAGTCCTTCCATTTAGCTTTTGGCTGGGACAAAAAATAAATCGGTGCCTGCATCAGCTGCTTAAGGAGAATATATCCCCTGTGTGTCAAAGGGTGACGTTCAAAGCCAAGAATCTGGTAGCCCTTGTTAATCATGGTGATGCCTATGACACCCTTGATTAAGTCGCTGTCAGGATGCCTTTCAAGATGCAGGGCCAGGCAGGGCATGGATTCGCCGACAATCCTGATTAAAGCTCTGCCTCTGGTTACAGGGCTTTTAATGTGGACAAGCTGCTTGAGAAGCCTCGAATTATGAAGATGGATTTTGATGACAATATCATTCTTTTTGAGGGAGGAGCCGTCTGAGAGGGTGATATCGGGACCTCTATATTTCGTCTTTCTGACCCGGAATACGCTGTACTTTTCCTCCAGTTTCAAATGAAACAATCTTGTACAGCAATAATAGACAGGATCAAGGAAATCCCATAAGTAAATCAGCCAGATACGAATGATCATTCCAGTCTCCTTTGATGTTGATTTATCGTTAGCTTTTTATAAAAGAAGCTTTTGTATACTCCCTGTATTCAAACTTCAGGCTGTGTCCGATGTGAATGTTTACCATCATGTTTAGCAGCATTAATGAGCACGCTAAAAGAAAACTGACAACCCGAGGTGCACTTTAATGAAAAGAACAATCACAGCCCTCATCAGTGCTGCAGCGTTATTTGCGGCTGTTATGTTATTATTCCAGCTGCCGGGCAACAACCAGGAAAGGATAGATGAAGGGGAGCTCTCCGGCGGTACACAACCTTCAGAACAAAGCTCAAGCCGCCTGCTGAGAATTAATGCAATAGAACAGGGCGAAAGAATTAAAACACTCCTGAACGGGGATGACGATGTGAAGATCATCCATCATAACCCGAAGGATAAAAGCCACTATAAAGAGCATGAAGCTACTGTTAAATTTTCCTCTCCTCCTGACGATGATGAGCTTGACAGTCTGGCGGCCGGACTTGATGCAGAATTTTTCCGGCACATGGATTCCATATTTGTTTTTCAGTCTGACAGTATGACAACCGCAGATCTTCTGCAGTTTTTCAGGGAACGGCCTGATATAGCCTATGCAGAGCCTAACTTCATTCTGATGCAAAATGAAACTCAGCTTCCGAATGACCAGCTTTATAGAGAAAAGTACCAATGGAATCTGCCTGCCATCGATATTGAGAAAGCCTGGGATATCTCAAAGGGTGACGAAGATATCATTATTGCCGTTGTCGATACAGGGGTGGATATGGATCATCCTGATCTCAGGAAACGACTGATGAAGGGCTATAATGTCATGCAGAACAGCAGCGATTTTGACGACGACAATGGCCATGGCACCCACGTTGCAGGCATCATAGCTTCTGAAACGAACAATGGGGAAGGAATTGCAGGCATTACCTGGAATAATCGGATTATGCCGGTTAAGGCAATGGGCAGCAAGGGCTACGGTTATACATTCGATATCGCCAAGGGCATTATCTGGGCTGCGGACCATGGGGCAGATGTGATCAACCTGAGCCTTGGCAACTACCAGCCGTCTGCTTTCCTGGAGGAAGCGATCCGGTATGCTTATGACAAAGGAGCGGTCCTCATTTCAGCAGCAGGGAATGACAACTCTGAACAGCCTTCATTTCCGGCTGCCTTTCCGGAAGTGCTCAGTGTGTCTGCTGTAAGCTATACTGGTGAAAAAGCTGAATTCTCTAATTATGGTTATTATATTGATGTGACCGCACCGGGTGTGTATATTCCAAGCACCTATTTTAAAAATCAGTATGCAGCCCTTTCAGGCACATCCATGGCAAGCCCGCATGTCGCAGGACTTGCAGGGCTCATTCTTTCAGTCAATCCTGATCTGTCAAACAGAGAGGTCATGAATATTATAAAAGGTACAGCGAGGGACATTGGGGAAGAAGGCAGGGATGCCTACTTCGGGAATGGCCTGATTGATATCAATGCCGCACTAGCAGCTGCTGAATAATAAATAAAGGACCGGCCGCGGTAATGAGCGGGCAGGTCCTTTTTCACGGTTGATAACATTCATTGGGCACCTTTTTCTCCAGAGTGAAGCCGCTTCTTGAAATAAAAAAAGCTTTTAGTCTTTGCAACTCTTTAAGGGCATCATCAAAAACCAAAAACTTATTAAAACCGGGCTGATTGAGTGAAAGGCACGCAGCCTCCTGTGGTAAAGAAGCGCCTCCCTGCAGAAAGCGAAGTGCCTGGAACAAAAATCAACGGCACCATTCCAACTGAAAGTTATGGGATAGGGAATATGATTACCTGACTAAGCTTTAATTAAGCCCCCCAATCTATATATAAGCTTAGTTTAAGGAGCCTTGGCTGCACTCAGCTCTTCACTCCATACAAAATGCAGCCGACACCGGCAAATACCCAGAGCATCTTGGAAAATGAAACCTTGTCGGCAAGGCCAATGAGCCCTATGGTGGTTGTTGCAATCAGGATGAGCGGGCCCACGAGGGCGAGGGAGCTGTTCAATACTAGAGCTTTTTCAATATCATTGTATTTGATGATCAGAAATGCAGCCAAAATTTCAAGGCTTCCCGAAAAAATCCTCAGTGAAGCCATCATGATTATGGTCTTTTCCAAAAGCTGAAACATAAGTACCTCCCAAAAGCAGTTTGCTATAGTATATGCAGCCGGACTGCCGGGAAGGACAAACATTTCCTGCATCTGCTGAAAGCAAAAAGATCCTGCCCATCATGACAGAATCTTTATGGCATCATGCCGACTGTTTCAGTTTATTCAAACGGCTGCCAGAAAGCGCATTCCGATTCAGCCTTAGTGCAAGAAGGCCGGCCAGTACGGAAAGTATGATATCCTTAGGCAGCGGAACCAGCATCCAGATCCATGCCATCGCATAAGTGAAGCCTTCCGGGGCTGCAAACCACAGTTTATAGGCTAGATACATATAGTTTGTACCTAAGATATAATTGATGGCCAGTCCCACAAGCGCAGCTGTGATATAAGATGCTTTGCTGGAATTCTTTTCAATTATCTTCCCTGTTGCATAAGCTGCAAGAATATATGTAAGGATGAAGCCGAAGGTCGGGCTGATGACAGTCGCAAAGCCGGAGCCGAATTTTGCAAACACAGGGACACCAGCGATGCCAACCAAGGCATATACAGTCATGGCGATGGCTGACAGCCTGCTGCCAAGGATCGCGCCAGACAGGATCGCGATGAATGTCTGCAGGGTAATAGGGACCCCTCCGATTACCATAAATGGGACGAATGATGTGATATTTGCTCCAATTGCCATCAGGGCAGTAAACATACCGGCCAATGAAAGATGGAGCGGCGTCAATTTCTGTTTCATGAAATAGCCTCCCAGAATTGTTTTATACTAAAATAAGAATAAGATGGAAAACAACTATATGTCAACTAAAATTATATTCAGTTTACAAAGGGGGTTCTGATGATTATGAAAAGGCCAAGAGCAAATACATTGGGCATTATATATAAGGACGGCCGCATCCTGGCTGAAAAGCTCAGCGGGAAGCATTCTAAGGGTGAGGGAGTCTTTTACCGCCCGCTCGGAGGAACGATAGAACTTGGGGAGACCTCGATAGATGCTTTGAAAAGAGAGTTCATGGAAGAGATAGGGGCAGAGATCAATATAGTGAATTATATTGCCTGCGTGGAAAACATTTATTCTATCAATGGAAACACGGGACATGAATTGACACAGCTTTATGAGGCCGAACTTGTGAATGAGTCACTATACGAAGAAGATTCCATTCCAGTCAACGAAAACGGGAGAAATTCGGAAGCAAAATGGATACCGGTTATATCTTTTATAGAAAAGAGGGAAATACTTTTCCCAGCCGGACTTGAAAATTATCTTAACCGTTACTTATAGTTTAAATGTGTATTCTTCTGCCTGCACGGGTATAGAACAGATAAAAGAAAGGGTGAAAATCATGCAGACATATGGCGAATGGTATACCCGCAGGCGTCCAGAATACAAAGGGTGGGAGAACCAGGATACTAATGAGATCTTATTCAAAAATGCTCTCTACTACGGCCTCCCATCTGTTGTCATGGTTGCGCTTTTAATATTAGCCTGAATAGTGATGCACCTGCCTTGCCGGCAGGTGCTTTTTTGCAGTCTCTTTTCCTGGATAATAGTAAAGCTTCAGAAATTATAGTAAAATAGGGGCAATCTACTGGAAGGAAGAAGGTGTCCATATGTTCGAGCTGCTGCTGACAATGCTCGAGAGGCTTGGCCTGATTGTTACCATTGCCTTCATTTTGACCAGATTCCGTTTTTTCCGCGAAATGATATACCAGGAATCATTAACGGCAAAACAGCGGTGGGTCGCTGTTCTTTTTTTTGGATTCTTCGGTATATTCGGCACCTATACCGGTGTCAGTTTTGACACCGATACCCTGCAGTTCAGCCGCTGGGCTTCAGAGCTTTCTTCAGATGAAGCCATTGCAAACTCCAGGGTGATCGGCGTGGTTCTTGCCGGACTATTCGGCGGATACAGGGTAGGGATTGGCGCCGGACTGGTGGCAGGAATCCACCGTTTTACATTGGGCGGCTTTACGGCTTTTTCCTGCGGCTTGGCTTCAATCTTTGCTGGAATCATTGCAAGCATCCTGCATAAGAAAAACAGGCATGTGAAGCTATCGACAGCGTTTTTTATCGGAGCCATGGCCGAAAGTGTGCAGATGCTTATCATCCTTCTTCTCTCAAGGCCTTACAGCAAAGCTTCTGCTTTGGTCGAAACCATCGGTCTGCCCATGATTCTCGCCAATGGAGTCGGCTGTGCCATTTTCCTGCTGATCATTAAAAGCGTAGTGAATGAAGAGGAAAAAGCTGCAGCCATCCAGGCGCAGAAATCCCTGCGGCTGGCACGCCAGAGTTTGAAGCATCTGCGAAAAGGGATGACCATCGATGCGGCAGAAGAGGTATGCCGGATCCTTTACCACGAAGTCAATGCAAGCGCCGTGTCGATTACAGATGATGAACGCATCCTGTCTCATATTGGCGTAGCTGATGACCATCACAAATCAGGACATCTGATCCAAACAGATATAACCAGGAAGGTGCTTGCCCAAGGAGCATTGATCATTGCCGGCAGGAATGATATCAGCTGCAGCAGTCCGTCATGCCCGCTTGGTGCTGCCGCCATTGCTCCGCTGAAGGAAAGGGGACAGACCATCGGCACCTTGAAATTCTATTTTAAGTCAGAAAAAGAAATCACAAATGTCATGATTGAATTGATATCCGGCCTGAGCATGCTCCTTAGCAATCAGCTCGATGCTGCAAGGGGCGAAAAAGCATTCCAGCTTGCGAAGGAGGCAGAAATCAAGGCTCTGCAGGCACAAATCAGCCCGCACTTTTTGTTTAATACTTTGAATGTAATCGTTTCCCTGATTCGGATTGATCCAAAGAAAGCCCGCAAGCTGCTCTTGTCGCTTTCCCATTTCCTGAGGCAGAATCTTACGGGGACAACTTTGGAACGAACACTTTGAAGGAAGAATTAAAGCATGTACAAGCCTACCTGGAAATAGAAGAAGCAAGATTTTCTGACAGGCTTAAAACAGAATTCCGGATAGAAGAGGAAGCACTTTCTGCTCAAATCCCGCCGCTGACACTCCAGCCGCTTGTAGAAAATGCAGTCAAGCATGGCATCAAGGATAAGGAAGCTGACTGCAGGATCATCATTTATGCTGCCGTAAAAGAAGAAGGGACAGAAGTATCTGTTTCTGACAATGGAGCGGGAATCGGCACAGAACGCCTGCATGAGCTGGCAAGGGGCCACGTACCTTCCCTGACAGGGACCGGACTTGGAATATATAATGTAAACAGAAGGCTGGCAATGCTTTTTGGGGAAAAAGCCGGACTGATTTTTGACAGCAGGCTGAATGAAGGGACCACAGTCTCCTTTACGCTGCCGGACAAAGGAGAAGAATAGCATGGAAAGAAAAATCAGCATATTGATTGCAGACGATGAGCCGTACAGCAGGCAGGAGCTGGTTCACCTGCTGAAAGAATATGAAGACCTGCAGGTAGTGGGAGAAGCAGAATCAGGTGAACAGGCCGTCATCCAGTGCCTGCAGCTGCAGCCGGATGCTGTATTTTTGGATATTGAAATGCCAAAAATGAATGGCATGGAAGCCGCCAGGTCGCTGAATGATTTAAAAAAAGTGCCAAAAATCATCTTTGCGACAGCTTACCCGCAGTTTGCGGCAGAAGCTTTCCGCTACGAAGCGGTTGATTATCTGCTGAAGCCCTTTGACGAAGACCTGCTTAAAGAAACAGTATCAAGGCTGAGGAAGCTTTTTGCAGAAGAAGGCGACAGCACAGCCGCAGCCGTGAACCCTGGGAAACTGGCAGTGGAGGAGGATGGCAATATTTCTTATATAGACCCATCATCCATCCTTTATATATCCCGTGATGATAAAGTCTCCAGGATTGTTGCGAAAAACGGAAGCTATTCTGTCAAAACTCCTTTAAAGGAGCTGGAAAGCAGGCTGCAGCATTTTCCTTTTTTCCGCATACATAAAAGCACAATCGTCCATCTGCCATATGTATCCCGGCTGACTCCATGGTTTAACGGCGCCTATCAGCTGGAAGTCGAGGGGGCTCAAGAAATATTATCTGTAAGCCGGAATTATGCCAAAGCATTAAGGAGCAGGCTGGAAATTTAATGATGCAGGCATGAGTCTTTTGCCTGCATTTCACCTCTCCATTTCAGCATCTTGAGACAGATTATTGACATGTTGGCCACAATTCCGCCACATTCTCCTCCCGGTGCCTTATACTTTCTGTAAGCGATTACAAAAGGAGGCATTTCAATTGTATTCTTTTATAGCAGGCATCATTTTACTTATAGCAGGGTATTTCACTTATGGGAAATTTGTAGAAAAAGTATTCGGCATTAAAAAAGAGAGGCAGACTCCAGCTTATACGCACAAAGACGGCGTTGATTATCTGCCGATGAACACGAAGAAAAACTCACTTATCCAGCTGCTTAATATTGCAGGTGTTGGTCCTATCTTTGGACCGATCATGGGTGCACTATATGGACCGGTTGCTTTTCTTTGGATTGTGCTCGGCTGTATTTTCGCCGGTGCTGTCCATGATTATCTGACAGGTATGATTTCCATCCGCAACAGGGGAGCACACTTGCCGGAGCTGGCCGGAAAATTTCTCGGCAGCTTCATGAAGCATGTTGTGAATGCATTTGCCATCCTGCTGCTGCTCCTTGTGGGAACGGTTTTTGTCACTTCCCCTGCAGGGCTGCTGCACAATCTGATGGACGGATGGATGAGCATGGGGCTTATTCTTGGAGCCATCTTCATCTATTATATTCTGGCGACACTATTGCCGATTGACAAAATCATTGGACGCTTTTATCCCATCTTTGGTGCATTGCTGCTGATCAGTGCGCTTGGAGTAGGGGCATCGCTCGTCATCAGCGGTGCACCTATCCCTGAAATCAATTTGTCAAACATGCATCCTGACAATGCACCGATCTTCCCGCTTCTGTTCCTGACCATTTCCTGCGGGGCTTTATCCGGATTCCATGCGACGCAGACGCCAATCATTTCGAGAACAACAGAAAATGAGGATCAAGGCAGAAAGATTTTCTATGGCATGATGATTGCAGAAGGCGTTATTGCCATGATTTGGGCTGCAGCTGCAATGAGCCTTTTCAATGGCTCTGCAGGCTTAAATGAACTGCTTGCAGCTGGCGGGCCTGCGGCAGTAGTAAGTGAAGCTTCAAAACTGACTCTTGGTGCTGTCGGCGGAACACTGGCTGTACTCGGAGTGATAATCCTGCCGATCACTTCAGGCGACACTGCTTTCCGGAGCGCAAGGATGATCATTGCCGACTATATCCGCTTCGGCCAGCAGAAGCTCGGCAACCGCCTGGTTATCGCCCTGCCCTTGTTTGTAATATCATTTGCACTGACAAAGATAGACTTTGAGATTCTATGGAGATACTTCTCCTGGGCAAACCAGTCTACTGCTGTCATCGCCCTTTGGGTAGCAAGCATGTACCTTTTCATTGCCGGAAAAAATTATTGGATTGCCATGATACCGGGCATCTTCATGACAATGGCAACCGTTACTTATATTCTGAACGCCAAAATTGGATTTGGGCTTTCAATGAATATATCGTATTTAGGGGCTGCGATTGCCACGGTTATTATCACTGTTCTTTTCTACAACGCAGCAGGAAAAGCAAGAAAGAACAATATCGCACTCGAAGAAGATATTACAGGAAGAGTAGCTTAAGATTAATAATGCATAAGGGCCTGGATGAGCAATTCCGGGCTCTTCTGTTTAGATGCTATGCTAAAATGAGAAATAATAATGGAAATAAACGGAATGATGCAGGGGTTATTTTGCAGCCGTTTTCTGAGAAAGGAAGGTAAGAATATGCGTATATTGATTGCAGGGGCAGGGGCAGTAGGAGGTTATTTCGGAGGCAGGCTCCTTGAAAAAGGAGAAGACGTTACCTTTCTAGTAAGGGAAAAAAAATACGATCAGCTTCAGGAGAACGGCCTGGTCATCAACAGCGTACATGGAGATGCAAAGCTGAAACCAAAGCTTCTGAGAACAGGAGTTCCTTCAGAAGAGAACTTTGATTTGATCTTGCTTTCTGTGAAAGCTTACCATCTTGAAGAAGCCATCAATAATATTATGCCTTATGCAGGACAAGGTACATGTATCCTTCCGCTGCTGAATGGCATTGCACATATGGACACGCTTGAAAGGGCTTTTGGAAAGGAGAGGCTCCTTGGAGGTCTTTGCTTCATAGAATCAACATTGGATGAAAAAGGCGAAATTGTTCAGAAAAGCGATATGCAGGAAGTTGTTTTTGGCGAAATTGACGGGAGGCAGACAGAGAGGATTTCACGGATACAGGAATCGCTTACCGGAACAAAGGCATCTTTCCGGTACAGCAGTGAAATCGTGAGTGAAATGTGGAGCAAGTATCTTTTTATCAGCATGATGTCCGGGCTTACAACGCTGACACGTTCGCCAGTCGGTCCTATAAGGGATACAGCAGAGGGGAGAAGCATCATAGAGGGGCTAGCTCTGGAAATCCTTCCTGTCATGAAAAGCCTGGGAGCGAATCTTCCGGATGATGCAAAAGAAAATATCATTAAGAAAATAAATGCAGTCGGATATCATATGAAATCTTCCATGCAGCGAGACATTGAAAAAGGCTTGCAGACCGAGTCAGCCCACTTCTTTAAATATCTCCTGGATGCAGCGGCTGAACACCGTTTACCAGTGCCAGTTCTGAATACCATCTATATGAATCTGCAGGTATATGAAAAGAGGAGGGAAGAACAAAAAGAGAGGGGGTAAACTCAAAACAGTCCGGAGACAAGTAATCAGAGGGTGTTAGTCAAAGAGACTAACACCCTTTGGCTGCAGAAAAGCGATTCAGAGGTCTTAGTCAGAGCGACTAATACCCTCTTGTCCACAGAAAGCGAATCAGAGGGTCTTAGTCAGTGCGACTAATACCCTCTGGCCACAGAAAAGCGAATCAGACGGTCTTAGTCAGAGCGATTAATACCCTCTTGTCCACAGAAAAGCGAATCAGAAGGTCTTAGTCAGTGCGACTAATACCCTCTGGCCACAGAAAAGCAAATCACAGGGTCTTAGTTAGAGCGACTAACACCCTCTGGCCGCAGAAAAGTAAATCAGACGGTCTTAGTCAGAGCGACTAAAACCGTCTGTCCACAGAAAAGCGAATCAGACGGTCTTAGTCAGAGCGACTAACACCATCTAGCCACAGAAAAGTGAATCAGAGGGTCTTAGTCAGAGCGACTAATACCCTCTAGCCGCAGAAAAGCGAATCAGAGGGTCTTAGTCAGAGCGACTAATACCCTCTTGTCCACAGAAAAGCGAATCAGAAGGTCTTAGTCAGAGTGACTAATACCCTCTGGCCACAGAAATGCAAATCAGAGGGTCTTAGTCAGTGCGACTAACACCATCTGTCCACAGAAAAGCGAATCAGAAGGTCTTAGTCAGAGCGACTAATACCCTCTGACCGCAAAAAAGCGAATCAGACGGTCTTTAGTCAGAGCGACTAACACCATCTGGCCACAGAAAAGCGAATCAGAGGGTTTTAGTCAGGGCCCCCAAAGCCCACTTGCTCATAGAAAACAGAAGCAGAGGGTTTCCACCCGATCACGACTTCTGTTAGCCTGAAAGGGATTTCTAATTTCATTTGTTGTCTTACAGTCTAATGCAGATCTTCAGCCTTATATTATTGGAGAGCAAACCCCAGCAGTTTTATATCCTGGAGGATTTTCTGCTGGATATCAGGCTCTTTGCATTTTTCAAAGTCAGTGATCAATCTGCCAATTTCCCTAATAAAAAGCAAATATTCGCTGTCTTTCAGCATAAATAGTCACCCCTACTATCGAAATAGGTCTAATTTCATACAATTTAGTATAAAATAGCAGAGATTGGAAGTAAAGCAATATTACCTGCATTGCCCTTATTTATGCTTTATTGTTTTTGTATGAACATCCTCTGCGAGCTGTTCTGCTCTCTGATCGTTTTCAATGCCGTCTGAAAGGCCCGGTGTATCAGGCAGAAACACGGGGCGGACTTCGGAGTCTGCTGATACAACTTTCCATTTTCCCTCAACAAGAGCCAGGCTGAAATCTATAATCCCTAAATGGCTTCCCCAGGAACCTGCCTGAACAGCCGGAATTCCATTGATTGTGCCTGCTTTCGAATCAATCAGACCGCTGCTGCCCCTTAGTTTAGGAGACGGAAAAACCTGGTGGGTATGGCCGAACATAATCGCATCAATTCCAGGCACCTTGCTCAGCCCGAGCACGGAATTCCTGCTTTTATCCTTAACCTGTTCATCAGCTTCGAGACCAGCATGTGCCAGTGCAATTATGACATCGGCGCCTTTTTCCCTCATAATCGGAATATAATGCTCAGCTGACTCGACCATCGATTTATTGCTGAGCTTCCCTTTTAAATGTTCTTCATCCCATTTCAGGACAACAGGTGTTATGAACCCGATCACACCAATTTTAACAGGATATTTTCTGCCATCATCTGCCGTAAAGTTCTGGTGAAGAATCACATAAGGGGAGAAATAGGGAAGCTCTTCCTGGAAAGATTCTGTACCCTGGATAAAGAGGTTGCTGTTGACATAAGGAAAGGCTGCCTCTTTCAGTTTTTTATTAAGATAGCCCAGCCCGTAATTGAATTCATGGTTGCCGGGTGCTGCGGCATCATACTGCAGCTCGTTCATAATGCTGAAAATAGGGTGAGGCTGGCCGGGATGCTCGTGAATATAATCTCCCAGAGCACTTCCCTGGATCAGATCGCCATTGTCAAAAAGAAGACTATTTTGTCTCTCCAGGCGCGCTTTTTTGATTAAGCTAACGGTTTTTACAAATCCAAAGCTCTTCACTTTTTTTCCGCTTTTATATTCGTAATTCAATATGTAAGAGTGAAGGTCCGTCGTCTCCATGATCCTGAGCTGCATGTTGGGATGGTGTTCGCTGAATACAGCTGAGCCTGAAGGAACACAGAGGAGCATGGTTAATAAAACAAACACGGTAATAAAAATTGATTTTTTTTTCAACATGGCTCACCGCCTTCCCGTGATTCTGTTATTGTGCCTTAAACACAAAGAATCATGCCAGAAAGTTAAGCGGAGGATAACTATTCATATTATAGAAGGAGGACCGTGAACACCACTTTCAGCAGCAGAGCTTTTTTCCCCATTCAGGAACACAGTAAAAAATCTGAAGGGCTAAGACCTGCTGTCCCTTCAGATTTCGTTTATTTTGAATAAGTTTTTTCTGTACCATCCGTAAAAGTTACTTCGACTTCAATATTTTCATAATCTTCGTTAAGATCAAGGCCCTGTATAACCTGTATCAGCACCTCATCCTCAGAAGACTCTTCATCAAAAGTAAATTGCTTGAATGCTTCCAGCAGCTTGTCCAGCGCTTCATCTCCGTTTAATTCTTCATCGTTTAAGCCATCTTTGATCTCAGCTTCCATCGTATTGTTTCTATCATATTCGTAATCAACCTCATACGATTTCATATCCGGATACTCAGCATCAAGCTCAAAATCTGTAAAATTGATGCGGGAGAAATCCTCAACAGGCTGTTTATTATCTGTATTCAAATCATCTTCCTGGCTAGGTGCGCTAGGGGGCGGATCCTGGACTTCATTCTCATCATTCCCGCAGGCAGCAAGCGGCAGCATCAGAAGGGCGGCTGCTATTGGATATAATAACTTCGATTTCTTCATGACAAACCTCCTATTTCGTTTTTATAGTATGTATATTTCCTATTTCGCTATATTAAAAACGCATATGAGAGGTTTTCTGTTCTGATTTACTCTGCTGAAGGCAGCTGCCGAGCCTCTGAAAAGCAAATTTCATGGAAAAAACTTTTCAGCAGCAGCCATCTGGCTGGATAGGCAGCAGCGAAGTCAGAAGCAGACTGTTCGTTAAAACATACGAGGCAGTCCATCATCGTTCTGCCTTCCTTTAAGTCATAATAAAGGGCATGCAGGTTTTCATAATGCTCATTAATCTGCCAGCGGTTCAGCTTGACAGGAGATATACCGTTTAATTTCATATAATCTTGCGCTGCCTTCTTTTGGATTTCCTGAATACTTTCAGGCGCACAATCTCCGGCTGCCAGTTTTTCATTGATAAAATAAATGCCTTTCTTCATCTATGAACCCCGTTCCTGTTTTATATCACTATTGACAGAAAAAGCTGAGTTCATACAGGAAAGAAGGCAAGTTTATAGAATTCTTATAATAGAGGAAATATTAGTGTGGAGGCTTATAATGAGTGTATTATTTGAAAATGGCAGCCTGAAAGTAAGAGAACTGGAAGAAAGGGATAAACTCCACCTTGTACGCTGGCTGCAGGATCCAGCAGTGCTGGAATATTACGAAGGCAGAGACAATCCCCATTCACTGCAAATGGTAGATGAGCATTTCTATAATCGGGACCGGCATGTGGCTGCCTGTATTATTGAATGGGAAGATACAGAACTGGGATATATCCAGTTTTATCCGCTGGATGAAGAAGAAAGGGAGAAATACGGATACCTTCCTGGTATTTCTGTCTATGGTACAGACCAGTTCATCGGGGAATCAACATGGTGGGGAAAAGGAATCGGGAAGCTGCTCGTTCAGTCAATGATCAGCTATTTGATAAAAGAAAAGGGAGCAGACCTGGTAGTCATGGACCCGCAGACATGGAATGAAAGGGCCATTGCCTGTTATGAGAGCAGCGGAATGCAAAAAAGAAAGCTTCTCCCGAAAAACGAATACCATGAAGGTGAATGGAGAGATGCCTGGCTGATGGAATATGATAAAAAAAGCGGAATAGACTTGTAAAAATGGAAAATATGTAAGATCACAAAAAAAGGAAGCAAACTCAACTGAGTTTGCTTCCTTTTTTATAGGGCAGTATCTGAGCCGGTGGCAACACTTTCTCTTCTTGCCCGAAGGAACCGGACAAAGTTCATGACGATTGTTTTTACAACCGCATACGTTGGAATTGCAAGGATCATGCCCAGGATCCCTGCAAGGTTTCCTGCCACTAGCAGGAGGATGATGATGGTGGCAGGATGGGTGTCAAGCCTTTTTCCAAGGATGAGAGGGGAAAGGATATTCCCTTCAACCTGCTGGGCAACGGCAATGACGATGATCGCCAGGATTGCCTTTGCCGGGGAATCGAACAGTGCGATCAATACAGCAGGCGCCCCGCCGAGAAATGGACCGACGTAAGGAATGATGTTCGTAACAGCGACAATCAGCGCCAGAACGAGGGCATATGGCAGGTCAATGATCATATAGCCGATGAAGGCCAGTGTCCCGACGAATAAAGCCACGGTTACCTGTCCCTGTATGTATGCTGCCAGGGTTTCACCTGTCTCCTTCAGCGTTTTTAAACCTTCGCTCCGATAAGATAGAGGGAGGAATTTGGATATGGCAGCCGGAAACCTTCCGCCATCCTTGAACATATAAAACAGCAGGAAGGGAACCGTTACAATTGTGACTGTAATATTGGCGACAAGGCTGAATACATTGGAAATTCCATTTGTCACCCTGTCAGGGATCGTGTTGGCAAACTCCATCAATGACCTTTCCAGGTTTTCAATCGGGACATAATCCTGATTCATGACCCATTTGAACTGCTGCGAGCGTGAAAGATTTTCTATGTAGATTCTTGTTCTTTGTGCATATGTCGGCAAATCATTGAATAATGCTGTAACCTGCTTTGATATGATAGGGACAAGGCTGCCGATCACCAGGACGATAAGGCCGATGATGATCAGGTAAATGATTATGATGGCAATGGTCCTCGGCAGTTTTCTTGCCTGGAGGAAATTGACGACCGGGTTAAGCAGGAAATAAAGGAAGCCTGAGATGATAATCGGGAAAAACAAGGTAGACACAAAGATTCCGATTGGTTCAAATAAAAAGGATATTTTGGATGATACGTAAATGATGGCCACAATCAGAAGGATCTGAAGAGACCAGAATTGGATATTTTTTTTTGTCACAGAATTCACCTTTCGCTTTCTTCCTGTAAAAAGTATAACAGAAGTTAGAATAATTTTCCTGGAAATTGCCAGGCTATGTATTTTAGGCGGACATCAACATTCGAAGTGCAAAATAAAAAGACCCAGATTGGCCCTTATGTTTGGATTTGTATACAAGATCTTTCTTTGTTTTTGTCCTTCTCTCAGACATATCAATTAATGCATAAGGACTTCTTTTGCTCTCCGGATTTCTTTTCCCTTCACGCACCATTTTAGCACGCAGCTTCTTCGCTTTGGATTTGGCCATTTTATCTGCACTCCTGTCATTATGGAATGTATTCATTTTATAATATCCAGGTCATTCAAACAATGGGTTTCAGACCTGGGAAGCTAAATTTTTTCTGCAAGCTTCTGCCTGGCCTGCTTCAATCTGGCGGTCATTGCCTTCTCAATTTTTCCTGGTCCATTCATATAGCGGCATATTCCGTATATGAAGACTTCTTCTATGAAGATGAGCAACAATAAAATAGTAATGGCTGCAGTTAAAAGATTCATCATGCATCATGCCTCCCGAACCGGTCATATATCAAAGCATATGAGGGAAAGGGAGGCATGATGATCATTTTATCCTTTTAGGCCAGGGCTTTCTCTCAATACAGGAAGGGTGCAGCAGCGGAATGCTCCCCCGGACTTAATGATTTCCGTTATATCCACTTCAATCACCTCGAAGCCTCTTTCTTCCAGCTGTCTGTTGACATTTTCATTTACCGTCAGACTGAAGATCTTCTTGTCCCCGATGCATAATACATTCGTGCCCAGGGAAAATTGTTCTTCTTTGGTTACTTCTATCAGGTGATACCTGGATTTGATGTATTCCAGTGCTTTCGGCTCAATTTCTCCTGGGAAAATCAAGGCTTCGTCTTCAGAAATGACATTGAAGACACAATCCAGATGAAGGAATTTATCTGTAAAAGGGACCGTAATTACCTCATGATCAGGCAGAAGTGATTTCAAATGGGCAGCGGCTTTCTCATTTGTCCTGTCACTCAAGCCAACATAAACAGTGTCGCGGTCTATGACGATATCTCCGCCTTCAATTTTTTCTCCTATCAGGTTGAAATAGGAAATTCTCTCCTTCTCCAGCCATTCCTTGAAAACATCCTCTTCACCCTGCCGGATCCTGCTTGCCATTTCGGCCACAAACACGGTTTGGCCGAGCGTAAAACCGATATCCCTTGTGAATACCTGTTCAGGATATTTGCCCCTGGCCGGGAGGAGGGACACTTCCACACCATATTGCTCCAATGTTTTGACAAAATTGCGGTGCTGCTCCAATGCCTTGTCAATATCAATGCCTTCTTTCAGAAAATGGCGCTGGGTCTCGTTGATCACATCTTTGATTGTCATATGCTCCGGTTCACATAGAACCACTTTTTTCAGCCGGTCATATTCGCTTCCAACATATGCCGGCATATCTGGCGTTTGCTTTACCATAATATCCTCCTAAGATTAGGTTACTTTCCTTACTATTCACCTAAACCAGGACAGTTATGAAAAAAGCTCATACTATCCCGGGGACTGGCTTCATATACTAGAGGACATGCAGCAGCCGGGAGTGTTCAATCATGATTTTTAAAAAAACGGCTATCGTCCTTACTGGATGCCTTCTTCTATCTTTGGGAATAAACGGTTTTCTAATCCCTAACAAGGTTCTCGACGGCGGTGTCATCGGGCTGGGTCTGATCTGCAACTACTTATGGGGATTTGAAGCAGGATTGTCCATCCTGCTGATGAGCATTCCGATATTTGCTCTTGCCTGGTTCAAGGACAGGGGTTATTTTTTCAACAGCCTGCACGGTTTGCTGTTGTCTTCCATTTTAATCGATATCATGAACCCGGTCAGCCGGTCACTTCCATATATCGACCCTGCCATCGGCTCTATAGCCGGCGGGGCGCTGGTCGGCCTCGGCATAGGCTTAATGCTCCGCTATGGCACCAGCACCGGGGGAACAGACCTGCTGGCGCAATTTATCGCAGACCTTTCAGGAATAAATGTGGGAATAGTGATTTTATTGATTGATTGCCTTGTCATATCAATCGGAGGCCTGCTGGTTTCAGGCGATACTTTCATGCTGTCCCTTATCACGGTCCTGACAGTAGGGCTGGTCACAAGCTTATGCACCTATCGGACAGCAAAAGAGTAAGGAGGGCAGTGTTGGAGTCAAAAAAAAAGCCCTTACTCAGGGCTTTCTTCTTCAGCCAGTCTCCTGACCTCTATAAAAACAATATGATGGCCTTCCAGTTCTTTGACTGTAAAGGAATAGTTTTCCTCGATGATTTCTTCCCCCTGAACGACATCATACCGCTGGGAAAGGAACCAGCCGCCAAATGTGTCAACATCCTCTTCAGGCAGGTTTGTGCCAAGGAGATCATTGACATCTTCAATAAGAACCTTGCCGCTGATGATATAATGATCTTCAGCCAATTTGCGGATGTCGGAGATTTCATCTGCATCAAATTCATCACGGATCTCACCGACAATTTCTTCGATGATATCTTCTACTGTCACAAGCCCCGCTGTCCCTCCATATTCATCCAGCAGCAGGGCCATATGGGTGCGCTCCTTTTGCATTTTAAGGAGAAGGTCATGAATTGGTATAGTCTCAATGACCCTGATGGCAGGCTTCATGAACGCTGTGATGGGGGAACCTGTCAGCGTTTCCCTTTTTACGGTGGCAGTAAGGATGTCCTTGATGTTGACGATTCCTTCAATATTGTCTTTATCTCCATTAATGACCGGATAGCGTGTGTACTTCTCCTCGCGGATGGTGCCGAGGATATCCTCCACGCTGTCATCAATGGAAAGGCTGACGATTTCAGTCCGCGGCACCATGATTTCCTTGGCGAGCCTGTTATCAAATTCAAAGATGTTATTTACATAAGTCAGCTCTGATTTATTGATTTCACCGCTCTCATAGCTTTCGGAAAGAATGATCCGAAGTTCTTCTTCTGAATGGGCCAGCTCATTTTCGGAAGCTGGCTTCAGCCCGAACAGGCCGGTAAGGATCCTGGCTGAACCATTGAGCGCCCAAATGAAAGGGAACATCAGCTTATAAAACAAAATCAGCGGCTTTGCAAACAGCAGGGTAATTCTTTCTGATAGCTGAATGGCCATGGTCTTTGGAGCCAATTCACCGACCACCACATGCAGAAAAGTAATAGAAGCAAAGGCAATTCCGAAAGATAAAAGATGGGTAAGCGATGGATTAAGCTCCAAACTTTCAAAAAGGGGATGAAGCAGCTTCTCGACAGTGGGCTCTCCAAGCCAGCCAAGACCCAGCGCTGTAATGGTGATGCCCAGCTGGCAGGCAGAAAGGTATTCATCCATATGGGTAATCACATGCCTGGCCGCCTGGGCTCCAGGTTTATTTTCTTCAATCAGCTGGTCAATCCTCGAACTTCTGACTTTGACAATTGCAAATTCTGCTGACACAAAAAAAGCGGTTAAAGCAATTAAAAGTGCAACTAATACCAAATTGATAAATATGTCCAACGAATCGCCTTACAGAGTAAGGCTTACACCTCCTGGATGAGTAAAAAAGTCTACTGTAATTTCCGGCAGGAGGGCTACATCAATAACAGGAGAATGGTCTGCATGAGGGATATGCTTTCAGCAGAAAGGTGCTTTTTAAGAGCTTCCTTCTTCAGTCCTTTATCCTCCAGATTTTGGAGCAGCTCGGAAAGCTCCTTATCCAAACCGGATATCTTTACTTTAAGTGTTTCATAATCGATAAGATCTGATTCTTTTTCCTTTAGCTTGTTCTTTATTTCTTCCAGTGAAAAGCTGTTCCTTTTGCACTGTTCGATATATTTAAGGGTGTCAAGAGCTTCTGCATCATAGTAGCGGTAGTTGGAAGCAGACCGTCTTGCTTTAATAAGGCCGATTTGTGTGTAATAATCTACCGTCCGCTTCGTTACATTCGCCCTTTTTGCAATCTCTCCGATTTTCAGTTTCTCTGCCCCAAACTCATCGCCTCCCCAGCAGAACATTTTAGTTATAGAGAAAATGATAATCCTATTTATTTGAAATCACAATCATAAAGTTTTGGCGGGAATGGAATTTTCTTATCAGGATAGGGTAAAACCTATAAAAAGGACAGGGAGGAATTTTCTTATGGACTCTACACATCCGTTTTGGCAGACTGTGCTTTCATTCTTGCCGCTTATTATTATTGCGGCCATTGTGGTAGCCTTTCTCGTTTATCGAAAAAGCAAGAGCAGGCGTTAGCCATGGCAAGGCCCGGCAATGAGCCGGGCCGCATTTTAGTTGAAATAGCGTGGCAGCTTCATTTACCATGATACATAACCGGGTTCCAGGCAATCCTGTCTCTATATATAATAAAGGGGGAAACTGACTGATTTGGCACACCGCTGTTCGCATCCTTATCGTATATTCAGCAGAAAAGTGGAGTGGAATGAACAAAAAGTGATTGAAACAGAATATCACCTCCACCTGTATGACGACCGGGTCGTTGCAGAAGACCGCGAGTTCCGGCTGGCTGATATCTATGATGTCTCCTACCGGGAACAGTCTTCTTTCGGGTTTTTGTACTTGCATACAAACCATGGCCTCTATCCCTATAAAGTTTATATCAGCCCTGAAGACTTCATCAGGCAATACCGCATTGCTGCGGGCAAGGCCTATTGATCAGGCTGGCTAAGCATCCCTGGCAGGGTGCTTTTTTTTGTCTGAAACAATGCGCATGAGCGACTAATGCGGCTTCAAAAGGGTAAAGATAGGCAGACTAGCAGAGGAGCTGATTCCATGAAAGAAAGTTCATCATCCAACCGTTTTCTCCCGGTTGCTTCTGCAACAAGCGGAGATATGAAAAATATCACCCCTGACGTCCATTGCCTGCCGATTCAAATTGTTAATGTCTTTTATGCTGAGCTCAGCGATGGCTCAGATGACTGGGTGCTGATTGATGCCGGCATGCCAAAATCAGCTGAAAAAATCATTGAAGCAGCAGAAGATCTCTATGGCGTGGGAGCTGCACCAAAAGCAATCGTCCTGACCCATGGGCATTTCGATCATATTGGAGGGATAATCGGACTGCTTAAAACCTGGAAAGTGCCAGTGTATGCTCATGAGCTTGAGCTTCCATATCTGACAGGGGAGAAAGATTATCCTAAGCCTGATAGCAGTGTCGAGGGAGGGATGATTGCCAAGATGTCACCGCTGTTTCCGCATGAAGGGATTGATATTAGTGAATATATCCATCCGCTCCCTTCTGATGGTTCTGTTCCTGCATTGCCGGGCTGGAAATGGATCCATACACCAGGGCATTCCCCTGGCCATGTGTCCCTGTTCAGGGAAGACGACAGCCTGCTCATTGCCGGTGATGCTTTTGTGACGGTGAGGCAGGATTCCCTTTATAAAGTCCTTGTCCAGGAAGAAGAGGTGAACGGGCCGCCCCGTTACCTGACTACCGACTGGAAGGCCGCAGAAGCATCTGTCATCAAACTGGCTGCTTTGAACCCTTCCGCGGCTGGAACAGGGCATGGCCGTCCGATGTCAGGCCCGGAATTGGCAGAGGGCCTGCAGAGGCTTGCCGATCATTTTGGCGATCTGGCTGTACCGGACCATGGCAAATATGTCGACGGGAACAGCTGACAAGACCTTTTTGTGCATAAAATATCCTGCCCGGCCCAAACTAGAGATTAAAAAGGGGCTGGACAGCATGATTTTCTATGCATGCGTGAAGTATGAAGAACATGATCCCAATTCTTATAAAGGAATTGAAGTCACCACACTGGGATCCAATGATAAAGTGGCCGAATTTGAATCTTATGATCCGCTTGAGGATTACCGTAATTTTTCCAGCTGGGCTGAGAGTGTAGGCGAAAATAATGTAGGATTCTGCGACACATTCAAGGCTTTTGCCCATGATTACAGGCAGGTATCAGAAGAAGATTCAGAAAAGATGATCTCCATGCTGTATGGGGACCATGGCAGCTGCGGCTATGAATATTACTGACAGGCTTTGAAGCTGTAAAAGCAGAAAAGCCCTGGTCATCCAGGGCTTTTCTTACTCCTGCTCTTCATCAAAATAACTCTCGAAGGCAATCCGGTCTGTCAGTTTTTCCTCTTTGTAATAAGGATTTTCTATTGTTGAGTTCTCAGGATCCAAATTGGTTTTGATGACGAGGAAAGGCTCTGAAGAATGCTCTGCAATGAGCCTGTCATCCAGCTCCCTGAAATCTGGCATTTTTTCACTGCCCGGCTTAATGGGGTCCATGGTTCCACCTCCTGCTCTTAGGTTGCTGCCGGCAGGAATGCGCTATCCAGGAAAGCGGTGGAAAATAGAAAAACAGATTGCTTCAGACCTGATGCAGGTGCTGCCTACATTGTTTTCCGGGATAAAAGTGGGCTAACCCGTCTTGTCCGGCATGATCTGCAAAATGAATTGCTTGGCCTGTTCATCAATGAAGAGGCAGTATTCCTCCTGATCCTTCAGGTCCAGCAGATTTCTCAGCTCCATTGGAATATGGATGGATCCATTATCAGAAACAAGCCGTTTATTTTCAGTACTCTTCGGATCTGCTTTTCTGATTAAGATCTTCTTGTCTTCATCTTCAAACTCCAGGTCGGCAAGCCGGCCGGGAAGAAGGTCGAACTTTTTTCTCCAGGGACTTGGAAGAAGGACTTTTCCGGTCTTAGTAAAATTTTTGCATTTATAGACGCTTTGCATCTTAACACTTCCCCGATTTTTTTTACTGGCTCTCTGCTGGATAACGTTTTCGAGCTTACTTACTACATAGCACATGAAGGAGCGAAGAAAACCTCATATTGCATAGGAGGGGGAAAAAGGGACATTTTTAATAACGGAGCTTCGTTATCTGGAAGAATAAGAAAAGGATGAGAGTTTCAGCTTAAGTTTAATGAGGGATATATAAGGAGAAAGTAGAAAAGGGCTGCAGCCTGTCATATGCCTATCGAAAAGGAGGAAGAAATATGAAGGATGAAAAGAAGCTGATGAGCGAGGAGGAGCTTGATGCCCTCCATCATGTAATGGAAGAGCAGATTGCTTATATTCTTGTTGATGAAGAAGAAGAAAGGAATAGGGAAGAGCAGAGGGCTGAAAGGTAAAGGGGGGGACACCCCCTTTTTTATCTGAATGAAGCAACCTCAATGTCTCTGCCCTTTAAGGCGGCATGAAGCGTCGCCGCAAACTCGAGCGCATGTGGACCATCGCCGTGGAGGCATATGGTGTCTGCTTTGATTATAATCTCATTACCGTTCCGGCTGAGGGTTTTGTTTTCGAGGACCATTCTCAGCACCTGGCCGACTGCTTCTTCCGCAGCAGTGATCAGGGCATCTCTGCTTGATCTCGAAACCAGCGTTCCGTCATCTTCATATCTTCTGTCCGCAAACACCTCTTGCGCAGCTCTGATCCCGACCCTTTCCGCTGCCCTGATGCTTTCGCTGTTATGGAGCCCAAAAAGCACGAGTTCCTCGTCCACACTCTGGACAGCCCTTGCTACCGCCTCTGCAAGCCGTTTATCTCCCGCACACATATTATAGAGAGCGCCATGCGGCTTTACATGGCTGAGCCTTCCGCCTTCTGATTTCACAAAAGCTGACAGTGCGCCAATTTGATACAGGACAAGATCGAAGGCTTCTTCCGGACTAATTTCTATTTTTCTGCGGCCAAAGCCCTGGAGGTCAGGCAAACCCGGGTGTGCACCAATGGCAGTCCCATGCTGAAGGGCAAGCTTCACTGTTCTGCGCATTGTCCCTGGATCTCCGGCATGGAACCCGCAGGCAATATTCGCGGATGTGATATATGCCATGATTTCCTCATCGGATCCAATCTTGAAGCTTCCAAAGCTTTCACCAAGATCACAGTTCAAGTCAATTTTCTTCATCTATATGCACCTCTTTCTGCCATTTTTCTTTCATGATTTTTGTAAGGGATCTTATTGATTTTACTTGTTCCAAATGTGCCAGTTGTGCCTCAGCCAAGGAGGCAGGCGCAAACCTGATCTTCTCTCCCGGTTTTTTCTGTGCCAGGATTGGAAGGTCTGCCGACAGGACTTGAGCGATTTTCGGGTACCCGCCTGTTGTCTGCCTTTCAGCCATGAGAATGATCGGATTGCCGTCAGCAGGCACTTGCACTGTTCCAAATGATACTGGTTCAGTAATCATTTCAATTTCCCTTGCCTTTGCTAGTGAAGGGCCCTTCAGCCTGTATCCCATCCTGTCAGAATTTGCCGAAATCGTAAATTCCTGTTCTGAAAATTGTTTTATAGCATCAGAAGAAAACCATTCGGACTGCCTGCCGGGCATCACCCTGATCTTATCCTGATGAAGATAAGAGGCAAGCGAGGGGGATAAGCTCCAGATTCTGCTGAATATGCAGAAGGTTTGTCTGAGGGGAAGGACATCGTTCTTTTCTAATGTCCTGCCATCCAGGCCGCCGAATCCTGCTTTCAGATATGTGCTCCTGCTTCCCATCTGGCGAGGCACCAATATGCCGCCATGGAAGGCCAGATATGTACGGCACCCAGCCTTCATCCTGCCAAAAGAAAGAACATCTCCTTTTTTCGCAGCGATCGGCTTTCCGCATTGAATATTGCTGCCGTTCAGCTTTGCTTCTGTTTCAGCTCCAAAGAAGCTGAAGATGATATCCTTTTCGAAGAGCAGCCGGGGTCCAATCAAGGTAATTTCAAGAGCTGCTTCATCATTGAAATTGCCTGCTGCCAGATTGGCAAGTGTGTAAGAGAAAAGATCCATCGCACCTGAAGGCGATACGCCCAGATTTTGGTATCCTTTCCTGCCTGCATCCTGGACAGTTGTCATCAGTCCCGGCTTCAGTACTTTTATTCCCATAGGCTGCCGCCCCCTGACTGAAATTCTGCTTCTGTTACTGGAATGAAACGTAAACGGTCTCCGGGCTTTAGATAGCTGGGTTCTTCCCTTTCAGGATCGAATAACGTTAACGGTGTTCTTCCGATAATCTGCCAGCCTCCAGGGGTTTCCGAAGGATATATCCCAGTCTGGCTGCCGGCAATGCCCACCGAGCCGGAGGGAATCTTCAATCTTGGGGAAGTTTTGCGCGGAGCCGCTATGCGCTGATCCATCCCGCCCAGGAAAGGGAAGCCGGGTGAGAAGCCAAGAAAGTAAATCTCATAGTCTCTGTTACTATGTATCTCTATAACTTCTTTCTCTGATAATCCATTTGAACGGGCTACAAAAGCCAGGTCCGGGGCGTGGGCTCCTTCATAGCAGACGGGGATATCCAAGAGCCGCGGAGATTGGACATCCAATTGTATTTTCTCTGCAAGCATTTCAGCAATCAAGGATGAGGCTGCTTCAAAGGGAGATAAGGTTCCGACGGCATACGGATCATAATGAACAGCCAGTGTATGAAAGGCAGGAACGCATTCAATCATGCCCCTGAAAGGTTTTTTGGATAAAAGGGAAGCCGCTTTCCTGACCTTTTGATTGCTTCCCGGGTCGATGCTGCTGCCAAATTCAAGGATGATGCAGCTGTCGCCTGCAGCATATGTATGATAATGCATATTTGCACCAGCTTTCTCTAAGTAGTCAGAAACAAACAAGTATACTGACTATTGTACAAGATAGCCACCTGATTTAAAAGGCAAGCTGGACCGGCACTTTAAAAAGCCAGACCATCAAAAGGATGATCACAGCTGACAGGCCGTAGGACACTAATGGCCGAATATGATGAAGCCTGATCATGATGTACATCACCGGGTAAAAAAGAAGCTCCATCCAATATTGATAGCCATTCTCAAAAACAATCATCCCTGTTGCAGCAAAGGGGAATTCAGCTGCAAAGGAAAGGACACTCCAAAGGATAATATACCGAAGCCGGCCATGCTTCTCCGGATAGAATGTCAAGTATAATACTGTTATGGTCGGAAGTATGGCGAATGCATGAAACAGCTCGCCAGCAAAATGTGATTCTAATGGTATGCTTTTGTGCTTCCATAAAAGGTGATCTTTGCAGATAAAATTGTACAATAGCACCAATACAGAGGTATAAAGCATGGTAGGGTGAAAGACTCGCCAGTTTTTCCATGCTTTCAAATAGCCGGCGCAAACAGCCAGGATAATGGATAAAGTAATATTCATTTTCTGCACCTCAATAGGAGATATCATTATAGAATTTACTTTTTTTGTAAAAAAATACATCCCGCCAATTGTATTTACAAAAAAATACAGAAGGCGCACCTGCTTAATGTCAATCAAGCATTGATAATTTACCACAAGACTTAAAATTAAAAAAATGCCTGCACAGCGAAAAAGCCTGCCGTCACTGGCAGGCCTCCATATCAATTTTTCAATACATTAAAATAGCGTGCTTCCGGATGGGCAAAAACCATGGCTGAAACCGAAGCTTCCGGCTCCATCATGAAACCTTCTGTCAGGTCTATGCCAATTTCCTCCGGCCTGATCAGATCAAAAAGCTTCCGCTGATCTTCAAGCTCCGGGCAGGCGGGATAGCCGAATGAAAATCGCTGCCCCTGATATTTTGCTGAAAACCTCTCTTTCATAGTAAAGTCTACAGGATCCGGGAAGCCCCAGCGGTCTCGTATTTGCCTGTGTACAAGTTCAGCAAAGCCTTCTGCCGTTTCAAGCGCCAGAGCCTGCAGGGCATGATTTTCAAGAAAGCGGCCTTCCTTTTTAAGTGTTTTGGCAGTCTCCCTTACGGCATTGCCTGCAGTGACAGAGAAAAAGGCCACATAATCCATTTCCCCGCCATCAGCAGGCTTCAAATAATCGGCAAGGCACAAAAACGGTTCAGAATGCTGGCGTGGAAAATCGAATGTCTCTAATACCCGGCTGTGGTCATTCTTATCAAAAATGATCACCTTATTACCGTCAGATTGAGCCGGAAAAAATTGATAGACGGCAGCCGGCAGGATCCAGCCCTCCATTTTGGCCTGCACGATAAGGGAATCTACAGTATCATTCAATTTCAATGCCTTCTCATCACCTGACTCCATAAGACGGCTGATATTGCCCTTAAGCCCCAAATGATGCCCCAAAAGCATCTGCCGGTTAATATAAGGCTCAATATGGCCGAGTGTATAGGTTCTTAGGACATGCCGCTCCAAATCCTGCGGAACATAAACCGGTACATCAGACCGTACTGCAGGCCTCATCTTAACTGCAGCAAGAGCGCCTGTTTTTCTTTCTGTAACAGCAGAAGGGAGGGGGAGGGACCGCTTTGCCTCTTGCTCGGCAAGGAGCCTGTTGTATTCCGGTTCATCCCTGAGCTGATCGGCTATTGATAATCCATTCATCGCATCTTTGGCATACATCACAAGGCCATTGTATTCCCTCGATATCTTCGTATCTGTGAATTTCCTTGATAGAGCAGCTCCGCCGACGAGAATAGGGATATTAATGCCCGCCTGTTTCATATCAGAAGCAGTGATGACCATCTGCTGTGCGGATTTAACAAGCAGGCCAGAAAGTCCGACCATATCGGGCTTTTCCTTTTTTACTGCTTCAACTAGCTCAGAAGGCGATACTTTGATGCCAAGGTCGATTACATTGTAGCCATTATTGCTGAGAATGATATCAACAAGGTTTTTGCCTATATCATGAACATCTCCTTTTACAGTGGCAAGAATGATTTTCCCTTTGCCTGATGAAGTGCCTTTTTCCATAAATGGCTCAAGATAGGAAACAGAGGCCTTCATCACTTCTGCACTCTGCAGCACTTCGGCGACAATCAGCTGGTTGTCGTTGAACAGGCGGCCGACCTCTTTCATTCCATCCATCAGGGGCCCATTGATGATTTCAAGAGGGGAACTGTACTCGAGTAAGGCGGCCTCAAGGTCCTCCAGCAGGCCTTCTTTTGTTCCTTCTATAATATAGTAGGCCAGGCGTTCAGCCAGGCTCATATCAGGGAGGAGGCTTTTTTCTTCCTTTTTTTTGCCCCGGTAAAATTCTGTGAATTGTGCCAGTGTTTCATCTGTAGTTTCAAATAACAGCTTTTCTGCCAAAGCAATTTCTTCACTGGCTATACTCGCAAACCGCTCAAGCTTTTCTGTATTCACGATTGCATAGTCCAGTCCTGCCTGGGTACAGTGGTAGAGGAAGACAGAATTAAGGATTTCCCTTCCAACCGGAGGCAGGCCAAAAGAAACATTGCTGATGCCAAGAATCGTCTGTGTCCTTGGAAAGCGTTCTTTTATCAGTGTGATGCCCTCAACAGTCGCTCTTGCCGAGCCGATGTATTGTTCATCACCTGTGCCGACCGGGAAGACAAGCGGGTCAAAAATGATGTCCTCAGGAGGAATTCCATATTTCTCAACCAGAAGGGTATACGAGCGGGAAGCAATTTCAAGCTTTCTATCTGCACTCACTCCCATGCCTTTCTCATCTATGGTTCCGACTACCACTGCTGCCCCATACAGGCGTATAAGAGGGGCGATAGCCTCAAATCTTTCTTCGCCATCCTCCAGATTGATAGAGTTGATCACGGATTTACCCTGCAGGTAAATTAGGGCTTTTTCTATAACTTTCTCATCTGTAGAATCTATTACAATCGGAGCTTTTACTTTTTTAGTCACTTCTTTTATAAAGTTTTCCATGTCTTCCAGTTCATCCCGATCAGGGTCGGCAAGGCATATATCAATAACATGGGCACCATTCTTGACCTGTGACCTCGCGACTTCTGAAGCTTCTTCAAACTTCCCCTCGGCAATCAGTCTTTTGAACTTCCTGGATCCTATGACATTTGTCCGCTCGCCGACCATGATGGGGCGGAGGGTCGGGTCGTCATAGATGAGCGGCTCAATGCCTGATACTTTATGGGCAGATGCTGCAGAGATTTTACGCGGTGCAAAATGTTCCATTTTATCTGCAATAGCCTTGATATGCTCCGGTGTAGTACCGCAGCACCCGCCGACGATGTTCAGCCAGCCCTGTGAGGCAAACCCTGCAAGCTTCTCTGCGAGCGATTCAGGTGTTTCGTGGTAGCGTCCTTCTTCATCAGGCAGCCCGGCGTTTGGATAGCAGCTGACAGCAGCATCAGCAAGGGAAGATAAAGACCTGATATGCTCCTGCATGAATTCTGGGCCTGTAGCGCAATTAAGGCCGACAGCCAGCGGTTTCATATGCTCGAGAGAAATATAGAAAGCTTCAATTGACTGGCCCGCAAGTGTCGTCCCCATAGGTTCGATTGTGCCTGAAACAATAAGGGGGAGAGTGATGCCGGTTTTTTTGAAGGCATTCTGAATCCCGATGTATCCTGCTTTTACGTTGAGCATATCCTGGCTGGTCTCAAGAAGGAGCAGGTCCGCTTTGCCATCAATTAATCCGCAGGCTTGCTCCTCATATGACAATGCCAGCTCTTCAAATGTTGTTCCCCCTGTCACACTAAGTGTTTTTGTGGTAGGTCCCATAGATCCGGCAACAAAACGCGGCCAGGAAGGAGTGCTGATCTGATCAGCCGCTTTCCTGGCAATCAGCGAAGCTGTTCTGTTGATTTCATAGGCTTTATCTCCAATGCTGTACTCATCAAGTACTATGCTCGTGGCACCGAAAGTATTGGTTTCAATTATGTCGGCACCAGCTTTAAGATAGGCAAGATGGATTTCCTGAATCAACCCCGGTGCTGTAAGATTCAGGTATTCATTGCAGCCGTCAAACTGTTCGCCGCCAAAATCTTCAGCAGAAAGATCAGCTCTCTGCAGCATCGTTCCCATGGCGCCATCCATGATCATGATTTTATTATTCATTCTTTCAGATAGAGAGATCTTTGGCATTCCTGCTCCTCCTGGCTGTTTTCAGCTTCTCGCTGCGCGCATATTCCGCAAGCTCCGCTGTCAGTTCATACTTCATGAACGGGGTGATTAAATAGATGCCATTGAACAGCTCTGCTGCTGCATCAATCAGCTCTTTGCTTATGCTGATCCCTTCTCGGACTGACAGGAGAGGATCATCTTTCAGGCTATTCATACGTTCCCTGATTTTATCGGATATTTTAATGCCCGGCACCTCATTATGAAGGAAATCAGCATTCCTGCTGCTTGTCAGAGGCATGAGGCCGATATAGATCGGCTGTTCCAGATGTTTGGTAGCTTCATATATTTCCATAAGCTTCTCTTCCGAAAAGACAGGCTGGGTAATAAAATAATCCGCTCCGTAAGACGCCTTTTTTTCGAGCCTCTGAACTGCCTTCTCAAGAGAGCGTACATTTGGGTTAAAGGCAGCAGCAACAGAAAATGCAGCTTTTTGTCCAAGATCCTTGCCTGAAATCGAGCGGCCTTCATTCAGCTGCTTGATCATCTGGATCAGCTCAAAGGAGGACATATCATATACCGAGGAGGCGCCGGGAAAATCACCAACCCTTGCCGGATCACCGGTAATGGCAAGAATGTCATGGAGTCCCAGTGTATGAAGTCCCATTAAATGTGATTGCAGCCCAATAACATTCCTGTCCCGGCATGTCAGATGAATGAGCGGCCGGAGCCCAAGCCGGTTCTTTGCCAGATAGCCGAGTGCTTCGTTTGAGATCCGGGGGGAAGCAAGGGAGTT
Organism: Bacillus infantis; assembly: GCF_008180445.1. Taxonomy (GTDB): domain Bacteria; phylum Bacillota; class Bacilli; order Bacillales; family Cytobacillaceae; genus Bacillus_AB; species Bacillus_AB infantis_B. Next base: position 325,984 of record NZ_VTER01000006.1, read on the forward strand.
ATCGGCAAGTGTAATTGCGTCTATGCCTGCGTCTTGCAGAGCCTTGGCCCCGGCGAAAAATTTATCTGTATCCAATTTTCTTGGCGGATCCAATTCAACGATGACTGACTGCCTCTCTTTCACAAAATCCTGGAGCGGGGGAAAATCCCTTTGGGCCTCTTTAGGCAAAATCTTAATTTTAGCCTTTGGTTCCCTGACTTTCTTTTTCTCTAAAGGAGGAGATCCTACTAATTCCTGCGAAAATGCACGGATGTGTGCAGGGGTGGTGCCGCAGCATCCTCCAAGCAGCCGTACCCCCTGGTTCCTGAAAGCTTTGGCAGACTGCCTGAAATATTCTGCATCGCCTTCGTAATGAAATTTTCCATCCGTGTATGCAGGCAGGCTGGCATTCGGATATGCAGACAGGTAAGCCTTCTGGGGAAGGGGCACCTCCTCAAGCGTCAGCAGCATATGATGGGGGCCGAGCCGGCAATTGAGCCCGACGATATCCGCCCCGAGCGTATCCAGCCTGGACAGTGCTTCCCTTATGGGAGTGTGATCCTGCATAATACCAGTCTCCTGCAGTGACACCTGCGCAATGAGAGGGAGGGCTGTTTCTTTCCTCGCGATCGAAAGGACTGTTTCCAGTTCCTTGAGATCGTAATACGTCTCAAGGAGGATCGCATCTACCCCTTCCATCAGCAGGCAGTAGAGCTGCTCCCTGAAGCTTCTTTTTATCTCTTCTATAGATATGGAGTGAGGTTTGATCCCGCGGCTGCCGCCAATCGTTCCCGCAACAAATGCATTTTTCCCCGCAGCCTTCCTCGCTACCGCGACAGCAGCACTGTTTATCTCCTTTACATGGTCCTCCAGTCCGTAGCGCTGCAGCTTGAGATAATTGGCTGCATATGTGTTGGTCTGAATCAAAGTTGCACCGGCATCAATATAGGCTTGATGGATATTTTGAATGTGCTCTGGCTGTGATACATTGAGTTCTTCAAAGCAGAAATCTGTACCGTAGGAATAGAGGAGGGTGCCCATCGCTCCATCTGCTATGATGATCTCTTTTTCCATTTTATCCAGCAGGTTCATAGTTTTACCCTCGCTGCAGTGCATGTTCTCTCTGCAGCAGCAAGTGCCCTGCTTAAATCTTGTATTAAATCATCCGGATTTTCGAGGCCTGCGGAAAGGCGGAGAAGCGAGTCAGATATTCCCCGTCTGCTTCTTTCGGAAGAAGGCATGGAAGCATGTGACATCCTGGCAGGCCAGGAGAGTATGGACTCGACTGCCCCCAGGCTTACTGCAAAAACCGGGATCTCCAGAGCATCAGTGAATTTACGCAGCGCATCTTCGTCCTCAAGCTCAAAAGAAAGCACCGCTCCCGGCCCGCCAGCCTGTTCCCTCTGCAGCTTATACTGCGGATGGCTCTCAAGCCCCGGGTAATGCACTTTTTTCACAAGTGGGTGATCCTCAAGGAAAAGAGCAATTTTCTGTGCTGTATTCATTGACTGCTGCAGTCTGACATGAAGGGTTTTCAGACCCCTCAGCACAAGCCAGCAATCCTGCACGCCAAGGACAGCCCCAAAGGAATTCTGCAGAAAGGCCACTTTCTCAGCCAGCATAGGATCTTTTACTGCACAGAGGCCGGCAACAACATCACTGTGTCCGGAGATAAATTTCGTCGCACTGTGAAGGACAATATCTGCACCAAGGTCCAGCGGCTTTTGCAGCTGGGGGGTCATGAACGTATTATCAACGAAGGTATAAGCATCATTTTCCTTGGCAATCTCAGCAATGCTTTTAATATCGGCAACCTTCAAGAGGGGATTGGAAGGTGTTTCAACATAGAATAGTTTTGTATGTGGGAGGGCAGCCTCTTTTACTTCTTCTAAATTAGTCATATCTGCAAAGGTGTAATGAATTCCGTAGCGCGAAAGGACCTCGGTGATCATCCTGTAGGTGCCTCCGTATACATCCTCTGATATGACGACATGGTCTCCCTGGGAAAGAAGAAGAAAGCAAGTGGAGATGGCCGCCATACCGGAAGAAAAAGCAAATCCTCTGGTTCCGCCTTCAAGTCCGGCAATTACTTCTTCAAGGGCCTCTCTTGTCGGGTTTAGGCTTCTTGAGTAGTCGTATTTTCCAAAAGACTCAAGATTCTTTTGATGAAAGGTGGAGGCATGATGAATCGGGACGCTTACTGCCCCTGTAACCGGGTCTGTTTTATGTTTATTGTGCAATAGCTTTGTTTCGAATCGAAAACAGTCTTCCTTCATCTTGCATTCACCCCTTCCATACAGGCACTGAAGGCCTGTTCCAAATCATTCATTAAATCTTCCGGATCTTCGATGCCAACAGAAAATCTCAGGAGCTTGCCGCAGATTCCGCTGGCTAATCGGGTCTCTTCCGGAATGTCAGCATGGGTCTGTGTGGCAGGGTAGGTAATGAAGCTTTCAGTTCCGCCAAGACTTTCGGCAAAAGTAATAAGGTTCAGCTTCTGCAGGAATGGATCAGCCCATTTTTCTTCTCGGATCCTGAATGAGAGCATACCGCCTTTTCCGGGATACAGCACTTCCTCGACTTTTTCATGGCTGCTCAAGTATTCAGCCAGTTTACGAGCATTACTTTCATGTTTCTTCATCCTGAGGGCAAGGGTCTTCATCCCTCTCATCAAAAGCCAGGAATCAAATGGGCTTAATACTGCTCCTGCCGCATTATGATGAAGGGCGAGGGAGGCGCATAAATTTTCTCCTCTTGCAGCGATGAGGCCGGCGAGCACATCGTTATGGCCGCCCAGATATTTTGTAGCACTGTGTATGACGATATCGGCTCCCAGCCTGATTGGCTGCTGAAGGACCGGCGTAAAAAAGGTATTATCGACGATCAGCAGGATTCCATGCTGGCGGGCAAGTGCCGCCAAAGCCTCAATATCAGCCTGCTGCATGAGCGGGTTGGTCGGCGTTTCCAGAAATATTGCTTTCGTATGAGGGGAGATCTGCCTGCTTACCGCATGGATATCTGAGGTGTCTGCGTACTTTGTAACAAGCCCCCATTTGGAAAAATTCTGCTCAAGCAGCCTGTAGGTGCCTCCGTAAAGATCCTTTGACACTACCAGCTCATCACCTGTACGGAATAGAGATAAAACGGCGGAGATGGCGCTCATGCCCGAGCTGCAGGCATAACCTTGATCAGCTCCTTCAAGGCTGGCAATTGCCTGCTCAAGGATTTCCCTCGTGGGATTTCCCGTCCGGACATAATCATATCCGTTGGATTTGCCGATTCCTTCATGCCGGTAAGCAGTAGAAAAATAAACCGGAGGGTTGACGGTTCCTGTATGCTGATCGCTTCGATTGCCAAGCTGCGCCAATAATGTTTCTGTTTTCACCAATGCTTTCACTCCTTTTTTGCACAATGCTTTCATGCTCCATGGAAAATAAAAAAAAGTCTTCTATAAGAAGAAGACTTTTTGGATGCAGCATTTGTCATTCTTCTTATCTTTCAAGCCCATAAAGGACCTGCAGGAATTAGCACCTTTTCAATATTATCCATTGAAGGTTGCTGAGGCTTCACAGGGCCATACCCTCTGCCTCTCTTGATAAGAAATACAGTTATTGAATTTTCTATACTTTACAATATTAAACCAGTAAAAGTCAATGAACTTTCGAAATATTTTAAAAATATATCTTTATCCCTCGATCAGATTCAGGACTGATACATCCAATTCCTTTTCAGGTTCAGCCCTGGAATAAATCCTCGCTGTCCTTGTCCTTTCATCCACATGCTGTATGATTACAGATTCACCTTCATAGCTGACTTTAATAGGATCAGCAGACATAAGAATTTCTTTTGCCCTGCCAATATTCATGTTCATTCCTCCTTGGAAAGTATCGTTATATTTTTTGTACAGCCGGGAGGGATTTATGCGGAAGAAAAGAAAAAATGGAAACTTATTTTTGTGAAAATTCAGCTCTTTTGCTTTAGAATAGAAGCAAGAAAAGGAAAGTGAAGGTGAGTCCATGCAAAAACATATGAAAAGCCGCTGCTTATTGTATGAATGCATTCAAAACGGAGAGCTGATTGAAGAGGCAGGCCATATTCCATTCCAGCATGCGGACATCCTGGTCAAGGGGCCTTATGACTTTCCTTTGGACAGAAGACAAGAATGCCTGCACAGCATAAAGAGCAGGAAAACAAAACAGCTGGGCATTAATATAGAAAGAATATGATTGGTGACTGCACAGAAAAACGCCGGACCAGGCATCGTATTAGATTATTAAGTTCATTCATAGGAAAAAAATAAAACCGGGGATCTTTCCCGGTTTTATTTTTTACTATTAGAATAATAATCGCTGCTAATCCGCAAGAATCCCTTAATCCTTTACAGCCCTAAAGTTAGATATCTACCTATTATAACACTACTATATTCATAATGGAGCGAAAAAAAATAGAAAAATCATTTTTTTAATATAGATTTTAAGGTGATGAAAAAAAATTACATTTTTCTTCTAATTTTCAGTTTAAATCCTTTGTACGATAGGGATTTGCATGGTAAAATGTCATTGAAAACGTTTTATCCTCTGAATAAAATTATTATTCATACAATTTTGCGTTACTATTTCATATATTAGGGTAAAAATTTACGGGATAAAATGCCGGAAACTAAATGTTTTCTTAAAAAAACACTCGGAGGTAATTTTCATGAAAACGCCATCCAACGGCGAGGGACCTTTACAGGGGTTTCATGGACCAAACCTTGGCTATGTTATTGAATTATATGAAAGATTCCTGGAGGACCCTCAATCAGTAGACGCTGATATGAGAGAGTACTTTGAAAAGTGGGGATCTCCTGAACAAACTCAGATTGACACCTTTGAAAATGATAAGCCTGTCCAGGCTGCTGCTCCCGGACAGCTGGAAAAAACGCTGGCAGCTATCCGCCTTGCGGATAATATCAGGGCGTACGGCCATATATCGGCTGATATCTACCCATTAAAAAACAATAAGCCGGAGAAGGACATCCTTGCGCTGGAGCAATATGGATTAACCCGGAATGATCTGGAGCAGGTGCCGGCATCGATCATTTGTTCAGATGCCCCTTCACATGTCCGCAATGGATTTGAAGCAATAGAGCATCTTAAGAATGTATATACCCAAACAATAGCTTATGAGTTTCATCATGTATACGATGTGAACGAAAAGAATTGGCTTCGGAATAAGGTGGAAACAGGTACACTGCTTGCCGGACCTTCAAATGAAAAGAAACTGGGAGTCCTGAAAAGGCTGATGGAGGTTGAGGAGTTTGAAAAATTCCTTCATCGCACATTTGTCGGGCAAAAACGCTTTTCAATCGAAGGACTTGATACGCTTGTGCCGCTGTTGGACGAGCTGGTTGCAGAATCTGTTGTCGACGGCGCGAAGACGATCAATATCGGAATGGCTCACCGCGGCCGCCTGAACGTGCTTGCCCATGTGCTTGGAAAGCCGTATGAAATGATCTTCGCTGAATTCCAGCATGCGCCGAATAAAGAGCTTGTACCTTCTGAAGGTTCTATCGGCATTAACTACGGATGGACAGGCGATGTAAAATATCACCTGGGATTAGACAGGCAGATCAAGAAGGAAAACACGACTAAAGCAAGACTGACGCTTGCCAATAACCCGAGCCACCTTGAATTCGTCGGCGCGGTAGTCGAAGGCTTCACAAGGGCGGCACAGGATGACAGAAGCGCATCCGGCTATCCGAAAGAAGACCCAAGCTCGGCTATGGCAATCCTGATTCATGGCGATGCTGCATTCCCTGGACAGGGAACTGTGGCAGAAACATTGAATCTCAGCCAGCTTACTGGTTACCGTACCGGCGGAACCATTCATATCATTGCCAATAATACGATCGGATTTACGACAGAATCTCAGGATTCCAGATCTACCCGGTATGCAAGCGATCTTGCCAAGGGCTATGAAATACCGATCCTGCATGTAAATGCTGATGACCCTGAGGCTGTGGTAGCTGCCGCCCAGCTCGCCTGTGAATACAGGGCGAAATTCAATAAAGATTTTCTGATTGATCTGATCGGCTACCGCCGTTTCGGGCACAACGAAATGGATGAGCCGATGACGACAAATCCGCTTATGTACAATGTTATACATAAGCGCCCGACCATTAAATCACTATACAGTGAACAGCTGGTTGCAAACGGCACTCTTTCCAGGGAAAGCCTGGAAGGATTGGACGCGGAGGTCCTTGATAAGCTGAAAGAGGCCTATAATAAAGTTCCAGATAAGAAAAAGGAAGTTGAGGAAACCAATCCGCCTGAAACGGTTGAAAAAGGTATTCCGGAATTAGCAACAGCTGTTGAACTGAAGGCTTTAAAGCAAATCAATGAAGAGCTCCTGACATGGCCTGAAGATTTCAAGGTCTTCAATAAACTGGACAAAATCCTGAAGCGCAGGACTGAAGCGCTTGAAGGCAACGGAAAAATTGACTGGGGCCTTGCAGAAACATTGGCATTCGCCTCCATCCTGAAGGATGGTACGCCAATCCGCCTGTCGGGGCAGGATTCAGAACGCGGAACGTTTGCCCAGAGAAATGTTGTCCTTCATGACAGCAGTTCAGGAAAAGCTTATTCGCCATTGCATATGCTTTCATCTTCTAAAGCTTCATTTGCAGTCCATAACAGCCCGCTGTCAGAAATGGCTGTTGTCGGCTTTGAATACGGCTACAATGTATTCGCACCTGAAACTCTAGTGCTGTGGGAAGCGCAATACGGTGACTTTTCCAATGCTGCACAGGTCATGTTCGACCAATTCATATCAGCTGGAAGAGCGAAATGGGGACAGAAATCCGGTCTTGTCATGCTTCTGCCTCATGGTTATGAAGGCCAGGGGCCTGAGCACTCCAGCGGCAGGGTTGAAAGATTCCTGACTTTAGCAGCTGAAAACAACTGGACAGTTGCCAACCTGACTTCATCTGCACAGTACTTCCATATTCTGAGGAGGCAGGCTGCCATCCTGAACAGGGAAGAAGTAAGGCCTCTTGTCCTCATGTCGCCTAAGAGCCTGCTCCGCAACCCGAATGTTGCTTCCAACGGGCTGGAGCTCAGCGAAGGGGCCTTCCAGCCGATCATTGAACAGCCTGGATTGGGACAGGCAAAAGATCAGGTGAAAAGGATTGTGTTTGGTACAGGCAAGATCATGATCGACCTTCATGAGAATATCGAGGATGAAGCTAACCTTGACTGGCTTCATATTTTAAGGGTCGAAGAAATTTACCCGTTCCCGATGAAGAAAATCAGAAGCATTCTTGAACAGTATCCAAACGTTGAGGAAATCGTATGGGTTCAGGAAGAGCCGAAGAATATGGGAGCATGGAATTTTGTAGAACCGCGCCTTGCCGAATTGGCACCAGTCGGTGCAAAAGTTTCCTATACCGGAAGACGCCGCCGTTCAAGCCCGGCAGAGGGTGACCCGAACGTCCACAAAAAAGAACAAGCGCGCATCATTAATGAAGTTTTAACACGTACGGAAGAGGGAGGATTTTAAAGTGGCAGAAATTAAAGTTCCAGAATTGGCAGAATCAATTACAGAAGGTACGGTGGCTCAATGGCTGAAACAGCCGGGCGACTTTGTCAATAAAGGGGATTATGTCGTAGAGCTGGAAACCGACAAAGTCAATGTTGAAATCATCTCTGAATACAGCGGCGTCATCAAGGATCTCGGCGCACAAGAAGGCGACACTGTCCAGGTTGGCGAAACGATTGCGACAGTTGATACGGAAGCGACAGAAGGCAGTGCTCCTGCTGAAGGAGCACCAGCTGAGAAAGCGCCTCAGGCATCTGAGCCGCCGGCTGCACCGAAAGAGCCTGTAACAAACGAAGCTAAGCCGCAGACAGAAGAAGAACAGGAAAAGAAGCAGCGTCCGATCGCTTCTCCGGCAGCACGCAAGATGGCCCGGGAAAAAGGCATTGACCTCAGCCAGGTGCCGACAGCCGATCCTCTTGGCCGCGTCAGGGCACAGGATGTTTCCGGATACAATCCACAGGCTGCAAAGCAGGATTCAAAGCCAGCAGCTTCACCAGGACCTGCTGCACAGCCGGCGCAGGACAGCAAGCCTGTTGAACGCGTCCGTATGTCCCGCCGCAGACAGACGATTGCCAATCGCCTTGTTGAGGTTCAGCAGAATGCTGCCATGCTGACAACGTTCAATGAAGTTGATATGACCAATGTCATGAACCTGCGAAAGCGCCGCAAAGACAAGTTCTTTGAAGAAAATGACGTTAAGCTGGGCTTTATGTCATTCTTCACAAAAGCAGTTGTTGCTGCCCTTAAGAAGAATCCTTTGCTGAATGCGGAAATCCAGGGTGACGAGCTGGTACTCAAGAAATTCTATGATATCGGCATCGCTGTTTCTGCAAAAGAAGGCCTGGTCGTTCCTGTCGTACGGGACGCGGACCGGAAGAACTTTGCTGAAATTGAAGGCGACATCATGGATCTTGCTGACAAAGCAAGAAACAATAAACTTTCACTGAATGACCTGCAGGGAGGAACATTCACAATCACAAATGGCGGAGTATTCGGTTCACTGCTGTCAACACCGATCCTCAATGGCCCTCAGGTGGGCATCCTGGGAATGCACAGCATCCAGCTGCGCCCGGTTGCCATCGATGCCGAGAAGATGGAAAACCGCCCAATGATGTATATTGCATTATCATACGACCACCGCATCGTTGACGGTAAAGAAGCAGTTACCTTCCTGAAGCGCGTAAAAGAGCTGATCGAAGATCCGGAATCCTTGCTTTTTGAAGCTTAATAGATAGGAAGCAGAGCCTTAAAAGGCTCTGCTTTTTTGTACGTCTAAAAATGTTTCCCGAAGGAAACATTTTATCGTTTTTGAATAAGCTATATAAAAAGCAGGAGTGAGGAAAGTGGGACGAATTCAGAAGAAAATATACTGCTATTCAGCTTTAATGAAAAAAGCGGGAATCATCAGTGAAGAAGAATATCAAAAGATTATTGAGGGGTGCTGCGGCGGAAAAAGAAGCAGCAGCCGAACATGAATCATGGCACAGTAGAAAGTTTCACAATGGTTAGGAATAAAAAACCCGTTTAGAATATTCTAAACGGGTAAAATGCCTCATTAATTTTTAAATGGCCTAAGCCCTCTTCGTTGAATTTCACCTTTGAGTATGTTGATCCATTCTTTTTCCATACCAGTTTTCAATGCATCACGATACGAGACGACAAGTTGTTCATTACTCATAATTTTCATTTTGCATTCCTCCCAGAAAAAGAATTGAATATTCTTACTATTAACTAATTGTAAATGATTGTGTTCATTTTGAAAAGCAATAAGGTAAAAATATTTTCAATCGGTCCTAAAGTACCTATTTTCGGCATCATTCATCAAATCGCGATTATTTCTGCCGATTTAGGTTATGCATAAAAATTTACAGCTGGGGGGATGATAGACGCTGGTTGTTAAAATTAAGTAAAATAGACTATGAGATACATACAATAACAGGGAAGTAGTGAAAGCATAATGAGTGAAGAAAAAGCAGTAAGCAGAAGTACAAGCCTGATAACAGCAGAGACGCTCAGGAAAGATCTTGAAAGTCTCGGTGTGCGTGAAGGAATGACTTTAATTGTACATTCAAGCCTCAGCTCAATCGGCTGGGTATGCGGTGCAGAACAGGCAGTCATTCAGTCATTACTTAGCGCCGTCGGCGAACAAGGCACAATTGTGATGCCATCTCAATCGCTGGGAAACAGTGATCCAAAATATTGGCAGAATCCTGCTGTTCCTGAAGAATGGTGGGATGGTATCAGGGAAGGCATGCCGGCTTATGATCCCGAAACTACTCCGACAAGAGGAATGGGCAGGGTCGCTGAGCTGTTCAGGACTTTTCCGGAAGCTAGAAGGAGCGGACATCCTACCGTTTCATTTTCAGCCATTGGCCGTTTGGCAGAGGAAATGACAGAGACTCATTCCACCGATTTACCATTCGGGGAAGAATCTCCGCTGGCTAAGCTTTATGATGCCGGCAGCATGGTCCTCCTGATCGGGGTGGGTTACGGCAACAGCACAAGCATGCATTTGGGAGAGTACAGAGCAGGCGGCCTGAAAACCTATAAGCAAAGTTCTGCCATGATGGAGGACGGGAAAAGGATCTGGAAGACTTATACAGAGGCAGAGGTTGATTCAGACCGCTTCCCTGAAATCGGACGGGCTTTTGAAAAAGAGCATTCAGTCATAAAAGGGAAGCTGGGGCAGGCAGACTGTCTGATGATGAGTCAAAAGGATATTGTTGACTTTACCGTAAAATGGCTGCAAAAAGAAAAAGGAGGCCAAATAAATGAATTTGAAGCTTGATCATATTGTGCACTTTATTGACAGGCATCCCGCTGAAGCGGTGGACAAATTGAACCAAGAGGGACTGAAGGCGTATATGGGCGGCCGGCATCCGCTCTGGGGAACCTATAACAGTGTCATTTACTTCGATTCTTCATACATAGAATTCCTGGCAGTGGAGGAGGCTGAGATTGCTGCTTCTTCTGATAATCCATTGATTCAGCAGCTCATAAAAGGGGTAAAAAGAGGAGAAAGAATCGGCCAGCTTTGCTTCAGGACCGAACATATCGGCAAGCTGCAGGAGCAAATGGCCGGTAATGGCATCAAAACAGTCATCCATGAAGGAAGAAGAACAAGGAAAGATGGTAAATTGATTAAATGGAAAATGCTTTTTGCTGAAGGGGGAGACCGTCTTCCATATCCTTTTTTCATCCAGTGGGAACAGAAGGATGAAGAAAGGTTTAATGATTTAAGAAATACGGGCATCTTATTGCCCAGCCAGGATTCCTATGCGGTAAGGACCATTAAGATATTGACTGAGAATAAGAGCGAAACAGCAGAATCCTGGGCGAAGCTTTTGGGAGGCAGCTCCCCCATTAAGCAAAAGACTGAGGGTGAACCGTTAATTCTTCAGGCAGGAGGGTGCCGGATCGATTTTAGTGAACCATACAGCGAAGAGACCGAAAAAATCTTCTCAGAGTTTGGGGAAACGATTTGGCAAGTCACTTACAGCCCGTCCCTGAAAGAGAACGGGATTCATATCTATGGCGGTATCTATCAATAAAAACAAAGGAGGATGCTTGTGCTGAAAAAATACTCGATAACCACCTCGATGCGGGATGAATTTGCAGAGATTACTGAGATTGTCAGGGAGTTTGCTTCAGAGCAGGAGCTCTCTGATGGAGCAATCCTTATATATTGCCCCCATACTACGGCAGGACTGACAATCAATGAAAATGCAGATCCAGATGTAAAAACTGATATGATCAACCGTCTTGATGAAACCTTTCCATGGAATCATTTAAAGGACCGCCATGAGGAAGGGAATACGGCCGCCCATCTTAAAGCTTCCTGCATGGGAGCAACACAGCATGTCATCGTTACCGGCGGCAGTCTGCTGCTTGGTGTATGGCAGGGCATCTATTTCTGTGAATTTGATGGCCCCCGGGAAAGAACATTTTATCTTAAGGCCATTCATAATCGTGCAGAAGAGTAGGCAGGCGCTAAGGCGCCTTTTTTGTTTTGGTTTTATGTGGTAAAATTCAAAAGATTTGAATTTATGAAGAAAGCGGTGATATGATGCCATTCAAGGGACCGGATGCTTATGATGAGGAAGGTTTTTTCAGCAGCTATCTTTCCAGGAGGTATCGGGGGGAGAGTCCAAATCTCACAATGGAGGAGCCTGCTTTTTATTCTTTGGCCGGCAGCCCTTCAGGCAAGGAAATACTCGAAATTGGGTGCGGTGATGGCTCATATGCTGCCAGCCTGCTGGAAGCGGGATGTGCTTCTTATACTGGAATCGAAGGGTCGCAAAAGATGGCCAGACTTGCACAAAAGCGGCTGGTGGACTCCAATGGAACAGTGATTCATAGCCGGATAGAAGATTATGAGTGGGAGCAGGAAAAATATGATATGGTCTTATCCAGGCTGGTCCTTCATTACATAGAAGACCTTGCCCCGGTTTTATCCCATATCCGCTCAGCACTGAAGCCTGGGGGCAGGCTTGTCATCAGCGTGCAGCACCCCCTATTGACTTCTTCTTTCAAAAGCATGGGCAGTGATGGAAAAAGAAAGGAATGGATCATTGACGACTATTTTCTGACCGGAAAAAGGGAGGAGCCCTGGATGGGCAGCTTAGTAGTAAAATACCACAGAACAGTTGAGAACTATTTTGGACTCCTCCAGCAGGCAGGACTGACTGTTGAAAGCTTGAAAGAAGCAGTTCCGCAGGAAGGATTATTTATGGATAAATCGGAGTATGAACGAAGAAGAAGGATACCTTTATTCCTGCTGTTTTCCTGCAGCAGGCCATAATTATTGATAAGCCCTGCCGGGAAGCAGGGTTATTTCCCCCTCTTAATAATTGAATATTCTGTAAAATGTGATAACATATTTGTAAGCCTTTTCAACACATTAGAAGGAGTGGGAATATGCAGGGATTGCTTAATACAACAGTCGGAAAATTATTGGAAGAGAAAGCACGGCTGCATCCGGGGCATGAAGCTGTCGTTTATCATACAGAAGGGCTGCGTATGACATACCATGATTTTGACCAATATTGCCGGAAGGCTGCAAAAGGCTTAATGAAACTGGGCATTGAAAAAGGAGAAAACCTTGCTGTTTGGGCTGCAAATACACCAGAATGGCTGGCCTGCCAATTTGCCACTGGCAAGATGGGTGCTGTCCTTGTTACAGTGAACACGAATTACCAGGCTTCAGAGCTGGAGTATCTGCTTAAGCAGTCAGAGTCTTCCTCTTTGATCCTTCAGGAGAATTACCGGGGTTCTTCTTACATAGACATGCTTTATGAAATTGTACCTGAGCTGAGGGATTCTGAGCCCGGCAAGCTGAAGAGCAAGAAGCTTCCCTTTTTGAAAAATGTTATAGTCCTGGGTAAAAACAGATATCCTGGAGCCTACTGCTGGGAAGATATCCTTCAGTTATCAGAAGAAGTAAAAGACAGAGATCTCGACCGCAGGATGGAATCATTGGATCCAGATGATGTTATTAACATGCAATACACTTCAGGGACAACCGGCTTCCCTAAAGGCGTAATGCTGACACATGCTAACATCATCAATAACGCCTACCATATCGCAGGCTGCATGGAACTGGGAAAAGAGGACCGTCTATGCATTCCTGTCCCTTTTTTCCACTGCTTTGGATGCGTGCTTGGCACCCTCGCCTGCGTCTCTGTAGGAGCTACTATGATCCCTGTCCGGGAATTCAGCCCGAAAGAGGTGCTGCTGACCGTCCAGAATGAAAAGTGCACCGGCCTTCATGGTGTCCCGACGATGTTCATTGCCGAGCTTAACGACCCCTCCTTTGGCGAATATGACCTTTCTTCACTGAGGACAGGGATCATGGCCGGCTCCAACTGCCCGATTGAGGTGATGAAAGCTGTCATTGAGAAAATGGGAGCGGCTGAAATTACGATTGCATACGGACAGACAGAATCATCCCCGGTCATCACACAGACAAGGACAGACGACCCCATAGAGCTTCGGGTAGAGTCAGTTGGGAAGGCGCTGCCGCATGTCGAAGTCAAGGTTGTTACTCCAGGGACTTCACACGAAGTTCCCCGGGGAACCCAAGGTGAATTATGTACAAGGGGCTATCATGTCATGAAAGGCTACTACAACAATCCTTATGCGACAAAAGAGGCCATTGACAGTGAAGGCTGGCTTCATACAGGGGACCTTGCTGTGATGGATGAGAACGGCTATTGCAGCATCACCGGCCGCCTGAAGGATATGGTGATCAGGGGAGGAGAAAATATATATCCCCGTGAAATTGAAGAATTCATATATACCCATCCCAAGGTACTTGACGTGCAGGTTACCGGGGTTCCTGACCCGATTTTCGGCGAAGAGCTGATGGCATGGATCATCCTGAAGGAAGGGGAAACCGCCGGGAAAGAGGAACTCAGGTCATTCTGCAGGGGAAAAATATCCAGGCACAAAATTCCCCGGTATTTTGAGTTTGTCAAAGAATATCCGATGACAGCCTCCGGGAAAATCCAAAAGTTTAAATTAAGGGAAAAAGCTAGAGAGATTGCAGAAAAAGAACAAGAAGCCCTGTTACGGCAGAAATAAGATACTTCCTTTTTCAATCAAAAGTCTGATAACTGTTCCTCCTTCCCGCCAATGATGCAGAATGCTCTGCGGATTATAATGAGAATATCATAAAGCGGGAGGCGCAGAACGATGTATGAAGAGACGTATGTATTTGAGAAGCTCAGTCAAAACAAGGAAAAGGAATTGGCAAGTATGGTGTTTTTAGAAAAGGAAAAAAGAAAAAAACCCCCTTTTTACTGTCACTTTTCATTATTTAGGAATAGGCCGGCATGCCAATGCAGCCAGCTTAATCTGTAGCCAGGGAAAGCAGGGTCTTCATTAGCCCCTGCTTTTTATTTTCTGTATAATAGGCGTAAGGCAGGAATGACGGGAATCTACATTTCATCTTATATCATTATGGAGGTTTGACATTGTCTTACGTAAAGCTGTTTGTGTACGGTACATTGAGAAAGCATGAAGAGAATCACTTTCTGCTGGAAACCGGCAGGTGCCTGGCAGAGCAGGCATGGGTATACGGGGAACTGTATGACACAGGGCTGGGCTATCCTTCCATGAAGGCCTCTGCCAACCAGAAAGTATACGGGGAATTATATGAAGTGCACTTGGATCAATTCAAGGACCTTGATGAATTGGAGGATTATATTCCCGGCCGGAAGGATAATCTCTATGACAGGGTGGAGCAGGACATCCATACGGATGCCGGCTCCTTCAGGGGTTTTGTTTATATATCCAATAGAGATGATCTTTTGGTGAAGCCGATTCTTCATGGCGATTGGAAACTTTACAGATTTTTGGAAGAACGCCCTGCAGATGTATTATATTTTGCTTACGGTTCCTGTATGGACGATGAACGCTTCAGACTGGCAAAGGTGGATCATTTTTTTCAGCAGATCATTGGATCAGGCATCTTAGAAGGCTACTCAATGAAATATCTTCTGGAGAGGCCGGACGGGGGCAGGGGAGATATCATTGAGGATGGCGGATCGACTGAAGGGATCCTTTACCGATTGCCGTATGATGCAGTCGAATACCTGTTCATCCGTGAAGGTTTTCATGGAGGACTGTACAGGCCTGTTTTCCTTGATATCAAATCAGAAGGCATTTTGCATAAAAATGTCCTTTCCTTTCATGTTTATAATAAACGGGATGAGCTTGCACCTCCTGACCATTATGCTGCAGAGATCCTTCGGGGTGCAAAGGGGAGGCTTAGCGGGGAATATTTCAAGAAGCTAGAAGGAAAGATCGCCGCTCTCCGCTCCCAAAGCCCTTTAGCAGGCCAAAAGGAATAAAAATTTCTGCTATAGCATATCCATAGGTTTAATACTGGCTCCCCGGGTGGTAAATAACCTTTGCCATCATCTCAGAAAGAGGGTCAGCATATGTATATGATTATGGATAATGGCTTGCTGATTGAAGTAATCTATAAGAAAAAACTTTATCAATACTTAGAATTCATCCGGCTAGATAATATTTGCCAAAAAACATATGTAACATGCAAGAATATTGTGACAGGTGAAATGTACACGTTTGATGAAGAATATATTGATAACATCATCACTAATATCCAGCCAAAACCGGATGAAGAGGAAAATCCAGTTGCTATATAGGCTCCCGATTCTTTATACTAAAAGGTGAAAAAGCTGAAGGAGTGGCAAAAGATGATCCATTTAGACTGGCATGAACGCCCAACATTAAAAACAGTAAAATGCGTCCATACGAATGCAGCCAAATATATTGTGAACAGGGCGCTTACTGAGGGCAAAGAGTATGAAGTGAAAAATGAGACAGAAGAGTTTTATTTTGTCGTAGACAATTCCGGAAAAGTGAGCGGTTTTTATAAAGATTACTTTCAGGAAGCTTAAGAAGAGAGCCCCGGGCATATGCCTGGGGCTTTTTGTTTTTGAAAAAGGATTTTTCTCACCCATTGTCGAATATAGTTTTTCTTAGCAGAACAGGAGGAGAACTTTTATGGCATTATGGATAGATCCGCCCATCCTTGAAGGAAATTCCATCAGGCTGAGCCCGATGCGTGAGGAACAAAGCAGTTTGCTCTGGGAGGCGGCTGATTATAAGGAGATCTGGGAATATACTGCATCAAAAATCTTTAGTCTTGATGAAATGAAATCAGATATCCGGAAAGCGGAGGCTTTGGAGAAAGAAGGGAAACTTCTTGCTTTTTCGGTGGCCCTGAGGGAATCCGGCAGGCTTGTGGGCAGTACCAGGTTTCTGGACATCCTGCCGGAAAACAAAACACTAGAAATCGGCTCAACTTGGTATACGCCAGAGGTCTGGAGGACTTCTGTGAATACGGAATGCAAGTTTCTCCTTCTTAGGCACGCTTTTGAACAATGGGATATGAACAGGGTCCAGCTAAAAACGGACAGCAGGAATGTCAGATCCCAGAAGGCCATTGAAAGGCTCGGTGCAGTTAAAGAGGGCATTCTTCGGAAAGACAGGATCATAGCAGATGGATACGCCAGGAATACTGTATTTTACAGCATCTTAAGAGAAGAATGGCCGGAAGTAAAAGAAAATCTTATACAGAAAATGGGGAATCTCTATCCTATTTAGGATTTGGAAATGTTTTTTCTGCAAGCATTATAAACTCCCGGTACAGCTGATCAACCGGCTTTCCGGCATTGATTGCATCCTGATAGGATTTTAGGTGCTTATAAAACTCTGCATCCTCTGTTATATAAACATTTCTTGCAGAGTTTTCGGCCTGCATTGCCTGTTTGATTTCCTGCCTGGAGTTTTCGGCAAGCTGGTAATCATTACCTGGCTTTACCGCGACAAACGTGCGGTTATTCGTTTTAATAACGACCGCATCATTAACCATGTCCATACTGCTGATCCTTTTAGAAGCATTTTCATCCAGGATCAGCCTGGGCGCTTCATTTTTCCCTTCATAAGATGTCCTTGTTGGATCCGTCAGCTTCGTGTTTGTTTCACTGTCTTCCTTCGGGGTGCTGACGAGATTTTCAGTCTGTTTGCTTCCCATATCCCTGATAGCTGTATCATCATATGTATCTTTTTCATTGATACCGCAGCCAGGCAGAACAGAGAGGGCTGCAAATCCCGTTAGAAATAGTCTTTTGCTGATCAAAATCCCACATCCTTTCTATTCATCATTATTTCAGAGTTCCATGCCATTTATACAAAAAAGAAGCATGAAGATTTCCCTCATGCTTCTTTCGATATTATTTGGATATTTCCGCTTCTTTGGCTGCAGGAGCCGTCTGATAAAGCCTGCGTCCGATAAGGGTCTGCAGGATAAGGAAAGTTCCTCCTACAGTCCAGTATAAAGGAAGGGCTGCTGGAGCACTGAAAGAGAAGACCACAATCATGACCGGCGAGAGCAGTCCCATGAACTTCATCTGGTTCTGCTGCTGGACCGGCATATTGGCCTGAGTCACTTTAAACTGCAGATAATAGACTATGCCTGCTGCAGCTGTTATGAGCAGATCAGGCTGTCCAAGGTTGAACCATAGAAAAGAATGTGCAGCAATTTCATGAGAACTTCTGATGGCATAGTAAAAGCCCATCAGAATAGGCATTTGAATCAGGATAGGAAGACAGCCCATATTGAGCGGGTTGACTCCATGCTTGCGGTAAAGGGCAAACATTTCCTGCTGCAGCTTTTGCTGTTCTTTTTGATCTTTCGTCTTTTTCAACTGGGCCTGTATTTTGTCCATTTCCGGCTTCATCAGATCCATTTTACCTTTCATATCCTGCTGCCTTTTGTACTGCTTAAGCATGAGCGGCATAAGGGCAAGGCGGATGATCAGCGTAATAAGAATGATGGAAAGGCCGAAATTGCCATTGAATAATTCAGCGACCATGTGGATGGCACTCGCAAACGGCTGGACGAGATAGGTGTTGAAGAAGCCATCACTCTGCTGGCCAGGCTGTGATGCCTGGCATGCGGAAAGAAGGATAGCTGTTAAAGATAGAACAAGAAATGCAGCAGGATTTTTTTTCGATTTCAATTTAATTCCTCCATTAGTTTAAATTTTAGATAACAAATTTAAGCTTGATGGAGGAGTCTGCATCCTCAGAATCGCTGCCCGATCCTTCCTTGGCGCGTATATGTTTGGCAATCCAGCGGAGAAGGGGGCTAAAGGGCATGCCGCAAGCTTCATAAAGCTTAAGGCCTGCGGAACCGGCTCCCAGTTCGGCTGGCCTGCAAGTAGATTCCATAAAAGAGTATTCAATATTCCATGCCCATAAGAACTTTACTGTAAGGCCAAGCATGAAGCTCGCATACAGAGTATATTCAGCCGGAATATTTGTAAAATCCATTAAAAGATCAAACATTCATTCACCCCATACATTAGTAGGCCAATACTGTCATTATATGCTATTTCAGCACTAAAGGCAATGTTGCCCGGCGGCGGCCCAACTGATTCAGGAGGCTGCAGATTCTTTTTAAAGGAAAGAATGAATAGGATAAGTTATAGCAGATTAACAGGGAGGAGGTAAAGGGTGGCAATAAAAAATAAATATATCTTTCTACTGAAACTTGCCCTGCCAGCCTTATTTTTCATTGTCTTAGGCTATGAGGCAAAAGGCATGCTCTCCAAATTGGACTGGGATGCTTCTGCCGGATTGGCCCGCAGTCTTTCATTCCTGGATTTGCTCTATATATTTACTCTTGGAATCGCCGCCCTTACTCCTATGTACTTTTATGATGTTGTATTGCTTCAGATGTTTTCTGTCCATATACCGAAAACAAAATTATTCTTTTATTCACTTTCAGCAAACGCGTATTCCAATATCGTGGGTCTGGGCGGCATAGCAGGGGCCACCCTCAGGACATATTTCTATAAGAAATATCTTCCAAAGGACAGTCCGCTGGTCTTGACGGCTGCCAAGCTCTCGTTCTTCTTTTTAACAGGTCTTTCTTTTTTTGCAATTGCTGTTCTAACCAATTCTGCAGGGCCGCTGGATGGCTGGGAGAGTGTGCCCTTATGGGCGATTGCACTTTACAACCCGTTTTTTTTGGCACTTTACTGGCGCCGGAAGCCTTTTTGGGATATTCCAGGAAACCGGAAGGGCTTTGTATCTGAACTGGTTGCCATTTCAATCTTTGAATGGCTGTTCATCGTCCTATGCATATGGGGGATATCCCATACAATCGGGGTGAACATATCCTTTTTTCAGCTGTTCCCAATCGTCATCATCGCGCTGTGTACTGGAATTATCAGCATGATTCCGGGCGGTGCGGGATCATTTGATCTGATCTTCCTCTTAATGATGCAGAGGGAGGGGGTTGCAGGTGAAGCTGCCATGCTTATCCTGTTTTTGTACAGGCTCAGCTATTATCTATTCCCAGTTCTTCTGGGAACACCGTTTATTCTAAAAAAAATACTGGGAAAATAAAAAGGCTGCCCTCATAACGGACAGCCTTCAATTTTTATCATATTATGCAGACTCTTTTACTGCGGGTCCTGAAGTGAAGAGGAGCCTTGCGCTTACAAGCCTGCGCCTTACAATGATCCCGGCCCAGGCTGCCAGGGCCGCTTTTATGACTCCTACAGCAAGGAAAGGCGTAAATCCTCCTGCAAATGCAGCACCCCATCCAAGCCCCGCTGCAATCTTAAGCCAGGCAGTTCCAAAGATCAGGGTTACGAACATCCCGATTATGTTGGCCACTAAAGCATGCTTGAAGGTAAAACCCGTTTTTTCAATATACAGCCCGGTGATAAAAGCGGCAGGAATAAAGCCGACAAGATACCCTCCCGTTGGACCGGCCAGCTTTGAAATGCCTCCTGAAAATTCAGCAAAAACAGGAACACCGGCAGCGCCGATAATCAGATAAAGAATAACCGATAAAGTTCCGTAACGGGAGCCAAGTATGGTAGCTGCCAGTCCGATTGCCAGCGTCTGGCCGGTAATTGGCACGAGAGGCAGCGGGACAGTAATCTGTGCCAGCACCCCGATGATCGCTGCAAATAATGCAGTCACAATCATTGACCTAAGTTTAAGTTGATCTTTCGTCATCATGATTCTCCTTTTCAGTAAACTATAATCTTATGTATGTTAACAATTAAAATGTAAACCTTTCAGAATTTAATGTCAACCAAAAAATATATAAGTTTACTTAAAAGTAAAGTCCGGCTTCATGAAGCCGGACTGACGGTTCTACTTCCATATATATTCAATCATACGCCCCTTAAATAGATTGGTATCAATATTGCAGGCTTCGGCATCTAGTCCATATTGCCAGCCCAACACAGCTGACCCTTCCGGTGCTTCCGGACTGTAGGCAGGTGCCTCGCTTTCAGTGGAAATCCCAGCTTGAGGATAAGCTGTCCAAATAATTACATTCTCCTTCAATCCCGCTGAGTCTGCGGCAGCATTATTATAAGCGGCATACAGAGTGCTGTTGCTGGAAAAAACACCATAAATCCCTGCCTCATATGGAGATTCACTCATAGCGCCGTAATAGCCTCTAATAAAGTCAGAGTCAACCGGATAGTCAGGTTCTATATCAGCAAAAATGGCTGTACCATCCGGAACCCCCAGCTCACTGGCAAGCTGAATCCCCAGATTCCCTATTTCTGTTCCATTTTCCATGCCTGTAGCATCTGTGAATTGGTTATTGATCAGCAGGATTCCGGCATTATTGGATTGCAGAAAGGCCGCTTCCTCTTTTGTCAGTCCTTGTGAAACTCCTTCTTTAGTTCCCAGATATCTTCCCCAGATCTGAGGGTTCCCAAAGTTATCTCTAACACAGGAAAATAGTTCCTCTGTCGTCAGGCTGGCGGAATCGACTCCCCACACCACCGATTCGGGATCGGTCTCATTTCCGCCGCTGTCATCTCCCTTTGAAGGACCCCAGTGGAAAATAATAAAAGGAATGGCCGCTATCAGAAGGACCGGGATCAATACAGCAAAGAACTGCTTCCAATTAATCATCTGTCACACTCCTTTCATCGTTACATGATATTCTCAGGCCCGGGAGTGTGCTTGGGCTGTCAAAGATTCTGAGCCGGTTGCAGGGCTTTATAAGAGTAAATAGCTTTAAGTTGGGGTATCATCGTAAAAGATGAACCATTTTGGAGAAAGCTCCGGGATGATTCCTTCCATGAATTGGCTTATAATAGATTTATTCTTAAGAAGCAAGGGAGGAATTCTGTATGAAAAAAGCATTAATCAATATTGATTACACTTATGATTTTGTAATCGGAGCCCTGCCGTGCGGCAAGCCTGCCCAGGAAATCGAAGAATACATAACAAACCTTACTGAGACCTTCATAAAGGAAGGGCATTATACCGTTTTTGCCATTGATCTGCACAAAGAAAATGATCCTTTTCATCCTGAAACAGAGCTATATCCGCCCCATAACATAGAAGGGACTAAAGGGCGGGATTTATATGGCAGCCTGAAAAATGTGTTTATGCAGCACCAGAGTAAGGAAAATGTCTACTGGATGGACAAAACGCGCTATAGCGCCTTTGCAGGAACCGATCTCGAGCTTAAGCTGCGGGAGCGGGGGATAGAAGAACTCCACCTGGCAGGTGTCTGTACCGATATCTGTGTTCTTCATACAGCTGTGGATGCTTATAATAAAGGCTTTAAAATCATCGTGCATGAGAAGGCGGTCGCAAGCTTTAACCAGGCAGGCCACAGCTGGGCCCTGGAACATTTTAAAGGCAGCCTGAATGCTTCGGTAATACAGTAATCTTTGGAGGTAGGACATGACTGGAAAGTATATGGACGACAGTATGACTCTTCATACTGACTTATATCAAATCAATATGGCTGAAACTTACTGGGAGGATGGTGTACATAACCGTAAAGCGGTTTTTGAACTGTTTTTCCGTAAACTTCCGTTTGGGAACGGCTATGGTATTTTTGCCGGCCTTGAAAGGGTGATAAGCTATCTGGAAGATTTCCGTTTTACAGAAAGTGATATTGCTTATTTAAGGGATGAGCTTCACTATAGGGAAGATTTCCTGGAGTATCTGGCTGGATTGCGATTCACCGGGTCTGTCCGTTCCATGGCAGAAGGTGAACTTGTTTTCGGAAACGAGCCGATCATGAGGGTAGAGGCCCCGCTTGCCCAGGCGCAATTGGTTGAAACGGCGCTTTTGAATATTATTAATTACCAGACTCTCATTGCAACCAAGGCTTCCCGCATCAAGCAGGTGGTCGGCGAGGAAACGGCAATGGAATTCGGAACGAGAAGAGCACAGGAAATGGATGCTGCGATCTGGGGAACAAGAGCAGCCTATATAGGAGGCTTCAATGCTACCTCCAATGTGCGGGCAGGCAAGCTGTTCGGCATCCCTGTTTCCGGTACACATGCACATGCGCTTGTACAGGCTTACCGGGATGAATATACAGCATTCCACAAATATGCACGCCGGCATAAAGACTGTGTATTCCTGGTAGATACTTATGACACCCTGAAATCCGGTGTTCCAAACGCCATTAAGGTTGCGAAGGAACTTGGCGATAAGATCAACTTTATAGGGATAAGGCTGGACAGCGGCGACCTTGCCTATCTTTCAAAAGAAGCCAGAAGGATGCTGGATGAAGCCGGGTTCCCTAATGCAAAGATAGTGGCATCCAATGACCTCGATGAATACACCATCATGAACCTGAAAGCCCAGGGAGCAAAAATAGACACATGGGGCATTGGGACAAAGCTTATCACAGCTTATGAGCAGCCTGCACTCGGTGCCGTTTATAAGCTTGTATCCATTGAGGACGAAGAAGGCAACATGAAAGACACCATCAAAATCAGCGGCAATCCTGAAAAGGTCACAACCCCTGGCCTGAAAAAGGTTTACAGAATCATCAATACGGCTAATCAAAAATCAGAGGGCGACTATATTGCCATGGAGCATGAACGGCCTGAAGAAGAAGAAAGGCTGAAAATGTTCCATCCGGTCCATACCTTTATCAGCAAATTCATCACCAGCTTTAAGGCACAGGAGCTGCATCATGATATTTTCCGTGATGGCAAGCTTGTATATGAAACCCCTGAGCTTAACAAAATACAGGCTTTTGCAAAGAGCAATCTGCATGTGCTCTGGGATGAATATAAGCGCTCCCTCAATCCTGAGGAATATCCGGTCGATCTGAGCACATTATGCTGGGAAAATAAAATGCGCAATATTGAGCAAGTCAGAGAAAAGGTGAAACGGAATCAATAAAGGAGGAGAAACAAAATGAATCTGCAAAAAAGAATTATGGAAGAGTTGAATATTAAGCCAGAAATTAATCCTTCTGAAGAAATCAGAAATAGAGTCCAATTCTTGAAGGATTACCTGGTGGCCTCCAAGGCAAAAGGATATGTGCTCGGAATCAGCGGGGGCCAGGATTCAACCCTTGCCGGCAGGCTGGCCCAGATGGCAGTGGAGGAATTGAGGAGTGAAGGGCATGAGGCACGCTTCATAGCCGTCCGCCTTCCGTATGGAGTGCAGCAGGATGAGGATGACGCGCAGCTTGCTCTTTCATTTATCAAGGCTGACTCAGAATACTCTTTCAATGTAAAAAATGCTGTAGATGCCGTTAAAGAAGAATTTGACACAATCACAAAAGGCGAGCCTTTGTCTGATTATCATAAGGGTAATGTAAAAGCCAGGATGCGCATGATTGCCCAGTATGCTATTGGCGGCCAGGAAGGACTACTTGTCATCGGCACAGACCATGCAGCAGAGGCAGTTACCGGCTTCTTTACGAAATATGGCGACGGCGGAGCAGATATACTTCCTCTCACAGGCCTCACGAAACGCCAGGGGAAGGCGCTCCTGAAGGAAATGGGTGCAGAAGAACGCCTCTACCTCAAGACTCCTACTGCCGACCTTCTTGATAATAAGCCGGGACAGGCGGATGAGACTGAGCTGGGGATCAGCTATGATGAGCTCGATGATTACCTGGAAGGAAAAGAGGTTTCATCTGAATCAGCAGAAAAGATTGAACAAAGATACCTGATCACCGAACATAAAAGACAGCTGCCTGCTTCCATGTTTGACAGCTGGTGGAAAAAATAAAAAACGGACCAATGGCAGAAATGCCGGACGGAGCCAGTAAATACTAATAAAAAGCCGTCCAATCAGTGGACGGCTTTTCTTACTTTGGAAGCCTGGATTTAAGTTCTTCGGCGAATGCCTGCGGATCATCAGCATCCAGAACAATCCGGTCAGCCTGCTGGACAATTCCGAAAGGCATCAGTACTTTCCCAGGCTCCTTAAGCCTGATTTCGATCTGCGGCTTTTCCTGCATAAAGTCAATAGCCCTTGCATCATAGAGAGTTTGCAGTTCTGTTTTTGTAAACTTTTCGGGACCTTCGTAAAAAGATATGCTCTCAATATTGCCGAGTTTCACTTCCATGCTTTTAGAAAGACCTGTTTGCAGCAAAAGGACTTCTTGTGTCAATAGATAAGGGGTCAGCCGCATGGCATGCAGCTCTGCGATGAAATACAATACTGCATACACATTCAATATAAGAAGAATATAAGAAATAGCCGCATTCCATTGATGCAGAAAGAAGTGCAGTCCAACCGATTCCAAAACTGTTGCATGAATCAGCATGATATAAACGGCCGATGAGCTTTTCTTTTTATGATAGGTAAATACAGTGCCAGTGTCTGTGACAGGCTTTCTTTTCCAAGAAAATAAGGAATAGTGGAAAAGGGCGATTTCAGACATTAAAAGCCTGAGAGCCGCTGAATCAGAAAAATGTTTTTCTGCGGTTTTTTCAAGATTATATTTCAGGAAAGAATCTTGGCGGTTCCGCTCTTTAAGTTCTTTAAAAAACCGCCAAAATTTTTCTTTGTTTCCCAGCAGTGCTGCTGAGAGGACAAAGACTTCTCCCAGAACAAGCATAAAACGCAGCATATTGGCTGATTGCAGATGCCCGTCAGGGATGATGAGTTGCGAGAGCCCATAAGCGGCAAGAAGGACGGGGCTTAAGTACAGAATAGAGTGTTTTTTCCTTAGAAGGAGAAAATAAACCATAGCTGGCAGGACAATATACAAATCCACCAACGTGCCCCAATAAACTCCCTTAGGGACAGGAGCTAAATAAGATGTCCGATAAAGCAGGCAGTTTGCTGCGATAACCATGCCTGCAAGTACTGCAAAAATACTTTTATCATACCTTTTAATGGACAACAACATAGTTCTCACCTCATTTCCATTATATAGGAAACAAGGGAGTGCAAGAAGGTCTTTGATTGCAGCTTTGTGAAAAGTTTATGAATATTTGACTTCTTTTCCAAGTTTCATCAGAGAGGGTAAATCCCGCAAAAATGGCCAATATTTACCGCTGGCTCCGAGACTATCTATCTGGTTAAATAGCAGTATGAAAACATTACTGAAATATTCTATCATTTTATTGCTTTCCGTCACCTTTGTCTTTGGAACACGCTTAACAGCGGACGCTTCAACCGTACATACTGTACAAAAAGGGGATACGATGTGGAAAATAGCCCAGCAGTACCAGGCGGGCATCACAGAAATCATCAATCTGAATTCACATATCACAAACCCTCATTTTATTTATCCTGGCCAGAGGATCACCATTCCTTCCGCAGCAGCCGAACAATCAGCCGAAGAACAGGTAGTCCAGCTGGTAAACAAAGAAAGGGCGAAATACGGCCTGAAGCCTTTAAAGTCCAATTGGGAGCTTTCAAGGACGGCAAGGTACAAATCACAGGATATGATCAGCAGAAACTATTTTGACCACAACTCTCCAACCTATGGTACGCCGTTTGATATGATGAAGAGCTTTGGAATCTCCTACAGGACAGCAGGAGAAAATATCGCTGCCGGCCAATCCACACCTCAGGCAGCAGTCACCGCCTGGATGAACAGTGAAGGCCACCGCAAAAACATCCTCAGCAGCAGCTTCACCGAAATCGGCGTCGGATACGCCAAAGGAGGCAGCTACGGCCATTACTGGACACAGATGTTTATTGGGCGATAGGAAGGCATTGGCGGCTGTTAACGTGAACGAATAAAGGGCCAAGCTCTCATTCAGTGACAATATCGAGTAATATACATTCCAGCGGCCATCAGTTAAGCTAAGGCTATATAAAACAGCAGATTGTTTCTCATAAAAAAAGGGTTCCAGCCTAGTGCGCTGAAGCCCTCTGTTTCGTAAAATGCTCACCAGAGGGGCTTAGTCGGCTGAACTAGAACCCTCTGTTTCGTAAAATGCTCACCAGAGGGGCTTAGTCGGCTGAACTGGAACCCTCTGTTTCCTGAAATGCTCACCAGAGGGTCTTAGTCGGCTGAACTGGAACCCTCTGTTTCGTGAAATGCTCACCAGAGGGTCTTAGTCGGATAATATGAAGCACTCTAATCCGAGAAATGCTAGGCAGAGTGTCTCAAATGGATGATATGAAGCACTCTGATCCGAGAAATGCTAAGCAGAGTGTCTCTGGTAGAATACATCAGGCACTCTGATCTGAGATCTTAATTTCTCCACTAATCGGAACCGCCTTTGTTTTATCAAATAGGTTTCAAGATATCCTTCCTTCCAAGCAGAAAAAAACAAAAATTTCAACATATTCCCTTTCCCAATCTCAACCACCCGGCAAACATAAAGGCGGAGGTCCCTTTCAATCCACAACAATATACCCGATCATCGGCCCGTTGCTGTCTCTATCAGGATGGGTAAGGCAGACCAGGCGGTAAATGCCTTCTTTATCAATCTTGACCGGAACTGATGTTTCACCGCCTTTTTTCACAATCCCTTTTATATCAGTTCCTTCAATGATGAATGGATGCTCCATGCCGTTGATGCCGGAAATCTTTAAAACGACCTCTTCGCCTTCCTTGATGAAAATCGTTCCAGGATCCCAGCGGTATGCTTCAAGTTCCTTGCCATCAGGCAGCGTCGCCTTGAATTCGCCAGTGACCATGTGTATTTCCCTTGGTGCCGTCGCTGCTTTATCCTGGCTGAACACACTTAAGCTGTCCTTCCCCAGAAAAAACCAGCCTGCTGCCGACACGACAGCTGCCAGCAGAACCAGTGCGAAAATAACGGTACTTCTTTTTAAAACTAAAAATGGCATATAAGATCCCCCTTTGAATTGATCTATATTAAAGATATGCCAGGGGGACGGGGGAACTTGTCTTATTGCACAAAATATTTTTAATTTTTGTTCCAGCTGGGTAAAAGGCATAAAACAGGAAAGTTTCACCACACTATTCAGGACAACAATTTTGGCGAGGTGTAGTATGTACCGATTATTTACACATAACGATC
Organism: Bacillus infantis; assembly: GCF_008180445.1. Classification (GTDB taxonomy): domain Bacteria; phylum Bacillota; class Bacilli; order Bacillales; family Cytobacillaceae; genus Bacillus_AB; species Bacillus_AB infantis_B. The sequence continues at coordinate 353,337 of NZ_VTER01000006.1, forward strand.
TTGATGGGATAGGCTGCGGCATTTTAGCAAAGCTTGCATATGGTGACAAGGCAGAAGTCCGCTATAATTCGGTCTCCGGATTGGATATACAGATCAGCCGGCATTTGGACCGGCTGAAAAACAAAGAAAAGAAACAGGATATACTGCTGATTACAGATTTATCTGTTAATGAAGAAAATGAACAGCGGTTAAGCCAGCTGCAAAAGGAAGGCGGGACCGTAAAGCTGATCGATCATCACAAGTCGGCTCTGCATCTGAATGCCAGCAGCTGGGCGAGCGTTACCGTGGAATATGATGACGGAAGGCTGGCTTCAGCCACCTCCCTTTTCTTTGATTACCTGATAAATGAAAATCATATTACCCCAACAGAAGCGCTTCAAGAATTTGTAGAGCTCGTCAGGCAATATGATACATGGGAATGGGACCAGAACGGGAACATGAAGGCAAAACAGCTGAATGATCTCTTCTTCCTTCTTTCCATAGAAGAATTTGAAGAGAAAATGCTCGACCGGCTTAAAGACAGCGCATCATTCGAGTTTGATGAATTTGAGAAAAAACTTCTCGAAATGGAAGAAGGCAAGATTGAGCGTTATATGAGAAGAAAAAAGCGGGAAATCGTCCAGGCTTTTATAGGGGATCATTGTGCGGGAATTGTCCACGCGGAATCTTACCATTCCGAGCTTGGCAATGAGCTTGGAAAGGAATTCCCTCACCTGGACTATATTGCCCTGCTCAGCATAGGCGGTAAAAGGATAAGCTACAGGACCATCCATGATCATATCGATGTTTCAGAAATAGCGGGAAGGTTCGGAGGCGGCGGGCATGCCAAAGCATCAGGCAGCAGCATGACTGAAGAGGCATTTTCCCTTTTTGTGAAGGACGTTTTTTCAGATGAACCCATTAAGGGTGACGCCTATAAAAATGAACATAATCATAAAGAATCCGGTTCAGGCTCTCTTTTTGAGAACAAAAAGGGAGATCATTTCCTCATCTTCAAGGACAACGGCTCATGGAGAATTGATGTGAATGGCCGCACGGCAGGGGAAGAATATGACAGCTTTACGGCTGCGGAACATGACCTTAAAAGGAACCATTCCGCCTGGCTGGCCAGGGACGAAATTTTCATCGATTATTTAAAAGATTTTTTCCTTGAAGCAAAATTGAATTCCAGCAAGGAAAACCGCCATTAATAATATGGCGGTTTTTTCCTGTAAAAAACAGGCATGACAGAATATAATGGTAGTATCAGTCATAAGGAGGGGGAAAATGGCAGGTTTCATTGTATTTATCATCGTTTTCGTATTCATCTTAGGTATGGCGGTTTCTATCATCAGCGGCAATAAAGGAAAAAGGCGTCCGAGGCTGTATGCGGATGAATTGCCTGAAGGGCTTGGCATCGAAAATGATGCAGCCAAATCGCTTGCACAGCATTTAGAAAAGGCGCTGTCTGACGGATTTCAGTCCAATATAAAAAACAGAATGCTTAAAGAGCATCCTTCCTGGTCGGAAAAGCATTTTGACTGGGTATTCTTTGAGCTTAAAAGATTCTTTGTGCTAAGCAGCATCTTAAAATCGGTGCCGATGTTCAGCGGGAAAGTGGACGCAGTCTGGCATGAGATGCTTATGTTCACTAGAGATTATGAGAATTTCTCGAAAAAGTTCTACAACAGCTTTTTGCACCACACACCTAATATGGAGACAGTTCCCATCCCAGGGGAAAGAGCCTTTTTCGACTGGGTCTACCTTCAGGTATTTTCTCCGGCAAGAAACAGCCGCTTGATTTGGGGAGAATTTTTAAGAACACCGATAGAGCAGGGCATTTTGCATGATTTCAGAACCAAATCTGAAGGAGAGCTTATGGCAAAGTATTTCAGGGAAGGAGAAGCAGCAAGAGATGTTCAGCTTTATCTGATCCGGCAGCTCAAAATTGACATCCGGGAAGCAGAAATGACTTTCAGCAAAAATGAAAAAAAGCCATTCACGCGGATTTCTTCTTCCCATGATATGAGCATGCTTCTTCCGGCAGCCGTATTTTTCTCGATGTATGAGCATGATGATTATTCATCACATATTGAAGAGGTGCTTCCTGTGGAAATGATGAAGAGCGGGTATGCGGGTGCGACCTCTTGTTCCGGTTTTGCCTGCAGCACTGATCATGATTCAGATTCCGGCAGCTGTTCAGGGGGTTCGAACTGTTCAAGCGGATCCAGCTGCTCAAGCTGCGGAGGAGGTGGCGGCTGCGGGGGAAGCTAGAACTCTGCTGCGCTGGAAAAAAGTGTTCAAACTGAATATGCAGCTTTTTAAAAAAGCAGACTGTTTGAAGCCGTCATAATAGATGGCTTTTAAATTTGGCCAGCTGCCTGCCCAGTCTCAACATTCACCAAATTTGTTATTTTTCATTTTTGTAACAATTCATAAACAAGCCCATTTGCCGCAAAATATTTTGGTACAATCAAAATTAGGGAATTTAGCACTATCAAAATCAGCAAATGGAGATTGACAGATGAAGAAATTTTTATCCGCTTTAATGATTTTCATGCTTACTGTACACGCCGGACAAAACGCTGATGCAAAAGAAGAAAAGGAACCTGCCATAGTGAGTGAGGCTGCGGTTTTAATTGATTCGCAATCAAATGCTATTTTATACAGCAAAAATGGATCTGACCGGATGTATCCAGCCAGCCTGACAAAGATTGCCACTGCTATTTATGCAATAAAAAAAGGAAATCTGGATGACATGGTGACTGTCAGCAGGAGTGCTGTTGAAACAGAAGGGACCAAGGTTTATTTAGAAGAAGGCGAGAAGACAACACTCAGGCACCTGATCGAGGGGATGCTGATAAACTCAGGGAATGATGCTGCTGCGGCAATTGCCGAGCATCTTGACGGAAGTATGGAAGAGTTTGAGAAAAATTTGAACACATTCCTGGAAAAAGAAGTGCATGTCCATAATACTCATTTCACAAACCCGCATGGCTTGTTTGATGAAAGACATTATACAACAGCTGAGGACATGGCTCTTATTACCAGCTATGCCTTGAAAAACAATGCCTTCAGAACGATCTACGGGACAAAAGAGCTCGCATGGGATGGAGAAAGCTGGGATACAACGATATTTACCCACCATCGGATGCTTAAAGGGGAAGTGCCATATACCGGGATAACCGGCGGAAAGACAGGGTTTGTGAACGAAAGCAAGCAGACGCTGGCCACATCGGCAGAAAACGGAAAAATACAGCTGACTGCAATCGTCATGAAAGCAGATTTCAAGAGGGATATCTATAATGATACAAAAACCTTATTTGACTACGGCTTCAGCCGTTTCAAGTCTTCGGTGATCAGCAAAGAAACTTCCTTTCAAAAAGGGGACCAGCGTTATTTTAGCGGAAAAGACCGCTTTGTCACATTACCGCTGAATCATTTTGAAAAAATTGTCACCGAAGAAGGCCTTTTGAAAATTGTTGATGGAAGCGGAAAACTGATTCAAATCTTCCCCCTCGAGCCGGAGGCCGTAAAAGCAGCAGGTCCTTCTGAAGCGGTCCAGGCACAGAAAATTGAGGAGACACCGGTTAAGTCAGGGGTCTTTTACATGGTATTTGTGCTGGTACTGGCTTCTCTTTACATTATGTCACGGAAAATATACCGCAGAATCAAACAAAGGCATTGAATCAGCTGATTCAATGCCTTTTTATAAAAGAAAAGACTAAAGAGTAACCTTTAGTCTTCTGCGCCATTTATTGAAGCCTTGATTCAACCTGCTGGCAAACTTCATCTGCCGATAACCCGTTTGCCTCGATGACTGAAGATTGAGTGAAAGTATCCTGCATTCCCATTACATTGGAGTCCAGTCCTGTCACTACACAGCAGGAGCAATTCTGGGCATCCTCCTGTGTTTTCATGTCAACTACATCATAGCCTTTCGCACGGAGTGCCTCCTGGATATTGGTAAGAGATTGTTCTACCGCAATACGTTTCGCCATAACTAACACCTCCTCTGAATGTTATGATGCCTGAAAGAGCGTGGTCTTATTCCCAGGAATGAGATGGGGCTTGGGAGTTAAAAGTAATTAATGGAGGTGTTTAAGATGGCCAAGCATAAAAAAGATCCTTCCAAAACCGGCTTAAGCTCGCCTGATGTCGAGGGACAGGGCACGACCAATAGTGAAACAGGCAGGATCAAAGCTGATTCAGCAAGAAAAAAGACAAAAAAACAAGATGTCTGACACCTGAAAACCTTAGCCTGATACTAGAACGGAACTGGATCAGGAATAAGAAAAACCAGGAAAGCAGTGCTTTCCTGGTTCATTTTTATTTATACATTTCAGCTACCTGTTTTTGCAGGTCTGCGTTTTCCAAGTATTCATCATAAGTCATTTGCTTATCAACAGTGCCATTCGGAGTGATTTCAATGATCCGGTTTGCAATGGTCTGGATGAACTGATGGTCATGAGAAGCGAAGATCATGGAACCTTTGTAGCTTGTCAGTCCGTTATTCAATGCAGTGATGGATTCAAGATCCAAATGGTTTGTCGGCTCATCAAGAAGAAGCACATTTGCACCGCTCAGCATCATCTTTGAAAGCATGCAGCGGACTTTTTCTCCACCGGAAAGCACGCTGGCTTTTTTCAGCACTTCTTCGCCTGAGAACAGCATTCTGCCAAGGAATCCGCGCAGGAAGCTTTCACTCTCATCCTGAGGGGAGAATTGGCGCAGCCAGTCAACAAGGTTGAGTTCGCTGTTTTCAAAATACTGCGAGTTGTCTTTAGGGAAATACGCCTGCGAAGTCGTGATGCCCCATTTGAATGAACCGCTGTCCGGTTCCATTTCTCCGGTAAGGATTTTGAATAATGCCGTTTTTGCAATTTCATCTGTACCGACAAGGGCGATCTTGTCGTCTTTATTCATGATGAAGCTGACATTGTCGAGCACCTTCACACCGTCGATCGTCTTGCTGATGCTGTCCACCCTTAAAAGATCATTTCCGATTTCGCGCTCAGGCGTGAATCCAACATAAGGATAACGGCGGGAAGAAGGCTTGATATCATCAAGGGAGATCTTATCGAGCAGCTTTTTCCGGGAAGTTGCCTGCTTGGATTTTGACGCATTTGCACTGAAACGGGCAATAAAGCTTTGCAGCTCTTTGATTTTTTCTTCTTTTTTCTTATTTGCATCAGAAGCCATCCTGGAAGCCAGCTGGCTTGATTCATACCAGAAATCATAGTTCCCGACATAAACCTGGATTTTTCCGAAATCAAGATCGGCAATATGCGTACAAACTTTATTGAGGAAGTGCCTGTCATGGGAAACAACAATGACGGTGTTTTCGAAGTTGATCAGGAACTCCTCAAGCCAGCGGATTGCTTTGATATCCAAGTGGTTTGTAGGCTCATCGAGCAGAAGGACATCAGGCTTGCCAAAAAGTGCCTGTGCAAGCAGGACTTTTACCTTATCTGATCCTGTAAGATCTTCCATCTTTTTATTATGGAGCTCTTCGCCAATGCCAAGGCCTTTAAGCAGGATGGCCGCTTCAGATTCAGCTTCCCAGCCGTTCAATTCAGCAAATTCACCTTCCAGCTCAGCTGCCTTCATTCCATCTTCATCAGAGAAATCAGCTTTCATATAGATGGCGTCTTTTTCCTGCATAACCTGGTATAGGCGGGCATGGCCCATGATGACCGTCGTAAGTACCTCATGCTCCTCATACTCATAATGGTTCTGCTTTAATACTGCAAGGCGTTCTCCTGGGCCAAGTGATACATTACCCGTCTGGGACTCGATTTCTCCAGAGAGGATTTTCAGGAAAGTCGACTTCCCGGCACCATTGGCGCCGATAAGGCCATAGCAGTTCCCGGGATTGAATTTAATATTAACATCTTCGAACAGCTTCCTGTCGCCATAACGAAGACCTACGTTGCTCACAGTTATCATATAGGTTTGATTCCTCCAAAAAAACAATATCGTAAGAATTATAACACTTTCAGCGTCCAAGAGCGAATCTTTCCGACAGGTCCTGATGAAAAGAAAAAGGCAGAAAAAGAAGAAAGGCAAGAGAAAAAGTTTCAGCTGAGAAGAAATGGGAAATAGATAGAGTAAATCAGCTGACTCAGAATGCTTGCCAATTTTTATAAATAAAATTATCAAAAATTATTCACATTTAATTTGCCGAATGTCATAGTTTTTTCATATTTTTCATGTAAAATGAAAACATACAGGCAAAACAAAGGAGTTTTTTGACATGGCTAAAAAGCAGCTCGTCGATTTAGTTAACCGTTTGAAAAAATCCGGCATAAAGATAAGCTTCACTAAGCCAAAATCTGACTACCTGCTGCACATTAACCAGGCCGGAAAGATATCTTCCTCAACGAACTGAGACCAGAGAGGTACAGGAGACAGGCATATATACAGCTGTCTCCTGTTGTGCAGCCTGAAGAACATAAGAAACATACGAATGAATATATTACAAAAGGCTGATCTGCCTCTCCGGCAGTCAGCCTTTTTCGTGCTTCAAGTAAAAATCCCGGCCGTGGGAACCTGGATTTTACAGCTCCTTCAAAATCTTCTTATATACTTCTTTTCTATCAAAACTTTCACCCATTGGGAACTTTTTAATATATTTATTATCTTTATCCAGGAGATAAACATAGGTGCTGTGCACATAGAAGCCATCCCCGGGATCACGGTACTGAAACTGGAAAGCATTGGCGAGCTCCTGTATTTCCTGCTGGTCTTCTTTCATGCTGTCTTGGTCTCCAGTCAGGAACACCCAGTTCCCGTCTTTTTTGATATCAAAAGTGTCCATATACTTACTCAGCACTTCAGGTGTGTCGCGATAAGGATCGATGGTTACTGTCATGAATTTTACTTTATTGCCAAAAACATGATCTTTCTCCAGATCGCTTCTGAGCATATTCATTTTTTGCGTTGTTGTGGGACAGATATCAGGACAATGGGTATAAATAAATTCAACTAATGTTAAGGTCTGTCCACGCTCGCCGAAATCGTAGGTTTCACCATTTTCATCAATTAATGATAGATCTTCAGGAATTTCTGCTGAATGATCCCTGATGACAAAAAAAGCAATCCCGGCAGAAATCCCGGCAGCAATAAGGATAGAGCTGATCCAATAAAGTTTCTTCATTTCGTTCCCTCCCACTTAAGAATAGGGAAGAGAAGGAAAAAATGACATGGATATTATGTGAAATTTTAAAAGCAGGAGCAAAAATATCTTCTTCCGGACCTTTTCGTATGGAACGCACTTTCTGGATGATTCGATAATTTAAAAAGGGGGGTTCTAAAAGAAAAAAAGGAGCCCGCAGGCCCCTCTTTTGATGATCGAATCAGTTCATTCCAATCCAGACGCTCTTTACTTCTGTGTAATTATTCAAGGCGTAGGACCCCATTTCCCGGCCCATGCCAGACTGCTTATAGCCGCCAAATGGGGAGGCTGCGTCAAAGGCATTATAGCAGTTGACCCAAACAGTTCCTGCCCTGAGCTGGCTGGCGATATAATGGGCTTTGGAGACGTCCTTCGTCCAGACGCCCGCCGCCAGGCCGTATTCGCTGTTATTTGCCCTGGCAATCAGCTCATCAAGATCTTCATACGGCATCGCCGAGATGACAGGACCAAAGATTTCTTCTTTGGCGATCGTCATTTCGTCCCGGACATCGGCAAAAATGGTAGGGGAGACAAAATAGCCTTCCTCGTACGGCTTATTTCCGCCAACAAGCAGTTCTGCCCCTTCGCTGACGCCTTTTTCAATATATCCAAGGACCCTGTTCTGCTGTTCCGTCGAAACGAGAGGGCCGATCTGCGTATCAGCATGAAGCCCCGCACCCTGCTTGATCTTCTTGGCATGATCAACCATATCTGACACTACATTATCAAACTGCTTTTTCTGGATGAATACACGCGATCCTGCACAGCATACCTGGCCCTGGTTGAACATGACTCCGTTCAATGCGCCTGGGATGGCCTTTGTCATGTCGGCATCAGGAAGGATGATATTCGGGGACTTCCCGCCAAGTTCCAGCGTGACACGCTTCAGTGTCTTGGAAGCCCTTTGCATGATCATTTTTCCGACCTCTGTAGAACCGGTGAACGCAATTTTATCGACCTGAGGATGATCCACAAGCGGCTGGCCTGCTGTTTCACCAAAACCAGGGACGATATTCACGACTCCTTCAGGGAAGCCAGCTTCCTGGATTAATTCCGCCAGATACAGGGCGGAGAGAGGTGTCTGCTCTGCCGGCTTGAGGACAACCGTACATCCTGTGGCGAGTGCCGCCCCAAGCTTCCACATTGCCATGAGGAGAGGGAAGTTCCAAGGGATGATCTGTCCGACCACTCCAACAGCCTCGTGGCGTGTATAGTTAAAGAATGGGCCGTTTACCGGGATTGTCTGTCCGACGATTTTTGTCGTCCAGCCCGCATAATAGCGCATATGCTCAACGGCAAGCGGGATATCAGCTGCAGAGGTTTCCCTGATTGGCTTTCCGTTGTCCAGGGTTTCAAGCTGTGCCAGCTCTTCTTTGTGTTCTTCCATCAAGTCTGCGAGTTTATACATTAATCTGCTTCTTTTAGCGCTGCCCATCTTGGACCATTTTCCTTCGTCAAATGCCTTCCTTGCAGCGAGCACGGCTTTATCAATATCTTCAGGACCTGCTTCATACAGGGTCGCCAGAACTTCACCGGTAGCAGGGTTATAGCTTTCAAATGTTTTCTGAGAGGCGCTTTCCACGAATTCTCCATTAATGAAAAGCTTTTTCTTTCCGGCCAGGAACTTTTCTACTTTTTCCTTCAAATTAATTGTTAATTGGGTCATTGCAATTCCTCCCTAAAATTAATTTATGTAGCCAAAAGCCTATTTTGATAGCGCTTCCATAAACTATGTTAGCATTTACAGATTCTATTATTCAAATAAAAAGAGAACAAATTTTCAGATAGTTTTCGACAATATTTTATAGAGTCGCCTTTTCGGGAGATTCAATCCTTTGAGAAACGTAAAAAAACCATAAAAATGAAAGGCTTTAATGGCATGAAAGGAGATTCCCCCTTTAAAATAGCAAAAAATATGGATGCTTAAAGGCAGGCAGACAAGTCAACCTTAATGTGAAGTTGTGATTTTGAAAAAAGGATGATTCATTCACGTAAAAAAGGAAAGAAGCGGAGTGCTTCTTTCCTTTTTTACATAATTGTCGAGGTTTCTTATAACAGCATCCCTGCAATTGCTGCGCTCAGCAATGAAGCCAGCGCACCTGCTGCGACTGCTTTGAATCCTAGTTTAGCGATATCGCCTCTCCGGTCGGGAGCCAGGTTTCCAAGACCGCCAAGAAGGATGGCCATCGATGAAATATTGGCAAATCCGCAAAGAGCGAAGCTGATGATGGCTGAAGTTTTTTCAGATAGATTCCCGATTTCAGGGGCAAAGGAAGAATAGGCCACAAATTCATTCAGAACAAGCTTTTGACCGATATATCCTCCAGCCTGTACTGCTTCTGACCACGGCACACCGACCGCAAATGCAATTGGCGAGAAAACATAGCCGAGAATCATTTCAAGAGACAGATTATCAATACCAAACCTTCCGCCGACAAAGCCGATCAGTCCGTTGATCATGGCAACAAGCGCTATGAAAGCCAATAGCATGGCACCGATATTCAACGCAAGCTGAAGACCGACACTGGCGCCTTTTGCGGCTGCATCCACTACATTGACAGACTCTGTATCTTTCTCAATCGTAATCTCTTTATCTGTCTGTGATTGTTCTGTTTCCGGAATCATGATCTTTGCCATTACCAAGCCTGCAGGAGCAGCCATGAAGCTGGCAGCAAGGAGATATTCCAGCGGCACGCCCAGCAGGGAATAACCGATAAGGACTGAACCTGCAACTGAAGCAAGTCCGCCCGTCATGACAGCGAATAATTCCGACCGGGTCATCTTACTGATGAATGGACGGACAATGAGAGGAGCTTCTGTCTGGCCCACAAAAATATTTGCAGCTGCAGAAATGGATTCTGCCTTGCTTGTCCCCAGCAGTTTTGAAAGGCCTCCGCCGATAATCTTGATAACCCACTGCATGACACCAATGTAATAAAGAACAGAAATTAAAGACGAGAAGAAAATGACAGTCGGCAGAACCTGAAAGGCAAATACCATCCCGATATTCGTTCCATCAGCAAACAGGCCGCCAAACAGGAAGTTAATTCCTTCGTTCGCATATCCTACGATATTGTTCACCTTTTCGGTGAGCAGCTCAAGTGCTTTTTTTCCTGCACTCCATTTAAGTACAGCAAAAGCAAAAATCAGCTGAATGGCAAGGCCACCAGCAATTGTCCTAAGATTGATCGCTTTTCTGTTTGAAGAGAAGAGAAGTGCGATTCCAAGAACGACTGCTATCCCAAATAGTCCCCAAAGTAAATTCATCATTTCCACCCCTTAAAAACTAATAGTAATCTCTAGCTTATAAAAATCTTCATAAACGTCTTCCAAATGTTGTATGAGAACAGACGTCAGACATCCAACTAATTAACCTGTTTCATTTTAACATGAATCCGTTTACAGTCCAGTATTTTGTTTAATAAAATTGTTTAGAAAATTAATACATGGATTCTGTTTTCCATATATGCCATTGCGGAAAATTAAATATGGTTAGTCTGATCAGGTTCAGGGAAACAGAAGAAAAAAACAAAGGGGGGATTGGATGGATCCTTATTTTTTCGGTATTTATGCTTTCATTTACACTCTGCTGCTTGTTTGGGGAATTTATCTTTTATTTAAAAAGGGAAGGCCCGCATACGGAGATGTGCTGCTAGTTGTGATTGCCGGCCTGATCTACGATAATAGCATCCTTGCAGCAGGACAGATAGCCGGGGAATCTGAAATGCTTCTGTCCCTCAATAGAATGCGATTTATTTTACATGCCGCCGCAACACCTCTCCTAGTTCTCTTTGCCTGGTATGCTGCAAAAGAATCGGGTGCAAGGGTGCTTGATCAAAAGAGAAGCCTGGGGTTTGCCTGGATATTGACCATTGCTTTAATGTCCATAGAATTCTTGGCCATCAGGGATCTTCAGCTTGAGGCAGTAACTGAATACGGGGTGCTGAAATATGCACCATTGCATGCTCACGGTCCTCCTGTAATGGTGATCGGCGTATCGGTCTTTCTCTTGATATCCGGAGTTATTGTCTGGAAAAAAACAGGCTGGTTCTGGATGTTTGCGGGAATTGCTATTATGACTGCAGGAAGTGCTGTACCATTTGATCCAGGCAGTGCCGCTGTTACGAATCTGTTTGAGCTTATCTTAATTGCCAGCCTGCTTTTGACAAAAAGATATTTGGATAGGAGTGGCGGATGAAAATGCGGGGCAGAAATTGCTCCGCATTTTTTTCCGCAAAATATACTGGTCCAGCTTTTGGCTAATATCCGCATTTGCCCCCTGACGTTTGTCCATTAGCTGACAGGCCCTCCTGCATATGATGTTAGCGGACAACATATCGGAGGTGATTGAAATGTCAAGAAGCTATTACAATCAGTGCAGAGGCGGCATGGGCCGAATGGTGCGGATCCGGACTGTGCATGGAAGAGAGCATGTGGGAGTTATAGAACGTGTTACACCTTCAAAGGTTTTTATCAGACCTGCGGGCGGCAGAAATTACGGCGGTTACGGCTATGGAGAGTTTGATGGATTTGCGTATCCTTACGGCTGGGGCTGGGGCTGGGGAGGCTTTGGCATCGGCATTGCGTTCGGAGCCATTGCCGCTTTAGCTTTTGTCCCATTTCTATGGTAAGAGCTCAATTAAGCACAAAGATACTATTAGCCCATTCAAAACAGCCATCCTTCTCATACAATACCCTAGGTCGTGCATAAAGGGGGTGCAATGAATGAGCGGTGGAGCTGGTTACGGCTACGGCGGAGGGTTTGCCCTTATCGTCGTGCTTTTCATCCTTTTGATTATCGTTGGTGCTGCTTATGTTGGGGGAGGCTTCTAATCCTTTCTGAATCAAGAGCAAAAAGGAATCTGTTTTCAGACAGATTCCTTTTTTCGTTTTACTCCGAAACAATTCTTGCTCGCAAGGACGGTCTCTCTGAATTAAAATCCTGAAAAAGAAAACAATATAATGACAGCCGCAAGGAGGGATTCATCATGCCAAAAGAAGCACAGGATGACATGTCACAATACAAAATGCCGGATGCGTTAAAGAAACAGCGCAATTCATCCTACCAAGTCGGCTATACCGCTACAACAGGCAATCAGACCGGCGGAGAACCTGAAGTGGGCAAAAGGGCAGACTATAAGAATTAACTTGAATCAAGCTGCGCTATGCAGCTTGATTCTGTCATTTTATCTTGCTCTTGCTACAATGCCATTGTGCACTTTTATAAAGCCGTGCTGAAGAATTTCCAGTCCGTTTTCATACAAATAAAGCCCCATCTGTTCGACTGTCATAAGCTCCCGGTACGTGTGGTTCATGACATCGGCCATTATTTCATAATAAAGCTTGGACCTGAGCTGAGCTCTTGGGGTCGTCATGATGATATAACCTGATGGTTTCACAAAACTTCTATGCCAATCGACCACCTCGGGCTTCATTTTGTCAGGGAAATGCTCCAGCAGGCCCACACTTAAGACAATATCAAATTCCTTCCCATAAGGCAGATTCCTGATATCCTCCACTACATAGTCGATCTGGAAATCATTTTTGTAAAAAGCTTTTCTGCCTCCTGTTTGTATATTCTGGCCAAGGAATGGATATGATTCCGGAAATTCTTCAAAGCGTGCATCCCTGCAAAACGGATCATAATCCACCAGTACTGCTTCTCCGCCCGGATACATGGCAGACAGCTGCATTGCTTCATATCCTTCTGCAGCACCTAAAAACAGGATACGGGGCTTTTCAAGGTCCAAGTTGGCAAATAGGCCTCTTTTTCCGCGCGGATCCCATATGCCATCCTGAATCCTGTGAACATAATTCCATAGTGACAGCCTTACCAGCTCGCCCAAAGCTGATTTCGCTGCACGGGGCTTCATCAGAGCTGCATTTTTCAAGAAATCCTTCTTAGACCTGTCCATTTCGGCTGGGACATCTTTAACAAACCACTGATGAAAAGAGCGGTTGAACATTTCCCATGATGTATGGACGGGAAGTTCCTTTTCATTCTCCCTTTCCCAATCATGCTTTTCTTTTGCAAATGATGTCACCTCATATGGCTTCCCGATGTCTTTCCACGAGAGCAAGGACCAATCCCTAACAGTGTTCATCTTAATGAATCTGCCGGCCTGCTTTTCCGTATACTCGCGCATATCTCTCCTGTAAGAGGGAAGGAGAGAGGTTTCTTCCTGAATCTCGTCTGCTGTTATTTCGGTTTCAAGCAATAATACCACCCCGTTTGAAAGCGTTATCGATTTATATTCAACACAGGAAATGTCAATCCCTTTAATAGGCAGAAATAAAACGACTTCCCTATGGCTCTGCTGCTGGATATTGTGATGGGGCCATTTAGCCGGATGATCTATGTGTGCCTAATAGTGTGTTAACAGGTTTGTAAAATTTTGTTTCACAAATATGATTTTATAATTAGCAGCAATGACAAAAACCGTCTAAAGATAAAAAGAGCAGGAAATCCTGCTCTTAAAGTGCCGGCAGCATCTTTTTTCTTTCTAATGTTAGAGCCGCAAACAGGAAGGAAAGCGCTGCTGCAAAACGGACAGCTGAAGTTATGCTCATAGCCGATAACATACCGAAATGATCAAGCAGGAACACTCCGAATTGCGGGGCGATAAAACCGACAAGGGATAACAAAAAGTTATAGTTGGCAATATAGCTGGTCCTGTTTTTTTCCGGCGAAGCATTAAGAAGCTGATTGAACAATAGCAGATTGGTTCCCGAAACAAAAAGGCCGATCCAGAGATTGATTAACGTCAAGTAAACGAGATTGGCTGAAGCGACTGTAAGGAGAGGGGCCGTTGCCATGCCAGCTGCGGCGATGAACAGGATAAAGCTGTTGCCTTTCCTGTCTGCCGCTTTTGCCCACCACTTGATGCTGGCAATCTGGGCCAGCTGGTTGGTCACAGAAAACAGGGAAAGCCACAGGGCAGTTGCTCCCGCTTCCTTTATTTGATATATGCTGAAAATCGACCATGCCATCTGGGCACCAAAATTGAATAAAAGGCCGCAGATAACAAATGTAAGGAAGGGCTTGTGACTGAAAAACGCCAGTGATAGTTTCTTTGGCCTGATAGCTTCTTCCGGCTTTTCTTTTATCACCGGGCTTTCTTTATGCTTAAACAAGTAATAAACCTCCAGCAGAGCGAACAGGAAACCAGCCGCAAACAGAATTTGATAAGGTAAAGGGGAGCTCTGGTCAAACTGCTGAAGGAAAAACCCTGTACCGAACGTTATTATCATTGCAGCAATAGTGTTATAGCGGTTCCGGCTGCTGAAGAATTCACCGCGTCTTTTTTCAGGAACCAGATCTCCGATCATGGACTGCCAGGAAAGTCCGGAAACAGCTCCCGGAAAATTAAGCAAGCCAATAAGGCCGATGAGAATCCATGGCGCATATTCCTTTGGCAGGAACGGGACAAATAAGATCAGCATAAAAAGGAATCTTGTCGCAAGTGTTGAGGCAACGGCAACCCTTTTTTTGCTTGGGGAACGATTGATCCAGATTGCTCCAGGAATGATGGCCAGAAGGCCAATGATAGAAGGAAGGGAGCTTATCAGGCCCATCTGCTGATTTGTAGCTCCAAGCACACTGATGGCCAGGAGGGGGATATAGCCGTTGACCGCATTGGTAGATATAGTAGAAGCCAGGCCATTATAGATGCTCAGCTTTTCATTTTGTGTATATTTCAATCATTAATCTCCTTTTTACTTTTTCTTTGCCGCAATGGATTGTATGCTTTCGCTTCTCAAAAAACAATACATTTGGCATAAAAAGGGTAAAAGGTGGGACCTTCTCGATCGAGAACATAGACCTATCGAAGGACTTACGACGCATGACTAAATTATTATATTAACCGGAAAAATTTAACTGTAAAGGTAAAATCTTTCCGTGTTTCCTCTATAGTTTATGTTTTTCCACCAGGGGTACTTATTCTAGGAAGGCTTATCCAGCCGAACTAAAATACACCTGTCGAGGAGGAATTTTATGTTTTATCATGTAAAAGAACTGCAATTCGAAGCAAGGCCGGAACGTCCGGATCCTTTGTTTGCCAAGAAGCTGCAAGAGCTGATCGGCGGGCAGTATGGAGAAATGACAGTTGCCATGCAATACATGTTTCAGGGTTGGGCCACACGCGGCAACGAAAAGTACCGGGACCTGCTTTTGGATATAGGGACAGAAGAAATCGGGCATGTTGAAATGCTTGCGACAATGGTTGCACGCCTGCTCGATAACGCGCCTGTCAAGGACCAGGAAGATGCAGCAAAAGATCCTGTCATTGGTGCAGTCCTCGGCGGGATGAATCCGCAGCACGCGATTGTAAGCGGACTTGGTGCCCGCCCGAGCGACAGTGTCGGCAACCCTTGGATGGGCAGCTATACCATTGCAAGCGGCAACCTTCTGGCTGACTTCAG
The DNA here is from genome assembly GCF_008180445.1 of Bacillus infantis. Taxonomy (GTDB): domain Bacteria; phylum Bacillota; class Bacilli; order Bacillales; family Cytobacillaceae; genus Bacillus_AB; species Bacillus_AB infantis_B. The sequence goes on from NZ_VTER01000006.1 coordinate 368,917, forward strand.
GGCCAACCTGAATGCAGAATCCCAAGGACGCCTGCAGGCAGTACGCCTCTATGAAATGTCTGATGATGCGGGAGTTAAAGATTTGCTATCTACCCTCATTGCCCGCGATTCTTACCACCAAAACCAATGGATGGCAGCAATCGCTGAACTAGAGGAAAAGGAAGGCATCATTACACCAAGCACATTCCCTCGCGACCTTGAGAAAAAGGATATTGCTTATAAACTATATAATCTTTCTGAAGGCCAGGAAAGCGGCGCAGGACGGTGGGCAAGCGGACCTGCACTTGATGGCCAGGGAGAATATGAATATGTTGCTGATCCTAAACCGAATGCCGAAAAGCCATTCCTGAACCCGGCTCCTAAAAGCCTGCATAATACGCTGCCGGAAGACCTGAAAAATCAATAACCGAGGATCATGGGCCCGGAGCAGCCAGCTCCGGGCTTTTCTGCATGCAAAAAAGAGGGGAGCAGTGACTCACTTTTTCCGCCTGAGCTTGAAGGCTCAGCCGTAGAAACACCTATTATTTCGAGCCATACCGCCTGCATCTGGTTGTGAAAGCTGGATTGAAAAATAACAGCCGCCAGATGCGGCTGTTATTTATTCCTGCTCTGATGCTTTTCTGCCAGCTGCCTTTTGACTTCGTTGTAAGACAGTCCCGAAGCTGCATTTTTCTTCTTAACTTCTTCAATATCTGTTCCAGCAGCAGTATACCTTTTATTAGACTCCAAGCATATTCCCCTCCAGTTCTTTTTATTTTACAGGTTAAAAAGGCAGAACCTGCACATACTAGAAAAAAAGGAGGCGGTTCCTATTTTTTTCAACAAGAGAGCACAAGAAGAAAAGCCTGAAGATATCTTGATGGATACTGAAGTATACTCCTGCGCCGGTGAATCCTGCAATGGGTGGATGAGGAAGGATTTCGCATCCGATGACTTATTATGCCCCCTTTGCGGAACAGGCATGACTGCTGAAATAAGAGAGCTCCCAAAGATTTGATGCTGCACGCTCAATGGGAAGAAGCCTGAACCTTTGTCAGGCTTCTTTTTGTTGGCATGGCGCAGAGTTCTTAGCCAGCGTTCCTTATTAGGAACAAGGCTTATACACTTTTCTATTGTCCAGCTCCGGGCGCTAGCCCTTCGAGTCATAAGCCAATCAGGCCAGAAGGTCAAAGTACAACCTTCCGCCCTGCTCGTCTTATGTTTGTCAGGGCTGAGCGAGCGCCCTCCGCTTTTCTATTTGTCCAGCTCCGGCTCCTAGGTGCTCGAGTCATAAGCCACGCAAGGATTAAAGGCAAAGAACGCCTTCAATTCCAAAGCGTCTTATGCTGGGCCCGCAGGACGCGGGTCATGCAGGCGTTGCCACAGGACGTGGCGTCTTTAGCCTGCGTTCCTTAATTCTGAACGGTCGCCTCCGCTTTTCTATTTGTCCAGCTCCGGCTCCTAGGTGCTCGAGTCATAAGCCACTTTGGAACCGAAGGCAAAGAACGCCTTCAATTCCAAAGCGTCTTATGCTTGTCGCACCTGAACAGTCGCCTACGCTTTTCTATTCATAATGTTCTTCAAATGCTTTTTCTGCGGCGGCTTGTGAGGTGAACAGGGCGTCGTCGTCTTCGATTACGTGAAAGGTTTCGTTTAGGAATAGGGCATAAGCGTTAGGATCTTTAGGATGCTGAACGATTTCTGCTGCCCGGATATTTGAGACGGTAGGGGTATGGGGGTTGTTATATATGACAAATACCTCGTCCCCGGCTTTTACTTCTTTAGGATTGATCATATCCATATTGGCATTCTCCTTTATAAGTTCTCGTTTTGCTGTCCGATTTCGCCTGCAGCTATGATGCTATTGGCTGTTTCCAGTGATTCATGCTCATTGACAGAGTCTCCGGGCGTATTTCTTTCGTTTATTCCGCGTGCATCAGTGTCTATTGCCATTTCAGGCTCAGAAGGTGCAAAATTCTTAGGGTCTTCTGTTTTTTTCTCCTGCAAGTATATCGCCTCCTTTTTTTCAAACCTTCTATTTAAAAGTTTTTCCTGATGTATCTCCACTATGCATTACGACCAAATTAAAGCAGAGGCTTTAGGATGTGAGCAGCGGGGAATACGCATAACAGATAGAAAAAAAGAGGAGGCAGGGAATGTTTAAAAATAATGCAGAAAGAATAATCTCAGATATCCGGAAACACAGCATTAGGATTGATGATTTTAATGACTTGGATGCAGCAGCAGAAGCTGCCGGCAGTTCCCAGTTCGTCCTCCTGGGGGAAGCTTCCCATGGAACATCTGAATTTTATACCTGGAGGGCAGAGCTGACGAAGAAGCTTATCGGACAATACGGCTTCAAGGCTGTCTGTGTAGAAGGGGACTGGCCCTCCTGTTTCGAGATCAACAGCTATATTAAGTCGTATAATCAGCGCTTGCCTCAGGATGTATTGAAAGCAGCATTTAACCGATGGCCTGAGTGGATGTGGGCCAATCAGGAAATCCAGGATTTTATCGTATGGCTCAGGAATTATAATGAGCAGGCAAAAGAAGGTAGTATTGGCTTTTACGGGTTGGATGTCTACAGTTTGTGGGAATCAATGGAGGAAGTCATCCAGTATCTTGAAAAAGACAGCTCCAATGATGCAGAAGCTGCCAAAAAAGCTTTTTCCTGTTTTGAGCCTTATTACAGGAATCCTGAAGATTATGCGGTGTCGTCAGGGTTTTATGGAGAATCGTGCGAGGAAGAAGTCATGGCGCTGCAGCTTAATATCCGCAGAAATATGACAAAATACCCTCCTCAAAATGAAATGGCGCTTAATCTTTCAGTCAACAGCCTTGTGGCACTTCATGCGGAAAGTTATTACCGGTCAATGGTAAAAGGCGGATCTGAGGACTGGAACATTAGGGACAGGCATATGGTCAGCGCAATGGAGGAAATCATCAAATATTATGGTGAAGATACAAAGGTTGTTGTCTGGGAGCACAATACGCATATCGGTGATGCAAGAGCGACTGATATGGAAAGTCATGGGATGACAAATGTCGGCCAGATTCTCAGGGAGAGGTATGCCGGCAAAGTATTTGCGCTCGGTCTGGGAACATACGATGGGACCGTGATTGCCGGACGCAGCTGGGGGGAGAGAAGGGAAGTGATGCTTCTGCCTCCTGCAGCAGAAGGGAGCTGGGAGGATTTGCTTCACCGGGCAGGTGCACATAATAAACTGATTCTCTTCAACAGTGAAAATCGCAGCCTTTTTCAAGAAAAGATTGGACACAGAGCAGTGGGGGTTGTATATAATCCGGAATTTGAACTAAATGGAAATTATGTTCCTTCACAAATCTCTGACCGGTATGATGGGTTTCTTTTCATTGACCGCACTTCAGCTTTAAGGCCGCTTGACTAAAAAGGGTGAGCCTGAATCAGGCTCACCCTCTATTATTATTATTGATAGCTGTCTGCCAATTCATCAACCAGAGAACCGACAAAAGAAACGGCTTTCCGGATCGAATCCGGCTTGCTCATATCAACTCCAGCGTCCCTGATAAGCTCCAGCGGCTTTTTCGTTCCTCCGGCTTTCAGTACATCGATCCACTGTTCAACGGCAGGCTGTCCTTCTTCCTTGATCCTTTGTGCAACAGCAGTTGATACAGTCAATCCCGCAGAGTAAGTATAAGGGTACAGACCCATGTAGTAATGAGGCTGCCTCATCCATGTCAGGCTTGCCCCTTCATCGATTTCAACTGAACTGCCCCAGAAATCTTCAAGCACCTGTTTCTTTTCCCTGGATAATAAAGCAGCCGTCAGGGGAACCCCTTGCTCCGCCAAAGAGTAGACTCTTCTCTGGTATCTGCCTTCCAGGAGATGTGTAACAAAGTTATGATAATAGGTTCCAAGCAGCTGAAGGATGACCCAGCGCTTCATCCGCGGATCTTCTGTGCCTTCCAGAAGATGCTGGCCCAGCAGAAGCTCATTGATCGTCGATGGCGCTTCTACAAAGTAAGTAGAGGGACGGGTATTCATGATCCGCTGATTTTTATTTGCCAGGTAGAAATGGCCGGCATGGCCTAATTCATGTGCCAGTACGAATGCCCCGCGCATTGTATCTGTCCATGTGATCAGGATATAAGGGTGAGAACCATATGGGCTTGAGCAGAACGCACCTGTCGATTTGCCGATATTGTCAGCAAGGTCGACCCATCTGTCTTCAAGGCCTTTTTTCATAATTTCTGTATACTCTGGACCCATCACCTGAAGGGCTTCCAGGATGACTTCACTTGCAGACTCATAGGTGGTGGCCGGGTTGAATTCAGGGTCAAGCGGTGCCTTTAGGTCAGCAAATGTCATCTTATCAAGGCCAAGTACCGTCTTTTTCAGTTCTGCATATTTGCGCATGATAGGGGCCAATTCTTCCCCGATGATATCAAGCTGATTATGGTACATTTCCTCTGTAACCTGCTGAGGCTCCAGCAGCATTTCTGTTGCAGATCCATACTTTCTTGCCCGGGACAGAACCACCTGTCTTTTAACTTCCGCCGAATAGGCGGCAGCAAACGTGTTCTTGTACTGCTTCAGTGTACCAGTGAAAGATTCATAAGCTGCTCTTCTTGTATGTGTATCAGGCGAAAATTCATAACGGTCTTCAAATAGAGCAAAAGAGTTTGGCAGCACATTGCCTTCCTTGTCCTCAAATGAAGCAAACTGCATATCTGCCAGCTTGCTGTTCTGATAAACCTGATATGGAGACGCATGAACCTCGCCAAGTGAGGCAAGGACTTCCTCAGTCTCTGGGCTGAGCTTATGTTTTTTTGTTTCAAGAAGCTCTTCAAGACTCTTTCTGAATGCTTCCAGCTCCGGCTGTTCTTTTATGTATTTCTCAAGCATCCCGTCTTCAAAAGCCAGGATTTCCGATTCAATGAAGGAAAGGGCGGAATTTACTTTTGCCCGGAGCGAAGCTGCCAGGGAAGCGTTGGACTGATTGTCAGGATCAGATCCATCTTCCGATTGGCGGAGGGAAGCATAGGTTCCGGCCTGGACCATCCGTATTGAATAAGCTTCCTGTGCCAGCAGGCATTCCTTCAGGACGGCAGAGTCGCCGGCAAGTCTGCCTTTATATGAATCAAACTGGGACAGGTCCGCTTCCAGGCTTTTAAGCTCACTCTTCCAGCTTTCTTCAGACGAAAACAAATCATTCAAATCCCATGTAACAGCCTCTGAGACCTCTGAGCGTGCGAGTCTTTTAACAAGTGTTTTTTCAGTCATTTATAAAGACCTCCTTTAGGTAAATCGGGAAAATGCTTCGGTACCCTAAGGAAATTATACTTCATCGGAAGGCATTTTCATATCATTTATCTAAATATTTTTAATTTTTGCCACAAAAAAACGGGCTCAGCCCGTTTCTGAATGCTATTCATGTTTTTTAGCCAGGCATCTGTCGCATTCCAGCAAATAGGATTCTGCCTGCTCTTCCATATGCTCGCCGCATTCCGGACATTCCTTCATCGGAAGGTTCCTGAAAAATTCAACCGGGTTCTTAATCAATGTTATTTCCTCCTTTTATAATACAATTAATTTTATTTACTTCTGTTATAGTACAGTATACATTCAATTCTGTTATTTGTGAAGGGAATTATCAAATAATTTTAGAATTTTCCACATCCGACAAAAATTAGGAGATAATTCGAGAAGCGAAATATTGCTGTTAAATGCTTGTCATGAACGTAAAGGATTTATTATCTCTCTGTTCTTTTTCTCAGATTTTTTCATGCTATGATAGATTCCGTTAGCGAGAAATAGCTATCAGGAGGTTATCAGAATGAAAAAACAAATCTTATCTTTAGTAGCGGCAGCAGCCATGGCCGGATCTGCCGGAGCGAATGCACAAGCAGATGAAATTTCCGTAAAAAAGGGAGATACCCTTTGGTGGCTTTCCCAAAAATATGAAGTAACAGTAAATGATATTAAGCAGTGGAATGACTTATCTTCAGACATGATCAGGGCAGAAACCACTCTTTCTATTTTTCCAGAAAAAAAATACATAATTAAATCCGGGGATACGCTTTGGGCTATCAGCAGGAATTATGGCGTTTCCGTCAGTGATTTAATGCACTGGAATAATCTGTCGTCAGACTTGATCTACCCTGAACAGGTCCTTGTCATCCATCCAAAAGGAAGCATAAAGGAAAAACCGGCAGCATCAGCGCCTCAAAAGCAGGAACAGACTGAAAAACAGCAGGCCGTACAAGCTGCTGAAAAGTCTCCTGCTCCAGAAAAAACAGCCCCTGCTGAGTCTAAGCCTGCTGAAAGCGAAGCTTCTGCAAGCACCAAGCCTTCTCCTGAAGCCAGTGCACCAGCTGCACAGGAAGAGGAGGGCAAGGAAATCACCGTTACAGCAACCGCTTATACTGCCAGCTGTGAAGGCTGTTCCGGCGTAACATCTACTGGAATTGATTTAAATGCAAATCCAGATCAGAAAGTCATATCGGTAGATCCCAATGTCATTCCTTTAGGCTCCAAGGTATATGTTGAAGGATACGGCAATGCGATTGCCGGAGATACAGGGGGCAGCATCAAAGGCAATAAAATTGATGTATTTATCCCGACTAAAGAAGAAGCAATCAAGTTTGGCAGACAGACATTGACGGTCAGGATACTTGATTGATATATGTAATGTAAGAAAGAGGCCGGAGACACCATTCGGCCTCTTTCTTTTTTATACTATTGTTCTTTCATCTTCCTCTTTTTGCATTTGTTTATCTTTAATCATGAAACGCTGCACAGGCTGTGTCAGCTGATAAAAGCGGTCTTCAAGGAAACTGCTGACAGCACCAAATCGATCATGCATGCCAGAACGCAGCTCTTCGAAATGCCTGCCCAGTTTCTGAAGCAGATCTTCCTGTTTATCCAGACGTTCCATAATGGTCAGATGGGTCATTTCATGCAGATCTCCGAGAGAAGCCACTTTATTCTTCAAGTCTTCCTGTTCTTCTAAAAGGCCTTTATGCGGAAGCAGGTTATCCATCTTTCTGGAGAGTTCCAGCATCATCGCTTCCTGGATGATTTGCTGGTCATTCCATTTCTCCTGCCGGGCATTTTTCTGCTCCACACTTTCTGCAAGCTGCAGGTGATGCTCTTCCATCAGTTCCAGCCGCTGAAGGATTCTCAAGCCAGCTTCTTCCTGCTTTAGCATACATTCTTTCAGCTGTTTTAAATAAACTTCTTCGAGCCCGGCCAGGTCCTCAGAATGCTGGTCTGCTGCAGCGAGCATATCGGCCTTAAAAGATTCGATTGACCGTGTGACAGCCTCTCTGAATAGACTGTTTTTGTAGATCACCTGATTCCCGAGGGCAGATTCTTTCAAATTCTCAGTAAATATGATGGGCGAAATTCCTGAATTAGCATGGTTGCTGATAGGGCACAGCTCCTTTCTGATTTTAGGTTATCCTATGTAATGAATGCAGAAAAGCTGCAAATAATAGGCAGGTGACCCATTCAGGGAAGAACAGATCGGGAGGCGGATATGGAAATATTTTCGTTTGATGAAGGCAGTCAGGCTGACATTGCAGGAACCATCATGATTTCGCCTGAAGAAAGATCTTTTTGGCTGGCATTTTGCACCTTTAACATTCATTGGAGGGGGGAAGTGATTCAAACCAGGGATGATATTCTAATAGGTGAGAGGGAGCAGCTGAAAAGGGAGTACAGCATTTTTCATGATCTTTATCAGCAGCTTTTGATGCAGCTGCCGTGGAAAGATGCAGCTGGTCTGAAAATGAATCTGAAGCTTGACGAAGGGCTGTTATACTTGATCTTTACGGAAATGGATACTTTCAGGGAATACTGCTGGGAAGCTGGGGACACAGAAGGGGAAGAACTTTGCAGCTCTTACAGGATACTTCTAAAGTCTCTGATTGAAGAGGATTTAAGCAGCAAAAGATAAGCCCGGCCATATAAGGCCGGGCTTTTACTTTATTGAAATAATTTTTCATCGATGACCTCATGATTATCGTCCATTACGGTCACCTTGCTCGGCTTATTTTCTTTAGCCATCTTTTCAGCTTCTTCCACTGCTGCCGTACGGCTGCCGAATTGTGCTGCAGGTGCTGCATCTTCCAGCTTGACCAGCCAGAGGTTTTCGTCCTTATTTGGTACAACTGCGTATTCTTTAATCATATAAAAAACTCCTTTCGCTGTCTTATTGTTTTTTTCCCTTTCCGCACCGTGCTAAACCGGGAATATGATTTCTCTGAAAGGAGATAGTAAACATAAAAAAGGAGTGATTAACTTGCCTGAGGACAAAAAAGAACCGACTATGGCGCCGGGCATAGATGACAGTGATGAACTGAACCAGGATGCCTCCGCACAGGAAAGACAAAAAGGGGAATATACCAATGTGACTGCATTAGTTCTGGATGAAGCGGATCCAAGCTGATTACGTGTGTTTATGCTAAAGTATCAAAGGGTATTTAAATGCTACCATGAATAGAAAGGAAGATAATAATGCTGAAATTTATCATAGGTGCACTTCTCGTGCTGTGGCTGCTTGGCTTCATTTTTAAGATTGCTGGAGGGATCATCCACATTCTCCTCGTAATTGCTGCTGTTCTGCTCGTCATCAATCTTATCAAAGGAAGAAGAACCAGCTAGGTAAGGCCTCCAGGCGGAGGTCTTTTTTTGTTCAACATTGTTGTCGATTTTGGACTCGATTCGTTAAAGCTGAAATTAGCCCAAAATCAACAAGATGCACTAAAACAGTCTTTTTACTAAATATAAAATATTTACTCAATTCATAATATTTAAAAATTATATAAAAATATCTTTGTGTTTCGACTTTCGAACAAAAAAGGGTTGAAAAAAGTATGAAAACTAGTTAAATTATAAATTGTCAGTAAATAACCTATTTTTAAAAAAAAGGGTCAACAGAAAAAGGAGAGAGAAAAGAATGAAAAAATTAATGGCATTATTAATGGCTTCCCTTATGACTGCCGGCTTGGCAGCGTGTTCCGATGACACGTCTAAAGAGGCTGACACCGAAAAGGACACTTCAGCCGCTGAGACTGAAACAGCTGAAAAGGCTGACAGCAGCAAAGAACAAAAATCTGCGCTTCTCAGCTACCAATCTGAAGTCACAAAGCTGATCCGCAGTACTGAGGCATCTTTTGCAGAAGAAGGTAAAGATCCTGCAGAAGCAGCTTCTGCTTTTGAACCTGGTCTAGACGGAATTGAGATTCCTGAAGAATTGGGCGACTATTCTGCAGATATCGAAGGTGCATCTGACAGCCTCGTTCAATATTTCACAAAAAAAGGTGAGCTTCTTAAGGCCGGGTCAGAGGACCTTGCCGAAGCTGAAGCATTTAAAGAAGACTATATTGCTGACATGACAAAGGTTTTTGAGGGTGTTGATATTTCTACTCCAGCTTTCAAAGGCATGTTCCAATAAACAGGTTGATATTCTTGCAGCATCAGAAAGGCCGGTCCACTCTTGTGGCCGGCCTTTCTGTTTGTCAATTATGGAACATCATGACCCATGGAGCTTTGAAGGATATCAAACCACTGATGATTGTCCAGCTTCAGTTTCATGCTATTAACTGCTTTTTTAATTCTGTGCTGTTTGCCTGATCCAATGATCGGCATAATCCGCGCAGGATGGTTCAGGAGCCATGCATAGAGGACTTCATCAATGTCACCCGCTCCTATTTCCCCTGCGATATCTTTCAGGGCAGCCTGAAGCCTTTTAGCCCTCTCATCCTGAGCCGAAAAGATTCTCCCGCCCGCCAGAGGAGACCAGGCCATAGGCGCAATCCTTTTTTCCAGGCAATGATTAAGTGTTCCATCTTCAAAATTTTCAAGATGATAAGCTGAAAGCTCAATCTGATTTGTGACCAGCTGAAAAGGCAGATAAGATTGAAGCATATCGAATTGGTGGTTTTTAAAGTTGGAAACGCCAAAGTTTCTGACCTTTCCCGCTTTTTTCAGTTCAATGAAAGCCTGTGCGGTCTGTTCAGGATCCATGAAAGGATCAGGACGATGTATAAGCAGTGCATCCAGATAGTCTGTCCCTAAATTCTTTAAAGAATAGTTGACCGACTCTATGATATGCTCACGGCTGGTATTATAGTGGTGTGATTTATGCTGCGGCCTGTTGGGTGATTGGAGGACGATTCCGCATTTAGTGACAAGCTCCATCTTTTCCCTTAATTCAGGCTTCAGAGCAAGAGCTCTTCCAAACAGATCCTCACAGGTGTAGCCTCCATAAATATCGGCATGGTCAAAGGTTGTGATGCCCATCTCCAGGCAGTATTCTATAAGCGAAAGTGTTTCCTGGTCTGACTGTTTCCAGTCAGCAAGCCTCCAAAGACCATGGATGATCCGTGAAAAAGATAAATCCTCATTCAGTTTTATTCTTTCCATCTTATACAGCTCCTCATGACGTAAATTTAATGAATATGTATCCGAAAAGCCTTAAACGGCCTTACGGTCTTGTCCATCCAGGGAGGCTCTTGCCAAAAGGGTCTTCCTGTAGGAAAAGCTCTCTTCATCCAGAATCAGTATTCGGGATGAATAGGTGATATGCTCCAAATAATTCTTCTTAAGGCCTTCGTAAAAAAGCAAAAAGTCATTAGTATCGCTGCGGACTTCTTCATCAAAGATGCCGGAGCTGCTGCCTGCGACATTTTTATACCTTTTGCATATTCTTTTCGCTTTTTTGACAAGCTGCTGAGCTTCTTTCATTTTGTAGATCCATTGCAGACTGGAAAAAAACTCTTCCATATCCTTGGCGAACTGGCTTTTCACCTCTACATTTATCTGATCAACTGTGAGTGTTCTCCCCGGCAGTATAAATCTTTCAGCCATTATTTTTTCAGTGAGCTGGGGATTGCGCTCAAAAGCAAAAAATATCCGCAATGTGTTATAAGAATCAAACATCGGGTTATGCGTTTCACCGACGAAATCCAGCCCATACAGTGCAAGGGCGTTTTCAACAGAGGGTGTATTATTAGCCGCACGGTTTGAAAACACTTCCTGAAAATCGACATATCTGGAATTGATTTTTTCAATTGTGGACGATGGGATCCTATGTCTGTCAGCATCTGCATTCAGGCGGGACAGATCGCTTTTGGACCATGAAAAGAACCTGGTTTTCTTCACTCCATTCACCCAGTAAAGAAAAGTGGAAAATACATCCGCAAATCCGTCTGCATCCCTGAGATCTTTATCTTCAATGCCGGTCAGCCTTTTGCAGAACATACTGAGCGGCTTATGATTTTCAGGCTTTATATACTCGTCGAAAAATGAAAGCTTCTCTGTAAGCAGATCATATTTTACTGCACCAAGCCTGATTGCCTCCATATCTTCAAACAGCATCCCTTTGTTCGAGCAGAGCATCTCAAAGTCAAAAAAGACATATTGCGTAAGTTCAGCCATTTTACACCCTCCTTTCCTAACAGTTCATTATAGTTGAATTCACGGTTTTAGGAAAGGAGATATTTTTCCAAATAAACAACCGGATTCTTACTTGTGCTGTGTGTTAAGCGCCGCTGTTGATTCAGGGCTCACTTAGCCATACATACAGCACACATGAACGGCATATGGCACAACATCACAGAAATGCCGGATCAGCACATAACACTTACAGAGCCTTTAATGAACCTCCCGCTGCAAAGAAACGCTTTTAAGACGAATGTTCTTTGCAGAAACGGGTATTAACATTGTAACAAAACAAATTGCAGAGGAGTGGAGCCGGTGAAAAAGATATACACCCTGGCAGCCGCTGCAGCCTTAGTGCTTTCAGGCTGCGGCGCCGAGGATGACAAAGAAACCGTTTCAGATGAGCAGAATACGACAGAAGGATATAACGACCAGACAAATACGGAAGGAGAGGAGAAAAAGTTAAGCGCAGGAGAGCTGGATGACCGCATTACAGAAGGAATGGATTATGGGACATATTCAGCAGAGGTTCAGTCATGGGCTGAAAAAGGACAGCTGGAATTTAAAGAATCGGTGAAGCTGGATGGCGGCGAGGAAGGGACGCTGGCTGACATCCATCAGCTTGCAGACGGATTCCTTGCAGTATCACATGATGGGCAGCAGGTAACGGACGTACTTGTTTTCACTACCATCGAAGAAGCAAAGGAAACATTGAAGGGTGAAACAACCCCCGGCACATCTTCATGATATATGAAGCAAAAATAACTTAATTAATGAAAGGACGGATCATTATGATCACTGTCAATGCAGAGCTTCGCTTTGAAGGAAAAATAGATAGCGATGATATGAGGACAAAGCTGGAAGGATACTTGCAGGGGACTGAGTTCGAGATTCTTTCTATTGATGAGATAGATCACAGCCAGACCCCTTTGGCCGATGAAAACAACAAAGAATATAAACATCATAAACTTCCTTCCCAGCCTGAAGGCGTTGACCCGGATGTTAATACTTCCGGGGCAGGCGGAATGGTTTCTCCGGATACAGATGACTACCAAAAATGAATGAAAGATCAACACAGGGCGCCGAAAGCCCTGTTTTTTTCTTATGAAAAGAAATCTGGATGTTATCTTATATTCTATTATTCAAGAGAGTTCCATATGATGGTATAAAAACCTATTTGAGGTGCTGAAATGGGAATTCATGTTGTAACATACGGTGACACCATATGGCAGATTGCCAATGAATATTCTGTTTCCCCAGCCGACATCTTACTTCTTAATGGATTGAAGGACGCCAATGAAATAGTGCCCGGGCTGGCGCTGTATATTCCTCTGGGCACTCTGCCTGTCAGATCTCATATAATAAGGGAGGGAGACACCGTTTATCGGTTATCCCTTTTTTATCAGACGCAAATTGATTCTATTCTTAAAGCAAATCCCGGCTTAAATCCATATAATCTTCAGCAAGGACAGAACATATTCATCCCCTCACCACTTAAATACGGCATTCAGACGCTTGGTTTTATATTGCCTTATAATACTGAGGCTCTTTTCCCCATACTTGAAGGAATTTCACCCCTCCTTACCTATCTTGCCATCACTGCCTATTCATTCCGGGCAGACGGAACTGCCTATAGGCTTCTTGATGACACATCTGTTATCAAGAAAAGCAAAGACCTGGGCATCCTCCCGCTGCTCATGATCCGCAACTACCAGAATGGCGACTTTGATCCGGAACTGGCCGGAAGCGTGCTGGGAAATAGAAGATATACAGCCAATCTGGTCAGCAGTATTGCCAGCCTGGCTAAAGAGAAGGGATACAGCGGTGTCAGCATTGATTTCGAATTCATACCTCCGCCGCAAAGGAACAGCTTTTCCCGATTTCTTGCTGAGCTGAAGCTTGCCCTTGGAAATCTGGTTCTTCATGTCAATGTCCATGCTAAAACAGAGGATATCCCTGCAAACAGGATCATTGGCGCCTATGATTATGAGGCAATCAGTGCTGCAGCAGACATTGTTGCCGTCATGACAATCGATTACGGTTATCCCGGCGGCCCGCCTGAGCCTGTTTCACCGCTGCCATGGATGGAGGATGTCGTCAAGTACGCCATTACCCAGATTCCTCCGCGTAAGCTGCAGATTGCCCTGCCTCTATACGGGTATGACAAATCCGGACCGGACAACAAAACTGTCTCTCTGTCAGTTCTCCAGGCACAGAACCGTGCAATAGAACAAGGCGCTAATATCCAGTATGACAGCAATAGGGCAGCACCATTCTTTACTTTTTACGAAGATGGACAGCTCCACATTGTCTGGTTTGATGATATCCGCAGCTATATGCAGAAGTACCTGCTTATGGACCGGTATCAGCTCCTTGGGACCACCTTCTGGCAAATCAGCCTCCGTGCCCCGCAAAGCTGGCTCGCTCTTAATGATAATTATCATGTTGTGCGCCAGGAATAAGGCCGTCTTTTTTTGCTGAAAATAATTCCATTCATAATAATTGGGTCCAAAAGTGCAAAATAAGACCGTTACATTATTATGAAAAGGGGTTAACAGAATGAGCAAAATGAAATTCAGCTTTTTGCCGGCGGTTTTTGCAGTGATGCTGGTTTCTGCCTGCGCTTCTAATAATGCTGCAGATGACAGGCAAGGCGGCCTCAACACACTGAATGCCGGTAATGGCAGACAGGGCCAGACCAACTTTTTAAATGACCGCAGCAGCGAGCAGTCAAAAGGAATGATGGAAAGCCTTCAGGAAATCAACAATGGCTTTATTACGATTGATCCGAATGCTTACAGCACAGGCATGCCAAGCAAAGAATTCCCGCATGGCGAAATGCAGGAAAATGGCATGTTCCGTTTTTATACGGGTGAAGAAAGAGGGCAGGAAGGCCAGCAGGCAGCTCCTGGCCAGAATCAGGCAGATCAGGGAACAGGCATGGAGCCCGGCACACAGTACGGGGCTGGTCAGGGTACAGCGCCTGGCGGACAAGGTGGAGCCGGACAGCCTGAGCAAGGGCAGAATGGTGCCAAGGAACAAGCACAGCAAAAAACAGGAGACACTGACCAAAGCATCAGTGATATGGAATCCAAAGTCATTGAGCTGACAAATGCAGAAAGAACGAAGAACGGCCTTGCTGCACTGAAGGCAGATAACTCTCTAAGCGGAGTAGCCAAGGAAAAATCGGATGATATGCAGGCGAAAAATTATTTCTCCCACACCAGTCCGACTTACGGCTCTCCATTTGATATGATGAGGGACTTTGGAGTAGAGTACTCAACTGCAGGCGAAAACATTGCCATGGGCCAAAGATCCGCAGAAGAAGTCGTCGATGCCTGGATGAAAAGTGAAGGGCACCGCAAGAACATCCTCAGCAGCAATTTTACCCATATAGGAGTCGGGCATACTGGCGAAGGTAATTACTGGACTCAAATGTTCATTGGAAAATAGAAGGAGAAAAGAAGTGCTTTTCATGGGCAATTCTTTTTATTTGCCTGAAAATTTCGCATTGCGAAATTTTCAGATACCGGATAAAATAGACAAAAAATGCACTGGAGTAAAGGAATGAACAGAAAAGTAATATTATATGTAAAATCTTTTTCAGACTTTGGCACCTTTATGGATACAATCGTCCTCAACGTCCTCATTTATGCTGCTACAGGGAGCACAGGATGGATGGCTGCCGCTATGGCATTCAGGACGGCCGGCGGTGTGTTTTCAAGCATTTTTTCAGGCATACTGGCAGACCGGTTCGACAGAAGAAAGATCATGATCATCAGCGACCTGGCCAGGGGCATTCTGATTTTGTCCCTGATCCCTTTTCCATCACCCTATATGATCTTATTCGTATCCTTTGCTATTGGGTTCTCCAACAGCAGCTTTATGGTCAGCTTTAATCCGGAAATCCCCCAGATCTTTGGCGAAAATAAGGTGCTTGAGACAAATGCTCTTATTTCCAGACTCACTTCCGCCAGCCTGGTCGCCGGATTTTTGGCCGCCGGCATCCTGACAGATATTATAGGCTACCATATAACACTGATTATCGATTCAGCTACCTACTTCCTGTCTGCCGCTGTATTGATGCTGCTAAAATGGGAATCGGCACCTGGCAGGAAAGCTGGTGTTCAATCGCCCCTTCAAGGGAGGCTGTCATCAATTTTCTCTGATATAAAAGAGGTCCATGCCTATTTAAAGCTGGCTCCGATGCTTATGCTCGTCAACCTTGTCTTCCTCGCAGGATCTTTTGCCGGAAGCTCCCATAACCTTGGTATTCCGATTTTGGCAGAGGCCATTAATCCTGACAGACAAAGCTTTTATTATGGGCTGATTTGGAGTACATGGGGAATCGGGTCAATCCTGTCTGCTTTCCTCCTGCCGAGGCTCCGATGGGCAAGGGGCATCAGAATCTATCTTGCGTGCTTCATTTCTGCCATCCTGATGTCATCAGGTTTTATCATCTTTTTATCAAGCAGCTATATCCCTGCAATATTGCTGGTTGCTTTTCTTACCGGTATTTTTGACGCAGCTTTTACAACCCTGCATGCAACCATTCTCCAAAAATCCGCTAACCATATAAGGGGGAGGATATTCGGGGTAGGCATGCTTTTGAAGTCACTCGGTTTCGCATGCGGATTTATTCTGGCTCCTGCTGTCTTAGACAGTACCAGCCTGCCGGCGCTTGCTGCATTCTTTCATGGCACCCTGATCGTCATTACGCTATTGATCATGGTACGTACATACCTATTTGCCAGGACAAAAAATCAGCACGAAGCGGGGAGTGCCTAACCAGATTGGATTTTTGGCTATAGCCGTGTTATATTATCTTTCATTAAAATGGCCGGCGTTTCCTCCAAAAAGAAGCAATGGTGATTGTTGAGTAAAGGAAGAAATAGGATGAGCAGCACAAAAAGATATATAGCAGAATGGCAAAAGGCCCTTCAGTCAGAAATACAGCTTATGAAAAATTTCGGAAGCAGCAAATACTCCCTTCACAATGGCATTCTGATATCGAGCCATGAAGGGTTTGTTTATTTTTTTGAAACAGAATCCGCACTCCAAGTGCCGATCGGATCACAGGTGAAAATCAGCTGGGGGCATAAAAAAGCAGAAGGGAGGATCCTGTCTTCTGAAGGCAGGAATATCATTGTCTCTGCTGACCAGTATCTGGGTGAGGAACTGCGATACGCATCCCTGCAGCATGATCCCTGGGAGCTGATCGATCAGCTCATACAGCGGCTGGATGATATAAAAAAAAGCAAAACGAAGAGGCTTCGGATCAAAAAACTGATGGATCCCTCCATGCCGGCAGCCCATCCGGGAGGAAAGGCCAAATCCCCTGTCCATGAACTTATTTTGAGATCCAAGTATAACCCGGTTACATTTGTATGGGGCCCTCCGGGGACAGGGAAAACATATACGCTTGCCCGGACAGCAGCTAATAAATATTTCAAAAAGCTGAAGGTGCTTGTTCTATCACACAGCAACCAGGCGGTAGATGTACTGATGGCCGAAATTGCCTCTTTTTCGTCCCGCAAATCTGAACCCAATGACGGGGATATTCTCAGGTATGGAACGAGAAGCAGCAGTGAAGCACATGCAGGGGGGCTGTTTCATTCCGACAGGCTCATTGAAAAGCACCATCCGGATCTGGCTGATAAAAAATCTGATCTGATGGAAGAAAAAAGGCTGTTAAAATCCGATTTGGGGCGCTCTTTCAGTAAAAGGGATTCTGAAAAGCTCGTTGAAATTGAAACTAAGCTTGCAGCCGTTCTGGAGAAGATCCGAAAGAAGGAAATTGAATATGTTAAGGATGCAGGCATCATTGGAACCACTCTTGCCAGGGCAGCGGGCGATCCGGCGATTTATGAAAGCCAATTTGATCTTGTCATCGTAGATGAAGCAAGCATGGCTTATGTCCCGCAGGCTGCATTTGCTGCCTCTCTGGGTAAAAGGATCATCATTTGCGGAGACTTCAAACAGCTTCCGCCTATAGCCGCCTCCAGGAGTGAACTGGCAGGCAAATGGCTGAAAGAGGATATTTTCCACCATTCAGGGGCAGCTTCTGCAGTCGGTAATGGCCAGATGCATCCCCATTTGTTTTTGCTGAAAGAACAAAGGAGGATGCATCCGGATATTTCAGCTTTTACCAATAAACATGTTTACCATTCCCTTGTGACTGATTTTGAAGGCACGGCCGAACTGCGGGCAGGTATTTCCAAATTAAAGCCATTCAAAGACATGGCATCTATTATGGTTGACAGCTCTGAGATGGGAATGTACGGAATTAAGGATAACAACAGCGGCTCCAGAAGCAATCTTCTTCATCTTGCGCTTTCTTTCCAGCTGATTCACGAGGCCTATTTGGATGGGGCCAGGTCAATAGGTTATGCCACACCTTACAGGGTTCAAGCTTCCTTGATGGAACAGTTTATGGAAGAGGTATACAGCTCTGAAGCTGCCGCAGCAGGCATTGTAGCGGCAACCGTCCATCGTTTCCAGGGAAGCGAAAGAGATATAATGGTCTTTGACACCGTTGACAGCTTCCCTTTTGAAAAAGCAGGGATGCTTATGACAGGAAAAGACAGTGAAAGGCTGATCAATGTAGCCGTAACAAGGACAAGGGGAAAATTCATACAGGTGGGGAATATCCGTTTTATCAAAGAAAAAGTATATACAGGAAAAACATGGCGGAAACTGGCAGAACACCAGCTTAAGATGGATCAGGCTGTTACTCCCTCCAGTATCGGAAAATGGATCAGGAACCAGCACCCGGCCCTGCAATGGATTCACAGCAGGAAAACCGGCAAAGTTGAAAATGATTTATCACAGGCAAAATCAGCCATCATTATTTCGCTGCCAGCCACCCATGCATTGGACGAGGAATGGACAAAAATAGTGAACGGAATGACTGGAAAAGCCAGTGTCACACTGATTTCAGACAAAAGGCATGAGGCGTTAAAGCATGCCGCTTTCATTAAAAAAGAGGTACCGTTTCCTTTCATCAGCATTGACAGCCGCATCTTATGGCTGGGAATGCCCTTTTGCAGACATGAAGGCATCAGGCCTCCATATATTGCTGTCAGATTTCTATCGGAAAACATTGCCGGCTATGTTGAATCGCAATTTCTGTGAAAAAGCCTGGTACATGCAAGCCAACTAAACATAAAAAGACCCCCTGAAACAGGGGGTCTTGCGTATTGAGGCGGCAGGCTGCACGCCACATCGTGCATTTCCAATAAAGGAGCGCCCGCCGGCTTATTCAATTAGCTCATCGCTCAATAAATATATCACCAATCATCCGCGGATGCAAGATTAAATTTTTCCAGAAGGTCTATTATAATACAAACATATAGGTTTCATAATAATAGAAAAAGAAGTAAAATTATCTCGAAGTAAAGATTTTTTCTTGAAAAGGAAGTGCATATAATGAATTTGCAAGCATTGAAAGGCATCCACCATGTTTCTGCCATAACAGCAAACGCAAAAAAGAACTATGAATTCTACACTGACACTTTAGGCATGAGGCTCGTAAAGAAGACGGTGAACCAGGATGATACTTCTGTTTACCATTTGTTTTATGCAGATGAAAGGGGAAACCCGGGAACTGACTTAACCTTTTTTGAAATTCCGAATGCAGGGCACACCTACCCCGGAACCAACAGCATCAGCCTCACTTCCCTGAGAGTTCCTAGTGACCGCTCCCTTGAATATTGGCAGGGCCGGTTTAAGGAACACGGGGTCGAATATACGGCCATTACTTCTGACAGCGGAAGAAACATGCTGTTTTTCACTGACTTTGAAGATCAAAGACTGGCACTTATTTCTGATGAAGCGAACACTGGGGAAGAAGGAGGGCGCCCTTGGGAGCAAAGCCCTGTTCCCGCAGAGCATGGAATCACAGGTCTTGGACCCGTATTCCTGACTGTCGCCGAACTGAGCCGGACAGAAGATACCCTTGTCAGTCTTTTAGGATTCCGAAAGAAAGATTCTTATTCCGCATCAGCGCTTGGCGGCCATACAGTACATGTGTATGAAACAGGAAAGGGAGGGTCAGGGACCGAGGTACACATCATTGTCCGGGATGACTTGCCAAAGGAAAGGCCAGGCCGCGGAAGCGTACACCATGTAGCTTTCCGTGTTGAAAGCCAGGAAGAGCTGAATAAATGGGTTGCCCTCCTGAAAGAAAAAAGAATCCCCAGCTCTGGGTTTGTAGAGCGCTATTATTTTAAATCACTATACTTCAGGGAGCCGAATGGCATTCTTTTTGAGCTGGCGACTGACGGGCCAGGGTTCGAAAGTGATGAGCCATTTGAAGAGCTGGGGCAGAATCTTGCTCTGCCCCCTTATTTTGAAGACCGGAGAGAAGAGATAGAAGCTAAATTGAAGCCTCTTGAGACAGGAAGATAGGCGGAATCCGCCTGCTTTGTACTCACTTTAATCATTTGGGCGCGCTATCGGCAGTCTTCGTCATTTCTTTAAGTTTTGGTGCGGCTCAATCAGCTTCGTGACAAACAAGAAACCCGGCAGTATTTTATGCCGAGATTATTATCTCCTTCTCTTTCCTGCTATGTTAAGATGAAGTTAACAAAAGCGGGGAGATAACTGATGGATTCTATTGTTTTGAATCATTTGTCGGTTGCTGTCATGGCAATTGACGAAAATTTTACTATTAAAGTAGCCAATAAAAGGTGCAAGGAAATATTGGGAATAGATCCTGAAGAAGCGATTGGGCAGAATATCGACGAATTTTTTGGCCATCCGCCTGAATTTACCAGGACCGTTCAGCACACCCTTGAACAGGGAAAGAACTTCCGATACGATGTGTTCCCTTATACATGGGGTAAGTATGAATTGACACTGAGCCAGCGTTCCACCCTGCTCAAGGACGATCATAACCAGATAAAAGGTGCTATGGTTGAATTTGAAGACATCACAGAGCGGCATAAGATGGAGGAGCAATATAAAAACTTCATAGAGGAAAGCACAGTAAACATCATTCTTGTAGATGATAAGATTGGCATGCTTTCTCTCCATGCGCTGCCATATGATGTGTCACCGGCCAAAATGGCAGACCTTGCTGCTAAAGCCATGCAATCAGCAAGCCAAAAACAGATCAGGGGCCTGATTCTCGATATGTCTAAACTGTTCACGATTAAATTGCTTGCCAATGCTGCAGGGTTTGTAAAGCTTATGCAGGGGTTCAGGATGATTGGCATTGAAGTTGTATTTGCGGGCATACGGCCGGATATTGCAGTACAGTCAGTACAGGCCGGAATCAGGCTGGAAGGAATCGAAACATTTTCTCAGCTTGATTCAGCCATCAGGCACTTAAAGGAAAAGTATTAGCAGAAGGAAGGAAAATTTCATTTTCCTTCCTTTTTTCTGTATAAGTTGGTTAAAATAGAGTATTGAATATGATTTTTTAAGGAGAAAATTAAAATGGAAAGACTCAAACAGGTCTGGGAATATATTAAACGCTTTTGGAAGAGAAAGCATATTACACAGATCCTGCTGCTTGCCGCCCTGACGGCCCTGCTTCTCGCCATATTGTTTTTTGCCTACCTTGCAGCCACGGCCAATGTCCAATCCTTGAAGGATGGCCTGAAGCAGTCGACCGTCCTCTATGATAAAGACGGAGATGAAGCCGGAAAGCTTGCCGCTAACAGGACCGGGGGAGCAAAAATAGAAGAGTTGCCTGACCATATGAAGGAAGCTGTCGTCAGTATTGAAGACGAGCGTTTTTACAAGCATAATGGCTTTGATATAAAAGGGATTGCACGGGCCTTTTTCAGTAATTTGTTTGCAGGGAGGATCACTGGCGGCGGCAGCACCATCACACAGCAGCTCGCCAAAAATGCATTGCTGTCGCCGGAACAAACATACAGAAGAAAAGCTGAGGAGATTTTCCTGGCGGTCGAAATAGAAAAGAATTACAAAAAAGAAGATATCCTGCTGATGTACCTGAACCAGGTTTATTTTGGCAGCGGGGCATGGGGCATTGACAGGGCCGCAAGAACATATTTCAATAAACCGATAAGCGGAGTCACCATCAGCGAAGCAGCGCTGCTCGCTGGACTGCTGCAGTCTCCATCCGCATTGGATCCTTACCAGCATTATGACAGGAGCATCAGCAGGCGTGACACGGTGCTTGGAAAAATGCAGGAACTTGGATACATCTCAAATAATGAATACGAAAAGGCAATCGCGGAGAAAATTGTCCTGGAAGATGGAAGTTCAAATACAGAAGCAAGAAAGTATCCTTATTATGTAGATGCAGTCCTTGATGAGGCAACAAGCAAGTACGGCCTTACTCAGGAGGAGATATTTACAAGAGGCTATACCATTTATACAGAACTGGATCAAAATATACAATCCGGCCTTGAAAAGGTATATGACAGAGACTCCCTTTTCCCGTCAGGCAGAGGAGGACAGCTGGTGCAGAGCGGCTCAGTCCTTTTAGATCCGTCGACCGGCGGTGTCCGTGCCATTGTTGGAGGCCGGGGTGAGCATGTATTCAGAGGCTTTAACAGAGGGACACATATTAAGGCTCAGCCAGGGTCCACTTTGAAGCCGCTCGCAGTTTATACGCCTGCCATAGAAGAAGGCTATCACGCCTCTTCTATCCTGAAGGATGAGCCGATGACCTTCGGTGATTATAAGCCGGAAAATTTTTCACGCTCATACGCCGGCGAGGTGCCGATGTATAAAGCAGTTGAAGAGTCGCTGAACATCCCCGCGGTCTGGCTGCTCAATGAAATCGGGATTGATAAAGGCATGGATTCTTTAAAGCGTTTCGGAATCCCGACAGAGAAGGAAGACAGAGCGCTTGGCATTGCTCTTGGCGGAATGAGAAAAGGAATTTCGCCGCTGCAGCTCGCAGAAGCATATGCAGCTTTTCCTAATCAAGGAAAAAGGCATGATGGCCACTTCATCACCAAGATAGTCGGACCGACAGGAAATGTTATTGCAGAAAGAAAGAAAAAAACGGTCAAAGTCACTTCCAAGGCAGCGGCAAGGGAGATGACATCCATGCTCCTTAATGTAGTCGAAAGCGGAACCGGCCAAAGGACCAGGATTCCGGATGTACAGATAGCGGGCAAAACCGGCTCCACACAGCTGCCTTACAATGATATCGACGGCACGAAGGATCAATGGTTTGTAGGCTATACACCATCATTGGTAGGTGCTGTATGGCTGGGCTATGATAAAACAGACCGGGAGCATTATTTATCAACAAGCAGCTCTGAAACTGTAGTGCCTATATTCAGGAGCATCATGGAACAGGTGCTTCCTTATACCCAACAGAAAGACTTTGGAACAGAGTCAGTTAATGATCAGCTCGCAGAAGAAGCTGAACCTGATATCGATCTTCAGGAGCGGGCTGAAGAATTCAGCGAGCGATTGAAGGAAGAATTGCCGGAATGGAAAGAAAAATGGCAGGATGCCCGGGAGCTGCTCGACAAAACAGAAGAAAAACTAAATGAGATTTGGGACAAAATTGGGAATTAGCTGGTTTTTAACACGAATATAATCAATATGTTGATTCAAAAGGAAAACATCATCGAATGTTTTCCTTTTTCTATTCGGCAAATTATTTTGTAACATGATTTTATTCGACAATCTCCGAAACTCTTGCGCACCAAGAGGTATATCAAATTGCTAGCAAATGATTAGCTATTTGATATCAGTATGGTATCCTATAAATAGGAGGTGCTATCATTGCCGAATGAACAAAGAACACAATTGAATGTCCGGCTGCAGAAAGAAACGCTGCAGAAGCTGGATGAAATTGTAGAATATTATCAGGAAAACACTAAGATTGGCCGAATATACAAAGCAGACGTGCTTGCTGACATTATTGAAAAATCATATGAAGTGATGAAGAAACAGAAATCCGTGAATGCCAGAAAATTTTAAAAGGCACGAAATGTTTTGAACTGCTTGGATCTGGAAAAATTAATTAGAACTTCTTCAGGAAGTCCCTTTGCCGATCTCAGGCAAGTACCTCATAGAAATTATTAAAAGGAATGGTTTTATTGAGAGATGTCACTTTAGAACAGATTTTCAAACACAGAATCGCCCAAAAGTATTTGACACGATCCGGGGTGGCCCATGCAGTTGCGGTTTCCAATCACAGCTTCAAGCTTGCGGCAGAAAGAGGCGCTGATCCTGACATGGCTGCTAAAGCAGGGCTACTGCATGATATGGGGCATTACACTTGGTATAAAAATGGAAAGTGGGATTATGATCTCTACAAAAAGAATGATATACATGCGATAAAAGGTGCCGAGAGGGCACATAAACTTTTAATCAGGCTGGGTGAAAATCCTGTTAAAGCAAAAGAAATAGCTCTTGCCATCCTCTTTCATACAGATTCCTTTCTTCCTGGAGGGGAAGTCATCCGGACGCCTCTTCAAACAATTGTAAAATTGGCCGACGAATTTGATGAAGAACCTGGCGGCGCCCACCATTACAGAAAAGTTGATGAAGAGAGGGCACTTGAAAGCCTTCGAAGGCTTGATAAGAAAATCGACAGTCTTCTGGAAGCTGAATAAAGGAATCCGCTGATCAAGCAGATTCCTTTTTTATTTATTTGAAATATTCGATTCTCAGCATTTTGTTTAAAAATCATTCTTTTATGAGTCTTTATACCCATTACTTTATCCATGAATAGATTGTGAGCCTTCGCAGATTCTTTTAAACTAATATACAAAGGTATGTAAAAATATTCCGATAGGAGAATCGGCATGGAAATCACATTATTTAAAAAAAGCAGAAACAGGCAAGAGTTTTCTTTCAAACTTAATGATCACGGGAATATCGGAATCGATCAGTCTCTTAGTGAAGAGGTATTAAGGCAAATTGATATGATAGGCCTTCAGGACAGTGACCTGAACTATATACACTCCCTGCAGCCTTATGTGAAAGAAAAGCTCCCTGCTATCATAGAACAATTCTATAAGAATTTAGAAAACGAAAACACACTGACGAAAATTATCAGCGATAATAGTTCAATCGAGAGGCTGAAAAATACTTTGAGCGCCCACATTTATGAGATGTTCAGCGGAAAAATAGATACGGAATTCATTCAGCAGCGTTTTGTCATTGCTCATGTCCACGTGAAAATCGGGCTGCAGCCTAAATGGTATATGTGTGCTTTCCAGGATCTATATTTGTCCTTATGCAGCATGATCATAGATACAATCTCCGAGAAGGGCGCATGTACTGAGGCGATGCTGGCTGTTTCAAAGATTATCAGCCTTGAGCAGCAGATAGTGCTTGAAGCTTATGAACAGGAAATAAGCCGCATCAGGAAAGAGTCTGAAAGCTACAAAGAGCAGCTGAAGCATCAGGTAACAGAAGCAGCCGGGGAGCTGGCGGCCATCAGCGAACAGACAAGCGCCGCAATCCAGCAGGCAGCCGGAAGAACAGAGGACATTAGGGCTGATACGAAGTCTGGCTCTGATATAGCTGTTGTTGCCGAGGAGAAATCAGAAGAAGGAATGAAAAAACTCATCGGGCTTGGCAGTACTTTAGGTCAGGCCGAGGACAAAATCAGCAGCATCAGCCAGAACATGGAGCAGCTGATTGACAGCTCTAAGCAAATCGAGCAGATTGCTGCGATTGTTACTTCTATTGCCGATCAGACGAACCTGCTGGCTCTCAATGCAGCAATAGAAGCTGCCAGGGCAGGCGAACATGGCAAAGGCTTTGCGGTAGTGGCTGATGAGGTGAGAAAGCTGGCGGAGAATACGAAAAATGCTGTTTCTGAAGTTTCAGGATTGATCGGTGAAATGGAAACCCGTTCAAGCATCATGGCCAAATCCATCGAAGAGGCCAGCGTAAATATCAAATCAGGCTCGGTTCAGTCTAAGGCAGTTAATGAATACTTCTCTCTCATCCTGGAATCGATGCGGCAGGTAAAAGAAAAGAACCTGGCCATCGTAAAGGAAATGGAGGATCTGAATAAAGTGTTTGACGATATCGGGGAGGCCTCAGGCCAGGTAGCAGCATCATCTGATATGCTTTCCGGGTTGACCTTGACTTTATAAAGGAAAGGCCCTGTGAGTGTTGCATGCTGATTTTGGACTCATTCTAATGAAACAGCTGAAAATGCAGCCATAGAATTGGAAATGAAAATGGCGGCTGCAAAAGCAGCCGCCAGCCCTTTCCGTCCGTACAGTGGTTAAGTGTCCCGCAACAAGCGAATGTCCGGAAAGGGCTTTTTAAGCTTAACATATGCTTTAAGGAAAATCAAAAGGGGAAAAAAGCCAAGTTATTTTATTTCCTTCACAAAAAATGATATGATAATCAATGATTTTTAAATCTTGGCGATGCTGTTGATCAAAGCTGGTTCTCCGGAACATCAGCCGGTACTGAACTCAGTCAGGATACAGATGGCCAACAATCCAAGGAGATGATTTCATTGACAAAAAAAGGATACATACAAATGAAAGACGGCGAGAAAATCGAGTTTGAATTATACCCTAACGAAGCGCCCGGCACAGTAGCAAACTTTGAAAAGCTTGCAAACGAAGGCTTCTATAACGGTTTGAACTTCCACCGCGTGATTCCTGGATTCGTAAGCCAGGGCGGCTGCCCGAATGGCACTGGGACTGGCGGACCAGGCTACACAATCAATTGTGAAACAGAAGGAAACCCGCATAAGCATGAAGCCGGATCTCTATCAATGGCACATGCCGGCAAAAATACAGGCGGAAGCCAGTTCTTCATCGTACATGACCCTCAGCCGCACTTGAACGGAGTCCACACTGTCTTCGGTAAAGTAACATCAGGCCTGGAAGCGGCAAAAGCGATGAAAAACGGCGATATCATGGAAAAAGTAGAAGTTTACAACGCCTAATCATGAAAAAGAGCCTCCGGCTCTTTTTTATTTTTCAATAGCTGCTCTGCAGACCATGACTATGAGCCGGTGATTTTTGATCAAGAAAGGAGCAGGTATGCTAAAACCAATAAAAGACCATCTCAAGCCTGGCTTGGATATCATTTTTGTCGGCTTTAACCCCAGCATCCGGTCGGCAGAGACCGGACACCATTTTGCCAATCCGAATAACCGGTTTTGGAAAATCCTTTATGAAGCGGGTTTAACCCCTAAAAAATTTCTCCCTCAAGAAGACAGCCTGCTCCTGGATCTGAATATGGGCCTGACTAACATTGTCCCCAGGCCCACCAAAGCAGCAGACGAAATAACCAGGGAAGAATATAAAGAAGGCAGAGAAAGGCTTATCGCTCTCATAACCGAGCTGAAGCCTAAGGCAATCTGTTTCGTAGGAAAAGGAGTTTATCTCGAGTACAGCGGCCGCAAGAAAGCACCATGGGGACGCCAGGAAAATTCTGTTGTTCCAGGGGTTATTGAATTTGCAGCTCCTTCTTCCAGCGGACTGGTGCGGATGAAAATGGACGAAGTGATTGATATATATAAAGCATTGCCTGCCATCGTTTATGGACAGGCACCCTCCCGGCATGGAGAGGACAGCTAAAGGAAAATACGGGGGAATATAGAATGAAATTAGTATCTTGGAATGTTAACGGAATCCGGGCCTGCGTCAAAAAAGGCTTCCTGGATTTTTTCATGGAAGAAAATGCAGACATATTCTGCATTCAGGAATCAAAACTGCAGGAGGGACAGATTGAACTCGATCTGGATGGCTATCACCAGTACTGGAACTATGCAGAGAAAAAAGGCTATTCCGGGACCGCACTTTTTACAAAAGAAAAGCCCCTCCATGTATCCTATGGGATAGCCGGAAGAGAAACAGAACCGGAAGGACGGAGCCTGACTCTTGAGTTTGAAAATTTTTACCTTCTGAATGTGTATACACCCAACTCTAAGAGGGACCTGGCAAGGCTTCCTTACCGGCTGGAATGGGAGGATGAGATTCGGGGATATATCCTTGAGCTTGAACAAAAGAAGCCAGTCATACTCTGCGGTGACCTGAACGTCGCCCATCAGGACATAGACCTGAAAAATGCCAGGTCTAACAGAGGCAACTCCGGATTTACGGATGAAGAGCGCGGAAAAATGACATCTCTTCTGTCAGAAGGATTTGTAGACTCCTTCAGATACCTTTATCCAGAGCAGGAAGGCGCTTATACGTGGTGGTCCTATATGGCCAAGGTCAGGGAACGGAATATCGGATGGCGCATCGACTATTTTATCGTATCTGATAATCTGAAAGAACATATTCTAGATTCAAAGATTTATTGTGACATCATGGGCAGCGACCACTGCCCGATCATGCTCGAAATGGCCCTTTAGATGATAAAGGGCTTTTTTTCTGTATATAATGGAGACAGATTATATTAAAATAGGCGCCAGTGAAGGTGTGCAGGAGAGCCTGCCATTCCGGACAGCCATGACAGGAAGGTATTATGAAAAAGACACTAGTTTTGACGGGCGGGGGCTCAGCCGGCCATGTTACCCCAAATATGGCTTTGATAAAGGAGCTTGAGGGGGAAAATATAGACATCCATTATATTGGCAGCAGAGAGGGCATTGAAAAAGAACTTATCAGCGGGCTTTCCATTCCCTATCATTCGATTTCAAGCGGGAAACTAAGGAGGTATGCCGACTTTGAAAATTTAAAGGATATATTCAAAGTGGCAAAAGGATGTACTGAAGCGCTCCGGATCCTTAAAAAGCTCAAGCCTGGCCTCGTTTTTTCCAAAGGCGGTTTTGTATCCGTACCTGTCATCGCGGCAGCAAAGCTCCTCGGAATTCCGATATTCATCCATGAAAGCGATCTAACACCGGGCCTTGCTAACCGGATTTCAAAAAGATTTGCTTCAAAGATATATACTTCATTTGAAGAAACCCTGCAGTACCTCCCAAATGGAAAAGCACAGGCAATCGGCTCGCCGATCAGAAGGGAAATCCTTTCTGGCATCAAAGAGAAGGGGCTTGAATTCCTCGGTTTTGACAGATCCAGGCCGGTTCTTGCCATTATGGGAGGCAGCCTTGGGGCAAAGAAGATTAACGAAGCAGTGCGGCAGGAAATTGAACAAATCGGCGGCCAGTTTCAAGTGGTGCATCTTTGCGGAAAAGGAAATCTTGATCCTGATTTGGAAGGCCGGCCAGGATACAGGCAATTCGAATTCCTGAACAGTGAACTTTCAGATGTACTTGCCTGTACAGATTTGATGGTAACCAGAGGAGGTTCTAATGCTATTTTTGAATTCCTTGCCCTCCGCATACCGATGCTTATTATTCCTTTGAGCAGGAAACAAAGCAGGGGCGACCAGATTCTGAATGCGAAAAGCTTTGAGGAAAAAGGCTATTCATTGACCCTGCAGGAAGAAGACCTGACAGCAGCATCTTTAGCCGGGTATATTGCCCTTTTAAGTGAACACAGGGAAAGCATTCTGAAACAGATGGAAGAATCAAGGATAAAGGATGCTTTATCCGTCATGGCTGGTGACATCAGGGATAAAGTGCAGCAGCAGTAAGCCTCCTGGGTCTTTGTTCGCTTTTTTGTTCGGTTCCAAAAAAGAAAATCAAGCCTATCTCCTTATCTGAATATTCCATCGAATTTGCTATAATGGAGATACATCTTGTTTCTGCATCCTGAATTACTCTGAAGGAGGGAAAATAATGAAAGAATGTGTACGTGTGATCCCGTATCAGGTAATTGAACAATCAGAGGCTGTGTCAGGCATTCCGGAAGGCATCGGATTGATCCAGGCGCCAAAAATCTGGGAAGAAACAAGGGGAGAAGGCATTACAATCGCTGTACTTGATACCGGATGCGACATCAGCCACCGTGATTTAAAGAATCAAATCATCGGCGGCAGGAACTTTACTGGCGATGATTCCGGAAATCCGGATATTTATAAAGATTATAACGGCCATGGCACCCATGTCGCGGGAACCATTGCCGCAGAAGGCAAAGAGCCAGGCATAACGGGGGTTGCGCCGGGTTCAAAGCTGCTCATCGTCAAAGTGCTTGATAGAAACGGCTCCGGCCAATATGACTGGATCATTCAAGGAATCCGCTACGCCATTGACCAAAAAGCTGATATCATTTCCATGTCGCTCGGCGGCCCGAATGACATGCCTGAACTCCATGAAGTGATAAAGGAAGCCGTCCGGAACAACATATCTGTTGTATGTGCAGCCGGCAATGAAGGGGACGGGAAAGATTCGACTGATGAGTTCGCCTATCCTGGCTGCTATAACGAAGTAATCAGTGTAGGCGCAATCGACCTGGACAGGAATTCTTCACCATTTACCAATTCACATAATGAAATCGACCTTGTAGCACCAGGTGAAGAAATACAATCAACCTTCCCGAATGGGAAGTATGCAACCTTAAGCGGCACTTCCATGGCTGCCCCGCATGTATCAGGCTCAATGGCGCTAATTAAAAATGTGGCCAACAAAAGCTTTGACAGGAAGCTGTCAGAAGCCGAACTGTTCGCCCAGCTCATCAGGCGCACCGTCCCGCTCGGCAATTCAGCTAAGCTTGAAGGCAATGGCCTGGTTTATTTAACACTGCTTGAGCATCTTTCAGATATATTTACACCTAAAGTTCTGCCGATGGTCTTAAAATCATGAACAGCCTGGCTGAACAGCTCGCTGCTGAACAGGAGGCTGCACTGGCGAACCTGCAGATTCAAAGCGCAGAGCGGATATACTATGATGAAGCTGCTGACCTTGAGAAATGCAAAGCTTATTATGCTTCCATCGATTTTGAGGCAGCGGCGGCCAAAGAAGATCTTCAGAAGCTTGTGGAGAAAACCCACAAGACCATTCTGAAATATTCTCCTCATCTCTATTTATATCCCTGGGTGGACCTGCAGGAGAACTTTGCTCTCAAAAGCCTTTATTCAGGCGGCAGAATGGATCCTGCTGAAAGCATTAAACACGATGCAGAGATCCTGCTGAAGCGGAACCGGACAGGAGACACGCAGACAAAGCTGAATTGCGAGCATGTGATTCCACAGTCCTGGTTCAGTGAACAGCAGCCGATGAAGGGGGACCTCCATCATTTGTTCGCCTGTGAGCCAGACTGCAACAGCATGAGGAGCAATTTTCCTTATGAAGACTTCCCCTCCTATAAACCGGAAGCTTCTGCTTTCGGAATAAGAGACGGCTGCGGCATGGCTGAAGAAGGGAAGTTTGAGCCGGAATACGGCAAAGGAATCGCAGCCCGGGCATGCTTTTACTTTTTCCTGAGGTATAAGAATTTTAAGCCTGCAGAACACGGGATCAGCTGCAGCCTCCTTCATAAATGGCATCTTGAATTTCCTGTATCACTTTATGAAAAGCACAGGAATGCGGCCATTGAGGAGCTGCAGGGCAATCGCAATCCATTCATTGATTTTCCGGAACTTGCAGGGAAATTGACTGATTCAAATTAATAAAAATCCGGAGGTTTTGTTTTTAGATTTATGCAGCCTTTTACACAAAGAACGATAAAAATCATTAAAGAAATACCTGCCGGAAAGGTGATGACATACGGCCAGATAGCCGCTCTTGCCGGAAGCCCCCGGGCAGCCAGGCAGGTCGTCAGGATTCTTCATTCGCTGAGCAGGCAGGAGAAGCTTCCATGGCACAGAGTCATCAGCAAAATGGGCGAAATCAGTATAAAAGATCCTATGCTCCGGGAGGAACAGAGATTTCTCCTTGAAGCGGAGGGCATCACTGTAGGCGCCAAAGGAATAATCAGCCTGGAAAATTTTCTGCATGAGCCGAAAAAAGGGCTGGATAAAAATACCTGATTTTGATATGATAATAAAAATCTTAAATTCTATGACGAGAACAAGTAGGAAAGGGAATGTTCCTTCAGCGAGCCGGGTATGGTGAGAGCCGGCGGAAACGATCTTTCTGAAACATCATCTCTGAGAAGCAGGGCTGAAATCAGTAAGTCCTGACGGGTGTCCGCCGTTAGAAGGAACGCGTATGATGGTACGTTGATGAGCGCTATTGCGTCTGCAATAGAATTTGGGTGGTAACGCGGGTATAACACTCGTCCCTTTACAGGGGCGGGTGTTTTTTGTTTTCCCTAAAAAAATAAAAAAGAAAGGCAGGTACTGAAATGGAAAGCACACAGGCAAGAGAACACAGAATCAGAGAGTATTGGAGGGAAGAAAATATTTTTGCCAAATCTGTTTTTAATCGTGCAGGCAGAACTCCTTTCGTTTTTTATGAAGGTCCTCCGACCGCCAATGGCCTGCCGCATGCCGGCCATGCGCTCGGCAGGACATACAAGGATCTGACTGCCCGCTACTGGACAATGAAAGGGAGGCAGGTAATCAGGAAAGCCGGCTGGGATACACATGGGCTGCCGGTTGAACTGGGAGTGGAGAAAGCACTTGGCATTTCAGGAAAGAAGGAAATCGAGGATTATGGTGTGGGGGCTTTTATCGAAAAATGCCGTGAGAGTGTATTTCAATATGAAAAACAGTGGAGGGCATTCACAGAGCAGCTTGGCTACTGGACGGATATGGATGACCCTTACATGACTCTAAGCAATGAATATATCGAGTCGGTATGGCATATCCTTGGGACAATCCACGAAAAGGGGCTGCTTTACAAAGGGCACCGGGTATCTCCCTACTGTCCAAGCTGCCAGACTTCCTTGAGTTCCCATGAAACAGCACAGGGCTATAAGGATGTAAAAGATTTGAGCGCCACCGTCACCTTCAGGCTGAAAGGAAGGGAAAATGAATATATCCTCGGCTGGACCACAACGCCATGGACACTTCCGGCCAATGTGGCACTGGCTGTACACCCGCAGGTCCGGTATGCAAGAGTAAAGAGCGGAGACAAAATATTTATCGCTGCTGAAAACAGGGTGGCAGACCTTTTTCACAGCTTTGATGCAATCCTTGAAACGTTGGAAGGCAAGGAGATCGCTGGAATGGAATATGAGCCTCCCTTTCAAGTTGATGGGCTGGAAGGTGCGCACAGAGTCATTGCTGCTGAATTTGTTACTGAAAACAGCGGCACTGGTATCGTCCATCTTGCTCCCGCTTACGGAGAAGACGATTACCGGGCCATAAAGGAAAGCGGGCTTCCTTTCATCAATATCGTTGATGCCAAAGGCTGTTATACTGATGAATTTCCGCCGCTTGCAGGGAAGTTCGTCAAAGACTGTGATGTTGATATCTTAAAAATGCTGGGAAGCATGGACCTGTTATTCCACAAAGAAAAGTATGAACACAGCTATCCATTTTGCTGGCGGTGCGACTCTCCGCTCCTTTATTACGCAGCTGACAGCTGGTTCATCAAAACCTCTACCCTGAAAGAGAAATTCCTTGAGCTCAACAGCCAGGCAGAATGGCATCCAAGCCATATGAAGAACGGCCGTTTCGGCAACTTCCTTGAAGGGATGGTGGATTGGAATATCAGCAGGAGCCGCTATTGGGGCACGCCTCTCAATGTTTGGGTCTGCCAAGATTGCGGGGCGGAGAAAGCCCCAAAAAGCTTTCAGGAGCTGCAGGAGCTGGCAGAAGCCAATGGAAAGCTCACTGATTATCATAAGCCTTATGTCGATAGAGTGAAAATCCCTTGCCATGACTGCAATGGTTACATGGACCGGACACCGGAGGTCATCGATGTCTGGTTTGACTCCGGAAGCATGCCATATGCCCAGCTTCATTACCCTTTTGAACATAAAGAGGAATTTTCAAAGCTATTTCCTGCAGATGCAGTCATAGAGGGTGTGGATCAGACCAGGGGCTGGTTTTACTCCTTGCTCGCGGTTTCAGTCTTATACAAGGGGCAATTGCCTTATAAAAATGTCCTGGCCCTTGAACATGTACTGGATGAAAATGGACAGAAAATGTCTAAGAGCAAAGGAAATGCCCTTGATCCGGCAGAGCTGATCACGGAATATGGAGCCGATGCTTTAAGATGGGCACTGGTGGAGGACAGCAGTGCTTGGAAGCCCAAGAAGTTTTCCGGCAAAAATGCGGCAGAGGCAAAATCAAAGCTGGTCGACTCGCTAGCAAGCATTCATCATTTTTACAGCCTTTACAGTACAATCGATCATTTTGTGCCAGACAGCTCTCAAACTTCCGGCAACATCATGGACCGGTGGATTCTTTCGCGATTGCACAGTGTCATTGAAACGGTAAACAAGGAGATGGACAGCTGCCAGGCTACAAATGCCGCCAGGGCAGCAGGCACGCTGATCGAAGAGGTCAGCAACTGGTATATCAGAAGAAACAGGGAAAGGTTCTGGGCGAGGGGCATGGCAGAGGACAAAATTTCTGCATTCCAGACACTGTATACACTATTGGACAATATCTCCCGCATGCTGGCACCATTCGTGCCTTTCATAGCTGAAAGCGTCTATTTGGACCTGACAGGCAAAAGCGTACACCTTGAAGACTACCCGGAGGCTGATACCTGCTTGATTGACAGGGAGCTGGAGGAAAGCATGGTTGAAGTCATGGATCTGGTTGAGCTGGGCAGAAGCATCCGGCATTCAAAGCAGCTGAAGACAAAGCAGCCGCTGGCCGAAATGCTTGTACAATGCAGCAAAGAAAAGGAAGAGAAATTAAAAGATTTCAGCAGGATCCTCATGGAAGAACTGAATGTAAAAGATATCTCATGGGCGGAAAGCTTGCAGGATAAATACATCTGCCGGCTGAAGCTGAACTTCAAAGCAGCAGGAAAGAAGTACGGAAAGAATGCCAATCTCGTTCATCAGTCGCTGCAGCAGCTCTCTGAAACAGATATCCGCCAGCTGCTGGAAACAGGGAGCCTCATTCTGCAGGCTGGCGATGAAGAGCTGAAGGTCCAAAATAGTGATACAACAGTGGAAAGACTTCCAAAGAAAGGCTACGCGGAAAGCAGCGGACGAAATATGACAGTTCTTTTGAAAACAGAGTTGACTGAGGAATTGAAGAGGGAAGGCTATGTAAGGGATTTTATCAGAGGAATACAGGATTTAAGGAAGAAGTTGGAGCTTCCTATCGATAAAAGAGTTATGCTGCATATCGAAACAACCTCTGAAGCAGAAGGAATACTGCGTGATTTTGAGGATCTTTTATACGCTAATATCGTTCTTGAAGGAATTGCTTTCAAGCCACTGCAAGCCCCGATGCTGAATGGCAGGCTTGGCGGGGAACTGATAGCTGTCTCATTGACATAATCACTGCCTGCCCGGCACCTTTTAAAAACACTACTTTTTCCTCACAATGAAAATAAAGGAAATGCAGCATTCAAAGCGAAGTAACTGTTAATACTTTTAAATCCGGCAAAGTTTAACTTCTGATTTTGGATCTGAATTTAAGTTTTGCCCCAGGAAGGTGCTGCTGCTTGTTGAGAAAGTGGAAAATAATCATCTTTATTACAGCTTTATTATTCATTTCAGCCTCTCCCTACGCTTATGAACTATCCCGCCAGGCTTCGGCGGTTGAAGAAGGAGGACTGACAGCAGACCTGAATCAGCTTCTCAATAATGATCCCATCCTCTCTGGAGCACTTGCGGGAGTAAGCATCAGGAATGCAGAGACCGGGGAACTGATGTATGACCATATCGGCGGGATCCGTCTTAGGCCGGCCTCTAATATGAAGCTGCTCACAGCCGCCGCTTCTCTTCAGGTTCTTGGCGAAGAATACCGGTTTACCACTGAGGTACTGACAGACGGACTCCACAAAAAGGGCAATCTTCATGGAAATCTATATTTGAAAGGCAAAGGCGATCCGACCCTATTAAAAAGCGATTTTGACAAGATGGCAGCCGGGTTAAAGCAAAAGGGCATTAAAACGATTCATGGCAGCCTGATTGCTGATGACAGCTGGTATGATGACATAAGGCTATCAAAAGATCTGCCCTGGAGCGATGAGTCCTACTATTACGGCGGCCAGGTATCAGCACTGACAGCGTCGCCAAATGAAGATTATGATGCAGGCACGGTCATTGTAGAGGTGAATCCGGGGAAATCTGCAGGAGAACAGCCGGCAGTCTCCCTGACCCCTGAAACAGGTTATGTAAAAATCATCAACGAGGCAGCGACCGTCCCGGCTGACGGCAAAAAGGACATCACCATAGAACGGGACCATGGCACGAACACGATCCGAATTACCGGGACAATACCTGAAAAGGCAAGCAGGTCAAGGGAATGGATTGCCGTGTGGGAGCCTGCCGGCTATGCGCTTGATCTGTTCAGTCAGTCATTGAAGGAACATGATATACGCGTAACCGGAAAAATGGAGCAAGGGAAAGCCCCTGAGAAAAGTTCTCTGCTTCTGGCACATCAATCCATTGCATTGAAGGACTTGCTGATTCCTTTTATGAAACTCAGCAACAACAGCCATGCAGAAGTTCTGGTCAAGGAAATGGGCAAAAAGGTGAAGAATGAAGGAAGCTGGGAAAAAGGCCTTGAAGTTGTCTCAGAACAGCTTGCGGGCTGGGGAGTCAATGAAGACACCCTGATCCTCCGAGATGGGTCGGGCATATCCCATGTCAGCCTTATTCCGCCTAATGAGCTGTCACAGCTGTTATACAGCGTCCAGTCTGAGAAGTGGTACCCCTCATTTGAGAAATCACTCCCATTGGCAGGAGCACAGGACAGATTAATTGGCGGCACACTCCGCAACAGAATGAAGAACTCGGCAGCAGAAGGAAAGATTAAAGCCAAGACAGGTTCCATATCAACTGTAAGCTCCCTTTCCGGATATGCAAGAACTCAAAGCGGTGAAAAGCTCGTTTTCAGCATTATCCTCAACAATCTGAAGGATGACAGCAAGGCAAAAATTATAGAAGATAAAATCGCAATCCTGCTGGCAGAACAGCCGTAACGCCAAGAAGCAGGCAGATTCCTTTCAATAGGAAGTCTGCCTGCTTCTTTTTTAATGGCTGTGTTAGTGTACCTTGTTGATTTTGGGCTCATTCGAGTGAAACCCTGTTTCACTCGCATTTCAGCACAGCTGAAATGCAGCCCAAAATCAACAACAATGTTTAACAAAGCTTTTTTAATTATAATAGATTATTTCGTACGCTCTGCATATTCCTCAACCATTTCAGCGGTCACAAGCTTCCTGGAAGGAACAATTCCCTGCCTGGCAAGCTGGTTGATTTCCTCTGTCACATTATTGATTTTTTCTGTAGAAAAAGCTTTTCCTGCTTTGGACAGAGATAATGCTTCTTCAATAAACGCTTCTCTTTTTGCATCAAGCTCAAGAAAACGTGTGATTCTTGTATTTAATTTCCTGGCATGTTCGGTTAAAGCATGGTGTACACTCATCGTTTCACTCCTCATTCAAAAGGCTAATATAATATTAACAACTAACCTACATTTCGTTAAGAAAAACTTTCTGTATTAAAGTCTCAGGAGAACTTTAAAGGATAGGGTGCCGGCCAATACATGATAATATAATATACAGGCTTCTTAAAAGGCGCCGATTAATATTCAAAGGGGGGATTTTCCATGGAAGCATTGGAAACTCTCTATCCTCTTGCAGTAGAACAAGCTAAAGCAAAAATATTAGAGGATATTCATTATTATTTATCAACGAAAAAATCCCTTCCCGAATTTGAAGCATATCTTCAGGACAGGAAGCAGTATTATGAACAGATATGGATTAATGTCTGGCTTAATATGACCAACAATAAAGTGGCGCGCAAATTAAAAAAGGATTATCTTCAGGAAAAGGGATTTTCAACAGAGGGAATCGACAAGAAGGTGATTAACAGCCTTTTCCGAACCGAAGTGAGGAACTATTCACCTTGGAATGCAGAGCAATGGCTGCATGCCCTTTATACCAATGATGCCGGTAAATGGGAACAGAAATATCGGGATGCAAGGGAAAGCTATCTGCTTCAGCAGCAGCATGAGGAGAATGCCGATCGTATTGCCAAGGCTTACACAGCGCTCGATAAGTCAGCCGGAAAAATCATGAGGAAACATACCCGGCTGTTTTATTTAAGGGCAAGATATGAGGCTGCCAGGCAGTTGAAGAATGACTTCAGCAGCGGCACCAAATACGGGCAGGTTGATACATTTGCCCTCGAGGAAAAGCTCAGGCCGGAGGGACATTTCAACCCGAAGCATTATACACTGGCTGCCGATTTCTTTGAAGAGCTTACAGGCGGCATCCATTCAACAAACCATTGGGGCAGGCAGTATTTTGAATACGAAACCTATTATTTTAAATATGAAAAGCTTTTGATGGAATGCATGAAGGATATCGTCCCTGAGACTGTAATCGAACTAATGGATCCTGCCATGCTTGAACAATATAGATCGCTCCATCCGGAAAATGACCCGGAAGCAGCCATCCATTCCATGACTGAATGGCCGTCAGAGGAACTCGCAAAAGAATTCCTGGAGGAAATTGAAAATGAATTCCTGGAAGACTTGCTCCGCCTCAGTTCTTTTCCTTGGGAACCAGCCGTTCATCTTGAAATATTCCGGGCTGATCTCGAGGACCGGGAGCGGAAAAAGGCAGAAGCGAAAGCAGAAGAGGAGCGGAGAAAGCAGGAGGAAGCCAGGATCCTCGATGAAATCTTTGGCCGGGAATACAGCCCTTCTGTGGACAGGAGCGTCAAATACGTCCTTCATATCGGCGATACGAATACAGGCAAGACCTTTCATGCACTTGAAAGCATGAAAAAGGCGGACAGCGGAATTTACCTGGCCCCTTTAAGGCTTTTGGCACTCGAGGTATACGATAAACTTAACGGGGAGAATATCCCCTGTACACTCAAGACCGGGGAGGAAGAAAAAGTGACTCCCGGGGCAAGCCATATTGCTTCCACTGTCGAAATGTTCAGTGAGAAGGAGCGCTTTGATATAATTGTCATTGATGAAGCACAGATGATCACTGACAAAGACAGGGGATTCTCTTGGTATAAGGCCATAACGAAGGCTAACGCAGGCGAAGTCCATATCATTGGAAGCAAAAGCTCCCAGTCAATCCTCCTTCAGCTTTTGGACGGGACTGATCTGGAGATCCATGAATACCATAGAGATACACCGCTCATCGTCGAACCTAACGAATTCAGGCTGAAGCACAGCAGAAAAGGCGATGCCCTGATCTGCTTTTCAAGGAAAAGAGTGCTGGAGACTGCTTCCCGGCTTCAGAATGATGGCCGCACTGTCAGCATGATATATGGCAGCATGCCGCCTGAAACAAGGAAAAAACAGGTGCAGCGCTTCATCGACGGCGAAACCAATATGATAGTGAGTACAGATGCAATCGGAATGGGCCTGAACCTTCCTATCCGCAGGGTCGTCTTTCTTGAAAATGAAAAATTCGACGGAGTCAGCAGGAGGCAGCTCACTTCCCAGGAGGTCAAACAGATTGCCGGAAGGGCCGGCAGGAAAGGCCTCTACAATACAGGCCGGGTCGCATTCATGGAAAACATCAAGGAAATGGGTTCCCTGCTGGAACAGGAAGATGATCCGGTCCATACATTTTCAATCGCGCCAACCAGCGGAGTATTTGACCGCTTCCAGAAATACTATCATGATCTGGGAACTTTCTTTGAACTTTGGGACAAATTCGAAAGTCCCCCTGGAACAGTGAAAGCGTCCCTTGCAGAAGAGAAGGAGCTTTATGAGCTCGTCCAGGGAACAGAAATGGAAGCCAGGCTCAGCCTCGGGGACCTGTATGGATTCCTGCACCTGCCTTTTTCAGCAAGGGAGCCGGAACTGGTCAGGCAATGGAGGATGTCGGTGATGGCATCGGTGCATAACGAAGAACTTCCTGAGCCTTCAATCCGCAAAAGGACACTTGAGGACCTTGAGCTTACGTATAAATCTGTCGGGCTCCATCTGCTGTTTCTTTACCGGCTCGACCAGAGGACAGAAGCTTTATACTGGGAAAGGGTCCGCGATGAACTGGGGACAATGGTCCACGAAAAGCTGAAAACAGATGTTCAGAACATGACCAAAAAATGCCGCAGATGCGGCAAGAAGCTTTCATGGGAGCATCCTTATCCCATTTGCGATGAATGCCATGAGGGCGGGTTCCGGACCAGGAGGAAACCTTCTTATTTTAGAAGATGATGAAAAGGGCAGGCAGCCCGGGGCTGCCTGCCTCTTTCATTGACATACTAAACTGTATCTTTTATTATTACAGTATAAGCAGGATCTATCCTGGTATGAACCAGCTGCTCAAATATACATTAAAAAACCCTATCTGCAGTTTGCGTTATCACACAGAATTAACGGGTAATGTTATAGTATACTGCCGAGAAAAACCGGCTCTGAATCTAAGATCATAAATGTAATGAACATAAAAAATAAATAATCTGATGAGGGCGGTGTTATGATATGAACAAACAAGACATTAAAATGGGCGGATGGATCACAGGGAAGTCGCGGAATGGGGAGCTTGTTCAGGGCTTCGTGGAAGCGGCATTGCCAGAGCGTGAATTCGTGACAGTTTTTGTTGTCGACAGCGACAACCCGGAAGTGATCGGCAGGAAGGTTTATATTGAAAAGAGAAAGGCAGAGACTATGAAAAACGATCTTCTTCCTTCTGCCGACGGTCTTCGCTCCCTTATCGACACAGCATTGCTTACGAGGGACAAGGAATGGTTCATGGAGCTCTCAAATGCACTGAACCGTATTGAACAGGCGAGCTTTGCAAAAACAGAACATGCAGCCGGCAGCGGTACATTTCCTTCGAACGAGGGCAGAAT
Source organism: Bacillus infantis (assembly GCF_008180445.1). Classification (GTDB taxonomy): domain Bacteria; phylum Bacillota; class Bacilli; order Bacillales; family Cytobacillaceae; genus Bacillus_AB; species Bacillus_AB infantis_B. The sequence continues at coordinate 408,952 of NZ_VTER01000006.1, forward strand.
GAATAGGAAATATTAACTGTGTGATATAGAAATAAAAGAAAGAAGGCAGGAAGATGAAGCTCGGTATACTTGATCAATCTCCTGTTCCTGAAGGGAGAACGGCTCATGAGGCCCTTTTAGCCTCACTCGAGCTTGCACAGGAAGCGGAACGGCTCGGTTACAGCCGCTATTGGATTGCAGAGCACCATAATATGACAGGGCTTGCCTGCTCTGCCCCTGAAGTGATGCTTCCCTATATCGGCGCCCAGACTTCACAAATAAAAATTGGAAGCGGAGCCGTTCTTCTTCCTTATTACAAACCTTACAAAGTGGCGGAAACCTATAATATGCTTGCCACCCTTTTTCCCGGAAGAATTGATTTAGGGATCGGAAGGGCGCCAGGCGGATCTGCCGAAACGTCCATGGCTTTATCAGATAATTTCTTGAAGGGTGTCGCTGAAATGCCTGACAAGATTTCTGAGCTTTTGAACTTCCTGCACCAAAGCCATCCTGAAAATGAAATGTTTTCAAAAGTAGCACCGGCTCCGGTACCCCATTCGGCACCGCAGCCCTGGATATTGGGAACAAGCCGAAAAAGCGCGATGCAGGCTGCAGAGAAGGGAGTGGCTTATTGCTTCGGTCATTTTATGAGCGATCAGGAACCGGAAGAAATTGTTTCCCTTTATAAGGATTCTTTCATTCCTTCCAAAAACGAGTCTTACCCATACTGCATAGCCGCTGTCAATGCTATTTGTGCAGAAACAGAAGAACTGGCAGAGGAGCTGGCCTTAAAAAGCCATGCATGGAGGAATATGTTGAGCGGGGAAGAAGGGCTTCAGAAATCTCAAAGTTCCTTAAACAAAGGAGAAATTTTGCAGGACATGAAGAAAAAAATGATCATCGGAAATCCTGTTCAGGCTGCTGAACAGCTTAAAAGCCTGGCCAGCAGGATTGGGGCAGATGAAATTATGATCATCACTCTGACAACAGACTATGAAGACAGGCTGTTATCTTACAGATTAATCGCTGAACAGATGATATAAGAATCCGCTGTGAATAGCTGCAGCGGATTTTTCTTTTAGCTTTTAGAAGGGGGATATGAGATATGAAACTAAGCGTGCTGGATCAGGCTGTCATTCGAAAAGGAGATTCTCCGGGAGATGCACTTAAGCAAACCTCCCACTTGGCGCAAATTGCCGATAATCTGGGATACACCCGCTTTTGGACCGCTGAGCATCACAATTCCAATGGGATGGCAGGATCTTCACCAGATGTCCTGATCTCCCATATAGCAGCAGTCACCAAAAGGATACGGGTAGGCTCTGGAGGGGTCCTCCTACCTCAATACAGCCCGTATAAAGTTGCAGAGACCTTTAAAGTGATGGAAGCTCTGTATCCGGGCAGGATTGACCTCGGTGTCGGCAGATCACCTGGCGGCGGTGCAGACACAAGACTGGCTCTGACAGACGGCATCAGGAGGAGCATGAATGAATTTCCCGGGCAGCTGAGGGATCTCCAGGGCTTTTTAACCAACTCACTGCCAGATAACCATCCTTTTAAGGAGGTAAAAGCCTACCCCGATTTGCAGACTCTGCCGGAACTATGGCTATTGGGGATTACCGAAAGGGGGGCAAGAGCGGCAGCTGAAAACGGGATGCGCTTCACATATGGCCACTTCATCACTCCGGCAAACGGTGAAAAAGCATTCCAATACTATTACCGTCACTTCCAGCCCTCTGCCATGCTGAAAGAGCCTTCGGCAAATGTTTGTGTATTCGTTGTCTGCGCCAAGACCAGCGAAGAAGCCCAACACCTCGCATCCAGCCAGGACCACTGGCTCCTGGACATCGAAAAAGGAGCCGACACAAGAATCATCTCACCGGAAGAAGCCCAGCAAAGGACCTTAACAGCAGCACAAAAAGAAAAGATCCAGCACAACCGAAGCAGAATGGTCATAGGGAACCCTCAAGAAGTAAAAGAACAGCTGCAGCAAATTAGTGCCAAATACAATACAGATGAAATCATGGTTATCAATAATACCTATCATTTCAGAGACAGAGAGAGAAATCTTGAATTATTGTCCAAATTGTTTTTATAAAGCTCTTTGCTCAAAGATTGCTGCTTTTAATTATAAAAAGGAATATTTTACATTTCAGGGTATTGTTTTAGGATAGGCTTATTCAGTTAACGGGCATTTTAGTGATGTAATGGTTTTGAAGTTTTATCCTTATTCGAGTGATCAGAAAGCCTCAAAATAACCGGAGATTTTCCGGTTAGAAGGCTTAATATGGCACGGGTGGGTGTAAATACGCGGAGAATTTCCGGTAATGCGAAGCAAAATTACCCATTTTCCTGTTTTTTAAGGTTATAGAAGGAATTTCTCCTTCTATTTGAGCTATTTTTAGAGCTTTTTTAAAATTAGAGGAAGTTCCTCCGCTTATTTTTTCAACCTGTTGCTGATTCCTCTTTGAAAATTTTTCGCTGTCGCTGAACTTTTGAATCAAAGCCCTGCTAATCGGAATTAGAATGCTATGCACTATTAACTTCTTGGCTTAGTCCTTTTAAGTTAAAACTGCCAAGTAAATTTAAAAACCGCTGATGGTTGGAGTGGAAGACACGCAGACTCCTCATAAAATGCATGCGCATTTTCTTCGTGCGATGCAGATTCCAGGAAGAAGATTCAACGTCCTGCGGGATTGCAGCGGCAGAGCTGAGACCCCACAGCGCGCAAGCTCGAGGAGGCTCAGCGCCGCCCCGCGGAAAGCGAAGTGTCTGGAACGGAAACCATCAGCCCCCGTCAGAAGCACTAACTTTACGTTAAATATCGTCCTGTAAAACAAAAACCTGAACCAAAACCGGTCCAGGCTACCATCACTTCATCAGCTTCCTAATCAGCTTCAGCCCATTCTCTGCAGAAGGATAACGGAACGAAAAATCAAAAAGCGTAGTCTGCTTCAGCACACTCTTATAATGCGAAAACGCACCAAAGCTGCTCTTCCCGTGATAACTCCCAATCCCGCTCTCCCCGACACCTCCGAAAGGAAGATACGGCGTTGCGATATGCATCAAAGTATCATTAATGCACCCGCCTCCAAAAGAAACCGTACCATTCACCTTTTTTTCTATATCCTGGCTTCCCGTAAACAAATACAAAGCAAGCGGCTTCGGGCGAGACTGGATAAAGGAGATGGCCTCATCCAAAGCTGCATACCCGTATACCGGCAGAATCGGGCCGAATATTTCATCCTGCATAACAGGCGAATTAAAAGAAGGGGCATCCATCAGTGTCGGCTCCATTTTCCTAAGCTCACCATTCACCCTTCCCCCGTAAAGAATTGGTCCATCACTCAAATATTCTTCAAGCCTGCTGAAATGACTGCTATTGACGATCTTGGAATAATCCTCATTATCAAGAGGGTTATCATGATAAAATTCCTTGATGCACTTCTTCATCTCTTCCAGCAGCGGCTGTTTTACTTTTTCATGGACAAACAGATAATCCGGGGCAATGCACGTCTGTCCGGCATTTGTAAATTTGCCGAAAACAATCCGCTTCGCCGCCAGGCTGATATTTGCATCCTCATGGACAATGACAGGGCTTTTTCCGCCAAGCTCAAGTGTGACAGGAATCAGCCTTTTGCTTGCTGCCTCCATTACGATCTTGCCGACAGGGACGCTTCCTGTAAAGAATATATAATCAAAATGCTGCTCAAGAAGCTGCTGGCTGGTCTCCACACCGCCTTCAACAGCAGAAATATAATCTTCCGGATAGACTTCCTTAATTAGCCCTGACAGCACACGTGATACATTCGGAGTATGCTCCGATGGCTTGATGACAGCTGTATTCCCGGCAGCAATTGCCCCAATGAGCGGCGAAAGGGCGAGCTGGATCGGGTAATTCCATGGGGCAATGATGAGGGCCGCTCCGTATGGCTCAGGTATAATATAACCCTTGGAGCCGATATGGGTCATGGCTGTCTTCACTTTCTTTGCTTTCATCCACTTTTTCAGATGCTTCAATGCATAGCCGATTTCTTCATATAAAATCCCGATTTCTGTTGAATATGCTTCAAGTTCAGATTTTCCAAGATCTTCTTTTAACGCAGAGATCATCTGCTGTTCATTTTTTTTGATAGCATCCTTAAGCTCCTGCAGCCGGGCAAGCCTGAATGCTTCGGGCTTTGTTCCCTGGTTCACAAAAAAGTTCTTCTGGGCGGCCAGCAGCCTTTTTATTTCTTCTGCTGATGTCTCCGTTACGATGTTCTGCTGCAATACGATCACCTGCTTTCAGCTGGATTCTATGATTAAATTGAGCATACCTTTTCCCTCTTGAATAGGCAATGTGTAAGAACTATAAAAATAATTATTTTCGAATACCGAATTATTTGTTATCCTAGAAAAAAGGAATAAAAATTCACTTTTAAGGATGGTTATACAATGAAGCAGATAATTCAGAACAAAATAGAGAATCTTAAGCAGGAATTCATCAATATCAGTACCTACATAGGTGAAAATCCTGAACTCGGCCATGAGGAGTTCAAGTCTTCGGCGATTTTGATTGAAACATTGGAAAAGAACGGATTTGTTGTAGAAAAGGGTACATGCGGACTTCCGACTGCCTTTCGTGCTGTATATGACAGCGGCAAAGCGGGAGCAGCAATCGGGCTGATGGCTGAATATGATGCCCTTCCTGAGGTAGGACATGCATGCGGGCATAACCTCATCGGCACAATGGCAATTGCCGCAGGAATCGGTCTGAGCAAGGCTGTTGGAGAAACTGGCGGAAAAGTGATTGTGTACGGAACTCCCGCTGAAGAAACAAAGGGCGGGAAAGTGACGATGGCGGAGAACGGGATCTTCGATGAACTGGATGTTGCGATGATGGTCCATCCTTTATCCAAGTATTTGAAAAGCGGCAGATCACTTGCCATGGATGCGATTCAGTTTGAATTCTTCGGAAAAAGTGCCCATGCGGCAGCTAGTCCGGAAAAAGGAATCAATGCCCTTGACGCCGTGCTTCAGACTTTCAACAGCATCAATGCCCTCAGACAGCATATCACTTCTGATGCAAGAATCCATGGCATCATCCCTGAAGGAGGAAAAGCGGCCAATGTAGTTCCTGACTATGCGTCTGCCCAGTTCTATGTAAGAGCCTCAAGCCGCTCCTATGTGAATGAACTGGTTGAAAAAGTGAAAGCATGCGCACAAGGTGCAGCACTTCAGACCGGTGCAGAAATGAAAGCATCTTTCTATGAATTTTCGTATGACGATATGCAAACGAACCAGCAGTTATCAGATGCTTTCACTAAGGAGCTGATCGGGTTAGGCATCGATCCCGGCGAAATCCATGAAGACCGTGACGGCTCAGGATCTCTTGATATGGGAAATGTCAGCCAGGCTGTGCCTTCCATTCATCCTTATATCAAGATCTGCAATGAAGACTTTGCCTGCCATACCCATGAGTTCCGTGAAGCGGCCATGAGCAGCCAGGCACAGGAAGCGATGATTATAGGTGCAAAAGCTATGGCGCTGACCGGTTATGAGATCCTCTCAAGCAAAGAACTGCTTGAATCCATAAAAGAAGAATTCAAAAAGAAAAAACTCGTTAATGCATAATGATGTACGTAAAAAGCTTATCCAAGACGGATAGGCTTTTTTAGATTCAGCATCAGCAGGACACAATTAGGAAAAACCCGTTTTTTTGCCTTTTATAAAGGGTACTCTAGATAGTAATCAGCCTTACCAGCTTGGAATCACTCTCTCGGGAGCTCGCCATAGAAGCGTCCATGGCTGGTGATAAGGCCAACAGACTAACAGAGTTAAAGGGGATTTTGCACATGAAACTGACACCAGAGCAACGGATCGAGCTGCACGGCTTTAATAATCTGACTAAAACCTTAAGCTTTAATATGTATGATATCTGCTATACAAAAACAAAAGAAGAACGGGAAGCTTATATTGATTATATTGATGAACAGTATAGTGCTGAAAGGCTCACCAAAATTCTGACTAATGTGTCCGATATCATCGGGGCACATGTGCTGAATGTCGCCCAGCAGGACTATGTACCACAGGGAGCCAGTGTGACCATGCTCGTATCAGAAGGCCCTGTTGTCGAAGTGCCTGAGGAATCACTGGAGGAATCTCCTGGACCGCTCCCTGACAATGTGGTCCTGCAGCTTGATAAAAGTCATATTACAGTCCATACCTACCCTGAGTTCCATCCGACAGAAGGGATCAGCACCTTCAGGGCAGATATCGATGTTTCCACATGCGGGGAAATTTCCCCCCTGAAAGCCCTGAATTATTTGATCCACTCCTTTGAGACGGATGTAATGACGATTGATTATCGCGTCAGAGGGTTTACACGGGACATCAACGGTGAAAAGCTTTATATCGACCATGATATTAACTCTATACAGAACTATATACCAGATGAAGCAAAAGGCCTGTATGATATGATAGATGTGAATATCTATCAGGAAAAAATTTTCCACACAAAATGCAAACTGAAGGAATTCGACCTGAATAATTATCTGTTTGGCTTTACTAAGGAGAAACTGGATTCAGAAGAAGCGGCCGAAATCACCGACCGACTTAAAACAGAGATGGACGAAATCTTTTATGGCACCAACATATCCTCGCAAAATTAATTTCTAAACTTTTTATTAAGGTAGCATGAGACTGCAAAGGTCCTCTCATAATGGGGACATTTGCAGTCTTTTTTGTATGCACATATCCTTCACACTGTCTTTTTGCTAGAGGATTAGCATTGTCTGGTTGGTTTCTTCCAGCCTTTTTCTTGCTACTCTCTTTAAATTAAGTTTTACAACTTGCCCTTTCTGCGTATGTTAGATTAACGGAACATTCTGAACCATGCTGCTGGAGCCCTGGTGCAAAACAGCCCGGTTCTGCAAAGGATGCTTCTTTTTATTTTAGAGGGGGAGTAAAAATGGCAGACAATGTGAAGATCGGCTTGATACAAGCATCTCATGATGTGGACGGCAGCGAGCCAGTTGCTGTTCATAAGGAGAAGGCAATCGAAAAGCATATAAAGCTTGTTAGGGAAGCGGCAGAAAAGGGCGCCCAGATTGTATGCCTGCAGGAGATCTTTTATGGTCCTTATTTCTGTTCCGAGCAGAATACGAAATGGTATGACGCTGCAGAAGAAATCCCGGACGGCCCGACAACAAAGCTTTTCCAGGAGCTGGCAACGGAGCTTGGGATTGTCATTGTCCTTCCGATTTATGAACGGGAAGGGATAGCTACCTATTATAATACAGCTGCTGTCCTGGATGCCGACGGAACTTACCTGGGAAAGTACCGGAAGCAGCATATTCCGCATGTTGCCGCAGGAGGAAACGGCTGCGGGTTCTGGGAAAAATATTATTTTAAACCGGGGAACCTCGGCTATCCGGTATTTGATACTGCATATGCCAAAATCGGCGTGTATATCTGCTATGACAGGCATTTCCCGGAAGGGGCAAGGCTGCTGGGGCTGAATGGCGCAGAAATCGTCTTCAATCCATCGGCCACGGTCGCCGGCCTGTCCGAATATTTATGGAAACTCGAACAGCCTGCCCATGCAGTCGCCAACGGATATTATGTTGGCGCCATCAACCGCGTCGGCTATGAGGGTCCGTGGAATATGGGAGAATTTTATGGGCAGTCATACCTCGTGGATCCTAAAGGAAGCTTTGTTGCTTCTGCCAGCCGGGATAAGGATGAAGTCATCATAGGTGATATGAACAAGAAGCTGATCAGGGAGGTCAGGGACACCTGGCAGTTTTACCGCGACCGCAGGCCGGAAACATACAGTGAAATGACATCCCTTCTTCCGTAAGGGGCTTTTATGCGAAAAATAAGCTTTTCAATTGCCTGCCTGGCACAGGCAGGATAGGAGGGAACGCTGTGATCGATGCAAAACCAAAGCGAATCTCACACACCGACCTGGAACAGAACTTCAGGGAAGCGGAGCCTGCGCTGTCCAGCAGGGATGCTGTCCATGAAGCCAGCCGCTGTCTGTATTGCTATGATGCCCCTTGTATTAAAGCATGTCCGACCGGAATAGATATCCCTTCATTCATAAAAAAAATCAGCAGCGGAAATATGCTGGGATCCGCCAAAACCATCATGGATGCCAATCCTGTCGGCGCAAGCTGCTCAAGAGTCTGCCCAACAGAAGAGCTCTGTGAAGGGGCGTGTGTATTGAGTTCATCAAAAAGCCCAATTCTGATCGGCAAACTGCAGAGGCATGCGACTGACTGGGCCATAAAAAGCGGGAAGGACTTATTTTTCCCAGGCACCGCCAACGGCAAAAAAGCAGCGGTCATCGGAAGCGGACCTGCGGGATTATCGTCTGCCAGGGAGCTGGCCCGTTTCGGCTATGAGACGGTCATCTATGAAGCCGAGGAAGAAGCCGGAGGGCTGAACACTTACGGTATCGTTTCATTCCGTCTGCCGAAGGCTATTGCCCATTGGGAAGCAGAGCAGGTCAGGCGGATGAATGTAGACATCAGGACAAAAACGAAGATCGGCCGGGATGTTACAGCCGGGGAACTGCTGGACGGATATGACTTTGTGATCCTTGCTGCAGGCATGTCGAAAGTGCCGGACCTTGGAATTGAAGGTGAAAATCTGGAAGGTGTCTTTGATGCGATTGAATTTGTGAAGCAGACAAAAACCGGTGAACTGAGAAGAGATGTGGCAGGCAAGAAAGCAATCGTAATCGGCGCCGGCAACACAGCAATTGACGGGGCAACCTGTGCAGCAAGGCTCGGGGCGGGGAATGTGAAGATCCTTTACAGGAGAACACAGGAAGAAATGACTGCCTATGATTTTGAATATGAGTTTGCAAAGCAGGATGGAGTCGAGTTCCGATGGCTGACGGCACCCAAAAGGATTATCAGCAATGACCGCGGGGAAGCAGCAGGACTGGAGTGCATCCAGATGATGCTTGGCGAGCCGGATCCGGATGGACGGAGAAGGCCCGTACCCATTGAAGGATCTGAGCATCTGCTCCCGGCTGACATCATTATTAAAGCGATCGGCCAGCAAAGGCATGAAAGCCTGATCGATCAATTCGGCCTTGCCCACGATGGGGGAGTTGTAGAAATCAATCCTGAGACCTGCCAGACCTCGAATCCGAAAGTGTTTGCCTGCGGGGATATAGTCTTCGGCAAAGGAAAAGGGGAAGCCATGGTCGTCACCGCTGCCCAGCAGGGGAAACAAGCAGCCCATGCGATCCACAAGCTGATGATGAAGGAAGAAAGGAGAGAAGCAAATGGCTGATTTAAGCATAGAATTGGCAGGCATAAAGTCCCCAAATCCTTTCTGGCTTGCCTCTGCACCCCCTACCAATTCAGGCTATCAGGTTCAGCGTGCATTTGAGGCCGGATGGGGCGGAGCAGTTTGGAAAACGCTGGGTGAGCCCATTTTAAACGTTTCTTCCCGGTTTGCTGCTGTCAGCTTTAATGGACAGCGGGTCGCAGGCTTTAACAATATTGAGCTGATTACAGACAGGCCGCTTGAAGTCAATCTGAAGGAAATCTATGAAACGAAAAAGAAGTTCCCCAATAACACGATCATTGCCTCACTGATGGTAGAGCCGAAACAGGAGAAATGGCATGAAATTGTCAAACGGGTCGAAGAGATTGGGGTAGATGGACTTGAGCTTAACTTCGGCTGCCCGCACGGGATGGCGGAGAGGGGAATGGGATCTGCATCCGGACAGGTGCCGGAGCTGGTCGAAAAACAGACTTATTGGGCAAAGGAAGCGGCCCGGACACCAGTCATCGTGAAGCTTACCCCCAATATAACCGATATTACAGCAACAGCAGAAGCAGCGGTAAAAGGCGGAGCAGATGCGGTCAGTATGATCAACACGATCAACAGCCTTGCCGGGGTGGACCTTGATACCTGGAATACCATTCCGCATGTAGGAGGCAAGGGAGCACATGGAGGCTATTGCGGCCCGGCAGTCAAACCGATCGCCCTGAACATGGTCGCTGAGTGCGCCAGGAATCCAGCAATATCTGTCCCGATTTCAGGCATGGGCGGGATATCGAACTGGCAGAATGCGGTTGAATTCATGCTGATGGGCGCTTCCGGTGTACAGATTTGTACAGCTGCTATGCACCACGGGTTCCGCATCATTGAAGATTTAATGGATGGTTTGAATAATTATCTGGATGAGAGAGGCATCCGGTCAGTCAGGGACATTATCGGAAAATCTGTACCAAGGTATTCGGACTGGGGCAATCTGGACCTTAACTATAATATTGCCGCGAGGATCGACCCTGATATCTGCATCAATTGCAATAAATGCCATATCGCCTGTGAGGACACATCGCATCAATGCATCGATATGCTGGTTGATGAAAACGGAAAAGAATATTTGAAAGTCCGCGAAGAAGACTGTGTCGGCTGCAACCTCTGTTCTATTGTCTGCCCTGAGGAAGGGGCCATATCAATGGTAGAGCTTCCGCACACACAGCCGCCGATGACCTGGAATGAACGGCAGGCCGCGATAGCCGGGGCACAGGCATGTGAATTGGGTCTATCTAAACGGTAAAGGAGTGTAAAGGAGTGCTGAATATGAAGAAAATAATAAAGAACGGCACTATAGTGACAGCTTCTGATACTTTTCAGGCTGATATTTTAATAGAAGAAGGAAAAATCGCCCTGATTGGCAGGGATCTGCAAGATACCGTGGCCGAAATCATCAATGCTGCAGGCCTTTACGTTTTTCCGGGCGGCATAGACCCGCACACCCACCTGGATATGCCATTCGGCGGGACTGTGACAAAGGACGATTTTGAGTCAGGCACGATAGCCGCAGCCTTTGGCGGCACGACGACCATCATAGACTTTTGCCTGACATCTAAAGGAAGGCCTCTCCAGGAAAGCATTGATGAATGGCACCAAAAATCAAGAGACAAGGCTGCCATCGATTACAGCTTCCACCTTATGATCGGGGAAATCAATGATAAAGTACTGGCGGAGCTTCCGAAAGTGATAGATTCTGAGGGAATTACTTCTTTCAAAGTCTTCATGGCTTATAAAAATGTCTTCCAGGCTGATGATGAAACGCTTTTCAAGACGCTGATCGCTGCAAGGGACCTTGGGGCTCTTGTCATGGTGCATGCAGAAAACGGGGATGTCATTGATTATCTTACGAAAAAGGCATTGGAAGAAGGACATACAGAACCCATCTACCATGCGCTGACAAGACCTCCTGAGCTGGAAGGGGAAGCAACGGGGCGTGCGGCTGAGCTGACCGGCCTGGCAGGCTCCCAGCTGTATGTGGTACACGTATCCTGCGCTGAAGCAGCAGAAAAAATTGCCGCTGCCCGCTCCAGGGGCATTGATGTCTGGGGTGAAACCTGCCCGCAGTATCTTGTACTTGACCAGACCAGCCTCGAAAAGCCGGATTTTGAAGGCGCCAAATACGTGTGGTCCCCGCCGCTCCGCGAAAAATGGAATCAGGACATTTTATGGAATGCCCTCAAAAGCGGACAGCTCCAGACGATCGGCTCTGACCAATGCTCTTTTGACTTTAAGGGGCAAAAGGAACTCGGCAGGGAGGATTTCACCAAAATTCCGAACGGAGGCCCGACCATTGAAGACCGGTTCTCGATCCTCTTTTCAGAAGGTGCGGCAAAGGGAAGGATCACCCTCAACCAATTTGTCGACATCACTTCGACCCGGGCTGCGAAGCTATTTGGCCTCTACCCGCAGAAAGGGACGATTGCTGTAGGCTCTGATGCCGATATGGTCCTTTTTGACCCTGAAAAGGAACGAACCATTTCTGCCGGCACCCACCATTTGGCTGTTGATTACAGCGCATTCGAAGGATTATCTGTCAAAGGAGAGCCTGTCACTGTGCTCGTAAGGGGAGAGTATGTGATCAAAGACGGCCAGTTCACTGGAAAAGCGGGCAGCGGGCAATATTTAAAAAGAGCAAAATATTTTAAGCACAAAACCTATAATAACGTGATTACTGCTTATTAAATTATGTGGGTTGGCTGTGGACGGAGATGAATTTTCCCGGCTTTGTTTCAGTGAACAGGATGATGGCATGCACTAACCCGGCTTTTCGGTTTCAATCAGCTTCTCGGCATGACAAAAATTAACCGGACAGGATGTGTACGTATGAAAAAAAGCCATCTGAAATCCCCTGACCTTTATCCGATCCAGCAAAAGGACAGGAATATCACCTCGCTCGGCTATTCATTCATGTGGGTGGGCATGGTGGTCGTACTCGCCACCTTTGCCATCGGAGGCTCCGGGGTCATGAGCCTCCCATTGCCGCTGGTCATCATTGCAACGGTGATCGGCTGCCTAGGAATCGGCTTGTTCATCAGTTTGATTGCAGACATCGGGATAGAGCACGGCCTTTCCTTCCCGGTCTATATGCGCGCCCCTTTCGGCACAGTCGGTACTCATATCCCCTCCATCACGAGGGGCGTCACCGCCTCTATGTGGTTTGGGATCAATACCTACTTCGGCGCCACTGCCATGAATGGCATCATGGATATTTTATTCGGTTTCGATAACTGGTTTATCTGTTTTCTTATTTTCGCAGCTGCACAGCTCATTAATACCTGCCTTGGGATAAAAGCGATAGAGCGTTTTGCTGACATGGCAGCTCCGGTCATTATCCTGATTTCCGTCTGGATGTATCTATCTTTATCTGATACGGCTGAAGAGGCAGGACGGAATATTTGGACATGGGCAGAAAATCCGGCAGCGGGAACCGATGCATTCACTGCTTTCCTTGTTGTGATTTTCAGCAATATGGGCTTTTGGGCGACCTTGAGCGCTGATATCCCTTCCATTTCCCGGTTCATCAAGGCGCCCGTGAATGAAAAAAATTGGTTCAAGCGCAATAAAGGGGCGCTGATCGGCAATCTGGTCGCCATGCCGCTGACACAGACCTTTATGATCATCATAGGAGGGATCGCTTATATTGCCGTCCTGAATTACGATCCTGTCATCGCCCTTCAGGAATCGGCGGGAGGACTGGTCCTGTGCGTCCTGCTTCTGATGATCATCCTGGCGCAATGGTCCACCAACACGGCGGCCAATGTCGTTCCGGCGGCAACGATCTTTTCTAATGTTGGCGGGCCGAAGTTTCCTTTCTGGGCTGGCGTCATTACAGCAGGCATTGTCGGGACAGTCGTCCAGCCATGGAATCTCTTTGGCGTCATCATCCCTGTGCTCCTGTTTGTAGGCGGCATCCTGTCTGCGATTGTCGGAATCCTTTTTGCTGATTATTATTTGCTGAGAAAAAGGCGCGTCAATGTCCCTGAATTATACGAGGACCATGGGCAGTTCAGGTATTTGGGAGGAATCAACCTTGCAGGATTCATCAGCTGGGTCATTGGTGCCGCAGTGGCGTACTGGCTTCCCAACTATTCATTCCTTGCCGGGTTCCTGGCAGGAGCAGGCTCTTATTACCTTCTTGCCCGGTACTGGTGGTTCCGCAAATATCAGCAGGCAGAAATCAATGATCCGGATGACAGCAAATATCTCGGTATCAGTGTGGGGCGCGACTGGATTTTGGAGGATGATCAGGAAAAAGCCGCTGATTCCGAGAAATCTTGACTATTTTCAGGAGGTCAGAGTATGTCAGACTACCAGTTCTTTTTGCATGAAAGAGACAAAATCGATTTTTATATCGAAAAAGGATTCAGAATCCTTCAGGTGAAAGAAGGCTTGGATGGAGCGGCCATCTTGTTTGCCAATCCGGCCAGCGGGATCCAGGAAACGATCCATGTCGGGACAGCAGAGGCACGAAAATATTTCAGCGGGCTTCTGCTCAAGCAGAAAGAGCATGCTGCAGAACAAAAATAGCTGTGATAGAGCGAAGGATTGCGCATTTTATTATTGGCCGCTGATCCTTCGCCTTTCATGTGCAGCTTTCTATCGATGTTTTATAAAAATCTGAAGTGGATATTTTTCATATGAAGGAGATGGAGCATATGGCGATCAGGCATGAAACAAAGGTACTGAGAAATTTTATTGATGGAAATTGGATAGAAGCTTCCTCTCCAGATACATTTGAAGTCATCAACCCTGCCAATGATGAAGTGCTCGCAAGGGTGCCTGCCTCCAGTGCAGAAGATGTCAGCCTTGCTGTCCATGCAGCAGGAAGGGCGTTTGTTTCGTGGAGGAAGGTGCCTGTCCCAAAGAGGGCGAGGCTCCTTTTCAAATATCATAATCTGCTGTCACAGCATCATGAACAGCTTGCTGAGCTGATTGTAAAAGAGAACGGAAAATCCTTCAAAGAAGCATTCGGCGAGGTCCAAAGAGGCATCGAGTGTGTGGAATTTGCCGCAGGTGCCCCGACCTTAATGATGGGTGAGTCGCTTTCAGGGATCGCTGAGGATATTGATTCAGAGATGTTCCGTTACCCGCTTGGCGTGGTTGGGGGGATCACTCCTTTTAACTTCCCGATGATGGTCCCTTTGTGGATGTTCCCTCTTGCTGTTGCCTGCGGGAATACTTTTGTGCTGAAGCCGTCTGAAAGGACGCCGATCCTGGCAGCGCGCCTTGCTGAACTGTTTGCCGAAGCGGGCGCCCCTCCTGGAGTCCTGAACATTGTACACGGCGCACATGGTGTTGTGAATGCACTGCTTGAACATAAAGAGGTTGCCGCCATCTCATTTGTCGGTTCTCAGCGGGTTGCAAAATATGTGTATGAACGGGCCGCTTCTGAAGGAAAGCGGGTACAGGCGCTCTCGGGTGCTAAAAATCACCATATCGTCATGCCTGATGCCGATGCCGAGAAGGCGGCCCAGCATATCATCAGTTCCTCATTCGGCAGTGCCGGCCAGAGGTGCATGGCATGCAGTGCCGTTGTCGTGGTGGGAGATAACGGCAGCTTCATTAAAGAGCTTAAGAAAAAAGCCGATGAGCTCAAGGTCGGCAGCGGTATGGAAGAAGATGCCCTCCTGACGCCCGTCATCCGGAAGGAGCATCTTGAAAAAGTCCTCGGACTCATTGAAAAAGGAGAAGAAGAAGGGGCTGAGCTGATACGGGACGGCCGCACGGAGATGGAGCGGCACCCAGCCGGGAACTTCCTTGGTGCAACGATCTTCGATAGAGTGACATGCGATATGACGATCGCAAAGGAAGAGCTATTTGCACCTGTACTGAGCCTGCTAAGGGCAGGCAGTCTTGATGAAGCGCTGGACTTCATCAGAAGGTCAAGATACGGGAATGGAGCAACCATTTATACAAACGATGCCAGGAGCATCAGGCAATTCCGTGAAGAGGCGGATGCCGGCATGCTCGGCATCAATGTAGGCGTTCCGGCTACAATGGCATTCTTCCCTTTTTCAGGCTGGAAGGATTCCTTCTATGGGGACCTTCATGTCAATGGCAAAGATGGCTTGAATTTTTATACGAAAAAGAAAATGGTCACATCCCGGTTTGAACTTTGAAATAACTTGGCAGCAATGAGGAGGAGATAGGATGGCACAGTCAGTGAACGGAAATAAAACATTGCTTGAACAGGATGATCAATATGTATGGCATTCAATGAAGCCTTACAGCCCGCAGTCGGCAATCGTCGCGGAAAAGGCTGAGGGTTCGTGGATAACTGCAAGTGACGGGAAACGCTATTTGGATGCGATGGCGGGCCTGTGGTGCGTTAATGCTGGTTATGGCAGGAAGGAGCTTGCCGAGGCTGCATATGAACAGCTGAAGGAGATGCCTTATTTTCCGCTGACCCAAAGCCATGCTCCAGCCATCAGGCTTGCTGAGAAGCTGAATAGTCTGCTTGGCGGAGACTATGTTATTTTCTTTTCCAACAGCGGCTCGGAAGCAAATGAAACCGCCTTTAAAATCGCCAGGCAATACCATCAGCAGCGAGGGGAAGCAGGGCGCTATAAAATTGTATCCCGCTACCGCTCCTATCATGGCAATACCATGGGATCGCTCGCCGCGACAGGGCAGGCGCAAAGAAAATACAAATATGAACCTCTCTCCCCGGGATTCATACATGTACAGCCGCCAGACTCTTACAGAGATGAAGTCCACAATGGCAGCCCAACTGACCTGCCTGCAGTCAAAGCGCTTGACCAGGCAATGACTTGGGAACTGAGCGAGACGATTGCTGCCATGATTATGGAACCGATCATCACCGGAGGCGGAATCATCACTCCGCAGGAAGGCTATATGAAGGCTGCCAAAGAGGTGTGCGAAAAGCACGGAGCCCTGCTGATCTCTGACGAGGTGATCTGCGGCTTCGGCCGGACAGGGAAGCCTTTTGGCTTTATGCATGACGGTATAAGGCCTGACATCATCACAATGGCAAAAGGCATCACGAGCGCCTATCTCCCGCTGTCAGCCACTGCTGTGAAGAAAGAGATCTATGAAGCGTTCAAGGGAAGCGGGGAATACGACTATTTCCGGCATATCAATACATTCGGCGGCAATCCGGCTGCCTGCGCACTGGCGCTTAAAAACCTCGAAATTCTTGAAAAGGAAAACCTCTATAAACGTTCGGCCGATCTTGGCGCAAAGTTGAAAGAAAATCTTGCCTCCCGCCTGGCGGATCATCCTTTTGTTGGCGATGTCAGAGGGAAAGGGCTATTGATCGGAATTGAGCTAGTAGGCAGCAAAGAAACGAAAGAGCCTCTCGAGGCAGCCCTTGTCAATAAAGTCATAGCCGCCTGCCGGGAGAAAGGTGTGCTGATTGGGAAAAATGGAGCTACCGTGGCAGGCTTCAATAACGTCCTTGCACTGTCGCCGCCTCTCAACATAGAAGAAGAAGATGCCGGCCTGGTTATCGAGACCCTTAAGGCTGCATTGGAAAGTATATTGTGAACGGCTTCATCCCGGTTTTTTCTGGCATAAGGAAAAATGGTTCAGAATATGATGTGGAATAGAACCTATTCAGAAAAGGGAGTTTGATATATGGCCAGCTGCAGCCATCAGGCAGAAGTAAATATACCGATTGAATCTTTGTGGGAGTTCGTCAGCAATATTGACCGCTGGGCCCCGCTTGTGCCGGGATATATCGACCATACGATCATCAATGATCGGGAATCGACTTGGAGCTTTTATACAGATGTGGGCATCATGAAGAAGAAGATACAGCTGAAGGTGGAAATCGTAACCTGGCAGGAGCCTGAAAAAGTTACATTCAATCTTGAGGGGATCAACGAAAAAATTTCAGGTGAAGGCTATTTCTGGGCAAAAAAAGAAAACCGGACCAATATAATGACCGGCTGCCTGACCATTAGGGCCGAGGGCCTTATGGCAAAGATGGCCAACAGCATATTGAGTTCATCACTGCCTTCCATCACGGTGGAGCTTACTGAGGCTGTTGCCCGGAAAGCTGAAGAAAATTATAACAGAAGAATCAAGACTCCATTATAAATTGCCTATTTAGTAAAACGGTTTGCATAGCTGGATGCCACAAAGGCGTCCGGCTTTATTTTTGGCTCAAGACCCATGGACTCCAGTCTCGCAACCATTTCATTTACGTATTCCCTTGTTTTGTTCCTAGGGCCGGCGCCGATATCGATATGCCCTTCTATCGCAAAAGTAGCTCCTTTGTAGACATGCGGCAGAACGATATCTATCATCCTGTTCTTTTTCTTATCATCAAAGAGGGCCACAACCGCCTCGGTCAGGGAGGTTTCGAACGAAATCCTTTCATGGAGCTGCTGCATCTTCCTGGGGACAGTCGTTTTCCTGATGCAGGCCCAGGCCCCTTTTCCTTCATTCTGGATGACAATCCCTGTTATAAAACGGGTCGACTCGGGATGAACCTGTGAATCTGTACCGACCATCAGCCTGTAATTGCCTGCAGGCTGCCGGGACATAAAGCGCAGGATTCGTTCAAAAACCTGTTCAAAGGTAAGATTGTGCTCCTGCAGGTTCTGAAAGCTGAAAGAAGAAAGATAACCGTGTTTCACTCTTTATCACCGCTTTTCAGTTGGTTTATGGATAGAACCCGTGCATTAGGAGCATACTGGGTTCTTTTTAATCGTACACATGGACCCAAGTGCCTAAAGGTGCTGTAATACATTATATTAATGTATTCAAAGGATGTTGTTCTTTTTTTAAATGGCCTTTTCTGCACATCTCCATGTTTGCCGGATTGCTGTGAGGATATATAACAGGAGAGAACGTAAGGAGGCTACCGTTATGAAGATCAAGAGTTTATTCCTGAATTGCAGTTTAAAAGCAGGGGCAGAGCCCTCAAATACCCAGCGGCTGATGGATGAGGTAATCGGTCACTTTGATACCCTTGGAGTAGAATCAGAAACCATCAGGCTTGCAGATTTCAACATTTCCTACGGGATTTCAGCTGATGAAGGCGAAGGGGATGAATGGCCGGAAATCTTTGAGAAGGTCAAAGAAGCGGATATCCTGGTCATTGGCACGCCGATCTGGCTCGGGGAAAAGAGCAGCATTGCCACACTGGCAATCGAGAGGCTATACGGCGCCAGCAGCATGACAAATGATAAGGGGCAATATCTTTATTATAATAAAGTCGGCGGAGCTGTTGTCACAGGCAATGAAGACGGAGCCAAGGACGCTTCCAAATCCATCATTTACGGTTTATCACATATCGGCTTTACCATCCCGCCGAATGTGGATGCCTATTGGGTAGGGGAAGCCGGCCCGGGTCCATCATTCATCGAGGCGGAAGGCTATAACAACAGTTTTACTAAACAGCACGCAAAAATTTTGGCCTACAACTTATTCCACTTTGCCAATATGCTAAAAAACCATCCCATCCCTGCAGAAGGCAATGTGATTGAAGAATAGCTGTACAGACGAAACAGAGCAGAGCTCCCCTCAGGCTGCTCTGTTTCTTTTTGTTTTCTAAGAAGGATTTACACTTAATCCCTTCAGCAATAAGGATTCAAGAACAGACATTGAGGGAATGCTATATCTTGCAATTTCAAGTTGGCAGCAGGAGTGACATTATGGACAGGTTTGAAATGAAACAGCATGCTATTGCCATCATCGGTGCCGGACTCGCAGGTCTTACCTGTGCTTTCCGGCTGAAGCAGGCAGGAATCGAGGCTGTGGTATTTGAATCACAGGCAGACGCAGGGGGCAGATGCCGGACAAACCGGACTTTTTTTGCGGAAGGGCAGTTTGCTGAATGCGGAGGAGAGTTCATTGATTCCAACCATAAAGAAATACTGGGCTTGATCTCTGAACTCGGTTTGCAGACAGATGACCTTACCAGCTTCGAAAAAAAAGGGGGAAAGCCGCTTTATCTTATTAATGGAAAAAGCATTCCCGGAGATAAGATAGAGGATCTCTACAGCATGATAGCTGACACTGTCAAAGAAGAATACAGGCTTTGCGAATTTCCTCCGCTGTATAACAGGCACTCTAAGCGTGCCAAAGAGCTGGACAGCATGTCGATCGTGGACTGGATCAATCAAAATATAGAGGGAGGAACTGACTCTGAGTTCGGCCAGCTTTTATGCGATGCATACACAATCGAATATGGGGCAGATTGTGCAGAACAGAGCGCCCTTAATCTTATCAGCCTTGTAGGAGGGCTGAATGGATCGCGTTTCAATGTGTTCGGCACCTCTGATGAAAGATACAGGGTGCGGGGCGGGAACGGCCTGATCATTGAGAAATTAAAGCAAAAACTGAACGGATCAATCCTTTATGATCACCAGCTCACAAGCATCCAAGCCATTGGCCAGGGCGGATATCTCCTCGGGTTTCAATCAGCTGGGAAAAGGAAGGAAGTTTTTGCAGACAAAGTCGTGATGGCCATTCCCTTTACTGTTTTAAGACAAACCGATTACACTAAGAGCGGCTTCAGCCCTCTAAAAGCAAAAGCAATAGAAGAGCTTGGCATGGGCCATAATTTAAAAGCGCATTTTCAATTCAGCAGCAGATTATGGGAGAAGTTTGCCAGCACCGGAACAATCTATACCAATGATATGTTCCAATCTGCCTTTGAAGCTACCCGGGCACAAAAGGGGGAAGCCGGGATCCTTGTACATTATGCAGGCGGAAAGGAAGCCGTCCGGTTAATGAAAGAAGGCAAGGAAATGCATAAGCGGAGATTCCTGCAGGATTTATCACGGCTGTTCACAGGTGCAGCAGACCAATTTAATGGCAGGGAGTTGATATCCTACTGGATTGCCGGCAGCTGGACTGGAGGTTCCTATTCCTTCAGGAAGGTCGGCCAGCACAGCGGTTTTGCAGGAGTTGAGATGGAGAAGGAAGGAAGCTGCTATTTTGCCGGGGAGCATACATCCATCCTTTATCAGGGCTATATGAATGGAGCAGTAGAGAGCGGGGGCAGGGCAGCACTGGAAGTGCAGATGGACCTTTTGGACGAACACCATAAAGGTCCTCTATAAAGCTATATCCCCGGGGTCTCTGCCCTGCCCCGGATTCTAGTGTTATGTGAAGCCAGAAAGGAATGGTATACTGCTTATAAGCCGGTTATATTTCCGGGAAGAAATCCGCAAACCGCTAAAAAAGGAGAATATTCATGCTAAAAGAAAATCTTGCTTCCTACATAGAAAAAGAACAAAAAGAGAAAGGGACTGCCCTGATATTTGAAAAAGAAAAAGAATACCTCGGAATGACAGATTCTGATTCAGCTGATGGATTCACAATCGGCAATGAGGGAGACCGCTTCCGGGAGGCATATCTGGAAAGAGGCGATAAGGAAACAGAAGAGATCCTTGCTGAAGAATCGCCGGATTTTCTGGAAAAGCCCATTTCCTATTTCCGTGAGCATAAACGCGAGTTTGTATACATGGAGTCCAGATGGTTTGATGTCATTGGTGCAGATGCTGTCTCTCTTGAAGTGGATGATGTGTTCGGCAACTACGATATTATGCTTGGATTAAAACTGCAGAAGAAGTACCATAAATACCTCAAAGACAGCCTGGATAAAGAGCTTAATGGCAGCGGGGACGCTTATGATCTGATGTTTGATTCAGGTGAAGGCATCTGGAATTTGAATTTTTCCCTCGATGCCCTTCCTGGTTTTCATGGCGGATTGTCAGTCAGGGAAGCATACAGTCTTGTATATGGATTCCTTTTTAAGCTTGCTGAGGGCGCACAAAATCAGCAGAGATAAAGTTCTTGACATTTAATTAAAGGATTGCCATAATATTAAGAATATTATTAATGGTTATTTATTGGAAAAGTAAGCAAGGGAGGGTGCAAATGATAGGGTGCGATACCGCATTCACATCATTTGCTTCTTTTTCCCCGATTCCCTTCATCACTTCAAAGCATAATAGCAGAAAAGGAGTTTTCAAAAATGACAGATTGCCAGATCAGCGTAACTTTAAGGAACGAAAAAAAGGTCAAGCCGGAAGCAGCTGCGCTGGAATTCGGCAGAAATTTCACTGACCATATGTTCGTGATGGACTATAAGGAAGGGTTCGGCTGGCATGATCCCCGCATCATTCCCTACCAGCCGCTCACATTGGATCCGGCAGCCATGATTTTTCATTACGGCCAGAGCGTCTTCGAAGGGCTTAAAGCATACCGGACAAAAGATCAGGAAATCCTTTTATTCAGGCCGGAAAAAAATCTGGAGAGACTGAACCGATCCAACAGCAGGCTTTGCATACCGCCCATTGACGAGGACCTGGCGCTTGAAGCCCTCAAAAAACTGCTGGTCATCGAAGAAGAGTGGGTTCCTTCTGCTGAAGGCACTTCCCTTTATATACGGCCGTTTGTCATCTCCACAGAGCCATATTTGGGAGTGGCTCCATCTGCAAGCTACCAGTTCATCATCATCCTTTCCCCTGTGGGTGCTTATTA
Source organism: Bacillus infantis (assembly GCF_008180445.1). Taxonomy (GTDB): domain Bacteria; phylum Bacillota; class Bacilli; order Bacillales; family Cytobacillaceae; genus Bacillus_AB; species Bacillus_AB infantis_B. The sequence goes on from NZ_VTER01000006.1 coordinate 430,723, forward strand.
CAAGGAAGGGATCAATCCCGTAAAGATTGCTGTAGAACGGGAATTTGTCAGGGCCGTGCCAGGCGGCACCGGCAATGCCAAGACAGGAGGCAACTATGCCGGAAGCCTGAAAGCCCAGCAGGGTGCCGGCAAAGGCGGATATGCCCAGGTATTATGGCTGGATGGAAAAGAGAAAAAATATATTGAAGAAGTTGGGAGCATGAATGTCTTTTTCAAAGTGAATGGAGAAATCATCACACCGTCTTTGAATGGAAGCATTCTTGAAGGGGTTACCAGGAATTCAATCATTGCCCTGCTGGAAGAATGGGGGCACCAAGTTACGGAAAAAAGGATTTCCATCGGGGAGCTGGCACAGGCTTACCGGAATGGGGAGCTCGAGGAAGCTTTTGGCACAGGGACTGCAGCAGTCATTTCCCCGATCGGCGAATTTCTTTGGCAGGATGAAAAGCTTGTCATCAACAATGGAGAAACCGGGGAGCTGAGCCGGAAGCTGTATGATACACTGACTGGCATCCAATATGGCAGAGTTGCGGATCCTTTCGGGTGGACGGTGAAGGTGGAAAAGCCGGCAGCAGCGAAAGTGTAAGATTGAATACTGGAAGATGCTTAAATAAGCCCGGCAAATGCCGGGCTTATTTATATTGCTGGCTTCCGGATTGCGTCCAGCCGCTTCCGCTTTTCTTTTACCCAGCTTTTTCTCTCTTATTTCAGTATAATAGATGGAGACGCTATACTAGGTTCGGAGTGATTTCTTATGAATATTGTATGGTTCAGGAAAGATTTAAGGATTCATGACCATCGGCCGCTTGCAGAGGCATGTGCTTCAGCGGAGGAGGTCATCCCTTTATATATAGCAGAACCGCTTTCAAGCGGGAAGGAAGTTTCAAGACGCCATATCCAATTTGCTGCAGAGGGGCTTGAGCAGCTGGATGAGGGCCTCAGGGGTCTTGGAGGAAAATTATTTGCCGCTCAAGGGACCATCATCGATATACTCGAAGAGCTACTGAAAAGATACGGCGATTTCTCTCTTTATTTCCACCTGGAATATGATACGGATACTGACAGATTGGCTTCGGAGTGGATGGGGTCTAAAGGACTGCCTTTCTATTCTTTCCTTCCTCCAGGCCAGCTGGAAAAACCAAAGAGCAAGAGCAGTTTCAGAAAAGGGTGGCAGGAGTCAATGCTTGAGGAGCTGACAGACCCTCCGGCTGCAGTCAGAGTGCCGGAAAAGGTGCCGGATTTTCTTAACCTTTCTATTCAGAAGGCATTAGGCATGAAAGTTAAAGGAGAGGCCATCCGGTTTGGACAGAACGGCGGGGAAAAACGGGGAATAGAAACACTGGAATTTTTCCTCGGGGAACAGCTGGCCAACTATGAAAAAAACTATCAAAGTCCGCTCGCTTCTTCTTTCTCTTCCAGCAGGCTTTCCCCGTACCTGGCATTCGGGAATATTTCAGCACGGCTCGCCTATCATGAAGCCGCAAAAAAGGCGGAAAACTGTACAGAAAGCGAGAAGCAGCAGCTAAGCCTTTTCCAATCAAAGCTGCTTGAGCGGAGTGAGGCATTGCAGTGGCAGGAAAAAGAAACACAAGCGGATGCAGCCGACAGTCATTCCGCCAGAGCGCATGATGCAGAGCTCTTTGAAAAATGGCGGACAGGAAATACCGGAATTCCTTCAGTCGATGCAAGTATGCGCTGCCTGCTCAAAACCGGGTGGCTCAATTACAGCAGCAGAAGGATGCTGGCAGGATTTGCCTGCAATATTCTTCTATTAGATTGGGAGAAGGCTGCACTGGAGCTCGCCCTTTTGTTCCTTGACCACGAGCCTGCTGTTCACACAAAACAAATGGGCATGCTTGCTGGCAGGAGCGGCTCAAAAACCGTCAAAATCATTGATCCGGTCAAATGGGGTAAAGAGCTTGATACCGATGGAAGCTTTATCCGCCGCTATGTTCCAGAGCTGAAGGATGTGGATGCGGCATATATACACGAACCTTGGCTGTACCCTGGTTTTTTTCAGCTTGGATACCCGGCTCCCATTTGCGATGTACGGAAAGCAATTAAGCAAGCAAAAAGGCAGATAGCGGACCAGAAGCAAGACCAGAAACCTAAAGACATACTTAAAAGAAAAAAAGCAGCTCCTGAAAGTGAAGAACAGCTTACCTGGGATTTCGATTAAAGCTGCAAACCGGGCAAGGCTCAAGGGAAAATCTGAAAATATGCTTTTAGCCCCGAAATGTTTTATAATAGGTAAAGGGCAGGATGTTTTATCCGCTGAAGCCCCTCAGTTGAAGAAGATGTTCTTCCAGCTGATCCTCCCCGCGAGTGATCAGCTTTTCTATGTATAGCAGTGAAGGTAAGCTTAGAATGCAGCAGCAGGAAAGGCGGAATAAAAATTGTTCCAGGATGTAGGAATTGAGAAACTTTTAGAACTGAAGAATAAACGGAAGCTTGTGCTGGTAGATGTAAGATCTCCTTCTGAGTATAAGGACAGCACGATACCGGGAAGCATAAATATACCTTTGTTCAATGATGAAGAGCGTGCTGAAATCGGCACCATTTACAAACAGGTGAGTGTTGAAGCTGCCAAAGAACGCGGTCTGGAAATCGTTTCGGCCAAGCTTCCGGATTTTATCAGGGAATTTAATGCCGTTGAAGGCGACAAAGCCGTATTCTGCTGGAGAGGCGGGATGAGGAGCAGAACCTCTGCCACCCTCCTTGATTTGATGGGCATACGCACATACCGGCTTGAGGGCGGTGTAAGGGCGCATCGCAGATGGGTCGTCGAATCACTTGAAGGACTTAAGCTGAAGCCGAAAGCTTTCGTCTTGAACGGCTATACCGGCTCAGGAAAAACAGCCATTCTTAAGAAGCTCGCAGAAAAGGACTATAGTGTGATCGACCTCGAGGGCCTTGCAAGGCACCGCGGTTCCATCTTTGGCCATATCGGCCTTGAACCGAGCAATCAGAAAATGTTCGATAGCAGGCTGCTGAGAAAGGTGCTTGAGGTGCAGGATGCTCCTTTTGTGTTTTTCGAAGCCGAAAGCAAAAGGGTCGGTAAGGTCGTGCTCCCTGAATCCATCATTGAAAAGAAAGAACAGGGAATCCAGCTGTTCATTGAAATGCCGATGGAAGAAAGAGTCCGCCATATCCTGGAGGATTACAAGCCGTGGGATCATCCTGAAGCATGCTTTAATGCGTTCAGCCATATCAAAAACAGGATCCACACACCGATTGCTGCCGAAATAGAACAGAATCTCATTGATGAAGAGTATGGGCCAGCGGTTGCGCTGCTTCTTGAATATTATTATGATCCCCGTTATACGCATACAGCTAAAATGTATCCGGAAGACAGGATCGTGACTATTCACGCCGCAAATATCGAGGATGCTGCCCAAAAGATAGAAGAGTACGTCCTATCACAATCGCCGGTTGCGCAATAAATTTTGTATAAATAGGGCTGCATGCTGTCATGCAGCCCTATTTATTTTTGCTTTTAATGGTAAAATTAACCTAATAAGATGATAAGGTGGGGGTATGATTGGCTTTTCACAAACTTTTGGGCCTATCTTGTACAAACATAGACAGGAAAATTAAAATACGGGAAGCGGTCAGGGCAATCATTGTACAAAATGATCTGATCCTTCTTCTGCAGACCATTACAGGAGGCTATAAATTTCCCGGAGGAGGGGTAGAGGAAGGAGAAACCTGCTCGGAAGCACTGATCAGGGAAGTTGCAGAAGAAACAGGCTACACAAGCTGCAGGGTTAAAGAAAGAGTTGGGGAAGTCGTCGAAAGGCGTATCGACGAATATGATGACCGCTTCCTCTTTCAAATGAATTCACATTTTTATATCTGTGAATTAAATGATTTCGCTATGGCACCGCAGCAGTTGGATACATATGAAGCAGAGCTGGGATTCATGCCCAAATGGGTGCCTATTGATGAAGCAATAGAAGAAAATAAGAAATCCATCGGGAAAATAAAAAATCATACTTGGCTTAAAAGGGAAAATTTTGTACTCGAAGAGCTTAAGGTTATGCTAATCAACCACTAAAAAACAAAAGCACCCGAAGGCTTATGCTCCGGGCGCTTTCCGTTCGTTCTTTCCTGGCTGAAGTGAGGCAAAGCTGTATCCTTTCAGCCTGATCTCCTTTAAAAGCTCAGGCAGGATATCAGCTGTATGCTTTAGTTCATGCAGGAGGATAATGGCTCCATCTTCCAGATGATCTGTTACATTGCAAATGATTTTCTCCGGGTTTCCTTTAAGCTCCCAATCGAGGGATGCAATGCGCCACATGACAGGAATCAATTCGAGTTCATTGGCCGCCTTGAGGGTAGCTTCATTATACTGGCCAAAAGGGGGACGGAAGAATACCGGCGCCTTTCCGGTAACCCGGCGGATCTTCTCTTTGCTGGTTTCCAGGTCCTTATACTGATCCTCACAGGAAAGAGCAGCCAGATTTTTGTGGCGGGATGAATGGGTTCCAATGATATGGCCTTCATCGAGCACTCTCTGCCATGGCCTTTCAGGATACAGAAGCCTTGTCTGCCAGAAAAAAGCGGCTTTCGCATTTTCCGCTGCCAGGCTGTCCAAAATGGAATGCAAATGCCTGCCAGGTCCATCATCAAAGGTTAAAATCACTGACTGTTTATCACCGGGCTGTATTTTTGATATCACTTCAGTATCTGCTGAGTCGTACACGACTCTTGTCTCATCAACCACTCAAGGACTTTTTGTCATAAATATTCTCCTTTCCCCTTCAGACCGGAATAAATTCAGCCCCATAGGTCTTTTCATACAATTCCTCTGTGAATTCATCTGGTTTCCCGTCAAAGATGAGGCTGCCATCTTTTAAGGCAAGAATGCGTGTTGCATAGCGTTTTGCGAGGGAAACATCATGAACATTAATGATGGTCAGAAGGCCATGCTCTCTGTGAAGGGACTGAAGAAGCGAGAAAATCCTCTCTGATGTCCCGGGATCAAGGCTTGCCACAGGTTCATCACCAAGAAACACCTTGGGAGACTGGAGCAGGGCCCTTGCTATGCCGACGCGCTGCTTCTGTCCGCCGCTCAATTGTTCAACTTTCCTTCCGGCAAACTCACTCAGGCCGACATCTTCCATCACACTGCGGGCAAGTCCAATTTCTTTTTTTGAAAAAGCGCCTATCAGATTCTTGAAAGTGCTTCTGTAGCCAAACATTCCTGTCAGGACATTTTGCATGACTGTCAGACGGGGGATGAGATTATAATGCTGAAAGATCATGCCCATTTCCCTCCGTACAAGCCGTTCTTCCTCGGCAGATTTGCCGGATACCGGCTTGCCCTGGAAGTATACTTCCCCAGCAGAAGGCTTCTGGAGCCCATTCATGCAGCGGATAAGTGAAGACTTCCCGGCACCGCTTTTTCCAAGTACACATATGAATTCGCCTTGGTTCAGTTCAAGGTTTATGTTATGCAGGGCAGGGGAGTCAGCCTTCGGATAACGTACGGCAACATTCTCCAGCTTGATCATAAGCCCAGCCTCCTTCTAAATCACTTTATTTCTGACAAAGCTTCCAAACAAATCAACGATCACGACAATGATCATAATGATCAGCACATCGAGAGAAACGGCCGAATAGTGGAAGGTCTTGAAATCATTGAACAATCTCTGTCCTATTCCGCCTCCGCCGATAAAGCCAAGAATCAGAGAGGTGCGGATTGCTACCTCGAACCGGTAGAAAAACTGGGAAAGCACATTCGGCCAGATTTGCGGCAGGATGCTGAACAGGGAGGCAAACCAGCTTTTGGCGCCGACTGCCCGCATGGCTTCCTGGGGTCCGCGCTCTGAAGACTCTATCAGTTCCGATACCAGCTTTCCAAGCACACCTGCATTATGGAACAGAATGGCCAGTACAGCAGGGAAAGGCCCAAGGCCGAGGGCTGTAAGAAGGATCAGCCCAAATACGATTTCCGGCACTGAGCGGACGAAACTGAGGACTAGCCTTGTTACATGATAGACTGCTTTCGATGGGGAAGTGTTCCTTGCGGCCAGGAAACTGAGCGGCAATGCCGCCAGCAGACCGAGGAAGCTCCCAAGAAATGCCATCGCCAAAGTTTCCATGCTGTCCTCGAGCATCCGGGGCAGCAGCGAGAAATCCATTGGAAACCACTGCGATAAAAAATCGATCATATTCCGGAAGTCCCGGAATTTCGAAAGATCGAATTCTGTAAGACGGGCACTGGCTATTACAGCCAGTGCCAGCAGAATAACAGTAAAAATACTACGCTTTTTAAACCACACAATGATCAGCTCTATTCGTTAATGATTCCCTGTTTGACAGCTGCTTCCCTGATGCTTTCATATTGTTCATTGGAAGCCTCGGTAAAACCTGTTGCGCCAAACGCATCAAGCACTTCTTTATCATCGATCGCCAGGAATGTTTCCTGCAGCTTTTCTATTGTTTTTTTATCTGTATCTTTATGGACTGCCCAAGGGTATTGGAAAAGTTTCTCGGATTCCCAGATTGTCTTGAACTGCTCTCCATCGATTTTACCGGACTCTGCAAGCTGGTTATAGATGGCGCTGTCAATCGCACCGGCATCCACCTGCTTGTTTTGGACAGCCAGGGCTGTTGCATCATGGGACCCTGTGAATCTGACTGATTTGAACTTATTTTCATCCTCTGATGTATAAACACCCTGATCCTGCAGTTCGATGGAAGGGATGAGGGAGCCGGAAGTTGAATTGATATCGCCGAAGGCAAAATCAATTTCTCCTGCAGCTGCCACAAGGTCTTCCAGGTTATTGTACGGGCTGTCTTTATGGGTGACGATATAAGAATGATAGAAAGGCTCTCCATCTATCAGCTGAGTGATGATTGCTTCAGCGCCGCTTTTTTCGTGTGCAACCACATATGTAAGCGGTCCAAAATAGGCCATATCGATTTTATCGTAGTTCATCGCTTCAACTACGCCGTTATAATCAGGATAAACCTCAACTTCCACTTTCCTGTCCAGCTCTTTTTCAAGGATCGACTGGAGCTTATCCATGGCCGTTTCCATTGCACCTTCCGTTTGTACCGGTATAACACCGATCGTGAAAGCTTCTTCATTATTAGTGCCGTTTTCTTTTTGTTCTGTGCCTTCCTCTGAACCGCATGCAGCAAGAATCATGATCAGCGTAAAGGCAGCTGCAGTCATTAGCCATTTTTTCATCACTAAAACACCTCTTTAATATAGTTGGCTGTAATGGGAGAGAGGCAGCTGCGGAAAGAACCGCCGCAGCATCTGCCTGACATCCCATACCCCTTAAAAAAGGACTCGAATCGAGTCCTTTTACAGTACTTTAATCTTCCCGGGAGATTGGTCTGTTACTTCCCCGATGATCGCAGAAGTGACATTTCTCTCTTCAAGAGCCTTTTGCAGTGCTTCAGCTTCCGCCTCAGGCACTGAAATCAGCAGTCCGCCTGATGTGATCGCATCACACAGGATCAGCTGGGTTGTTTCATCAATATCAGGATGATACTCAATCCGCCCTGACAGCCATTTGTGGTTCTTCCTCGAACCGCCGGGAATGATATTCTGTTCGGCAAGCTCGCGAGTCCTGGGAAGGACAGGTACACTTCCGCTGTTGATGATGACACCGGCACCGCTGCCTTCAGCAAGCTCGATCGCATGGCCGAGAAGGCCGAAGCCGGTCACATCGGTACAGGCGTTCACCTGGAAGCTTTCCATAGCTTCTGCGGCATCTTTATTAAGCGCAGCCATCACGTTCATGACAAGATCAATATCTTCCTTATCAAGAAGGTCCCGCTTGATCGCTGTCGTAAGGATGCCGACACCGATCGGCTTGGTCAAAATCAAACGGTCGCCAGGCTTAGCGCCGGCATTGGCCCTGATTTTATCCGGATGAACAACACCAGTGACTGAAAGTCCGAATTTGGGCTCCTGGTCATCGATCGAGTGTCCGCCGACCAGGGCAGCCCCTGACTCCATGACTTTGTCTGATGCTCCTGCCAGGATGTCAGCAAGGATGCTCTTATCAAGGGTGCTGATAGGGAAACCGACGATATTCATGACTGTGATCGGTTTTCCGCCCATTGCATAGACATCACTTAAAGAGTTCGCAGCTGCAATCTGGCCGAACATATAAGGATCATCCACAATCGGGGTGAAAAAGTCGAGCGTCTGCACTAAAGCAACATCGTCGCTTATTTTATATACTCCTGCATCATCGGAAGTATCAAGCCCGACAAGCAGATTTGGATCAGGTACAGCTTTGGGCAAATGACGCAGAACCTGCGCCAGGTCCTCAGGACCAATTTTGCAGCCTCAGCCGCCTTTTGTTGATAGTGAAGTCAATTTGACGATTTCTTCTCTGGACATGATTTCCTCTCCTTTCATTAAACAAGGGCTGTCCCAAACAAACTGTTCAGGAAGGGGAAAGCACCCTGCTGTATATCCTCAGCAGACTTTCGGCCTCCGATACACTAGAGTGGTGTTCTGCTATGTATTTTTTAGCAGCAGCTCCAAGTTTTTTTCTTATCTCGTAATTATTGATCATGCGCTCGGCATAAGCAAGAAATTCGACTTCATTCTGATAAACAAACCCTGTAGTCCCGTGCTTTACAAGACTTATGTTTCCTTCATTGGCTGAAACTAATACAGGCAATCCGCAATCCATCGCTTCTATGATGGCTGCCGGCTGTCCCTCGGAAATAGAAGTGTTCAGGAGAACATCTGCACATTCGTAAAGGCTTCCCATCTTGCTGTGGGGAACCTGGCCGATATATTCAATCCATTCTTCCTGTTCCGCCAGTTTTCTCACATATGATCCTTCTTCATCTTCAATGACCGGCCCAGAGATCACCAGGCGGATATGGGGGTATCTGTCATGGAGTTTCTTTAAGGAAAGGATTGCAAACGGGACATTTTTGATTTTCCTGATCCCGGCCGGAAGCAGGAAGACAAATGTATTTTGCTCTTTCTTAAAAACAGGCTCCATCATTTCAAACTGACTTCTTCCCTGTGGAATCACATACACCTTGGCTTCAGCATCGGGAACTTCACTTAGGAGAAGCTGCTTTGCCTGTTCATTGAAGACTGTAACGGCATTTGCTTCCTGAAGCGTCCAGATTACATCCTGCCGCCTTTCATGATGAAAAAGATCCTGATTCAGGTCGGTTCCTGTCATTGTGATCACATAGCTATCTATCGGCATACCAAGCTCTTTCTTGTAAAGGAAAAAGCGGTAAGCATGAAAACCATGGACGATATCTCCCTGTGGAAGGGGTGATGCGGGTCTTTCTGTTGAAGAAACAATTTCTGTATCTGCTCCAAGCCTGCGGAGGCCGTCAGATATTCTTTTAACGGTGATAGTATTTCCACGTTCCTGATGGAAATTGGGAGAAGCCAAAATAATCTTCATCCAGTCACTCCTTTTATGCCGATTCTCTGCTGGAAAAACTGACAGCTGCCTGCCGCTGAAGCATGCACAATCAGTAGTATTTACATACCCTCAAAATTATACCGCAATACCTCTTGAAATCAAGAGAAATGCGCAGGTACCCAAGGGATAGTTGACAGAGCAAAAGGTTATATGATATTAAAAAATTAGCACTCTGCTTTAAAGAGTGCTAACGAAACTTCAATATATTCAGGAGGGGAAAATAAAATGGTAAAGCAGCAATTTAAAGCTGAATCAAAAAGACTGCTGGAGATGATGATCCATTCCATCTATTCCAAAAAAGAAGTATTTTTAAGAGAGCTGATCTCTAACAGCAGCGATGCCATTGACAAGCTGTATTACAAGGCGCTGACAGATGATTCAATCAGCTTCAACAAAGAAAACTATTACATAAAAATTACCCCTGACAAAGAAAGCCGCACTCTTGTCATTAAAGATACCGGGATCGGGATGACAAAGGAAGAACTTGAAGATAATCTCGGCGTCATTGCCAAGAGCGGCTCATTGAATTTCAAGACCAATACTGAGCTTAAAGACGGCTATGATATCATCGGCCAATTCGGCGTCGGCTTTTATGCGGCCTTCATGGCTGCAGATTCCGTTACTGTCATCAGCAGGGCCCATGGAAGCACAGAAGCATACAAATGGGAGTCAGAGGGGGCAGAAGGCTTTTCAATCGAGCCTGCGGTGAAGGAAAAGACAGGAACAGAGATTACTTTGAAAATTAAAGAAAATACAGAAGAAGAGAATTTTGATGATTTTCTTGAAGAGTATTCACTAAAGAGCATCGTCAAAAAGTATTCCGATTTTATCCGCTATCCTATCCTGATGGATGTGTCAGGCAGGCGGCCAAAGGAAGGAACAGATGGTGAATTTGAGGATTACACGGAAGAACAGACCATCAACAGTATGGTGCCGATCTGGAGAAAAAATAAAACTGAGCTGACGGAAGAAGACTATGAAAAGTTTTATGAAGAAAAGCATTTTGGTTTTGATAAGCCGCTGAAGTCCATTCATATCAATGTCGACGGCACGATCCGCTATCATGCAGTGCTCTTCATTCCTGAAAAGATCCCGTTCGATTATTATTCCAAAGAATACGAAAAGGGGCTTGAACTGTACTCAAATGGCGTTCTGATTATGAATAAGTGCGCCGAGCTGCTTCCTGATTATTTCAGCTTTGTGAAAGGAATTGTTGATTCAGAGGATCTGTCGCTGAATATCTCGCGCGAAATCCTCCAGCAGGACCGCCAGCTGAAGCTGATTGCAAAGAATCTCGGCAAAAAGATTAAAAGCGAACTGCAGTCCATGCTGAAGAATGACCGGGAAAAATATGAAGCATTTTACGAGTCTTTCGGCAGGCAGCTGAAGTACGGAGTATACAGCGACTTTGGCAGCAACAAGGAAATGCTCCAGGATCTGCTGATGTTTCATTCTTCAAAAGAAAACAAGCTGGTCACACTGGATGAATATATCTCAAGAATGCCTGAAGACCAGAAATACATCTATTATGCTGCGGGGGAATCCATCAGCCGGATTGAGAAGCTTCCGCAGACAGAGCTTGTTGCCGACAAAGGCTACGAAATCTTGTACTTTACAGAAGATATCGATGAATTTGCCATCAAGATGCTGATGAACTACAAAGAGAAGGAATTCAAATCTGTGTCCAGCTCAGATTTGGGGATTGAAGCAGAGGAAAATGATAAGGGTGAAGAAATAGCCCATCTGGAAATGTTCACAAGCATGAAGGATGTGCTGGCAGGCAAGGTAAAGGAAGTCCGTGCTTCCAGGAGACTGAAAAGCCATCCGGTCTGCCTGGCAGCAGACGGGGATCTGACCATCGAAATGGAAAAGATCCTGAACAGCATGCCTGACAGCCAAAATGTACAAGCTGAGAAAATACTGGAGATCAATCCAAATCATGAGGTTTTTGCTTCACTGCAGAATGCGTTCGCAAACGACAAAGAGAAGCTGGCACTATACACCAATCTATTATACAACCAGGCTTTGCTGATCGAAGGATTGCCGATCAGCGATCCTGTGGAGTTTACGAATGATATTTGCAAGGTTATGAATTGACTTTTGATCCTGCACATTAATGAAAAAAGACGAACTTTCATAGACCATGAGAGTTCGTCTTTTTTGTTATTTTTCTAAATTCAGCTATTACGCCTATCCACATATCAGACTGATTTCATAAACTGTTACATCAGGCAAGGAGGTGAAATAATGAAAGAAAATTATTTGCGCTGGTCAGAGCATCCTTATGCAGGAGAAAGAAATCCGCCAGCTGAGGGTGTTACGCCATATGCCGGTTCCTGGCCCTTGATCTTTTTAAAACGGGACAGCGAAGGCCATTTTCTTGATCCCAATTACAAAAGAATCGTTTTGCCCATTAAAGATCCCCATCATATAGATTTTTACCATGAATTAAAAATCGTTCAGCGGACATTGAACAACCTGACACCTCAGCAAAAGAAAATCGGCATTTATTATGGTACAGGTGTTCCGACAAAGCAATGGACCCCAGTCATCGACAAGCTGATCGACACCTATGGTGCCGGTCCGACACAAGCGGCAAGGATTCTAGCTGTTGTTCATGGTGCTATTAATGACAGTATGGTGGTTACCTGGCATTTAAAATACCTTTGGGATGCAGCAAGGCCTAATCAGTATGACCAGACGCTTAAAACATTGCTGTGCACACCGGGTTTCCCAGCCTATCCTTCAGGGCACGCAGTGGTGTCAGGCTGCGCAGAAGTCATGCTGACCTATTTTTTCCCTAAAGAAGCAGGAAAGATTAAAAGGATCGCAAAAGAAGATGCTATTAGCCGGCTATATGCAGGAGTCCACTTCCCTTCGGATAATGAAGAAGGTCTGAGGCTTGGAAGACATATTGGAAAAGTGATTGTCAGCCACCTGAAAAGCCAGTCAGACGAGCGGGGGCAGATTCTGGACTTATCTGACAGCAAGTACCGGAACGCAAACATACTTTCAGAGGATTACCAGCAGTCTATCCCATTTGACTTTAATGAAAGATGCCGCTCGCTTACAATGGATGATGATGTTAGCGTTAAAAAGAATACTGAAGCTGCTAAACCATACTTGAAATTTTAAACGCTAGTTTTTTACGTCCTACGAAAGCTGGATTTTTAGTCCAGCTTTTCATTTTGAAAATCTTTAGTCGCTTTAAAAAGTCAATCCAGTTTGTCGTTTGCTTCAATTGGAATAAAAGCAGATTGAGAAACACTGTATAAACCGGAGGCAGTTAGTTTAATTTCCGGGATAACAGGGAGAGCCAGGAAGGATAATGCCAGAAAAGGGTTATAATCTTTTTTGGCAAGCAGATGTTTCAGGGCATTATTGACGTCTGCCAGCATAGCCGCTGTTTCTTCATAAGACTGATCGGACATAAGTCCCGAAACAGGCAGCTTCAGGGAGGCAAGCATTTCTCCATCCTTAATGACAGCGAGGCCGCCCTGCATATCCTCCACAGCCCTTAGAGCAGCTAGCATATCTTTATCATTCGTGCCTGCAATGATGAGATTGTGTGAATCATGGGCTACCGTAGAGGCAATCGCTCCGGATTGAAGGCCGAGCCCTTTCACAATTCCCAGTCCGATATGTCCAGCTGCACGGTGGCGTTCAATGACGGCCAGCTTCAGCAGATCCCTTGAAGTGGAGGGCTGAAAGCTGATTTGGCTGTCCAGATTTATTTGCTCAATTATATGCCTGGTAACCAGGCTTCCCGGGATGATTTCTATGACGTTGGCTTTATTTCCTGGTATTTTGATATTTAAATCTTCCTTGCGGATCATGCTTACTCTTACGTTATTTTTCAGCACTGCAGCAGGAGGCCTGCCTTTAAAACAGCCTTTTGGCAAAAGCTTACCAGCAGTTACGACTTCAACGCCTTCTTTAAATACCCGGTCAATGATCAGCTCTTCAAGCGACTCTAGAAAGACCAGATCAGCTTTATACCCAGGGGCCAGCGCTCCCTGATTCTTTAAACCAAAACAATCTGCTGCATTCAGAGTCGCCATTTGAATGGCAGTCATAGGAGGGAGGCCTGACTTCACTGCCAGCCTGATATGGTGGTCAATGCTTCCTTCCTCAAGCAGGTCATCCAAATGCTTGTCATCTGTGACAAACAAACATCTGCGGCTGTTTTGCTGATTGACTGCAGGCAGCAGATTCGCAAGATCCTTTGCTGCAGTTCCTTCGCGAATCATCAAATACATCCCTTTACGCAATCTTTCCTTTGCTTCTTCAGCAGTTATTGCTTCATGATCGGTGCGGATGCCCGCAGCACTATAGACATTTAACTGAAATGCGCCTAAGCCGGCAGCATGGCCATCGATTTTTTTCCCGGCAGATTCTGCTGCAATGATTTTTTCAATCATGTCAGTTTGTGCATTCAATACAGCAGAATAGTTCATTACTTCACCAAGCCCGAGAACTCTGGGATGGCTAAAGAATGGCATTAGATCAAGAGAATCCAGCCTTGCACCGGCATATTCAAAATCAGCAGCAGGAACTGAGGAAGGCAGCATAAAATAAAAATCAAAAGGCAGTCCTTCAGAAGCATCCAGCATAAACTGCAGACCGGAAATCCCTGATACATTAGCAATTTCATGCGGATCAGCCACAGCAGCAGTCACACCATGAGTCAGCAGCACCCTGGCAAATTCACCGGGGGTCAGAAGGGAAGATTCAATATGGACATGGCCATCTATGAATCCAGGAGAAATATAGCTTCCTTTTGCATCAGCAATCTTTTGCCCATCATACTCGCCAATGCCCGCGATATAACCGTCTGCAATGGCGATATCCCCATAAATAACCTCGCCGTTAAAAACATCTATAATCTTTCCATTTTTAATGACCATATCAGCAGGCTCACTGCCGGCAGCCACTGCGATCCGGCGTATCAATCGTTCTCTTATCATTTTTATCCTCCTAAAAGGAAGTTCTTTTTATCTCAATAATCAATCTTAGAAAATGACTTCTCCCACAATTTAAACGGCATCAAAGCTTCCTCCATTTTAACCTGCCGCATTTCTATGCTGCGGTGTTCAAGCGGAAGGGAGAGCTGCTCATAAATAAATTGATCATCAAATCCTGCAGCGGCTGCATCTTCTTTTGTACAGGCAAAATATACTGCTTTTGGGCGAGCCCAGTAGATAGCGCCAAAGCACATTGGGCATGGCTCACAGCTGGTATAGATTTCACAGCCGCTCAGCTGGAAATCCTGAAGATGAAGGCAGGCAGCGCGAATCGCCTGTATTTCTGCATGTGCTGTAGGATCATTAAGCGAAGTGACCCGGTTTGTGCCTGTGCCGATCACCGTGCCATCCTTCACAACAACCGCTCCAAAAGGACCTCCCAGATGGGCAGCAGCATTCTCCAAAGCAGCCTCTACTGCATTTTCCATAAAATAAAGGTTCGTCAACAGGATCACTCCAATTTAAGGTATTTTATATATTATTGGAGTGATAGGGATAAAAAAGCATTCGGTTTGGGAGGAAATCTGACAGCAAATTTATAAAGGGCTTAAAAAATGGAATGAAAGATGACAAAGTGAACAATTTCAGCAAAAAGAACATATGTTCTTTTTGCTGAAAACAGCTCATGCTATAATGATTGATATAGAGTTTCTTATCAGAAAGGTGAATGAATATGTGGAAAAAGGTTGACGGAAAACTGATTCAAAGAACAGATGAATCAAGGGTAAAGTTCAGGACTAATATCAGCAAAGCATTGATAGAAAAGCTGAATGATCTGGCATATGAACATGATACACATGTGAATTATTTACTGGAAACAGGGCTCAAAAAAGTCCTTGAGCAGGATTATATTGATTTTAACAAGAAAAATCGGCCTAAAGACAGAGTTCAGTACAAAACGACATATGACAGCAATTTGATTGAACAGATAAAAACCTTCGCCAAAAAACATGATGTTTTTATCAATGATGTGATAGAGTACAGCGCAGGATACATTGATATAAAGTCAGCAAAAGACAGCGGTCATAAGCACAGGATAGAGTAGGCAGCAGAAGCTGTCCTGTTTTTTAAAACTACGCCCCGAACATAATATATATTATAGGAAGTTATATAAACGAATGAATATCAGGTCTCAATAGTTAAGTATACTTAAGATAGTGAGACGAAAGAAAAAATTTACAGGATTCTACTGTAAATGTGTTTTTGGCAAATTTGCTATGATTTATATTTTTTTAATCTCTTGCTTATTTATTTATAAATTCAAGATTCACTATGATGTTCATCTATTACATTTTTCAATATCTTAATCTCTTTCTGCTGCTGGCTTCCAGCATACTTACAATGCATCTATATGTTACAGCAGTTTTTATTGATTTGGTTATGCATTACCTCATTAGTGGTTTCCCGTGATTTTGACCTTTTTAAATGGTTATTTTCTCTGATACGCCTCTTCTCGGAAAACTCATCTAGTTTACATAATATTTTTATATTCCACTTACTCCCATGCTCTGTCCCATCATATGCAAAACAAGCCCCGGTCAATGCCTGGAGCTTGTTCCCGTGTCATTTTTTCAGATAACCGGCTGCTGTAAACTATTTAAATACTGCCGTGGCGTTCCATAGTAAATAATCTTGCTGAACTGAGGAAAGACGGACTCAAACTGCACGTAAATCGGTGAATCCAGCAGCCATGGATAGCTTGTGAAAAAGCTCCTGTCTCCGTAAATGATTGCTTTCAGCGCTAAATCCATTTCCCGCTGGAATATCATATACCGCATCTTCGAAGTTTTTTCGTCAAACTCTCCCCCGCTCACATATACTGCTGCCTTAAGAACATATTGCCCCATCTGCGGCAGCCACTCAGCCAGAACTTCATCCCTGAATTTTTTATTGACGCTGCTGTAATCATAAACGCTACCTATGCTAAGAAACAGTTCACCAGTCTCATCTGAATGTGTGAGTGTGTATTTCCTAGCATCGACAGGCTTCTGCTCTGTTGCCGGAGCCAGATACCTGACACTCAGTTTCTGAGGATTAAATTGACTCATAGCAAGCTGCTCTCCCTTCGGAAAGAAGTTATTCTTGCTATAACATATGAAGTTAGTCTTACAAGGGTGACAAAAGCCTATCTCTTTTTATGCCCCCTGCCTGTCTCATACAGCTTGGTTTCAAGCAATTTCCATCTGCCATTTTCATATATCCATGTGGATTCAGCAAATGCTATCGAATCAGCGTGATACGCCCCGCTGATTTGCTGAACACCCTTTAAGCCATGCTTACCATTATCAAGCATGATCGGGATAAGTGTCCCAAAAGGATCGACCATCAGTTCAGCCGGCTCGTTCAATTTGCCGTTATGGTAGAGCCCCAGGCGTTCATAGTCATCTTTTCTCTCTGTTAAATCAAAAGTATAAGATTGGCCTGTCGCAGGAATGGAAACGGAGGCTTTATAGCCATCCTTGAATTCACTGTCGATAGCCAAAGGTTCAGGAACAGTCAAATCCTCGAGTTTGAAGTCTTTTAACGTATACAAATAGTAGTTGGAAAGCCCGCCGCTGCCCCCAGTAGGAACTGTTGCGAATAGATCCTTTACTCCATCATGGTTCAAATCGCTGAACTTTACAGAAGGTCCATATCCACCTTCTAAATCAATCCGGTATGTCTGGCCATTTGAAGCCTCAATGATCACATAGACTTCCTTTAAAAAAGCGGCCCCTTCTTCATATGGAATTCCTTTTATATAAATAGTATCTTTTTCTCCATCCCCGGTTATATCTTCTTTCTTCTTTTCGACCGTTTCTGCCTTGTCAGCCTGTTCAACTGCATAGGCACCTGTTATGGCTGAAACTGACATAAAGAAAAACGCCGCAAATGCGAACAATAGTTCCCTTCTCATAAAAACCGCCCTTTCCGAACAATTTTATTCGTATTATGTCCAGATTTGCGAAATCTATGTACCTGTTCAAAGACTATATTTTGTGCTTTTTAACACAGGCTGTTGCTCTGTACTCCAGGCACTCCGCTTTCAAGTGGCGTTGATATTTACACTAGAGGATTTGACTCATCTTTATCAAACGTAGAGGCAAAGATTATTCCTCTATACGGCAAAATCCTTCTCCGCCTAAAAAAAAATGGCCTCCCTGCTCAGGGAAGCCATTTTCCTTAGTTCAGTTTTTTCTTCTTTAGTGCCTGCTCTTTCGTTTCCCAGTATTCTATGTTTTTTAATCCCGGGATGCTGTCAGAATAAAAGACAGGATCTTTTCCTTCCCTGCGCTGAGTTTTGTAGTCCTTCAGTGCAGCAAATGCTATTCTGCCAAGCATGGTGATGGCAATCAGGTTGATGATGGCCATGATGCCCATAAACAGGTCGGCAAGTCCCCATACAACTTCAAGATCGACTGCTGCACCGAAAATGACCATTCCGATCACTGCCAGGCGGTAAATAAAAAGAGCCGTCTTGCTTTCTTTAATAAATTCTATATTCGTCTCACCGTAATAATAATTGCCTATTACAGAGCTGAATGCGAACAAAAGAATCGCGATTGCCACAAAATAGCTTGCCCATGAGCCTATATGCGTTGCCAGGGCTGATTGTGTAAGCTCAATCCCAGTCAGGTTCGTTCCTGCATAATCGCCTGACAAAAGGATGATAAAAGCAGTTGCTGAACAAATCAGGATTGTATCCACGAATACACCAAGAGTCTGGATAAGACCCTGCTTTGCCGGATGTGTAACAGCGGCTGTAGCTGCAGCATTCGGCGCGCTCCCCATACCCGCTTCATTGGAGAAGAGCCCCCGCTTGATCCCCATCATGACGGCAGCGCCCATGGCACCCCCGGCTGCTTCCCTGAAGCCGAATGCACTTTCAATGATCAAACCGAACATAGCCGGTATTTCAGTAACATTCATCATCAGGATCACAATCGCAAGAATCAGGTAGAGTACAGCCATGACCGGTACAAGCACTTGTGATACATGGGCAATCCGTTTGACCCCTCCAAAGATGATGACAGCCGTAAAGACTGCCAGCACGATGCCGATCCACAATCTGCTGATCCCAAAAGACTGATTAAATGCAAGCGAGATGGTGTTGGACTGTACAGAGTTGAATACCAGTCCAAAACAGAAGGTGATGATAACCGCGAACAATATACCCATCCAGCGCTTGTTTAAGCCTCTTTCCATATAGTAGGCCGGACCTCCGCGGAATCCGTCTTTATCTTTTACTTTATAAATCTGGGCAAGCGTGCTCTCAACAAAGCTGGAAGCCGCTCCAAGAAAGGCGATGAGCCACATCCAGAATACCGCTCCAGGGCCTCCCCCAGCAATGGCCGTAGCGACGCCAGCCATATTGCCTGTCCCAATGCGCGAAGCAGCACTGATGCTGAACGCCTGGAATGAAGAAATCCCCCTCTTGCCTTCAGCAGAAACCATCGACTTATCGCCGAGGATCCTGAACATTTCCTTAAAGTATCTCAGCTGCACAAATTTAGTCTTGAAGCTGAAATACAATCCCAGCAGAATCAAACCTGCTATTAAGATATAAGTCCATACAAAATCATTTACCAGGCCAACATATTCCTGAAACTCGTTCACAAAAGTCTCCATTCGTTTCCCCCTTGGCTGTTTGTCAGAAAATTGTTATCTTAAAATAGTAACACCCTTAAATCTATCAGAATTTTTGCTGGCGGACAAGATGAAAAAGCTTTCATGTTCTTGCTGACAGATTAATTTATGTAAACGTAATCTTTATACCCTTATATTAAAATAACAAAACAGGTCTTCTTTCCTGCTTTTTTATTTCAAAGGAAAAAGCCCCTGTCTGTTTAACAGGGGCTTTGCATCAATCATCCGTTAGTATCAGCTGCTTCTTGCCACATCTTTTTCGCTTTTCCGCTGTCAGATTCGTCAAGAATGAAAGATCCGTTCGAATAGCGGTCATTAAAGCGCAGGTCCGAGGCTGACACTTGCTCGATAACGCCTTTATCTGATTCAATAAAAATCTTGTCATGATTTTTTGCCAGCACCATCCCGACAACTCTGTGCGGGTTTGCTTTAAGTTCCCGCAGCATCACCAGTCCTCGTTTGGCACGGGAAGTTCTTTCAAACTCAGCAAGCTTCATCTTTTTGATGGCACCGCGCTGGGTTGCAATGACAACAGCTTCCTCTTTGACATTGCTGACAAGCTTTCCGCTTACCACATAATCGCCGTCCTTCAGATTGATGCCCTTCACACCCGCGGCACGCGCCCCAACGACGCTGACTTCCTCTTCAGGGAACCAAAGGGCATAACCCATAGAAGTTGCAAGCATGAGATCCTGCTTGCCGTCAGTAAGGAAAACATCAGTTACGATATCATCATTTTTAAGATTAACGGCCACAAGCGGCTTTGAATATCGCTGTGCTTTATAATTTTTCAGCTCCGATTTCTTCACCATGCCGTTCTTCGTGATAAACATCAAATAGGCTTCGGCCTCGAAATCTTTAACCGGAATAGCCCCTATGATGGACTCAGTCCGGTCAATCGGCACCAGATTGGCAACATGCTGCCCGAGATCTTTCCAGCGTATATCTGGAAGTTCATGGACAGGCAGATACATATAGCTCCCTTTGTCCGTAAAGACAAGAAGGACATCTGTAGTGTTCATATCAAGTTTTGACATAAGCCTGTCAGAATCCTTCATGCCGAAATCCTGTCCGTTTGAAGCGGCAAAGGATCGCTGGCTTGTCCTTTTGACATAGCCTTCGTTTGTAACGGTAACGATGACATCTTCACTTGCGATCAGCACTTCGAGATTGATTTTAATCTCTTCGATTTCTGCTTCGATAACAGAACGCCGCGCGTCCGCAAATCTTTTCTTCACATCTTTGAGATCCTTTTTAATCACGCTCAGAAGCTTTTTCTCGCTCTGAAGGATGCTAAGCAGTTCTGCTACCTTTTGGGCAAGCTCTTCCGCTTCCGCCCGCAGTGCAGTAATGTCTGTATTCGTCAGCCGGTATAGCTGAAGGGATACAATCGCTTCTGCCTGAGGCTCTGTGAAACCGAACTGGCTGATCAGGTTATCCTTTGCATCGCGTTTATCCTTTGAAGCGCGGATAGCGGCGATGACTTCATCAAGAATCGACAGTGCCTTCATAAGGCCTTCCACGATATGCTGGCGGTCCTGCGCCTTCTTCAGCTCATACTGGGACCTCCGTGTTACAACTTCCTTCTGATGTCCGATATAAGCATCAAGCATTTCCCGCAGCCCGAGCAGCTTTGGATGGCGGTTTGATATCGCGACCATATTGAAGTTGTATGGAATTTGAAGATCCGTGTTTTTATAAAGATAGTTTAAGACACCTGCAGCGTCTGCATCCTTCTTAAGCTCAATGACGATCCTCAAGCCTGTCCGGTCGGTTTCATCCCTGACTTCGCTGATTCCTTCCACTTTCCTGTCCATTTTAAGCTCATCAATCTTCTTGACCAGATTCGCTTTGTTAACTTCGAACGGAATTTCTGTGATGACGATCTGCTGCCTGCCGCCGCGGATGTCTTCTACCTCAGACTTGCCGCGGATGATGATCTTGCCTTTCCCTGTCTCATAGGCCTTCTTGATGCCTTCTGCACCCTGGATGGTTCCCCCGGTCGGGAAATCCGGCCCTTTGATAACCTCCATAAGCTCATCTACTGTACAATCCGGTTTGTCCATGCGCATAATGACGCCGTCTATGATCTCCCCAAGATGATGCGGGGGGATTTCCGTTGCATAACCTGCTGAAATCCCGGTCGATCCATTGACCAGCAGGTTCGGGAACATGGCTGGAAGTACAGTCGGTTCACTCGAAGTATCATCAAAGTTCGGGATAAAGTCGACTGTATGCTTTTCAATATCCCGCAGAAGCTCTGATGAAATTGCCGACAGCCTTGCTTCTGTATAACGCATGGCTGCTGGAGGATCTCCGTCGATGCTTCCGTTATTCCCATGCATTTCAACAAGGAAATTTCTTACCTTCCAGTCCTGGCTCATCCGCACCATAGCATCATATACGGAAGAATCTCCATGCGGATGGTAATTGCCGATAACATTCCCTACCGTTTTGGCAGATTTCCGGAACCCTTTTTCATTTGTGTTGCCTTCTACGTGCATCGCATACAGAATGCGCCGCTGTACAGGCTTCAGCCCGTCCCTGACATCCGGGAGGGCCCTGTCCTGGATAATATATTTACTATAACGCCCAAATCGGTCGCCGAGAACATCCTCGAGGGGAAGATCCCTGAATTTTTCAGAAGAACTCATAGATCAGAAGCCTCCTCTGCAACCGAGATATTTTCATTTTCAAGAATGCTGCCGTCTTCTTCAAGGCCAAAGGCAACATTGGTTTCAATCCATTTTCTTCTCGGCTCGACCTTATCTCCCATCAAGGTCGTAACCCTTCTCTCCGCTCTTGCTGCGTCATCGATCCTGACCCTGATCAGCGTCCTTGATTCCGGATCCATGGTTGTTTCCCACAGCTGATCGGCATTCATTTCGCCGAGACCTTTGTAGCGCTGGATCATATAGCCTTTGCCGATCTTTTTCATGGCACCCTGCAGCTCATCATCGCTCCAGGCGTACTCGATCTTTTCCTTTTTCCCGATCCCTTTGCTCACTTTATACAGAGGAGGCAGGGCAATGAATACCTTGCCGGCTTCAATGAGAGGCTTCATATACCGATAAAAGAATGTTAGGAGCAGCACTTGAATATGCGCCCCGTCTGTATCGGCATCAGTCATGATCACAACTTTCTCATAGTTGACATCTTCAACATTGAAGTCCGCTCCCACCCCTGCGCCGATGGCATGGATGATCGTGTTGATTTCCTCATTCTTAAAAATGTCCTGAAGCTTTGCTTTTTCGGTATTGATGACTTTACCCCTGAGCGGCAGCACTGCCTGGAAGCGCCTGTCGCGTCCCTGTTTGGCAGAGCCTCCCGCTGAGTCTCCCTCTACCAGATACAATTCATTCCTCTGGGGATTGCGGGACTGTGCAGGCGTCAGCTTTCCGGAAAGGACCGCTTCTGAACGCTTCCTTTTCTTGCCGCCGCGCGCTTCCTCCCTTGCCTTCCGCGCTGCTTCTCTTGCCTGATAGGCTTTAATGGCTTTTTTAATGAGCAGAGAGCTGATATTCGGGTTTTCTTCAAGAAAATAGGACAGATGCTCACTCACGACAGCATCAACAGCTGAACGTGCTTCACTGGTGCCCAGCTTCCCTTTTGTCTGTCCTTCAAACTGAAGGAGCTCTTCCGGCACCCTTACGGAAATGATCGCAGAAAAGCCTTCCCTTATATCAGAGCCGTCCAGATTTTTATCTTTTTCCTTCAGCAGTCCGACCTTGCGTGCGTATTCATTGAATACCCTGGTCATGGCTGTTTTGCTTCCGGCTTCGTGTGTTCCGCCGTCTTTTGTACGTACATTATTGACAAAGGAAAGGACGTTTTCGGAATATCCGTCATTAAATTGGAAAGCAAAATCGACTTCGATCTGATTATGCTCTCCTTCAAAGCTGACAACAGGATGCAGAACGTCTTTTTCCTCATTCAGGTACGCAACAAAAGCTTCAATGCCTGTTTCAAAATGGAACAGGTCACGGGCATCGTGCCTTTCATCAATCAGTTCAATTTTCATGCCTTTCATCAGGAATGCGGACTCCCGGAGGCGTTCGCAAAGCGTCTCGTAGTTATAGACAGTCGTTGAAAAAATCGCTGGATCAGGCTTAAAGTGAATCACTGTTCCAGACTGATTGGTCTTACCAACCTTCTCGAGCGTAGTCGCGGGCTTGCCGCCATTTTCGAACCGCTGCTCATATACGAACCCATTCCTGCGGATTTTGACGACGAGCCATTCTGAGAGCGCGTTCACGACTGAGGCGCCGACGCCGTGGAGCCCGCCGCTCGTCTTATATCCTCCCTGGCCGAACTTGCCTCCTGCATGGAGCACAGTCAAAATGATTTCAGGTGTAGGTTTGCCGAGCTTATGCATACCTGTTGGCATGCCCCGGCCTTTATCCTGCACGCTGATGGAGTTATCTTTATGTATTTTGACGATAATGTGGTCTCCATAGCCTGCAAGTGCTTCATCCACTGAGTTATCTACTATTTCATATACGAGATGGTGCAACCCTCTCGCATCGGTGCTTCCAATGTACATCCCAGGGCGTTTTCTAACTGCTTCCAGCCCTTCTAGTACCTGTATGGCATCATCATTGTAATCAAATGCCTGCTGATTTGTTGCCACAAACATACCCCTTTCATTGCTGCACACAACCGTCTTGCCTTTGTATCTATGTTGTCGAACATCACTATAAGTATTCGCCTTTTCACATGATAATCCTTGTCCCCGGCACAGAAATACCGGTATAGGAACAAGTGTTCTATGTTTAAGTTTACCATATTTTCAAAAGACGTCTATGCTTAATTGTATCTATTTATTTGGTTTTGGCAAATGAGTTCTGGATTTTTTTAGATTAAGAATTGATGACACAGATGCTGCCAAAGAGCAGACGAATCCTTTCGAGCCTACTTTCCCCGCAAATGAAAGCACACTAATAGCAGATGTATTAGTGTGCTTTAGGTTCCAATTTTCGTCATTTTGTCATAGCATGCTCTACTTTGATACAGCGATCCATAATGACTGTGTAGCCTTTGTCCTTCAAAAAGTCATAGGCTTCCTGATTAGCAACACCCAGCTGGGCCCAAAAAACATCCGCATCTATTTCTTCAAATTCCCTTGCAAGATCAGGGAGATATTCTGAACGCCTGAAAATATTTACGATATCAATATGCCCCTCTATTTCCTTCAGTGAACCGACAGCCTTTTCACCAAGGATTTCTTCTTCGCCCGGATTGACCGGAATGATGATATATCCTGCATCCTGCATTGCTTTCGACACCATATAAGAAGTCCTGTCCGGATTCCCGCTCAGGCCGACAACAGCCACCTTCTTCGCTTTTTTAAGTATTTTGCCGATTTCTTCCCGGCTTGGATTTTCAATTGCCATTCTTTTCACCACTCCTTATTATTTCATATTCCTTTTATGTTCGCCAGTATTCCTATAACCTGAAGGGATGAGTCTGAAACCTGTCAGGTCTTTACGGCGTAAAAATGCATGATATGCATCCGGATTTGTTGCTTTTTATAAATATGTGTCGGGCAAGGGTTCCTTCAAAATGAGCTGAATCAACACTGCCTTTTATAAAACAGAAGGGTGTTTGTTTCTTTAAAACCCATTTTCTTATAGAGTGAAATTGCGTTTTCGTTGCTGCTGTCGACGCACAATTTAATCCTTTCAATCCCGCTTTCCCTCAGCTTCTTTGCAGCCATAAGGATAAGCCTTGCTCCCGTGCCTTTTCTTCTCTCAACAAGGGAAACGCCCATAAATTCAATGCTTGCAGCCTTTTCTTCTGAGTCCAGTTCCGCGTATAGATAGCCTGACAATCCGCTGTTCTTAGTCAGGGCAAATATAAGATGTTCGTCATCGATTTTTTCGAGCACCTCGCTGCCGGAATAATAGGTGGCTGGAAACAGTGAATCATGAAGAAGGGTAAAATCGGCAAAGAACTCCTTCCGCAAAAAAGATACCGGTTCTCCGCCCTCTGCATCTTCGGGAGTAAGCTCCATGAACATCTGAGATGAAGCAAGCTTGAAGCCCTTCTTCTCAGCAAACAATCTGCACTGTTCATTTTTCCGGCCAATAAAGAGATGCCACTGGTTCAGCCTGTTCCCAAAATATTCTTCCGCTAATGACAGCAGATATGCAGCAGAATCTTCCCAGCTGGGAGCCTCTGCAAATGGCCCCCATAATTCTCCGACACCTCTTTCCAAATCGGCATCCACCCCGAGGAAACCGGTGATTTTTGAGGAACCATCTCTATCTATAAAGCAGGCGGAATCTTCATCTTTAGAAAGGTATGACAGATCTTCTGCAATTTCCTGCGCCTCTGTACCCAGATAGCCAATAAAGGAATCCGGCCGGCTGTTTTTTGCCGCAGCGTAGTCCGCAAGCTCAAGTATGTGTTCTTTCGTTAGCATCGTTTTCAGCATCGTATCAAATCCTTATGTATATTTGCTATAATTTTAACATTATTCAAAAAATAAAGTCCATGATAGATGAAAAAAATGGCAGGTGCCCTATGAGCACCTGCCAACGGGCTATCCGCGGCTTTCCTCAGACTGCCTGCTGTAAACCCTTTTTGTAATCTGATCGGCTGCTATGGCTGTAACAGAACCGAATATCAATCCATTATTCAAAAATGAAGTAATAAGCGGGGAAACCCCTTTAAAAGCCTCAGGCGGCACAAACATAGCACCCACACCTGCAAGGAGGGCAATACCCGCCACAAGGCGGATCCTGCCGGTTTCCGTTTCTTTGTCCAGCTCTCCGAATGCAATGCCTGCCATATTGGCAAAAACCACAAAAGTGACTGAATAGCCTACAGGAGCCGGGAGCGATGCAAAGAAGGACATCAGGGCAGGGAAAAAGCTTGCTGCCGTGATGATTGCCGCCCCAATCATGAATGGGAGGAGCTTAGTAATTTTTGTTGTAGCAATGAACCCGGCTGAGCCAGAGATCGGCACAGGTCCGATTGCCGAGAAAACACCGCCTAGAAGCTGGTTGACCCCTGACACAAAGCCTGATGCCTTGAACCGTGGTGAAGGGGTTATTGCTCCTTCTTTCTTCAGCACCTCATCTGTGACTCGGATGCTTGCAATCATATTGGTAAGCAAAAGAAGTGTCACAAAGACGGCAGTCACGGTCATTCCCGCATCAAACTTCGGAGGGCCGAAGGCGAACAGTTCCGGCATGGAGACCACACTGCCTTCCGATAAAGATACCTCCTTTGACAGTCCGAATAGAGAAAACAGCAGCCAGCCGCCCACAAGGCTGATCAGAATGGAATATTGGCTGACTACCTTGATCCTGTGTTTGGACAAGTAAAACGCAGCGATGACGAGCGCCAGACAGAAAAAGAATACAGGCAGGTCGACGCCTGCCTTGCGATACCCGATTCCGAGCATGCCATTAAAAAAGGACCCGCTGAGCTGCAGGATCAGCAGCAGCAGATAGACTCCTGATACAACCGGTGTAAACAGCAGCGCAAGCCGGTCGATGAGTTTAAAGATGCTAAGGAGGATGAAGACAGCGCCTGAGACAAGCATCGCTCCTTCCAATGCCTGGAGGGTTTCACCTGCTGAAGAAAACAATGAGGCGCTTAGCCCTGCGTATATGGCAAACACTCCCCACCAGAGCCCTGCTGGCCCTTCATTTATAGGCAGCCTGTGCCCGAAGAACCCCTGAAGGAGGCTTGATATCCCAAGTACAAAAATAGTGCGCTGGACGAGGCCCGCTGCCTCGGCTGGATTCAATCCGAATAGATCGGCAATCGCTATGGGTGCGACGATCGTCCCGGCAACCATGAATAGCATCCACTGCAGCGCTGAAAAACCAACTTTCATGAAAAAGACTCCAATCGTTAGTAAAATTAAAAAGAAAATGGCCCTTATCCGGCCATTTCCTATTATAAAGTATATAATGCTGTTTTTGGAGACTTCTTACTTTTTGGCAGCCTGGCCCTTACCGGGGGAAAGGGCCAGCCAGGCTGACTGATCCGCAAAATACCTGGACCAGCTGCCGACTCCGGCCAGTCCATGGCGATCTGCTATCTCAGCTCTTTTCCTCAAGGACATTTCATCCTCCAGCCAGATTTTATAGGTTGCCTTATCTTTCTCAGAATAATATTCTGCATAGTTTTGCCCGGATGCCTCATCATAAGCCGGCACGGCTCCTGTTTCATTGAGCCACTCTTTCACTTCCTTCATGGACAGCGCCTTTGAGGAAATGCCGCCTTCATCCTTTTCCTCCCACAGCCTGGCATAGAGGGGAACGCCCAGTATGAGCTTTTCTTTCGGCACCACTTCAAGCAATGCCTGAAGATTGCTTTCCACCCAAGGAAGGCTTGCAACACTTCCGGCAACTGGAGAAGTGGCCCAGTGCTCATCGTATGCCATTACCGCCAAATAATCGACTATACCTGCCAGCTTATCTCTTTCGTAGAAGGCTGACCAGTTTCCGCTTGAAGAAATGAAGGTGATATCCATTGAAACAGTCAGTCCTGCCTGATGAAAATAAGGCGTCGCTTCCCGGACAAACTGGGTCACCAGCGGTCCATCTTCCTGGTTTACATTTTCAATATCAAGATTGATGCCGTCCAGCTTATAAATTTGGCTGTAGTGCAGAAGCGAGCGGATGATTTTTTGCCTTGTTTCAAAATCCTTGAATGTCTGATGGGTCAATTCCGCGTCAAAAGCATTGGAAAACAGGCCCCAGACCTGATAGCCGCGGCCATGTGCCCATTTCACATAATCTGCCGAGCCCAGATTTTTTACAGATCCATCCTCACCTGCCAGCTCGAACCAAGTGGGGGAAACAACATTGACGCCTGGCATAGAGGGAAGGGCAGCATGATCGGGATTTTTCGAATAAACCGCTTCCCATGTCAGATGGATCGGGCCGTCGATTTTCTTCAATTCAGGTTTGTATTCCTCTACTTTGGCAGACACTTCTGTTTGTTCACCTTTCATGACATACTCTTTTTTTATATATCCTGCTCTTCCGTCACTTTTTCTTGCAAAATAGTATTCTCCTTTGGTCTCTTCAATATACAGTTCCTCATTCGCCTTGGCATCAGCTGTATATGGTGATTGAAGATCAGGTTCTGTCCTTAACCGCAGCCTTTCCTTGCTGATGTCCTGATCGCGGATGGTTGCCTTCTGCACCGTCTCGCCGTCCTTTTGAATCCAAATTGCCCCTGTGTCCTCGAGGACTGTATAAGCAAGAGGATAATAACGCCTGATTTCTTCGAGTGAAATATACAGGTTGCCTGACTTATTCCTTGCTGCAGGCAGCTGCAGTTCGACCGGCTTGCTGTTTACATAATATGACAAGGCATCCGTCGGCATTTGGACGACTTTATTTTTGGTAGTCAGGATAATAGATTGAGAGCTCTCATCAAATACAATGGAATCATCCAGGTTTTCCTGGAGTAATGACAGCGGCAGATAGACATTTCCGTTATCAGTCCAGGCATTTCCTTCCTGTTTTCCTTCGAAGATGATCGGTTTCTCCCCTGAGAAATAATCTTCTTTAACTGTTGATGCAAAGGGGTAAAGCCAAAAAATGATGCCGGAAATAACAGCCAGCAGCACGAGAACAGCTCCTGCAGCGAGGCCCCTTTTCTTTGCCGGCTTTCTATTAAGTTCAATATTGGCCATAAAATAAATTCCTCCCGGATACTATCGTAACGAATCTATGCAGCAAAGGGAAGGACGAATCTGCTAAAATATCCTGCCTGTTTTTTCTTGCAGCACTCTTTAATATTAACGATTGGAAAAGGCAAAAAGTTTCAAAGCATTTTGCTAATGGCACAGTAAAAAACCTTCCAGGCTAAGCGTGCCGGAAGGTTTTTGAGGGAACTGGCTATTTTTCTAATAAGTGGTAAAACCAAGCATCTTTTGAAGGCTGTAAACGATATATCTGAACACAGGAAGCTCTTCCTGGGTAGCATAGTCGAGCGTATAGATGCCATCTTCATTCTCCCATATCCTTTTGAAATAGGCATCAGCATCCTCCATGACAGGCGTGTCATTGGGGGCCGCTATCTTCAGATCCGTTTCAAGATTCAAATCATCCAGATTCCTTTTTGTAAAATTGGCTGAACCGCCGATCAACACACTGTCAGTTTTCTTATGGATGAACATCAGCTTCGGATGGTACTGCTCCTCATCTGTATTGTACCAGCGGATAGAGATATTTTCTTTACCGAGTTTTTCAAGCTCAGAAGCAACCGGAATATTCGGAAGGCCTGTCTTTTCCGAGCCAAAGGCATTCTGATTCGGGTCGAATACGAGATTGACCTGCACTCCGCGGTCTGCCGCTTCCTCCAGGCCGCCAATAACATCCCGGTCGGCAAGATAGAACATGCCAAGCCATATGATATCTCCTTTCCGGCTTTCATCTATTTCTTGAACGATATGTTTGAGAATCTTCCCTTCTGTCAAAACCTGCAGGCTGACAGGTCCGCCTTCCTCTGCATCCTGCTGCTGGTACTTTGGCAGCTGAATATCATAGCCGGAATAATCAATGACCGCCTGTTCTGTCTGAAGCAAGTCTTCTATGAAGCTGCCGCTTCCTTCAAAAGCAATATTTGAATGATAGCCGCTTGCATCATGGGGGTTCCCTGAGGAAACGATGGCAGTCTTCTCTGACACGAAGACTTTGCGGTGATTAGCCTTGATGTTCAGCAGATCAAGATATGACCGCGCTGTTACATCAGGTGCAGTATTGGCAAGCGGATTGGGCAGCCAGCCTTTGCCGTCCTGTCCGAACCACTGCAAAAACATCCGCCAGAAACCTGAATAGAGCGGGTTGGAATCGCGCAGCGGCTCTAACTCCGTCATTACCACCTCTATGCCGTTCTTCTTCAGCTCCTCCAGTTCAGGTGCTTTATGGGACCCATATGTAGTATTGATTTTATCTGTAATGACGATTATTGGCATTTCGGGATTTTGCTTCTTCTTCATGATCAGTCTGTCGGTTATATTCTGGCTCAGCGGAGGAAACTTTTCCTCTTTGTCGTAATAGCCGCTATACAGGAACATGTCCATAACGATATATTCCTCTGCTTCTTCAATAGCCTCCTGCATTCTTTCAAAAATCTCCTGTTCATGCTGCCTCTTTCCTTTCTTGTCTTCGTATGATAAATCAGTCAGCAGCTGCAAATCATCAACCTGATGGACTTTCCCTTCATAAGACAATCCTTCAGGCAGTTTTTTATTTGTATGGTAAATGACTGTAACGCTGTATACGATCAGAAGCAGCACTACAGCCGGAACCCAAATTTTTTTCTCTTTTAGCGGCCCCATATCCGTTCCCCCCCATTTTTTCTGCCAAGCGGCTGAATGCCTATATAATAACCTTTTTTTCAAAATAAAAATTTTTCACAAAAAAAGAGCAAAGCAATGATTGCTTTGCTCCTGCTGCTTTTCAGATTAGCCTACCAGCTTAACCAGCAGATGGGAAAGGGCATGCTGCTCTTCTTCGTTGCCGGACTTCCACAGCTCCTGAAGCAGCTTTTCCTCCCTGTTGCGAGGCTCTTCCTTCTTCGCCAGATAGTCGCCTACCTTCTGTGCAGCATTTGCCAGCTGCTCTTCATTCAGCCCCATCTTCTTGCCTAGTGAGACCTTGCCTCCTAAATAATCCTTGAAGCCTTCAAAGCTTGATAGAATTTCGTCTTTTTTCTCAGATCCCATATTATCCAGTTTGTTTTCTACTTTGCTGTTTGTTTCTGCTGAACCGTTAGTATGTTCCATTAATAATCTCTCCTTTAAATTAAAGTAATGGTTGCTTCTGTTCTATAGATACCCGATTTGGTCTATGCGAAACACAGAAAAGCATATTGAAAGATTCTTGAAATATATTTACAACAAAGCGTATATTTATTGATAGATTGGGCCGGCCGGCATCAGCTCCCGGCTCATACTGAAAAAACATAAGGGGGTCCTTATATGGAACATCTGATTTTCAGGCATATGGAGACGGTGAAGGCTATTACAGAAAAATCGCTCAAGCGCATACCGGAGGAGGCAGCTGATTTTATTCCAGACGGCTTCAATAACAGCATCCGCTGGAATTTCGGACATATTGTTTATATCCAGGAAAAGATCGCATTTATGCTGCTGAAAGAAAAATCGGGGCTGCCTCCAGCTTATGAAGAGCTCTTCAGTGCAGGAACCAGCCCGCATACATGGGAGCAGAAGCCTCCGAGCCTGAAGGAAATAGCCGATATTATGGAAGATCAAAAGAAAAGGATCCTCCAATTGATGCCCGGACGCCTTGAAGAACAGCTGCCAGAGCCTTTTACTAATAAAGCCGGCATCACGTTCCATACAGCAGGGGAGGCCTTTCTCTTCAGCTTTTACCATGAAGCTCTACATATGGAAGCAATTAAAAAGATCTACCAGATCTACAGGAAAGAATAAGTCTTAGAACTCTCTGTCAAAAAAATGCCCGCCAGGCTGGGAAGCCGGCGGGCCGCTTTCTATTTTTCTTTGTTTTCCATATTATATTTTTTCATAAAACGGTCTACACGGCCGCCTTTATCGGCAAATTTCTGTTTGCCGGTATAAAACGGATGAGTGTCAGAGCTTACCTCTACCTTCAAAAGCGGATAAGTGTTGCCATCTTCCCATTCTATCGTTTCATTCGTCTTCTTTGTAGAGCCGCTTAAAAATTTATAGCCGCTGTTCACGTCCATAAATACTACCTGCCTGTAATCCGGATGAATATCCTGTCTCATTGGAGTCACCTCTTTATATAAGATAATCTAATTGTATTCGAAACGATTCCGATTATCAATATTATTGCTCAACTCTTACCTATTAATCATTTTCCCGGGTTCAGCATCCATAAACATGGATTAGTACCTGGTGCTAAGTTGTCCTCACATGGTACAATATAAAGACCTGGCTAATCCTCTTTGAATTGATACCAGAACAAGCAATCAGATTTCTGCCAAATAAAGGCGGTAATCGCGGATTTTGAATAAAGGAGAGAAGTTATGACAGCAGGCATTATCATTGTACTGGCTTATTTGCTCGGATCGATTCCTTCCGGGCTCTGGATCGGAAAGGCGTTTTACGGGACAGACATCCGCCAGCATGGCAGCGGCAATCTTGGCGGAACAAATACATTCAGGACGCTTGGCGTCAAAGCAGGCATCATTGTAACAACTGCGGATATTTTAAAAGGGACCCTGGCAGCTCTCCTTCCCTATTTCCTGGGATCGGATTTTAATTGGCTTGTAGCAGGCATTTTTGCTGTAATAGGGCATATGTATCCTATTTTTGCCGGATTCAGAGGCGGAAAGGCAGTGGCAACATCCGGAGGAGTGCTGCTTGCATGTGCACCGCTTATGTTTGCAGTGATCGTGGCAATCTTTTTCCTCAGCTTATACATAACCAAATATGTATCCCTTTCATCTATGATGGCAGCCGCTGCAGCGGTGGTTTATTCCCTTTTCGTAGGTGAATGGGATCCGCTGCTCACTGTAGTTGTATCCATCCTTGCCTTTTTTGTCATCTACAGGCACAGGGCCAATATCAAACGCATAAAAGATAAAACAGAGCCAAAGATCTCCTGGCTTTAGACCAAAAAATAAACGGCTGGAAGGCCGTTTATTTTTTTCCTTCCCGGCCCCTCAGCCAATGCAATCAATCAAGCAAACAAAAAACACCAAAAAACAGCTGTTCTGCAAAAGAAAAATATCGTGCGTTATTGTAGTGGACATACCAGTTTTGTATAATGGTATAAAAGTCATATTTATCCGTCATTTCGACTTAAAACTTTCTTTTTTATCAAATTACGCACATAATACGGAAAAAGATTCATATATTACGCTAAGGCCCCTGACTGCTGAGCGGCTGAAAAAATGGATTTCGCATACATTACTCGTTTTAAGGAGGGTATATTGTGATACCCGTAAACTCTTTATCTCAAGAATCGTTTCCTTTTCCCTATTTTATTTTATCCCATGATTTATACATCATCTCGGCTTCAGGAGCCCATCAGCATCATTGCCAAAAGCATATCTCGGCACTTCTGGCCGACGGCGGAAATGTACATGAGCTCCAGGCATTCCTTTTCGGAAGCAAAGCAGAAAGCCTTGATTATCAGTTTAAGGACGGCTGGTTCCGTATTTACCGGGCTGACGGACCTGAAAACGAAACAATCCATCTATTCTGCTTTCCGATTGAACCATTGGCTGCGGAAATTGAACAAGTACTGGCGGAATTCGAGGAAAAAGCGGCTGTTTTTTCCAAAGCATTGAAGAAAAAAAAGGAAAAGCTTGTACAGACTGCAGAACAGGTACAGGAAATGGCAGTCGCCTATGAATTTCAGGCAAATCTCGGTAAGCTGGCGGCTGGCATCGCTCACGAAATCCGGAATCCGCTCACAACGGTCAAAGGCTTCCTTCAGCTGCTCAAGCCGCAGCTCAGGGAAATCGGAAAAGAGGAATATGCCAGTATTGCTTTAGGGGAGATCAGCCGGGCAAACGAAATTATCGGCAGTTTTCTGAATGCCAATAAACCTTCCGAGAACAAAATGAAAAAAGTGCATATCAATCAGATTGTCAAAGAGATTGTCATGCTTTACGAAAGCGAGGCCGTTTTAAGGGGAAGCCTGCTTTTATTCGAACCTTCACCTGATGATCCGACAATGGCAGCTGTTCCCGGGGAGCTCAAGCAGGTGCTCTCCAACCTGTTCAAAAATGCAATGGAAGCAATGACCATGCAGAGCATGGCCGGTTCTGTGCAGGCAAAGGTTGAATGCTGCAGCCAGCATGCTGTCATTACCATTCAGGATAATGGATGCGGCATGCCGGAAGAAACACTGCAAAGGATTTATGAGCCGTTTTATACGACTAAAGAAACCGGAACAGGCATTGGCATGTCAGTCTGCAAGAAAATTGTCGAGGAACTGGGGGGCAGCATTGAAATATCAAGCAGGCCGGGAGAAGGAACGGCTGTGAAGGTTATTCTCCCCATTGATGCTGAGGCAGCAGAGAAATTGGCAGAGCCGGAAATAATTCCGGAGAGAAGGAATTAAAAAAACTGTTCCTCCAAATGATACCCGCAAATACAGCGGAAAGCACCGGACGACAAGCCGGGTGAATTGCCCGCCTCGATGACCGCTGAGACGAAAAAAGCGGATGCCCGCATGAGACATCCGCTTGCCTGCCTGTTTGAAGCTATAACTTAATCAATTGGAACTTGGCATTTCCAAAGACATCTTTTACATAATCAAGCTTAGTATGATCGAAATAGACAAAATCCTTCTCATGGATCAATACAGAAAGATCGCCGAATTCAAAAGTTTTGTCATCGGTAATGGGCTGCTCTTCCAGAGACAGCTTAAGCTGAGGGCCGCCTCAGCCGATCCCCATTGAAAGGCGCACATACAGCTTCTCCTCCGCTGTCTTTCTTTCCTTTTCAACAGAATCAAGCAGCTTACCGGCTGCAGCACCAGTCATTTTAAACATCGTCCCACCCCCTTTTGCTGTAACTTCATGCAGGCTGTTTTTTTAATGATGCGATCCGAAGAAGAATCCCTGCAGAAAAATCATGCTGACCGCCAAGACTGCCAGCACCCCGATAACTGGTATAAAAATGCTCCGGTTTTTCTCGCAGATTGCAGCAAGAACAAAATAAATGACTGCCATGACAGCGGCAAAAGCGCCCGCTTCAATGGCCTTTTCTGCTTTATCTGTCTGCAGTACGACAAGAAGCCCTATTCCTCCGAATATAAAAATGCCGATCATATTCATTAATCGATATTGAGACAAATTGACACATCCTTCACTGTATTTTTTCTTTACCCTGTCCATCCATTCTGTCAAACGGCCTTGGAGCAATCAAAGTGCTTGTGCAAATTACCCTGATAAGGGGTATTTTTTGCAATTAAAACATAAAGTATAATTAAGCCTGTTTCACTTGTGCAGCCTGATTCAATTATTCGCTTTACACTGCATACTCCATTATAATGATTATGGAAAACAGATTGCGGGAAAGGAGACTTCACATGAACATACATATAAAGGACGATGCCGCACAATGGTACAAAGATGAACTTTCACTGGAAAAAGGTGACCATCTCCGTTTTTTTGCCCGCTATGGCGGATGCAGCACCGTTCAGCAGGGTTTCTCTCTCGGAGTTGCTAATGAAGAGCCTGTAAATACAGGTGCAGCAACGGAAAAAGGCGGCATTACATTTTTTATTGAAGAAAAAGACCTTTGGTTTTTTAATGATCAAGATCTGTATGTAGAAATGAATTACAAGGCCAATGAGCCTGTATTCAAATATGAAGAGTAAGCAGCTGCCTTTCTAAGCAGCTGCTTTCTTCTTTTTCAGTTCAGTCCAGGGGATTGCGGATTCCTTCTTTGGCAAGAATCTGTTTCTGCCTGTCACCCAGCAGATCAAAATGTGAATAGCCGTCCTTTCTAATATCAATCCATTCCGGCTTAAGGCCATGGGAATGCCCCCATCTTTTCAGCTTACCCAAATCGCTGCAGCCTACCTTTGTCACTGTTTTGCAGCCGGGGAAGCGGTCATCCAGCCAGTAATGAGTCAGAAAAGCAATTTCCCCTTTATCAATTGTTTCTTTCCATTCTCTCAATTCTTTCTTTCCGATTCCAAATGCCACTGGATCACCTACTCACCAGCTTCAGGAGCTTTTTTCGCTTTTTCATAAGCTTCGTGCCAATCAGGATATTTCCGTTTGATTGAAATGGGGCGGAAGTTTTCCTTTTTTACACAAACATGCTTGGAAATGCCTTCTACAGATAATTCGCCGCCCTCTGTCAATATTTCATATCCGTATGTGACACGGAATCCGTCATACTCTTCGATCCAGGTCCTGATGACTGCTTTTTCACCATATCTGACAGGCTTTTTATAGGAAGCGGCAATATCGATTACTGGAGAAATGATTCCGTCTTTTTCAAGCTCTGCGTAATTGAAGCCCAGCTCCTCGATCAGCCTGGTGCGTCCAAGCTCCATCCAGACCAGATAATTGGCATGGTACACCACGCCCATTTGATCGGTTTCCGCATATCGGACTTCAATTTCTTTCGTTGATATCAGCATCTTTATTCCCCTTTGTGATTTTCTTTACCGCTTTTTCAAAATCTTCTTTCTCCAGAAGGGAAGCATTCTCCTTCAATTGATTCTCATCGCCTTCTATGAGCCTGAAGGCCTGGAACTGGATGGATTCATCAGCCAGGTTGGCTGCCAGGCGCCCGTTGCCTCCAGCTTTTATGCCAGGCAATGCTTCATCCAGATAAGCGATAGCTCCATCCGTCAAATCATACTTGTATTGAGCAGCGTAGTTCTTGATGATCTGGATAAGTTCTTCTGGATTATAGTCTTTAAAATGAAAGAACTTCTTAAAGCGGGATTTCAGGCCAGGGTTGCTCTGCAGCAGCCTTTCCATTTCTTTGGAATAGCCGGCAAGTACGACAACCAGGTTTTCATTATGCTTTGTCATTTCATCAACCAGAGTGTCGATTGCTTCTTTGCCAAAGTCACCAGGCGATTCGCCTAAGAGGGCATACGCTTCGTCTATAAAAAGGACGCCGCCCAATGCTTCCCTGATGATCTTCTTTGTCTTGATCGCTGTTTGTCCTACATAGCCTGCAACAAGATCGGAACGGCCGGCAACGATGAGATGCCCTCTTTTCAGCATCCCGCATTTATGAAGCAGCTCTGCATAAATCTTCGCCACTGTTGTTTTCCCTGTTCCGGGATTGCCGGTGAATACAGAATGAAGCTGTATAGGCACTGATGGGAGACCCTGTTCGCGGCGGTACTGCTGCATTTTAACAAACGATATCAGCGATTCTACTTCTTCTTTGATGTTTTCAAGTCCGACAAGCCTTTCCAGCTGTTTCTCAGGGTTACTTCGTTTTCCTTCATCCTGGTGAAGAATGAAGTCCTCTTTTTCGAGCAGTGTATAAGGAAGCAGGTGATCAGTGGCTTCGGTTTGCGCCCCTTTTTCAAAAACGGCGTCGAGGATGATATTTTTGGCTGTCCGCGCATTTCCGAAAGTGTCATCCACTTTTTCCTTCTCAAGTCTGCCTTTAAGCTCTGATTTTGCTTCATCAGTAAGGATATAGTCATTATCCTTTGCTATTCTGTCAGCGATTTCCACGAGCTCTTCTTCTGTATAATCTGGAAGATGAAGCTGGTTGGATTGAGGGAAGCGGCTCCTGAGACCTGGATTGGCATCAAGGAACTGCCGCATTTCTTCCGGATACCCTGCCAGGATCACTGCAAACTTGCCGCCATATTCCGAACCGGTCATCATTGATACCAGGGTATCAATCGCTGTCTGGCCATAATCATTCCCTGTCTGGCCTTCCCGTTTCAGGCTGTATGCTTCGTCGATGAAAAGGACGCCGCCGAGAGCCCTCTCAACAGCAGAGCGGACATTTTCCTCTGTCTGGCCGACGTATGCCCCTACAAGCTGGGAGCGGTCTGCTTCTACCACTTCTTCCCGCGGCAGGACGCCAAGTTCATGATAAATTTTTGCAAGCAGCCTTGCGAGTGTCGTTTTTCCTGTTCCGGGGTTGCCCGTCAGGATCATATGGAGGCTCATTTCATCTTTGATCTGAAAGCCCAGCTGCTTTCTTTTTTTCTGATACTTGAGGAATTTATAGAAATCATTCACCCGGCTTTTTACTTTTTCCATGCCGATCATACTGTTTAGGCTTTCAAGTGCGCTGATTTCTTCAGTTACTTCATCTTCACTCTGGAATAAAGCATGCCACTCTTCTTTCAGCCCGGCAATTCTGTCTATATGCTTTTTCATGTCGTTGACATGGGTTGCTGTATGGAAAACCCCTGAAATCGATTCTTCATATTCTTCAGCAGCCTTTAGCAGCAAAGCTGTTTCATCAGCAGCCGATTCGAGCAGACTGATCAGGCTGGCGTATATATCTTGGAACTTCTGGTCTGTCAGTTCCTCTGACACTTCCCTTTTGCCTGATAATCTTTCCTTCTCTTCTTCAGATGCATCGAGAAAGCTGCGGCAGATGCTGATATACTGCTCGGCAATTTTCCGCTTGGCTGTCCGGTTGTCGGTTTCCCTGATCGAGGGAAATACGAGCATGTCAAGAAGCTCACGGTGCTTCTTCCAATCCCTTTGCGCCATAAATCTACGGGCCTGTCCATTTTGCGGATCCAGCTCTAAAGCTTTGTCCATCCAGGCAGCGGCAAGGCTGTCATCTTTATTCCTGCCAAGCCTTGAAAGACCGGCAAGCGTAAGGATTGCAGAAACAGACGCAGGATCTTCATCAGTGTTTATTTCCTTCAGCAGGCTTAACAGTCTGCCTTCATTGGATATATATCCGTTCTCGCTGTACTCTTTTTCCCATTCCGCAATACGGGCGGAGATTGGGGAAGCATGTTGTTTCCTTTGGTTCATCACTATCACATCTTCTTTTACAAAAATTATTTACTCTCCGCTTTTCGCGTCCGCTATTATTTTACCATATATTCTTGTATGTACTAAGCATTCTGCCGCGCTGTCCGTGATATGGAAAGGGCCCGGGTTCTGGTGGATATCCCGGGCCGATGGCTTCATTATTCTATTCCGTTTTCCTGCTGTGCGCGGTATTCGTCCTTTACCTCTGACCGGAAAGCATCCAGGCTGTCCCGGCGGCGCTCGTTCTTAGCTTCGATGCGCTTTTTGTCTTCTTCGTTTGCGAACTCCAAAGAAGCCTCTGCTTCCTGCATATTTTCAATTGTATGGACGATCATTGATTGCAGCTTCTCAACGTTATCGCTTCTGTCATCGGGATTTGGCCTCTTATGTGCCATAACGTAACCCTCCTTGGCGGTAGTGGATTCTTGCCTGATTAGTTTGCGGAATATGTTGTTTTTTCATGTAGGAAAAGAGTGGGTAAAAGGGGAGGCATAAACATGCACTTAAAGATAAATAAGTGATCATACAAACAGCCGCCCTTGAATAGGGACGGCTGTGATTTATCATCTATTCGCCTTTAGTTTGAATAACCTGTGCGTGCTTTCCTGATGTATCCTGCATCTTCTTGCCTTTGTTGCCGCCGAATCCTCTTGATTTAGTTCCTATATGGTTCGGCACAAACTGGCTGCTGTCTTTTTTCGGATTGCCCATGCTTATCCCTCCTCCCTTTTAATATCTCCTTAAGAGGGGGAGTTACGAATGGGAATTTATTCAGCTTTGCCCATACGTTTTTCTTCAAGCCTTACTTCAATGCGATCTATGGCAGCCTGATCTTTCAGAAGCTGGCGCTTGTTTTCAAGGACAAGCTCTGCAAATGTCTGTTTTCTAGGTTTTCTCATTTCTTTCACCTTCCTTATTTCCTATTCTAACAGTTAATATGCCCAATAAATCCTGTAATTATTACAACTTTTTGAAAATTTAAAGTAAAAGGGAGTAGTTGAAGGATAATTGCTTAAGACTTGTGGTTATTTAGGAATTTTTTAGAAGTGGGTTACATGACTAGCTTCTCGTGGCAATCCCATGTATCCTGTATCCCGGGGACTGTTTAGATGCATGACTGGCTTTTACGCAGCCATTTCGTGTACTTCGGGAAACTGTTGGGAAACATGACTTGCCTTCTTGCAGCCATTTCGTGTACTCCGGAAACCTTCTTGGGAGACATGATTAGCCTTCTTACAGTTATATCATGTATCCCGGAAACCTGTTGGGATACATAACTAGCCTTCTTGCAGCTATATCATGTATCTCGGAGACCTCTTGGGATACATGACCAGCCTTCTTGCAGCCATATCATGTATCTCGGAGACCTCTTGGGATACATGACCAACCTTCTTACAGTCATATCATGTATCCCGGAAACCTGTTGGGATACATGACTTGCCTTCTTGCAGCCATATCATGTATCTCGGAGACCTCTTGGGAAACATGACTTGCCTTCTTGCAGCCATATCATGTATCCCGGAAACCTGTTGGCATACACGACTGGCCTTCTTGCAGTCATACCATGTATCCCGGAAACCAATGACTGCTAGAAGGCTAGTCATCTATGCCAAGTTACCATGTATCCCGGTGGCCTGAAAGGATACATTACCTCCCTTATCGCAGCTGCATGACCTCTGCTAAAAAATAAAAAATAAGCACCCAACAGGATGCTTACACTTCATTTCATTTTTTCAGTCATTTCCCACATGGTTTCAGCTTCCATCGCAGATAAATATTTATCCCGGATTATACCTTTTTCGTCAATAAAATAAGTAGCAGGAACCGTCATGACTTTATACATGGTATTCACCTCGTCTTTCTCATCCAGAAGGATCGGAAAGGTGATTCCCATTTTTCCAATAAATTTTGCTGAATTGTATTGCGGATCGATATTGACAGCCAGGATGCTGATCTTATTCCCCGCTGCTTCATGGAATTTTTGCATCTCAGGCATCTCCTGTTTGCAGGGCGGGCACCATGGAGCCCAAAAATTGAGCATGACCTTTTTTCCGCGGAAATCAGAGAGCTTAACAGACCGCCCCTGAAGATCCTTCAGCTGAAAATCAGGTGCCTCTGTGCCAACTGCAAGACCGGGCAAGTCCGCTTTAGCAGCATACAGCGGAAATAGGCCTGATATATGCACAAGCACTAAGAAGGCCATCAGCATTATCAGTTTTCTGGCCATAGCTAATTTTCCTCCTTAAAAAGCTTATTTGATGAAGAGATAAAGAATGCTTAACAGCCAAAATCCGCATAAAAAAGTAAGTAGCGCATAAATAACCAAATAGACCACTTCCCTGGCAGCCCACCCTTGCTTTCTGCACTGTCCGATGAAATAAAGAGCGGCACCGAGCAGGCCGAGAATAGCTTCTTTGATTCCTCCATTGAAATAAAGCAAACCAAGGGGATTGGTCCATAAAAGGGACGGCTGAAAAAGCAGCCTGCCAAATTTATATATAAGAAACCAAATCAGCACTGCTGTAAAAAGCTTGTCTTCGAAAATTTTTCGAAACTCTTGTCTGTTTTTCAAATGAAAGAAGAAAAACAGATGGACGATCACCAGGGAAAGAAGGGATACCAGCAGGTCAGCCTTAAGGTTAAAGGACCCTATTTCAATTGTCTCCATTATTACGTTGCCCCCGTTAGAAAAATATATGAGCGGAAAGAGCCCGCAGAAAAAAGCAAGCATGGCTGCTTGCTTCCTGGATATTATGAATGGAAAAGCTTCTTCAATTCTTCAGAATAATTCCCTTGAATGATCCCTTTTTCGGTGATGATGGCTGTAATCAGCTCAGCAGGCGTTACATCAAATGCCGGATTAAATACCTTTACTCCGTCCGGTGCCGTGTTTTTGCCGAAACCATGAGTAATTTCTTCAGCGCCTCTCATTTCAATCGGGATAGCATCTCCTGATTCTGTTTTCATATCAATGGTAGATGTAGGCGCAGCTACGTAAAAAGGGATATTATGTGCTTTGGCAAGCAGGGCAAGCCCGTATGTCCCAATTTTATTGGCAGTGTCCCCATTGGCGGCCACCCTGTCACAGCCAACAAAGACAGCTTCTGCCATTCCCTTTTGCATGACCATGGCAGCCATGCTGTCTGTGATAAGAGTCACATCAATGCCTGCCTGCTGGAGTTCCCATGCCGTCAGCCTTGCGCCTTGAAGGAGCGGCCGCGTTTCATCTGCATACACTTTTAGTTCCCAGCCCTTTTCCTTGGCAAGATAGAAAGGTGCCAGTGCTGTACCATATCTCGCTGTGGCAATGCCGCCTGCATTGCAATGTGTCAGCACGCCCATCCCATCCTTCAAGAGGGCAAGCCCGTGAATGCCGATCATGCGGCATACCTCCTCATCCTCTTTTCTGATCTGGTGTGCCTCTTCCTCAAGCTTTTTCTTTATCATGGCAACTGGCTGGTCTTTTTCCGCCAGGGCACGCTCATCCATCCTCTGTAACGCCCAGAAAAGATTAACGGCAGTAGGACGGGAGGTTGCCAGGTAATCAAGGTTTTCTTTGAATTCTTTGTAAAATGCTGAGAAATCTCCCTCAGGAGCCTTGTTGACGGCCAGTACAAGTCCGTAAGCAGCAGCAATCCCTATGGCCGGAGCCCCTCTGACTTTCAGCTGTTTGATCGCGTCCCAGGCATCCTCCACCTTGGTGATTTCAAGAAATTCTGTGACAGATGGCAGCAGGGTCTGATCCAAAATATATAATGTGCCGTTATCATATGTAACGGATTGAAGGAATGACTGTTCCACTTTTTGTTCCCCTCTCGAAGACTTTTCAAATTTTTCTGATGCTAGAGCTATT
Source organism: Bacillus infantis (assembly GCF_008180445.1). Lineage (GTDB taxonomy): Bacteria > Bacillota > Bacilli > Bacillales > Cytobacillaceae > Bacillus_AB > Bacillus_AB infantis_B. Next base: position 473,091 of record NZ_VTER01000006.1, read on the forward strand.
GTAGCAAGAATTATGTTATAAGCCTATATTTTATTTTTATAAAAGGAAAAAGCGCCGCAGCAAGGCCGCGGCGCCCGTACATCTATTAGTTTTTCAGTCTTTCGCGCAGAACCATCTGCAGGATGCCGCCATGGCGGTAGTAGTCGATTTCAACTTCAGAGTCGAAGCGGACAAGCACTTCAAAAGTAAGCCTGTTGCCATCTTCGTCTGTTGCTGTAACTTTTACGAAATCGCGAGGCCTTACATTTTCATCGATCTGTACATCGAATGTTTCCTTGCCAGTCAGGCCAAGGACCTCTGCATTTTCCCCTGCTTTGAATTGAAGCGGAAGGACACCCATAAGAACAAGGTTGGAACGGTGGATACGCTCATAGCTCTCGGCAATGACTGTCTTGATGCCCAGAAGGTTTGTACCTTTGGCAGCCCAGTCACGGGAAGAGCCCATTCCATAGTCCTTGCCTGCAAGAACGGCAAGGCCGGTTCCATCTTCTTTGTACTTCATGCAAGCATCATAGATGCTTGTCACTTCACCGGTAGGCCAGTAAGTCGTGAAGCCGCCTTCAGTGCCAGGGGCAACCTGGTTGCGGATGCGGATGTTCGCAAATGTTCCACGCATCATCACTTCATGGTTACCGCGGCGTGAGCCATAAGAGTTGAAATCGCGCGGCTCAACGCCATTCTCGCGCAGATATCTTCCTGCTGGAGTATCCTTGCCGATTGCGCCTGCAGGTGAGATATGGTCAGTTGTAACAGAGTCGCCGAATTTGCCGACTACACGGAGTCCGTTAAGCGGCTTGACTTCATCCGCATTTGGCGTAAGCCCTTCAAAGAACGGCGGGTTTTGGATGTAAGTTGAGTTCTCATCGAAAGAATACAGCGGTTCATTGCTGGTCTGGATTTCATTCCAGCGCTCGTTGTCACTGAATACATGCTCATATTCTTTCTTGAACAGCTCAGGTGTTACAGTCCTGCTGACAACCTCGTTGACTTCAGCAGTAGATGGCCAGATATCCTTGAAGAATACATCGTTGCCATCTTTGTCTTTTCCGAGTGATTCATTCTGAAGGTCAATATCGACAGTTCCAGCCAGTGCATAAGCGACTACAAGCGGCGGTGAAGCCAGGTAGTTTCCTTTTACAAGCGGGTGGATACGGCCTTCAAAGTTTCTGTTCCCTGAAAGGACGGAAGTAACAAGAAGATCGCTGTCAGCTACTGCCTTCTCGATTTCCTCTCTCAGCGGCCCGGAGTTTCCGATACAGGTTGTGCAGCCGTAACCGACCAGGTTGAAACCGATCTGCTCAAGGTATGGAAGCAATCCGGAATCACGCAGATAGCCTGTAACAACCTTAGATCCAGGTGCAAGAGAAGTTTTTACATATTTAGGCACTTCAAGGCCAAGCTCGACCGCTTTCTTAGCTACCAGGCCGGCGCCTACAAGCACATATGGATTTGAAGTGTTTGTACAGCTGGTGATCGCAGCAATGGCGATAGCACCTGTTTTCATTTTTGTTGAATCTCCATTATGGAAATCAACTGTCACTTCTTTATTGATCTCTTTCTTGCTTAAACCGAAGCCCTGGTTCCCTTGAGGAGCGGTAAGCGCCTGATTGAATTCTTCTTTCATGGCAGAAAGAGGGATCAGATCCTGCGGGCGTTTAGGACCGGAAAGGTTTGCTTCGATTTCAGCGAGATTGATCTCAACTACTTCAGTGTATACCGGTTCAAGGGAAGGATCGAAGAACAACCCATTCTCTCTGCAGTACTTTTCAACAAGCTTGATCTGCTCTTCAGATCTGCCTGTCAGACGCATGTAATTAAGTGATTCTGAATCAACCGGGAAGAATCCGCAGGTTGCACCATATTCAGGAGCCATGTTGGCAATTGTCGCACGGTCAGCTAGCGGCAGTGCCGTTACACCTGATCCGAAGAACTCGACGAATTTGCCGACAACGCCCTGCTGGCGAAGAACCTGTGTCACCTTAAGCGCAAGGTCTGTTGCTGTAGCTCCGTTAGGAAGCTCACCAGTCAGCTTTACCCCTACTACTTCAGGCACAGGGAAATACGAAGGCTGGCCGAGCATTCCTGCTTCAGCTTCAATTCCGCCTACACCCCAGCCAAGTACGCCGATTCCGTTGATCATGGTTGTATGGGAATCTGTACCTACAAGTGAATCAGGGAAAGCTTCAAAATCGCCATCCGGCGTTTCCACTGCATGAACCACGTTTGCAAGGAATTCCAGGTTAACCTGGTGAACGATCCCGGTTGCCGGCGGAACAGCACGGTAGTTGTCAAATGCTTTCTGTGCCCAGCTAAGGAACTGATAACGCTCGGCATTACGTTCAAATTCAAGAACCATATTTGCTTCCAGGGAATCTGGAGTGCCGTACTTATCAACCTGTACAGAGTGGTCGATAACCAGGTCAACGGGTTTTTCCGGGTTGATTCTGTCCGGATCTCCGCCCATGTCAGCCATTGCTTTCCTTAATGAAGCAAGGTCAACAACCGCAGGAACGCCTGTAAAATCCTGAAGGATGACACGTGAAGGCTTGAAAGGAACGTCTACTTCCTTCACTTGGTCAGATCCCCATTTTGCCAGGTTCTCTACATGCTCTTGTGTAATAACGCGTCCGTCAAACTGGCGCAGGACAGACTCAAGCAAAACTTTAATGGAATAAGGCAACCTTGATACGCTGCCGATTCCTGCTTCTTCCAAAGCTGCTAATTGATAGTAATGATAGCGTTTACCGTCTAGTTCAAATGATTTCCTAGAATTAAAAACATCATTTTTAGACATATGTATTACCCCCTCTAATGATAATCATATACCAAAATTATAATAATTGTCGAAAAGTTTGAATTGTCATTTTCATCGCCACTTTTCTCACAATTCTTATCTTAATACAACCTTTTATATAAGTAAATAACAAGAAAGTTATTGTTTTTGATAAGTTTTACTTATTATATTTTCGATTGCATTATCTTCCGGCTGGATTGGACAGCTAACAGAGTCAATTTCTATATACCTTTTTGGAGAATTTTAAAACAATCATTATTGCAAAAAAGCAATTTTTTACCGAATGAGGGTCGGTGTACAGGCGAAAGATAAGGAGGCGGAGGTGAGAATATTGGCGAAAAGAAAGGCAAATCATGTGCGGCCAGGCATGAACGCAGCTAAAAGCCAGGGGCAGGGCGCCGGGTTTAATGAGGAATTTTCAAACGAGCCATTGACAGAAGCCCAGAAACAAAACAATAAAAAACGCAAGAAAAACCAGTAATAGCTTCTATGGGGTCATGCCCCCTCTGATAGCAGGACATAAAAAAACCCCTGAAACAGGGGTTTTTACATTTTATCATTCCGACGTATTAACTTCCTGGATGATCCTCGATAAATCGCGCTGAAATTGCTCGAGCTGGCCACGCTGATGTTCACTCGCTGTTTCAAGGGCATTTTCGATTTGCGCAAATGCTTCATTGACCTCATTTTCCAGATGCTTCAGCTGATGCCCGTAGCTTGCACTGTCATTCACGATTTCATTATATAAGCCGCTGGCTTCGGCGAAGCCTTGCTCTGCCGCCTGGAAAGCCTGCTGTTTGTCTTTATGGTATGGCATGTTTTCACTCCTGTTAATCAAGATGTAGTGTTAAATTGTGCAGTCGGCCGGGAAAATATTCGGTATAAAAACAACTGCAAAAAACATCCTAATGTTAGGAGGGATGCTAAATGAACAAAAACGACAGCAAAGACATGCACAAAAATGCGCCAAAAGGAAATAACCCTGGTCAGCCTGAACCTTTAAGCGGCTCCAAGAAAGTAAAAAACCGCAACCATACAAGACAAAAACATAATTCAGGGCACGATATGTAATGGTCCTGCAGAAGAAGGCCTGTCCCTACTCGGGAGACAGGCCTTTTGCAATCCTGCCCAGGCAGGCAGCAATGATATCTGCTTCTTCTTCCGAAACGGTCCGAAGATCGAATATCGTTTCTTCCTGGCGTATTCTTGCAATGACCGGCGTTCCCTCATGCTCCCTTAGCCTGACAGCCAGATCATCAGCTGAAATGCCGGGCATTCTGATTGCTGCGGCATAGGTCGGCAGCTCCACATCCGGCATTGTGCCCCCGCCGACCATGCTGGTGCTTTCCATCACCTTCACTTCAGAGCCGGGACACAGCAGACGAACAGCTTCGGCAAATGCTTCTGCCCTCTTCTTAAGGTCCTCCTTGCCGGCTAGCATATCGCGGATGACAGGAATCTCCATTAATGCTTTCTCATTTTTTACATATGCAGAAAGCGTCGCTTCCAAAGCCGCCAAGGTCATCTTATCCACTCTTAGCACTCTTGCCAGCTGATGCTTCTTCAGCTTATCGATTAAATCTTTCCGTCCTGCGATGATTCCTGCCTGGGGCCCTCCGAGCAGCTTATCACCGCTGAAACTCACAATGCTCGCACCGGCTTTCAGCACCTCGCTTACCACAGGTTCTTCCCCTATCCCGTGCTTGCTGTAATCATACAGAACCCCGCTGCCAAGATCTTCGTAATAAATCAGCCCGCTTTTTGAAGCTTCTTCTGCCAGTTCACTGGCAGAGACACTTTTAGTAAAGCCCATGATCTTGAAGTTGCTCGTATGCACCTTCATCAGCATCGCGGTTGCCTCAGTCACTGCTTCCTGATAATCCCGGAGGTGGGTTTTATTCGTTGTTCCCACTTCTACCAGCCTGGCCCCTGATTCCTCCATGATGGATGAAATCCGAAAAGAACCGCCAATTTCAACAAGCTCCCCCCGTGAAACAATGACCTCGCTGTCAGAAGCCAATGCCCTCAGAACGAGGAATACGGCAGCCGCATTATTATTGACGATCATCGCCGCTTCTGCACCCGTAATATCCTTTATCAAACCTTCCACGAGGTCATGGCGGGACCCCCTGCTGCCTTTTTCCAAATTGTATTCTAGATTGGAATAATTCCTGGCAATGCTGGCCATATGTTCAACAGCAGTCTCTGAAAGCCTTGCCCTTCCCAGATTGGTGTGAAGAATGGTGCCTGTTGCATTGATCACTTTTTGTAAGGCAAAGCTGTATTTTTGCTCAGCGGCAGCTTCTATATCATTAAATAAACCGGCCAGGAATTCCCTGCTTCCCGGTTCAGGGCCGCTGTACCTCCCTGAGAGAATCGCCTGTCTTACTGAGTCAAGCGCCATCTTGATCAGCTCGGCAAAACGTGCGGGCTCAAGCCCCAGCCTTTCCTGCAGGCTGAGCGCCCTTTCATCCCTCTGCAGCTCATGTACAGGTGGGATCTGTCTGAGAATATTGTTCACTTTTGTAATCCTCCAGCATATTAATTAGAAGTATTATACCATTTTCACCCTGTGCGGTTCTAATGAATATACTGGTCGCAACAAGGGGGCATTATTATGGGAAGAAACAGCGAAGACAATCCATTCAAGGAAATGGAAAAATGGCTGGAGCATTTCTTTCTTGATCCGCTGACATCTTATCTTGATCAGTCGGCTTTCCGGATCGACATTTTTGAGACAGATGCGGAATATATTGTGGAAGCTCTGCTGACAGATTACACAGCGGCGATGCTTTCTGTTATATTAAACGGCCATGAGCTGATCATCAGGGCTGAGAAAGATAAGGAAACAGTCAGCCGGGAGGTCGATTTTCCATTTCTTTTAACAGACAAACAGGTCACCTCCCGTTTTTCATGCGGCATACTGGAAATTTTCATTTCAAAGACCAGTAAAGGATCCGGCAAAAATCGCAGGGTGCCTATACAATAACCGTCATTTGGAAGTTAACATTAACGTAAGCCCCGCTTCAAAAGAAGGCGGGGCTGTTTCTATCGTCATTTCATTTTATCAATGATTTCCTGGCTTTTTGGAAAGACGCCTGTCTCAAGCTTTGAATAGATTTTGCTTCCATTCACCGTCACTTCAAAGGCGCCGCCTGAACTGGGAACCAGCTCCATTTTACCTATTTCAGACCGGAAATGATTAAAAAGGTCCTCCGCGAAACTCGCGGCTTTTGGTGCGTAGTTTCACATCATGCAGAATTCAACCTTCACTTCATAATTTGCCATCAATTTTCCTCCTCTCCCGCCAAGTTTGTTTTTATTGTAGTACAAGCACACCAGAGCCTGCAACCGTGCTGTCTTCTCTTACTTTCAAGTTTATAAATTGGAATTGACTCATTTTATAAACAGTGTACTCCTTTTCGAAACCCGCTGCTGCCAGATTCAATTCATCACGATTAATAATGGCCAAATAGACAGCAGGCAGTATGAGATCTAATATTAGACAGCATGTTAAAATAACTATAAGGGCCAGCCCAATACAGTATAAATTTAAGTTTTTTTACTCTAATATAGAAGGTGAAATCGACATGAATATTGAACGCTATCTGGCCAGGATACAGGCAGATAAAAAGGAGCCTGGACTTGAAGCGCTGGCACAGCTGCAAAAAAGTCATATGAAAAGCATACCTTTTGAAAATCTGGATGTCATCAGGAAGGTCCCGATCAGATTGGACACTGATCAATTTTATAAAAAAGTGGTGGAAAACGGCCGGGGCGGTTTTTGCTATGAGCTGAACGGCCTTTTCCAAACCTTTCTCTCAGCGATGGGCTACAGCTCTGCCCTCATCTCGTGTACAGTCAAAACACCGGGCGGATGGGCCAAGGAAAACAGCCATGCTGCCATACTGGTCTATCTTGACCAGCCCTATTTGACGGACGTAGGCTTCGGAGACTCAGCAAGACAGCCCATCCCGCTTGATGGCACTATAAAAGAGGATGAGAGCGGAAAATATAAAGTCAGGGATCTGGGAGACGGCTGCTACGATTTGATGCACTATGCAAGCGGGGAATGGCAGATTAAGTACCGGTTTTCTGAGGAAAAAAGAAGCCTTGGTTTCTTCGAGGATTCCTGCACCTTTAACCAGACATCAGCAGAATCGCCATTCACCAAAGATGATATCATCACAATCGCTAATGAGAACGGGAGAATCACGCTTTCAGGGCATTCCCTGATAAAAACAGAGAACGGGGAAAAAATTAAAACTGAATTAGACAAGAGTTCAAAAATAGAGGCGCTAAAAAAGTTCTTTGGAATAACTGCGGAATAATCGCTTTATATAAAAAAGCTGGCAGAGAGTGTCTCCTGCCAGCTTTTTTAAAATCAAACTGTTGTTACTTTCAGCTTTTCAAGCATATCTGCCGTCATTTTAGCAAGATTGTATTCAGCCTTAAAACCCCATTCTTCTTTTGCTGCTGTGCAATCGATAGAATTGGGCCAGCTGTCTGCAATCGCCTGGCGGACAGGATCCACTTCATAGCTGAGCTCAAATGAAGGAATATGCTGACGGATAGCTTCAGCAATCTCTTCAGGCTCAAAGCTCATTGCCGCAACATTGAATGAGTTGCGGTGTTTGAGCCGTCCTGCATCAGCTTCCATTAAATTGATGATCGCATCAAGGGCATCCGGCATATACATCATATCCATATAAGTCCCTTTGTCGATATAGGAAGTGTACTTGCCTTCTTCAATCGCTTTATAATAGATTTCTACAGCATAGTCGGTAGTTCCGCCGCCTGGAGGAGTCACATATGAAATCAGGCCGGGGAAGCGCAAGCCTCTCGTATCCAGGCCGAATTTGTGAAAATAATAATCGCAAAGGAGCTCGCCGGCAACTTTATTGACCCCGTACATAGTCGTTGGACGCTGAATGGTATCCTGCGGAGTGGAATCCTTAGGCGTAGTTGGACCGAAAGCGCCGATTGAGCTAGGCGTAAAGAACTGGCTGTTCAGTTCCCGTGCAGCTTCCAGTGCATTCATGAGGCCGCCCATATTAAGGTTCCAAGCAAAAACCGGATTTGCCTCAGCCGTCGCAGACAGCAAGGCTGCCATATGGATGACTGTATCCGCATTATGCTTCTTTGCGGTATCAAACATAGATTTAGCATCTGTAACATCCACGATTTCAAAAGGGCCGGACTGGGCAGCCTCAGAATCATTCCTCCGGATATCTGTTGCAATGACATTATCGGTACCATATATGTTTCTAAGCTTGACAGTCAGCTCTGAACCGATCTGGCCAAGAGCACCTGTAATAAAGATCTTTTTCATCGTTTTCCTCCACCTGAATCCGTCGTTTCATATCTATATTTTGAATCTTAGATAATACCCATTTCCTTGCCGACCTTCTTATAGATCGAAAGTGCCTGATCCAGCATTTCCTTTGTATGCGCGGCTGTCGGCATGTTGCGGACACGCCCAGTGCCCCGCGGAACAGTCGGGAACACGATTGATTTAGCATAGACGCCTTCATCATTCAATTTTTTGCTGAATTCCTGGGTAGCCACTTCATCCCCGATGATGCAAGGAGTGATAGGCGTTTCACTGTCTCCAATATTGAAGCCGAGCTCCTTCAGCCCTTTTTTCAGATAATCGGCATTTTCCCAAAGCTTCTCATTCAGCTCAGTGCTTTCCATTAGGATGCTGATGGATTCGATGCACGCAGCTACATCAGCAGGTGTAAGTGAAGTCGAAAATAGGAACGGGCGGCTTCTCACTTTCAGCCAGTCAATCAGCTGTTTCTTGCCGGCCACATATCCGCCGACAACACCGATGGCCTTGGAGAGCGTACCGATTTGGAAGTCCACTTTATCGGATAAGCCAAAATGCTTAACTGTACCTGCACCTTTGCCGAGCACACCAGATCCGTGTGCATCATCCACATAAGTGATAAGGTCGAACTCTTCGGCGATTTCCACGATTTCAGGGAGCTTCGCAATATCTCCATCCATGGAGAAGACTCCGTCTGTGATCACCATGACTTTATTATATAGTCCTGACTCTGTCGCTTCCTTTGCTTTTGCACGCAAATCTTCCATATCAGAGTGGTTGAAGCGGATGATCTTTGCACGGGACAGCCTGCAGCCGTCAATGATGGAAGCATGGTTCAGTTCATCGGAAAGAATAGCATCATTTTTGTCCATGACTGCAGAGATGGCAGCCATATTACAGTTAAAGCCTGATTGGTAAGCGATGGCTGCTTCTGTATGCTTGAATTCTGCCAGTTTTTCTTCCAATTTGATATGAATGTCCATTGTGCCATTGATCGTTCTGACAGCACCTGCTCCTACACCGTATGTATCAATTGCTTTTTTGGCAGCATTTTTAAGCCTGTCGCTTGTAGCAAGGCCCAAATAATTGTTGGATGATAAGTTGATCAATTCTCTGCCATTAATTTTAATGATAGGACCGTTGGGGCTTTCCAGCGGGTCAATTACATTGTAAAGACCCCTGCTTTTAAGATCCTCGAGATTTTCATTTAAAAAGCTATCCAAAGTTTTGCTGGACATATAGATCCCTCTCTTTATATAGAATAGAATGTCATCTGCAAACAAACAACTGTACTCCTTAGATGGACATTTCGATGTCCGTAAAAGACTTATGTATCAAGGAGTTCCTTACTAGTTACTTTAACATATTTGATGAATTTGTACACTTGAAAAGGACAAAACAGCAGGTACTTTATTTTCCCCAGCAGGAGTGAATTTTAGTTATAAATTAAAAGAAGGAAGCCTTTAAGCTTCCTGAAAATTGTAGAATTATTTTTAATGAGTATGTCGGGGGTTTAGCTTATCAACTTTGCTGCTGATTTACGTTCCAGGCACTTCGCTTTCCACGGGGCGGCGCTGAGCCTCCTCTTTGTTCATGCGGGGTCTCAGCTTTGCTGCTATTTCCCGCAGGTCTTCGAACCTTCCACTGCAATCAACAGGGGTTACAAAAGTTTTTTCTTATGTAAAAACAAAGCAGTTATAAAGTTATAATGAAGGAACGCCCATTTAAATAAAAAGTTCTTACTCGGACATAGGATGTTTTTTTGTATTATATTTGTTTTCCGACTGTTAGTTGAAGGATCTCTTGAAATTATCTTATAAATAAAAAAACTCGCCTGAAAATCAGGCAAGTTTCTTTTTAGTATTGTGGTACTGGAGGATCAAATCCTAAAACTTTTTCACCGTCAACTGTCAGCCATACATAATAATGGTCGATTTCAGTCTTAAGGAGTTTTTCAAGCTTTTTGATAATTTTCTCTTGTGCTTCAAAAGTTATCTGAGCTGTTTCTTCTCCAAGCTCGATACCTTCTAATCCAAGCAAATCAGCAATAGCTCTTGCTTCATCATAAGATACCTCTACATACTTGTCGTACTCAGGCAGATAAGCTGCTTCTGCAGGCTTAATGCTGAAAACTGCACCAATTAAGAGTGCCATGACCAAAATACTGATCTTCTTCATTACTAACTTTTCCCCCTTTTTAAATCTTGTCTTTCATTTTAAGGAATATATCTACAATGTACGGATTGTACATAGTTCCTTTGCATCTAAGAATTTCTTCAAATGCCTCTTCTTTTGTTTTTCCTTTGCGGTAAACCCTATCGCTTATAATGGCATCATAGGAATCTACAACTGCTATAATAGAAGCTTCAATGGAAATATCGTCGCCTTTAAGTCCATTCGGATAACCTTTTCCGTCATATCTTTCATGATGCTGCTCCACTATTTTCCCTGCCTGGACCAAGATTGGCAGGCCTGTCTGCTCAAGGATTTCCCGCCCGAACTCGGAATGCTTTTTCATTATTTCCCATTCCTCGTTAGTCAGTTTTCCTGGCTTTCTCAAAATCTCTAGAGGTATTTTCAACTTGCCAACATCATGCAGAAAGGATGCTATATTTAGACTCATCAGCTGTTTTGAGTTAAATCCCAAATATTCTCCAAACAACATGGACAACTTATTAATCCTGCTGCAATGGTCTACGGTGTATCCATCTTTTTCTTCTATTGATACAGCCAGATCCATAAGGTTTTTGGTTATCATGCTGTAATGGTGAAAAACCGGCTGTGATGTAACATATAAGAATTCTGTCGTTTCTTCAGCCTGAAAGTAATAATGCTCCTTGACAGGAGTTTTGTAAAAGGAATCTCCAGCTTTATACGATTTCTTGGGATTGTCTGATTGGAGAATCAGCTCCCCTGAAAGGATATGTATAAATTCCATAGCATTCCAGTCTTCCTGTGGTTCAAGGCCCCATCTCGTATCGGCATGCAGCTTATGATAAATAACTTCTGTACCATCGCCAGATGCGAGGAGGGAGATCTGCAAGCCTTTCATGTGGACTGTTTCAATGAAACGATCTTCATTTATAATGCCCACTGTGTTACCCTCATTTCTATTTCTAAGATTGCTGTCGAAACAAGAAGAAAAGAATGTCAAAATTTCTTCTATTCTCCAACATTATAATACATAAAGTTAAATAGTAATATAGAGAATTAGAAAAATAAACAAGAATTTACATATTTTTTTTGGTAAATAATGAGAAAGTCCTATAAATAGCGCAGCGGCGCTCTCTTAACCATCAATCTTTGCTGCTGAGGGTACCAAAAGACGCCATGGTTTAATGTTTTCATTGCCAAATTCCTCATCACCATCTGAATATTCATACAAAAAAATGATTAGTTTACTCACAATGCTTTAAAGGAAAATGAACAGTACACATGAAACCAGTCAAAACTGGCTCGTATACATATTTGGAGGTTATATAAATGAAGCATCCGTTACATGTTACTTCGGAGATAGGAGAGTTGAAGTCGGTCCTTCTGCACAGGCCCGGCAAGGAGGTAGAAAACCTTACCCCTCAATATTTAAAAAGGCTGTTATTTGATGATATTCCCTATTTGCCGGCGATTCAAAAGGAACATGATTATTTTGCAGGTGTTCTGAGCAATCGGGGCATTGAAGTGATTTATCTTGATAAGCTGATGACAGAGACGCTTTCACAGCCTGACATCCGCGGCCGGTTCACGGAACAGATTCTGATGGAAAGCCAGTCCAATGTGAATGGCTCTTTTGAGGCAGTCTCTGAATATTTGAATTCACTGCCGGCAGATGAACTAGTGAGGAAAGTGATGGCGGGGGTACGGAAGAATGAAATAGATTTAAAGGAAAAAGTGCACCTTCATGAGATCATGGCGGATTCTTACCCATTCTTCCTTGATCCGATGCCAAATTTATATTTTACCAGAGATCCTGCAGCAGTCATTGGCAAAGGCATAACCATTAACAATATGAATGAACCGGCCAGAAGACGGGAATCCATTTTTATGGATTATATCATTAAGCACCATCCCCGCTTCAAAGAACATGATATTCCTGTTTTCTTTAATCGGGATGAACATTATACACTAGAAGGCGGAGATGAGCTGGTGCTGAGCAGGGAAGTTGCTGCCATTGGTGTCAGTGCCAGGACATCTGCCCAGGGAATTGAAAAGCTGGCAAGGGAATTGTTTGCCCGCCAGGAGGATATAAAGAAAGTAGTAGCTGTCGAAATCCCTAAATCACGGGCATTCATGCATCTGGATACTGTGTTTACCATGATTGACCATGATAAGTTCACCTACCATCCAGCAATTGAATCCAGCGACGGGAAAATGAAAATTTATATTCTGGAGCAGGGGAACTCTGGTGAACTGAAAATTACAGAAAAAGACAGCCTTGTGGAAACACTGAAGGAAGTCCTGAATCTTCCTGAGCTTGTCCTCTTGCCTTGCGGAGGCGGAGATGTCATTGCAGCAGCCAGGGAGCAATGGAATGACGGCTCCAATACCCTGGCAATTGCCCCCGGAGTAGTGGTTACCTATGACCGTAATTATGTTTCCAATGATATGATGAGGCAAAATGGCATCGAGGTGCTTGAAATCATGAGCTCTGAACTTTCACGCGGCAGGGGCGGCCCTCGCTGTATGAGCATGCCGATAGTCAGAGGAGAACTGTAAAGGGGCCTTGATGGCCCTTTTCTTTCGCTTTTTATTCAAACAATGTTTCGGTAATAAGCTTAATTCCCTCAACAATTTCTTCGGGAGAAAGTCCTCCAAACCCCAGCATGATCAAGTCATTAGCTTCTCCATCTGCCCAATACGGGTTCGCAGGATACACTTTTACTCCTTTTTTGGCAGCTTTGACAGCCAGTTCTTCACTCTTCCTCCCTTCAAGCTTTATAAGGATATGAAGCCCTGACTTTTGCCCAATCACGACTGCTTTATCTTCCATCATAGAACTTATTGTTTCCAGCAGTATTTTATGCTTTGCCTGATAAAGGACACGCATTTTCCGGATATGCTGGTCAAAGTACCCTTTCTTCATAAAACGTGCTGCAGCTTCTTGGATAATGGGAGAGACTGGCTGGCTGTACAGGCTGAAGTCCCTTTTATAGCCAGCCATAAGGGCCGGCGGCAAAACAACGTAGCTCAGACGGGCAGCAGGAAGAAAGGATTTGGAAAAAGTACCAAGATAAATGACGCGTTCATTAGGATCCAGACTTTTAAGAGGCGGAATCGGCTGTCCCTGATATCTGAACTCGCTGTCATAATCATCCTCTACTATATAACCGCCAGTTTCCGCTGCCCACTTCAGCAGTTTCAGCCGTTTATTGATGGGCAGGACCATACCCAGCGGAAATTGATGGGAAGGTGTAACATAAACCGCCTTCGCCCTTTTTTCTGCAAGCTCTTCAACACTGATTCCATCCTCCTCCACAGTGACTGGCTCTACTATTCCACCCTGATGCATCAGCACTTTTCTCACCCCATCATAGCCTGGATTTTCCATCGCTATTACTTCTCCGCGAAGCTCGAGTATGCTCATAATCACTGAAATGCTGTTTTGGGTTCCTGAAGTGATGATGATTTGTTCTGGAGTGCACTCTATACCCCTGGACCTGTACAAATACCCTGTCAGCTCGCTCCTCAGGGAAAATTGGCCTTGTTTGTCTCCATATTGCAAAAAAGAGAGATCAAAGGCTGCTTCAGACAGGGCGTTTTTCCATCCCCTGGCTGGGAAAGCTTTTGCATCAATATGGCCATATTGGAAATCTATCTTGGGTTTTTCCAGCTCTTCGTTTAAAATAACTGGCAATTGTTCTTTCTCCTGCTTCAATGGAAATTCATCTAATTTGTTTACAATGATCCCGCTCTTCGGCCTGCTTTCGGCATAGCCTTCTGCCATCAGCTGCTGATACGCCTCTTCCACTGTATTTTTGCTTACGTCCAGAAATCGGGAAAACCTGCGGATGGAAGGCAGCTTTTCCCCTGGCTTTATTTTTCCTGACTCGATTTCCGACTTGATATACTGATAAAGCTGAACATATAAAGGCATCTGGCTCTCTCTGTCTAAAAACGGCGTCATACGGCACTCCCATCTGTCCCCATAAGATATTATAAATCTGTCACTTTTAAGGCGGTCACATTTACATTAATCTGAATATATCACAAATTTCTAGGGAGTGGAGTAAATGTTTCCAATGCGCCAATCAATGCTTAAAGTCGAAGATCCGGAGAAAATCAGCACCTTCCTTAAGGGGGCTAGAACAGGATATCTTGGACTAAATGACAATTCTTACCCTTATGTGGTGCCTCTTAATTTTATTTGGCAGGATGATTGTATCTATTTTCATGGAGCTTCTGAGGGAAGGAAAATGGAGCTGCTGCAAAACAATCCGCAGGTCTGCTTTACGGTAAGCGAAGATTTCGGCACACTGACCGACCCCGTCCCCGCAAAAACAGATACAGCTTATATAAGTGTCATGATATTTGGAAAAGCATTTGTGCTATCCGATATAGAGGAAGCAACTATGGTTATGCAGAACATGCTCGACAAGTATGTACCCGGCTACTTTCAGGCACCGCTGCCAAAGGCCCATGTAGATAAATACCGCTCCTCGCTTGGAAGCAGGACGGCCGTCATTAAAATCATTCCTGATGCTATAACAGCGAAAGGAAATATGGCTGAAGAAGAAAGAAAGTACTATCCAGGTAAAACAGCGGCTGCCGACCTTAAGTGAAGAACAGTTTGGCCCAATTTTTAATATAAAAATGACGTGCAGCCTCCTGCACGTCATTTTATCAAGATTGAACAGCTTCTTCTTCTAGCTTCTTCATTCTCTCAGCCACTTCTTCTTCTGTTAGGCCATGTTCGCTGATATAGCGGTTGCGAGGATGCACCCGGCATTCATGGCTGCAGCTCCGCAGATATTTATGCTCATTTTCCTCAGAGGTCAGGATTTGCTTGTTGCATTCTGGGTTTGCGCATCTAACATATCTTTCGCAAGGCTTGCCAGTGTAATAATCACGGCCGACGATGACATGCTCCTCCTGGTTGACAGGAACACTGATCCGGTCATCGAACACATAGCATTGGCCATCCCACAGCTTGCCGCGCACCTCAGGATCTTTGCCGTACGTAACGATGCCCCCATGGAGCTGGCCGACATCCTCAAATCCTTCTTTAAGAAGCCACCCGGAGAACTTTTCGCAGCGGACGCCTCCAGTACAATACGTCAGGATCTTTTTCCCCTCAAACTTATCTTTGTTTTCCTTGATCCATTCAGGAAGCTCACGGAAATTTTGGATATCCGGCTTAATTGCCCCCTTGAAATGTCCGAGGTCGTATTCATAGTCATTTCTCGCATCGAGGACGACTGTATCCGGGTCCTGCATCTTTTCAAAAAATTCTTTCGGTTCTAAATGTGTCCCTGTCAGCTTTAATGGATCAACATCATCTTCAAGACTCAGGTTCACGAGTTCTTTTCTTACTCTGACACGCATTTTTCTGAATGCATGCTCCTCGGACTCGTCAATTTTGAAGACAGTATCTTTAAATAATGGATGATTGTCCATCATGTCGATATAGGCCTGTGTCTGCTCCACTGTGCCTGACACGGTGCCGTTGATGCCCTCTTCTGAAATCAGCACACGCCCCTTAAGGCCGATGCCGTTGCAGAAATTCAAATGCTCTTCCCTTTGTGCAGCAGGATCTTCTATATGAACGTATTTGTAATAAAGCAAGATTCTATATGATTGTGTATCCATGATTTTTTCTTTCCTTTCCAGACCGTATACAAGATTCAATTCCGGCAGGCAGCCCCGTACCGGATTTTTTCACCTATTTCATTATAACAGCCAAATAAAGGGTGTCAAAAACATTGTTTCCCGTAACCGGTGATAAATGGGGTGCTACTAATGGTGATTGGAATCATTTTCGCTATTGTTTTTTAGTATGATGAAATAATGGATCAGACATGCAAAGCGAGGAATATAAACGATGAGTTTGTTAACTGTAGACACTTAAGCCATACTTTTGCTGATAGAACTTTACTCAAAGATGTGTCCTTCCGTCATCTCCAGGGTGCAAAAAGCCGACAAAAGCAGCTGGACCGGATGGAGCGGATTGAAAAATGAACAAACCTCCCGCCCGCTGAATCAATTGAGCGGAGGCGAGCAGGCGAAGGTCCGCCTTTGCAAGCTCCTGATGAATGACAGCAATTGGCTCTTATTCGATGAGCCGACAAACCACCTGGATATTTTTGCAAAAGAAGAGCTTAAGCGTGCACTGAAAGCTTATAAAGGTACCGTTGTGCTTGTATGCCATGAGCCAGACTTTTATGAAGACTGGGTAACTAAGACCTGGGAGGTTGAAGAATGGTCCCAAAAGATGAACCAGGCATAAAGATCAACGTCCCTTGCTTTTAAAGTAAGCAGTTCTGATCTTGTGGGGATAACTTAAAATTACAGCTAGATTTGTTTTCAATAAAAAGCTTGGGCTATCCCAAGCTTTTACTTTTTTAAATATGTTGTTATCATTCAATAAGATCAATAATCTCAGAATAGTAGAACAACTACCCTTCATTAACCAGTGCATTTATTAAACACTGAAACAAGATTCACAGGAAAGTGAGTTTAATAAAGGGAAAACTTACCCTTATTTTAAAAATAGTACGGAAAACAGCTTACAAGAGGGAGATATTCCTCTTATTAGCCTGAAAGACGTGAAAATAGGCAGTTTTGCGATGGATAGCGGGAAAAACTCCTTTTATTTTCACAAAAACTGCTCCTGCTCTGCAAATAACAGTAAAATCTCCCCGTATTTTTCTTTCACTTTTCATCTTCCCATCTCATTGATAAAACAACATAATCAATTATTTGTTCCCAAGTTATATAAGGTATGCTGACTCATTTGCCAGTTTCAGTGCTGCTCCACGAAAACTCTGCTGCTTACTTTCAACGCATGATGCTTTTCAGGTTTATGCAGGAATATCTCGTTCTGCCAAAATACACATGAAGCTCTATTTTAAGATTTCGCCGATTGGGACAGTTCACTCCTCAATACAAATTTCTGCAGCTTTCCGCTGGCGTTCCGCGGCAGGCTTTCACAGAAAATATATTTTCTCGGCCGCTTATAATTGGCAAGCCTGCTGCTTTCCTTGCACCAGCTGTCCAATTCTTCCTCTGATACAGAAGGTTCTTTTTTAACAACGAATGCCGTCACAGTCTCTCCCCATCTGTCATCAGGCTGGCCGATGACTGCTGCGTCCAGGACTCCGCTATGTTCAAACAGGACGTCCTCAATTTCCCTCGGGTAGATATTCTCACCGCCGCTGATGATCATATCATCCACCCTGTCCCTTACCCAAAGATAGCCATCTTCATCCAGAGCCCCGATGTCACCGGAATGGTACCATCCTTTATATAATGCTTTTTCTGTCGTTTCTTCCATATTGTAATATCCCTTCATCATGCTGGGACCTTTGACAATGATCTCCCCTGCTTCCCCTGCAGGAAGGATATCTTCAGGATCTGATGGCCCGTTTTCGTTCGGCCTGACGATTCTGATTTCATGATTCAGGCATGCCTGCCCGGCTGATCCCGCTTTAGAAAGCTGATCATGCTCAGATAGGAATGTGATGGCCGGTCCCATCTCTGTCATCCCGTAAGCCTGGACCAATAAGATCCCAAGCTTCTCCCTGCACAGCTTAACAAGTGCGGGTGCCATCGGTGCCGCTCCGTACAAGCCAAGCTTCAGGCTGTCAAGGCAGTAAGCCATAAGATCTTCCTGCAGAATCATATTCCACATAGTCGGAGCAGCGAAAAACTTAGTGATACCCTCCTCCTCTATCAGCTGCAGCACCATTTTAGGATTGAACTGATGGAGAATGACATTTCCAGCCCCGACATGGATCCGGGGAAGAAAGGCGCAATGCAGCTCTGCACAATGAAACATCGGTGCAGTGACCAGCCCTTTGTCAGATGGTTCAAGCTTTGTCGCTGCGATCACGGTCAAGCTCTGTTCAGCCATATGCCTGTGTGTATGAATGACTCCTTTAGGCCGGCCGGTCGTTCCGCTTGTATACATGATCGCATAATCATCATCTTCGCTGACATCAGCAAAAACCGGGCTGTCCGAGGCTTCCGAGACTTTTTCATCAAATGAGGCCGCAAAGGAAGGCGGTTCCTCATCAATATACCAGAAAGCTGTTGCAGGAAATTGTCCTTCAAGAGCGGAAACCACGGGTTCAAGAGCCTTCTCGAAAACTAAAACCTTCGGGCTGGCATCCCTAAGGATATATGCTGCTTCTTCAGCCTGAAGGCGAAAATTGATTGGATTGAAAACAGCCCCGATTTTAGCACAGGCAAAAAAGACAGCCGCCAGTTCTTCTGTGTTATATAAAAATACAGAAACCCTGTCCCCCTTGCTGACACCTTCAGCAGCGAGCGCATGTGCGACCCGGTTGATGCGCAGATTCCATTCACTATAAGTGTATCGCCTGTTCTTCCTGACATCGTATACGACCTCTTTTGCCGGAAATTTCATTACAGCAAGATCTAAAATCCTTCCTATCGTCACTGTCATGGCGTACCTCCTGAACTTATTTTTCAGAACCTTCCCAGTCTGTCACAATCGTTCTATGATGGTCGCATTTGCCATTCCATAGCCTTCGCACATTGTCTGCAGCCCGTACCTTCCTCCTGTCCTTTCCAGTTCATAAATCAGTCCTGTCATGATCCTGGCGCCGCTAGCCCCGAGCGGATGACCGAGTGCAATGGCCCCGCCGTTTGGATTCAGCTTAGCCGGATCGGCTCCCGTCTCCTTCAGCCACGCCAGAGGCACTGAAGCAAAGGCTTCATTCACTTCGAATATATCAATATCCTGGATCGAGAGCCCTGCTTTTTGCAGCGCCTTTTCTGTTGCCGGGATCGGACCTGTCAGCATAAGGGTCGGGTCTGATCCTACAACCGTTCTTGTCAGGATTCGGAACCTCGGACGAAGGCCCAGGCTTTCTGCCTTATCCCTTGAC
This sequence comes from Bacillus infantis, assembly GCF_008180445.1. GTDB lineage: Bacteria > Bacillota > Bacilli > Bacillales > Cytobacillaceae > Bacillus_AB > Bacillus_AB infantis_B. The sequence continues at coordinate 492,283 of NZ_VTER01000006.1, forward strand.
ATGATTAAAAGGGCGGCTGCCCCGTCGCTTATTTGGCTGGAATTGCCTGCATGGATCCTGCCATTCTCCATGAATGCCGGCTTCAAGGTTCCCAGCAGCTCAAGCGATGTGTCCTTCCGCGGGCCTGAATCCTCTGATGCAACAAGCATCTTCCCATCATCCTGCAGCGCCTCGATTGGGGCAAGCTCTCTTTCGAATTTGCCCTCCGCCTGTGCTTTAAGCGCCTTCCCGTGGCTTTCAAGAGAAAATTCATCAAGCTGCTGCCGGGAGAATCCGTATTTTTCAGCGATTCTCTCTGCTGAAAGGCCCTGGTGGATCATCTCATGTTTCCTTTGAAGATTTTCACTTAATTTGGCTCCCTGGAAACTCGAGCCAATCGGGACACGGGACATGCTCTCCACTCCGCCTGCTATGACGATATCCATATCTCCCGCTAATATGGCCTGTGCTGCAAAATGGACTGCCTGCTGGCTGGAGCCGCATTGCCTGTCAATGGCAACGCCTGGCACCTCAACTGGGAATCCTGCAATCAAAGCGGCAATCCTCGCTATGTCGCCTGACTGTTCACCGGTTTGGCTGACACAGCCCATAATGACATCATCAACTAAAGAAGAGTTGAGGCCCGCCCTTTCAGTCAGCTCATTCAATATGAAAGCAGCCAGCTCATCTGGTCTGATATTCTTCAGGATGCCATTCTTCTTTCCTATCGGCGTCCGTACTGCTTCAACGATAACCGCTTCCCTCATCCGCCTATCTCCTTTCTATCAGCATATTCCTAAAGGCCAAGCCCTTTGGCTATGATGGATTTCATGATTTCATTGGTACCGGCATAAATGCTCGCAACCGGAATATCTCTATATCTTCTCGCAATCTCATATTCTTCCATATATCCATAGCCGCCATGAAGCTGCAGGCATTCAGCGGCAATCCTTCTGGCATTATCTGTGAGCTTCCATTTAGCCATAGACACTTTTTGCGTGATATCCTTGCCTTCCATATGCTCCTTATTCAAGGTGTCGAGGAAGCTTCTTCCCATTTCGATATCAGTGGCCATTTCTGCCATTTTAAATTGGGTGTTCTGGAAATTTCCGACCGGTCTGCCGAAGGCCTCCCTGCTTTTCACATAAGATAATGTAAGCTCCAGCATGACTTCAGAAGCAGCTTGTGCAGCAATGGCAACAACAAGCCTTTCCTGCTGCAGCTTTTTCATCATATATTGAAACCCTTGCCCTTCTTCTCCTATCAAATTTTCTTTAGGGACGAGGCAGTCTTCAAAAATCAGCTCAGCAGTATCCTGGCAGTGAAGGCCGATTTTATCCAGCTTTCTTCCCCTTGAAAAACCTTTGCATCCCCTGTCTACCGCAAGCAGGCTGATTCCCTTATATTTGGGGACCGCTTGAGGATCTGTTTTGCAGGCAACAATGACCAAATCGGCGTGCATTCCATTTGTGATGAAGGTTTTTTGCCCGTTGAGGCGATAATGTTCACCTTCATCAACCGCAATTGTGCTAATGCCTGCAAGATCAGAACCTGCACCAGGCTCTGTCATCGCTATCGCTGTAATGATATCACCGGAAGCACATTTAGGGAGCCACCCTTTCTTCTGTTTTTCAGATCCAAATTCAGAAATATAGGGCACGGCTATATCATTATGCAGCCCTATGCCAACCAGTCCTGAACCCACTCTTTCCAATTCTTCATTTATAATGACGGAAAAACCCCAATCGGCTCCGCTGCCCCCATATACTTCATCTAAATCAGGACAGAGAAAGCCCTGCTCTCCCATCTTCCTCCATAAATCCCTTGGTATAAGCCGCTCTTGCTCCCATTGACTGTAGAAAGGATAGGCTTCCTTTTCCAGAAATTTCTTTAATGCCTTATGAAAAATCTGATGTTCCGCTTTAAGAAATCCTGTCGTCTTTTCCATGCTCCTCCCCCTCTTTAGAAAACGCTTACAAAAATGATTATTATCTCATTTCGGCTGCATGCGGATGGCTCCGTCAAGCCTGATGGTCTCCCCGTTAAGCATCGGGTTTTCTATTATACTTTGTGCCAGCATGGCAAATTCCTCAGGAAAGCCAAGACGGCGGGGAAATGGGACCGTTTTGCCAAGTGCAGCTTTTGATTCCTCTGGCAAAGAATCAAACATTGGGGTATGAAACAGCCCGGGAGCAATCGCCATTACCCTGATGCCGTATTCAGCCAGTTCCCTGGCAATCGGAAGAGTCATGCTTGCCACGCCTCCTTTGGAAGCACTGTAGGCTGCCTGCCCGATCTGACCTTCAAAGGCAGCAACAGATGAGGTGCTGATGATGACGCCTCTTTCCCCTCCTTCATTTGGTTCATTATTCTTCATCTTTTCTGCCGCCAGCCGGATCATGTTGAAGGTGCCAATCAAATTGACTGATATCACTTTTGAGAATAATTCGAGATCATGTACCCCCTTCCTGCTTATTACCTTTTGACCTGCTGCAATGCCTGCGCAGTTGATGCATACGTTTATGCTTCCAAAGCTCTCAATGGCTGAGTTGAAAGCTTCGGATGCCTGATGGGCATCTGTTACATCTGCTTTGGCAAACAGGCAGCTGCTGCCAAGCTCTTTTTGCATATTTGTTCCCTTTTCCTCGTCCATGTCAACGATGCATACCCGGCCGCCCCTATCCAGTATTCTTCTTGCAGCCGCCTCTCCAAGACCCGATGCTCCGCCAGTCACAATGGCAACAATATTTCCCATCTGCATACGGCTCCCCCCCTTTTTTTAAAAGAATATTCTGAATATACAATTCTAGCTCCCTGCTGAATTCTCCTTTTTCTTCCTATAGAATATTGCTATTTGCTTTGTTTAAAGTTACCATTGGCGTTCACAAAACTTTTGAAACATTCATTGAGAAGTTCGTGTATAATGAAATGGCTTACAATAGCACGACAAACTTTCTGAAAAGGATATGTTAAATGACAAATAAACGAATTGCCTGGATTACAGACAGTACAGCATTTATCACCAAGGAGCTTGAGCAGCATCAGGATGTCTATGTAATGCCGTTGACCATTGCATTTTCATCGGGCACCTATGAGGATGGCATCGACCTATCCTCTGATGATTTATATATGAAACTAAAAGCTGAAAAAGAAGTTCCGAAAACCTCACAGCCTTCTGTCGGCAAATTCGCAGAGCTGTTTGAAAAACTAAAGGCTGATTATGACTGCGCGATCGCTGTCCACATCTCTTCCAAATTGAGCGGAACCCTCAATAGCTGCAAGCAGGGCGCAGAGATTGCTGGCTTTCCAGTTGAAACAGTAGACTCAAAGATGATGTCTTATATCATTACCGGCCTGCTGAATAAGGGGATCGAGCTTCAATCCAAAGATATGGACTGGAAAGAAATTGCCCAAACACTGAGGCTTGAAGCCAATCAGTATGAAAATTATATCCTGCTGGGCAATCTTGACCAATTCTACAAGGGCGGAAGAATGTCCGGGACTCAGTATCTCCTGGGAAGCATTCTGAAAGTAAAGCCGATTATCCACGTGGACCGGAATGGAGAATTCCAGCTTTTTGATAAGGTGCGTTCGGAGAAAAAAGCCATACGGCGGATGATGGAGCTTCTTGAAGAATCTGCAGAAAAACACAGGATAAAGCAAGTGCAGATCATGCATGGCAATGTCCTTGGAAAAGCTCAGGAAATTGAAAAAGAGATTTTAACCAGATTTCCTGAAATGGGTACCTTCATCGGGGAAATCAGTTCAACAATCGCTGTGCATGCCGGAGAAGGCACCGTTGCTGTCGTCTGGCATTTTGAATAAACATACTGTACCTTCCGAACAGGAATCTTCTTGTTTTGGGAGGTTTTTTTATTAAAAAAGCGAAACCATTAGTATGAGATGCAGCAAAGGGAGATGAGCGGGATGAGCATTGCAGTAATTTCAGATATACACGGAAATATCACTGCACTCGATCGGGTGCTGGATTATTTAGAGGAGCGGAAGATCGAAAAGATCTTTTGTCTCGGCGACCTTGTCGGGAAAGGGCCGAATTCAAAGAAAGCGATAGAGCGGGTTCAAGAAAACTGTGAAGTGGTTGTGCGCGGAAATTGGGATGACTTTATCCAGAAGCCGGCCGACTTCGCTGATCTGCAGTGGCATCAGGAACAGATTGGCAAGGAAGGCATGGACTATTTAAGCACCCTGCCGTTTCACCATGACTTTAAAATGAGCGGAAAGTATGTCAGGCTTTTTCATGCTTCTGCAAAAAGCATCTACCACCGGGTAGTGCCGATGCGCCATCCGATTGAAGAACGGGAGGCTATGTTCGGGAATAGTGAATTCATTGATGAAGACAAAAGAGGGATGATTCCGGATGTCGTCGGGTATGGAGATATCCACGCGGCCATGCTGGAGCCGATTGATCCCAAAAAGGTCCTGTTCAACACTGGAAGCGTCGGCAATCCGCTTGATGTGCCGGAAGCCTCTTTTGTTATCCTGCACGGTACATATCTTTCAGAAGAGCCGGCCCCTTTTTCAATCGAGATGGTCCGCCTGCCTTATGATATTGAAAAAGAAATCAGCAGGGCCCGAGAAATGGGCATGCCAAACCTTGAACCCTATGCGCTTGAATTGAGGGAGGCTATTTATAGAGGCAGGCAGAAGGCTTAGGCTGGATAAAGAAATGTCTGCCGGAGCTAAGGGAAGTTTAGTGTTGTTGCTATCTATATATAGAACTTCTAGGCAACAGCCGGGAAAACCATCAAGTATGAATGTTGGAATTAACGATGTTATTAAAGAATATGAAAAGAGAAAAAGGATTGCGAAAAATTATAGAAACCCTTAGCTTAAAAGGTATTACTGCACAAAAACTTTAAGAACCCTGTTGCTTGGAGTGGAAGGCACGTAGACTCCTGCGGGATTGCAGCGGCAAAGCTGAGATCCCGCAGGAGCGGCAGCGACGAGGAAGCTCAGCGCCGCCCCGCGGAAAGCGAAGTGCCTGGAACGCAAAGCAACAGCCCCATCCTCAAACAAAACAGACTGTACACATATAGCATACAGTCCGTACATTTTTTAAAAAATCACAACTTCCCTCACTTCTCCAGCCAGGAATACATATAATTTTCATCTTCATATTTCCTTGCCTTCTTCACAACCTTTAAAGGCCTGAAAGTATCTATCATAACAGCCAGCTCCAGTGTTTCTTTTTTGCCGATGCTTGCCTCTGTTTTCCCCGGGTGCGGGCCATGCGGGATTCCTCCGGGATGAAGGGTAATGGAGCCTTCTTTGATCCCTTTTCGGCTCATGAAATTCCCTTCGACATAATATAACAGCTCATCACTGTTCACATTGCTGTGGTAATAGGGTGCCGGTATGCTTTCCGGATGATAATCATATAATCGCGGGACAAATGAGCAGACGACAAAATTATGCCCTTCAAATGTCTGGTGGACAGGCGGCGGCTGGTGGACACGGCCCGTGATCGGTTCAAAATCGGAAATATTGAAGGCCCAGGGGTATAGATATCCGTCCCACCCCTCAACATCAAGAGGATGATGGGCAAGAATATGTTCATGAAGATGACCCCTCGTTTTTGTGACTATCTTATGGGGTCCTCTGTCTGTATGGGTCTCCAGTTTTTCAGGGCCGCGTATATCCCGCTCGCAGAACGGACTGTGCTCAAGCAGCTGCCCGTACTCATTTCTGTACCTTTTTGGAGTTGTAATCTGGCTGAATGATTCAACGATTAGGGCCTTTGTGTCTTTTTCCGGAATGATCCTGAAAATTGTGCCGATCGGAATGACAACATAGTCCCCCGGCCCATAGCTGATCGTCCCGAACATCGTTTCAAACATGCCGTTTCCATAGTGGATATAGTACATCTCATCTCCATCGCTGTTCCGGTAATAATCCTGCATGTTTTCTGAGATATTAGCATAAGCGATCAGCAGATCATCATTTCCAAGCAGATATTCCCTTGCTTGAAGGGCATTTCCTCCGTTCTTGATGTTCTCCGTCAGCAGATGGCGGTGTTTAAGTGCCGCCATTTCCTCATATTCAGGCAGATAGCTGCCTGAAAGGGATACCTCTTCTGTTTCTGTCGGCATAAAATGATGATACAAAATTGACTGAGTCCCCGAAAAGCCCTTAGTTCCCATAACCTGCTCCCTGAAAAGGGACCCGTCTTCTTTTTTGAACATCGTGTGGCGTTTGTGCGGGATCCTCCCCATTTGCCTGTAGTACAAGCCTTCTCCCCCTTTCAGTCTGAAATCGTATTTAACAGCTTCCCAAGACCCGTGATTTCCAGCTCTACCGTATCGCCGGGCTTAAGCCAGCGGTGAACATCTTCCCCGAGCTCAAGGATGCAGCCGGTCCCTACTGTACCTGAACCAATCAGCTCCCCAGGGTAAAGTGTGGTATTCTCTGAAGCTCTCTCTATCATTTCACTGAATGAATAATAGATATCCTTAAGATTTCCGTCTGACAGCAGGACACCGTTCACCTTTGCTGTCATATCCAAATCATAGCCATCTTCCACCCGATAGCTCTCCAGCTCATCTTTTGTCACAATATATGGGCCGATCGAGGTGGCAAAATCCTTTCCTTTTGCCGGTCCAAGACCGACCTTCATTTCTTTTCTTTGAATATCCCTGGCACTCCAGTCATTTAAGATGCAGTAGCCAAAAATAAATCCGTCCGCCTCTTTGGCAGGAATATTTTGGCCTTCTTTGCCGATGATGCAGGCAATTTCCAATTCATAGTCCAGCTTGCTGCAGCCGGCAGGAAATGTAATGGGCTCACCTGTCCCTTTTATTGATAGATGATTGGAAAAATAGAAAACCGGCAGCTCATACCATTCTTTTATCATTTCCAGGCCTCTGTTTTCCCGGGCAGTTTTGACATGCTCCTCAAAAGCATAAAAGTCACGGAAACTTTTTGGGCATGGAAGCGGAGCCTTCAGTATTACTTCCTCCAAACGGTAAGCACCGCTGCCGGATTCTTTCCATTCAGGATGTGACTCAATCTGCTCCACGAAAAACGGATGATTTTCTAAAAACGCCAATAAGGTTTTTGGGAGGATTCCCTTCGAAGCTTCATGCATATCGATAGCAGCATTGCCCTCCAGCCAGCCTGACCGGACCGATCCATCCTGTTTTTGAAAGGTTATGAACTTCATTCCATCACCCCGGATCTGATTTTCTGATAATCTCGAAAACATCTGCAAGCGGGCCGGTATACATATGTCCCGCCAGCCTTCCAACCGGATCCAGCTTTTCAGTGTCGATTTTTCCGTTATGATATAAATCATCATTCACCTGTACATGCTTTACCCTGCCAATCACCAGGCTGCCTGACCCAGGGCCGTCTCCAAAGTGGAGAAGCTGATGGAGGGTGCATTCAAGATGGCCCTTTGACATCTTGATTCTCGGCACTTTCACGTAAACACTTTTTTCCTGCACAAGCCCTGCCTCTTCCAGTTCATTTACTTCTCGGGCATAATCCGCTGCACAGATATTCATTTTTTCAGCCATATCCCTGCTGACAATATTGATGACAAACTCCCCGGTTTCTTCAATATTGAGTAAGGTATCTTTCTTCTTTCCGTCTGTTCCCTTGCGCATGGGTGAAAAGCAAATGAGCAGTGGGTTCGCGCAAATAGCTGTAAAAAAGCTGAACGGTGCCGCATTGACGTTGCCGCTATTGTCCATGGTCGTCACAAAGGCAATGGGACGGGGGAGAATGGAGCCTGACAGGATTTTGTATCCCTCCTGCCAGGATAGGGAAGACACCGGGATTTCCACTTTTATACTCTCCTCCCGCTCACAGCCTGGCCGATAGCTTCCAGAACTGCATCATTATCTTCCTCTGTACCGATTGTCAATCTGACAGCCTCTCCCTGAAAGCTTGCATGAGTAAATTTCCTGACAATGATGCCTGACTCCAGGAGCTTTTCAGCAAGTGCCCCTTGAATAAAAAGAAAATTAGCTTCAGAGGCATAACACATGAATCCAAGCTCTTCAATCCGGCCGCGCATTCTTTCTCTTTCCGTTCTATTCTTTTCTGCACTCATCCGGACAAAATACTGATCCTCCAGCGCTGCTATGGCGGCAGCCTGGGACAGGGCATTCACATTGAATACCTCCCGCACCTTATCCAGCTCTGCTATGATGGATGGATGCATCATTCCATATCCTGCCCGGAGCCCTGCAAGCCCGTATGCTTTTGAAAATGTACGCAAGACTGCAACATTGTCGTGGAAGGTCAGCAGTTTTTCTGCCTCTGTCCTTATTTCATGGTCCATATATTCATAATAGGCTTCATCCAGAACGATAAGTATATGTGCCGGTACAGAAGATATGAATTGCTGGATAGCTTCTTTACTTACTGCAGTACCGGTCGGGTTGTTCGGATTACAGATAAAGATCATCTTTGTTCTGGAGCTAATGCGGCTGCCCATCTCCACTAGATCATGTACAGCATCCTTGAGCGGGACTTCAACAGCCTTTCCGCCTTCAATCACCACATTTGCCTTATATCTCGGAAATGTCAGGTCTGCCATGATCGCTTCATCGCCTGCATTGATATAGGCTCTTGCCAGAAGCCTGATGAGTTCCTCAGAACCGTTTCCTATTGCAATAAATTCAGGAGGAAGATTGAGGAATGTGCCCAATGTCCGTTTGATAGCTGAACATGCCCCATCAGGGTAGCGGAATAGGTTTCCGGCCTGTTTGCTCAAGGCAAGACTGACTAGCTTTGAGCAGCCGTAGGCATTTTCATTGTCTGCAAGGCTTCTGATTCGGGAAAGCTTGTATTTTTCTTTTAATTCTCCTGGAGTCATCCCTAAAGGATAAGGGGTGATTCCCCTGATGCTTTCCTTCGTTAAAATCCGATCCATAGGAGAACCCCCTTTCTGTTTAGAAGAATTACAGGTTTCCGCGTCTTTCCTGCTCTCTTTCAATCGACTCGAACAGCGCCTTGAAATTGCCTTCGCCAAACCCTCTTGCTCCTTTGCGCTGGATGATTTCGATGAATAAAGTCGGCCTGTCGACGACCGGCTTTGTAAAGATCTGCAAGAGATAGCCTTCATCATCCCTGTCTACCAGAATGCTGAGCTCTTTCAGCTTATCAATCTCTTCGTCTATTTTGCCGACCCTCTCAGACAGCATTTCATAATAGGAAGAAGGAGTATCAAGGAATTCAACCCCATTTTTTCTGAGGACGGAAACCGTCTGGACAATATCCTCTGTCAGGATGGCCAGATGCTGAACGCCTGCCCCATTATAGAATTCCAGGAACTCCTGGATCTGTGATTTTCTTTTCCCTTCTGCAGGTTCATTGATCGGGAACTTGATCCTTCCGCCGTTATGCATAACTTTGGACATGAGTGCGGAATATTCTGTGCTGATGTCAGAATCGGTGAAATGCTTCATTTCCTTGAATCCCATGACATTTGCATAATAGTTCACCCATTCTTCCATTTCTTCCACATTTCCGACCACATGATCGATGCCGATGAAGCCGGCATCCTCGAATGGGGCCTTCGTTTCGTAAGGCTCATAACCCGGCATAAAGGCACCCTTATAATGATTCCGTTCCACCAAAGTGTGTATGGTATCTCCATATGTACCGATCACTGCCTTTTTGAGCTTGCCATGGTCATCTTCCAGCTCAAATGGCGGAACCAGTTCAATTGCGCCGCGCTCTACCGCACCTTTGTAAGCACTTTCAACATCATCAACTGCAAGGGCGATATCTTTGACGCCGTCACCATGCTTCTTCACAAAAGCAGCTACCTTTGTTTCCTCTGTGAGCGAGCCTGTCACTACCAGCCTGATTTTTCGCTGCTGCAGTACATATGACACTGTCTCCCTGTTTCCTGTCTCAAGCCCTGAATAAGCGACAGGCTTGAAGCCAAAGCATGTGCAGAGGTAATGGCTGGCCTGTTTGGCATTGCCTGTATAAATTTCAAGATAGTCGACTTCCTTGACCGGAAAAATTTCTTCTGCCTTTTGCGATGGCGAAACCGTTCTTTGTTCCATCCTAACCCCTCCAATTATTTTAATTTTCAGATTTATATTAAAATATTTCACTTCCTTCAGGCAAGAGCGCAGTGTGAAGCTCTGCTGCTGTAAAGCAGTTCTTATGTTTTCGCTTTTTCCCTCGCAGGCAGATGGATGCTTCTTGCTTTAAGAGACTCCACCGCTTCCAGCAGGGCTTCGGCTGAGCTTGGGTGAGCATACACAGGAAACAGCATATCTTCTTCCCTTGCAGCCATTTCAAGCAAAGAGACACCAGCATAAATCAGTTCCTGTGCGCCATCTCCTATCATATGAACGCCTAAAAGAAAGCCTGTTTCCTTTTCAAAAATCACTTTGGCCATTCCTTCCCTGCTCCCCTTCACACTTGCATAGCCCAAAGAAGAAAAAGGAAAGGTTCCCGTGTCTATTTGATAACCCGCTTCCAGTGCCTCTTGCCCGGTCAGGCCTGCATAAGCAATAGGCGGCTGGGTATGGATGACAACAGGGGCAAAACGCAAGTCAGCCTCTGTTGTCAAACCGGCAATCGTTTCGGCTGCAGCCTTTCCCTGTCTGATTGCCTTTGAAGCGAGCGGCGGTCCTCCTGCCACGTCCCCAGCTGCAAAAATATGGGTGACAGAGGTTTTCCCCTGCTGGTCTATCTTAATAAATCCCGCAGTGTCTATTTCCACTCCCGCTCTATCAAGCCCCAGATTGGCAGTATTGGGCCGGAAGCCGGCTGCAGTTAAGAAACAGCTTCCTTTCAGCTGCTTATTTTCTCCGCCCAGTTCATAATTCATCTCGACACCCGAACCGCTTTCTTCTACAGAAAGCAGCTTAGCCCCGCGGTAAACTTTTATTCTATTTTTCTTCAAGATTCTGCCAATCTCCCTGTTCACAGCCGCATCAAATCCAAAATCATCTTTTTCCTGATCCAGCATAATTGTTGTCCTGGCCCCGAAAGCCTGAAAACTCATGGCCATTTCCAGGGCGATATAGCCGCTCCCGTAAATAATGAGCTCATCAGGAAGCTTTTTCAGGGAAAATACAGACCAGCAGTCCAAAAGCCTTTCGGAACGCGGGGAAACTTCTGATGGCCACTTTGGTGTGCTTCCGGTTGCTATAAGGCAGTGTTTGAAGCGGAATACCTAATATGCTTCGCCATTTTCAATGCCTATCCGGTCAGCTGAGAGAAAAAAGGCATTGCCTTTCACCAGCTCAATCTCATTGCTTTTGCACAGCTCTTCAACTCCTTTTTTCAGCTGCGCTGTTTTCCGGTCTTTTTCATTCATGAGCTTTTCCAGCTGGAAAGCGGAAAAAGACAGTTCAATGCCGTATTCACCTGCAGCCTTTATCTTCCTGATCCGGTCTGCAGCTTCGGTATAAAGCTTGGAAGGAATGCACCCCTTATGGAGGCACACACCGCCAATGTCCGCTTTTTCAATCAGTGTAACCTTCCTGCCTAGCTGTGCCGCCCTGATGGCTGCCTGGTAGCCGCCGGGTCCACCTCCGATGATCACAACATCCTTTTCATAAGCCAGTTCCCCTACTACCATCACACCAGCTCCAATAGCATCAGTTTAGGATTCTCGATCAGTTCCGCAAAACGGTTAGTAAAACCGACAGCAGCAGCGCCATCTGCTATCCTGTGGTCAAATGACATGGAAAGCTTCATGATGGAGCGGATGACAATCTGATCCTCCTTATCGACCACCGGCATTTTTTTTGTCTTATGCAAAGAAATAATGCTTGTCTGCGGGTGCAGGATGATCGGGGTGGCGCCGGTGCTGCCGTTCAATGGCCCCACATTGCTTACGGTGAAAGTGCCTCCGGCCGTTTCCTTTAGCATCAGGCTGCCATCCAGCGCCTTCCTGGTCAATCTCTGCAAATCCGCTGCAATTTCGGCAATACTCTTTTCCTCCGCATTCCGGATGACCGGCACGATAAGGCCATCCTCCGCATTGACGGCCACCCCAATATGGTGCTCCGGCAGCAAATGGATCAGTCCAGCCTTCTCATCAAGTCTGCTGTTAAACACAGGAAAGTGTTTGAGAGCCATTGATAAAGCTTTTATATAAAAAGCTGTCATCGTCACTTGCTTTTCCTGCTTTTTGAGCTCTTCCCGGAATACGGAAAGCTCTGTGACATCCACATCCTCAAAATGGGTGCAATGAGGAATAAGGGAAAGCGATTGAACCATCTTCTCGGCAGTCATTTTCCGCCGTCCGGAGTAAGAGATAGCAGAATCATAAGCGGCTGCGGGTTTCTCTGCATCTTTTTTTAACTTGCCGGACACTTTTTCCCTTGCAGACACATCACCTTGTCCGGCCATCCTGAAAATATCGGTGTCCACCACTCTTCCGCCAGGACCTGATCCTTCAATATCTTCTATGTTTATATCATTTTCTCTTGCCAGCTTCCTTGTGTAAGGTGATGCTAGGATTCTCTTCGCTTGTTTACCAGCATGTGATCTCTCTTCAATTTCTGCTTGGCAGCTGTTTTCCGGTTCCAGCAGCAGCAGTACTGCCCCAACTTCTACCGTCTCCCCTGGCTTTACCACAAACTCACGGATTATGCCCGCTCTTGGCGCAGGTATTTCTGCTGTCATTTTATCGGTTTGAACCTCGACCAGGGGCTCATCCGCCCGCACAAAATCACCCTGTTTGACTAGGAAACAATTGATTTCTGCTTCTGACATCCCTTCCCCGATATCATGGAGCTTCACTTCCATATTTAAAACACCTCCTGATAAAAGCTCAGTTGATTGCTTAGAACGTCCAGACCTTTTCAATCGCACGGCAGACTCGTTCAGCAGTCGGCAGATAATGATCTTCAAAACCGAAATAGGGAACAGGTGCATCAAAGCCTGCAACCAATTCGGCTGGTGCTTTCTGATATAAAAAGGAGGTATCATTAATAATGGCCAGTACATCATTGCCAACAGAGGTAGAAGCATGAGCCTCCTGGACAATGACGGTGCGCCCCGTTTTCTGAACAGATGCAGCGATGATATCTTTTTCCAGCGGATACAAGGTGCGGAGGTCAAGAACATCACATAAGATACCTTTTGCCTTCATGGCCTCAGCCGCCTTCAGGGCAATCGGCACCATGGCCCCCCAGGTGATGACCGTCACGTCATTCCCTTCCATTAATTTACTTCCCTTGCCAATCTCGATGACATACTTCCCAGCCGGCACTTCAGCACGCAGTGACCGGTAGCTTTTCATCGGTTCTAAAAACAGGACAGGGTCAGGATCCTCGATTGCGGCAATCAAGAGCCCTTTTGCATCTGCGGGATTGGACGGACAGACAACCTTAATGCCCGGCATATGGGTAAAAAGGGCTTCGGTACTGTCACAATGGATTTCCGGTGCTCTTACTCCTGCACCATATGGGGCCCTTATCACAAGCGGGACTGTATAATGCCCCATCGTCCTCATTCGGAGCCGGGAGGCGTGAGTCATGATCTGTTCAAAGGCAGGATAGATAAAACCAAGGAACTGGATTTCAGCCACAGGCCTGAATCCATTAACAGCCATCCCGATGCTTGCGCCGATGAATCCCGCTTCACTCAGCGGTGTATCCATGACCCGCTCTTCTCCGTATTTTTCCTGCAGACCTTCCGTCGCCCGGAAAACCCCTCCATTTTTTCCTATATCCTCTCCGAGCAGCAGAACTTCATCATTTTCCGCCAGCATGATGTCCAATGCTTCATTTACTGCCTGTACAAGCGTCAGGGTGCTGGTCTTGACTGCTGTTTCCATCTTTAAGCACCCCCAAGCTGGCTAAGGTATTTTTCCTTTTGCTCTTTGAGCGGCCATATCAGCTCAGAAAACACATGGTCAAAAATATCAGCGGGATCAGCAGGCGGGAACGCCTCCATTTCTGCAATGGCCTCATCAATTTCAGCGGCAGCTTCCTCTTCTATTCCCTTTGTCCGGCTTTCCTCATGCAGCCCATGATTTTTCATCCACCGTTCAATTCTCAGGATAGGATCGATTTTTTCTCTCAAAGAGCTGCTTTCCTGCTGGTCCCTGTATTTGGCGGGATCATCGGCAGTGGTATGGGCCCCGTATCTCCATGTTACCGCTTCTATCAGAGTAGGCCCTCCGCCTTCCCTGGCCCTCTCAAGTGCTTTTTTTGTCTCATTGTAGACAGCAAATACGTCATTTCCATCAACCCGGACACCTGGGATATCATATGCCAGGCTTTTCTGGGCAATTGTCCTGGTGTTCATCTGCTTTGACAGCGGGACGGAAATCGCATATTGATTGTTTTGATTGAAAAAGACAACAGGCGCCTTAACGATACTGGCAAAATTCAGGCCCTCATGAAAATCCCCTTCAGACGTCGCCCCATCTCCAAAATAGACAATGGCCGCTTTTTTCGTTCCTTTGCGCTTTTCCGCATATGCAGCTCCGGCTGCATGGGGAATCTGGGTGGCGATCGGAATTGCAGGAGGAAAGATATTCTTCCCTTCAGGGGGGATGCATCCTTCATTTCGTCCGTTCCAGAATAGCAGCACGTTTCTCATTGAATGCCCGAAAGCCAAAGCTGCTCCATGGTCCCGATAGGTAGGGAACATCCAATCAGATTCTTCGAGCGCCATCGCGCTCCCTATCTGGGCAGCTTCCTGGCCTTCAAACGGGGCATATGTCCCTATCCTTCCCTGGCGCTGCAGGCTGACCGCTTTCCGGTCAAAGACCCTGATCCGGACAAGCTGCCTGTAGAACTCCAGAGCCAGCTCTGTGTCAAACCCTGAGGTACCGGATACCTCGTTTCCATTTTCATCAATCATCCTATTGACTGGAAATTGGCTCTCCATCCTATCACCCTTTTCAGTGTAGTCATTGGCATACAGTTATGTCCGGACTGCCCATTTCGGCCGCTTCATATGGGAGAAAAAGCTGTTTCTCCTTGTTCTCGCTTCAATCCTCAGCTCGCAGAACTGGTTGGCAGCCTCAATGGTTGTAATCCCTTCGGCTGCCGAATAGGCGTACACATTAAGCAGGGCACTATATATCGCCTTTGTTTTCCGCAGGACCCTTTCTTTATTAGGGGAATACAGTTCATCTGCCACCTGGATAAGGCCGCCGGCATTCACAATATAGTCCGGTGCATAAAGAATTCCTTTTTGCTGGAGCATGCCGCCATGCCTAATTTCAAGCAGCTGATTATTCGCCGACCCGGCAACCGCTCTGACCCGGAGCTGTTCTATACTTTCATCGTTGAGGATGCCTCCCAGAGCACAGGGGACAAAGACATCCGCATCTGCACGGTAAATTTCTTCAGAGCTGACCGCTTTAAGGCCCGCTCCCATTTTTCCCGCCTTTGCCATCAGCTCATTGATGGCTTCTTCGTTGATATCAGCAACATAAAGATCAGCGCCTTCCTCCAGCAGCTTTTCTGCCACTTTGAACCCTACCTTGCCGAGCCCCTGGATGCTGTAGGACCGTCCGCCAAGGTCCGATGTCCCATAAAGAACCTGGTTTGTGGCTTTTAGCCCATAAATCACCCCTTGGGCAGTCGGAACAGAAGAGTCCCCGCTTCCCCCATATTCTTCGTCAGCACCTACAATGCAATTGGTTTCCTTCATTGCGTGGACAAAGTCTTCAGGAGTGGTCCCCATATCTGTGCCTGTGTAAAATCTTCCATTTAATGATTCAACGAACTGGCCGAATGCCCTGAAAAGCTCTGGCGTCTTATCCTTTGAAGGATCGCCGATGATGACCGCTTTCCCTCCGCCAAAATCAACATCTGCTGCAGCGCACTTATAAGTCATCCCCTTGGACAGACGCAGTACATCTTCAAGTGCTGCGTCTGCCGAAGGATAGGGAAACATCCTGCAGCCGCCCAGCGCCGGTCCAAGCCTTGTGCTGTGGATCGCAATGATCGCCTTAAGGCCTGTTGCTTCGTCGTTGCAGAACACCACCTGTTCATGCTCGCGGATTGTACTAAACATATCCATGGTTTCTCATTCCCCCTCTTTATGTTAGCGCTTTCATTTAATGATGCATAAAAGCTTTAATCCAACCGGATTTTCTCTGTAAATCTGTTAATCCTGCTCCTCGGAAGGATTGCCTGAGTGACTTCCCCTTTGCCAATCACTGTATCCCCATGTAGAGCCTTGACGGATGTAAAAACCAGATTCCATTCCAGCCTGACGACTTCCGCAGTGATATCCAATATGCTCTCCTCTGCAGCAGGAGCAAGATGCTTGACTGTGACTGCGTACCCCATCCCTTCTTCGCTCTCTTCTAAAAATGGGAGGATTACTTTTCTTGATGCCCACTCCATATAATAGACCATGCTGGCTGTGGAAAAGAGCGGGTGTACAATCTCACCGCCAAACTGCGCGAACATCTCCCGGCCGACTTTCAGCTGGATGGTTGCAGCCGCTCCTTCTTTTAAACCCGGCTTCACTGAACAACACCCTCAAATATGTATGACGTATTTTTAACGTTATAATAACATTATGACAAATAAGTAGTCAATTAATTGCAAATTTTCTTAATTCATCCAGCAAAAGAAAAAGGATTAACATAAGGCAAAATCCCGCCTGCTTAATCCTTTTCCTTCATTCAGCTACGAGAGAAGCGCCCTGTCACTTGCCAGCTGCCGGCCGCGGATCCGCTGGAACTCACTGAGCAAATCTTCAATCCCTAATTTTTTCTTTTTATCTTCTTCAATCTCCAGGATGATTTGCCCTTTATCCATCATGATAAGCCGATTCCCGAGATCCAAAGCCTGCTGCATATTATGGGTGACCATGATGGTGGAAAGCTTGTAATTGCTGACAATCTCCTTTGTGAGGCAGGTGATCAGCTCAGCCCTGGCAGGATCAAGGGCCGCAGTGTGTTCATCAAGCAGGAGGATGGAAGGCTCTGTGAAGGTGGCCATAAGCAGGGATAAAGCCTGCCTTTCACCCCCGGATAACAGTCCAACCTTGGCATTCAGCCTATTTTCAAGACCGAGATGAAGGGACTCAAGGACTTCCCTGAAATTTTCCCTCCGCTTTTTAGTGACGCCCCGTTTAAAAGTCCTGCCTTTATTGCGGGAATAAGCCATGGCCAGATTTTCTTCTATCGTCATGCTTGGTGCTGTTCCTGCCATTGGATCCTGAAAAACCCTCCCGATCAGAAATGACCTTTTATGCTCGGGCATCATCACCACATTTTTACCATTGATCAGCACGCTTCCTGCATCTGGAATCATGACGCCTGAAATAATATTCATCAGTGTCGACTTCCCCGCCCCATTTGAACCGATGACAGTGACAAAATCGCCAGCAGTTAAAGAAAGGCTCACACTGTCAAGAGCATTTTTCTCATCAGGCGTCCCTTCATTGAAGATTTTGCTGATATTATTTAGCTGCAGCACGCTGATTCTCCTCCCTTTCTCCGGAAAGATAGCCTTCACCGGGCTGAGTGCGAAGCCTCTTGGCCTTTCTTCTTCCTTCCCTTATCCGATCAAGTGTTTTAGGCATGATCAGGGCAATGATCACAATGACAGCTGTAATGAGCTTCATGTCCCCCGGTTCAAGGAAATCTGCACGCAGGGCAAGTGTGACGACGATCCTGTAGATGATTGCTCCGCCAATTACGGCAAGAGTTGTCCTTGCTATGGTTTTTGTGCCAAATAAAGCTTCCCCGATGATGACCGATGCCAGACCGATGATGATCATCCCGATGCCCATCCCGACATCTGCAAATCCGCCCTGCTGGGCAATCAATGCGCCAGAGAAAGCGACAAGGCTGTTAGACAGCCCCAGGCCGAGTATGACCATCAGATTTGTATCTGCTGAGAGGCTTCTGATCATCCTTTTATTGTCGCCGGTTGCCCTTAAAGCAAGGCCTATCTCCGTTTTCAGGAACTGATCCGCCAGAAGCTTGATGGCAAATGCAGTGAACAGCATCATTATAAGGATCCCCCATGTCCTTGGAAGGCTGTCCCCCAGCCCTACGGCTGCAAGAATGCCATTCAGCATGGGATCGATCCCTGTTTTATCCCATGCATCCCTGATGCCTGTCATGGCTGTCTCTGTATTGAGAAGAGGTACATTGGACTTTCCCATGATCCTTAAATTAAGGGAATACAAAGCGATCATCATCAGGATGCCGGAAAGCAGGCTGTTTATTTTTCCATAAGCATGCAGAATGCCGGTAAGGCAGCCGGCGGCAAAGCCTGCAATAAGTGCAGCCGCAGTAGCGAAAAAGGGATTGACGCCGCTTACGATCAGGGTTGCTGCAACAGCAGCACCCGTCACAAAGCTGCCGTCCACTGTAAGATCCGGAAAATCCAGCACCCTGAAAGAAAGATAGACACCGAGCGCCATGATGCTGTAGATGATGCCCGACTCAAAAGCTCCGAAGATTGCTGTAAACATCTAGAGACCACGCCCTTCGCTATTCTTCATAGAACTCAGCTATGTCTTTCCACTCTTCCTTAATTTCAAGGCCTTGCTCTTCTGCAGCCTTCGGATTGAACACAAGTTTGATATTTTCAGGCAGCCCTACCGGGATATCACTCGGCTTCTTATCGCCCTTAAGGATGTCTGCCGCCATTTTTCCGGTCTGGTAGCCTATTTCAAAATAATCAAATCCGCTCGCTGCTACCCCGCCGCGCTTGAGGGAGTCCAGCTCTCCAACGAAGAGAGGGATTTTCTTGCTTTGTGCTACACCTATGACAGATTCAAGTGCAGAAACGACCGTATTATCTGTCGGGACATAAATGGCATCTGCCCTTCCTACTAAAGACTCTGCAGCCTGCTTGACTTCTGCGGAAGTGGAGACGGACGCCTCTACCACCTCGGCCCCATTTTTTTCTGCCAGTTCTTTGACTTTCTCGACCTGTACTTCAGAGTTCTGCTCTCCGGCGTTGAAAATGACGCCAATCTTTTTGGCACCTGCTTCCTTTGTCATGAAATCGATCGTTCTGCCGGTAGCATCAGGATGATTATCTGTCGTGCCGGTGATATTATCGCCCGGTTCATCAAATGACTTTACAAGCCCGGCACCGACAGGATCTGTTACAGAGGTAAATACGATGGGAATATCCTTTGTCGCATTCAATGCACTGACCGCACTTGGCGTGGCATTGGCAAAAATGAGGTCAACCTGGTCACCCGCGAAATTGTTGGCAATGGTCTGTGTGTTATTCATATCTGCCTGGGCATTCTGGAAGTCATATTCAACATTATCGCCTTCTTTGAAGCCTGCTTCCTCCAGCGCCTTTTTGAAGCCTTCAGTTGCTGCATCCAGTGAAGGATGCTCGGCAAATTGAGTCAATCCGATCTGATAAACCTTCTTGTCCCCATTTTTGCCATCGCCGCCTGAAGCCTCATCGCTCCCGCAGCCAGACAGGAGCAGGCTTCCTGCCAGCAGTAAAGAAGCAGCTTTGATCGATTTTTTCATGACAATCCCCCTTGCAAGATTTATTGGCGCTTCACACTGACTCTCACTTCTGCCGCTTTTATGTAATCGCTTACATAAAAATATGATAAATTATCGCATCAGCGTTTTTACACCGTTATATTATCACCTGATTGAAAAATATGTCAATAACATTCTAAAGATTTAATCAATTAAAACCATTAATCTTCATCTTGCTTATTGCTGCCGGGCTTTACAGAAACTCTAAACTGGCTTGCTGTTTTTTCAATAGCTTCTTCCGCCTCTTCCATCATCCGCTTGAAGAGATCGGCAACCGCAGGTATATCTGCAATAAGCCCTGCGGTCTGCCCGGCATTCATGAACCCTCTCACCCTATCTCCTTCAAGAGCGCCTTTTTTGTGATAATCTTCATTCGTAAAAAAGCTGTATTCAGAAGGATTTTCTGTTTCTTTCTGCAGCAGAAAATCAGCATACTCTGTATGCAGTATTCTTCGGATCTGCCCTGCACTTCTGCCGACTATGACCGTGCTTGCATCGCTGGCATCAAGCAGCGCCTTTTTATAATTTTCGTGGAAAGGTGCCTCTTTGACCGCGATGAGGCGCGTGCCGATCTGCACAGCGCTTGCACCCAGCATGAATACAGAAGCCATTCCTCTTCCATCGCTGATCCCGCCTGCTGCCGCCACCGGAATGTTGACCCTGCTGCAGATCTGGGGGATAAGAGAAAGCGTTGTCGTTTCCAGCCTGGAATTGATGCCTGCTGCCTCATAGCCTTCAGCAGAAATAATGTCCGCTCCTGCCGCTTCTGCCTTTTCAGCCTGTCTGACCGATGCAGTGACAGCAATGGTTTTGATTCCTTTAGACTTCAGCCGGCTTATATATGGTGCGGGATTTCCAGCAGAAAGCGATACAGCTGCTGCGCCGTATTTTTCAGCCAGCTCCATTGCCTCTTCCGCAAAAGGGGAAACAGTGATGGGAATATTGACAGCGAATGGCCTGCTCGTCAGGTTCATCAGCGCAAGCAGCTTAGCCTCAATTTCATCAGGAAGCATTGTCCCTACCCCGACGGTGCCAAGCCCTCCAGCATTGGAAACCGCGGCTGCAAGCCGGCTGCTGCTGATATTTCCCATGCCTCCTTGTATGATCGGATACTTGATTTGTAAAATCTCCGTCAACCTATTCAACAGATTACCCCTTCCGTGAAAATAGTGTTATACTATTTTGAAAATTAACATAATATAAACAAAACCGCAAGGTACTTTCCATAAACTCCTATAATGTGTACGCTTGAGGGAATCTGTTTTGCAAAGTTTAAGAAATCGCTCCGGTCTCCTGAAGGACACGAAAAAGACTCCTGGATTTCCCGTATCCAGGAGCCTTTCTTATACGCTCTTTTACACAACTTATTCTTATTATTAGAAAGGATCTGTCACTAACTCTATTTTATGTGAAACTTTATTTTGGCTATAACTGTATTAGTGTACTGGTCAGCGCAAAGTTTTCCAGAAGGGATCTATGCTTATATTCATATCGCAGATAGAAAGACCAGAAGCGGGTCAGCTCTGTCTGAGTCTATCCTTATAATGCTGCAGCTTCTTTCTGCCCTGCAGACAGCTTATTATTTCTGTGGCTGTGATGCTGGTGTTTGAAGCAGGAAGGACAAATGATTAATCAGTCTAACGGCCGCAGCAGGTTCTGCGGCGCGGGCGTGTACCGCCGGCAGCGCCTGAGACATAAGTTGTGCTGTCACCGCTTGGAAGCAGCTGGTTTTTATTTTCCAGCAAATTTTTCTTTTTGGCTTCGCCGGTAATTTTTCCGGCAGGAAACTTCTTTCCTTTTTTGAAGCTTTCATAGAATTTTCTGGCCTGTTCCATTTCTCTCACTCCCTGATTATTTTACCCGGATAAAGATCAATTTTTAAATGGATTGAAAACACTTGATTGGGATTTTGCTTGGGGATAATATTTTTGGATCAGCTCCATCTTGTTGTCCTGGTTCTGATTTTTATCATTCCTTGCTTTGTCCCTGGCCCTTCTGATAAGTGCCTCAGCCATTTCTGCTGTCTGATCTTTTGCGGATTCGGGCTTTCTTGGCGGCATCATCATTGCTGCGCTTCTCTGGGAATTTCCCATTAAATTCTGGTTTTGCCGCGGATGCATTTTATCCTGGTCCTGCCTTTGGGAAGCGGCATTTTTTGCCTGCTGGATTTTGCCTGCAGATCTCTTTTTCATGGTTTCCACTTTGGTCTTGAGTTCTTTATCACGCTGCTCCATTTCTTTCACTTTGCCGCCAAGCTTCAAGTTCTGTTCTTTATAATCGGCAAGTTCGGCCTCCAGCTCTTTCGTTTTCTGAAGGTATTCCTCATCCCTTTTGATGAAATCGCGGATCTGTTCTTTCAGCTCTTTCATTTCGCTTGTATATTGCACTTCATTTTCTTCATAACGCTCAAAATGCCCGTTCATATCGCTTAGCAGATTTTCATATGAGCTTAAAAGAGAATGCAGTTCCTTGATTTTATCCTGAAGCTCCTCAAGCTTTGCTAAACTTTGCGTCTGACTTTCATTATTCCACCAAGACCTTAGCAAATGTATCCAGCTCCCTCTTTTCATAGTATTCACGTCTTGCTCTTCTGGAGTAGGCATTGTGAATCCATCAGTCACCCATTTTTCTGTTATATGTTGAAAGGTGCCTTTCATTTCTCCGAACCATTTGGTTTGTTCTTCCCTCATAGTCATCATCCCTGCCAGGCTGGACTGAAGATGCATGAGGATGTTTCTTCTGTCTTCGTGATATTTACTGCCGGTCAGTTCACCCGCCTTTAAGGCGATGCTGGAAAGCTTTTGTGTTTCTTCCTCCAGCTTGATGGCCATATCTTCCTCAAATTTTCCAGTCTCCTTCAGCTTCTTTTTATACTCCCATTCCCTTCGTCTCAGCTCTTTCTCCAGCTCCTGGTTTTTCTGCGCGGAGGAAGTCAATAAAAACTCGAGGTTTGAAATTTGATTGTACATATCCATTCTCTGCCGGGCATATTCATTAATGGTTTGGTTTTTCTTTTTCATATCCCGCCTGAGTTCTTGATCTTCCGCCTGGATCTGATTGATTTTTATCAAAATGTCCTTAAGCAGCTCATCTGCCCTGAAGTCATTCTCCTGGCCGGAAACTGCTTCCTCTTCTTCTTGTTCTGGCCGGTCAATTGCCGGGCCCGGAACCGCGGCTGTCTCCTGCTCTAATATCGCGATATCTGACAGAAGTTCTTTTGTTTTCCCATTGTAAAAGAGCAGAGATTTCTTTATGCTGTTTAAATTATGCCTGGAGGTATCCAAAAAATTGAAAATGCTTTCCGGCTCCCATGACTCCAGATCTTCAATTTCTTCCGGTGCTGATTGACCTGCATCCTTTTTCATTGCATCCCCTCCTTCTGAGGCATTTATCTTATTTATCTATATGTGAATTTTACTTCTCCGTTACACGATACAGGCACGAAAAGAATGATCGGCAATATGTATATGCAGGGGTGATCTAAATGAAAAAAAGCTTTCTGCTTGACCGCTTTCTGACTGTGGATTATATGGAACAGCTTGTAGTAAGAAACGGGTTCAGCCTTGTCAACAAGCCTCCGAAAGATCTAAAAAAGACACTGCTTTATTATAAAAATAAACTCGATTCCGGGAATGAAGCCCCTTATATAGTAAATGAAGATGAAATGGTAATGGCAGAAATCCCATTAAATGACACGGAATATTATCAGATCAAATGGAATATCCCGAAACTCCTGCACTTGATAGAAAGAGAGCAGATACTGAAGACCGCATTGCCTGAGGATCTGGCAGAAAAGCTCAGCCGGAAATCAAATATAGAAAAATTCCCCGCAGATGCTGAAAACAAAGATATCATTCTGCTGTCTTATCCGCCTATTTCCAGGAAATTCATCATTGCCCAGGGCGATACGAAGAAATTGGCAGAAAGCCCGAAAACAATCACCGCCTATATTCTCCCTCCTTATATCCATCTTAAAGCTGCTGCCCATTCGCTGGACAGGAACTTATTCAGCATTCATTTCAATTATTCGCTCATTTGCAGCTATTTGGCTGGACAGATAACGCTTGAAGAAGCTGAAAAAAGGGTCTTCCCGGTTTTTTGAATGATATTGCAATCAGCCATAAAGGAGAGTGAGTAAATTGACTGAAACTGTACTTGCTTCAATCATCTTTCCCGTGAAAAACGAAGGAGAAAATGTAAAAAAAACGCTGGAATCATTCTTCTCGGCCCCTATTCGCCAGCCTTATGAATTGATAATTGTCGATGATTATTCAACTGATCAATGCTGTGACTTTTTGAAAGCTGATTATTTGGATAAAAACATCAGTCTCATCACGACAGACGGTGTCGGAGCAGCCAACGCGAGGAATGAAGGAGCCAAGCTTGCAAAAGGACAAGTGCTCGTCTTCTGTGATGCCCATCTGGAGTTTGAAGACTATTGGCTGGACCTGTTGATCGAGCCTCTTCTAACAGGCCTGACCGATGCCGTCACACCTGCCATCGGGGCCATCGGCAACCCCCATTTCACCGGCTATGGCCAGACATTATGGGTAAATGAGAGATCTTCAAAGATCCGGACACACTGGAATGTCAAACAGGACGATCTTTTTGAAACTGCCATCCTGCCGGGAGGCTGCTTTGCCATCAACCGATCGGTTTTTGAGGATGCAGGAGGTTTCGAAACAGGATTTCCGGTTTGGGGATATGAGGATGTGGAGATTTCAATCAAGCTTTGGCTGTTCGGGTATAAATGCCATGTCCAGCCAAAAGCTAAAGTGCTTCACTTATTCAGGAAGGTACAGCCTTACAGAGTCGAGCTTGATGAATACTTCTATAATTTGCTCAGACTTGCTTACCTTCACTTCAGCCCTGCAAGAATCTACAAAACCAGGAAAATGCTGATCAATGGGAATGAAAAAGAAATTGAGAGAAAAGTGCTTGCGCAAGGTGCACTGGAAAAGAAGCAGGCTTATCTTGCAAGGCGCAGGTATGATGATGACTGGTTTTTTGCCAAATTCAAAATAGATTTCTAATTCTCTGCCGCTTTCCGGGAATAATTCCGGGGCGGCATTTTTGTCTGCTCTGCCAATAGAATTTAAATAAAAATCCGCAGCAGTACAGGGACAAAGTCACTGACAAAACTATTGCTCAAAAATACGATATAGAGAAATACGATAGCTTGTCATAATCGTATTGACTAGAACTCACGTTTGAAGGGAGGTTATTATATGGCAATATTGTCAACCGGCCCAATTCTTAATCCCGCAGTAGGCGGTTCAAGGCAAACAAGGACGGTCACAATTAAAATAGACAACAGGAATTTAGCAAGCCCAGGCACGATATTGATTCAGGGCTATCAGCTGAATGGATCGCGCACTCTTTATGTCTCTGAACTGCTAAATGTTCCTGCAAACTCTGTCATCACAAGAAACTACTTTGCAAATTTTGATAGCTTTGAATTTGTGTTCACAACTGGAGGAGCAGCTGAAGCAGATATCCAGATTTCCGTCTGGGGACGTGATGCTGCTGGAGGATTGGTAACTGCACACCGCATCGTTTCAGATGAACTATTAGGTTCAGATCAAGGTGCTCAAGGGCCTCAAGGTCCTATTGGCGTTCAAGGTGCTCAAGGGCCTACCGGTGCGACTGGTGCACAGGGGTCTCAAGGTCCTCAAGGAGTAACTGGAGCCACTGGCGCTCAAGGTCCTCAAGGCACTACCGGTGCTCAAGGTTCACAGGGTCCAACTGGAGTAACGGGGGCTCAAGGCGCTCAAGGTCCTCAAGGAGCCACTGGGGCTCAAGGTTCACAGGGTCCGACTGGAGTAACAGGGGCTCAAGGCCCTCAAGGTCCTCAAGGAGCTACTGGAGCCCAAGGTGCAACTGGCCCTCAAGGAGAGCAAGGCCCTCAAGGAGAGCAAGGCCCTCAAGGAGAACAAGGCCCTCAAGGAGAGMAAGGYCCTCAAGGAGAGCAAGGYCCTCAAGGAGAGCAAGGCCCTCWAGGGGAACAAGGCCCTCAAGGAGAACAAGGCCCTCAAGGAGAACAAGGCCCTCAAGGAGAGCAAGGCCCTCAAGGGGAACAAGGCCCTCAAGGAGAGCAAGGYCCTCAAGGAGAGCAAGGYCCTCAAGGAGAGCAAGGCCCTCAAGGAGAGCAAGGCCCTCAAGGAGAGCAAGGCCCTCAAGGAGAGCAAGGTCCTCAAGGAGAGCAAGGTCCTCAAGGAGAGCAAGGCCCTCAAGGAGAGCAAGGCCCTCAAGGGGAGCAAGGCCCTCAAGGAGAGCAAGGCCCTCAAGGAGAGCAAGGCCCTCAAGGAGAGCAAGGCCCTCAAGGAGANAGGCCCTCAAGGAGAGCAAGGCCCTCAAGGGGAGCAAGGCCCTCAAGGGGAGCAAGGCCCTCAAGGAGAGCAAGGCCCTCAAGGAGAGCAAGGCCCTCAAGGAGAGCAAGGCCCTCAAGGAGAGCAAGGCCCTCAAGGGGAACAAGGCCCTCAAGGGGAACAAGGCCCTCAAGGAGAGCAAGGCCCTCAAGGAGAGCAAGGCCCTCAAGGAGAGCAAGGCCCTCAAGGAGAACAAGGCCCTCAAGGAGAACAAGGCCCTCAAGGAGAACAAGGCCCTCAAGGAGAGCAAGGCCCTCAAGGAGAACAAGGCCCTCAAGGGGAACAAGGCCCTCAAGGAGAGCAAGGTCCTTAGGAAAAACCCGAACCTAAGCCCCTCCTGAGTCTTCAAGGCCAAACAGGGGCCTGATAGTCCAGAAGATTTTAGGACCCTTTTCCATCTATTTACTAAAAAATGCCTGCAGGTTTGATTTAAGGAGCCTGCAGGCATTTTTATATATCTGAACTGAAAGAAAAATCCAGCAATAAAACCAGCAGTGAATCCTCTCCCTGCTTATATCTTTCTACTACGGATTTTAAAATCCGCTACGCCGGATGGACAAACTCACAAGCAATGTCCAAATATAAAAATAAAATAAATGTGAGAATGAAAGAGTTTAATAGGATTTCATCTCTAAAATTAATTAGCAAAGGAGGACAATTTATGGCTGTTTTATCTACTGGACCAATTTCCAATACACCTGTAGGCGGCAACAAGGACAGTAAATATTAAGATAGATAACAGGGATGCAGTAAACGCTTCTACAGTGCTGCTTCAGGGATACAGGCTGAATGCTACCAGGATATTATATGCACTTGAAAACATCAATATCGGACCAAACCAGGTTATTACCAGGAACCTTACCGCTAATTTTGATGCATTTGAATTTGTATTCACAACCAGCGGCCCAGCTGAAGCCAGTACTCAAATTTCTGTCTGGGGCAGAGATGTTGCAGGACAGCTTGTTGCTGCACATCGTGTAGTATCAGACGAGCTTCTTGGATCTAACCAAGGGGTGCAAGGGCCTCAGGGACCTCAAGGCAGCAACGGGGCTACCGGTGCTCAAGGTCCTCAAGGCAGCACTGGCGCCACTGGCGCTCAAGGCCCCCAAGGCGAACAAGGTCCTCAAGGTCCAAGCGACTTCCTACGGGGAGAAGAAACGGTATTCTGGGCAGACTCAAGTGCACCCGGACCAGGCCACGGCTCCCCTCTCAATCCATTCAACTCTCTGCAGGCCGCCATTACAGCTGACACAAGCAGTCCTTTGGCAGTCACATTCGGGATGCGTGCAAGGCTGGTTATTCTGATTGCAGCTAATTCTGTGTTTGATGAAGATATTACGATTCCGCCGGCACGGCATGTCCAGCTGTTGGGGCTTGGACCATGGGTGCTTGGGAACGCCGATCTGGCAAACTTTGGGTCTTCAACACCCAGAAATGTGACAATCCAAACGAGCCAGGTAACCGTCATCCACAATGGCCTGAGGCTTCAGCGCATGGTGGACAGCCGCTCAGACAGCAAGATACAGATAGCCGTCTACAGTAATATCCTTAACTCGTTTATCGGCGGGAATGTAACAGCCAATCCTGCAGCGGATGTTCCGCCAATCGGCATCTTCGGCAGCCAGTTCGGTACGATTACCTGGACCGGAAATCTGACATTAGACGGAGCTTCAAACTACTATTTCGTCAACTCCGTGTCTTCTGTAACTGGTACGAAACTTGTTTGGTTCAACGGAACCTTATAAAGCTTAAGGAAATTATTGCAAAATACTGCCAGGCTGGTGACACAATAACCTGGCAGCACATTTTACTATTTTGCTTTCGCATGTCTAATTTCAATGATGAAAAGATTCCAGAACATGTTTACAGTAATAGGCCAGGCGATGCCCGCCATAAGCTTAAGTAGGAACAGTCATTTTGCCCTTTTCCATCCATGGAAATTATTTAAAATATGACCATACTGTTTTTGTATTCTATCCGTTTCCTCACTGATTTTTCGTAAATGCTTTTTTGTCCCCATCCGGTTATGGATTCGATAAAAGGTAAGAGGCTCTTTAAGAAAAGCAAGGTCATGCTTCAAATAAGCCCTGATCCAGTATTCATAGTCATGGGCATACCTGTATGAAGTGTCGAAAACGCCAACACTTGCGAACAGATCCCTCTTCATCATGATAGTTGATCCATTGATTGTGCAGTTTGTTTTCAGTCCATCCAGGATTGATTCCCTGCTGTAGCTGCTAAGGATGCCGGAAGCAGTCAGGTTTTCATTTTTATCATTGATGAGTTTGTAATCAGTAAAAGAAAATGCGGCCTTCTCTTTTTTCATAAACTTAAGCTGCTTTTCGATTTTATCTGGAAGCATTATATCATCAGAACTCAGCCATACCATATAATTGCCTTTTGCTATTTTAAACCCTTTATTTAATGCAGACGCCGTCCCTCCATTTGTCTTCTTTATATAGACAATTTGGCTTAGAAATGGCTTTACTGACTGCAAATGAGCTGTGGAGCCATCATCTACTACGATTATTTCAATATTATTATAGGTTTGCTGCAATGCACTGGCGATGCTATTGCCAATATAGCTGCAGTTATAGAATGGAATAATGATGGAGACAAGATCACTTGGCTTTGAATCGGAACTTGAAAGCGCCATTTGGTTCCCCCTTCTTATAATTAATCTGAAATTCCATTGTGGAGAAAGGTTTCCGCAAGACCTTCTAACATTATAGTTTATGGTTTCAAAAAGGTGTCTAACTGATGCTGTATACATTAACAGGAATGGGGTGAGAAATTATAATGAGTGGTCAGGAACTGAATGTTCTCTTTACCTTTTATATACCCAGCGGAGGCGTTGAAACATTAAACAGGCAGAGACTATATGCCCTCAGCCAGGTAGGCATCAACTGCCATTTCCTCTACAGTCAAAGCGGTACAGGGCTGCAGAACAAGACGGATGCCACTTTATATGTGACCAATACCGATTTAGGCATAAAAGAAATTCTTCAAAAAGGCAATTATGATGCAATCGTTGTCGGTTCTGACCTTGCTATGCTTCAGCGCCTCCGGTCGCTGGGCTATGGAGGGATCCTGATATTTGAAAGCCAGGGCATCGGCCATGATAAGGACTATGCAGAAAAGTTCGTCAAAGCAAATGCACTGCCGATCATAAATCCTTATTGTGATGCAATCCTTTATCCAAAAACACCTCATCTGATCAAAGCGTTTGAAACCTATTTTCCTGCCAAGAAAAAGTATTCATTTCACAACTGCTTTAACTCCAGGGACTTTCATTACAGGCACCTTCCGAAAAAGCCCAACCCCATAATAGGCTGGGTTGGAAGACTCGAAGAAAACAAGAATTGGAGAGACTTCCTTATGATCGGAGCTAAACTGATCAGGAAGAACCCTTCTATACGGCTTTGGATGTTCGAAGACAGCACCCTTGCCCCGCCGGACCAGCGAAATGCGTTCGAAACAGTCATTAAGCAGCTGAACCTCCAGTCCCACTTGACTGTATTTGCCAACCTTCCGCATGACCGGATGGCTGACCATTATTCCATGATTGGAGATTCAGGAGGGTTTCTCTGTTCAACCTCCAAAGTGGAAGGATTCGGATATGCCGTATTAGAAGCAATGATATGCAGATGCCCTGTCCTTTCCACAGATTCTGATGGGGTCAGGCATTTTATCATCCATAATGTAACAGGAAAGTTTTTCACGCTGGGCAATATCCAGCATGCCGTCAAAGAAGGGCATGACCTGATTGCCAATACTTCACTCCGGGAAGCAATCAGGCAAAGGGCATCACAGCATATCCAGCAAAACTTTTCGCCCGGGGAGTACGCTGACCACTTTTTAAATATGATCACTGAATTGAAACAAATGAAATAGCTGCACCTCATAAGAAATCTCATCTTGAGAGGAAATAAAACAGAAAAAAAGAAGGGTTTCCCCTTCTTTCGAAATTAAACCAAGAATTATAGAGGCTGGCCGCCCAATAGATTCGGGAATGTTACGCAATCCTGGATGATCAGGTCTTCATCTGGCACAAAACCAGTACCTGCACCTGCAAATGTCACCAGCGGAGCTCCAGCGATATCAGTAAGAGTGATAGAGTAAGCATCCAGATCAGTGCCAATATTTTCGACCAGAGTTAGTGTGAACAAAGCAGTGCGGTCTGTCACGCTTGGATCAGAGAAAACAATTGTACCTGCACCAGTTACCGTCAATGTGGTGATTCCCAATACAGTCGAACAGGTTGGCATATTGAATTCTTCTGCTGTAAAGACAAAGCTTTGGTCAACAGCTAGCGTACCAGTTCCAGTCGGCACAACGAAATCCTCCACAATCCATTGCAGTGTGCTGCCAGTCAGCTGGCAGTTGTCGCAGATTTCGGCTCTCAGCTCTGTTGTATAAGTCCCTGCAGCCAAATCTTCTGCAAACAGAATCGGGCTGAACACAATAGGAACTGGACCTGTAATAGGGTCTGTATCCACAAACGCCTGGCAGTCACAGTTGTCGCGCGGGAAAAAGTCGCATTGCTCCGGCCATTCAAACGGCGGGCAGACCCCACCAGGAGGAATGACGATATCGTTTGGACGCGGGAAGCAGAATTTAGCCAGGACTTCCAGCTTCACATCTGCTTCAACCTGGATTTCGAAGCAAATATCCAGCATAATTTGCAATCCAACATCAGGAATGCCAGTTTCAATGAAGTTTGTTTCACAGTTCAGAGAAATCAGGCGGCAGAACACATTGTCGCTTGTGAATGGCTCAGGTGCACAGACAACTAGCCGGCGCGATTCACTGATAGTTGGACGGAAGCTGCAAATCACAGCTCCTGTGCTGTCATAGATTGTGACAAGCGGCCTGATAGTGAAGATGACCTTCACAATAGCCAGGTCTGTCATGACGCCGTTTACCGGGATTTTGCGCCTTTCAATACGGGATGAAACAGTGCAAGTAGCATTTCCGTCTGTGTCTGGAGGATCAAGCGGGAAAAATCCTCCTACATCAGGAACACTGCATGTTACATCAAGCGGGGTTCTCCCTTCTGCAACTGCCAGCGCAACTGCTGCTTCACAATCGGGCGGCAAGGTAATGCCTGTATCAGTTGTAATCGCATCAAATACCCAGTCATATACCTTGGAAACCCGAATACATTCTTCTTGAACGTTATTAGGGGTCAGTTGTGGTCTCTTATGAGGCTTCAACTAAATCATCCTTTCTAATAGGTTGTGTATTCAATTCATCATATGGATATTCGGGATAAATGGTTCTAATCAACGAGCCTGTTTTTTCAGTATGAGGATCTTGGGCTTATTTTCATATATTCATATTTTGGACTAATGCCGGTTTAAAGGAGTGAATGCCATGAATATATCTGTTTTTCTGGAAGAGGAAACATTGGGAGAAGCTCTGTCTTCATCACTAATAAGCATCACGCTTTTTTGCGAAGCCCATGGGTATAACACTAGATGGGAGATTGCTGATAGAAGACTTTATATAAACCCAGGGAGAATGCTGGAGTCCATCTTATGCCAGCCTCTTCCAGCAGACTTTTCAAATACAGCGCTGGTGGAAGAGCTGAGAAATTACCTGGAGGCAGAGGGCTTCATCACTTTTACAAATGGCAATGAGGAAGCAAGGGATAAGCCGCATATAATGTTAGAGATGATTGAAGAAGAACATATATCGCTTCCGCAGCTCACCATCGAGCATCCCAGTCACCTGGATGACCGGGTGAAGAATGCTCTTCTATCCGAGCTGAATAAGAGGTCACTTCACTTCCAGTTCAGAGAATTGAAGTATATAAAAGCCAATTCCCCCCTTCGCTTGAAAATGGTCTGCAAGCTGCCTAAAAAAAATACTGCAGTCAGTAACCTAGCTTCTATCCTGACCAGGGCATTTGTCTGCTACTCAATCTACAGTCAAAAAGGGCAAAATCAAAAAGGGTCTTTCCTGCCCATGCCTGTCTTGAAAACCTTAATCAAAGGGTTCCTCCTGCCTAAGACCGGAAAAGACCATACTGCTTCTGCTGAAAAGCCGGCAGAGCAGCCTTTGCAGCCTGTCCCAGCACTTCTGAGTGGCAAGCAGGAAGAAATGAAGGCAGATGCAGAAATTGCCATGAATTATACCCTTCTCCTTCCAAGGCCAGGAGATAACGCTCAGGAAGTAATGATAAATGGCGCACTGCTTATGAAGAATATTGGAAATGCCAGTCTCATTGATCCAGTGATATGCATTAAAGTCCCTGTGGAAAAAGGGATATCATTGCAAGGCCAGATCCTCCCTCCTAAAATGGTCGAAGGAATGGCTGTCAAAGGGAGCGGCGGAGACAAAGGCTGGAAATATGTTTATGATAATTGGCGTGAAAGAGTTAAAACAAAAGGCGAATATTGGATTACCAGCATCCATCAGCTGGAAATTTCACCGGGGGAAACGAGTATATTCAATGCCCTTAACTTATCAATCAAAGAGCCGGAGGAAGATTCCTCAGTTCTTATTCAGGCGTTTGTTTATTTTAATGAAGGAAAGCATCGTTTTGCTTCAAGCAACAGCATATCTCTTTCCTTTTAAAACCTGCCAAGCGCCAGGTTTTCTTTTTTATCACCATTTTCATATTCCTGCATAGGATGGCAATACCATTACAGCCCAGAAAGCAGAGGTGGCGAAATGCTCCGATCCAGCGTGTATAGAGAAGATGATTATCACATGCTTAAGCAGAAAATCATCCACCTGAATTCCGAGCTGTCCCGTTACAAA
Source organism: Bacillus infantis (assembly GCF_008180445.1). Classification (GTDB taxonomy): domain Bacteria; phylum Bacillota; class Bacilli; order Bacillales; family Cytobacillaceae; genus Bacillus_AB; species Bacillus_AB infantis_B. The sequence continues at coordinate 524,848 of NZ_VTER01000006.1, forward strand.
GCAAAGGTAAAAGAATACCAGGATGACTATCATTACAGCCAGCTGGAAACATTAAAAGAAAAAAATCTGCTCCTCGAAAAAGAACTGGCAGAGCTGGTGCACAGCCGGGATGAAGAAAGAAAGGCTTTTGTAAAAAAGCATGAGGAAGAGTCACGAAACAGTTTGTCGTCCATCAGCCATTTAGAGGACTATATTGGAGATCTGGAAGAAAAATGCAGCAAAAGCAGTGAGAGGATAATAGAACTGGAAGAAGAATTGCTGACCCAGGGGGAGGCAAATGACAGGCTGCAGGCTGAACTTGCAGAATTCAAAGAGAAAACTTATCCCAAGCAAGAAGAGGTGGTCAGGTTAAAGGCAGAATTAAAAGCTGTGGAAAAGTCTCTTGAAGACCAGCTGGAGGAATTTAATATCTTAAAAAAGGACAGGAACAGGCTGCTTGAAGACAATAATCAGCTGGTTCAAATGCAGCAGAACACCATGAATGAGCTATTAAGTTTTAGAACAAAGATTGGAATGGCCATTCCGGTTTCTAAGGAACGTGAAAACTCAACTCTGTCACCCTCCCGGCCGGAAAATAAAGATCCCGGCTTAACTGATAAGCTGAAACAGCTCCAAGGCAAAGTGAAGGAATATGAGTCCTCCATTTCTATATGCCTTCAGCAGATCACAGAGCTCGAAGGACAAATCGGCCTCCTTTCCGCTTTCATTCTAAAAATGGAAGCGATCAGCCCAGAGAACTTTAAGCACCATTGAAGAGGCATCCAGCAGGATGCTTTTTCTTTACAATAAAAAAGATGGCTCCCTGGCCACCTCTTTCCTGATATATTTCCAAGTATTCTCATCCGGATACCGCTTCAAGCTTCCGGATATGTTCGGAAATTTTAGGTTTATAAATTTGATGAAGAGCTGCAATTTCTACAGTGGAATCGTGTGCACGAACCTTGCTGCCCATCCTTTCATGAACCCTGTAATGTGTCAAAGGCACATCCAGGAACCCAAATTCGTATTGCAAAGCGATTCTCAGCCACATCTCATAATCCTGGGTATTTTTTAACTTTTCATTGAACGGCCCTATACTCCGCATGACTTTCATATGAGCCATTACAGTAGAACCGTTGACAGGACAAAAATCCTTCAAGTCACGGTAAAAGGTAAGCTGGTCGGTATATTTCCTATTGAGAGAAGCTCTGATCATTCTGCCTTGGCTGTCGATCTGATTGAAATTTGTAAAGGAGATCATATTTCCCCTTCTCTGCATAAAAGCAAGCTGGGCCCGGACCTTAGACGGCTGGATCTCATCATCTGAGCTCAGCCAGGCAAAATATGTCCCCCTTGCCTGCTTTATTCCTTCGTTAAGGGCTGATGCTGTCCCGCCATTATTTTTCCGTATATAGCGGATGCTGTTCATATAAGGAGCCAGCTGCTCAGTATACATAGTGGAGCCATCGTCCACTACAATAATTTCAACATATGGGTAGCTTTGCCTTTGTGCACTCTCGACTGCCCTCGCAATATATTGGCAATTGTAAAACGGAATGACAATTGACACAAGTTCCTTTGCAGCCGCTTTATTGACCATAACACTCTCCCCCCCTCCATGCTATAAGTCTTTGATAATCTGGTCAATTCGACTGATATCCGTGGTATACCGTTCAATCCCCGCCACTCTGGAGCGATAATTTAACAGTCCCTGTTTATACAGTTCATCCAATGCAAGAAACCCTTTTTCCCTCGCAGCAACCAGGAGATCAAGCCATTCACTGAATGCGGCTGGTCCAAGAACATTATTGTTCTGATTTGCATGCAGGCGGAAAAAGCTCAAAGGTTCAGGCATATAAACCGCCCTGCCATCGGACAGAAGATTCAGCCAGGCTGCCATATCATTCAGGAGTGAATATTGCTGGTCTGCAAAAACCCCAAACGGCTCTTTCAAGTCCTCTTTCTTAAACAAAACGGTCGTGGGCTCCCCTATGATATTCAAACAGCGGGAAAGGGCCATATCAGCAAGAACCTTCCCGTCCATCACCCTTGTTTCATGGAAAAGCCTTTCAGTTGCATACAGCGGAGACAGCCAATTCCCCTTTTCATCAATTGTCTGCCTATAGGAGGTGACTAGCTTTATATCCAGGAACTCTTGGAAGTAATACATCATTTTCTCGATTTTATATTTATCGAAAACATCGTCATCCATTAAGTAATTGACATATTCTCCTGAAGCCAGGTCAAGCAGCTTATGCCAGTTTTTCAAAAATAAATTTTTCTCATTTTTATAATAGCGGATATTGTCTGTACCGCTGAAGCAGGCTTTCATCATCTCTTCTACCCTGTTGTCAGAGCTGTCATCACAAATAATAATCTCTTTGCAGGGATAAGTCTGCTTTAGCGCGCTCTCGATTGCTGTCTTAAGAGTAACCGGCCGATTATAGGCAGGAATTAGAATGCTCACAAGGGGCAAAGACATAGATAATCTCCTTCCGGTGATTTTTGGATTTCTCGCTTTAATTACTCTATTCCGTATCCCCTTCCTGTGTTCAGTTCTCCGCCCAGTTCTGCTGAAATTCCGCCCTGCCCCAGTTTTGGCAACAAGGTTTGAGGTGTGCATATAAATAATAGAAGAGTATGCCACTTTATAGAATAGGAGATTACCTATGCAGGATAAAATGACCCCAATGCTTAAGGCTTATTTTTTTATTGCAGAAGATGTCCCTTTGGAAGAATTGGACACCCTTCAAACAAAACTATACGAAGATCACATCTTTGTCATTTTGTGCGGAAACGAGGACGAACCTACAGACATAAACTCGAAATTGCCGAGGATTTATGTCTCGATAGGCAGAGATTGGAGGGATTTCCCAGGTCTCATCAGCATGCCGGCCCACGAAAAAAAACGCTGGCTGCACTTTGAGTCACCCGATAAAATTGAACCCGGTAAGCTTTTTTATTGCTGGCTCTCAGCGACCGATCCTCTTCCTGAGAATAAAACCGTGCCGCTTTCAAGCTTCACTTCTGACAAACCCCTTGTGTCTGTTTTTACGGCTGCCTTCAGATCAAAAGAAAAGATTCAGAGGCCCTTCAAATCACTGCAGGCACAGACATATGCTAATTGGGAATGGGTCATAGTCGATGATTCCGGTGATAACGAAGAAACTTACAGGGATTATTTAAGCAAGCTGGACGACCCGAGAATCCGGAGATACAGGCAGGACAGCTATAATGGTTATATAGGCTCTATCAAACGATATGCAGCCGGCCTTTGTACGGGTGAGATTCTTGTTGAATTAGACCATGATGATGAATTAACACCAGACTGCCTGGAAAAGATTGTCCGTGCCTTTCAGGAAAACCCTGATTGCGGCTTTGTTTACGGCGACTGTACAGAGGTATTCGCTGAAAACCTCCACGCCCACTGGTACGGATGGGACTGTGGCTTCGGCTACAGCGTCTATTATCGGATCTGGCTGCACTCAATGAACCGGTGGCAAAACATATTGCGCCATACAACCATCAATGGAAATACCATCCGCCATCTGGTCGGGCTTCCTAACCACCCCCGCGCCTGGACTAGAGAATGCTATCACCTTGTAGGCGGGCATCGTGAGGAGCTCCTTGTCAGCGATGATTACGACCTCCTTGTCAGGACTTTCTTGTCTACTAAATATGCTTCTGTTCCAGACCTTCTGTATATCCAGTACAGAAATAAAGGGGGAAGCAACTCAACCTTTACAAGAAACGGACAAATACAGATTCTCGTCAGGGAGCTGAAGAACTATTATCACAATCGGATTTACGAAAAAATCAGGAGCATGGAGATGCCTGAGCTGGTCCCGTACAGCAGAATCTGGGAAACCGGCCGGGACGACCCGGCCAGAAAAACAGCACACGCTATCCGTGAAGACAGGTCAAAGAAATCAATCATTTTTCCGATTCCCTATTCTTCTGATGAGAAGGAGCACATACAGCTGTACGAGATTTTAAATAAAGGCTTAAAAAATGGATTCAGAGATTTCGAAGTGATTATAATCGGGAATATTCCTGCTGATATCAATCTCTTTGCTTCAAAAGCACCTTCCGGCAGCATCCGCTGGTGGCCGATGGAAGCTTCCGATCCGATTGAGTTTTATGTTGAATATGGGAAGTTTTGTGCTTCATGCTGGGATAAAATTGTCATAATGCCCACTCATTAAAAAAAAGGCTGCCTTATATGAGCAGCCTTTTTCCTTTATAAAATTTAAATATCATGTTTTCAGACTTATTGCTCCAGCTTTTTCATTGAGTATTATTGCAAGGATTTCTTTTAACACTGAGAGGCATCCGGAGCTTACAACTCTATAAGATAGTTTACTATGCTTTTGCGTACATTCAATTTGATTCGCTGCACAAAAATAACTGATTCATTGGAAGTAAAACTACCCTTGAATCAGTCACTAGATTTAAATCTATGACTTACTCTAGTCTATTAAAATTTGATTAAATTTAGGTTCCGCTGATTCACAGTAGCAGCCGTATAGTTTGATTGAGCAGTGACAATGACCCTTAATTGATAGGTAGAAGCAGGGTTCGTGGCCGGAGCTGTATCTACATATGTGTCTGCAATATCAAAGGTTTGATTTCCTGCGGCAGCTAAAACCCTTGAAAGTGTTCTTGTCGTCAGGAGAGTGCCACCTCGATACAATCTGAACTGTACTGTTATTGAGTTATTCGCATTTGCAGTAGTGTCCAATTGGACAGCGGAATCAATTTTAATATTTTGTCCAGCTGTTACACTGGTTGTTACACTTGCTACCACTACTTCACTTCCAGCTGGGAGTACACTAATACCGCCCGAATTATTAACAAATGCTAATATTGGCTGGGTTCCTGATGGTCCTTGTGGTCCCTGAGCTCCGGTTGCTCCTTGTGGGCCTTGCGGACCTTGAGATCCTGTGGCCCCTGTGGCTCCTTGTGGACCTGTAGCACCTTGGGCTCCTGTGGATCCTTGAGGTCCCTGTTCTCCTTGAGGACCTGTCGCTCCTTGTGCACCAGTTGCGCCTTGAGGACCTTGCTCTCCTTGCGGACCTGTAGCWCCTTGGGCTCCCGTGGCYCCTTGAGGTCCCTGTTCTCCTTGGGGACCTGTCGCTCCTTGGGCTCCCGTGGCTCCTTGAGGTCCCTGTTCTCCTTGAGGACCTGTCGCTCCTTGGGCTCCCGTGGCTCCTTGAGGTCCCTGTTCTCCTTGAGGACCTGTCGCTCCTTGGGCTCCCGTGGCTCCTTGTGGGCCTTGCTCTCCTTGAGGACCGGTCGCTCCTTGAGGTCCCTGTTCTCCTTGGGGACCTGAAGCTCCTTGTGCACCAGTTGCGCCTTGAGGACCTTGCTCTCCTTGCGGACCGGTTGCTCCTTGGGTTCCTGTGGCCCCTTGAGGTCCCTGTTCTCCTTGGGGACCTGTCGCTCCTTGGGCTCCCGTGGCTCCTTGAGGTCCCTGTTCTCCTTGGGGACCTGTAGCACCTTGGGCTCCCGTGGCTCCTTGAGGTCCCTGTTCTCCTTGAGGACCTGTAGCACCTTGGGCTCCAGTGGMTCCTTGAGGTCCCTGTTCTCCTTGAGGACCTGTCGCTCCTTGGGCTCCAGTTGCGCCTTGAGGACCTTGCTCTCCTTGCGGACCTGTAGCACCTTGGGCTCCYGTGGCCCCTTGAGGTCCCTGTTCTCCTTGGGGACCTGTTGCACCTTGGGCTCCAGTGGCTCCTTGAGGTCCCTGTTCTCCTTGCGGACCTGTCGCTCCTTGGGCTCCCGTGGCCCCTTGAGGTCCCTGTTCTCCTTGGGGACCTGTTGCACCTTGGGCTCCAGTGGNCTCCTTGAGGTCCCTGTTCTCCTTGAGGACCTGTCGCTCCTTGGGCTCCCGTGGCTCCTTGTGGGCCTTGCTCTCCTTGAGGACCGGTCGCTCCTTGAGGTCCCTGTTCTCCTTGGGGACCTGAAGCTCCTTGTGCACCAGTTGCGCCTTGAGGACCTTGCTCTCCTTGCGGACCGGTTGCTCCTTGGGTTCCTGTGGCCCCTTGAGGTCCCTGTTCTCCTTGGGGACCTGTCGCTCCTTGGGCTCCCGTGGCTCCTTGAGGTCCCTGTTCTCCTTGGGGACCTGTAGCACCTTGGGCTCCCGTGGCTCCTTGAGGTCCCTGTTCTCCTTGAGGACCTGTAGCACCTTGGGCTCCAGTGGCTCCTTGAGGTCCCTGTTCTCCTTGAGGACCTGTCGCTCCTTGGGCTCCAGTTGCGCCTTGAGGACCTTGCTCTCCTTGCGGACCTGTAGCACCTTGGGCTCCYGTGGCCCCTTGAGGTCCCTGTTCTCCTTGGGGACCTGTTGCACCTTGGGCTCCAGTGGCTCCTTGAGGTCCCTGTTCTCCTTGCGGACCTGTCGCTCCTTGGGCTCCAGTTGCGCCTTGAGGACCTTGCTCTCCTTGCGGACCGGTTGTTCCTTGGGTTCCTGTGGCTCCTTGAGGTCCCTGTTCTCCTTGAGGACCTGTCGCTCCTTGGGCTCCAGTTGCGCCTTGTGGGCCTTGCTCTCCTTGAGGTCCGGTCGCTCCTTGGGCTCCMGTGGCTCCTTGAGGTCCCTGTTCTCCTTGAGGACCTGTCGCTCCTTGTGACCCGGTTGCTCCTTGTGGTCCCTGGGCTCCCGTTGCACCAGTTGCTCCTTGTGGTCCCTGGGCTCCCATTGCGCCAGTTGCTCCTTGTGGTCCCTGGGCTCCCATTGCGCCGGTTGCTCCTTGCGGCCCTTGCRCTCCTTGTGACCCGGTTGCTCCTTGTGGTCCTTGCACTCCTTGTGMYCCRGTTGCTCCTTGTGGTCCCTGGGCTCCCATTGAGCCAGTTGCTCCTTGCGGTCCTTGCACTCCTTGTGMSCCAGTTGCTCCTTGYGGTCCTTGTGMGCCAGTTGCTCCTTGCGGTCCTTGSASTCCTTGTGWCCCAGTTGCTCCTTGTGGTCCTTGGGCTCCTTGTGCGCCAGTTGCTCCTTGCGGCCCTTGCACTCCTTGTGACCCGGTTGCTCCTTGTGGTCCTTGGGCGCCAGTTGCTCCTTGAGGCCCTTGTGGCCCTTGAGTTCCTTGTGACCCGGTCGCTCCTTGCGGGCCTTGTGGGCCCTGAACACCTTGATTAGATCCTAATAGTTCATCTGATACAAGCCTGTGGGCAGCAACAAGCTGGCCATTTACATCCCTTCCCCAGACAGAAATCTGGGTGCTGGCTTCTGCAGATCCTCCAGTTGTAAATACGAATTCATATCCATCAAAGTTCGCAAAATATTCTCTTGTCACAACTTGATTCGGTGCCAGACTCACTTGTTCAATAACATAGGCAATTCTTGAACCATTCAAAAAGTACCCTTGTATCAATACGGTGGAAAAATTAACACTGTCCCTATTATCAACTTTGATTAAAACTGTCCTGGTCAGCCTTGTCCCCGCTGCAATGGGATTGGCAATAGGGCCTGTGGAAAGTACCGCCAATGTATTCCCTCCTTTTTTTCCTAATTAAAAACTGAATTGCCTAGGGCAATTCATAATAGTCCTTTATGAGGTACACCTGATTTAAGTTTGTTTCAGTCTAAAGTTGTCCTAATATTTCATCGGATACAAGACGCTGGGTGAAGGTAATAGCTCCAACTGCTGATCTGCCCCAAAGAGAAATTTGGGTGCTTGCTTCGGCTGGCCCGCTTGTCGTAAAAACAAATTCAAATGCATCAACATTTCCAAAGTAATTACGAGTTGCCACCTGGTTTGGACCAAGATTTACAACTTCTGAAACATAAAGGGTTCTTGTCCCATTTAAAATGTAGCCCTGAATAAGGACTGAAGAAGCACTTACTGAGCTTCTGTTATCCGCAATCACGGTAATCTGGGTAACCTGCCTAACGCCTCCGACTGCCGGATTCTCAATCGGCCCTGTTGAAATAACTGCCATTCTACTAAACCCCCTTCTAATAAAATTGTTCTTTAGCTGCCAGCAGACTGGTTATGATCTCATAAGTTATCGCATACTTGGGTATTTACTATAAAACTGCTGAGTGCTGCACAGGCCAAATAGCCTTCCTTTTGAGGAATACAGCGTGCATTTTCTTCCTCACCTCATATTATTCAACCCTTGCTTTATGTGAAGCTCTATTAGCCTATTATCAGAAATAAAGGCTTATATACTATCCATGATTTATATAGAAGGAATGCGGAAAAACAAACTTTTTCTTTTCTTGTTTGAATAAACGCTAATAAGCAAAAGCCTAAAAAGGCTTTTGCTTAGAATTGATATATATTGGGTGAATGTTAAAATACCTGCAGCAATAAGAACCAATGGCTTCAGGTATTGGATGAAGGAAAGTGTTACTTTAGAGAGTTTTTCTAAAAGCAAGCCAGTTTCATAAAACGTCCCGCCTTTTACATAGTATGCCCAGCACTTCGCTGACAAGTTTACTCGCTAAATGGATCTGGCTTGAAGATCATATCTAATATGGTCATTGCCCTGCGATAATAAGAATGTTCTTTGAAGATTCTTTCATGGCCTTTTTTGGCAATCTTCGTTCTTTCTTTTTCATGCTTGAGATAATATTCTATTTTCGCAATCAGCTCTTCAGAAGAAGAATACGTTTCTATTTCACTTCCTATTTCTAAGAAGCGGGACAGCTCACCTTTTTTATCTGTAAGCTGAAAAACTCCATATGCTGAAATCCCTAAGGTCCCTGGATTAGAGGATAAGTCTGAAAACTGCTGAATCTCTCTGAGCAGATCAGTTTCCTCTTGTGATCCGTGATGATTGATGACTATCTTTGACTCCTTCATTACTTGCGAGGGATCACTTTGCGAAAAGGCTTCGATCCTTACCTTGTCGGGATACAGTTTGTATTGGTAAAAATCCTCCCCTCCAGTTCCTGCAATAACGGCCTTTTTTTCCGCTAAGTAAGGTGCAAGCTTAGCAGCTATATCAAGCCTGCTTTTCCCGGCTGTACCCAGAATGCATACATCATGAGTAAAAGACACATCTTCTTCGCGGCTAAAATACTGAGTACTTATACCAAGCGGCATATAATGGACATTTCTGCATCCCGCCATATAATAATCGGTCACGCTGCTTTTTTCCTGTGTAAAAACATAGTCATAATAAGGTGCAAGTTTCATCGTTACATCTGGATAATAAAGATCGTCTATAAACCAAATAGCAGTTTTTATTCCCATTTCAGCAATTGCCCTCGCCTGCTGCACCGGAAAAGAATCCCCCAATAAAACAAAAAGAAGATCCGGCTTTATTTTTGCCGCTAAATCTGCAGCGTTTTCTTTCGGCTGCAGTTCAAGGACATCAGCACCCAGACCTCGGAAACCCTCAATGATTCCCTCGGATATAACCTTATAAATTCCTCCATAGAGCGGGTGGATAAAAAGTATTCTTTTTAAGGTGAAATCACCAGGGCGCCCAGAGAGGCCACCCTTCAAGAACGTTTGAATAATGGGAACAAGAGGCTTTTTCTCATTAATTTCCTTAACAGTCAACCCCTGATCGGCTTGCTGGACTCCAAAAATAAGTGCAAGCTTCCGGTCTACTATATGCGCAGCATTAAAGTGCTCACGTATTTTCTTAGCCCCTGCTTCTGCAATCCTCATGGCTTCATCAAAGTTCTCATAAGCCCAGTTTATGTGTCTTAAGAAGGAATCAGCGGAATCAGAGGCTTCGATGTATTCCTGCCTATCTATTAAAAGGCTGTGATCATTCCGGGGATTGGTCGTTATAAGCAGACAGCCGGAAGCCATTGCATCACAGGCAGAGGTAGTGGGAAACCCATCCAGAGTATAAGGATCAGCAATGCCGCAATAAAGAAAGATGTGTGTATGCTCATAAATCTCTTTTATTTGTTCAGGGTTAAGTTTCTCATAAAATGTATAATTGGAATTCTTCAATAGATGCAGTTCAGTTTCCCAATCTCCAATGATATTCAATTGGAAACGTTCGTCTATCCTGTTGAAGATATCGGCAAGCAAAGGAAAGTTTTTTCTTACGGCCTTGTATGTGCAAAAGGTGATCTGAAGCGGAACCGTTTTTTCCTTAGCAGTAAACGTATAGAAGTCAGTATTGATAACAACTGGCATGTAGACACTTTTCGAAATACTTTTTCTGACTTCCTGAATATTGGTGAAAACTGTCTCACAATGGCTGCCAGCAATATTGAGAAATTCCTCTTCAGTGCCCGGCATTAAGCCACCGCCAGGGTAAAGCATCGCATGGACCCTGATGCCCAGATCATCAATCAGATTTCTAATGCTTACAAGTGGATTGGCACCAGGCATCATGGTTCCTTCTGAACTTCTAATTTCGCCTAACAGGCTCAAAAGATGGTTCAGAAAAACGCAGTAAATATCCGTTATTCCCTCCCTCTCAGCCATTGCACCAAAAGAGCGGATGTCATGAACTTTGGCTGGGAAGTCATCATAATATAATTTGGTGGCAAAAAAGAGAGTATCCGGCCTCTGCTTCCATATCTCAACATTCTCCCAATACCTGAAACCGCTCTGCTTCCAGGGAAAATTCGTGTCAATTACTGCCAGCCTCCGTGCCGGTGAGTTTGAAGTATGCATCCCATTATTATGCAGCATATTCTGCCTTCCTCCTTACCAGTTATATTTACAAGGAGAGCTGCTTTTCCTGTATTCAAGTTATGCAGCTTGAAGAGGAACGATGCTTACCTCCCCATATTGCTCAGATGATATTGCGAATAAGAGGCAGATGATCTTTTGTTCTTTTCTTGCCGTGAATTACCCCCTGCCATATATCAAAGAAACGGAGATGGTAAGAAACCGTATGAAAAACATTCCGTTTTTACAGCCAAATCTTGTCAAACAGGAATCCTTTTCACACTATTTGAGCCAGATTGAAAAAACGAAAAAGTACAGCAACTATGGGCCGTTAAACACTCAGTTCGAAAACAGGGTGATCGCAGAGTTTTTTGATGGAAATGGCGAAGCACTTACAGTGAACAATGCTACAATCGGCCTGATGCTCGCAATCAGCGGAAGCATGCGAAAAGATGGCCGCTATGCCATCATGCCAAGCTTTACCTTTTCAGCAACGCCGCTGGCAGCGATGTGGTGCGGACTGGAGCCTTATTTCATTGATGTCGATGAAGACAGCTGGTGCATGGATGAAGACCAGCTGGCCGATACACTCGATATTCTTGGGGACGAGGCAGCTGTCGTTGTCCCTTATGCTACCTTTGGCACTAATTTGAATTTGGATTATTACAATAAGCTTCAGAGTCATGGCATCCCTGTAGTGATTGATGCAGCCCCCTGCTTTGGCTCAAGCGGCAGGGATGGCTCTTTTTCAAAAGGGTTTACTGGTATAAGCGTATTCAGCTTTCATGCTACCAAGTCATTTGGCATCGGCGAAGGCGGCCTTTTGTACAGCGGGGACAAGAACATCATTCAGGAACTAAGAAAAGCAGGAAATTTTGGCTTTTCTGCCGACCGGGAATCAGTTCAAATGGGATTGAACAGCAAGCTGTCAGAATATGCGGCAGCCATAGCCCTTGCCACACTGGATGTATATCCCGCGAAAGTGCAGGAAAGGCAGAAAATTCACCAATGGTATATTGAAGCCTTCAATGCCCTGCCTTCCTTGAACGGATGGAAGATGCAAAAAGCAAAAGGCACAATCGCGCACCAATTCTTTCCCATCCTTTGCCCGGAAAATGAAAATAGTGAATTCTATGTCAAGCTGCTGGCAGCAGACGGCATCGAAGCCCGCACCTACTTTTCACCGGCCTGCCACCAGCAGAAGCTCTTCTCTTCCTGCAGGATGACCGGTATGCCGGTTACGGCTAGCCTGGCAGGCAGAATCCTCAGCCTGCCGCTTTGGGAAGGGATGAAACAGGAGGATGTCAGCAGGGTTGCTGCTGCTCTTTCTAAGGGAACAGCAGATGAATAAGCTGATTCTATGGGGCTGCGGCGGCCATGCCAGGGAGGTGCTTCACCTCTGCGGGCAATTAGGCATGGAGGTGGCAGGATTCCTGGATGAACGTCCGGAAATGAAAGGCAAGTTTGTCGATGATATTGAGGTGCTTGGCACTTTGGATGATATTGCCCATTTAAGAGACCATGCTAAAATCCTCTGTGCAGGCGTAGGAGATCCCGCTTTAAAGAAAAGGTTCTCAGAGATGACAGCAAGCGCGGGCTTTGAAATGATGGGCCCGCTTGTACATCCCGGTGTCTATATTTCTCCCAGAAACAGGATCGGCTCAGGTTCGGTGATTTGTGAAGGAACCATCATGACTACCAATATAATGATCGGCAATCATGTTATTATCAACCGGGGATCAAACATCAGCCATGATAATAACATAGAGGATTATGCAACCGTCGGTCCCGGTGTAAGTATTGCCGGCAATGTGACGATCAAGGAAGGGGCATATATCGGGATAGGCTCCTCCATCAGAGAAAAAACGGCCATCGGGGCATGGTCCGTCATCGGCGGCGGTGCTTTTGTTAAAGAAAACGTGCCGGAAAGTTGTTTGTACGCAGGAGTGCCTGCTGTTTTTAAAAAGAGAATACAGAGATGATGCCCTGGGGAGGTCTGCAAAATATTAAGGATGTGAACAGGATGAAAGGAATCATATTGGCAGGCGGCCATGGCACTCGCCTTTATCCGCTTACAAAAGCAGTTTCCAAACAGCTGCTTCCTGTATATGATAAACCATTAATCTATTATCCCCTTTCTGTATTGATGCTCGCAGGAATCAAAGATATCCTGATTATTTCAACCAGGGAGGATATCCCCCGGTTCCAAAACCTCCTGGGAGACGGGTCGCAGCTTGGCATCAGCCTGAGCTATATCATCCAGGCTGAGCCGGAAGGAATCGCCCAGGCGTTTATCATCGGCGAAGATTTCATCGGAGACGATTCTGTATCATTGATTCTCGGCGACAATATTTTTTACGGCCATAACTTTACCAAAATCCTCGAACAGGCTGTAAACAGCAATCAAGGCGCAACCATATTTGGCTATCAGGTGAAAGATCCGGAAAGGTTTGGCGTGGTAGAGTTCGATAAAAATCAGAATGTCATTTCGCTCGAGGAGAAGCCGCTCAAGCCGAAATCGCAGTATGCCATAACCGGCCTTTATTTCTATGATAACCAGGTGGTCGACTTTGCGAAGAGCATTGAAAAGTCGGCAAGGGGCGAATACGAAATCACCTCGGTCAATGAGCTTTATCTAAAGCAGGGTTCACTCAGGGCCGAGCTGCTTGGCCGGGGGTTCAGCTGGCTTGATACAGGCACCCATAAATCATTGATGGAGGCTTCCTCTTTTATCGAAACAATCCAGAGCAGGCAGAATATCCGGATATCCTGCATTGAAGAAATTGCCTACAGAAAAGGATTCATTACAGCAGAGCAGCTGCTCGATCTTGCAAAGCCTTTGAAGAAGAATGATTACGGCCAGTATCTTGAAAAGCTCGTTAAATCTGATTCTGCTGTGGAAAGGAGCTAGCCATGGAACTTCTAGTAACAGGCGCTGCCGGGTTCATCGGATTAAATTTCGTCCATCTTGCCCTGAAAAATCCATCTGTCAGCGTGACGGTCATTGATGCACTAACCTATGCCAGCCATCCGGAGGAAATGAAAAGATTGTCACTCCATCCCCGCTTCCGTTTCATTAAAGGCAGCATAGCGAATGAACGGGAGCTTGAGGCAGCTTTTGACCGGAACTATGACAGCATCATCCACTTCGCTGCCGAATCGCATGTTGACAACAGCATCAAGAATGCCAGCTTATTCATTGAAACCAATATAAGCGGCACCTATCTGCTTCTATTAAATATGCTGAAAGGACGTGCGGGAAAAATGATCCATATATCTACAGATGAAGTGTACGGGACTCTTGAAGCAGGCCAGCCGGCTTTCACAGAGCACTCTCCCCTTTCACCCAACAATCCTTATTCTGCAACCAAGGCAAGCTCAGATCTTCTTGTCCGTTCTTTCCGTGAAACCTACAAGCTTCCTGTCATCACCACAAGATGCAGCAATAATTACGGTCCCTACCAGCATAGCGAGAAATTCATTCCGACCATTGTCCTCAAAGCGCTCAATAATGAAAAAATCCCCGTTTATGGCGATGGCCTTCAGATCAGGGACTGGCTTTATGTCGGGGATCACTGCAAAGCCATTTGGATGATACTCGAAAAAGGAAATTTGGGAGAAGTCTATAATATCGGCGGAGGCAATGAAAAGACAAATATTGAGGTTGTAAAGCATATCCTGGACCTGCTCGGAAAGCCGGAAAGTCTGATTGAATATGTTGAGGACAGGAAAGGCCATGACCGCAGATATGCCATCGACTCCGCCAAGCTTCAGTCTGAGCTGGGGTGGAAGCAGGAATTGCCTTTTGAAAAGGCGCTTCAAACAACGGTTGACTGGTATAAAAATCGGCTGACGGGATCTGCAGGATGAGGGTCGCGATAACAGGCGCCGGCGGGCAATTAGGAAAGGAGCTGGCTTCCACACTGGCCAAACTCGGATGCACTGTATTCCCTTTTGGCAGGAACGAATGGGATATAACGGATGCCCATTTCTCAGCTGAGCGTCTGCAGGAATTGCAGCCGGATGTTCTGATCAATGCAGCAGCATTTACGGCAGTCGACCAATGCGAAACCCAAAGGGAGAAAGCCTTCCTCATAAATAGCATCGCACCGTTTTCTTTGGCGCGGGAGGCAAAAAGGGTGCAGGCCCGGTTCATCCATATCAGCACAGACTATGTCTTTTCTGGTGATAAATCCATCCCATGGGAAGAGCATGATCCTCCTTTCCCATTGAATGTGTACGGAGAAAGCAAATGGGCCGGCGAAACGCTCTCCATGGCTGCCAATCCGGATACCCTGATCATCAGGACCTCGTGGCTGTACGGGCACGGCGGGAAGAATTTCGTCAGTACCATCGCAAAGCTGCTGCAAAGCAAAAACCAACTGGAGGTCGTGGCAGACCAGATCGGCTCTCCTACCTATACAAAAGATCTTGCTGAAGCTATATATTTTCTTCTTGAGCAGCCTGCAGGCATTTACCATGTTTCCAATAGCGGGAGCTGCAGCTGGCATACATTCGCAAAGGAAATTGCTGGTTATCTAAAAAGCGGCGCAGAAATCTCGCCAGTTTCATCAGAAAACTATGGCCTTCCCGCACGCAGGCCATCTTATTCTGTGCTGGGTAATCAGAAATTGACTAAATGCGGATTGACTATGAGGAACTGGAAGGAAGCATTATACGAATTCTTGGCTAAGGAGGCTGATAAGGATGCAAATTGAAGGTGTTATAACAAAGAAGCTTACCAAGCATTGTGATGACAGGGGATTTTTTGCAGAAGTGGTGCGTGATGATGAAAATCTGCTATCCCATTTCGGCCAGCTTTCCTGGTCCACCTCCTATCCTGGTGTGATCAAGGCCTTTCATTATCACGAAAAGCAGGATGACCTTTGGTTCTTCCCGTCCGGCAATGCGCAGGTCGTGCTGTATGATTTGAGAGAGAACTCAAAATCCTTTGGAGAAACGAATGTATTTTATCTGGGTGAACATAATCCGATGATTCTCCTGATACCCAAAGGGGTTGCGCATGGCTACAGGGTGCTTGGCAATACACCTGCTACGGTAGTCTATTGCACAACACAATCCTATAATGCTGCAGCACCAGACGAGAAAAGAATACCCTGGAATGATCCTTCCATTGGGTTTGATTGGGAAACAGAGAATAGGTAAAAATAGAAAAGAGCCGGCCCCATATAGCCAGGGGCCAGCTCTTTTACTATTGCGTTTTTTTCATTGCTATTGCCCTGTTGAACATGGAAAGGATATTTGTAACAAGAGCATCATAACTCCATCTCGTCCTTGCCCACTGAAGCGCATTCTGCCCCATCACAGCCCGTTTTCCGTCATTCTGGATCAGGCTGCGCAGCTGCATGAGCAGGGCCTCACTGTTGCCTGCAGGGAAGATCATCCCGTTCACCTGGTTGTGGACCATTTCCGGGAGGCCGGCCGCATCACTTACAATGACAGGCAGGCCGGCGAGCTGCGCTTCCATGACAGAATGTGGCTGTGTATCCTGAAGCCCCGGCAGGACGAAAATATCTGCACTATTCAAGTAAGGAAGTACGTTTTCAACTGTACCAAAGAATAACACAGAACCAGCAATCCCAAAATTCCGGCATGCCTGTTCCAGTTCTGCCCTTATTCCTCCCTCTCCCAGAATCCAGCATTCCCAATCCTGCCTTTCTTTATATAGCTTACCTAGCGCGGGCAGCAGAGTATGCAGACCTTTTAAAGTAACAAGCCTGCCCGTAAATAATATAATTTTCTTCCCTTTTTTGTTGAGCTTTCCGCTTCCTTGAATTTCCCGGAGGAAGCTGTCGGTTTCCATCCCGTACGGAAACAGCAGCACCTTATCAGCAGGAACCTGGCAGCCATTGATGATCAGCCCCTTCATCCACTCGGATTGTGAGTGAATCAAGTCACTGGAGTTATAGCCCAGCCTTTCCAGCTTATGAAAGTAATTATATACATCTGACTGCCGGAGCTCCAGATCGGCTGCACCAGGCCGCAGGCTTTTCAGATTATAAAAAATCTCGCCTGATAAATACCCATGGGCACTCATGACAAGCGGTACTCCAGGAGGCTTTATTTTGCCAATGACACCTGCCGACATGGCGTCTTGTGCATAAATGATATCATACCCTGCCAGACCGTAATGAAGAGCTGCCGATTCCAGGAACCCTCTGGAGACTTCTGTCTGGAATATATAGCTTCCCGTTTGATAGCCCGGGTAAGCTTTCTTTACCTTTTCATGCAGACCACCTGACACATGTTTTTCTGTCAGCTCTTCAGGGCGGCCGAGTATCCTGTAATTTAAGGTATCCTGGTTGAGGCTCAAAATCGTGATGATGTGACCCATGCTCTCAAGGCGCTGTTTCAGCTTTGAAACAAAGCTCCAGATTCCTCCCGGATATGGGAGGGGATAGAAGGAGGTGATTAAGATCTTCATGGGCTATACCACCTGGCTGCAGACTTCTTCATTGTGCTCACCCTTTCTCTTTCCTCTTTCGACCTTCGGCAGGCTGCAAAAGGCACATACCCTTTGGAAAACTGGCGTATATATAAATAACAGCCTTTTGTTAAATCAGTTAGGAGGCAGGTCCAGTGGCAGAGCCTAAGGTGTCGATCATCATTCCATTTTATAATTGCGAATATATTGCACAGTCCATCTCCAGTGCAGTCAATCAAACCTATCTTAACAAGGAAGTCATTGTCGTCAATGACGGCTCAGACAGGCATATTGAGAAAATATCCCCTTTCCGTGACAGGATCATCTACCTGGAAAAGGAAAATGGAGGAACAGCCAGTGCTGTTAATATGGGCATCCAGCATTCCACTGGAGAGTATTTTTCATGGCTGAGCTCGGATGATCTTTTTAACTTGCGAAAAACAGAATTGCAAATGGCTTTTATGAAAAAAGTGAATGCAAGTGCCTCTTATACAAACTTTCATATCATCAATAACCAGTCAGATATTACACAGCTGTCCGCCGGAAAAACCATCTTGGATAAAAAGGCGTTCTATTCGTATTTAAGAACTTCCTGCCATATAAACGGCTGTACAGTCATCATGAAGTCCAGCCTTTTTAAAAAGACTGGGCTGTTCAATGAGAAGCTTCTTTACACCCAGGATTATGATATGTGGCTACGCGTCCTCCATCATGAAGAATTCCATTTCCTGAATGCACCGCTGGTCCTTCACAGACTCCATGAAAACATGGGAACCATAAAGCATCTCAATGAATTATGGGAGGAGTTCGCAGAAGTAAGAAAGAGATATGACTCTTTTCTTTTAAACAAATTAAATTAAGACTATAAATTTTTCCTATAGCTTTGCTTCTCATTACACAAAGTCTTCCTATAATAGTTTAATAGATCTTCAAAGGTTTGCTCTCTGCTTATCTCCGGATCCCAGCCCAGCTTTTTCAATTCACCGGAGTCAAGCTTATACCGCTCAGAATCAGGTTCAGAAGATTTCGCCTCCACGATAAAATCTGTTTTTGCTTTGGCTTTTAAAAAGCAGACCACCTCTTCTAAAGTAAGGGAGGAACCAGATGACACATCATAGATTCCTCCCCGCTCACCTTTTTCCAGAATAATTCCGTAAGCGCGGACTGCATCCCGCACGTCCAAAAAATCACGGCTCGATTGAAGGCTGTTGACAGAAAGCACTTTATCCTCTTTGCCTGACTCCATCCTGGCAATCCTGCTTGCAAATAAAGAACAGACTCCATTGGAATTCCCAGGACCGATCAGATTGCAGGGCTTAGCAATCATCACATCCATTTTGTAAAGAGACTCCCATGCCCGGGCCAGTGCTGTCTGCATCGACTTTGTCAGGCTGTAGGGATGCGGGTGTTCTTCAGTGCCGCTCTGCAGCGCAGAACCTGTGACCAGCACCCTGGCTTCAGGCTTTAACCTGCGGAGTGCTTCCAGCAGATATAGTGTTGAAAGTACATTCGCTTCAAAGGAAGCAGAAGGATCCTCCCAGGATTTCCCTACATGGTTTTGGGCTGCCAGATGAAGGACATAGCCGGGATCTGTCTTTTTGACAAGCTGATCCAGAGAATGTTTATCAAGCAGATTGCAGATTTCTATCTGATCTGCCTCGCCTTCCTGCAAATTTCCGCGATGCACAGAAGCTGCTGTAAAAAAACCCTTTTTCCTGAAATAAGAACAGGCATGCCTGCCCGTGAAACCTGAAGCTCCTGTAATCAGGATTCTCTTTGCGTCTTTCAATGTCTGTCCATCCATTCTTTCAGCTCAAGGAGCATCTCGTCATAGCCGGGGACATGATAGTCAAAATCGGTTCTTGTGTTCACAATGGTCCTGTCCAGCACAAAACCGCTGTCCGGAACGATTTCTACTCCGTCCTTATTGAATATCGCCTTGATCAACACAAGTAGATCATGCTTGGCAATTTTCCTTTCGCCGCCCAGATGGCACAGGCCGCTAAGTCCAGTTTCAATAATGCCGCGCACTGCTTTGGCCAATTCAAGTGTTGTGACGCCGTTCCATAAGGCTTCCGTATACCCATTGATCCTGCCATGCTGCTTCATGAACCATAAAAACAGGCCGATTCCGTCATCCTTCAGCTCAGGTCCGATAATGCTGGTCCTGATTGTCAGATGCCTGCTGTCCACAATTTCCCCAAGCTGCTTGGACTGGGCATAAATCGATGACCCATCAGGTGTATCTTCTTCCTTATAGCTGCCTATCCCGCCGGAAAACACGCAATCTGTACTGATATGGATGAGCTTTCCCCCATAGCGTTCTGCAAACCTTGCAATCTGGTGGGGCAAAAGGCTGTTCAGCTGAAAAGCGAGCTTGGGATTCTCAGCTGCCTGGCCATTCAACAGGCCGATGCAGTTGATGATGATGTCAGGCCTAAGCTGATCTATTACTATTTCCAGCATGGATGAATCCGCTGCATCCAGATAAATGCCTTCCCTATCAGCACGGTCCCTTGTGGTAAAAAAAACCTGGTAATCAGTGTTTTCCCTAAGATAGGCAGCCATCATATGGCCTGCCATGCCCCTTCCCCCAAGGATCAGTATCTTCACTGAATAAAACCGCCTTTCTTCAGCATTTCTTTGATTTCTTCCCGGCCCATGAGTCCTTTGCTGGAATTATAGGTTTCAAGTTCAGCAGGCTTGCAGGCTGAATAGGCTTCTTTCAGCCCCGGAATATGGATTGGCGGCAGAATAACAAAGTATTCCTCGTCAAAAATGACAGTGGTGCCTGCTTCATACTCTGAAAGGAGGAGCTCATGAATTTTTTCACCGGGCCTTGTGCCAAGTACTTCAACCTCAATATCCTGCTTCCCGGCATCACCAGCAAGCACATAAGCCAGATCAAGAATTTTGCATGCAGGCATTTTCATAACAAAGATCTCACCGCCGACGCTTTCTTTTGTTGCCTTAAATACAAGCTTGATCGCATCCTCAAGCGTTAAAAAGAACCGGGTCATCTCCATATCTGTTATACCGATCTTTCCTTTTGACATGATCTGCTTTTTAAATACATGGATGACGCTTCCGTTAGTTCCAAGCACATTCCCGCCGCGAATGCATACAAATTTTGTGTTTGTATTCAGCGTATTTGCATGGATGATGAGCCTCTCACCCATTGCTTTTGATAGTCCATAGAAATTAGAAGGGTTGGATGCTTTGTCGGTTGAAATATAGATTACGCTCTCGACATCATTTGCGATGGCAGCGTCAATGACATTCTGTGTGCCATGAACATTTGTTTTCAATGCTTCAAGTGGCTGATCCTCACAAACAGGTACATGCTTCAGGGCCGCCAGATGAAAAACATAGTCCACCCCGCAGCATGCCTCTGTAAGTTCATCTTTTTCTTTAATGTCGCCAATTACAAAATGGAGAAGAGGGTTATTATCAAATTCTTGCTTCATCGTAAACTGGTTAGATTCATTTCTTGAAAATACCCTGATTTCTCTTGGATTCGCCTCCAGCAGCTGTCTTATAAGCTCATATCCCCATGAGCCCGTTCCTCCTGTCACCAGGATTTTCTTATCCTTAAACATTTTCCATTCCTCCCATTAGAATTTTAATGACTTTGTCAGATACAGCGGGCTCTTCATAACCGATCGGGAAGCTCCATTTCCTGTCTGAAGCAGCCATTACTTCCACGCATCGCAGGATATTCTCAGCGTTAAGCCCAGAAACCATATTGCTTCCACACTCAATTGTTTCGGGCCTTTCGGTTGTTTTTCTGATGGTTACTGCAGGCACATGAAACAAGCAGCATTCTTCCTGGACAGTTCCGCTGTCAGTAAGTGCACCAAAAGCATTCTTCTCCAATTTCACAAAATCAAAAAAACCAAATGGCTCATGAAACTCAACCAGGGGGTTCATTTCCAGCGCACCGATTTGCGACAGCTTGGACCTGGTGCGCGGATGGATACTGCAGATGATGCGTACCTTGAATTTTTCTGCCGTAAGGTTTAATCCTTTCATGATTTGTATAAGGCGGTCTGCCCGGTCGACATTTTCAGCTCTGTGAATGGTTGCCAGGAAATATCCTCCTGGTTCAAGCTTCAATCCCTCCAGTACCGAACTATGATCGATCTGGCTTTTATAATGTTCAAGCACTTCATAAATTGGATTTCCTGAAACGATGATTCTGCTGGAAGGGATTCCTTCCCTCAGCAGGTTTTCTCTGCTTTGAGGAGTATAAGGGAGATTATAGGTAGAAATGGCATCAATTACTTTACGGTTTTTTTCTTCAGGGACTTCAAGATCAAAGCAGCGGTTTCCTGCTTCCATATGAATGACAGGGACGCCCATTCTTTCCGCTATAATAGCACCCAGGCCGCTGTTCGTATCGCCAAGTACGAGGACACGATCAGGGCGCTCAGCAAGAATGATTTTCTCCAGCTCCGAGAATATTGCTGAAAGCTGTTCCCCTAATGAATGCTGCTTACCCAGCAGAATAAAGTCAGGTTTCCTCACTTTCATTTCCTGAAAAAACACATCACTCAGATTGCCTGTAAAATTCTGACCGGTATGAACAAGGATATGCCTGCTGCATAACTGATCCAGCTTATTGATTATCAGGCTCAGCCGGATGATCTCCGGTCTTGTACCCAATATGGTCATTACTTTCATCGATTTATCACTCCCTGCCCTGCATTCCCGAAAAACACAGTTATCTAGTTATTAAATTATGCTTGTATAGTTGGATGGTTCTAGGCATCCCTACCAATTTATTCGCACGGTATAGCATCCTCCTAGGGGCTGCTGGAGTTGTAGATACACCCAGACACTCTCCCATTACTGCCCTGAAAAAGAAAAAACAGGGCCAGAGAAGCACCCTGTTTATATAGAAGATAGGTTTACTAGGTTACTGCCGTGTACAAACCTGCAAGCATCTCATAAAATATATAAATTTTTAAATCTCAAGGAGAATTGCCGATGTCCTATTCCGCTGCCGTTCTTTGTGTAATGCTCGCCATCATGTTCTTTGTCCTTGTCAAAGAATGGCTGCCTGCAGAAATCACCGTTTTTTCAACCCTCGCCCTCTTGATTGTCAGCGGCATCCTGCCCGCCGGTGAGGCTTTATCCGGCTTTTCCAACACAAGCGTCCATACTGTTGCCCTCTTATTTATAGCAGGAGCTGCCGTTTCAAAAAGCGGGCTGATACAGGATGCTGCCGGCAGATTTCTCAGCAGGAGCAGGACACTGCCTGGAGCACTGTTTCGTATCATGGTGCCGGTAAGCACTGCCTCGGCTTTCATTAATAACACTCCATTGGTGACTCTTTTTCTTCCTTTTCTGCAAAAGTGGGCAATTGAGAACAGGATCCAGCCTTCAAAGGTGCTGATCCCACTTTCATATGCTTCCATTCTCGGAGGGACCATTACACTGATAGGCACTTCTACTAACTTATTGGTTAACGGGCTTATGATTGAGAGAGGCGAGGAAGGATTCCACTTGTTTTCTTTTTCCGTCATTGGGGTCCCTATAGCTGCGGCTGGCATTCTCTATATGATTGTCTTCGGACACCGCCTTCTTCCTGACCGGTCGCATAATATCCAATTGTTTGAAGAAGAAGAGCATCTTCATATCCATTATTATGAAGTGCTTGCCGGCTCCCCTCTTGCCGGAAAAACGGTGACAGAAGCTTTGCTGCGGAATCTAAACCACTTTTTCCTGATTGAGATCATCCGAGGTAACACAGTTAAAACTCCAGCCGCCAATGATGAAGTTGTTCAGACTGGGGATATTCTGGTGTTTTCAGGAAATCCGCAAAAAGCGCTCCCCTCCGTTCATCTTCTCGGGCTTAAGCCCTGGCCAGCCGGACCCTCTTCTCGCCCTAAAAGGAAAGGGAGCGGATTATTTGAAGTGGGAATTCCCCCTGGTTCCTTTCTCGTCAATAAAAGAATCAAGGATATCCATTTCCGTTCAAGGTATCAGGCTGTCATTGTGGGTGTGAAAAGAAAGGGAGAATTGATCTCCAGCGGCTTTGGCAGCCTGACAGCGGCCCAGGGAGATACCTTCATCCTCCTGGCAAGGCAGGGTTTTGGCGAAATATGGGCGGGCAGCGACGATTTTTATTTTGTCTCCTCCTCAGCTGCAGCTAAAAACAGCCGGAGGCAGAAGCTCTCAGTCTCCCTGATCCTCGCAGGATTTATCGTATGCTCGCTCATTCAGGCTGCACCCATATATCATCTGGCTCTCCTTGCAGCTGCGTTTATCATTGCGATAGGGACACTGTCTTTTTCAGAGGCCTTGAAAGCGTTGAATTGGCGGATCATTATCTTGATGGGAAGCTCCATCGGCCTCGGAAAAGCAATTGAATCAACCGGCCTTGCATCAACCGCTGCTTCATTCCTCCTTAAATGGCAGGATGAACTGAGCTTGCTTGGCATTATTTGCATCTATTATTTGCTTACAATGCTCATGACTGAAATCCTGAATAATTTGGCTACAGCGTCCCTTATGTTCCCGATTGGCTACACGATGGCAGAAGGCCTGCAGATAGATCCGGCTATGTTTGCCATGCTTACTGCCATTGCCGCTTCATGCAGTTTTTTAACCCCTATCGGCTATCAGACCAATCTTCTTGTATATGGACCCGGCGGATACAGATTTACGGATTATATGAGAGTCGGACTGCCTTTAAGCCTCGTTTCAATGGCAGCCGCCATTACCATGCTTTATATTAGATGGCTTTAG
Source organism: Bacillus infantis (assembly GCF_008180445.1). Lineage (GTDB taxonomy): Bacteria > Bacillota > Bacilli > Bacillales > Cytobacillaceae > Bacillus_AB > Bacillus_AB infantis_B. The sequence continues at coordinate 548,608 of NZ_VTER01000006.1, forward strand.
AAAGGGAGTGTTCCTTTGGAAGAGAAACATATCACCTGGCATTGCTCAGCCATAACCAAAAGTCTCCGGCAAAAGCAAAATGAGCATAAAAGTGCTGTCCTTTGGTTTACGGGGCTGTCAGGATCAGGCAAATCGACGATTGCAAACGCGGTCCAGGCAATGCTTTTCAAACGGGGAATCCAGGCCTATTTGCTGGATGGGGATAATCTGCGCCACGGCATCAATGGGAATTTATCGTTCAGCCAGGAAGACCGGAAGGAGAATATCAGGAGGACTGCCGAAATGGCAAAACTCTTTTCAGATGCAGGCTTTGTCGTGCTTGCATCGCTCATTTCTCCTTACAAAGCAGACAGAATGATGGCCAGGGAACTGATGGATGATGGGGAATTCATTGAGATCCATGTTGACTGCCCTGTAGAAGAGTGTGAAAAGCGGGATCCTAAAGGACTGTACAAAAAAGTCAGAAATGGCGAAATCAAAGGATTTACGGGCATTGATGCCTCATATGAAAAGCCGGAGAAGCCGGAGATTATTTTGGATACAGGAAAGCATTCTCTTCAAGAATGCGTTCAATCCGTGATGAAGTATTTAGATGATGTTTATAAACTGAAGACTTTTAATGAGGAGTGAAAAGAATGCCGTGCAGAATACCTCATGGTGGAACACTGATCAACAAAGTCGATTTGAAGAGGAGCCGGGAGGAAATTGAAAAGGAAACAGAATTGGATGAGGCAGCTTTATCCGACCTTGTTCTGATCGCTACTGGAGCATACAGCCCGCTCGAAGGCTTTATGACTAAAGAAGACTATGGCTCTGTTCTTGAAAAGATGAGATTGGCCGACGGTACAGCCTGGAGCCTTCCCATCACTTTACCGGTTCATGAAGCAATGGCTTCCTCACTTTCCCCAGGTGATTCTCTGCGGCTTACCTTTAAGGGAATCACCTATGGGATCATAGAGCTCAGCGAGATCTACCAGCCTGATAAACGGGAGGAAGCACTAAAAGTATTCCGGTCTGATGACCGGCATCATCCGGGAGTTCAAAAGCTTTTTGAACGAGGTGATGTCTATTTGGCCGGCCCGGTTACCCTTGTAAAATTCCCCGCTGCTGATCCGGAATGGGCAGAGTACCTATTCACCCCTGCAGAATTGAGAGAAAAGATACACAGTAAAGGCTGGGACTCAACAGTCGGCTTCCAGACCAGGAACCCTGTTCACCGGGCGCACGAACATATCCAGAAAACAGCCATGGAAATGACTGATGGGCTGCTGCTGCACCCCCTTGTCGGAGAAACGAAAAAAGATGATATCCCCGCAGATGTGAGGATGAAAAGCTATAAAGTCCTTCTTGACAACTATTATCCTTCAGACAGGGCCATACTCGCCGTATTTCCGGCAAGCATGAGATATGCAGGGCCGCGTGAGGCCATTTTTCATGCAATAGTCCGTAAAAACTATGGCTGCACACATTTTATTGTAGGAAGGGATCATGCCGGTGTCGGGAATTATTATGGGACTTATGATGCTCAAAATATCTTCCGGCAGTTTACCGAAGAAGAGCTGGGGATCATCATCATGCCGTTTGAGCACAGCTTTTACTGCAAAACCTGCGATCAGATGGCTTCAGCCAAAACCTGTCCGCACGGCCCAGAGCATCATCTCCACCTTTCAGGGACAAAGGTGAGGGAAATGCTGAGGAACGGCCAGCCCCTTCCTTCCAAGTTCAGCCGTCCTGAGGTTTTTGCCATACTCTCGGAGGGTATGAGGAAATGAAGCTGGCGTATATGCCTGCAGCTGCTAAAGGAAGCCCCCTTCCTTTTCTTTTACAGGGGGCTTTGCTAAAATACTTTAGATGAGGGCCTTTCTTTATTACATAATCCATCAGCGTTCGAAAACAATATACATATGCTATATGCTCGACTGATGAAGAAGGCCTGTTCATCTGTGAAAGAAGGGAGAATAAATTTTGAAGCAAAAACTCGCGGTTTTCTACATATCCGTACTATTATTACTTGTACTTGTACTTGTTGGAATTTTTGCACCTAATCAGCTTGAAAATGTGACTGCCGGACTCCAGGACTTCATCAGCAACGCTTTCGGATGGTATTACCTCATTCTCGTTACACTGCTGGTCATTGTCTGCCTCTACTTCCTGATCAGTCCGATCGGAAGGCTGAAGCTTGGAAAACCTGAGGACAAGCCTGAGTTTTCAAGGGTTACCTGGCTTGCCATGCTGTTCAGCGCAGGGATGGGTATCGGATTGGTCTTCTGGGGAGCGGCCGAACCTCTTTCCCATTATGCTGTCAGCTCGCCAACCGGAGAGACCGGCACTGCGGAAGCATTGAAAGATTCTATGAGATTTACCTACTTCCATTGGGGAATCCACGCCTGGGCTATTTATGGCATTGTCGCACTTGTACTTGCCTATTTTAATTTCAGGCATGGCGAACCCGGATTGATCAGCGCAACCCTGAAGCCCATCTTCGGCGATGCCGTTAAAGGTCCGCTTGGCAAGGTCATCGATGTTGTCGCTGTTCTTGCAACCGTGATTGGTGTTGCCACCACCCTTGGCTTTGGAGCTGTACAGATAAACGGAGGCTTGTCTTTCCTTTTTGACATCCCTTCCAATTTCATTGTGCAGCTGATCATCATATCCATCGTGACCGTACTTTTCATGATTTCCGCCTGGTCGGGACTCGGTAAGGGCATCAAGATTCTCAGCAATGCCAACATGGGACTGGCCCTGGTCTTATTCGTTCTCATGTTTTTCATTGGCCCTACCCTGTTCATCCTGAACTTGTTCACCAATACAATCGGGACCTATCTGCAGTCTCTCCTTCAGATGAGCTTCCGGATTGCTCCATTGGATCCCGGCACTCGTGAGTGGATCAATGGATGGACTATTTTTTATTGGGCATGGTGGATTGCCTGGTCGCCTTTCGTCGGGATATTCATTGCCCGCGTCTCCAAGGGACGCAGTATTAGGGAGTTTGTATTTGGCGTCCTTCTCGTGCCGACTGTCATCGGGTTTTTGTGGTTTTCCACGTTCGGCGGCTCGGCCATGTATCTTGAGCATGTGAAGAATATTTCAATTTCGGGACTGGCAACTGAGGAAACCCTTTTCGCTGTTTTCTCAAACTTTCCGCTTGGAATGGTTCTTTCCATCATTGCCATCATTCTTGTCAGTACATTTTTCATTACGTCAGCTGACTCCGGCACCTATGTCCTTGGCATGATGACAACAAACGGGTCCCATACGCCCGGCAACAGAATTAAACTTACTTGGGGCATCCTGCTTGCCGTCATTTCACTTGTACTCCTGTACAGCGGCGGGCTGCAGGCACTTCAGAATACCATGATTGTAGCCGCCCTCCCGTTCTCGGTCATCATGGCCCTCATGACCATATCCCTTATCAAAGCATTGTATAAGGAATCCAAAGAACTGGGGATCGGTCAGATAAAAAGACGGAAACAGTAGAAAAGCGGAGGGCGCTTGCTCAGCCCCGACAAGCTTAAGACGAGCAGATTGGAAGGTTGTTCTTTAACCTTCTGATCTGCTTGGCTTAAGACTCGAGGGGCTAGCGCCCGGAGCTGGACAATGAAAAGCGGAAGCGGCTTGCCCAGAATTAAGGAACGCAGGCTAAAGGCGCCACGTCCTGCGGGCCCAGCATAAGACGCGCAAGAATAAAAGGCGTTCTTTGCCTTTAAATTCTTGCGTGGCTTATGACTCGAGGCTCTAGCCGCTGGAGCTGGACAATGAGAAGCGGAAGCCGCTTGCTCAGAATTAAGGAACGCAGGCTAGAGGCGCCACGTCCTGTGGCAAGGGCCTCCATGAGGGGGGGGAGTGACTGGCTGACAAATAAGCGGAAAAATTCCCCCTAATTTCAAAAAGACGCAAATAATAGCTATAATAGACGGAGAAATTCCGGCTATCGACTCAAAAAACAGGAAAAAAGGCAACTTCGCTCCGATTAACCGGAAATTTTCCTCTTATTTACGTCTGCCTGGGTCAAATTCAGCAGCTTAACGGGAAATTCTCCGCTTATTTTAAGGCTTCCAGGTCACTCAAATAAGGATAAGACTTCCTGTTTTTTTACCCTTTTATGAAAACTATTCCTTACTATGGAAAGCACCATTCTTTACGAAAAGAAAAAAAAAGAGACCTTAACGGGTCTCTTCTTTTCATTCAAGGATATAAGGATGATCCAAAACGTCATAACCATCTTCCCTGCTCCCGATCTCATTGCCGTCTTTAAATACAGCTTCAAAGAAACGGGATGCCGGTTCTGCCAGTTCTTTATAATAATCGCTGAACAAGGAGGCTGCATGGGCGCCGAGCCACTGATCCGGAAGAAGCTCGGCAGGCAGTCCGGGATCGACGAAGAGGAACTTCCTGTATTCATGGACCAGTCCCGTCCTCTCTACAAAACAGTCTGCATCTGTCATAAGCCCTTTCTGGATCCTGCTTTTGGCAATAATGTATTTCTCGCTGTATTCACTAATGAAGCTCTGATATTTCCCATTGATTTCGTTAAGGTCCCAGCTTTTCGCGACAATCCTGCTGTTCTCATGCGGGCCTTCATATTCAGCGACGAAAAAATCAACATAATCTTCAATCTTATATTTTTCAATCAAGTCGGAAACCTGCTTTTCCAGATTGTTTGCAGAAATCCAGCAGCTGCTGGAAAAAGAGCCGAATCCGCTCCAGACCAGCTCTTTTCTCAGTTCATCCCTGACAGATCTGATTTCTTCCGGTATCGTATACATGAGCATGCGCCATTTGCCGTCCCACTCTTCCGGCTTAAGCTTGAAGATCCGCTTTCCCGCTTCTTCTATTCTTTTCTGGCCCCGATCGGTCAAAGAATAATAGCTCTTATTGCCAGCCTTTTCGGCTTGCACCCATCCTTGCTTATTCATTCTGGAAATTGCTGCCCTAACCGACTGGTCATTATGCCCGAATTCACTTAAAAGCCTGATCAGGCTGCCTATCCAGATTTTGCTCCCGTAGTGTGAGATATAATCTCCATACAATGTAAAAATCATCGATCTTGTATTCAAAGCTCTTCATCCTTTTCTTTCCCTCTGCCATATGCTGTCCCATGCTGTAGAGACTGATGGCCCGGCCTCTATTAGTGCAATACATATATATTACATGAAAATTCTTATTTTTGAAACAGAGGGATCTTATTCTTCCCAGCGCTCCAGAATCGCTGCAATCCCCTGGCCCACACCGACACACATCGCCGCCATGGCATAACGGCCGTTTCTTCTTTTCATTTCATGGACCAATGAAGTCAATATCCTTGCCCCGCTTGCACCAAGGGGATGGCCAAAGGCGATGGCCCCTCCATTCACATTCACACGGGCTGGATCCAGGCCGAGCTGATCAATGCAGGCAATAGACTGGGCGGCAAAAGCCTCGTTCAACTCAATAAGGTCTATCTCTTCGAGTGAAATCCCGGCCCGTACAATAGCCTTTCGAACTGCCGGCACAGGGCCGATTCCCATGATAGAAGGTTCAACACCTGCAACAGCTGAAGCTGAGTATTTGGCAAGCGGGCTAAGCCCAAGCTCAGCCGCTTTTTCTGCACTCATCAGCAAAAGGACAGAGGCCCCATCATTGATCCCGGATGAATTTCCTGCCGTTATTGTGCCTCCGGGAAACAGGGGCTTCAGCTGGCTAAGCTTCTCAAAGGTAGTAGTCGGACGCGGATGCTCATCAACCGAGAAGGTTTTGAACTCACCTTTGTTTAATAGGTCAACGGGGATGATTTCATCGGTCAGCCTCCCCTCCTCCATCGCTGCCTTCGCCTTCATCTGGCTTTCAAATGCAAAAAGGTCCTGCCTTTCCCTGGTTAACCCGAATTTCTTTGCTACATTTTCAGCCGTTTCCGGCATCGACTCTGCTCCATACATCTTCATCAATGCCGGGTTTGTAAAACGCCAGCCGATCGTTGTGTCGTAAAGCTGCATGTTCCCTCGCTGAAATTCATTTTCAGGCTTGGCCATGACAAAGGGAGCTCTTGTCATGCTTTCTGTTCCCCCTGCAATAAATATATCTCCTTCACCCGCCAAAATCGCTCTTGCCGCATAATTGACCGCATCAAGTCCTGAACCGCAGAGCCGATTAACCGTCGTACCCGCTGTTTCGACCGGCAGCCCTGCCAGAAGGGCTGCCATCCTGGCGACATTCCGGTTATCTTCACCGGCCTGGTTGGCATTTCCCAATATAACTTCCTCAATATCCTCAGGAAGGACCCGGGGATTCCTTGCCAGCAATCCTTTTATGCTAACAGCTGCCAGATCATCCGGCCTGACATTTTTCAGGCTTCCTTTATACCTGCCGATCGGAGTGCGGACAGCATCAATGATGACAGCTTCCCTCATCTTTTCAGCTCCTTTTCCCCATAATCATAAACGCCGCGGCCTGACTTCCTGCCAAGCCGCCCTGCTTTCACATACTGCTCCAGAAGAGGTGCAGGCCTGTATTTTTCCCCAAGCTTCTCATGAAGATATTTAAGATTGTTCAGCCTTGTATCCAGGCCTACCAGGTCCCCCAGTTCAAAGGGTCCCATAGGATAATGAAGCCCCAATTTTATGGCTTTATCGATTTCCTCAGCAGACCCTACCCCTTCCTGCAGCATATAGAAGGCTTCGTTGCCGACAAGGGCGCTGATGCGGCTCGTAACAAACCCGGGAAATTCATTGATGATGACGGTTTCTTTGCCCATCTCTTCGGCAGTCTGGCGTATAAATTCCACAGAGTCATCGCTCGTCTCAAGCCCTTTGACAATCTCTACAAGAGGCATTTTATGGACCGGGTTGAAAAAATGCATGGCCAGCACCTTGTCCGGCCTGCCGGTAAAAGAGCCGATTTCCGTCGGGCTCATTGTCGATGTATTTGAAGCAAAAATGCAGTCTGCTGAAGCATGCTGATCGATTACTTCAAATATGTTCCTCTTAATATCAAGCCTTTCAGGGACTGCTTCAATGATGAGATCGGCCTCGGCAGCATTGCTTGCCAGGCTTATTGAAAAATGCAGCTTCTCCCAAGTGTTTGAAACCTCATTTTCTGTCAGCTTGCCCCTTTGCACACCTTTTTGCATGATAGATGAGATTTCTTTTTCAGCATCCTTCAGCTGGGCATCGCTGATGTCGACCAAGACAGTCTGGAAACCGCTGGCTGCACTAACATAGGCTATGCCCCTGCCCATGACCCCGGAGCCGATGACCACTATCTTTTTCATCCTTATCCCCCCGTACGTGAATTCGTATTGTCAAAACTTTTATAAGAAATAGGCTATAAAATCCTATCAGAGAGGGCTTTTTAAGCAAAAAAATTGCCACCCCCTGAATTCTGAAGATAATTGAGGTTACCACACACCCAATTCCCAGAAAGGAAGTGACAAGTTGTACCCTCAAATTATAACCTATTTATTAACTTTTATTAAGTACCAAGATCAAATTCTGCGAACTCTTCTCACCCTGCTTATCGGCAAAAATATGTTTGATAAGCCCAAGGAACAGCCGGTGAACCAGCCTTACCGA
>NZ_VTER01000007.1:0-525053 GCF_008180445.1 Bacillus infantis
ACTTCCTGGATAGAATCCGGAAACTACTCTTTAAGTGGATGAATCGGAGAAGCCAAAGGAAGTCTTTCAGCTGGGAGAAATTTAAATTATTCCTTGAAAAGTACCCTTTGCCTAAGCCGAGGATAAAAGTGAATATCTATAAACTAAGAGATGACATTGGTTATAGTCTGTGAAGGATGATAGGAAGAGCCGTGTGCGGTAATACTGCACGCACGGTTCTGTGAGGAGTGAGGAGCACTGCAGGGAAAACTGAATGTGCTCCCGCTTACTCGACCGGGAGATAGCGGMAARGYTGAGACCCCRCAGSRSGCASSRCGAGGAGGCTCARCKCCGCCCCGCGGAAAGCGAAGTGCCTGGARCGGAAATCAACACCCTTGTTCAGAAAAGTAACTCATGTGCTAGTGAAAAAGATTGGAAGACCTACCCTTCTTTAATTGCTAAAAAACCCGTGGATTGGAGGGGAAGGCAAAAAAAAAAAGCTCGATGAAAAGGGTTCAATGTCCCGCGGAAAGCGAAGTGCCTGAAACAAGAATCAACATTCTTCGTCTACGAGCAAAACTTTTTAAAATGATCCAGCAGTCTGCAAAACGCAGGCTGTTTTTTTGCGCTTTAAATTGGATTTTTTTCTCATTCCTTGTAGGGACATCCTGATTTATTTCGTCTATTATACATGAGCCGGCTCCCGCTTGCCGGAAAAGCAAAGTCTGCAATAAATTTATATTTTACAAGATTTGCAAACTTTTGCCGGCTCCTGTTCGTCTATTGTAGTGGAATATTAATCTGGGGGGAGTTTTTTTTGCGTAAACATACAAAAGCAATCATTGCTGTGATTGCTGCACTGCTGCTGTTTCTCATCTTAAACCAGCCTGCTTATGCAGCACCGGCAGACATCAGCATTTCAGTAGAAGCAGGCCTGGACGGAAAAGTTAAAAGGGGAAAAGGCTTTCCCTTGACTATCAAAGCTGAAAATACAGGAGAGGCGTTCAGCGGGGATCTGCTGATTGATTTCCATCCTTCCTATAATTCCGGCGGAGCCATAAGCATCAAGGCAAATCTGCCTGAGAATTCTTCGAAAACCTTTCACATCACAATACCTGGCAATTCGGAGGACCACCCATCATCTTATCAGAACCTCCCTGCCATCCACCTTTATAAAGGGAGCTGGAAGGACGGGAAAAAAGTCAAGTTCTCCGGCGACACGAAGCTGAAGGCGAAATACATAGAAGGCGGAGAAATGACAATGGGCATCCTGAGCGAGGACTATGACCGGCTCAAGGAGCTGAGGATCCTTCCCTCCGCAGCGGTAGAGACACTGGAGCTGAAAAAAGAACAGCTGCCTGAAGAAGGGCTCGGGCTTGAAATGCTCGACTATCTCCTGCTCGACGAATTTGCTGTTTCCGACCTGACAGAGGCCCAGCAAAATGCCATCAGGGATTGGATCGGGAATGGTGGAATCCTGATTGCCGGTGCCGCTCCTGATGCGGGCCAATCCTTTGGTGTCCTCTATCCTCTTCTGCCGATGAAACCGGATAAAGAAGGGAAGTCTTCTGCCTCCTTTCTTGCGGATAAAGGAGAAAATGAGCCTCCTTTCAAGGAGCTGCCTATGTTTTACGGCCCTGTTGAAAATCAGGCGGAGATTCTCTCACTAAGCGGGGATGTCCCTGCAGCAGTAAAAGCAGACTATGGCAGCGGCACAATCCTGCAGACTGCCTTTTCACTCGGAGATGAGCCGCTGTCTTCCTGGACTGGCTACAGCAGCTGGTTTGGCGGGATTCTGCAGTCAGTCCCTGCCCCATCTGCCGCAGGAAGCCAATATGGACCGGATATTTATGATCCGCTGACCTATGAATTTGCTGAAGCGAATGAATATTTCCCTGCTTCCAGCTTTTCAATCAGTCAGCTCTTGCTGCTGCTCATCGGCTATATAATCGTCATTGTCCCGATCCTTTATTTTATTTTGAAGAAGCGGGACAAACGCGAACATGCATGGTGGATCATCCCTTCTCTGGCTGTGCTGATGTCAGGGGCCATTTTCGGCATCGGGGCAAAAGACAGGCTTGGACAGCCTCAGGTCAATCAACTGGGCGTCTATAAAGCAGTGAACAGCCAGCTTATCGGTATTCAGGCGGCAACCCTGCTTTCCAATACAAGCGGTGAATATGCATTTTCTGTTCCGCGCGGGGAATTCAATGCGATTCCCAGCACTTTGAACAGGCCGGGGTCTGATCATTCCGGCGGCGGTGTCATTGAACAGAGCCGCAAGGAAACGAGGATTGTTTTTAATGCAGTAGAGTACTGGTCATCCAGGACCATATTCGGCAAATCGCAAAAAGAAAAAGAAGGCGGCCTGGAGGCTGATCTGACGCTTAAGGACAAACGCCTGTCAGGCACTGTGACAAATAGCTTCCCCTATGATTTTGAAGAGCTGTATATTTGGACCGGCTCAAATAAGATTAAGATCGGCAGCCTGAAAAAAGGTGAGTCGCTGAAAGTCGACGAAAAAGTGAAGAATGACTTTCTCACCGCTCCGTATATGTCCGGCGCCGGCTATGGTTATCCGGGGCCGAACCGGGATCTGGATCTGATGAAGAAAGAAAGGCTTGAATATGCTGCATCTGCATTCCTTTTCTCAGGGAGCGGGACTGCTGAAGGCCCGATGCTGGCCGGACTCACGAGGGACAGTGTCATTGAGGCGGATCTTCTGTCCAAAAAAGAAAAAGTTTCGGGCCTGAATCTCATCTTTGAACCATTTGAAGCGAAGGTTGATTTTACAGGCGAGTTCTCCCTGTCCAATGAGGTGCTTGATACCGAGCTTGAGGCGGTGCAGGGCATGGTCTACGAAAAGAACGTCAATGGCAGCAAAGATCAAATGATGGCTGATGATGGGGAATACCAGTTCATTGCGTCTCTGCCTGCACAAGTGAAAGGGAAATCCCTGGCATTCAGTGAGCTGTCCGTAACGGCGAAGGCCAAATTTGCTGAATATGCCATACTGAACCATGATTCCGGCGAAATGGAGCCGTTCGAATCAAAGCTCACTATCCAGGAAGATATCGGCCGCTATATTGGCAAAGATGGAAAAGTGGTTGTCCGCATTATCAAGACATCGAAGGACCCTCAGATCACGATGCCGAAAATAACGATTAAAGGGGAGGCGTCCTAATGATAGAGATTATTGACTTAACGAAGAGATATGGTAAATTTACTGCCCTGAACAGCTTGAACCTCCAAATAGAGAAAGGTTCGGTTTTCGGGTTCGTCGGCCAGAACGGCGCCGGCAAATCGACCACCTTCTCTATTTTGGCGACACTGTTGGCGCCTACATCAGGAACCGCCTACGTAAATGGCTATAATGTTGCTGAGGAGCCGAAGATGGTGCGCAGGCAAATCGGCTATATGCCAGATTTTTTTGGTGTATATGACCAGCTGAAGGCAGAAGAGTATCTCCATTTTTACGGTGCGAGCTATGGGATCGATTTCAAGGAAAGAGAAAAGCTCATTCCCCAGCTGCTGGACCTGGTCAACCTTGAGCATAAACGCGATTCTTACGTTGACCTGCTCTCAAGGGGAATGAAACAGAGGCTCTGTCTGGCAAGGAGCCTCATCCATGACCCGGAAGTCCTTATCCTCGATGAACCTGCATCAGGGCTCGACCCGCGGGCGCGCGTGGAAATGAGGGAGATATTGAAGGAGCTGAAGAACATGGGCAAGACCATTCTTATTTCCTCACATATCCTTCCGGAGCTTGCAGAAATGTGCGACACGATCGGGATCATCGATCAAGGGAAGCTGGTAGCTGAAGGGTCAGTCACAGAAATACAGGCAAAACTGCGCGGAGAGAAACTGATCATGGTCAAAGTCCTTAAGGATGTCCATAAAGCCTTTTCATTTTTTGAGGACACTCCCGGTGTGAGCGGGCTGAAGCCCGGGGAAGGTGAAAATTTACTCCAGTTTGTCTACAAAGGCGATGATGACGGCCAGATTGCTCTGCTGAAAAACGCGATAGAAGCCGGTCTTTCAATTGCAAGCTTTGCAGAAGCGGAAACCGACCTTGAAGATGTATTCATGGAAATTACGAAAGGAGTGGAACTTTCATGAAAAATTTTGCCGTAAATCCCGTCCTGAATAAAGAAATAAAACTGCGGTTCCGCTCGTTCAAGAGCTTTCTCGGCGTATTATTTTATCTCCTGGCATTAGGAGTTATTATATTGGGTTTCATTTTTATTAATATGATGTCGAACAGCCAGGGGTATTTCAAGCCTGACCAGAGCAGGGAGATGTTCATTGTCCTGTCCTTCCTGCAGCTTGCCCTGATATTGTTCATTACACCCGGGCTGACAGCAGGGGTCATCAGCAGTGAACGGGAGAGGCAGACCCTTAATATCATGCTGACGACGACACAGAGCTCCGCGAGCATCATCATCAGCAAGCTCGTATCTGCTATTTCCTTCCTGCTCCTGCTTATCATTGCCAGCCTTCCGCTGTACAGCATCGTATTCCTGTTTGGAGGGGTTTCGCCTGGACAGGTGGCCCTGACACTCGGGTTTTACATCTTTACGATCATGGTTTACGGCAGCCTTGGGGTATTGTTTTCAACGCTGATCAGAAAAACAGTCGTTTCCATGGTTACAACCTATGGGGCCACGCTTTTTCTGGTCGGGGGAACGGCATTTCTGACGATGATTTTGATGCAGTTAGGAAATATGAATCCCAATGTGCAGACAGACAGCCCGTTTGCTTATTTTACCGCCATGCTGAATCCTGCCATGGTCCTTCTCGGCATTTTTACACCTGACTTTCTGAGGGAGCTTGCTAATGAGACAGGAATCGAATTTCCGCTCTGGATCGCCCACCTGATCGCAAGCTCGGTGATTTTTGTGCTGGCGCTGCTGATCAGCATAAGAAAGCTCAGGCCAAATATGAAAAAGGGATAGGAGTTGTAAGCGTATGGCCAAACAAAACAGGGAGCAGTTCTTAAATCTGCTGAAGCCTGTCCGGCGCCAGCTTCTCTTTGCAGCGGCAATGAAGGAGCTTCAGCTTCTCCTTTTTTACGGAGGCGCCTCCGTACTTATCGTCCTGCTTTTGGCCCGGACGGTGGTCATCACGGATCTGGCGGCATATCTTTTTGCAGCTGCTCTTGCGTCTCTATCTTTTTCTATCTGGAGGTTCTGGATCCGGAAGCCGGGATTTCGGGAGGCAGCTGCCGTTTACAACCGCTTTGTACCTGATGACAGGGTGCTTACAGCATACTCACTATTGGACAGCGAAGGGCTTATGGAGCTCCTGCAGCTTGAAGAGGCCTTAACTTATATGAAGAGGGACCATGAGTCTGTCCTGAAACGCAAAAAGCAGTTCTTCTACCCTAAATGGTTCCTCGGAGCGCTGGCTGTTCTTCTCGCAGTTTCAGCCGCTGCTTATTTTCCCAGCACGAAAATGGAAAGAGCAAGCCAGCTTGACGAAGAAAAAGAAATTGTAGAATCCGCTGAAAAACAGCTCAATGAAAAAGCAGAGAAAGAGAAGAATCCGGAAACACGGAAGCTGATAGAGGAAGCGGCAAAAGAAATCAGCAAGCTTGACTCTGCCGCAGAGGCTTTGAAAGAGCTTGAAAAAAAGAGTAAGTCGCTGGAGCTGCAGAAAATGAAGGAACAAGAAAGGCAAAGGAAGCTTGAAGAAACTAAAAGCCGGCTTGATAATGCCGGCTTAAGCTCCCTTGCGGCTGCACTGGATAATAAAGACCTGAACAAAGCTATGGATGAGCTGAAGGAACTGCAGAAAAATCCGGAGGAACTTTCAGACAAGCAAAAAGAAGCTCTCCAGGAGCTGGCTCAAAAGGACGGGCCTTTGACAGATGAAGAGCTCGCCAAGCTGGCAGAACAGCTGGAGCAAGCCTTAAACTCCTCCGATGCATTGTCCAGGCTCGCTTCCGCACAGCAGGCTGTCGGCCAGGCAGGGACAAAACTGCACAGCCAAATGTCTGCTAGTGGAATGAACCCGGGACAGCTGGCTCTTTCGGGATCCTCGGGACAGCCAGCCCCCGGGCAGAGTCCTGGCCAGAGCGCAGGCAGCGGCGGCCAGCAGCCTGGCAAAGGAAACGCCGGGAATGGATCCGGAAGCGGCTCGGGTTCAGGAACTGGCTCAGGATCAGGCACCGGCTCAGGATCAGGCACCGGCTCAGGTTCGGGTTCAGGTTCAGGATCAGGAACTGGCTCAGGATCAGGCGGAATGGGGTCAGGTGCCGGACTTGGCCAAGGCTCGAGGGAGCTCCTGACTGTACCGGATAGGATCGCGGGCCAGGTGAATACGGAAACGGATTCAGGACAACTAGGCGAAGGAGGGCCGGCCGGACAAAGCGAGGGAGCCGGGCCCATCCTTCGGGGGAGCGCAAGGCCGTACAGCGAAGTCTATGAATCTTATGAAAGGTCTTACCGGGAAAGCTCTGAGCGCTACAAGCTGCCTGATGAACTGGCGGAAATCGTAAAGAACTATTTTACCAATATAGATCCTGATGGAGAGTGAGAAATATGGCGTCAATAGAAGAGAAAGCAAATCAATTTAAAGAAGCGGCCGCTATCCTGGATAAAGTGAAGGAAGAAATCAGGTCATTTATCGTCGGACAGGAGGACGTGATCGATCAGGTGCTGTGGAGCATCATTGCCGGCGGCCATGTACTGCTTGAGGGTCTCCCCGGCATGGGGAAGACCATGCTGGTCAAGACAATATCGGAAAGCATGGATCTGAAGTTTTCGCGGATCCAGTTCACTCCGGACCTCATGCCATCAGATATAACAGGAACCATGCTTCTGCAGCCTGACGGGAGCGGGAAGCAAGCTTTCGTTTTTCATGAAGGGCCTTTATTCGGAAACATCATCCTCGCAGATGAAATCAACCGTGCGACGCCAAAAACACAAAGCTCGCTGCTGGAAGCGATGGGGGAAAAAACAGTTACAATCATGGGTGAGACAAAAATGATGGACCATCCATTTTTTGTTCTGGCCACCCAGAACCCGATTGATATGGAAGGGACCTATCCGCTGCCGGAAGCACAGCTGGACAGGTTCATATGCAAGATTCAGGTCTCATACCCGACGAAGGAAGAATTAAAAGAGATCGTATTAAGGACGACAGGGACCCGGCCCGCCCCTGTCCAAAATGCGGCGGCAAAAAAAGATGTATTGGAGATCCAGGCTTTGGCAAAGGAGATTCTGGTCAGTGAAGAAATGATTGATGAGGCTGTATCGATCATTTCAGCCACGCATCCAGAGTCGCCGGATGCAACGGGGATGGTCAGGCAGTACATCCAGTTCGGGAGCGGCCCAAGGGGACTGCAGAGCCTGATCATGATGGCGAAAGCAAGGGCGATGTCACAGGGGAGATACCATGTTTCCATGGGAGATTTAAGGAAGGCAGCGCTCCCGGTGCTCCGCCACCGCCTCATCGTGAACTTCGAAGCTGACAGCAGCGGCATTACGGCAGATGAAATCATCCGGGATCTGGTCGAATCCAGGAATCCTGCCTGGGATGGCCGTCAGCATGCATAAAGGAGGCGGACTTCTTTCAAGGCTGCAGAAAAAGCGCCTGCAGGTCAAAACGAAGAAGCGCGGCGCCCATAAAGGGACAAGGCAGTCCAGCAGCTTTGGTTCTTCTCTTGAATTTTCCGATTTCAGGCTCTATCAGCCGGGAGACGATGTCAGGCAAATCGACTGGAATGTTTTCGGGCGCACCCAAAAGCATTATATAAAACGGTTCCTGGATGAACAGGAGATTTCAGCTGCTGTTTATCTGGACACATCCTCTTCCATGCAAAGCATTGACCAAAAATGGAAGCTGGCTAAAGAATTGGCCGCCTCACTCTGCTATATCGCCCTTTCAGGTGGAGACAGGCTCTATTTCGCCTCTTTGCCCTCTGGAAGTAAAGCCCCCCTCAGAAGAAAAGGAGCCAATTACAGCAAGCAGGTATATGCAGAAATCCTTCAGCTGGAAGGTGCCGGAATCAATGAGGGTTATTCAGACCATTTAAGCCGTGCCCTGCAAAAAAATCAGCAGCTGTCCATCCTCATTACCGACACAATGGAGCCGCTCAGCGGGCTTGAGTCTGCAATGAAGAGGATAGGGGCCATGAAGCAGGATTTCTGGCTGCTGCAGATTCTGGCAAGTGAGGAAACCGAGCCGGTTTACAGTGGAGATATCAGGCTGGTAGACAGCGAAAGCAGAACTTCAGTTAATGTCAGTATGAATCCCGTGATTGTTGATGGATATAAGAAGAGGCTGGAAGAGCATGGCAGGCAGCTTGAGGCGGCCTGCAGGAAATATGGGGGGCAGTTTGTGCCGATTACAGCTGACACAGACATCCAGACCATTTTATTGCGCATCCTGCCTGGTAAAGGCATGTTGAATTGAGGTGAAACACAATGCTCTTTTTTAGCCCTATCTATTTTTTATTAGGCTTTTTTATCATCGCCTTTATATTATTCTACTTTTTCCGGAAGCAGTTTGATGAGAAAATCATTCCTTCCAATATGCTATGGCTTGAGGCAGTGAATGAGTGGCAGGCATCGCCCTGGCTGAAGAAGCTTCAGCAGAATCTGTTATTCTGGCTGCAGCTTCTTGCCCTGCTGCTGCTGCTGTTTGCGCTCGTTCGGCCTTTCTGGTTAGGAGAAGAATTAAAGGGGAGCCGCTTGATACTTGTTGTCGATCCCTCTGCATCCATGCTTGCTGAAAGAGATGGTGAACCGGTCTTTGAGAAGGCAAGGGAGAAGATGCTTTCGCTTGCCGGCAGCCTGGCCGGCCAGGAGGTTACTCTGATAAGAGCCGGGGAGAATCCGGAAATCCTCCTGTCAGGGGAAAAGGAGAAAGCTGCTGTTAAAAAGTCAATCAATGATCTTGAAATTACTTATGAACATGAAAACATGACCAAAGCGCTGCAGCTGGCCAATTCATTGGCAGATGCAAAGAATTCGGCTATATATATATTTTCTGACGGACTTGAAAAAGAAGCAGCCGCGGCCCTGGATGAAGGAAATTATACTGAAGTCCATAATTTCGGAAAAGAAGGGCAGAATCTTGCACTTTTATCTTTTGGTGTTGTCCGGGAAGGAGAGGGGATTGCCGGAGGGGCTGCCGTTGAGAACCAGTCAGCGGAGGAGGCTGCTTTTTCCTTCCGGGTACTATATGAGGGCCAGGTGCTCTTTGAGCAGGAAGTGGAGATTGAAGGAAACGGGCAATCAGTGATCCAGATTCCCGGCCTTCCCGAGCATCCGTACTATAAGGCAGAAATAAAGGCGGATGATGCTTATCAAGCCGACAATGAGCTGACAGCGATCTATAATGAGCCGAGCCAAAAGGTGATTGCCGTTGGCAGCATCAGTCCTTTTGTGCTGAAAGGCTTTGAAACATGGGGAGCTGAACTGGTTCAGGCCGATCCTTCAACAGCTGCAGCCGGGGAAGAAGGCATATACCTTGCAGATGCCGGCAGCCTTGAGGCGGCAGAGGGAAGGCCTGTAATCATCTTCAATGCGGAAACAGGCAGGGAAAAGCTGGAAGAACCGCCGGTGGCCGCGGATGATCCGATTCTTGAACATGTGGAGGCAGAAAATATTTTCATAGATTCCTCGTACGAGCCGCTTAAAGGTGATTGGGAAACCCTCCTGCAGTCAGGCGGGCGCCCTCTGATCCAGAAGGGAACACAGAATGGGACTCCGGCTTTGCTGATCAATTTCGCTTTGGAAGATTCTGATTGGCCTTTGCAGCCCGGTTTTCCGGTCTTCTTGTATAATGCCTATCAATGGCTGGCCGCCCAGTCTGATTTTCTGGGCTATTTTTCACCAGGGGAAGAGAAGTGGCTCAATGCAGGGGCAGGCTCTGGTTCGCTGGATATTTACAATGATGAAAATGAAAATCTGTATTCATTGGATCTGGCAAAGGAAAACTTTGCTGCTCCCTATAAGCCGGGAGTCTACCAGGCTGCCGCAGGGGAAGAACATTATTTTTTCTCTGTCCTGCTCGATGACAGGGAAAAAGCTGCCAGGCATGCCTCTTCCTTTACGATGAATGATAAAAGAGCTTCAAACGTCTATGAGGAAAAAGAGCAGAACGGACTTTGGTTTTGGCTCGCATTATTCGCTTTCATCCTGATAGCTGCAGAATGGGAGGTGTTCAGGCGTGGGAATAGAATTTAAACATCCTTTTATGCTTTTGCTCATCATTCCTTCCCTGCTCCTGGTATTCTTGTTTATCAAGACAGTAAAGGGCAGGGGAAATAGGAAGGGAACAGCTGTGATGAGGGCCATCGTGTTCATTCTCCTTGCCTTTGCGCTGGCTGTCCCTTCAATCAGACTGCCTGCTCCGGGAAAAACGGTGGTTTTCATCGCCGACCGCTCTGCCAGTGTTCAGGGCAGGGAAGGAGAGCTGCTGGATTTCATCGATGCCGGAATCCAGTCCAAAGGAAAGGAAGATTCATATGCCGTGATATCGGCTGGAGAAACAGCTGCTGCTGAAAGCTCGCTGGCCAGTATGAAGGGAGAGTTCCGGGAGTTCAGTACTGACACCGGGAAGGGTGAAACGAATCTCGAGGCGGGCATTCAGCTGGCTTCGACTCTCATGCCGCAGGAAACCCCTGGGCGGATTGTCCTTTTATCAGACGGAAGGGAAACGGCCGGCAGCAGCCGTGAAGCGGCAAAGCTTTTGAAGAACCGGGGGATAGAGCTTGATTATGTCCTGCTGGACAGCAGCAGGAAAGAGGATATGTCCATTTCCAGCCTGGAAGTTCCGCCGGCCTTGTATGAGGGTGAAGAAGCATCCATTACAATGACGATAGACAGCAATTCTGCAAAAGAAGCTGATTTAAGGCTTTCTGTAAACAGCCGGGAAGTCCTGAAAGAGAGTATCACGGTTAAAGAAGGAAAAAATGTCTACACCTTCAAGCACAAAATGGATGAAACAGGCTTATCCGCAATCAAGGCTGAAATTTCCGCTGAAGGGGACGGATTCATAGAAAACAATAGCCTTCAGTCTGCTGTCAATATTAAAGGGACTCCCAAGGTTTTGATTGTAGAGCAGGAAAAAAGCCAGCTTGAAAACATACTGGACGGGTCAGGACTTCTGGCGGATTCCATCGTGCCGGAAAAACTGCCTACCTCACTTTCCGGGTTTCTTCCATATCAGTCCATCATTTTCAATAATATACCTGCAACGGTGGTTTCCGGGAATCAGATGATGCTTATCGAAAAGGCTGTAAAGGAATTTGGCTCAGGATTCATTATGGCGGGGGGAGAGAACAGCTTTGGTCTTGGCGGCTATTTCAAAACGCCGATCGAAAAGCTGCTGCCTGTCAACATGGACATTAAAGGGAAGAAGGAAATGCCCTCCCTCGGCCTTATGATTGTAATGGACCGTTCTGGAAGCATGGCAGGGAGCAAGCTGGAACTGGCAAAAGAGGCGGCAGCAAGATCAGTTGAACTCTTGCGCGAGAAAGATACTTTGGGATTCATAGCATTTGATGACCGCCCGTGGGTTATCGTGGAAACCGGACCGCTTGACAATAAAAAGGACGCGGCAGACAAAATTGGCTCAGTCACTCCCGGGGGAGGCACGGAGATCTTTACCTCCCTCGAAAAAGCGTACGAAGAGCTGGAGAACCTTAAGCTCCAGCGGAAGCATATCATCCTCCTGACAGACGGGCAGTCTGCCAGAAGCGCTGATTATGAAAGCATGATAGAAACGGGGAAAGAAAACAATATTACTCTATCGACTGTGGCGCTTGGAAGCGATGCCGACCGGAATCTGCTGGAAGAGCTGGCTGAGCTTGGTACCGGGCGCTTCTACGATGTCACGGACTCATCGGTGATTCCGAGCATTCTATCAAGGGAAACCGTTATGGCGACGAGAACATATATCGAAGACAATCCTTTTTATCCATCTTTGCGGCCGTTTCCGGAATGGGGCGATTTTTTTGCAGGCGGTGTTCCGCAGATGAATGCCTATATTGCCTCTGAAGCCAAACAGGGTGCAGAGGTCCCCCTTCTCAGTGAGAAAGAGGATCCTATCCTGGCTGAATGGCAGTATGGCATCGGCCATACGATCGCCTTTACTTCGGATATAAGCGGAAAATGGTCGGGGGACTGGGCCCGCTGGGAAAAATGGCCGCAGTTCATCAATAAACTCGCCAGCATCTCGCTTCCAAAATATGAGAGCGAAACTTACAGCCTGTCAGTCCGGAGGGAAAATGAAGAAACGGCCGTTTTGCTTGAAGGAAACAGCAGCAAGGCTGCCCTGCCTGCAGAAATAGCAGTTATTTCAGATAGCGGGGAAAAAATTGATGCAAGCACTAAACTGGCAGCTCCCGGCAAGTACGAAATTAAAATGCCTTCAGAGCCTGGCATGTTTTATGTCAATATCAGCCAGCAAAGCCTGTCGGGAGAAACAAGGACCTATAAAACCGGCTTTACTCTCCCATATTCAGAAGAATATTTGATGCAAAAAGAAAATGAAGGACTCCTTAAGGAGATATCTGCCTTGACGGGAGGAGAGCGGCTCGAAGAAGGCAAGGAGGCATTCCGCCCGCTGAAGGCAGGAAGTTTTGAAAAGGCCTCAATCAGTGAATGGCTGCTTCTTGCGGCATTCCTCCTCTTCTTTGCCGAGATAGCGGCCAGGAGGTTCGGGCTCAGGCTGATTCCGGAAAGACGAAGGACCAGGAAGGCTCCAGCGGCCGGTGGAAGCAGGCCATTAGAGAAAACAGCCGCCAAGGTGCGAACAGCTGGCCGGCAGAAAGGCGTCCAGGTTGCGGAGTCCCGCGCTCGGGAAGCAGAACCCGCCGCGCGGCAGGCTGAGGTCCGGAAACCAAAAGGACGCTCCGGAGCAAGCATCAGCCCGGATGAGCGGGAAGAGAGAATGAAACGACTGCTGGAAGCCAAAAAGAGGAAACGCTGACAAAGGCCGAAGAAGCGGCGCCGGGCCCGGATTTCCTTGACACAGTTTGGGGTTCTGTGTAAACTGTTTTATTGTAAAGGCTTTTCACTTAACAAGGGGGAATGAGCTATGCTGGAGAAGACGACGAGGATGAACTATCTGTATGACTTTTATCAGTCGTTGTTGACGCCGAAGCAGCGGAGCTATATGTCCCTGTATTATCTGGATGATTATTCTCTCGGTGAGATTGCCGAGGAATATGATGTCAGCCGGCAGGCAGTGTACGATAACATCAAGCGTACCGAAGCAATGCTGGAGGAATATGAAGAAAAGCTGCTGTTATTTCATAAATTTCAACAGCGCAGCAAACTTATTCGCGAAATGAGAACTTTTCTTGAAGAAGGCAGTCCTTCCCATCAATTTCTGATGGAAGCAGTGGCTGAGCTAGAGAAATTAGATTAGGAGGCGGCATATATGGCATTTGAAGGATTAGCCGACCGACTGCAAAATACGATACAGAAGATCCGCGGCAAAGGGAAGGTATCCGAGGCGGACGTCAAAGAGATGATGCGCGAAGTGCGCCTGGCCCTTTTGGAAGCAGACGTCAACTTTAAGGTTGTCAAAGAGTTTGTGAAAAAGGTCAGCGAGCGTTCAATCGGCCAGGAAGTGCTGAAGAGCCTGACGCCGGGCCAGCAGGTTATAAAGGTTGTTAAAGAGGAGCTTACCGAACTGATGGGCGGGGAGCAGAGCAAAGTGGCGGTATCCAATCGCCCGCCGACCGTGATCATGATGGTCGGGCTCCAGGGTGCCGGTAAAACGACCACCACAGGGAAGCTTGCAAACCTGCTCCGTAAAAAGCATAACCGCAATCCGCTGCTGGTGGCCGCGGACATCTACCGTCCGGCTGCCATCAAGCAGCTTGAAACGCTCGGCAAACAGATCAATATGCCTGTATTCTCTCTCGGCGACCAGGTATCGCCTGTTGAGATAGCCAGGCAGGCCATCGCCAAGGCGAAGGAAGACCACCATGATTATGTGCTGATCGATACGGCAGGGCGCCTTCATGTGGATGAAGCCCTCATGGATGAGCTCAAACAGATCAAGGAGCTTTCCAAGCCGGATGAGATCTTCCTTGTCGTAGATGCAATGACAGGGCAGGATGCAGTGAACGTCGCCCAGAGCTTCAACGAGCAGCTGGGGCTGACAGGCGTTGTCCTGACAAAGCTTGACGGCGATACACGGGGGGGAGCTGCGCTTTCCATCCGTTCTGTTACCAGCACGCCGATCAAATTCGTCGGACTCGGGGAAAAGATGGATGCGATTGAAGCCTTCCATCCGGAAAGAATGGCGTCCCGGATACTCGGCATGGGAGATGTCCTCACCCTGATCGAGAAGGCCCAATCCAACGTTGATGAAGAAAAGGCAAAAGAGCTCGAAAAGAAAATGCGGACAGCTTCCTTTACCTTTGATGACTTCCTTGACCAGCTGGGCCAGGTCCGCAATATGGGGCCGCTGGATGAAATTCTGAAAATGATGCCCGGCGCCAACAAAATCAAGGGGCTTAATAACATGCAGATCGATGAAAAGCAGATCGCGCATGTTGAGGCCATCATCAAATCGATGACAAAGGAAGAGAAGACGCATCCGGAAATCATCAACGCGAACCGCCGGAAGAGGATTGCGAAGGGCAGCGGCAGGACCGTACCCGAAGTGAACCGTCTTCTCAAGCAGTTCGAGGATATGAAAAAAATGATGAAGCAGATGACAGGGATGCAGCAAAAGGGGAAAAAGAAAGGCTTCAAGCTGCCTTTCAATCCGTTTTGATTTTTGTCCTTCTGCGCCTGGAAATGCTGTCCCGGCGTGCTCCAAAGCATGGCTGAACAGCCGCGGGAATCAAGTTTTTATAACATGTAAAGAAAAAACACTTTACAAACCATTTATCTATTGATATTATACTATCTTGTGTGAAACTATTCGGAGGTGCTTATTTAACATGGCAGTAAAAATTCGCTTAAAACGTATGGGAGCTAAAAAATCCCCTTTCTATCGTATTGTAGTAGCAGATTCTCGTTCTCCTCGTGACGGACGATTCATTGAAACAGTTGGAACTTACAATCCAGTTGCACAGCCTGCTAAGGTTGAAATCAACGAAGAGCTTGCTCTTAAATGGATGAGCGATGGCGCTAAGCCTTCTGACACAGTACGCAACCTGTTCTCTAAAGAAGGCATTATGGAGAAATTCCATAACGCTAAGAACGGCAAGTAATTCTGCGCGTGATGAAAGAGCTTATCGAAACGATCGTTAAGCCCTTGGTTGATTTTCCCGATGATGTCCTGGTGGATGTCCGGGAAGATGACCACCGCGTTACCTATCAGCTTTCTGTCAACAAGAGTGACATGGGGAAAGTGATCGGGAAGCAAGGGCGCGTCGCTAAATCGATACGGACTGTTGTGTATGCAGCAGGATCATCACAGCAAAAAAGGATTTTTTTGGAAATAACTGAATGAACCTTCCCGAGGCATGGCCGGAGGAATTAGAAAAAGGAGGGGGATCCCCTCCTTTTTTTACCATTCAGGAGCTTTTAGAAGTTGGTTCGGTACCAGGACGCTGAAGGAGGCTTAAGGGTGAAAATACTTCAAACCGCCACAGTTAAACAGATCTTAACCGAAAAAAGCAAAAGGAAGCTTCTTGAAACCTATATGGAAAGAAAAACGCAGCTTTTGAAAGAATGTGAACAGCTTCGTTTTGAAGCGAGAAAGATAGAGAAATCGAAAAAGTTCCAGCAGGCAGGCCTGACAGCCAATTTTGAAAAAGAAACCGGCAGGCGCAAAGAAAAGATCAAGCTGCTGGAGTTTCAAATGGAACAACTACATATGCTACCATTAGGCAGTGAACTGAAGGAAAAAGAAGTTCAGGCTGTCGTGGAGATCGGCATTGGCGACGCCTGGGATGAGGTATCCGCAAACAAGACCATCATCATTGAAGATGGAGTCGTTAAAGAAATTCGCTAGAGGTGATCGGCAAAGATGGAAAAGTGGTTCAATGTAGGGAAGATTGTCAATACACACGGTGTCAGGGGCGAAGTGAGGGTCGTATCGCGCACCGATTTTCCGGAAGAGCGCTATAAGGCAGGCCGCCATTTATTCTTATTCCAGGCGGGTTCGAAGGAACCTGTGAAGCTGACTGTAAAAACACACAGACAGCATAAATCGTTTGATCTGCTTACTTTTGAGGGCCTGGACAGCCTGGATGAGGCGGAAAAGCTTAAAGGCGCAATATTGAAGGTCTCTGAAGATCAGCTGGGGCAGCTGGAGGAAAATGAGTATTATTTCCATGAAATCCTCGGCTGTACCGTGAAAACAATTGATGAAGAAGAAATAGGGGAAATAACGGAAATCCTGACCCCAGGCGCCAACGATGTATGGGTGGTCAGCAAAAAGGGGCAGAAAGATTTACTGATCCCTTATATTGAAGATGTTGTCAAAAAAGTGGATGTGAAAGAAAAACTCATCATCATTGAACCGATGGAAGGCTTGCTGTCATGATGAAGATCGATGTACTTACTCTATTTCCCGAGATGTTCGGCGGTGTTTTCGGCCACAGCATCCTGAAGAAGGCCGAAGAAAATAACGCCGTCAGCTACAATGTAGTCAATTTCAGGGACTATGCCGACAATAAGCATAAAACGGTTGATGATTATCCTTATGGCGGGGGAGCCGGCATGGTGCTGAAGCCCCAGCCGATATTTGACGCGGTTGCCGACTTAAAAGGGAAGGCAGGCGCCGGGGAGCCGAGAGTGGTCCTCCTATGTCCCCAGGGTGAGCGGTATACTCAGAAAAAGGCGGAGGAGCTTTCATCCCTCGATCATTTGATTTTTGTGTGCGGCCATTATGAAGGCTACGATGAACGGATAAGGGAGCATCTTGTGACAGATGAGATCTCCATAGGGGATTTCGTGCTTACCGGGGGTGAGCTGGGGGCCATGGTGCTGATCGACAGCATTGTCCGCCTTCTCCCGGGTGTCCTCGGAAATGAGGAATCCCATATGAAGGATTCGTTCAGCACCGGATTTCTGGAGCATCCGCATTATACACGGCCGGCCGACTTCAGGGGGATGAAGGTGCCTGATATCTTGACTTCAGGCAACCACCGCCTTGTTGATGAGTGGAGGATGAAAGAGTCTTTGAAAAGGACCTTTCTCCGCCGTCCGGATCTATTTGAAGAAGCAGAGCTTACAAAAGAGCAGCTGCGCCTTCTCGAAGAAATAAAAAAAGAGCATAATAGCTATTGATGACAGGCACTGTTTATGTTATGATAGTTTTTGTGGCTTGGGCTGAGTGATCGGCCGGGTCTTATAACGATGTTCCGCTGCAATAAAGAAAGTCTGTGCAAGAGCATCTGTTGGAAGGAGTTGAAAACGATGCATAAATTAATCGAAGAAATTACAAAAGAACAGCTTCGCGCTGATGTTCCTGCGTTCCGTCCTGGTGATACTGTACGTGTACACGTTAAAGTTATCGAGGGTACCCGCGAACGTGTTCAGGTGTATGAAGGTGTTGTAATTAAGCGTCGTGGTGGTGGAATCAGCGAAACTTTTACAGTACGTAAAGTTTCTTACGGTGTAGGCGTTGAGCGTACATTCCCTGTACACACACCAAAAATTGCGAAGCTTGAAGTTATGCGCCGCGGTAAAGTACGCCGTGCGAAACTTTACTACCTGCGTAACCTGCGCGGTAAAAAAGCTCGTATCAAAGAAATCCGATAATAGTAAAGCGGCGGTGCGCTCTGCACCGCCAATTGCGAAGAAGGAGCTTGTATATCAAGCTCCTTTTTCACATAAAAGCGTTAAGTATGACGTGCTAATCAGCCGGATCCGGCCTTGGCCAAACTCGGCGCCAGCCGGGTTTTTTCATTTGGCTTTTTTCACCCGGCCTCCTTTTGCAGCTGCACTTGCCCGGCTTCCGGATTATTTCAGGGCTCTGGAGGTGCAGGGGCTTAAATGGCAGAAAATAGGCCAATACTAGGAATTATACATCCCATCGTGTTTATTGCAGTGAAATAATGTAAATGTAAAGAATGAATCAAAGTGATAATCAATAGGACGCTGGATATATTTTTTAGCAGAGATTGGTGGGAACTAACATGGGAAAGAGCAAAAGTGAATTCTGGGAATGGACAAAGGCGCTGATCATCGCTGTGCTCCTTGCGGCTGTCATCCGCTATTTCTTATTCGCCCCGATTGTGGTGGATGGACTGTCGATGATGCCGACGCTCCATGATACGGACAGGATGATCGTGAATAAGTTCACGTATAAGATTGGCGATCCAAAGAGATTTGACATCATCGTCTTTCACGCCCCGGAAAATAAGGACTACATAAAAAGGGTAATCGGCCTGCCGGGTGACAGGATCGAATACAAAGATGATATCTTATATGTAAATGGCGAAGCGGTCGAGGAGCCGTATCTTGATGAATACAAGAAAGAGGTCATCGACGGGCCGCTGACAGAGCCTTTTACACTTGAAGATAAAATCGGGCAGGAGACCGTGCCGGAGGGTCATCTCTTCGTAATGGGCGATAACCGGCGCTACAGCAAGGACAGCCGCCATATCGGCACGATCCCGATGGAAAAGGTGCTTGGGGATACAAATATCATCTATTGGCCCCTTGAGGACTTCCGCATCGTAAAATAGCAATTATTCTAGTCAGAAAGGGTGGCAGCCTTGACAATACAATGGTTTCCAGGGCATATGGCAAAAGCCCGCAGGCAGGTCACAGAAAAGCTGAAGCTTGTTGATATTATTTTTGAGCTTGTCGACGCGCGTCTGCCGCAGTCTTCAAGAAATCCGATGATCGACGAGATCATCCAGCATAAACCGAGGCTTGTGCTGCTCAATAAGGCCGATATGGCTGATAAAGAAGCCACAAAAGCCTGGATCCGCTATTTTAGCGATAGAGGGATCAAAGCGCTTGCCATTAACTCACAGGCAGGGTCCGGCATGAAGGATATCTCCTCTGCAGCACAGGAAATATTGAAGGAAAAGTTTGACCGGATGAGAGCCAAAGGTGTAAAGCCAAGGGCAATCAGGGGAATGATCGTAGGGATCCCGAATGTCGGCAAGTCAACGCTCATCAACCGGCTTGCAAAGAAAAATATTGCCAAAACAGGCAATATGCCCGGGGTGACAAAAGCGCAGCAGTGGATAAAGGCCGGCAAGGAAATGGAACTCCTGGATACACCGGGGATTTTATGGCCGAAATTTGAAGACCAGGAAGTGGGCCTAAAGCTGGCTCTTTCCGGAGCGATAAAAGATACGATATTAAATCTTCATGACATCGCCATTTATGCATTGAAGTTTCTTGAAAAACACTACCCTGGAAGGCTGCTGGAAAGATACAGCCTTGAAGAATTCCCTGAGGAAGCAGTAGAAGCCTTCGATAAAATCGGAAGGCTGAGGGGCTGCCTAATGGGCGGGGGTGAAGTCGATTATGATAAAGTCGCAGAGCTGATCATCCGTGAAATCCGGACAGAAAAGCTTGGCCCGTTATCATTTGAACACCCGTCAGATTTTGCAGCAGGAGAACCTGCAGAGTAAATCGGCTTTTTTGTCCGCAATACCGTTTTAAAATGGTAAAATAGAATAGCAGCAATGAATAAAGGCCTCTGCATGGGGCCTTTATTTTTTGGTATTTATCCGGAAGGGTCGCGCAGCATGACTGGCCCTTCCTTCTACATAATGGCATAAGGGTGGATTAAATGAAACAGCTTACAATCAGTGAAATCAGCGAGAAGCTGAAGGATCTGAAAGACGACAAAGACCCATTCTTCGGGGAGCTCAAATCTGATGGACGCAAAGGGGTGCAGCAGCTGCTCGCGAGATGGGACAGACAAAGGGCCGGGGAGGCCAGGCTTTACGGCCGGTATCAGGAAATGACTGTATTTGAGCGGAGGCTGAAGAAAAGCGGCTGGACAATGATCGCAGGCACGGATGAAGCCGGCAGGGGTCCGCTCGCCGGCCCTGTCATCGCAGCAGCAGTCATACTGCCGGAAGGATTTTATCTTCCTGGCCTTGATGACTCCAAGAAGCTGTCTGAAGCAAAGAGGGACGAATTTTACAAAGAAATCATGTCCGGCGCAGCTGCTGTCGGAATCGGCCGTATCAGTGCAGGGGAAATCGACCGGATTAATATCCTCCAAGCTTCAAAGAAAGCGATGCTCCTGGCCCTGGCAGATATGGGCAGTACACCGGATTATTTATTGACAGATGCGGTTGATCTGGATGTTCCCTTTCAGGCAGAGGCAGTCATAAAAGGCGACAGCAAAAGTGTGACGATTGCAGCTGCCTCTGTGATAGCCAAGGTAACGAGGGACCGGTATATGAGGGAACTTGACGAACTCTATCCTCACTATGGCTTCGGCAGGAATATGGGCTACGGCACACGGGAGCATCTTGAGGCTATTCAAAAGCACGGGATCATCAATGAACATCGAAAAAGCTTTGCCCCGATCAAGGGCATGTATTAGAGGTGAAGGGAAATGGATCCGCTGAATATTGTCGGTTCAATACTGCAGAACAGAAACAGCGGCGGTCCTAAGCCGCTTGCCTTGAACCCCGGGCAAATCGTAAGCGCAAAGGTCATCAAGCTTCATCCCAATCAGACTGCAGAGGTCATGATTGGAGGGCAGAAGGTGATAGCGCAGCTTGAAACAGCATTGACGGTAAATGAGCGGTATTGGCTGCAGGTCCTGCCGGGGGATGGGGCTCCGCGGCTGAAGCTTCTTCCTGGTGCTGAAACACAAAAGGGAATGGGCGCTGAGGAAGTATTGCTTAATAAGCTGGCACTTGCCTCCGCCAAGACGAATATTGATATGGTGTCTTTTTTGGTAAAAGAGCAGCTGCCCATTACAAAAGAGGGCCTGTCCGCGATTGCAGAATGGCTCGGCGGCAGCCGCCCTTCACAGGATCAGCTTGAAGCAATCAAGCAGGCCTTGTCAAGGCAGCTGCCGGTTTCAGGCAGGGTATTGGATTCTTTGATGGCTGCACAGGGCGGAAAGCCCATCCAAGCCCTTCTCACAGAGCTTGTGGACCTGCTGGATCACCCTGGTGTGAGCACTTCGGGGAAAGCGCTTCTTCATATGGCGGCAGATCTTAGCGCTTCATTGAAGATGAAGCAGGGGGAAGAATCACTCTCGTTCTTAGTGAAAGAATGGCTGGGAAGCCAGGATGGTAAGCGGGCCGAAGGGGCCAGGCACCTGCTGGAAGCAGCCGGCGCCCTGCCAAAAGGACTGAAGGAGGCCGGCCTTCTTCAGCGGATTCTTGTTTCCAGTGGACAGGCTGGGAGGCCGGCAGGATCACTGGAAGACCTCTTAAAGGCTTTTGCCGGCAGATTGCAGGGGAATATGCATATATCCTCTAACGAGTCAGGAGAAGGGATGGAGGGGGCGAAAACTGCACAGAATGCATCTATGTTGAATTCAAATGCAGATAACGATCCTGCAGGACGCCCAGCTTCGGCTGCCCTGCAGCCGGAACGAACTGCAGAAGCATGGAAAAGCCAGCTTTTTTCAGCGCTTGCCGGCAGAGATATGAAGCCGGCAGAAGCCATTCAGCTTCTGCGGATTTTGCATCCGCAAATGCCTGATCCTGAAAAGGTGTCCGAAAGCATCAAGCTATTAACTGAAAGCGATCCAGAAGGGCAGGGAGAAAAAAGCATGGACGCCAGGCAGGTACTGCTTGGCGAAATCTCGGCAAAATCAGCCGCGGCTGCCGCTGCCGGGGACGGGCTGCTGCAGTCCAGGCTTACACACATACTGAAAAGCCTGGGCTATTCCCATGATCATGGAGTGTTCAGCTTCCTCTCGGGCGGGGATGACAGCGGCTTGAAGAATGAATCACTTAAAATGATGCTATTGCAGTTTCTGAAGGAAGG
Organism: Bacillus infantis; assembly: GCF_008180445.1. Lineage (GTDB taxonomy): Bacteria > Bacillota > Bacilli > Bacillales > Cytobacillaceae > Bacillus_AB > Bacillus_AB infantis_B. The sequence continues at coordinate 21,837 of NZ_VTER01000007.1, forward strand.
CCCTCCCATTCAGCACAAAGAGGCAGCGGAGCAACTGCTGAATAAATTGACGGGACACCAGCTGTTGGCTCAAGAAACAGGACCGCTGCAGCAGTATATATTCCAGCTGCCTGTCCCGCTGTGGAACAGGACAGCGGAAATGACCATGCAATGGAGCGGAAGGAAGCTGGCCGATGGAAGGATCGATCCTGCCTATTGCCGCGTCATTTTCTACCTGGACTTGGACCATTTAAAGGAAACGATAGTCGATGTCCAGGTCCAGAACAGAATCGTGCAGATCAAGGTCTTTAACGGGGACAGCCGCATCAGGGAGTGGGCAGCCCCTTTTACAGACGGGTTGAAAAAAGGGCTGGAAGAACTGGATTACAGGCTTTCTTCCATTGTTTTCGAGAAAGGCAGCGGCGTCCAGCCGCAAACAACAGGGATGGCGTACCGGCCATTGTCCGATTCAGGGAAATACAGCGGAGTTGATATAAAAATATGAAACAGCAGGATCCGAAGATCAGGAAGGAAGCCGTCGCCCTATCCTATAGGGACGGACATGAAGCACCTAAGGTTAAGGCCAAAGGAAAGGGACTGACAGCCGAGAATATCCTCGAAAAAGCGAAAGAGCATAATATTCCCATTCAGGAAGACGCGTCACTGGTTGAATTGCTCGGAAAGCTGAACATCGATGAAAATATCCCGGAGGAGCTGTACCAGGCAGTGGCAGAAATTTTCGCCTTTGTATATAAAGCCGACCGCCGGGCCGGAGAGCACAGCAGGGGACAGGGATTATAGCCTGTCCTTATTCGTATTGGGCAGAAAAGCTCTTTTGAGGAAAGAGCGCTTTTCAAAGTCATATTTCCCCGCATAGAAAGCCGCGGAAAGGACCTGCTCCCGAACGGTAATTGATCATCATTTCATAAATATATTTCTATGCTGAAAAAACAATTTTTAAAAATAAAAAATGAAAACGCTTTACTTTACAGGGTTTTTTATAGATTTAAATTTTAAAATTTTTAAAGAAATATAATATTTAAGTCATAACTGTAGACAAGGGTGTGCTCATTTTATAAAATGAAAGCGCAGTCTATTTTTTGAAGAGTTTGATAGGAGGATGGGAAATGAATATTCATGAGTACCAGGGAAAAGAAGTCCTCAGAAAATACGGGGTAACGGTTCCGAATGGAAAGGTCGCTTTTACAGTTGAAGAAGCAGTAGAAGCAGCTAAAGAACTTGGCACAGAGGTAGTTGTAGTTAAGGCGCAGATCCATGCAGGCGGACGCGGAAAAGCAGGCGGCGTCAAGGTTGCGAAAAACCTCGATGAAGTACGTACATATGCATCTGAAATCCTGGGGAAAACACTGGTCACTCACCAGACAGGCCCTGAGGGGAAAGAAGTGAAGCGCCTCCTGATTGAAGAAGGCTGTGATATCCAGAAAGAATATTATGTCGGCCTTGTGCTTGACCGCGCAACTTCCCGCGTAGTGCTGATGGCGTCTGAAGAAGGCGGCACAGAAATCGAAGAAGTTGCTGAAAAAACACCTGAAAAGATTTTCAAGGAAGAAATCGATCCGGTAATCGGCCTGACAGCATTCCAGGCACGCCGCATCGCGTTCAATATCAATATCCCGGCCAAGCTTGTCAACCAGGCAGCAAAGTTCATGCTTGCGCTTTATAATGCTTATATTGAGAAGGACTGCTCTATAGCAGAAATCAATCCGCTTGTTGTCACTGGCGACGGCAAGGTAATGGCGCTTGATGCAAAACTGAATTTCGATTCTAATGCACTTTACCGTCAAAGGGATATTCTTGAGTACCGCGATCTGGAAGAAGAAGATCCAAAAGAAATCGAAGCTTCAAAATATGACCTCAGCTACATCTCCCTTGACGGAAACATCGGCTGCATGGTCAACGGTGCCGGACTGGCAATGGCGACAATGGATATTGTCAAGCATTACGGCGGCGACCCGGCCAACTTCCTTGATGTTGGGGGCGGTGCAACAGCAGAGAAAGTAACAGAAGCATTCAAAATCATCCTTTCTGATCCGAATGTAAAAGGAATCTTTGTCAATATCTTCGGCGGAATCATGAAATGCGATGTCATTGCAGAAGGCGTTGTAGAGGCTGCAAAGCAGGTTGGCCTGAAAGTGCCGCTTGTTGTACGCCTTGAAGGCACGAACGTAGACCTTGGCAAAAAGATTCTCGCAGAATCCGATATTGATATCATCGCAGCGGATTCCATGAGTGACGGGGCAGAAAAAATCGTTTCACTAGTAGGTTAAGAAAGGGGAATTTGACGTGAGTGTATTCATTAATAAAGATACAAAAGTAATAGTTCAAGGGATAACAGGTTCAACTGCCCTTTTCCATACAAAGCAGATGCTGGAATACGGCACACAAATCGTCGGGGGCACAACTCCGGGCAAAGGCGGCATGGAAGTCGAAGGAGTACCTGTCTTCAATACAGTTCAGGAAGCTGTCAAAGAAACAGGCGCAACTGCCTCTGTCATTTATGTTCCGGCTGCTTTTGCTGCAGACGCCATCCTTGAGGCGGTCGATGCAGAGCTTGACCTGGCCATCTGTATTACAGAGCATATCCCTGTTCTTGATATGGTTAAAGTGAAGCGTTATATGGAAGGCAAGAAGACCCGCCTGGTCGGCCCTAACTGCCCTGGCGTCATCACGCCTGATGAGTGCAAAATCGGCATCATGCCAGGATATATCCATACAAAAGGGCATGTCGGCGTAGTGTCCCGCTCCGGTACATTGACGTATGAAGCTGTCCACCAGCTCACACAGGCTGGAATCGGCCAGTCCACTGCAGTTGGAATCGGCGGAGACCCTGTCAACGGAACAAACTTCATCGATGTATTAAAAGCATTCAATGAAGATCCGGAAACAAAAGCGGTCATCATGATTGGTGAAATCGGCGGAACGGCTGAAGAAGAAGCAGCTGAGTGGGTAAAAGCTAATATGACAAAGCCTGTTGTCGGCTTTATCGGCGGCCGTACTGCACCTCCAGGGAAGCGCATGGGCCATGCCGGCGCCATCATCTCAGGCGGTAAAGGCACTGCTGACGAAAAAATCCGTGTGATGAACGAATGCGGAATCCAGGTTGCCGATACTCCATCCGTAATGGGTGAAACTTTGATTAAGGTCCTGAAAGAAAAAGGCCTTTTCGACGAATGCAAAACGCACTAAACACATAGATCAGACTTTCCGGTCCCCTTGCCTCAAGGGGACTATTTCTCCTTCTTTTTTAACTCCCTCTCTTAAAAAATTCCTATCAGGAGGTCCGCAAATGGACGAATTCAAGCTGAAATTTATCTCCCTCCATCACAAAAGTTCCTGGAGCAGCATTTATCATTTCCTAAAGAAAGATCCCCACATGAAAACCTCCCTGTCAGCAGCTTTCTCTGAACCCGATCGTAAACTCTTTTTCCCAACTAAAAGCAGCCTGGAGACAACGATAGAGAAAATCAGGCTATACGAGAAATACGGCATTCACTGCATTACAATCTTTGACCCTGAATATCCCCCGCTTCTTAAGGAGATCTATCAGCCTCCCTGGGTACTATACGCAAAAGGAGACATCAGCTTGTTGCATCTGGATCCCAAGCTTGCGGTTGTAGGCTCCAGGCAGATAACAGGATACGGCAGGAGCGCAATTAAAAAAGTATTTCCGGGCTTGGTGGGAAAGGGAGTGGCCATCGTAAGCGGACTGGCAGCCGGAGTGGATGCCGAGGCGCATGAAACAGCCATTTCGCTCGGCGGCCGGACGATCGGTGTCATTGCTGGAGGCCTTAATCATATTTACCCAAAATCCAATGAACAGCTGGCCAGAAGGATGATGGAAGATCAGCTTGTCATTTCTGAGTATCCGCCTGATGCACGGCCTGACAGATGGCAGTTCCCAATGAGGAACAGAATCATCAGCGGGCTTTCCCAGGGGACCTTTATAATAGAAGCAAAAAGCAAGAGCGGATCGCTGATTACGGCAAACTATGCCGTCAATGAAGGCAGGGATGTGTTTGCCTTGCCAGGCAGCATATTCAGCCAGGCATCCGCCGGCACGAACGAATTGATCCAGCAGGGCGCAAAGCTGATTGCAGATGCAAGTGAGATCCTTGAAGAACTGAATTTTTAAGAAAATCCCGTTATGCAGAACAAAGATTTTCTTAAAAAAGGCATAAAAGTATGCAGTTTAATTGTATAATTCATCACAGTGCATTTTTGCTGAAAATAGTCTGAAATTAGAAAATTTATGTCAAAAAGGTTGAAATTATTTAAAATCTGTTATACATTGTGCAACAGACGCAATGTAAAGGCTGCAAAACAGGCTGAAACCGTTTGCTTGTCGAGCCGGCCATGTTTTGCCATCCATACATGATGCTATCAGAGATTTGACAAGCCATAGCAGCATGGACAATAATAATGGAATATTTCACCCCCTGCCGGATTGCAGGATGAAGAATATTTAAATATGAATCTGCAGCTGCCGTGCTTCTGCAGAATATCAACCAAAAATAAATAAAAATCAGCGCCGCCCGCCTACAAAAGACAGCAGGCGGCCAATCTTATCCCTCTTAAGGAGGATGTTTAATGGCAGATTATTTAGTGATCGTTGAGTCGCCTGCCAAGGCGAAGACGATTGAAAGATACTTGGGAAAAAAATATAAAGTAAGAGCATCGATGGGTCATATAAGAGATCTCCCTAAAAGCCAGATGGGCGTTGATGTGGAAAACCGTTTTGAACCAAAATATATCACGATACGCGGCAAGGGCCCAGTGTTAAAAGAACTTAAAACAGCTGCAAAGAAAGCCAAGAAAATCTATCTCGCAGCTGACCCGGATCGCGAAGGGGAAGCCATAGCCTGGCATTTGGCGCACAGCCTGGACATGGATGTCCATTCTGACTGCCGTGTGGTTTTCAATGAAATCACAAAAGATGCCATCAAAGAATCATTTAAAACTCCGCGGCCGATTAATATGGATCTGGTGGATGCCCAGCAGGCGCGCAGGATCCTGGACAGGCTCGTCGGCTATAATATAAGCCCTTTATTATGGAAGAAAGTAAAAAAGGGATTGAGTGCCGGAAGGGTGCAGTCCGTGGCAGTCCGGCTGATCATCGACAGGGAAAAGGAAATCAAGGAATTTATCCCTGAAGAATACTGGTCAATTGATGGTGAATTCCTGAAAGGAAAGTCTGTGTTCGAAGCGTCCTTCTACAGTGCGCAGGGACAGAAGACGGATTTAAAATCAGAACAGGATGTAAAAGAGATCCTCGGAATGATGAAGGGGAACAAGTTCACTGTTGCTTCCGTCTCAAAGAAGGAACGGAAACGGAATCCGGCTGCTCCCTTCACAACATCTTCCCTTCAGCAGGAGGCAGCCAGGAAATTAAATTTCAGGGCCAAGAAAACAATGATGCTTGCCCAGCAGCTGTACGAAGGAATAGATCTTGGATCAGAAGGGACAGTCGGTCTCATCACCTATATGAGAACAGACTCGACTAGGATCTCTGAAATTGCACAGACCGAGGCGGCAGGCTATATCACTGAGTCTTATGGCAAGGAATACCTCCCTGGGGAGAAAAAGAAAGAAACCAAGAAATCCAATGCACAGGATGCGCACGAAGCGATCAGGCCGACAAGCACCCTGCGGGAGCCGGCAAGTCTTAAAGAGTTTTTATCAAGAGACCAGCTCCGTCTGTATAAACTGATATGGGAACGTTTCGTGGCAAGCCAGATGGCATCCGCAATCATGGATACAATGAGTGTGGATCTGAAGAACGGGGAAGTTGTCTTCCGGGCAACCGGCTCAAAAGTGAAGTTCCCCGGCTTTATGAAAGTTTATGTCGAAGGCAGCGACGATCAGGCTGAAGAAAAAGATAATATGCTCCCAGACCTGAAGGAAGGCGATGAGGTCCTGAAAAAGGATATTGAGCCGAAGCAGCATTTCACCCAGCCGCCTCCCCGCTATACAGAGGCTAGGCTTGTAAAGACGCTGGAAGAGCTCGGGATCGGAAGGCCGTCAACCTTTGCCCCGACACTTGATACAATCCAGAAACGCGGCTATGTAGCGCTTGATAATAAACGCTTCATCCCTACGGAACTTGGAGAGATAGTCCTGGAACTGATTCTCGAGTTTTTCCCGGAAATATTGGATGTCGAGTTTACGGCCAAGATGGAGCAGGATCTTGATGATGTAGAAGACGGCAAAGAAAATTGGAAGAATATCATTGAAGAATTCTACAAAGATTTCGAGAAGCATCTGGATAAAGCCGAAAAAGAAATGCAGGAAGTAGAAATAAAGGATGAGCCCGCAGGAGAAGATTGTGAAAAATGCGGACATGAAATGGTTTATAAAATGGGGCGCTACGGCAAGTTTATGGCCTGCTCCAATTTCCCTGAATGCAGGAACACAAAAGCGATTGTGAAAGAAATAGGTGTGAAATGCCCGAACTGCAAAGAGGGGAATATAATAGAAAGAAAAAGTAAAAAACGCCGCATCTTCTACGGCTGCGACCGGTTCCCGGAATGCGAATTCATCTCTTGGGATAAACCGCTTGCCAGACAGTGTCCGAAATGCGATAATGTCCTGGTTGAGAAAAAGCTTAAAAAGGGCGTCCAGGTTCAATGCATTGAATGTGACTATAAAGAAGAAAAGCAAGGCTAAGGGTGGGCTTTATGCTCACTCTTTTCTGTTTCTCGGAAAAATATGGCAGTGTAATGCTTGAAACTTTTTTATTTTTCATACGTATTGTACAATGCAGATTGGATATGAATGAATGCCGTCCATTTTGGGAACAAAATTAAAGATTGGACAGGCCCTTTAAAAGAGATAAGAAGTCCGGCTGGATCAATAAACCAGTTTAACTATTCATAAGTATACCTGGAGGTTCGTAAAATGAAAGAAGCAGCAATCAATGTCATCGGGGCGGGGCTTGCCGGAAGTGAAGCAGCCTGGCAGATCGCGAAAAGAGGAATGAAAGTAAATTTGTATGAAATGAGGCCTGTTAAACAGACCCCTGCCCATCATACAGATAAATTTGCCGAGCTGGTCTGCAGCAATTCTCTCCGTGCCAATAACCTGACAAACGCGGTTGGCGTACTGAAAGAGGAAATGAGGATGCTTGACTCTGTTATCATCCATTCGGCTGATGCATGTGCCGTACCGGCAGGAGGAGCACTGGCAGTCGACCGGCATGAATTCGCCGGAAAGGTAACGGAGCAGGTCAGGAATCATCCTAATGTAACCGTGATGAATGAAGAGGTGACTGAAATTCCAGAAGGGATCACTGTCATTGCAACCGGTCCTCTAACGAGTGAGTCACTGTCCAAGCAGCTGAAGGAGCTGACAGGCGAGGATCATTTATATTTTTATGATGCTGCAGCGCCTATCATTGAAAAAGACAGCATCAACATGGAAAAGGCTTACCTTAAATCAAGGTATGATAAAGGGGAAGCAGCATATATCAACTGCCCGATGACAGAAGAAGAATTTGAAACATTCTATAACGCCCTGATCAGTGCCGAGACGGTCCCATTGAAAGAATTCGAAAAAGAGATTTTCTTTGAAGGATGCATGCCGATCGAGGTTATGGCAAACAGGGGAAAGAAAACCATGCTGTTTGGGCCGATGAAGCCGGTGGGCCTGGAAGACCCGCGGACAGGCAAGCGCCCGTATGCAGTCGTCCAGCTGAGGCAGGATGATGCTGCAGGAACTCTTTATAATATAGTAGGTTTCCAAACGCATCTGAAATGGGGCCCGCAAAAGGAAGTGCTGAGGCTGATTCCGGGATTGGAAGAAGCAGAGATTGTACGCTATGGCGTCATGCACCGCAATACTTTCATCAACTCGCCGAAAGTTCTCGAGGCAACCTATCAATTCAGAAACCGTGACGGCCTGTTCTTTGCCGGGCAGATGACAGGTGTGGAAGGATATGTGGAATCGGCAGCAAGCGGCCTGATCGCAGGCATCAACGCAGCCAGGCTGGCAGAGGGCAAAGAACTTCTGGAATTCCCTCATGAAACGGCCATCGGCAGCATGGCAAGATATATCACGACAACAAACTCTAAGAACTTCCAGCCGATGAATGCCAATTTCGGCCTGTTCCCTGAACTGCCTGCCAAGATCAAAGGCAAGCAGGAGCGCAATGAACAGCATGCTAACAGAGCATTGGAAACAATTCAGAACTTTGTGAAAAATATGTAAATTTTATTGCACGGGCTACTAAATTGTGATACTATTTAGTAGCTCTTGTGAGGTGAATCATTATGAGCCCAAATGTGAACGATTCGTTACAATCATTTATTGAATATTTACAAATAGAAAGAAATTATTCACAATATACTATTGAACACTACCAGCATGATATTAAAGAATTTTTCTTGTTCATGTCTGAACAAGCCATTCAATCAGTTATTGATGTTGAATATTTTGATGTCAGGCTTTATTTGACCAAGTTATACGAGCAAAAGCTTTCCAGGAAATCGGCAGCCCGCAAAATATCCAGTCTCAGAAGCTTTTATAAGTTTCTGGCAAGAGAGAAACTGGCAAATGACAACCCTTTTTCTGCCGTTTCGCTCCCGAAGCTGGAAAAAAGGCTGCCCGAATTTTTTTATGAAGAAGAACTGAACTGCCTTTTTGAAAGCTGTGAAACAGATAGCCCCCTTGGAAAAAGGAATAAGGCTCTCCTTGAACTTCTGTATGCCACAGGCATGCGGGTCAGTGAATGCAGCCAGATCAGCCTGAAGGACATCGATATGGCTTTATCGACTGTGCTGGTGCATGGGAAAGGGCAGAAGGACAGGTATATCCCTTTCGGAAGCTTCGCACAGGATGCTTTGGAGCTATACATAACTGAAGGCAGAAAAGAACTGTTAACAGGCAGGGAAAGCCACGACAGACTATTTGTCAATTTCCGGGGCGGCCCCCTGACACCGCGGGGCATCCGGGAAATATTAAATAAAATGATCCAGAAATCTTCTTTGGAAGGCACTATTCACCCGCACATGCTTCGGCACTCCTTTGCCACGCATCTTTTATCAAATGGTGCTGATATGAGGACTGTACAGGAGCTCCTGGGGCATGCCTTCCTTTCATCCACCCAGGTATATACACATGTTACAAATGAATATTTGCGCAAGACCTATTTGAACACCCACCCGCGGGCATAAGCTCCAAAAGGAGGAATAATCAATGTCTCAATTTCATGCTACAACTATTTTTGCCGTACAGCATAACGGGAAGTGCGCCATGGCAGGGGATGGCCAGGTCACATTCGGAAATGCTGTCGTCATGAAGCATACAGCAAGAAAAGTCAGGAAATTGTTCAACGGAAAAGTGATTGCAGGCTTCGCAGGATCGGTGGCGGATGCATTCACCCTGTTCGAATTGTTCGAAAGCAGGCTTGAGGAGTATAATGGCAACCTGCAAAGGGCGGCCGTTGAGCTTGCGAAAGAGTGGAGAAGCGATAAGGTCCTGAGAAAGCTCGAAGCCATGCTTATCGTCATGAACGAATCAGATCTTCTTCTCATTTCCGGGACCGGGGAAGTGATTGAACCTGATGACGGGATATTGGCAATCGGTTCAGGCGGCAATTATGCGCTGGCTGCTGGAAGGTCCCTGAAAAAATATGCGGGGGAACACCTGACAGCAAAGGAAATCGCCAGGTCATCGCTTGAGGTGGCAGCTGAAATCTGTGTATATACGAACGAAAATATAATAGTGGAAGAGCTGTAGAAGGCTGCTCCCCCTGCAGCGGATATTCCGTCCGCGGGGCAGGCGCCTGAAATTTGAGGCTGACGCCACAGGCTTGATTGTCTTGGCCGGCTAATACAAAGGAGTGCTGAATATGAGCTTAAGTACAAATTTAACACCCAGACAAATTGTTGAACGGCTTGACCAATATATCATTGGACAGAAAGATGCAAAGAAAGCAGTGGCAGTTGCGCTAAGGAACCGCTACCGCCGCGGCCTGCTCGAGGAAGCTATCCGCGATGAAATCAGCCCGAAAAATATCCTGATGATCGGACCGACCGGTGTAGGGAAGACGGAAATTGCCCGCAGGATGGCTAAGCTTGTCGGTGCTCCATTTGTAAAGGTCGAAGCCACGAAATTTACAGAAGTCGGCTATGTTGGCCGTGATGTAGAATCAATGGTGCGTGATCTGGTGGAGACATCGGTCCGCCTAGTGAAGGAAGAAAAAATGCAAAGCGTGAAAGAAAGGGCAGAAGAGAATGCGAACCGCCGCATTGTAGATATGCTCGTCCCTTCAGGCAAAAAAGCTGCTTCCTACAAAAATCCGCTGGAAATGCTGTTTGGCGGCGGAGGCGGCCAGCAGGATCAGGAAAATGAACCAGCGGAGGATTACAGCCTTACAGAAAAACGGAAGATCGCCAGGGAAAAGCTCGCTATGGGCGAGCTTGAAAATGAATTGATCACCGTCGAGGTCGAAGAGCAGCAGCCGTCCATGTTTGATATGCTTCAAGGCTCCGGAATGGAGCAGATGGGCATGAATATGCAGGATGCGCTGAGCGGACTTATGCCAAAGAAAAGGAAGAAGCGGAGGCTGACTGTCCGGGAAGCGCGCAAAGTCCTTTCGAATGAAGAAGCACAGAAGCTGATCGATATGGATGAAGTGACCCAGGAGGCTGTCTTCAGGGCAGAGCAGAGCGGCATCATTTTCATTGACGAAATTGATAAGATCGCCAGCAAATCAAGCGGAGGATCAAATGCCGATGTATCAAGGGAAGGCGTACAGCGTGATATCCTTCCTATTGTTGAAGGTTCAACGGTCGTTACCAAATACGGCTCTGTCAAAACAGATCATGTCCTTTTCATGGCAGCAGGGGCATTCCATATCGCCAAGCCGTCTGATTTGATCCCGGAGCTTCAGGGAAGATTCCCGATCCGCGTAGAGCTGACAAAGCTCACAGTCGAAGATTTTTATAAAATTTTGGTTGAGCCTGATAATGCACTGACAAAACAATATACTGCATTATTAGAAACAGAAGGTATACAAATTGAATTTTCTGACGATGCTATTCGTAGAATCGCTGAAGTGGCATACGAGGTTAATCAGAATACAGACAATATCGGCGCAAGAAGACTTCATACAATCCTTGAGAAGCTGCTTGAGGATCTGTCTTTCGAAGCACCGGAAATTTCAATGGGCAAGGTGACCATCACCCCTCAATATGTTGAGGAGAAACTTGGTGCCATCTCCCGCAATAAAGACCTGAGCCAGTTTATCTTATAGTTTTAACAAAAAGGTGTTAGGGTACAACAAACACATACGTACCAATGCCACTAAGGGATGAACACAGGTTATATCATAGAATAAGCAGTGTGTCACAGCCAATAGGAGGAAGAACAATGGATTTATTAACGAAAACAAGAAAAATTAATGCAATGCTGCAGAAAGCTGCGGGAAAACCGGTAAACTTCAAAGAAATGTCCGAGACGCTTAGTGAAGTGATTGAAGCGAATATCTTTGTGGTAAGCCGCCGCGGAAAGCTTCTTGGCTTTGCAGTAAACCAGCAGATCGAAAATGAGCGCATGAAAAAAATGCTTGAAGACCGTCAATTCCCTGAAGAATACACCAAGAGCCTGTTCAATATCCAGGAGACTTCTTCAAATCTTGATGTAGAAAGCGATTATACTGCCTTCCCAGTTGAAAACAAGGAGCTGTTCAAGAACGGTCTGACCACGATCGTACCAATCATCGGGGGCGGAGAGCGCCTAGGTACGCTGATCCTGGCAAGGCTTCAGGAGCAGTTCCATGACGATGATCTTATTCTTGGCGAATACGGTGCAACAGTTGTCGGTATGGAAATCCTGCGTGAAAAAGCGGAGGAGATCGAAGAAGAAGCGCGCAGCAAGGCTGTTGTACAAATGGCTATCAGCTCCCTTTCATACAGCGAGCTTGAAGCAATCGAGCATATCTTTGAAGAGCTTAACGGCAAAGAAGGCCTGCTTGTTGCTTCAAAAATTGCCGACAGAGTCGGAATTACGCGTTCTGTCATCGTAAACGCATTGAGAAAGCTGGAAAGCGCAGGAGTCATTGAATCGCGTTCACTCGGCATGAAGGGAACATATATTAAAGTCCTGAACGATAAGTTCCTCGTCGAACTGGAAAAACTGAAAACAAGCTGATATATCCCGAAAAACCTGTTTCTGAGGAAACAGGTTTTTTATTTTGGATTAAAGAGCAATTATTACGGACGTTACAGGAATTTTACATAATTCGTCAGAGAGACTTGGTAAATCATAGAAATAATATTATATCTTAATAATGATAAAAGTCATATTTTTGCTTAAAGGCGAGAGATATTAATAATAGTTATAGGAAAAAGGAACTAATTGTTCAGCAGCCTGAATTTTAATAGTAAACCCGCATTCTGTAAGGGAAGAAAGCATGAAGTGGTAAAGCTTTCTGCATAAAAAAGGATTTTGTTCGTTCCAAAGAATGAAACCTCAAAATAGGACTTATGTATTATTAAATTTAACTTTAACTTCATAGACATATTATTTCAAATTCATTACAATAGTGATTAAGATTGAAAATTCGCCTATAATCATCAATTTTCAACAAGAATTAACATTTTTTCTACTTTATGCTGGCAGGTGCTGAAATTGAATATTTTTTCTAATACTATATCGACACTTGAAAATTCTTTAAATCAAGCGTCCTTGAAACAAAAGGTCGTCGCGCAGAATATTGCGAATGCAGACACCCCGAACTATAAAGCAAAGGATGTAAGCTTTAAGTCTGTTCTTCAGTCAGAAATGGCCATGGGCGGGATAGAGGCGAAACGGACGGATGTCCGCCATTACAGCTTTAGTGCTGAAGGCAGCGGGCAGTCTGGAGTCATCATCAATAAAAATACGGACTTTACTCATAATGGCAATAATGTGGATATGGATAAAGAAATGTCAGAGCTGGCAGAGAACCAGATATACTATAACGCACTGGTTGAGAGGATCAGCGGGAAATTCACGAGTCTTCAGAATGTAATAAGAGGTGGAAGATAATCATGAGCATGTTTCATAGCATGAATACAACGTCCTCTGCCCTGACAGCGCAAAGGCTGAGGATGGACGTCATTTCGTCAAATATGGCAAACGTTGATTCAACAAGGGGCAAGCTTGTCAATGGCGAGTGGCAGCCTTATGCAAGGAAAGAAGTTGTGATGCAGCCGCAGGAAAAAAACTTTTCTTCATTCCTGAACACAGCTATGAATGCAGGCAGCGCAGGCAGCGGCGTGCGCGTATCGGAAATCAGGGAAGATCAGACACCGTTCAAGCTTGTTTATGACCCGAGTCATCCTGATGCAAATGAAGCAGGCTATGTACAGATGCCGAATGTAGATCCCCTGAGGGAAATGGTGGACCTGATAAGCGCAACACGTTCTTACGAGGCAAACGTCACAGTATTCAATGCTTCCAAAAGCATGATGATGAAAGCCTTGGAGATAGGAAAATAAAGGAGACTAGATAATGAATAATATATCTTTTTCGCCTGTTTCAAGCATCATGCAGCCAGCGAAGATCACAGGACAGGCTGCCGGAAGCGCGGCAGAAGGACAAAAAAGCTTTGCTTCCATGCTTAAGCAATCAATTGATAATATAAACAGCTCCCAGCTGCAATCTGATGTTATGACAGAAAAGCTTGCCCGGGGAGAAGATGTCGGCCTGCACGAAGTGATGATTGCTTCGCAGAAAGCCAGCATTACCATGCAGGCTGCGCTTGAAGTCAGGAATAAAGTGATAGAGGCATATCAGGAAACCATGAGAATGCAGGTTTAATAGATTGCTGATTAAAGATTATGATGTTTAGCGGTTATTAGCTGCGGCTTGCTAGACAGGATAACCGGGGGATTGTGATGAAAGAAAAGCTTCAAAAATTTTTCAACCCATTAAAAGAATTTTGGCAGAGCCGGACTAAGAAGCAGAAGGGGCTGATGGCCGGCTCTCTTATTTTGCTCATATTGATTGCTACGGCTGCCGTACTCCTGGCAGGGAGGACAACAATGGTTCCTTTATACAGCAATCTGTCACCATCTGAAACAGGGGCAATAAAGGAAAGCCTGGACGGAAGAGGAATTGCTTCCGAAATAGCCGATGGGGGCTCAACCATCATGGTCCCGGAGGAAGTTGTGGATACTTTGAAGGTAGAGCTTGCCGCTGAAGGCATCCCGAAATCAGGCAGCATTGATTATTCGTTTTTCAGCCAGAATGCCGGAATAGGAATGACTGAAAATGAATTCAACGTTCTGAAGCTGGATGCTATGCAGACAGAGCTGTCCAATCTGATAAAAGGGATAGAAGGTGTCAACGATGCCAAAGTCATGATCAATCTTCCTGAAAAGGGAATTTTCATCAATGACCAGACAGAAGAAGCATCTGCGAGCATCGTTTTGAACACAAAGCCGGGGTATCAGTTCGAAACAGAACAGATCAAATCCCTGTATCATCTGATTTCAAAAAGTGTTCCTAATCTGCCTACAGATAATATCGTCGTAACAAACCAATTCTTTGAGTATTTTGATCTGGAAAACAGCAATAATACTTCAGGCAAAACAATCACGGCCCAGCTCGATCTGAAAAAACAGATTGAGAGAGATGTCCAGCGCCAGGTGCAAAGCATGCTCAGTACGCTGATGGGCCCGGAAAAAGTAGTGGTTTCCGTTTCTGCTGATATTGACTTTACCCAGGAAAACAGGGAAGAAAACCTGGTTACGCCTGTAGATGAAGAAAATATGGAAGGCATTGCGATCAGTGCCAAGAAAATCACTGAAACCTTTACGGGAAGCGCGGAAGAAGCGGGAGGTATTGCTGGCACCGGTGATAATGAGATTACTAATTATCCGGGAGCAGCTGAAGGCTCAAATGGGGATTACGAGCGGATTGAAGAAACGATCAATAATGAAGTGAATAAAATCCGGAAAGAAATTGTAGAAAGCCCTTATAAGGTAAGAGATCTCGGCATTCAGGTAATGGTAGAGCCGCCGACAGCTGACGATCCGACTTCCCTTCCTCAGGAGCGGGTCGATGATATTACACAGATTCTCAGCACCATTGTCAGGACCACTATCGATAAGAAAGCTGCCGGTGCAGAACTTACTGATGAAGATATTGCTGACAAAGTGGTTGTATCTGTTCAGCAGTTCCAGGGCAAAACCGAATTCCCTGAAGAAAGTGCTGCTGTTATTCCTTGGTGGGTATACGCCATTGGCGGTGTTCTGGTTGCGATCATCCTTCTGCTGGTGTTCCTGTTTATCAGGGCGAGGAGAAAGAGCCACGAAGAGCAGGCAGAACTGGAAGAACAGGTTGAACCTGTCACCATCAAAGATGTGAACGAAGAACAGGAAACAGAAAGCAGCCTGAGAAGGAAGCAGCTTGAAAAGATGGCAAAAGAAAAACCGGAGGACTTTGCGAAGCTTCTGCGGTCATGGATTGCAGAAGACTAGGAGGGTTTTTAATTGGCAAAAAAAGAATTGAAAGAATTAACGGGAAAGCAAAAAGCAGCCATACTGCTGATCTCACTTGGACCTGATGTTGCCGCTTCGGTGTACAAGCATTTAAGTGAAGAAGAAGTAGAAAAGCTGACGCTTGAGATCTCAGGGGTCAGAAAGGTCGAGTCCCATTCCAAGGAAGAAATTCTTGAAGAATTCCACAATATTGCCCTCGCGCAGGATTATATCTCCCAGGGAGGCATCGGCTACGCAAAAACGGTCCTGGAAAAAGCGTTAGGAGAGGAACAGGCAGCCCTGATCATTAACAGGCTGACCTCATCCCTTCAGGTCCGGCCATTTGATTTTGCCAGGAAGGCAGATCCGGCGCAAATACTTAATTTTATCCAAAATGAGCATCCCCAGACAATCTCGCTGATTCTTTCCTATCTGGATCCTCCTCAGGCAGGGCAGATATTGTCTGAGCTGCCTCAGGAGATGCAGGCGGATATTGCCAGAAGAATAGCGGTGATGGACAGCACATCGCCAGAGATCATCAATGAAGTTGAGCAGATTCTCGAACGGAAGCTTTCTGCAACAGTCACTCAGGATTATACGCAAACAGGCGGCATTGAAGCGGTTGTCGATGTTCTTAACGGAGTCGACAGAACAACAGAGCGGACAATCCTGGACGCCCTTGAGATCCAGGATCCTGAACTTGCAGAGGAAATCAAGAAGAGGATGTTTGTGTTCGAGGATATTGTCACCCTTGACAGCCGTGCAATCCAGCGGGTGATCAGGGACTGTGAGAGCGAAGACCTGATGCTTTCATTGAAGGTCTCCAGTGATGATGTCAAAGATATTGTCTTCAAAAACATGTCTACCCGGATGGTTGAAACCTTCAAGGAGGAAATGGAATATATGGGCCCTGTCAGGCTGAGGGATGTAGAGGAAGCCCAGTCAAGGATCGTAGCCATTATCCGCCGCCTTGAAGAAGCCGGGGAAATCGTCGTAGCGCGCGGCGGAGGGGATGATATCATTGTCTAGGCTGATCAAGTCGCATTGGGCCCAGCCTTCAGAGCAGCAGAAAAAAGTCATATCCATTAAACTGCTGAATCAGGATTTGCCAGCCGCCGAGCTGCAGGAAGAAGCGCCATTTAATCAGCAGCTGCTTATAGATGAGGCCCGCAGAGAAGCAGAGTCCATCATTCAGCAGGCGAATGAAGAAGCCCGGCAGCTGATGGAGCATATAGAACAGGAGCGGGTTCGATTCGAGCAGGAGAAAGAAGAGGCAAGAGAGTCAGCGAGGCTTGACGGATTCCAGGCAGGCCTGGCGGAAGGAAGGCAATCGGGCTTTATGGAGTTCAGCGAAACGATAGGGTTTGCAAAAGAAATTGTTGAATCATCCAAAGCTGATTACCAGAACACGATTGAATCTTCGGAAGGGACGATCCTTGATATTGGCATCAAAGTGGCCGAAAGAATTCTCAGCAGTGTGCTTGAGGAAGACAGCAGCAGATTCCTGCCGGTTGTCAAGAGAGCCCTCAAGGAGTCGCGGGAATACCGGGAGGTCCAGCTCCATGTCCATCCCGGCCGATACAGCTTCCTGCTTGAGCATAAGGATGAGCTGCTGGCCATCTATCCAAGGGAAACTAATCTTTATATCTATCCTGACGAAGAGCTGGAAGAGTGCAGCTGCGTCATTGAATCTCCCGGCGGAAGGATCAATGCCGGTGTTGACAGCCAGCTTGAAGAAATGAAAAGGAAGCTGATTGAACTGCTGGAGAGTGAAAACAATTGAAGGCTGCAGATCTGATTAGTGAGATAGGGCAGATTGATACCTACAAACGCTACGGTAAAGTGAAAAAGGTAGTGGGCCTGATGATTGAGTCACAGGGACCTGAAAGCTCCATCGGAGATGTATGCATCATCCATGTAGGTTCGGGGAAAAAGCGGAAGATCATGGCTGAGGTTGTAGGCTTTAAAGAGGAAAATGTCATTTTGATGCCATATACAGCTATTAGTGAGATAGCCCCGGGGAGCCTGGTGGAAGCGACTTTAAAGCCTCTGGAAATCAAAATCGGGACGTCCCTTATTGGCGAGGTAATAGATGCGCTCGGGCACCCGCTTGACGGAAAAGCATTGCCCAAGGGGCTGGCTTCTGTACCGACTGAGCAGGACCCGCCAAACCCGATGAACCGCCCGCCGATTTCCGCACCGGTGGAGGTCGGGGTAAGGGCGATCGACAGTCTCCTGACAGTCGGCTACGGCCAGCGGGTTGGCATATTTGCAGGCAGCGGCGTCGGAAAGAGTACGCTGCTGGGAATGGTCGCCAGAAATACAAAGGCTGACCTGAATGTGATAGCGCTCATCGGAGAGCGAGGCAGGGAAGTCAGGGAATTCATCGAGAATGATCTTGGCGAAGAGGGCCTCAAGAGGTCGATCGTCATTGCCGCCACTTCTGACCAGCCTGCACTGATGAGGATAAAGGGTGCATATACAGCCACCGCAATCGCTGAATATTTCCGTGATAAAGGCTTGAATGTTGTATTGATGATGGACTCGGTGACAAGGGTTGCCATGGCGCAAAGGGAAGTAGGCCTTGCGATAGGGGAGCCGCCGACCACGAAAGGCTATACACCGTCTGTATTCGCGGTGCTGCCAAAGCTGCTTGAACGTACAGGGACGAATCATAAGGGATCGATTACAGCTTTTTACACGGTGCTGGTGGACGGCGACGATATGAATGAGCCGATAGCTGATACTGTCAGGGGAATACTTGACGGGCACTTCGTCCTTGACCGGGCCCTGGCCAACAAAGGCCAGTACCCGGCCATCAATGTATTAAAAAGCGTCAGCAGGGTGATGAACAATATCGTTCCGTATGAGCATAAAAAAAGCGCAGAAATGCTGCGCGAAAGGCTGAGCACTTATATAAACTCCGAAGATCTTATCAATATAGGAGCATATAAAAAAGGGACATCAAGGGAGATTGACCAGGCTGTCCGCCTCTATCCGGAAATCATCGCATTTTTAAAACAGGGAACAGAAGAAAAAGTAACGATGCAGGACAGCATACAGCACCTGCTCCGTTTAATGGAAACAGGTGAATAATTCATGCAATATCAATACAGATTTGAAAAGGTAATGTCGATACGGGAAAGGGAAAAGGATGAAGCTTTGGACAGCTATAACCAATCTGTCCGAAGGTTTGAAGAAGCGGCAGGAAAGCTTTATGAGCTCCTTAAGAAGAAAGAAGACCTGGAGGAGTTCCAGTTCTCCAAGCTGGCCAGCGGATTGCCGGTCCAGGAAATCAGGCATTATCAGCATTTTATCCATAGCCTTGAAAAAACGATCGAACACTACCAGCAGGTTGTATTCAATGCGAGAAATCAGATGAATTATTATCAGGATAAATTAACGGAAAAAAATATAGAAGTGAAAAAGTACGAAAAGATGAAAGAGAAAGATATTGTCCGTTTTGCAGAATCTATGAAGCTGGAAGAAAACAGGCAGATGGATGATATCTCGATTCAGCTGTATGCCAATCGGGGAAGCCAGGTGGGGCAATGAATAAAACGGCAGAAGAGACAGAAAAAAAATACAGCAAGTTTCAAATGTTTTTTATATTGGTTGTGATTCCTCTCCTTTTTGCGATTGCAGTTACGTTGATTGTATTGACAGTAAATGGGACCAATGTATTTGAAGCAGGCAGGGAACTGGGCAGCAAAATCCCTGGTATCTCAGAGATGATCGATAAAGATCGGTCAGCTGCTGATAAAGAATCTGATCAGAGGATCGTCGAGCTTGGGGCAGCCATTGAGGACAGAGAAGCACAGATTGAGCGGCTGGAGTCCCAGCTGGAATCAAAAGACAGCGAAATTGAGGAAAATGAGCTGGAAAAACAGCAGCTGCAGAATCAGATAGACGAACTCCTGGCTATACAAGAGGAAAACAAGCGTGCGTTCAAGGATATTGTAAAAACATATGAAACGATGTCAGCCAAAAATGCTGCGCCCATCCTTGCACAGATGAATGATGATGAGGCCCTTCAGATCCTCACGAATGTAAAGCCTGACACGCTGGCGGGCATCATGGAAAAAATGCTGCCTGAAGATGCTGCAAAGTTCACAGAGCTTTTGACAAATGAAAGCAGCCGGTCAGCTTCAGAATGACTAAGCGTGATATGAAAGGGGGTGAAAAGAATGCAGCTAACAGGTTTGGGGGCAATCGTCAGTGCAGGTTCCGCAGCTGCTGATGCGGGTAAAACCGGGTCAGGCCGGGGATTCACAGCTATGATGTCAATGCTAATGGCAGGCCAGGGAGAAATCCAGCAGGACCCAAGCGGGAAATCTCCTGAAGTGGATCAGGAGGCTCTCATGTCACTGGCTGAATTCATGTCTGCTGATTCCCTGCTTGATCTGGAGGACGGACATCAGCTGCTCGACCAGCTTTTGAGCGGTGAAGATACCGGTCTGCTTGAACAGATTCAGAGCTATCTTGGATTGTCTGACGAAAGGATGGCAGACATACTGGATCAGTTGCAAGTTTTGCTAACAGATAGGGTGGAGTTAATATTAGAGGGAACCGATCCTCGTATTGAAACTGCTGAAGCGGAAAAAGAAGAGACAATGCAATTCATGGAAACCATCATGAACGTCCTGGCTCAAGTGACAGCTCTCGCGGAAAATAAGTCACCCGGCGCATTATCCAAAGAATTTATGGATGCAGCCAAAATTGTAAAGTTATACGACCTTCTTCAAAAAAATGCCGACTTTGCTGGAGAACAGCCGCTCGCCAAAGGAGCAAGGCAATTGCTTGAAAAACTTGACGCTTTTATCATGTCAGCGGCAAGCAAAGAAAAGGTTCAATATTTGCAGAAAACTTTTACCCAGCTTTCAAATGATTTAAACCTGGGCCAGCCCAAGAGCAATGAAGGAAAATATCAATTGCCAGAAGGCGGAAAAACCATCTCCAGGCTGGATGCTGGTGCATCTTCGTTCACTCTGATGCCGCAGATGACAAAAGTTGAGCATCTGACACTGATGCAGCCTAACCAGGGGAAAATGGTCTCAACTGAGCAGCTTATCGAACAATTTGAATCTATCCTTGCAAAAAGCCAGCTCACAAAAACAGGCGGGGTACAGCGGATGTTCCTGCGTCTCAATCCCGAAAATCTAGGCTCGCTGCGGATTGAATTGATTCAAAAGGATTCCCAGCTTACAGCCAGGATTCTTACATCAACAGGTGCAGCTAAGGAAATGCTTGATTCCCAGGTGAATGGACTTAAACAGGCACTCCACTCTCAGAATATCCAGGTAGAACGGATTGAAATTTCACAGCAGCTGAGCCAGCAGGAGAGAATGCCGCAGCGTGATGCCCAGCAACAGCAGCAGGGGCAAAATCAGCCTGACAGGCAAAAACAGCAGGCTGGAAGAGATGAAGAATCGGCCGGTGAATCTTTTGAAGAAATTCTATTAAATACAGAAGCATAGGTGGTAGCATGGCAAATACAATTGATTCGTCTTTGATGCTTTCAAGCTATAAAAAGGAAGAACGGAAAACCGGGTCAGATATTTTGGGCAAAGATGATTTCTTAAAGATATTGATGGTTCAGCTGCAAAACCAGGATCCTTCAAACCCCTTGCAGGATAAAGATTTTATTGCCCAGATGGCAACATTCTCATCTCTGGAGCAGATGACAAACATGAACACAAGCATACAAAAGCTCGTCCAAATGCAGGAACAGGATTCTCTGATATCTTATAGTGAATTTGCCGGCAAGGAAATCAAATGGCATAAAGTCGCAGAATCAGAAGATCCGAATGCACAGCCTTCGATCGAGGAAGGAGCAGGAAGAGTTGCCTCCATCCAGTTCAAGAACGGCAATGCTGTTTTTATCCTGGAAGATGGGACAGAACTGGGACCAGCCAATATTTCCGAAGTCAAGGGAGGATCCCAGGATAACAGCCTTATGCAGGCGAGCATGCTGATTGGAAGAATGATAACCTTTATTGGGGAAGATGGGGCTGAGCAAAAGGATTTTGTTAAATCGGTCAGCCTTAAAGGCGGAACTACGCTCTTCCAGCTTGGCAATGGTACAGCAGTGAACTCATCGCAAATTACCGGAATCGAATAGACAGGAAGTGGTTGGATGGGCAAGCAAGTGTATCTTCCAATTCAATCGCAATTAAATCCGGCAGTTCCAAGAAAGCCGCAGGCACACAGAAATACACATCTTGCTTCTTTTTCAAATCATCTGCAGAATGCCATTAATATTCCAGCAAAGCTGAATATCAGCAGGCATGCCAATGAAAGGCTGCAGCAGAGGAATATACAAATCACCGCTGACCGCTGGAAGCAGGTTGAAAGTAAGGTAGCTGAAGCAAAAGGCAAGGGGATAGCTGAATCACTCGTGCTGCTTCCGGAAGCAGCATTGATAGTAAGCGTCCGTAATAACACGGTGATCACGGCGATGGAACGGAAGGAAGCAAACAGCCAGATTTTTACGAATATTGACGGAACGATACTGATGGATTAACACTAAATAGGCCGGACCTCATTGAGGAAGCCATAGTCTGCCGACTGACTGAAGCAGACTTAACATGAAAGGAGCAGATAAAATGCTGCGTTCAATGTATTCAGGAATTAGCGGAATGAAAAACTTCCAGACAAAGTTAGATGTAATCGGCAATAATATTGCCAATGTTAATACCTTTGGATATAAAAAGGGACGGGTTACTTTTAAGGATATGGTGAGCCAGACGGTTTCGGGGGCGACCGGGGCAGGTAACGGAGTAGGTGGAATCAATCCAAAGCAAGTGGGATTGGGATCTCAAATGTCTGCTATTGATACCATTGATACTCAAGGTAGTTTGCAGACTACAGGAAGAATTTTGGATATAGGTATACAAGGTGATGGTTACTTTAAGGTTCAAAAAGGTACTAATACCTTTTACACAAGAGCCGGAAATTTTTATTTTGATAACACCGGCAATCTTGTAACAGCCTCAGGAGAAAAAATTCTTGATAGCACGACACCAGGAAATGCGATTACGATTGCTAATATCAGTCAAATTGAAAATCTTAGCATAGGAGCAGACGGCAGCATCTCTTATGTTCAAGGCGGAACGGCAACAACTGGACCTACCATCGGAATTGCAAGGTTCTCAAATAATGGAGGGCTTGAAAAAGTAGGGAATAACCTTTATAAGTCTACTGCCAACTCAGGACCAGCGCAAAATGTTTTACCTGGTACTTCTGGAGCCGGATCACTCGTATCAGGTTCCCTCGAAATGTCCAATGTAGACCTTTCTGAGGAATTCACTGAAATGATTGTGGCTCAGCGCGGATTCCAGGCGAATACCCGCATCATCACAACTTCCGACGAAATCCTGCAGGAACTGGTAAATTTAAAACGTTAAGCTGAGGAGGGACAGGGCTGGAGGCTTCCTTCGGTCCTGGCGCTTACAATGATTACTGTTACAAGGCTGAATGGAAAGACATTTACAATTAATGCTGTTTATATTGAAACGGTCGAATCTTTTCCAGACACGACCATTACACTGGCCAATGGAAGAAAGTATGTGGTGAAGGATGATGAGGACTCGGTGAAAAGGAAGATTATCGGGTTCTATCAGTCTATCGGATTGCTTGGGCACAAACAGCTGGAGGGAATGGAAAATGAAGAATAATAAACTCTTAATGATCATGCTGTTTTTGCTCATAGCTATCACTCTGGTTGGTGCGGTGGCATTGGTCGTTGTCATGAAATATACAGACGGTGCAGAGGAGAAAGAGCCTTCAATTGAAGAAGTGCTGGAAGCATCTGTGGACATTAACCAGATTACAACGAATTTGGCCAGCGATGATTTTATCCGAATCTCCTTCAAGGTTGAGACTGACAGCAAAAAAGCGAAGGAAGAGCTTGAGAAGAGGGATTTCCAGGTCAAGAATATTATCATCCAGGAGCTTTCAGAGAAGAAGGCGGAAGACCTGCAGGGCAAAGAAGGCAAAATCAGCCTGCAGGAGGACCTTAAATCAAAAATCAACAGCCTGATGCAAAACGGAAAAGTAGAGAGTGTCTATATCACTGAGTCTCTCCTCCAATAATCCGGATTTTCCTCGGCAGATTACGAAGATGGAGGTGAGGGTTCATGTCTGGTGAGGTTTTATCGCAAAATGAAATCGATGCACTGCTTTCCGCTATATCAACAGGGGAAATGGATGCAGATGAATTAAAGAAAGAACAGTCTGAGAAGAAAGTGAAAGTATATGATTTTAAGAGGGCACTCCGGTTTTCAAAAGACCAGGTTCGTAGCCTGACCAGGATACACGAAAATTTTGCCCGTCTATTGACGACCTTCTTCTCAGCGCAATTAAGGACCTATGTCCAGATCTCGGTGGCTTCTGCCGACCAGATACCATATGAGGAATTTATCAGATCGATTCCGAAAATGACAATATTGAATGTATTCGAGGTGCCCCCGCTCGATGGAAGGATCCTGATGGAGGTCAATCCTAATATTGCCTATGCGATGATGGACCGGATGATGGGCGGCAGGGGTTCGAGCATCAATAAAGTCGATACATTGACAGAAATCGAGACAAAGATCATGTCCAATACTTTTGAACGGGCATTTGAGCATTTGAGGGAGGCATGGAGCACGATTACAGAAATCGACCCTTTCCTTGCCGAATTCGAGATCAATCCGCAATTCCTGCAGATGGTCTCCCCAAATGAAACGGTTGTCGTCATATCGCTGAACACCATGATCGGCGAAACAAGCGGGATGATTAATATCTGCATACCCCATGTTGTGCTTGAACCGATCATTCCCAAACTTTCTGTCCATTACTGGATGCAGACAGAGAAAAAGGAAAGGGAGCCAGAGGAGCTCGGCAGGCTTGAGGACAGCATACAGAAGGCACAGGTGCCGGTTTCAGCAGAACTGGGTTCTGCCGACATTTCCATCCAGGATTTCCTTATGCTTGATCTCGGGGATGTCATTGAGCTGAATCAGGCGATTGACCGTCCGCTGACGATCAAAATCGGGGATATCCCTAAATTTACAGGACAGCCCGGTAAGGCGAATAAAAAGCTGGCTATTCAAATACTTGATACATTGAAGGGGGGAGACAGCGATGATGAGTGACGATATGCTCTCGCAAGATGAAATAGATGCCCTTTTAAGAGGAACCGACGACACAGAGGAAGACGATATTTTTTCAGTTGAAGATTACCTATCCATGATGGAACAGGATGCGCTTGGTGAAATCGGGAATATCTCTTTTGGCAGTTCTGCCACTGCTTTATCTACACTTTTGAATCAAAAGGTTGAAATAACAACCCCGACTGTTTCTGTCATATTAAAAAGAAAGCTTCAAGAGGAGTTTCCGCACCCGTATGTGGCCATCCAGGTCAGCTATACAGAAGGATTCTCAGGAAGCAATCTGCTTGTCATTAAACAATCAGACGCTGCAATCATTGCAGATCTCATGCTGGGCGGAGACGGGATGAACCCCGCAGATCTGCTTGGCGAAATCCAGCTGAGCGCCGTGCAGGAAGCAATGAACCAGATGATGGGTTCCGCTGCAACTTCCATGTCCACCATCTTCAGCAAACGGGTAGATATTTCACCGCCATCCATTGACTTTCTGGATGTGCAGCAAGGGGAAGGTACAGATAGGATCCCGGATGACGATATGCTTGTGAAGGTATCGTTCAGGCTGAAAATTGGGGATCTGATTGATTCAAGCATCATGCAGGTGGTCCCGCTGGAATTTGCGAAAAGGCTAGTTGAAGAGCTTATGAATCCGGGCGCGCAGGCTGAAAACCCGGCTGCCGATTTGAGCAAGCCTGACCCTGTGCAGGCACAGGAGCCGGCATTCCAGCAACAGCCGGCAGAACCAGTGCCGGATATGGCAGCAGCCCCTACCGGCTATGGACAGGGAACTGCGCAATACTCCGGTATGGAAACACAAACGCAGCGTCCGGCTGCCCAGGCGGCTCCCCAGCATCTTGGAGCCCAATATCCAGGCGGACAGCCGCCGCAGGTTCAGCCTGCTGTATTTTCAAACTTTGAGCCCCAGCAGCTTCAGGAGTCTGAAACAAAGAATCTGAATATGCTCCTGGATATCCCTTTGCAGGTAACAGTAGAGCTGGGCAGGACTAAGCGTTCTGTCAAAGATATACTTGAGCTTTCCGCGGGATCTATCATTGAACTGGACAAGCTTGCAGGAGAACCGGTGGACATTCTTGTCAACAGCCGCCTGATTGCAAAAGGTGAAGTGGTTGTTATTGAAGAGAATTTTGGTGTCAGGGTTACAGATATCATCAGCCAGAGCGACAGGATCAAAAATTTAAGATAACTATTATGGGGGTTAAGTATTATGGCACAGAAGATTTTGATAGTGGACGATGCGGCATTCATGCGAATGATGATTAAGGACATCCTGTCCAAGAATGGCTATGACGTTGTCGGCGAGGCAGCGGATGGGGCCCAGGCTGTAGAAAAATACAAAGAAACACAGCCTGACCTGGTGACAATGGACATCACGATGCCGGAGATGGATGGCATCACTGCACTGAAAGAAATCAAAAAGCTTAATCCTTCTGCAAAGGTCATCATGTGTTCGGCCATGGGTCAGCAGGCGATGGTCATCGATGCCATCCAGGCCGGCGCAAAGGATTTTATCGTTAAGCCTTTCCAGGCTGACAGGGTTTTGGAAGCTATCTCAAAAACCTTAGGCTAAACGCAATTTTAAAAATAGAGGGTGCATCATGTTGCAAATAGTTAAACAATTGCTCATAACCCTGTTTCTTGCTGCAGCTGCTTTGCCGGGCCTTCAATCTGTGGCCCATGCAGAGCAGCTGAATAACAGCGTCAAAGACTGTTTTGAGCAGAATGCGGGAGATTGCGCAGAGCCTGCAAAGGGAGCCGGCTCGGCTGCAAAGGAAGAAGGATCAGGCGGAGTTGGAATTAACAGCTGGGATATAGCCAAGATGATTTTTGCTACAGCATTTGTCATTGGCCTGCTGTACTTTCTTCTGAAATTCATCAACAAAAAAAGCCGGACCTATAAATCTTCCCAGCTTGTCGAAAACCTCGGCGGCACCTCGCTCGGAGCCAGCAAAAGCATTCAGATCATCAAAGTGGGCAGGCAGCTCCTTGTAGTGGGTGTGGGTGATAATATACAGCTGTTAAAAGAAATAGAAGATGAAGAAGAATATCATCAGATCATCAATGATTATAACAACAAAATGGAACAGCTTGTTCAGCCAAGCGATATTGTGACAAAAGTGATTCAAAGAGCAAAGGCAGCCAGAAAGGCAAACGCGGCTAAAACAAAATCCTCTGAAGGCAGCAATGGCGATTTTCAGTCTGTCTTAAAAGGACAGCTGGAAGAGCTGAGCAGAGAGCGCAGGAAAATTCACCAGGAAATGGAGCAGAAGGGGCCAAAAGATCAATGAATGAATTTATGGAATTTTTCAATGCGAGCTCCCCTGATAATGTATCCACTTCCGTAAAAATGCTCCTGCTGCTGACGGTTTTATCGCTGGCGCCAAGCATTTTGATTTTAATGACATGTTTCACCAGGATCATCATTGTTCTTTCTTTTGTCAGAACGGCGCTTGCTACCCAGCAAATGCCACCCAACCAGGTGCTTGTAGGCCTCTCGCTATTTTTGACATTCTTCATCATGGCACCTACCTTCCAGGAGGTCAATGAACAGGCGCTGACTCCGCTTTTTAATGATGAAATCAATCTTGAACAGGCGTACGAAAAAGCTTCTGTCCCTTTCAAGGACTTTATGAGCGCCCATACAAGGCAGAAGGATTTAGCATTGTTCCTGGAATATTCCGGTGCCGAAACGCCGGAATCCATACAGGATATTCCGCTGACAGCGCTTGTTCCGGCATTTGCCATCAGTGAGATCAAAACCGCTTTCCAGATTGGATTTATGATTTTTATCCCTTTCCTTGTGATTGATATGATAGTGGCCAGTGTGCTTATGTCCATGGGGATGATGATGCTTCCGCCGGTCATGATATCGCTTCCGTTTAAAATTTTGCTGTTCGTTCTTGTGGACGGATGGTATCTCGTGGTCAAATCTTTACTACAAAGTTTTTAAGCAGGTGAATGAATGAGTCCCGAAACAGTTATATCGATCGCAGAGCAAGGGATTATGAGTGTTTTATATATCAGCGGGCCGCTTTTGGTGCTTGCGCTTGTCGTGGGGCTGATTGTCAGCATCTTTCAGGCGACCACCCAGATCCAGGAACAGACCTTGGCATTTGTGCCAAAAATCGTTGCTGTCCTTCTCGGTGTGGTTTTCTTCGGCCCGTGGATGCTCAGCCATATGCTTTCTTATACAAATGAAATATTTTCAAATCTGACTAGATTTGTAGGATGATGACATGCTAGATTTACTTCCGGCGTTTCCTGCTTTTTTACTGATATTTGTAAGAGTGACTTCTTTCTTTCTGCTGATGCCGCTTTTTTCTTACCGTTCAATCCCTAATACCCATAAAATTGGCTTGGGCTTTTTTCTGGCCTGGATCATCTTTTATGCGGCGGATGCCCCGGCATTTGAGATTAATGGTGCCTATTATCTGCTGATTATGAAAGAAGCACTGGTTGGACTTGTCATAGGCTTTATATCATATTTAATCCTTTCAGCCATTCAAATAGCAGGCGGTTTGATCGACTTTCAGATGGGTTTTGCCATCGCCAATGTAATCGATCCGCAAACAGGTGCGCAAAGCCCGCTCATGGGCCAGTATTTATACACGATATCTCTGTTTTTCCTCCTGATGGTCAATGGGCATCACCTGCTCATTGATGGTATTTTCTACAGCTATCAGGCCATACCTCTCGACCAGCCGTGGATCCCGTTCGGGGATGAAGGGATGGCTGAATATATGCTGCGGGCCTTTAATTCGATGTTCATATCGGCATTCCAGATGTCTGTGCCGGTGGTCGGGTGTCTGTTCCTGGTGGATGTGGCACTCGGGATTGTAGCAAGGACCGTTCCCCAGCTGAATGTGTTTGTAGTTGGAATTCCGCTAAAAATCGGTGTCAGCTTCATTGTTCTTGTCGCTGTTATGAGTGTCCTGCTTTATGTGGTTTCACAGCTTTTCGGCGTGATGGCCAGTACAATGAAAGGCCTGATGGATCTGATAGGGGGAGCGTCCGGATGAATAGGATCAGGCTTGATTTACAGTTTTTCAGCGGGGAGAAGACAGAAAAGGCCACCCCGAAGAAGCGTCAGGACTCCCGTAAAAAAGGGCAGGTTGCCAAAAGCCAGGATGTCAATACAGCATTGGTCCTGCTGGCTGTATTCCTGTTTCTCCTTTTTGCAGGGGGATATTTAAAAAATATCATCATGTATTTGCTGACTCACTCTTTTCAGGAATTTATGCTCATGGAACTGACCGAGAGCAATGTGCAGGCCATTTTCCTTGCAGTCATGAAGGAATTGGCTCTGTTTCTGGGACCGGTCATGCTGATTGCCATGATTGCCGGGGCAGCGGCCAATTATATGCAGGTTGGATTTTTATTTTCAACCGAAGCCATTCAGTTTAAGCTGGAAAAAATCGATCCTATTAAAGGATTTAAAAGAATTTTTTCCATGAGGGCCATAGTGGAGCTGCTGAAGTCGGTCTTAAAGATCGGATTTGTCGGTGCGGTCACATTTGTCGTTTTATGGATGCGGATTGACGAAATCCTGATGCTTTCACAGAAATCCCCGGGGGCGGCACTGATCATTTTGGCCAGTCTTACAGTGCAGATGGGCTTATTTGCATCAGCTGCGCTTCTCTTTTTATCTGTTTTGGATTATCTCTATCAGAAGTATGATTTCGAGAAAAACATCCGGATGTCCAAGCAGGACATAAAAGATGAATATAAAAACATTGAAGGCGATCCTTTGATCAAGTCAAAGATCAAGCAGAAGCAAAGAGAAATGGCGATGAGCCGCATGATGCAGGAAGTGCCGAACGCCGATGTGGTCATCACCAATCCTACCCATTTTGCCATTGCCCTGAAGTATGACGAGGAAAAGCAGGATGCACCGTATGTGGTGGCAAAGGGCGCAGATTATGTCGCACAGAAAATCAAATATATAGCCAAAGAAAATGAGGTAATTACGGTGGAGAACAGGCCGCTGGCAAGGGCCCTGTACAGCCAGACCGAAATCGGCAGCACCATACCTGAGGAGTTTTTTAAAACGGTTGCGGAAATCCTTGCGTATGTATACCGCACCAAGAACAAAATGTAAGCAGCAGCGAAGAGGCCTGCACAATCCGGCCGTGATGACGCTGCCGATTAGAGCGGCGTCCTTCGTCTGTGTTCCATCGAACCTAGTGCCTTACGCATTTCTGTTAGGAGAGAGATTATGTCTGGTAGAGATTTATCGGTTGTCGTCAGTGTCATCCTGATTGTGGCCATGCTTATCATACCGTTTCCATCGTGGCTGTTAAGCATCCTGATCATCATGAATATATCACTGGCGCTTCTCGTTTTGCTGATATCCATGAATATGAATGAACCGCTGCAGTTTTCCATTTTTCCATCGCTCCTGCTGCTGCTGACATTATTCAGGCTTGGACTGAATGTATCCACGACCCGGTCTATTTTATCAAAAGGTGAAGCAGGCGGTGTCGTTGAGACGTTCGGTACATTCGTTGTCGGCGGAAATGTAATAGTAGGGATGGTTGTTTTCCTTATCCTGATTATTATCCAATTTATTGTTATAACGAAAGGTTCTGAGCGTGTTTCAGAGGTTGCGGCAAGATTTACGCTAGATGCAATGCCAGGAAAACAGATGAGCATCGATGCTGATCTGAATGCGGGGATGATTTCTGAGCATGAAGCAAGGGAAAGACGGGAAAAGGTCAGCCGGGAAGCTGATTTCTACGGCTCGATGGATGGTGCGAGCAAATTTGTAAAAGGGGACAGCATTGCCGGGATCATCATTGTCCTGATCAACCTTATATTCGGGATTGTCATTGGCATGATGCAGCAGGGACTCGGCTTCGCTGATGCGGCCAGCCGCTATTCGCTGCTGACAGTAGGTGACGGGATCGTCAGCCAGATCCCTGCATTGCTTATTTCAACCGCGACAGGAATTGTCGTGACCCGGGCAGCATCTGAAGGGAACCTGGGCAAGGATATTACTTCACAGATACTCGCATACCCAAAGATGCTGTATGTAACCGGAGCGACGATCTTCCTGCTTGGACTGTTTACGCCTATCAGCAATATCCTTACTTTCCCGATTGCCGGATTGTTTGTTTTTGGCGGATTTATGCTATCGAGGGTGAAGGAGCCTGATAAAGAGCAGCTTCAGGAGATAGAGGAAGAGCTGGAAACAGATGAAATGAAGAGTCCGGAAAGTGTGGTCAGCCTTCTGAATGTCGATCCCATTGAGTTTGAGTTTGGCTATGGGCTTATCCCGCTTGCAGACGCCAATCAGGGCGGAGATCTTCTTGACAGGATCGTGATGATCCGGAGGCAGCTTGCAATTGAACTGGGGCTGGTCATTCCTGTGGTGAGAATCAGGGATAATATCCAGCTGCAGCCGAATGAATACAGGCTGAAGATTAAAGGAAATGAAATGGCCCGCGGTGAGCTGCTGCTTGACCACTATCTGGCCATGAGCCCCGGGATTGAAGATGACAGCATCGACGGGATTGATACGGTCGAGCCTTCCTTTGGGCTCCCGGCCAAATGGATAACAGAGGAAACGAAAGAGCAGGCAGAAATTTTCGGCTACACGGTAGTGGATCCGCCTTCGGTCGTCTCTACCCATATCACTGAAATCATCAAATCGAACGCCTATGATCTGCTTGGAAGGCAGGAGACAAAGCAGCTGATTGACCATCTGAAGGAAAGCTACCCGATCCTTGCAGATGAAGTCACGCCAAATCCATTGTCAGTGGGCGAAGTACAAAAGGTACTGGCAAAGCTGCTTAAGGAGAATGTCTCTATCCGCAACCTGCCGATCATCTTTGAAACGCTGGCTGATTTTGGCAAAGTGACATCCGATACAGATCTGCTCACTGAATATGTAAGGCAGGCGCTGGCCCGCCAGATCACCAACCAATATTCCGCACAGGGCGATTCTCTGAAAGTTGTGACGTTGTCAGGGAAAATCGAAAAGCTGATAGCAGAAGGCATCCAGCAGACTGAGCATGGGAATTATCTTTCAATGGATCCGGCTGTTTCACAAAGCATCCTGGAATCGATCGCTTCCCAGGTGGAGCAGCTTTCAATCATGGACCAGTCGCCTATCGTTCTTTGCTCGCCGGCAGTAAGGATGTATGTGAGACAATTGACAGAACGGTATTTCCCGCTCGTTCCGATTCTTTCCTATAATGAATTGGAAGCAAATGTAGAAGTACAAAGTGTAGGGGTGGTGAACATCGATTGAAAGTAAAAAAATTCACGGCACCTTCAATGCCTGAAGCAATGAAAATCATCCGCGAAGAGCTTGGCAGCGATGCAGTCATTCTGAATTCCAAAATGGTGCAGACAAACGGATTCTTAGGGTTCTTCAAGAAAAGGAATATAGAAGTCATTGCAGCAATAGATCCCGAGCCCAACCAGCCTAAGGAAGTATTAAAAGAAAAAGTGATCGAGCCTCCGCCTGTAAAGGCAGCTGAATTTTTTCCAAAAGCAGGGGGACCTTCTTCGGAAGAACTGGCAGCGGAAATCCGGGACCTTAAGCGTTTAATGCAGCAGTCCTCTGCCGGAGGGAGCTTTAAAGCACGATCTTCCCTGCCGCTTCCGCTCAAAAAAGTACAGGAAGAGCTGGCAGGACAGGAAGTGGAACCTTCAATCATTGAAGAGCTTATGGAAAAGCTTTTGGTAAAATGGTATAAATCTGACTTAGAACCTGATTTTAACAAGGTTAATGGATGGCTGAGGGAACTTTTGACGGCAAAGCTCGAGTCAGCCCAATACGGCGGGATTGCGTTTGATCACAAAATCATTAACTTTGTCGGACCCACAGGCGTTGGAAAAACGACTACTCTGGCTAAAATAGCCGCTGAATGTGTGATAAAGCAAAAGAAAAAAACGGCCTTCATCACTACAGACACGTATAGGATCGCTGCCATCGACCAGCTGAAAACTTATGCAGATATTCTCGATGTGCCTATGGAAGTATGCTATACAGAGGAAGATTTCAAGGCTGCAGTGGACACTTTCAAGGACTTTGAGGTCATTTTGATTGATACAGCCGGACGCAATTTCCGCAACCCGAAATATGTCCAGGAGCTTAAAAGCCTGCTTGAGGCAGAAAGCAGCCTGACCTATCTGGTCCTATCGTTAACATCCAAGCAAAGGGATATGGAAGAAACAATCAAACAATTTTCTGTGGTGGACATCAACAGGTTCATATTCACAAAGGCAGATGAAACGTCGACTTTTGGACCCCTGCTCAACATAATTGATAAAACAGGAAAAGGGGCAGCCTATCTGACTACCGGCCAAAATGTCCCGGATGATCTTGTGCCCGCCGGCCCGAAAACAATAGCCGGGGCGATAATGGGAGAATCAAAATATGAATGACCAGGCAGAACAGCTTAGAAGGAAACTGAGGAACGGGGAAGATAAGGCTTCAGCAAAGACTATCGCTGTAATAAGCGGGAAAGGAGGAGTAGGGAAATCGAATTTTTCCCTGAACTTCTCCCTTTCGCTCCAGGAAAAAGGGCATGATGTTCTGCTGCTGGATCTTGATATCGGAATGGGAAATATAGATGTCCTGCTGGGCCTAGCTTCTCCTTATTCGGCTGCAGATTATTTTGCAGGCAATGCTTCACTCGAGAAAATCATTTCAGTGGGACCTCATGGACTCCATTACATAGCAGGGGGGACAGGCCTTTCTCAGCTGGCCGAGATCTCAGCACCGGTGCTTGGCCAATTTTTCCGGGAGTTCTCGGAGCTGTTTTCTAAATATGAATATATCATTCTGGATATGGGTGCGGGAATCAGCACCCAATCTCTTCATTTTATTTTATCCGTGAATGAACTGATAGCAGTGACAACCCCTGAGCCGACTTCTTTGACCGATGCTTATGCTGCTTTGAAGTTCATCCATCTCAGGGACAATAAGATGCCGGTTAGTATAGTCGTCAATAAAGCAGAAACAGAGAAAGAAGCAGCCTCGGCGTTTAACAGGATTTCAAATGTAATGGAAAGCTTCCTGGGAAAAAAGGTCACAAGGCTTGGCGCTGTTCCTGATGACCGCAGCGTTCAGCAGGCTGTCAGGAAGCAGACCCCTTATCTGCTTTATAAAAGAAGCTCGGCTGCTTCAAGGGCCACTCTGGACATTGCTGATTTTTTCCTGCAGCAGAACGGAAAGCAGCAGGCGGACGGGAAGGTTCCCTTTATGTCGCGGCTTAAGCAATTGCTTTTTGAAAAGGGGCGGAGCTAAATGGGCAAGATCAATGTACTCGTAGTGGATGACTCTGCTTTCATGAGAAAGCTCATCTCTGACTTCCTCTCTGAGAATGAACAAATCAATATATGCGGAACCGCTAAAGATGGCGAAGATGCTTTAAGGAAGATTGAGGAACTGAAGCCGGATGTTGTTACCATGGATGTGGAAATGCCGAAGCTTAATGGGCTTGATGCATTAAAGAGAATCATGGAAGTTCATCCCCTTCCTGTCGTCATGCTGGCCAGTGCCACCAAAGAAGGCGCAGAAAAGACAATGAACAGCATCCAGCTCGGAGCTGCCGATTTTATCTCAAAGCCTTCAGGTTCTATTTCACTGGACTTGTTCAAAATTAAACAGGAGCTTGCAGAGAAGGTCATTGCAGCAAGCCGGATATCAGCTGCCAAACTGGCAGACAAGCCTTTATATGGAAAAAATACTATTAAGCTATACGAAAATTATAGTAAAATAGAACCAGAGACTTTCGGACCGTCCCTCAAGCCAGGCAGCCTGCCTGCAGCAGACAAGCTTGTGTGCATAGGTACCTCAACCGGCGGGCCGAGAGCGCTTCAAAAGGTGTTCTCCAAGCTTCCAGGGACCCTGGATGCACCAGTGCTTGTTGTCCAGCATATGCCTCCGGGCTTTACCAAGTCATTGGCTGACAGGCTGGATCTCTTGTCAGAACTCTGTGTAAAAGAAGCCGAGCATGGTGAATTGCTGAAAAAAGGGACAGCTTACATAGCGCCCGGCGGCCTTCACCTGACAGTACAGCAGACGAAAGCCGGCTTGATGGCTGTCTTAAGTGAAGCTGCGCCGGTCAATGGCCACAGGCCATCAGTAGATATACTGTTTGAGTCGGCAAGCATGATTGAAAATTGCCATAAGATCGCTGTGATCCTGACTGGCATGGGTTCGGACGGGACAAAAGGCCTATCGGCAATCAAGAGCAAAGGAAATGCTTCTGCTATTGCAGAATCAAAAGATTCAGCGATTGTATTTGGAATGCCAAGGACCGCAATAGAAACCGGACTGGTCGATAAAGTTGCGAATATAGAAGAAATTGCTGAAAAAATAAAGAGCTATGTTTAATTCAGAGGGGTGAAAGCGCCATGGAAATGAGCCAATATTTAGAAGTATTCATTGAAGAAAGCAGGGAACATCTGCAAGCGATTAATGAACATCTGCTTGAACTTGAAAAGAATCCTGCCGATTTGAAAATAATTAATGAAATATTCAGATCTGCCCATACGTTAAAAGGAATGTCTGCCACAATGGGTTATGAAGACCTGGCCCGCCTGACCCACCAGATGGAGAATGTTCTAGACGCTATCAGAAATCAAAAGATAGGCGTTACGCCAGAACTCCTGGATACCGTTTTCCTGGCAGTCGACGATCTGGAAGCCATGGTGTTGTCCATTTCAGAAGGAGGGGATGGAAAGCGCGACGTCAGTACGGCGGTAAAGCAGCTGGAGCTGATAGAAAATGGCCAAACCCCAGTAATGGAAACGCGGCAGGAAGCGGCGGCTGCGGCTATTGCAGAAGCAGAAGTTCCTGCAGAGCTGAGAAGTGATTATGATGAATTTGAACGGACTGTGCTCAGCCAGTCAAAGGAACAGGGCTTTGACGTCTTCGAGATATCCATTTCTTTGAGGGAAGATTGCCTCCTGAAGGCTGCGAGAGTATTTATGGTGTTTGAAGTATTGGAGAAGTCCGGTGAAATCATTAAGTCCAATCCTCCTGTGGATGTGCTGGAGGAAGAGCAATTTGATTCAGCCTTTACGGTCACTCTGGTTACAAAGGAGCCAAAAGAAGAGATTCAGGCGAAGATCATGAAAGTATCAGAAATTGAAAAGGCAGAAATCATAAATATCGACCTGATGCCTGCCAATCCGGCTGAAGAAGAACCGGCGCCTGCAGCTGCTGCAGCCGGCATCATCCAGCCTGTGGAAGAACCAAAAGAAGAAAGCAGGAATGGTGCACCGGCCAAACAGGCAAGCAGCAAAACAATCCGGGTGAATATAGAGCGTCTGGATATATTGATGAATCTGTTTGAAGAGCTTGTCATTGACAGGGGGAGGCTTGAGCAGATTTCGAAAGAGCTCAACAACCAGGAGCTTCACGAAACCGTTGAAAGAATGTCCCGCATCTCAGGAGACCTTCAGAATATTATTCTCAATATGAGGATGGTGCCTGTTGAAACGGTATTTAACCGCTTCCCTAGGATGGTCCGCCAGCTGGCCAGGGACCTGAACAAGAAAATCAATCTTGAAATTGTAGGTGCAGAAACAGAACTGGACAGAACGGTTATAGATGAAATCGGCGATCCTTTAGTGCACTTGATCCGCAATGCACTGGATCACGGAGTTGAAACACCGGAAGTACGGAAGGCGAACGGGAAAAATGAAGAAGGGACAGTCGTTCTGAAAGCGTACCACAGCGGCAACCATGTCTTCATTGAGCTGATCGATGACGGAGCTGGCATAAACCGTGATAAAGTCCTGCAAAAAGCTGTGAAAAATGGCATCATAACGGAGCAGGCAGGCGCTGCATTGACTGACAAACAGGTGTATGAGCTCATTTTTGCATCCGGTTTTTCCACTGCAGACAAAATCTCGGATGTTTCAGGCAGGGGCGTAGGCCTTGATGTAGTGAAAAGCACCATTGAATCATTAGGCGGAACAGTCACGATTGATTCCCAGGAAGGAAAAGGCTCAACCTTCTCCATCCAGCTTCCGCTGACGCTTTCTATCATTTCTGTCATGCTGATTGAAGTACAGAAGGAAAAGTATGCGATTCCTCTTTCGTCTATTATCGAAACGGC
The DNA here is from genome assembly GCF_008180445.1 of Bacillus infantis. Lineage (GTDB taxonomy): Bacteria > Bacillota > Bacilli > Bacillales > Cytobacillaceae > Bacillus_AB > Bacillus_AB infantis_B. The sequence goes on from NZ_VTER01000007.1 coordinate 58,551, forward strand.
AATCATTAAAAAAGAGGATATCATGAATGCCCACAACCAGAAGGTCATAGATTTCCGCGGCAAGGTCGTTCCGCTACTGTTCCTGAAGGATGTGTTCGATGTTCCTGTGCATTTGGAGGAAGATGGTTATTATTCGGTGGTCATCGTCCGCAAAGGGGACAAGATGGCTGGACTGGTAGTCGACTCGTTTATTGGACAGCAGGAGATCGTGCTTAAATCACTCGGAGGCTATCTGAATGATATTTTTGCAATTTCCGGAGCTACGATCCTTGGGGATGGGCAGGTTGCATTGATTGTTGACTGCAATGCTTTAATAAATTAATAGACTGGCATGAAAGCTACTGCCAATTCAGGGAGTGTATGAAATGAGTGAAACAATGACCGCAGATTTAAAACTGATCATTTTCTTATTAAAAGATAAAGAATATGCGATACCGGTCTCTCAAGTCAGATCAATCGAGAAAGTACAGCATATTACAAGAGTCCCCGGGGCAGCCTCCTCTGTCAAAGGAGTGATCAATCTGCGCGGCGTGGTTACCCCGATCATTGACCTGAGGACAAGATTCGGTCTTGAACAGAAAGAGTATAGTGACAGCACAAGGGTCATCATCGCCTCGGCGGATGAGATGGAAGTCGGCCTCGTGGTTGACGGGGCCAATGATGTGATCGACGTATCAGAAGATTCTATTGAACCTTCGCCGAATGTGATCGGCGCCGAGGAGGCGGAGTTCATAAGCGGTGTCGTCAAAGTGGAAAAACGCCTGCTCATCCTTATAGATCTTGGAAAGATTCTGGAAGGCGGAGAACTGAAGCTGGCAGGCCATGAGTAAGCAGACCGGCAGCTTCCTGCACGGCATTTCACCCTTGCACCTGGACCTGCTGAAGGAGATCGGCAATATCGGGGCAGGGCATGCAGCAACCGCACTGTCGACTCTGCTGGATAAAAAGATTGATATGAGAGTCCCGAACGTTAAAATCGTCTCATTTGATGAAATGATGGAAATGGCCGGGGGCCCGGAAAATGTAGTGGCCAGCGTTTTTCTGAGAATCGAGGGCGATGCCCCTGGAAGCATGTTCTTCATCCTTCCGGTGGAGCAGGCAGAATCCTTCATCCGGCAGATGACTGCTGATGACAGATTTCAGCTGGCAGAACCGCCTTTTGATGAAATAGGGCTGTCAGCTCTGCAGGAAATGGGCAATATTCTGGCAGGCTCCTATTTGTCCTCACTCTCTGATTTTACAAATCTTTCACTCTATCCTTCAGTGCCGGCACTCGGAATCGATATGGCAGGAGCGATCATCAGCTTCGGCCTTATAGAGCTTTCCCAGGTGAGCGACAGTGCAATTGTCATCGAGACAACATTGACTGAAGTGGCGCCGGCTGTCACACATACATTAAAAGGGCACTTCTTTCTGCTGCCGGACCCCAGCTCCTTCGAAGTGATTTTCAGCTCTTTGGGAGTATCGGGCGATGAATGAAATTGCCAGCATCATCAAGGTCGGCATAGCAGATTTGAAAATCGCATCAATGCCTGGCATACTGCGCACCTCGGGGCTTGGCTCCTGCGTAGGAGCAGCGGTATATGACCAGTCATCAGGCCTCGCGGGAATGGCACATATCATGCTTCCTGATTCTTCCCTTGCGAGAGCCGGTTCAATCAATAAGCTGAAGTACGCCGATACAGCGATCGAAGAACTCGTAAGGCAGTTGGCCCGGCATGGGGCAAGTCCGGGATTTCTCAGGGCAAAGATTGCCGGAGGGGCGCAAATGTTCCAATTTTCTTCAGGAAGCGACCTTATGAGAATCGGGCCGAGAAATGTGGAAGCAGTCAAAACAGCACTGCAGATGCATCATATCAGGCTGATTGCAGAGGATGTCGGAGGAAACAGCGGCAGAACAATAGAATTCAACACGAAGACGTCCATGCTGCAGATCAAAACGGTCAACAAAGGGGTCACTGAGCTGTAGGGCAGCCCTGCGCGAACATGAAAACAATTCAAATAGCACCATCCCCGGAAACAATCCATCTCCCGAAAAAAGTCAGCCATTTGCATGGGGCTGATTTTTTTCCGCTTTTGGCACAGTGAAAAAGCGGGATGAGCTGACTGCGGATATATAGGAAATGTTTCCTGAATCTGAGAATTTCAACAGCTGCAATATTAATAGGAAAGCAATTTTGATATAATTTACAAATACTACACCGGGCTTGCGCTTAAGGAGGTATACGTACGAATGCATGGACAATCATCTGATGAACAAGCATATTGGGCATTATGGCAGCAAAGCCGTGATGCTGAGGCCGGCAATTCCCTTGTAAAAAGATATATGCCTCTAGTGAGCTATCATGTTCAGAGAATCTCTGCCGGCCTCCCGAAAAATGTTTCCAGGGATGAGCTGAGGAGCCTCGGCTTGATGGGGTTGTATGATGCGCTTGAAAAGTTCGATCCCACAAGGGACCTGAAGTTTGATACGTACGCTTCCTTCCGGATCAGAGGATCGATTATAGATGGCCTGAGAAAAGAGGACTGGCTTCCAAGGAGCACAAGGGAAAAAGCAAAAAAGATCGAAGCTGCAGCGGAAAGGCTGGAGCAGCATTTAATGAGAAAGGCGACGGCGGCTGAAATCGGGAAAGAAGTGGAACTCGACGAAGATGAAGTGCAGACCGTCATGAGTGAGCATTTTTTCGCAAATGTCCTGTCAATGGATGAACAGCCGCAGGATCAGGATGAGAAGGATGGAGCAACCTATATCCTTAAAGACCATCGCGCAGTCGTCCCGGAGGAGAAGGTGGCAAAAGATGAACTCCTGTCAGAGATGGCCGATGCGGTTTCCTGCCTGAATGAAAAAGAACAATTGGTCATCAGCCTTTTCTACAAAGAAGAGCTGACACTGACAGAGATTGGCCAGGTGATGGGGCTGTCCACTTCAAGGATATCCCAGATCCATACGAAAGCCATATTCAGCTTGAGGCATACACTTCAAAAGATCATGTAAATGGCTTGGCCCGAAGGTTTCATGCCCTGCTGATAACAGCAGGAGCGATCTGAAGGGAAGTGTCCGATATGAGTTTGAAGCTGATTGAAATGCAGGTTGCCCTTCCAAGGATGCAGGATGCATCGAAGATCCAGGAGCAGCTGCAGCAGAGAGGCCAAATGATGAACGACCAGGCGGCAAGGGCTGTGCAGAAGCAGGAGGAGAAGGACAGGAAGTCTGTCGTGAAGAAGCATTCCCGGCTTCAGGCCGGCTGGCAGAAGGAACGCAGCCCAAACAGCGGCGGATCGATGCCTGAAAAGGAAAAGGAAGAAAAGGATGAAATCGTAAAAGAGGTTCACCCCTACAAAGGAACATCAATTGATTATAGAAGATAGAGGGATTCAATGACCATTTTTCTGCTGGCAGTCAGTTTGATTATCAATCTGATTCTCATTTTTGCAGTAGCACTATTGTATATGCGCCAAAATCGCCTTTTTGAAATGGAGAAAAGGCAGGGGCAGTCTTTCAGGGAAGTGGAAGACAGCATAGCCGCTTTCATAGTGGAAATAAAAGAAGATAACGAAAAACTTTTGAGGAACATTCAAAAAAGCTCTCAGCCTGCAGGGGATGTGCATTCTGAAACCGATGGGACTGCGGCTGCCCAAGCTGCAGATGCCGGTGCGGGCAGAGTGAAAGGCCCTCCCGCACCCAATCTGAGAAAAGGGTCCGCGATGCAGAAGAAGGCTGTCCAGGCGTACACCCAAAAGAAGGAGCCGATGCCGGAGCGGGATATGCTTTTCCCAGAGGATATTGTCGAGCTTGGAGAAGCCTCCCGGAGCAGGGCAGAACCTGAAGAAGGCGGACAGGAAGACGGATCCATCCTGGAACAGGCCCGAACCATGCAGGAGCAGGGCTTTGCCGAAGAGGAGATAGCCAGGAAACTTGGCAGGGGAAAAACTGAAATATCATTATTGTTGAAATTTCGCCAAAATCGGCAGGAATAACTTGATTGTAAAAGTCACTTGTGCTATATTTACTCATGGTGTTAATACACACGCCTATGGATTCAGGCAATTGGTGCTGTTTTGTACAGTTTTTGACTGAAGATGATATGGGCGGAGGAAAACAAACCATTAGGAGGAACTAACATGTCAGTAATTTCAATGAAACAGCTGCTTGAAGCTGGTGTACACTTCGGTCACCAGACTCGCCGCTGGAACCCTAAGATGAAGAAATATATCTTCACTGAGCGTAACGGCATCTACATCATCGACCTTCAGAAGACGGTCAAGAAAGTAGAAGAAGCTTATAACTACGTGAAAGAACTTGCTGGTAACGGCGGAACAATCCTTTTCGTTGGTACAAAGAAGCAAGCTCAGGATTCTGTTAAGGAAGAAGCTCTCCGTTCTGGTATGTACTTTGTAAACCAGCGCTGGTTAGGCGGAACTTTAACTAACTTTGAAACAATCCAGAAGCGTATCACTCGCTTGAAGGACATCGAAAGAATGTCTGAAGACGGAACTTTCGAAGTGCTTCCTAAGAAAGAAGTTGTACAGTTAAGAAAAGAACAAGAACGTCTTGAAAAATTCCTTGGCGGAATTAAAGATATGAAGACTCTTCCAGACGCTCTATTCATCATTGACCCTCGCAAAGAGCGCATTGCGGTTGCAGAAGCTCACAAGCTGAACATCCCTATCGTCGGCATCGTTGATACAAACTGCGATCCGGACGAAATCGATGTTGTAATCCCTGCAAACGATGATGCTATCCGCGCTGTTAAGCTTCTGACAGGTAAAATGGCTGATGCTATCCTTGAAGCTAAGCAAGGGGAAGAAGTAACAACTGCTTAATGTCTGTAAAGGTGATAATAGGGAGCACCCTTTATCACCTTTTTTTAAAGAAAATATGAAAATTACATATATTTAAGGAGGATTTCACTATGGCAATTACTGCTCAACTCGTTAAAGAATTGCGTGAAAAGACTGGCGCTGGAATGATGGACTGCAAAAAGGCGCTTCAGGAAACAGATGGTGATATGGAAAAAGCAATCGATTTCCTTCGCGAAAAAGGAATCGCTAAAGCAGCTAAAAAATCTGACCGCATCGCGGCAGAAGGGACAACTTACATCCTTGCACAAGGCAATGAAGCTGTCATCCTTGAAGTGAACTCTGAAACAGATTTCGTTGCAAAAAACGAAGGCTTCCAGGTTCTTGTTAAAGAATTGGCAGAGCACCTGCTTAAAAACAAGCCTGCTTCTGCTGAAGAAGCTGCTTCACAAACAATGGAAAACGGTGCGACTGTAGAAGCGCACATCAATGCTGCGATCGCTAAGATCGGAGAAAAGCTTTCCCTTCGCCGTTTTGAAGTGAAAAGCAAGACTGACAGCGACGCTTTCGGTGCTTACCTGCACATGGGCGGACGCATTGGCGTTCTGACTGTACTTGAAGGTTCAACTGATGAGCAGGCTGCTAAAGATGTAGCTATGCACATCGCTGCATTGAACCCGAAATATGTGTCACGCGATGAAGTTTCTGCTGAAGAAGTTGAGCGCGAGCGCCAGGTTCTGACTCAGCAGGCTTTAAACGAAGGCAAGCCTGAAAACATCGTTGCAAAAATGGTAGAAGGCCGTTTGAGCAAATACTTTGAAGACGTTTGTGTCCTTGACCAGGCATTCGTTAAGAATCCTGACCAAAAGGTCCGCGACTTCGTAAAATCAACTGGCGGAACTCTTCGCGAATTCGTTCGCTATGAAGTAGGGGAAGGCATTGAAAAGCGCGAAGACAACTTCGCGGAAGAAGTTATGAACCAGGTGAAAAAATAATAAATAAAAGCTGTTGAATCTGCTTTTATGAAGGTAATCGGGGAACACATTGTGTTCCCTCTTTTTCAAGAAATCATGTAATTCCAATACATATGGAGGTTCTTATGAGCAGCCCTAAATACAAACGAGTTGTCTTAAAATTAAGCGGTGAAGCTTTAGCAGGAGAGCAGGGCTTCGGCATTAATCCTGCCGTCATCAAGTCGGTGGCACAGCAGGTGAAGGAAGTTTCAGATCTTGGGGTCGAAGTGGCGGTCGTCGTGGGCGGCGGCAACATCTGGCGCGGGAAGATCGGGGAAGAGATGGGGATGGACAGGGCGAATGCGGACTATATGGGCATGCTTGCAACTGTCATGAATTCCCTTGCCCTTCAGGACAGCCTTGAAATGCTTGATGTCGAATCACGCGTGCAGACATCCATCGAAATGCGCCAGGTTGCAGAGCCTTATATCCGCAGACGGGCAATCCGCCATCTGGAAAAAAAGCGTGTCGTAATCTTCGCAGCCGGCACCGGCAACCCGTATTTTTCAACAGATACTACGGCAGCATTGCGTGCTGCTGAAATCGAAGCAGAAGTTATCTTAATGGCGAAAAATAATGTAGATGGGGTATACTCCGCAGATCCTCGGCTAGATGTAAATGCGGTTAAATATGAAGAATTGTCTTATCTGGATGTCCTGAAAGAGGGGCTTGCCGTAATGGATTCAACAGCTTCCTCCTTATGCATGGACAATAATATTCCGCTTATTGTATTCTCAATTATGGATAACGGCAATATTAAGCGTGCCGTATGCGGTGAAAAAATCGGAACGATCGTCAGGGGGAATAAATAATGCCAAAACAAGTTATTTCAAACTCGAAGGAACGTATGACAAAAGCAATCCAGGCGTATTCACGGGAGCTTGCAAGCATCCGTGCAGGCCGGGCAAGCGCTTCGCTTCTTGACAGAATCACTGTGGATTATTATGGGGCGCCTACACCGGTCAACCAGCTTGCTGGAATTTCCGTGCCTGAGGCCCGCCTTCTCGTCATCCAGCCTTATGATAAGAGCATTCTGGGAGAAATCGAAAAGGCGATCATTAAATCTGATCTTGGCCTGAATCCTACGAATGACGGGAATCTGCTCCGCCTTGCCATCCCTGCCCTGACTGAGGAACGCAGGAAAGAGCTGGTGAAGGTAGTCAAAAAAGAATCAGAAGATGCAAAGGTCGCAATCCGCAACATCCGCCGCGATGCCAACGATGATCTGAAGAAGCTGGAGAAAAACGGCGAGATTACTGAAGATGACCTTCGCGGCTACTCAGATGACATCCAGAAGATGACAGATGAGCATATCACAAAGGTCGACAGCATCACAAAAGACAAAGAAAAAGAAATTCTTGAGGTTTAATTCTTTTTCCGGGTTATATCAGCTAAATATACAAGAACCCTCTATGTATATAGGGGGTTCTTTTGCTCATATGGCGATATGGAGCACAATTATGGCATCCTGCCATAATGTGCTGCTTCTTGTATTCTTATTTTTATTATGTTTACATATTCTTTTTTATAGAGATATCTTCATTTATTTTTGGTATGATAAGAACGTGCGGATTTTGGGAACAGGCAAATCGTACATTTTGGGGAAAGATCTTTTTTCGGAGGATAAGAGAAACGCATTTTGAAGGAGCCGTCTTATGTTAAATAAAATTAAAAAATGGAAGAACCAAGCACCTTCTTCCGATCTCCGAGAGCGCATAATAAAAATAAGGGAACAAAAAGTACCTTCTCATGTAGCGATAATAATGGATGGGAATGGCCGCTGGGCCAAAAAGCGGGCCCTGCCGAGAATAGCGGGCCATCATGAAGGGATGAAGGTGGTCAGGAGGACGACTAAGCTTGCCAACGAGCTCGGAATCAAGACACTGACCCTTTACGCTTTTTCGACTGAGAACTGGAAACGGCCGAAGATTGAAGTGGATTATCTCATGAAGCTTCCGGAAGAATTCCTGGGAACTTTCCTTCCAGAGCTGGTTGAGGAAAATGTCCGTGTCCAGATGATAGGCTATAAAGATAAGCTTCCGGGCCATACACTCAGAGCGATTGAAAAGGCAATGGAAGAAACAAAGGACAATGATGGCCTCATTCTGAACTTTGCTCTCAATTACGGCAGCCGTGCAGAAATACTCGAAGCCGTCAAACGGGTCTTAAATGATTGCCAAAGTGGCATAATGGAAGAAAGCGAACTGAATGAAGAAGTTTTTTCAGCCTACTTAATGACTGATGGGCTGGAAGATCCCGATCTTCTGATCCGGACAAGCGGAGAAATCCGCCTGAGCAATTTCATGCTGTGGCAGCTGGCTTATACGGAGTTCTGGTTCACAGATGTATTATGGCCGGACTTCACTGAGGGAGAATTGCTCGAGGCCATTGAGGTGTTCCAAAACCGTCAGAGGCGGTTCGGAGGAGTATAATAAAGGTGTTGAAAACTAGATGAAGCAAAGAATCATAACAGCGATCATATTTGGAGCTATACTAATCCCTGTTGTCATATACGGAGGGACACCGGTTGTGCTGCTTGCCTATGTGCTTGCCGCCGCGGCTTTATTTGAAGTATTGAAAATGCGCAGGCTCAAGATGTTATCAGTGCCCGGCATTATTACACTTGCTTTATTATGGGGGCTGATGCTTCCTGATGGTGCACAGGAATGGCCGGCATTGCAGTTTGCTGCCGGATCAAAGACAGAAATCGGGATGCTTGCTGTCCTGCTTTTGCTGACCTATACCGTGGCATCAAAAAACAGATTTACTTTTGATGATGCAGCCTTTTCAATTCTTGCATCCGTATATGTGGGGATAGGCTTTTACTATTTTATTGAAACACGTGAAGCAGGTATTTTATTTATCTTTTTCTCTTTATTCATTGTATGGGCAACAGATTCCGGTGCCTATTTTATCGGGAAAGCCATGGGGAAAAACAAGCTGTGGCCTGAAATCAGCCCGAATAAAACGGTGGAAGGCTTCATAGGCGGGGTCGTATGTGCAGTCGCCGTTGCCGTTCTGTTCGTCCTGCTGACTGATATAGACGCGACACTGCTGCAGCTTACTTTCATCACGTTCGTTCTGTCTATATTCGGCCAAATAGGAGATCTGGCTGAATCGGCTCTTAAGAGGCATTATGAAGTGAAAGATTCCGGGACAATCCTTCCCGGGCACGGCGGCATCCTGGACAGGTTTGACAGCCTTTTATTCGTATGGCCGCTTCTGCATTTCTTCCAGCTGCTTAACTAGCCGGGAGAGTCTAGCTTGTTGAAACAATAGGAGTTGAACAATAGTGAAATATATTAGTTTAATGGGGGCAACCGGTTCTATCGGCACCCAGACCCTTGATGTCATAAGGGAGCATTCCGAGCAATTCAGCCTTGCCAGCATGAGCATCGGCAGAAACCTTGAACTGGGCAGGAAAATTATTGGGGAATTCAAGCCTGGGCTGGTGGCCGCTGCTGAGAAGCATGATGCAGAAACACTTGCAGGCGAATTCCCTGGAATAAAGTTTGTCTATGGCCAGGAAGGGCTTATTGAAACAGCCGTACATCCAAAAGCAGATGTCCTCGTTAACGCTGTCCTTGGCAGCGTTGGCCTTCAGCCGACCCTGCAGGCTATAGAAGCCAAAAAAACGATTGCGATTGCCAACAAGGAAACCCTTGTCACTGCAGGCCATATCGTCATGGATGCAGCCAGGAGAAACGGTGTCGGGCTTCTTCCTGTCGACAGTGAGCACTCCGCTATCTTCCAGGCGCTTCAGGGGGAAAAAGAGAAGAATATCGATAAACTTATCCTTACAGCGTCCGGGGGGAGCTTCCGCGATAAAACAAGGGAAGAGCTCAAAGATGTGACGGTTGAACAGGCTTTGAACCATCCAAACTGGTCTATGGGAGCTAAAATAACCATTGATTCTGCAACCATGATGAATAAAGGCCTTGAAGTGATAGAGGCCCATTGGCTGTTTTCCATGCCCTATGAAAAAATTGAGGTCCTTCTTCATAAAGAAAGCATCATCCATTCTATGGTCGAATTCCATGACAGCTCTGTCATCGCCCAGCTGGGGACGCCTGATATGAGGGTGCCGATCCAATACGCACTCACATACCCGGACCGTCTGCCGCACCCTGGCGGCAAAAAGCTCAATCTGGCAGAAATCGGACTGCTTCATTTCCAGGAGATGGATTACAGCCGATTCCGCTGCCTGCAATTCGCATTTGATGCCGGCAGGCGGGGAGGAACACTTCCTGCTGTCCTGAACGCAGCTAACGAAGCGGCGGTTGCAGCTTTCCTGGAAGGTAAAATCACTTTCCTCCAGATAGAGGATCTAGTTGAAAAAGCGATGGAAAAGCATGCTGTTTCAGATAACCCGGGCCTCGAGGAAATCCAGGAAGTTGATCGTCAGACAAGGCAGCTGGTAAACTCGCTTCTATAAGCTGGTGTTCAGTACAGGAAAGCGAGATTCAAAAAGGCTTGTAAAGTTTGGCGCTTGAAGCTTGCCTGCATTACGGCTCTGTGCGCCATCTGCCTGCGGGAAAGCCTGCAGGCGAAAAATCGAATGAAAACCTATCGGCCTGCTGCCCTTGAAGCCCGCAGGGTGAGGGCCAGGCAGGCTTTGCCGCACGGCGCGGGCGCCTTTCGCTTTTCTTACTGAACAACCTCTAAAAAAAGGTGGTTATATTTTTGGATACTGTGATAGCCTTTATTATCATTTTTGGAGCCCTTGTTTTTTTCCATGAGTTGGGGCACTTTGTATTCGCCAAAAGGGCAGGCATTCTTTGCCGGGAATTTGCCATAGGTTTCGGCCCGAAGGTGTTCTCCCATAAAAAAGGAGAAACTGTCTACACCATCCGACTGCTTCCAATTGGGGGATTTGTCAGGATGGCAGGGGAAGATCCTGAAATGGTGGAAATTAAACCGGGCTATCGTGTTGGCTTGATTTTGGATAGTGACGAACGGGTCAGCAAAATCATTCTTAACAATAAAGATAAATATCCGGATGCAAGGCCGATTGAAGTTGAATATGCCGACATCGAGCATGATCTTGTCATTCGCGGCTATGCCGAGGGTGAAGAGGAAGAAAGGCTTGTTTCCTATCCGATCAACAAGGATGCACTCCTTGTCGAGGATGGTGTGGAGACACTCATCGCCCCATATGACAGGCAGTTTGCTTCCAAGACGCTCGGACAGAGGACCATGGCCATTTTTGCCGGACCGATGATGAATTTCATCCTTGCATTTGTCGTCTTTGTACTGATCGGCCTTCTTCAGGGGATGCCGACAAACGAACCTGAGCTTGGCCGGCTGACGCCTGATGGAGCTGCGAAGGAATCAGGCCTCCTTGAAGGAGATCAGGTCCAGAGCATCAATGGAGCTGAAATCTCAAGCTGGAACGATGTGGTGGAAATCATCCAGCAGAGCCCAGGTAAAGAGCTGGATTTCATACTCAGCCGCGACGGAGAAGAGCTTGAAATTCCTGTAACCCCTGAGGCAAGGGAAGTTGAAGGGGAAAAAGGCAAAGAAACCATTGGCATAATCGGCGTATACAGCCCGATGGAGAAATCTCCGCTGAAAGCCATCGCTTATGGCGCAGAGGAAACATACACTTGGACGAAAGAAATTTTCGTCATGCTTGGGAAGCTTGTCACAGGCCAGTTCTCTATTGATGCTTTATCTGGCCCTGTCGGCATCTATGTGTCTACAGATACAGTGGCTAAATCAGGCATCTATTATCTGATGAAATGGGCTGGAATCCTGAGCATCAACCTTGGAATCATGAATTTATTGCCGATTCCGGCACTTGATGGCGGAAGGCTTATGTTCTTTGCAGTAGAAGCATTGCGGGGCAAGCCGATCGACCGCAACAAAGAAGGGATGGTCCATTTTATCGGATTTGCCCTCCTTATGCTGCTGATGCTCGTCGTCACATGGAATGATATCCAGCGATTCTTCCTGCAATAGAATCTAATAAACATCTGCGGCTATCTCCAGAACCGGCGATAGCCCAGTTTTTTCTCCGGATACCCGGGAAACGGGACAAGCCCTTACCCTGATTAGGAATTATTATATGAAACGAAGAGGTGCTGATTATGAAGCAAAGCATGACACTTATACCAACTTTAAGAGAAGTACCGGCAGATGCCGAGGTCAGAAGCCACCAGCTTCTCCTCAGGGCAGGATTCATCCGCCAGAACGCAGCGGGTGTGTACAGCTATCTGCCAATGGCACGAAAAGTGCTGCAGAAAATTGAGGCCATCGTCAGGGAAGAAATGGATGACGCAGGGGCGAGCGAACTGCTGATGCCGGCGCTCCAGCAGGCTGAGCTGTGGCAGGAATCAGGAAGATGGTATACATACGGGCCAGAGCTTATGAGATTAAAGGATCGTAATGACCGGGAGTTTGCTTTGGGTGCAACCCATGAAGAAGTAATCACCAGCCTGGTCCGTGACGAAGTAAAATCATATAAAAGACTGCCATTGACGCTGTATCAGATCCAGACAAAATTCAGGGATGAACAGAGGCCGCGTTTCGGAATTCTGCGCGGGCGCGAATTCATCATGAAAGATGCGTACTCTTTCCATTCTTCACAGGAAAGCCTTGATGAAGTATACAGCAGGCTCTTTACAGCGTACTCTAATATCTTTACACGCTGCGGACTGAACTTCAGGGCAGTTATTGCTGATTCAGGGGCTATGGGCGGAAAAGATACCCATGAATTCATGGTGCTTTCCGATATCGGGGAAGATACGATCGCTTATTCCGATTCTTCGGATTATGCTGCCAATGTTGAAATGGCACCAGTCATCAACGCATATGCGAAAAGCGATGCCGCTCCAAAGGAATTGGAAAAGGTCCAGACGGAAAATCAAAAATCGATTGAAGAAGTGTCTTCATTCCTGAATGTATCAAACGAGGAATGCATCAAATCGCTTCTTTTCAAGGTTGATGACAAATATGTGCTTGTTCTTGTCCGCGGTGACCACGAGGTAAACGACATTAAACTGAAGAACCTCTTCTCAGCTGCTTCGGCTGAATTGGCTTCTCCGGAAGAAACACGCAGCATCCTCGGCTGTTCTGTAGGATCATTGGGCCCAATCGGCGCTAAAGATGTTGAAATTGTTGCAGACCATGCTGTGGAAGCAGTAGTGAACGGCGTATGCGGTGCGAATGATGAAGGATTCCACTATATCAATGTCAATGCAGGACGCGATTTTGAAGTCTCTCAATTTGCAGACCTCCGCTTTATCCAGGAAGGCGATCTCTCCCCGGATGGAAACGGCAAAATCCTTTTTGCAAAGGGCATTGAAGTCGGGCATGTCTTTAAACTTGGCACCCGCTACAGTGAAGCAATGAATGCCGTTTACCTTGACGAAAACGGCCGTACCCAGCCGATGATCATGGGCTGCTACGGCATCGGGGTATCCCGTATCCTTGCAGCAATCGCTGAACAGTACAATGATGACAAAGGCTTCATTTGGCCGGCAGATCTCGCGCCATTCAAGGTTCACGTCATCGCCGTAAACATGAAGGACGAAGCACAGGCAGGCCTTGGAGAAGAGCTTTACAAAGAACTGCGCGGCAAAGGCTACGAATCACTCTTTGACGACAGGCCCGAAAGAGCCGGCGTAAAATTTGCCGACGCCGACCTCATCGGACTTCCAGTAAGGGTCACAGCCGGCAAAAAAGCCTCCGAAGGCATCGTCGAAGTAAAAGTAAGAAGCACAGGCGAAATGGAAGAAATCCATAAAGACCAGCTGTTGGAGCATATTGCTTCCATCCTTGCTTCACAAAAGTAATGCTAGACAAAGAACGGATCCCTTTGTGGGGTCCGTTTTTAATTCTGGGAAATTGCGTGGATTAGAAAGGCTAAATTAATGTCAGGATATCATTCAAAAGGCTGTGTCAGCGTACCTTGTTGATTTTGGGCTCAATTGAGCACAGCAAAAACGAGCCCAAAATCAACACCCCATTTAACACTAAAAACAAGTTGCAGGAATAGAGCCGAGTTTGGTTTTTAGAAATTTAATTCGCAAAAAAAATTCCAAAGACCCTGTTGATTGGAGTGGAAGGCACGCAGACTCCTGTGGGAGATAGCGGAAATGTTGAGACCCCGCAGCGCGCAAGCGTGAGGAGGCTCAACTCCGCCCCACGGAAAGCGAAGTGCCTGGAACGGAAATCAACAGGCTCATATACAGCAGACATTTTTCTGAAAATCATAACCAGATTACTCCAAGGGTTATTTATCATTGCTCTGATTGATAATGTAAAACCCTTTAAAAAGTAGGCATGCCAAATCAAAACCAACTTCATTTTCAAACAATTTCTTTTTCAAAACACACCCACTCTTTATGGTATAATGACTAATGTTTCTAACCAAAAAAACAATCATATAAATAAAATAGATTTTAAGGATAGGAGAGAGAACGATGAGCGATGCCACAGGCAAAAAAGAGCGATTCCACCTCTTGCTCCAGCAGCTTCAACTCACAGAAGATGCCTTTGTAAAGCATTTCGAAAATGCGCAAATAGACAAAGTAGTAATAGAAAAGCAAGCGAAGAAATGGCATTTCTACTTCATGTTTGACAGCATACTGCCATGCAGTGTCTTCAGCCGGTTTTCTGTCCAGCTGGAAAAAACATTTTCACATATAGCAAACACTTCTTTTACGATAGAAGTGGCAGACCAGAACTTCACAGAAGAGCTTCTCCTGGATTACTGGAAAAGCTGCATCCAGGAGATCGAAGGGATATCCCCACCGCTGATCAAGCTTCTGAATGAACAGACGCCAAAGGTGCAGGGGACGAAGGTCATCTTGAACGTCCGCAATGAAATGGAAGGGCTGGCGATCAAGCGGAAGTATGCCGGCATGATAGCGAATGTCTTCCAGACGTTTGGTTTCCCTATGCTGACTATCGATACAGAAATAAATGCCGATTCTTCATCCAATGCTGAGTATGAGCAGTTCCTGAAGGCAAAGCAGCAGGAAGACCAGGAACGGGGCCGCCAGGCAATGATCGATATGCAGAAAAAAGAAGCCGAAGGAGATTCAGGCTCCGGCGAACTGCAGGGACCGCTTTCTATCGGCCTTACCATCAAGGACGATGCAGATTTCAGGCGTCTTGAGGAAATTGTCGATGAAGAGCGCAGAGTTGCAGTTGAAGGCTTTATTTTTGCAGCTGAAACGAAGGAGCTCCGAAGCGGCAGGACTTTGCTGACCTTTAAGGTCACAGACTATACAAGCTCCATCATGGTCAAAATGTTCTCACGCGACAAAGAGGATGCAGCCCTGTTCCAGCATGTCCAAAAAGGCATGTGGGTGAAGGTCCGCGGAAGCATTCAAAACGATACTTTTGTACGCGACCTGGTCATGATCGGGAACGACATTAATGAGATTAAGCCGGTCCTAAGAAAAGACACTTCACCTGAAGACGAGAAACGGGTCGAGCTTCACCTGCATACCCCTATGAGCCAGATGGACGCAGTTTCATCGGTAAGTGCGCTGGTATCACAGGCGAAAAAATGGGGCCATAAGGCGATTGCCATTACAGACCATGCCGTGGCGCAGTCATTCCCGGAGGCATTTGGTGCAGGTAAGAAAAATGATATTAAAATCCTTTACGGAGTCGAAATCAATCTGATTGATGACGGCGTTCCGATTGCCTATAATGCTGCCCCGATCCCTCTGGCAGAAGGTACGTATATCGTCTTTGACGTGGAAACAACAGGGCTTTCCGCTGTTTATGACACGATCATCGAGCTTGCGGCTGTCAAAATACATGACGGCGAAATCATCGACAGATTCGAATCATTTGCGAACCCGCATCATCCTCTGTCAGCGACAACGATAGATTTAACAGGCATCACGGATGACGATGTCAGGAATGCACCAGAGGTAGAAGAGGTGCTCCGCAGGTTTAAAGAGTGGTCCCAGAATGATATCCTGGTCGCCCATAACGCATCATTTGATATGGGCTTCCTGAATACAGGATATAAAAGATATGGTCTCGGCAAAGCCGCCAACCCTGTCATTGATACACTTGAGCTCGCAAGATTCCTGCTTCCTGAGATGAAGAACCACCGCCTGAACACACTGGCAAAGAAATTCGATGTGGAGCTCACACAGCATCACAGAGCCATTTATGATGCTGAAGCCACAGGTTATCTATTGATCAAGATGCTCAAAGAGGTCATGCAAAAAGGCATTGAATATCATAATCAGCTTAATGATAATATGGGCAAGGGCAATGCCTACCAAAGGGCGCGTCCGTACCATTGCACACTGCTGGCCCAGACGGAGGCAGGACTTAAGAATTTATTTAAACTTGTATCCATTTCACATATGAACTATTTTTACCGTGTTCCGCGGGTTCCCCGTTCATTGCTTGAAAAGTACAGGGAAGGCATCCTTGTCGGCTCTGGCTGCGACCGCGGCGAGGTTTTTGAAGCAATGATGCAAAAGGGGCCGGAAGAAGCTGAAGATCTGGCTTCCTTTTACGACTATCTTGAAGTCCATCCAAAAGCTGTCTATGCACATCTGCTAGAATTGGAGCTGGTCAGGGATGAAAAAGCATTGGAAGAAATCATCTCGAATATTGTGAAACTTGGTGAAAAACTGGACATACCTGTCGCAGCTACCGGGAATGTCCATTACCTGAATCCTGTTGATAAAATATACAGGAAGATCCTGATCAATTCACAGGGCGGCGCCAATCCGCTTAACCGCCACCAGCTCCCGGATGTACATTTCCGGACAACCAATGAAATGCTCGATGCATTCTCCTTCCTCGGCAAGGAAAAGGCAAAGGAAATTGTTGTAGAAAACACGAATAAAGTTGCCGATATGATAGACAGCATCAAACCGATCAAAGACGACTTGTACACTCCGAAAATCGATGGTGCGGATGAAGAAATGCGCAATATGAGCTATGACATGGCAAGGCGGATTTATGGGGATGAACTGCCGGAAATCGTCGAGGCCAGGCTTGAAAAAGAGCTTAAGAGCATCATTGGCCACGGATTTGCCGTTATCTATCTCATCTCTCATAAGCTAGTAAAAAAATCGCTGAATGATGGGTACCTCGTTGGTTCGCGGGGATCGGTCGGTTCTTCTTTTGTCGCAACCATGACCGAGATCACGGAAGTAAATCCGCTGCCGCCGCATTATGTCTGCCCGGCCTGCAAGCATTCCGAGTTCTTTAACGACGGCTCTGTCGGATCGGGCTTCGATCTGCCTGACAAAAACTGCCCAACCTGCGATATTCCCTACCGCAAAGACGGCCATGATATCCCGTTTGAAACGTTCCTTGGATTCAAAGGGGACAAAGTACCTGATATTGACTTGAACTTCTCAGGCGAATATCAGCCGAGGGCACATAATTACACAAAGGTGCTGTTCGGTGAAGACAATGTTTACCGTGCGGGAACGATCGGCACGGTAGCAGATAAAACAGCTTACGGATATGTTAAGGCCTATCAGCAGGACAACAACCTGCAGATCCGCGGTGCAGAGATTGACCGCCTTGCATCAGGATGCACAGGCGTGAAAAGGACGACCGGCCAGCACCCTGGGGGCATCATCGTTGTACCCGATTATATGGATATCTTCGACTTCTCGCCGATCCAGTTTCCGGCCGATGACAGAACATCTGAATGGAAGACGACCCATTTTGACTTCCATTCAATCCATGATAATCTCCTGAAGCTCGATATACTCGGCCATGATGACCCTACTGTCATCAGGATGCTCCAGGATCTGAGCGGGATCGACCCTAAGACGATACCGACTGATGATCCCGAGGTCATGAAGATTTTTTCCGGGACTGAATCATTGGGCGTCACTCAAGATCAGATCATGTGTAAAACAGGGACGCTTGGCATACCGGAATTCGGGACGCGCTTTGTCCGCCAGATGCTTGAGGATACGAAGCCGACCACTTTCTCAGAGCTTGTCCAGATCTCTGGCCTGTCGCACGGGACGGATGTATGGCTCGGCAATGCACAGGAGCTTATCCATAACAGCATCTGTACTCTGAGTGAAGTAATCGGGTGCCGGGATGACATCATGGTCTATCTGATCTATCAGGGGCTGGAGCCAGCCTTCGCCTTTAAAATCATGGAGTCGGTCCGTAAAGGAAAGGGGCTCTCTGATGATATGGAAGAAGAAATGCGAAAAAATGAAGTGCCGGAATGGTATATTGATTCCTGTAAAAAGATTAAATATATGTTCCCGAAAGCGCACGCTGCCGCCTATGTGCTGATGGCTGTCCGGATCGCTTATTTCAAAGTCCATCATGCCCTCCTTTACTATGCGGCCTACTTTACGGTCAGGGCTGAAGACTTTGATGTGGAAGCAATGGTCCGCGGATCCCAGGCAATCAGGGCAAAGATCGAGGAAATCAACGCAAAAGGACTTGACGCATCTCCAAAGGAAAAGAACCTTCTTACCGTCATGGAGCTTGCTCTGGAAATGAACGAACGCGGCTATAAATTCTCTAAAGTGGACTTATACCGTTCGGATGCAACTGATTTCATCATCGACGGCGATTCTCTCATCCCGCCATTCAATGCGATTCCGGGGCTTGGCACAAATGCCGCCCTTAACATTGTAAAAGCAAGGGGAGAAGGGGAATTCCTTTCTAAAGAAGATCTCCAGCAAAGAGGAAGGATATCCAAAACGATCCTTGAGTACCTGGATAATCACGGCTGCCTGGAGTCGCTCCCGGATCAGAACCAGCTGTCATTATTCTAAACCAGACGTTTGGCTGCTGACTCTGCCGGCATGGCAAACCCTTGCCAGCACCGCTGTTCCATTTGCATAAAAAATTTGGTTATGGTATAGTTTTATTGGAAATACTAAGGATAACTCTCGAAAAAGAGTGGGGCAACCCACTCTTTCGTGTTGTGTACGCTAATTTCTGAACGCTTCTCCAGGCATCTGCTCTGTGAAAGAAGCATGTTCCGGCTGAGAGCCCCCCCTTAGAGGGGGGGTCTCTTTAAATGCCCGGGCCAGGCTTTTTACAGGCATGGGCCTGAGCATCCCGGGATTTTACATACGGGTTTAAGGATGCCTTAACACCAAAGGAGGGAAATTATGAGCAAAGTGACTGAAACCGTCGAAGAGCTGGTCACCCCTATCGTGGATGAACTTAATCTGGAGCTGGTTGATATTGAATATGTGAAAGAAGGAAAAGAGTGGTTCCTTCGCGTATTTATTGATAAGGAGCAGGGTGTCGACATTGAAGAATGCGGCCTTGTCAGCGAAAGGCTCAGCGAAAAGCTCGACGAACTCGATCCTATTCCTTATAACTATTTCCTGGAAGTCTCATCGCCGGGTGCTGAACGCCCTCTGAAAAAAGAGAAGGACTATAAAAGTGCAATCGGAAAAAATGTCCTCATTAAAACGTATGAACCAATAGATGGCGAAAAAACGTTTGAAGGTAAGCTCACTCAATTTGATGGTGAGACAGTGACTGTGGAAGTCAGGGTCAAAACAAGAATAAAAACAATTTCCATCCCGTATGAAAAAGTGGCCAATGCCCGTTTGGCAGTTACTTTCTCATAAGGAAGAAACGAGATTTAGGAGATTAAAGGGGGATACAATCTCATGAGCAGTGAATTGCTGGATGCTCTGACGTTGCTGGAAAAAGAAAAAGGAATTTCTCGGGATATCATTATCGAGGCCATTGAAGCAGCCTTGATTTCAGCTTACCGCCGAAACTTCAACCAGGCGCAAAATGTCCGCATCGATTTGAACCTTGGAAGCGGAACGATGAGGGTTTTTGCCCGCAAGGAAGTAGTAGAGCAGGTCTTTGACCCGCGTCTTGAAATCAGCCTGGATGAAGCCAAGGCTATCAACCCGAATTATCAGGTTGAAGATGTGGTTGAATTAGAGGTCACTCCGAAGGACTTCGGCCGAATCGCTGCACAGACTGCCAAGCAGGTTGTAACACAGCGTGTCCGTGAGGCAGAGCGCGGGATCATCTATTCAGAATTCATCGACCGCGAAGAAGACATCATGACCGGTATCGTCCAGAGGCAGGACCCTAAATTTATTTATGTCAGCCTCGGCAAGATCGAAGCCATCCTTCCGGCCAATGAGCAGATGCCGAATGAACAATATAAGCCTCATGACAGGATCAAGGTTTTTATCACGAAAGTTGAGAAAACGACTAAAGGGCCGCAGATTTTTGTTTCCCGGACGCATCCTGGCTTATTGAAGCGCCTGTTTGAAATTGAAGTGCCTGAAATTTATGACGGCACCGTTGAAATTAAATCGGTTTCAAGGGAAGCGGGAGACCGCTCCAAGATCTCAGTTCATGCTGACAACAGCGAAGTCGATCCGGTTGGATCTTGTGTAGGCCCAAAAGGGACTCGTGTACAGGCAGTCGTCAATGAGCTGAAAGGCGAGAAGATCGACATTGTTAAATGGTCCCCGGATCCGGTTGTCTTTGTAGCAAATGCATTGAGCCCTTCCAAAGTGCTGGATGTAATTGTGAATGAAGAAGATAAGGCGACCACTGTCATCGTGCCGGATTACCAGCTTTCGCTTGCAATCGGGAAGCGCGGGCAGAATGCGCGCCTGGCTGCCAAGCTGACCGGCTGGAAAATCGACATTAAATCTGAGACTGAAGCACGTGAATCAGGCATTTTCCCTCGTGAAGAGTCACTTCTTACTTTTGATGAAGAAGATTACGCTGATGATGCGGATTATGATACTGATACTGATACAGACTTCACTGCGGAAGAAGATGCTGATTTTGAATCTGATTATGACGCAGATGAAGACAGGGAGTAAGAAAGGGTGAATGATCGTGAACAAGAATAAAAAGGTTCCCATGCGTAAATGTGTCGCTACCGGTGAAATGAAGCCGAAAAAAGAACTGGTTCGCATCGTTCGCTCTAAGGAAGGCGAGGTCTCTTTGGATCTGACCGGGAAAAAGTCAGGCCGGGGAGCTTATCTTTCCAGAGATAAAGAAGCAGTCTTATCAGCACAAAAGAAAAACATACTCTCAAATCATCTGGATGCAGCAGTGGATGATTCTATATATGAAGAGCTTTTAGAGCTCATAGAGAAGGAGAAACGACTATCCTGATGAACTCAAATCAATGGATGTCATTGCTTGGCTTGGCCAATCGAGCACGCAAGATCATATCGGGTGAAGAGCTCTCCGTCAAAGAAATAAGGGGCGGCAAGGCGAAGCTCGTGCTGCTGTCAGCAGATGCGTCTGCGAATACAGCAAAAAAAGTAACAGACAAATGTAAATCCTATCACGTTCCATATAAAATAGTGGGAAATCGTCACCTTCTTGGTCAAGCGATCGGAAAAGAAGCACGTGTAGTTGTGGCTGTCCTAGACAGCGGGTTTGCAAAAAAACTGTTGACGCTGCTCGATTAATTCTACCGGGGGTGAAAATATGAGTAAAATGCGCGTCTATGAATATGCAAAGAAATTCAATATTTCAAGCAAAGACGTTATAACAAAATTGAAAGACATGAACGTGGAAGTTTCAAACCATATGACAACGATTGAAAACGATGCTGTTAAAAAGCTGGATGAAATTTTCGGCAAAAAGGCCGACACCAAACCAGCCAGACCTAATCAGTCAGCCGGAAATCAAAAGCCGCAGCAGAATAGCCAGCCAAGGCCAAAAGCTTCAGGCGAGCAGAACAGCAACAGCGGCAGCCGCGACAAAGCAAGGCCATCTGCACCGGCAAACCGTTCAGGCGGCGGCAATCAATCCAAGTCATTTGGAAACAATAACAACAATAACAGCAGCCGCGGCAATAACAACAACAACCGCAATAAGAACAACAACAATAACAATAATAAAAACCGCAACAACCGCAATAACCAGAATAAAGGGAAGCAGCATACAAACCATGCTCCTCAGCCCCGCAAAGAAAAAGAACTTCCGGCTAAAATCACCTTCAGTGATTCATTGACTGTTGCGGAGCTCGCTAAAAAGCTTCACCGTGAACCTTCAGAAATCATCAAAAAGCTCTTTATGCTTGGCGTAATGGCTACGATCAACCAGGATCTTGACAAAGATGCCATCGAGCTGATTGCCGGTGAATACGGCGTGGAAGTTGAGGAAGAGATCCTCATCGATACAACGGACCTTGAGGTTTACTTCACAGAAGATGAAAGTGCTGAACTGTCTGAAAGGCCGTCTGTCGTAACGATCATGGGCCACGTTGACCATGGTAAAACGACTCTTCTTGACAGCATCAGGAACACAAAGGTGACTGCAGGCGAGGCTGGCGGAATCACCCAGCATATCGGTGCTTATCAGGTAGAAGAAAACGGCAAGAAGATCACTTTCCTTGATACACCGGGACACGCCGCGTTTACGACTATGCGTGCCCGTGGAGCAAAGATCACGGATATTACGATCCTGGTTGTTGCAGCTGACGACGGAGTTATGCCTCAGACTGTAGAAGCAATCAACCATGCAAAGGCAGCCGAGGTGCCGATCATCGTTGCCGTCAACAAAATGGATAAGCCTGCTGCCAATCCTGACCGCGTGATGCAGGAACTGACAGAGCACGGACTTGTGCCTGAAGCATGGGGCGGAGAAACGATCTTTGTTCCGCTTTCAGCTTTGACAGGTGATGGAATCGATTCCTTGCTTGAGATGATCCTTCTTGTCAGCGAAGTTGAAGAATACAAAGCCAACCCTGACCGCAATGCAGTCGGAACGGTCATTGAAGCACAGCTTGACAAAGGCAGGGGTTCAGTTGCCACCCTTCTTGTCCAGAATGGAACACTTAAGGTCGGCGATCCAATCGTAGTCGGCACGACGTTTGGACGTGTGCGTGCAATGGTCAATGACCTTGGCCGCCGCGTCAAAGAAGCAGGTCCATCCACACCGGTTGAAATCACCGGTCTGAATGATGTGCCGCTTGCAGGCGACCGCTTTGTCGTATTCAAGGATGAGAAAACAGCCCGCCAGGTCGGCGAAGTGCGTTCACAGCAGGCGATCCAGGCCCAGAGAAGCGAAAAGACGCGCGTCAGCCTTGATAACTTGTTTGAACATATGAAACAAGGGGAAATGAAAGATCTAAACATCATTATCAAAGCGGATGTTCAAGGGTCCGCCGAGGCGCTTGCAGCTGCTTTGAATAAGATAGATGTTGAAGGCGTCAATGTAAGGATCATTCATACAGCAGTCGGTGCGATCAATGAATCAGACATCACCCTTGCCGCTGCTTCAAATGCCATTGTCATCGGCTTTAACGTAAGGCCTGATAATAATGCGAAGCGTGCAGCAGATACTGAGGAAGTGGATGTTCGCCTTCACAGGATCATCTACAAAGTGATCGACGAGATCGAATCAGCCATGAAAGGCATGCTTGATCCTGAATTCGAAGAGAAAGTCATCGGCCAGGCGGAGATCCGCCAAACCTTTAAGGTATCAAAGGTTGGAACGATTGCCGGCTCCTATGTTACAGATGGGAAAATCACACGTGACAGCGGCATCCGCCTCATCCGTGACGGAGTGGTCATTTTTGAAGGCGAAATCGATGCCCTCAAACGCTTTAAGGATGATGCTAAAGAAGTCAGCCAGGGCTATGAGTGCGGGATTACCATCAAAAACTTCAATGATGTAAAAGAAGGCGACGTTGTCGAAGCATATATCATGGAAGAAGTGGAACGTTAATGGTAGTTGGCCTTGCAGCCTGCGAATGCATGATTTATGATGCACATTCTTTAAAAGAAAAAAGGGCCGTTCTGCAGCGGATCATCATGCGGCTCAGGCAGAGGCATAATCTGTCTGTTGCCGAAGTTGATTTCCAGGATACGTGGCAGAGGACCAAAATTGCCGTTGCGGCAGTTGCTTCTGCCCGTGTCTCCGCTGAAGCGGAGCTGCAGAACGCTCTCAAGCTAATCGATTCGTTCCCGGAAATAGAACGGACAATCACAGATATAGAGTGGCTTTAACAAGAGGTGATCATATGAGCCATAGAGCAAACAGAGTTGGAGAACAAATGAAGAAAGAGCTTGGCGAGATCATTGGCCGAAAGATCAAGGATCCCCGCATTGGCTTTGTGACTGTAACTGATGTTGCTGTTACCGGAGACCTGCAGCAGGCAACCGTATATATCTCGGTTCTCGGCGACGAAGAGAAAAGGGAAAACACGCTTAAAGGACTTGCCAAAGCAAAAGGGTTCATCCGTTCAGAAATTGGACAGCGCATCCGTCTTCGCAAAACACCTGAAATCATCTTTGAGTTTGATGAATCAATCGATTATGGAAATCGCATTGACACACTTCTTCATAAAATACAGGAAGAAGGCCAATCTAAAGAAGAACAGGATAAAGAATAAGCTTCCGGAAAAGGATAGACTCTGGTCTATCCTTTTTTTGGCTGCCCAGGCCGGGGAGCCGGCGTACATACAGTAATGGAGGGGTATGGAAATGGAAGGAATCATACCGTTATTTAAACCTAAAGGGATGACATCCCATGATTGTGTATTCAAGCTCCGCAAAATCCTGAGGATGAAAAGGATCGGCCACACCGGCACACTTGATCCGGATGTGACGGGAGTCCTTCCCATCTGCATTGGCAGGGCCACAAAAGTTGCGGAATATATCACAGATGCCGGTAAGGCTTATGAGGGCGAAGTCACACTCGGCTTTTCCACATCAACAGAAGACGCATCTGGTGAAAAAATAGAAGAAAAACCTGTTGCCGGTAGAATTGCAAGAGCACAAGTCCTCGATGTCCTTGAGAATCTGAAGGGTGAGATCACACAGACGCCGCCTATGTACTCTGCTGTAAAGGTGAATGGCAAAAGGCTTTATGAATATGCCAGAAAAGGAATCGTGGTAGAGAGGCCGACACGAAAGGTCAGCATCTACTCAATCGAGCTGCTGAGCGGGGAGCAGGAATTCGAAGGGCCCTATCCTTCTTTCCGCTTCCGGGTCGAATGCAGCAAAGGGACTTACATCCGTACGCTTGCTGTGATGATCGGAGAAGCCCTCGGTTATCCTGCCCATATGTCTGACCTTGAAAGAATCCGCTCTGCCTCTTTTGAGAAAGAGGAGTGCCTGACATTCGAAGAGATTGAAGCTCTTCAGGAAAGCGGGGAGCTTGCGGCAAAAATCAGGCCGCTCGAAGAGGGGATTTCTCATTTGCCGAAATACACGATTAGTGATACAGTTGCAGAGAAAGTAAAAAATGGAGCACTTCTGGATATACCGGATTTCCTGGAGGCAGAAACAGGCCCGATTGTCGTCCAGACAGAGGCAGGGACTGCCCTGGCCATCTATCTTCACCATCCGGCAAAGCCCGGCCTTATGAAGCCGTCCAAAGTGCTTAGAAACGAAGCATAGTATCCAGCAATAGAAAAAGGTGAGTATCATCAATGGAAGTCATTGCTATTAAACATCCCCATCAATTTGCCAGAACGGATTTTCCCGGGCTGTCCATGGCCCTGGGTTATTTTGACGGGGTTCATCTCGGACATCAGAAAGTCATTCTTGAAGCGAAAAAAGCGGCAGAGCAAAAAGGGCTGAAAAGCGCAGTCATGACCTTTGATCCCCACCCTTCTGTCGTACTGGGGAAAAGCGTGCAGCATATAGAGTATATAACGCCTCTTGAAGATAAAATCAAAGAGATAGAAAAGCTTGGCGCCGATTATTTATTTGTCGTCGAATTCAGCAGCAGCTTTGCCAGTCTGCTTCCGCAGGAGTTTGCAGACCAATATCTGATCGGCCTCAATGCCAGGCATATAGTGGCTGGTTTTGATTACAGCTATGGCAGGATGGGCAAAGGCACGATGGAGACCCTTCCGTTTCATTCAAGGGAAGAATTTACATACACTGTGGTCGACAAGCTCACAGACGGCTCGGAAAAAATCAGTTCTACCCTCATACGCCAGAAAATCAGAGAGGGGCATACAGAAGAACTTCCGGGACTGCTGGGCAGATATTATACCACGCGCGGCACTGTCATCCATGGAGATAAGCGGGGCAGGACGATCGGCTTTCCAACCGCAAACATCGACATCGGAACCAGTTATATCTATCCGCCTACAGGGGTGTATGCCGCCAGGATGCGCGTTGATGGCAGCTGGGCAGAAGGCGTCTGCAATGTCGGCTATAAACCGACATTCAATAAGCCGGCTGCCGACCGGCCCTCAATAGAGGTCCACCTCTTCGATTTCAGCAGGGAAATTTACGGCTCTGAAGTAGAAATAGAATGGCACCGCTATTTGCGTTCAGAAAGGAAGTTCTCAGGCGTAGATGAACTGGTTGCCCAAATTTCGAGGGATAAAGACGCAGCTGTCGGCTACTTTGAAAATAATGAAGGTTTAACTTGATTTTTGTCCTGAAAAGCTGTATTCTTATAAACGTACCAAAAATAAGAACCTTTGCTTGGCAAGTCGAGTCACCGACGCTTGCTCAGTGACAGGGGATAAACATTAGGAGGTGAACAGGATGGCAATCACTCAAGAACGTAAAAATGAACTGATCAATGAGTACAAAACTCATGAGAACGATACTGGATCTCCAGAAGTTCAAATCGCTGTCCTTACAGAATCAATCAACAACTTAAACGATCACTTACGCACTCACAAGAAAGACCACCATTCACGCCGCGGTCTTCTTAAGATGGTAGGTAGACGCCGTAACCTATTGACTTACCTGCGTAACAAGGATGTTACCCGTTACCGTGAGTTAATCACTAAGCTTGGTTTACGCCGATAGTATTGAAAGCGGGATTTTTTCCCGCTTTTTTATCGTCTTTAAGTGATATTTCAGAAAGCCGGCTTATAAAAAAGCAGGCTTTCCTTATACATAGATTGATTTTTTACATAGAAATTGTGCATACTAAATACAACTATGTCTTTTTTTGATTTATAAAAGAATTTTACGATGGTTTAGGCTAATACAATAATTCGCTAAACCTCTAAAAAGTTTACACGCAGAGAGGGGTTTATAAGCAATGGGACAAGATAAGAAGATTTATTCCTTGGACTGGGCCGGACGTACGCTTACAGTGGAAATCGGGCAGCTTGCAAAGCAGGCCAATGGAGCAGCGCTGATCCGTTATGGAGATACAGCAGTCCTCAGTACAGCAACAGCATCAAAAGAGCCAAAAAACCTTGACTTTTTCCCGCTGACAGTCAATTACGAAGAACGCTTGTATGCAGTTGGAAAAATACCTGGAGGCTTCATTAAACGTGAAGGCCGCCCAAGTGAAAAGGCCATTCTGGCCAGCCGCCTGATCGACAGGCCGATCCGCCCGCTGTTTGCTGACGGTTTCCGAAATGAAGTACAGGTTGTAAGCATGGTAATGAGCGTTGACCAGGACTGTTCATCCGAGATGGCCGCTATGTTTGGCTCATCTTTGGCACTGAGCGTTTCTGATATTCCTTTTGGAGGCCCGATTGCAGGGGTGACAGTAGGAAGAATCAATAATGAATTTGTCATCAACCCGACAGTTGAACAGCAGAACGGGAGCGATATGCATCTTGTTGTAGCCGGGACAAAGGATGCCATCAACATGGTTGAGGCCGGTGCGGATGAAGTGCCGGAAGAAACGATGCTTGAAGCCATCATGTTCGGCCATAACGAAATCAAGCGCCTCATTTCCTTCCAGGAACAGATTGTTTCTGAAGTTGGAAAAGAAAAAACCGAAATTAAATTATACGAAATTGATGCAGACATCGAATCCCGGGTTCGTGAAATTGCTGAAAAAGATATGGTTTCAGCCATTCAGGTGCAGGAGAAACATGCCCGTGAAGCTGCCATTAAAACAGTGAAAGATGCTGTATTGGCACAATACGAAGAGCAGGAAGCAGACGAAGATACCATCAAACAGGTGAAAAAGGTGCTAGACAAGCTTGTCAAAGCCGAAGTCCGCAGATTGATCACTGAAGACAAAGTTCGCCCGGACGGCCGCGGACTTGACATAATCCGTCCGCTGTCATCTGAAACAGGCCTGCTGCCCCGCACACACGGTTCAGGGCTGTTTACAAGGGGCCAGACCCAGGCTCTGAGCATCTGTACGCTTGGCGCACTCGGAGATGTCCAGATCCTTGACGGCCTTGGCATCGAAGAAGAAAAACGCTTTATGCACCACTATAATTTCCCTAACTTCAGCGTAGGGGAAACAGGGCCGATGAGAGGTCCGGGCCGCCGTGAAATCGGGCATGGAGCTCTTGGTGAGCGCGCTCTTGAACCGGTTATCCCGAATGAAAAGGATTTCCCTTACACGGTCCGCCTTGTTTCAGAGGTTCTTGAATCAAACGGCTCCACTTCCCAGGCCAGCATCTGTGCGAGCACACTTGCGATGATGGATGCGGGTGTTCCGATTAAAGCTCCAGTTGCAGGAATCGCGATGGGCCTTATTAAGTCAGGAGAGCATTACTCAATCCTTACTGACATCCAGGGAATGGAAGACCATCTTGGAGACATGGACTTCAAGGTGGCTGGTACATCGAAAGGTGTGACCGCTCTGCAAATGGATATCAAGATTGAAGGGCTTTCCCGTGAAATCCTTGAAGAAGCACTTCAGCAGGCCAAGAAAGGCCGGATGCAGATCCTTGATTCTATGCTTGCGACAATTGCAGAGCCGAAGAAAGAGCTTTCCAAGTATGCGCCTAAGATTCTTACAATGTCGATCAACCCGGACAAGATCCGCGATGTTATCGGGCCAAGCGGGAAGCAGATCAATAAAATCATTGAAGAAACCGGCGTAAAAATTGATATTGAGCAGGATGGAACTGTCTTCATTTCTTCCATAGACCAGGAAATGAACGACAAAGCCAAGAAAATCATCGAAGACATCGTCCGTGAAGTTGAAGTCGGCCAGATGTACCTTGGCAAAGTCAAAAGAATTGAAAAGTTCGGAGCATTCGTTGAGATCTTCAATGGAAAAGACGGACTTGTGCATATTTCCGAACTCGCCGAAGAGCGTGTAGGCAAAGTGGAAGACGTCCTGTCACTGGGAGACGAGCTGCTTGTCAAGGTTACAGAAATCGACAGGCAGGGCAGAGTCAACCTTTCCCGCAAAGCAGTTCTTAAGGAACAGCGCGAAAAGCAGGAGAAGGCACAGGATTAATTTTTACCGGTTCATCATAAGATGAAGGCTTGGCCGGCATGCAGGGGAACGCAGACGAATGCAGCTTCCCGCCGGCTTTGGCTGCAGCCGGATTTTAAAGCCAGGGACATCCCTGGCTTTTTCTATACATACAGAACCATGGCAAAGCAGCCCTCAGTATATTTCCAGCCGCTGTTCTACCCTGTCCACCCTTCACATAAAAATTAGTGAAGGAGGGCTGAGAAAATGAAGAAATTAGCTGGTATGCTGCTGATCGGTGCTTTTTCGCTGATGCTGGTCAATAACCCTTTTACAGATCTTTATGTATCGCAGCTGAAAATGGAAAGCCTTGCTGTAACAGCAGAGTCAGATTCTCTTATACAAAGGATAGAGAAGGAATCTGAGAACTATTACATAGCTCCACAAGATGCCAGGATCGACCCGGTCTGGAAAGCTATACCCGGCTACAATGGGGTAAAGGTTGATGTAGAGGCTTCTTATAAAAAAATGAAGGGCGAGAAGAAATTCGATCCCGATAAATTGGTGCTGGAGCAGATTGAACCGGAAAAGAAACTGGGTGATTTGCCTCCTGCCCCCATTTATAAAGGAAATCCCGACAAACCTATGGTATCTTTCATCATAAACGTTGCATGGGGAAATGAGTACTTATCGGGAATGCTTGCCACTTTGAAGAAACATAAGGTAACAGCCACTTTTTTCCTTGAAGGAAGGTGGGTCCAGCAGAATCCTGAGCTTGCCAAGATGATTACAGAAGCAGGGCATGAAGCCGGGAATCATTCCTTTACCCATCCGGATATGAAAACCATATCCTCGGCCCGCATCAGGGAAGAGATTGAAAAGACCAACCAGGTCATTAAAGCAACAACCGGACAGGAAGTCACCTGGTTTGCTCCCCCAAGCGGAAGCTACCGGGATGAAACAGTCCGGATTGCAGCCGAAAAGAAACTGAAGACGGTCATGTGGAGCCTCGATACAGTCGACTGGCGTAAGCCTTCCCCGGAAGAGCTGCTGAACAGAGTGGTCCCAAAGGTACATAATGGGGCAATCATTTTAATGCATCCAACCGATTCTGCAGCTAAGTCACTCGACAGTATGATCACGCAAATCAAAGGAAAAGACTTTGAAATTGCCTCAGTTTCAAGATTGTTAAGCGAAGAGCGTATTATGGATAAAAAGTGATAGATAAACAGGATTTTGGAAAAAATAACAATAATGAGCTATACTAACTAAACCGCGCTAAATGCACCAGGATAGAGAACAGGAGGAGTTGCTTTGATAAAGAAATATACATGCCAAAATGGTGTAAGAGTAGTTCTGGAAAATATACCGACGGTCCGTTCAGTTGCAATCGGTGTCTGGATCGGGACCGGTTCAAGGAATGAGCATCCCGGAAATAACGGAGTCTCTCATTTTCTGGAGCATATGTTCTTTAAAGGGACAAAAACAAGAACAGCCAGGGAGATAGCAGAATCCTTTGACAGCATCGGCGGCCAGGTTAATGCATTCACGTCAAAGGAATACACATGCTATTATGCCAAGGTCCTTGATACACACTCAAAATTTGCACTTGATGTACTGGCCGATATGTTCTTTAATTCCACCTTTGTGGATGAAGAATTAAATAAAGAGAAAAATGTTGTGCTCGAGGAAATCAAGATGTATGAAGATACGCCAGATGATATCGTCCATGATCTTCTCGGAAAAGCTATATATGAGAGCCATCCGCTTGGCTATCCGATCCTCGGGACTGAGGAAACACTGGAGACCTTTAAAGGGGACACATTAAGGGAATATATGCATGAAACTTATACTCCAGAAAATGTTGTCATCTCCATTGCCGGCAATATCTCCGATTCTTTCATCCAGGAAGTGGAGAAGCTGTTCGGCTCCTATGAAGCCGGAAAGCAGGAAAGAAATCAGGAAGAGCCTGTTTTTCATTCAAACCGGGTCTCACGGAAAAAAGAGACCGAACAGGCTCATCTATGCTTAGGCTATGAAGGACTTCCAGTCGGCCATAAAGATATGTACAGCCTGATTCTTCTGAACAATATCCTTGGCGGAAGCATGAGCAGCCGCCTGTTCCAGGACGTTAGAGAACAAAGAGGACTGGCGTACTCTGTCTTTTCTTATCACTCTTCATTCCAGGATACGGGAAT
Source organism: Bacillus infantis (assembly GCF_008180445.1). GTDB lineage: Bacteria > Bacillota > Bacilli > Bacillales > Cytobacillaceae > Bacillus_AB > Bacillus_AB infantis_B. The sequence continues at coordinate 89,593 of NZ_VTER01000007.1, forward strand.
GGTTACGATTTACGGCGGAACCGGAGCCAAACAGCTGGATGTATTGTTTGAAACAATCCAGGAAACGCTTGCTACCTTAAAGAGGGACGGCATCACTGAGAGAGAGCTGAATAACAGCAAGGAACAGATGAAGGGAAGCCTGATGCTGAGCCTTGAAAGCACAAACAGCCGCATGAGCCGCAACGGCAAGAACGAACTGCTGCTCGGAAGGCATCGTTCACTCGATGAGATAGTCGAACAAATTGATAAAGTCTCAGAAGCAGGAGTTAACGAAATGGCAAACTCCATCTTCTCAGACCAATTCTCTGTTTCATTGATCAGCCCTGACGGCGTACTGCCAAAGAATCTGGCTTAAATAGAGAAATGACTTGAACCCGGCGTGAGTGCCGGGTTTTTGTTATGTTTCGGGTAAAGGTCAGATGGGACTTCGGGAAAATTGGATAGAGGAGGCATCAAGTGCGGCCAGCTGAGGCCCTCTGAGTGATTGGCGGAATAGAGGGTGCTGGTGCGTGCGGTCAACTAAGGCACTCTGAGAGCCAGATTGGCTGGATAGAGGGTGTCAGTCCAGCTAACTAAGACCCCCTGAGAGCCAGTATGCCTGGATAGAGGGTGTTAGTCCAGCCAACTAAGACCCCCTGAGAGCCAGTATGCCTGATAGAGGGTGTTAGTCCAGCTAACTAAGACCCTCTGATAGCCAGTATGCTTGGGTAGAGGGTGTTAGTCCGGCCAACTAAGACCCCCTGAGAGCCAGTATGCCTGGATAGAGGGTGTCAGTCCATCCAACTAACCACCTCTAAAAGTCAATTTTCAGAATAGAGGTTGCCGGTGCCTCCGGCAAAAGCCCTCAATCTTGCCCCCTATGTTTTTATCAATCGAGAAGCTGGAATGCTTCTAAAATCAATTTCCTGCCGTAAATATATATTGAGGACAAAGACTGGGGGGATTTGTGTGAGACTCAGTGAACTGAGCGGGAAGGAAATTGTTGATGCGAAAAAAGCTGAGCGCCTCGGAGTGCTGGGCCAGACCGACCTTGAAATAAATGAAAAGGACGGACAAATCAAGGCCCTCCTCATTCCGTCGCTGAAATGGTTCGGCCTGAAGCGTCAGGGAGGGGAAATTACAGTGCCCTGGCAGCATATCAAAAAAATCGGCAATGATATGATCATCATTGATATGCCTGATGATGACATCTGAATCAGCAGAGCAAGGAGTGGCGGCCGTTAGGGAAGCGTGCGGCTGCTGGCAAAAGGGGTGCGGAATGATCTTTCATTCTGCACCCCTTTTGTTTTGCCATTATGGCCTTTTGATAGTGTTTTCTCTGACAAGCGTTCTCCGCCTTTTGTTTAGGTTGATTTTCCGCATTATCTGTCCGCCCATATTTCTGCCTTAAAAAACTCACCTTATCTGGGTTGCTGTCATAGGATGTTGGAGTAGTTATGTATGAGACTTAGATTCCTGTAAGATTCTTTAGAAGAAGGTGAATATTTCATGCTGACAGGGATGCAAATAGCAGTGATGGGCGGGGATGCCCGGCAGCTGGAGATCATCAGGAAGCTGACGGAACTGGATGCCAAAACCTTGCTGATTGGCTTTGAGCAGCTGGATCATGCTTTTACCGGAGCATCGAAGGAGAAAGTGGATGAAGTAGATTTTTCAGCTCTGGATAGTATAATCCTGCCTGTGCCAGGCACCAATCTGGAAGGGCAGGTTGAGACTATATTTTCAAATGAGAAGGTTTTTTTAACAGAAGATATGATCGCCCAGACACAGCCGCACTGCACCATATATTCCGGCATTACAAATTCCTATCTGGATGCTATCACCAGTCAGAATGACAGAAGGCTGGTGCAGCTGTTTGAGCGGGATGACATTGCCATCTATAATTCGATTCCGACTGTTGAAGGGACGATTATGATGGCCATCCAGCATACTGATTTTACCATTCACGGATCCAATGTGGTGGTGCTTGGCCTGGGCAGAGTCGGTATGAGTGTGGCAAGAACCTTTCACTCTTTAGGGGCAAAGGTCAAGGTTGGCGCAAGAAAGAGCGAGCATATTGCGAGGATTACTGAAATGGGGCTCACTCCGTTCCATTTGGATGATATTCAGTCATTTGTCAAAGACACGGACATTTGCATTAACACCATACCGCATCATATTGTCAGTGCTTCGGTCATCAGCAAGATGCCGGCCCATACCTTGATCATTGATCTGGCATCAAAGCCTGGCGGGACAGATTTCCGCTATGCCGAAAAGAGGGGCATCAAGGCACTGCTGGCCCCGGGACTTCCAGGAATCGTTGCCCCGAAAACAGCAGGGCAGATTCTGGCCAATGTGCTGGCCCTTCTGCTGGCCGATGACTTTCAAAATAAAAGGGGGCAACACCATGACGCTTAAAGGTAAAAAGATCGGGTTTGGCCTTACTGGTTCACATTGTACTTATGATGCTGTATTTCCTGAAATTGAAAAGCTTGTCAATGCAGGAGCAGAGGTGCTCCCGGTTGTAACGGGCACTGTTCAGAATACTGAAACAAGATTTGGAGCGGGGGAGGATTGGATTGCGAGAATCGAGAACCTGACTGGCAATAAGGTGATTGATTCGATCGTAAAGGCAGAGCCCCTCGGACCGAAGATACCGCTGGACTGCATGGTCATTGCGCCATTGACAGGAAACTCCATGAGCAAGTTCGCCAATGCGATGACAGATTCCCCGGTTCTGATGGCGGCAAAGGCAACGCTCAGGAATCAGAGTCCTGTTGTAGTCGGCATCTCCACAAATGATGCCCTTGGACTGAACGGGATGAATCTGATGAGGCTGATGGCAGTAAAGAATATATATTTCATCCCATTCGGACAGGATGATCCAGTTAAGAAGCCCAATTCCATGGTTGCCAGGATGACCCTGCTTTCTGAGACGATTGAAGCGGCCATCACGGGAAAACAGCTCCAGCCGGTCATTGTTGAACGCTATAAAGACGGCAACTGATCTCTGCACCTTCCATCATAAAAAAGTTTATTTCTTTAACGGGTGAATATGTTAAAATGAAAATATTAAATATGAGTTTGTCCAGCTATTCAATCATTGGACCATCATCTCATATACTGGAAGCATAGTGAATGCTATACTACAATAAGAATGGCGGTGGCGAAGAAAACAACAGCTGCCGTCCTCTTATATTGCCTGTAAAAGAAAAAGCAGCCTAAAACCGATTAATCATTTTGTATGCTGGAAGGGGAAGTTTTGGATGGAGAACAAAAAAGGATTTCACGTTGCAGTCGTCGGAGCTACCGGAGCTGTTGGACAGCAGATGCTGCAGACTTTAGAAAGCAGAGATTTCCCTGTATCGAAATTAACTTTACTATCTTCTGCCCGCTCAGCCGGCACAAAGGTAAGTTATAAAGGAAATGAATATATTGTGGAAGAAGCGAAGCCGGAGAGCTTTGCCGGTGTGGATATCGCATTATTCTCAGCAGGCGGCGGCGTTTCAAAAGAGCTGGCTCCGCATGCTGTTGAGCATGGCGCCATTGTGGTTGATAATACAAGCGCATTCCGCATGGCGGAAAACGTGCCGCTCGTTGTCCCTGAGGTGAATGAAGAAGACCTTAGGAAGCATAATGGGATTATCGCCAATCCGAACTGCTCTACCATTCAGATGGTTGCAGCCCTTGAACCGCTGCGGAAGAAGCATGGCTTGAGCAAGGTCATTGTTTCTACGTATCAGGCTGTTTCCGGTTCTGGCGCTGCGGCAGTTGAAGAGCTGTACAGCCAGACTAAGGCGATCATTAATAATGAAGAGCATGAGCCGAAGATCCTTCCGGTCAAAGGCGACAAAAAGCATTATCAGATTGCCTTTAATGCCATCCCTCAAATTGATATGTTCCAGGATAATGGATTTACATTTGAAGAAATGAAAATGATCAACGAAACAAAGAAAATCATGGATATGCCAGATCTTCAGGTGGCGGCTACCTGTGTCCGCCTGCCTGTAGCAACCGGCCACTCGGAGTCTGTATACTTTGAGCTGGAAGCCGGAGGTGTGGGTGCACAGGAAATCAAAGACATCCTTAAGGATGCCCCTGGTGTTGTGCTTCAGGACGATCCTGAAAATCAAATCTACCCGATGCCTGCAGATTGTGTAGGCAAAAACGATATCTTTGTCGGCCGGATCCGCAAGGACCTTGACAATGACAAAGGCTTCCACATGTGGGTAGTCTCTGATAACCTGTTGAAAGGCGCTGCCTGGAATTCTGTGCAGATCGCTGAAAGCTTAATCAAACTGGAATTGGTGAAATAAGTGGATACGGATATTTTTGAGGTGTTACGATGAAGATAATCGTCCAGAAGTTCGGAGGCACATCCGTACGGGATGACAGCAGCCGGGCGCACGCAAAAAGGCATATTAAAAAAGCTTTGTCGGAAGGCTATAAAGTAGTGGCTGTCGTTTCCGCAATGGGGCGGCAGGGAGATCCGTACGCAACTGATACCCTCTTGTCGCTGATCGGCGGGAGCGGCAGCAAAATCAGCAAGCGGGAAAATGACCTTCTTTTATCATGCGGTGAAACCATTTCGAGCATTGTGTTCACCAATATGCTGAAGGAAGAAGGCATCGAGGCATCCGCATTGACGGGTGCACAGGCCGGCTTCAGGACCAATAGCGATTTCACGAATGCGAAGATCATCGAAATGAAATGCGACAGATTGCTCAGGGAGCTTGAGGAATCCGATGTCGTCGTAGTGGCAGGCTTCCAGGGGGCAGCCAAGAATGGAGATATCACGACCATCGGCAGAGGCGGAAGCGATACATCAGCCGCTGCTCTCGGGGCTGCGCTTCAGGCAGAGTGGATTGATATCTTCACAGATGTAGAAGGCATCATGACGGCCGACCCGCGCATCGCCGAGAATGCAAGGGCGCTTTCAGTCGTCACCTATACAGAGGTCTGCAATCTTGCCTATCAGGGAGCCAAGGTCATCCATCCCCGTGCGGTGGAGATCGCCATGCAGGCCAAGGTGCCGATCAGGATCAGGTCCACATATTCCGACGGACTTGGAACTTTGGTCACAAGCATCACTAAAAACAGCCGCGGCAGCGATATTAAAGAGCGCCCTGTGACCGGCATCGCGCATTTGTCCAATGTGACGCAGATCAAGGTCTTTGCCAAAAAGGACCAGTACAACCTGCAGGCAGAGGTCTTCAAAGCGATGGCCAATGAACAGATCAGCGTCGACTTTATCAATATTTCGCCGAATGGCGTTGTATATACCGTTTCTGAGGATATGGCTGACAAAGCGGTCAAAACGCTTGAGCAGCTGGGCCATGAGCCGGTGCTTGAGCGGCATTGTGCCAAGGTTTCCGTTGTGGGAGCCGGAATGGCGGGAGTACCGGGTGTCACTTCAAAGATTGTCACAGCACTTTCAGAGGAAAGCATCAGGATCCTCCAGTCAGCGGACAGCCATACAACCATCTGGGTGCTGGTCAAGCAGAAGGATCTTGTCAAGGCAGTCAATGCCCTGCATGATGCCTTTCAGCTTGAGCATGAGTCCTTAGAATTCGAACAGACAGATATATAGGCAGGGAGTTGTAAAGAATGGTTCTATTTGGAAGAGTTTCTACAGCAATGGTGACGCCTTTTGATAAAAAAGGCCATGTGGATTTTACAAAAACAACGCAGCTTATCAACCATTTAATCGAGAACGGAACAGATTCCCTCGTGGTTGCCGGCACAACAGGGGAATCGCCGACACTGACAAAAGAAGAAAAGCTGGCTCTGTTCAAGCATGTTGTCAAAGTTGTCGATAAAAGAATCCCTGTCATTGCAGGAACAGGCAGCAATGATACGTATGCTTCTGTTGAAATGACAAAGAAAGCGGAGCAGATCGGTGTGGATGCCGTTATGGTCGTTGCTCCGTATTATAATAAACCAAACCAGGAAGGATTGTACCAGCATTTCAAAACGGTTGCTGAAAGCACATCCCTGCCTGTCATGGTTTACAATATCCCGGGAAGGTCTGTAGTTAATATCGCTCCGGAAACAGTGATCAGATTGTCACAGATTCCTAACATCAAGGCTGTCAAAGAAGCGAGCGGCGATTTGAACAGCATGACAGCGATCATTGCCGGCACGGATGAAGACTTCCTTCTGTATTCAGGAGACGATGGATTGACGCTTCCGGCGATGGCGATTGGTGCAGCTGGAGTGGTTTCTGTAGCTTCCCATGTGATCGGGATTGAAATGCAGAGCATGATCTCTTCTTTCCTTGATGGAAATGTCGGAGAAGCTGCTGTCAAGCATCATAAGCTCCTTCCGCTCATGGAAGGCCTTTTTGCCGCACCAAGCCCGGTCCCAGTCAAGACTGCGCTTCAGCTGAAGGGCATCGACACGGGTTCAGTAAGGCTGCCGCTTGTCCCTCTGACCGAACAGGAAAGAGCCGCACTGCTCAGCTTGTTCCAAAACTAAATAAAACGATCCTAAATCAGGCCGGAGAGCATTGCTCCCGGTCTTTTCCTAAAGAGATGACCGCTGCCTCCAAAACGAAAAAATAAAATTGGTTGTCATAAAATTCATTAATCAAGTATAATGGGTGTAACTGAACTCGTCCGATTATGCAATACATTTTTTGAATATTCTTTCATAGATAAAAGCGGCCATGAATAGGGGCTGCTTTGCCATAAAGCAGGCCAGCTGTGAGGAAGGCCAGAAATCAGTGTGGGCTGCTCCGGATTCAGGAAGGAAGAGTGATGGCTTATCCTAGGAAATAGGTTTGCCTGTCAGATCCGTTCCTAAGCCGGTCCCGGCTTTAGGCCGCCATCATGCTTTTTTGCTGAACCATGCAGTCAGTATACATAAAAGTTTTAAGGACGTTTTCTGTTTTTAAGCGTGTTAAGCTATACAGCTATATATATTAAAAAGGCTCGCCCCTGTCCGGGGTACAGCCGAAACAGCATTGGAGGAGCTTTTAGGTGAATAATAGAAAAAATGAAAGCATCAGGCTGATCGCCCTCGGCGGCGTCGGGGAAATCGGCAAAAATATGTACCTTGCAGTAGTGGATGAAGATCTGTTTGTCATCGACGCAGGGCTAATGTTTCCGGAGAACGAAATGCTTGGGATTGATATCGTGATTCCGGATGTTTCCTATCTGGTACAGAATAAAGACAGAATCCGGGGCATTTTCCTGACACATGGACATGAGGACCATATTGGGGCTCTTTCTTATGTGCTTAAAAAGGTATCTGTCCCTGTCTATGGCACAAAGCTGACCCTTGCTTTGGCCAAGGCGAAGATGAAGGAGCAGGACTACAGGGGCAAAGCAGAACTGGTTGAAATCAATTCCGATTCTGTGCTTGAATTTGAACATTCGAGTGTATCTTTTTTCCGGACCAATCACAGCATCCCTGATTCAGTCGGGATCTGCGTCCATACTTCAGAGGGAAGCATCGTCTACACCGGCGATTTTAAGTTTGACCAGGCTGCTCCTGAATTGTACAAAGCGGAGATTGGAAAAATGGCCGGAATCGGCGATAATGGGGTACTATGCCTTCTGTCAGACAGTACAGATGCAGAAAGGCCGGGATACTCAACATCCGAGGCAGTCGTGCAAAAAGCGATGGCACATGCATTCTACAGCGCAAAAGGAAGGGTCATCGCAGCCTGCTTTGCTTCTGATTTAATTCAGATCCAGCATATATTCGATGCGGCAGAGGAAAGCGGCAGGAAAGTTGCCGTGGCCGGGAAGAGCATCCAAAAGGTATATGACCTGGCAGTCCAGCTCGGTTATTTGGCTGTCAAAGATGACATCCTCATACCTTTATCAGAGCTTGGCAGCTTCAGGGACCATGAAGTGGTCATCCTGACGGCCGGCTCCCAGGGCGAGCCGATCGAAGCGCTGCAGAAAATGGCGAAAAGGACCCACAGGCAGGTGACGATCCAGGAGGGTGACACCGTCTACCTCGCTGCTGCCCCGATCAGGGGGGGAGAAGTGTTCATCTATAAGACGATGGATATGCTTTACAGGGCCGGAGCGACCGTGATCACAGGAAAGAACAGTGCCACTGCATCAAGCCATGGAAGCCAGGAAGAATTGAAATTCATGATCAATCTGATGAAGCCGAAACATTTCATCCCTGTGCATGGAGAATATAAAACCCTGAAATCGCATGGAAAGCTAGCGGCAGAATGCGGGATCAGCCAGGACTCGATCCTGATTCCTGAAAAAGGGGATGTCTTTGAGATCAAGGATGGCAGAATCAAGCAAAGCGGCCGGGTGCCGGCAGGAAATGTACTCATTGACGGGATCGGCGTTGGTGATGTCGGGAATATCGTCCTGAGGGACAGAAGGCTGCTTTCACAGGACGGGATCTTGATCGTTGTCGTGACGCTGAACCGCCATGATAAGCAGATAGCGGCTGGGCCTGAAATCATTTCACGCGGTTTTGTATATGTGCGGGAATCTGAAAAGCTGCTGGTTCAGGCAGCCGATATGGTCAAGGAAATCGTCCATCGCGGCTCCCAGAGAGAAAGTTTTGACTGGGCTGCTGTCAAACAGGATATGCGCGACGAGCTCAATCAATTCTTCTACGAAAAAACAAAGCGCCGTCCGATGATCCTGCCGATCATCATGGAAGTGAAGCAATAGATTACAGCATATGTCTAGAGGCTATGAAGCAGCTGCTTCATGGCCTTTATTTTGATTAAAACTGTAAATCTTCCCGCGCGAAAGAATTGCCCGTTTTTTGGCTGTGCCGGAATGAAAAAGGCATTGGCGTCCATACTAACGATATTAAGCCTTGAAAGGAGAATACAGGATGGATGAGAATTTTTTTCAAAATGCCAATGAAGGCGGAGGAAGCCCGGAACAGCCCAAGGAAGATAAACCATCTGCACTGATGGAAAAAATACAGCAGCTGGGCCAGACAAATGTGCCCCAGCTTTCGCAGGATACAACCATTCATTGTTTAACGATTGTCGGACAAATCGAAGGGCATCTTCAGCTGCCGCCGCAAAATAAAACGACGAAATATGAGCATCTGATCCCCCAGATTGTAGCAATAGAGCAAAACCCGAAAATTGAAGGGCTGCTTGTGATCCTGAATACAGTGGGGGGAGACGTGGAGGCCGGGCTGGCCATTTCTGAAATGCTTGCTTCCCTTTCGAAGCCGACCGTATCAATCGTGCTTGGAGGCGGCCATAGCATCGGTGTTCCGATTGCTGTATCCTGCGACTATAGTTTTATAGCGGAAACGGCCACGATGACGATCCATCCGATCCGCCTGACAGGACTGGTCATCGGGGTGCCGCAGACTTTTGAATATCTGGATAAGATGCAGGACAGGGTCATCAATTTTGTAACGGGGCATTCAAAGGTGTCAGAACAGAATTTCAAGGACCTGATGTTTGCAAAAGGGAATCTGACAAGGGATATTGGAACGAATGTTGTCGGTGCAGATGCGGTATCCTGCGGCTTGATTGATGCAGTCGGCGGTGTCGGGCCTGCCCTTAAGAAGCTGAATGAGCTGATTGACCTGAACAAAGGCAAGGAAGAGGGGCTGGTGCAATGATTTTATACACATCGATGCCCCAGGAATTGATTTTCCAGCCGGAAGAAAGCGCGTTTGCCAGACAGAAATTCCTTTCTTTTGAAGGGATACCTGTGCTTGCCGAAGCTGTCGGTGATATGCCCCAGCAATATACAGTGATCAGGGTCATGAGCACAGACCCGAATCATTTTCTGGATGATAGATGCATGCCCGGTTCTAAAATTACAATAGTATAACCCAAAATCCGGGCTATATGCTATAATATTGTTATAATACTAAGAGCAGCCATATGGCTGCTTTCCTTGTAATGCTGCGGCTTTCAAGGAAGCAGCGGTGCGGCCGGATTGCCGGGATGGAGAAAGGGCAGTTCCGTTTATGCTCCGCCTTTTTAGGGCTCGGCAGTCTGCCGGGTTTTCTTTGTTTTTAAGGTGAGTGTCGGACGTCTGCCGCATGCCGGCTGAGGCAATAATGAATCAGGATAGAAATCTGCAGTACAGGGTGATGAAATGGCAAAAAGAAAAAGAAGGCAATCGAAGAGCAAAGAAAAACTGAAAAAAACCGTGCAATATGAACTGACTGGATTGATCATGATTGCCCTGTCAGTGATTTCAATAGCAAAACTCGGTGCGGTCGGGACATCGATCGTCATGTTCTTCCGTTTTTTCATGGGAGAATGGTACATACTGGGGCTTTTGGGGATGGCTGTGTATGGAGGATATCTGATGTGGAAAAGGGAACGGCCGTATCTTTTCCATACAAAGCTGATGGGGCTGTACCTGGTCATCGCTTCCATGCTTCTTCTTAGCCATGTGACACTTTTCCAGCTGCTTTCAAACGGCGGCAAGTTTGAAGATCCGAGCGTCATCGGCAACACATGGGAGCTATTCTGGATGGAGGCAGGCGGCGAAACGAGCACGACCGATCTCGGCGGCGGGATGGTTGGCTCGGTGCTGTTTGCGATGTCTTACTTTTTGTTTGATGAAGCGGGCACAAAGCTGATTGCTGCATTACTGATTATAATCGGGCTCGTGCTGCTGACCGGAAAGACCTTTGGGGAAGCGGCAGGCAAGCTGTTCATCTCCATTTGGGGCTTCATCAAAAAGCAATGGGAAGCGTTTTTGGAAGATATGAAGGAATCGAAGCGGAAGTTCCGTGAAAGAAGCGATGAGCGGAGGCAGAGGCAGGAAGAGCTTCGCCAGTCAGCCGAAGAGCGGGAGCCTGAACCGTCCGTCAATATGGCCCAGCCGCTGCCGGCTGAAGAAGAGCCTTCGCCTGAGCCGATCATTTCAAGCTTCGCTGAGCGGGCATACCAGCAGCAGCCTGAACCCGTGAAGGATGCCGCAAAGCGAAAGTCCAAGACAGGAGGCGAAGAGGCAGCAGAGGATGAGTCTGCACCAGCCATCACTTTTACGGAAGTGGAGAATGTGGAGAATATCGACTATGAGCTTCCTCCGCTGAGCCTCCTCACTATGCCGAGGCAGGCGGATCAAAGCGGTGAGTATGAACAGATACATGCCAATGCCGCCAAGCTTGAGCGCACCTTCCAGAGCTTTGGGGTTAAGGCCCGGGTCACTCAGGTCCATTTGGGTCCTGCAGTAACCAAGTATGAGGTCCATCCCGATGTGGGCGTGAAGGTAAGCAAAATTGTAAGTTTAAGTGATGACCTGGCCCTTGCCCTTGCAGCAAAGGGAATCAGGATCGAGGCGCCGATCCCTGGCAAATCTGCGGTGGGGATTGAAGTGCCGAATACAGAGGTTGCCATGGTGTCCCTGCGTGAAGTGCTCGAATCCAAGCAGAACGACAGGCCGGACAGCAAGCTGATGATCGGCCTTGGCCGCGATATCACCGGCGAAGCTGTCCTGGCTGAGCTGAATAAGATGCCCCATCTGCTTGTTGCCGGGGCAACGGGCAGCGGGAAAAGTGTCTGCATCAATGGCATTATCACAAGCATCCTGATGCGCGCCAAGCCGCATGAAGTGAAATTGATGATGATCGACCCGAAAATGGTCGAGCTGAATGTGTATAACGGTGCACCCCATCTGCTGGCACCTGTTGTCACCGATCCAAAGAAAGCGTCACAGGCGCTGAAAAAAGTGGTCAGTGAGATGGAGCGGCGCTATGAACTATTTTCCCATACAGGGACCCGGAACATTGAAGGCTATAATGAGCATGTTAAACGCCATAATGCAGAAGAAGAGGCACAGCAGCCCCTCCTGCCTTATATCGTTGTCATTGTGGACGAGCTGGCAGACCTGATGATGGTGGCGTCCTCGGACGTTGAGGATGCCATCACCAGGCTCGCACAGATGGCGAGGGCCGCAGGGATCCATTTGATCATCGCGACCCAGCGTCCATCTGTAGATGTCATCACAGGGGTCATCAAGGCGAATATTCCTTCAAGGATCGCTTTTGCTGTATCCTCCATGACAGATTCCAGGACCATCCTGGACATGGGCGGCGCGGAAAAACTCCTTGGCCGGGGGGATATGCTCTTCCTTCCTGTCGGCGCTTCTAAGCCGGTCAGGGTCCAGGGCGCTTTTCTTTCTGATGAAGAAGTAGAAGAGGTAGTCGATTTCGTCATTTCCCAGCAGAAAGCGCAGTATCAGGAAGAGATGATCCCCGATGATGTGCCGGAAACAGCGTCAGAGGTTGATGACGACCTTTACGAAGAAGCGGTGGAGCTGATTGTGGAGATGCAGACTGCATCCGTCAGCATGCTTCAGAGGCGCTTCAGGATCGGCTACACCCGGGCGGCAAGGCTCATTGATGAAATGGAGCTGAGGGGGATTGTAGGACCATACGAAGGCAGCAAGCCAAGGGCGGTCCTGGTTGCCAAGGCATCAGAGGAAGCAAGTTCATAAGTGGAAGAAGACCGGTCCAGGGTGGCCGGTTTTTTTTAGCTTAAAAAAAGATAGCAGAACAGCAGCGAATAAGGTTATACTATTAAAAGCGCTTTCATAATATTGGAGGGCCGGCACTGTTTTTATAGTCAGCGAGTCTTGCACAATGGAAGAACTTTCAATTTAGTTAGGGAATAAATAACAGGAAAGCGCTTAAAAAAGAATGGTTTTTCCTAGTATTGCCGTTTCTGAATCGGGTGATTTTTAAGTGTTTTCTGATAAAGGGATTCAAACCACCTTTTTTCGACAAATTCTCGAAATTCTATTTATTTATTAAATAAAAAGTGTTATAGTATTTTCGATTAGTAGGAATCATTAAACATCAGAGGTCTGATGTCTTGAGAACAAAGGTTGGAGGAACCCTGCATGTCAATTAAGTCAGATAACCGGCATCTATACCTGCAAGTCATCGATCGATTAAAGCAGGACATTGAAGAAGGGCTCTATAAAGAAAGAGAAAAGCTTCCTTCTGAATTTGACCTTGCAAAGCAGCTTGGAGTAAGCAGAGCTACACTGCGTGAAGCGCTCCGTATTCTTGAAGAAGAAAACGTGATTATCCGCAGGCATGGTGTAGGAACCTTTGTGAATGCAAAGCCTCTCTTCACTTCAGGAATCGAGCAGCTTAACAGCGTGACAAATATGATTCTGCAGGCAGGGATGAAACCAGGAACCGTATTCTTAAGCTCAGTCACTCAGGGGCCGACCGAAGAGGATGTGCGCCGTTTCTCATGTTCAGCGGAGGAAGGGATTGTGGTTATCGAAAGGGTCAGGACAGCGAATGGGGAGCCTGTGGTCTACTGTGTGGACAAGCTGCCGGAAAAGATTCTTCCGGAAAGCTTCACGCACGACCAGGAATCGATTTTTAATGTGCTCGAAGAAGAAGCCAATAAAAAAATCACCTATGCCGTTGCCCAGATCGAACCGATCGGCTACCACGAGAAGATTTCCCCGATTCTCGAATGTGAACCGGAAACTGCACTGCTTGTGTTAAAGCAGATGCATTACGACGAAATGGATGAACCAGTCCTTTACTCGGTGAATTATTTTAAGGCCGACAAGTTCAGCTTCCATGTCCTTCGCAGGAGAATATAATTTTTTTGCGGAAGTGAAAGCGAAAACAAATCTGTTTTTCAGAATATTCCTGCTAAAATTTCAAACAAATTCCTTGGGGGGTACAAACCTTGAAAAAGCGTAAATTTGGTTTGGCGATGTCACTTGTTCTTGCAGCCGGCACGATTCTTGGTGCATGCGGAAACAATGATGAAAAAGACGATGCAACTGGTGAAGGCGGCACAGACAAAGAAAAAGCATTCTCTGTTGCAATGGTAACTGATGTCGGCGGTGTTGATGATAAATCATTCAACCAATCTGCCTGGGAAGGTCTTAAGGCATTTGGTGAAGAAAACGGCCTGGAAAAAGGCAAAGGCGGCTTTGACTATCTTCAGTCACAATCAGACGCTGATTATGCAACAAACCTGAACAACCTTGTTCGCCAGGACTTTGATGTAGTGTTCGGTATCGGATTCATGATGCAGGGAGCTGTTGATGAAATCGCTCAGCAGCAGAAAGATGCACACTTCGCGATCGTTGATGCAGAAGTACAGCAGCCTAACGTTGCAAGCATCCTTTTCAAAGAGCAGGAAGCTTCTTTCCTTGCCGGGATCGCAGCTGGCCTAACAACTAAATCAAACAAAATCGGCTTCATCGGCGGTATTGAAGGAGCAGTTATCGAGCGCTTCGAATCCGGCTTCCTTGCAGGTGTACAGGCGATCAACCCTGAAGCACAAGTAGATGTACAGTACGCTGGCGCATTTGATAAAGCTGAACTTGGCCAGACAATTGCTGCTAAGATGTACTCTTCTGGAGCAGATGTTATTTTCCACGCTGCCGGAGGAACTGGTAACGGACTATTCAAAGAAGCACGCGACCTTAAGCAGAAAGATCCTTCTAAAGAAATCTGGGCAATCGGCGTTGACTCCGACCAGACAGCTGAAGGTGTTGTCGGCGACCATAACGTCATCATCACTTCTGCACTCAAGCGCGTTGACAATGCAGTGAAAGACCTTTCAACAAAAGCTATGGAAGGAAACTTCCCTGGCGGCGAAATCACTACTTACGGTTTAGCTGAAGACGGTGTAGGCCTTGCAGAAATCAATGAAGAAGTTTCTGTGAAATCCGACATTGAAGCTGCTGTAACTGAGTGGCAGGATAAAATCAAGAGCGGCGATGTTGTTGTACCTGGTACAAGAGCTGAGCTGGAAAACTTCAAGGCTGAATAATACAAAAAGGGAATAAGGGGGTTGTAAGGCCCACTTATTCCTTTTTAATGCAAATTGCAGGCTGGAACATTAATTGAAGAGCAGAATGATTCTGCCTTTCACTTAGTGTTTTAGATATCTTCTCTGAAATATAGATGTTTAAGAAACCTTGAAAACCGGAATGCAAAGCCGCAGGCCGGAGGAATCGGCACCTGCCGGATTTTTTTACAGCTTCTAAGGTATGACCTCTTACTACTATATTTTCTATTAATTTGTGCGAGGAGTGGAAGAATGGAATACGTTATTGAAATGCTCAATATCCGCAAAGAATTTCCGGGCATTGTCGCAAACGACAATATTACTCTTCAATTGAAGAAGGGTGAGATCCACGCTCTCTTAGGTGAGAACGGGGCAGGAAAATCGACGCTGATGAACGTGCTGTTTGGCCTCTATCAGCCTGAAAAAGGCGAAATCCGCGTCAACGGAAAGCCGGTCAGCATCACAAACCCGAACATAGCCAATGACCTTGGCATCGGCATGGTCCATCAGCACTTCATGCTGGTCGACACGTTTACAGTCACTGAAAATATCATCCTCGGAAAAGAAACAACAACTGCCGGGAGAATCGATATTAAAAAAGCTGAACAGGAAGTAAGGGAAATCTCTGAGCGCTACGGCTTATCCGTAGATCCCCAGGCAAAGATATCCGATATTTCGGTAGGGATGCAGCAGCGCGTTGAAATCCTGAAGACGTTATACAGGGGAGCTGAAATCCTGATCTTTGATGAGCCGACCGCAGTTCTGACTCCGCAGGAAATCGGCGAGCTGATCCAGATTTTCCGGACATTGATCAAGGAAGGCAAATCTATTATCCTGATCACGCACAAGCTGAAAGAGATCATGGAGGTCTGCGACAGGGTTACAGTCATCCGCAAAGGTGTCGGCATCGGCACAGTCAACGTAAGCGAGACAGACCCGAATGCACTGGCAAGCCTGATGGTCGGACGTGAAGTCACGTTCAAAACAGATAAGAAGGCTGCGGATCCGAAAGAGGTTGCTTTTGAAATCAATGGGCTTACGGTTAAAGATTCGAGGGGCGTCCCTGTTGTAAACAATCTCAATTTAAAGATAAAAGCAGGCGAAATTGTCGGAATTGCCGGTGTTGACGGCAATGGACAATCAGAGCTGATCGAAGCAATCACCGGACTGAGGAAAGCTGAGGACGGCACCATCAGCCTGAATGGCAAAAATATCAGAAATCTGTCTCCGAGGAAAATCACTGAAAGCGGGATCGGCCATATTCCTCAGGACAGGCATAAGCACGGACTGGTGCTCGATTTTCCGATTGGCGATAATATCGTGCTGCAGACATACTACAAAAAGCCTTTCTCCAAATACGGGGTATTGAACTTTAAAGAAATTTACGATAAAGCCCGCAAGCTGATAAAAGAATATGATGTCAGAACGCCGACTGAGTATACGGAGGCCAGGGCATTGTCAGGCGGAAACCAGCAAAAAGCGATCATCGGCCGTGAAATTGACCGCGACCCTGATTTGCTCATCGCTGCCCAGCCGACAAGGGGCCTTGATGTAGGGGCCATTGAATTCATCCATAAACGCCTGATCGAGCAGCGGGATAACGGGAAAGCTGTTCTGCTTCTTTCTTTCGAGCTGGATGAAATCATGAATGTCAGCGACAGGATTGCCGTTATTTATGAAGGCGAGATTGTAGCGGTCGTGGATCCGGCTGAAACGACTGAGCAGGAATTGGGGCTGCTGATGGCAGGGTCGAAAAGAAAGGAAGCGGGTGAAAAGTCTAATGTCTAGTCGTTTGAAAAATATAATGATTCCTTTAATAGCGGTTCTGCTGGGAGTTATTGTCGGCACTATCATCATGATTGCGACAGGCTATGATGCGGTTGCCGGTTATACAGCATTGTGGAACGGAGCATTTGGCGAAGTGTATTACACTGGAGAGGTAGTCCGCCAGGTAACGCCATATATATTGGCCGGTTTGGCTGTAGCATTTGCTTTCAGGACAGGGCTGTTCAATATAGGTGTCGAAGGGCAGCTGATTGTCGGATGGCTTGCGGCTGTCTGGGTCGGGCTTGCTTTCGATGATCTCCCTAAGTTCATCCATCTTCCGCTTGCTGTACTGGCAGCAGCGGCAGCAGGTGCACTTTGGGCCTTCATCCCGGGCTTGCTGAAGGCTAAGTTCAAGGTTCACGAAGTGATCGTGACCATCATGATGAACTATATTGCCCTGCATGTAACAAACTATATTGTCCGTTCAGTATTGACTGACAATGCGGACAGAACTGAAAATATCGCAGAGTCAGCTACTCTGAGATCACCATTCTTTGAAAGCATCACTGACTATTCAAGGCTTCACTGGGGCATTTTGATTGCACTCGTATGTGTGTTCATCATGTGGTTCCTGCTGGAGAAGACTTCCAAAGGATATGAACTGAAGGCAGTAGGCTTCAACCAGCATGCTTCCCAGTATGCCGGAATGAATGTAAGCTCTAATATTATTTTATCAATGGTCATTTCAGGTGCTTTTGCCGGGCTTGCCGGTGCAATGGAAGGTCTGGGTACCTTCGGCTATGCAGCAATCAAAGGCGGATTCACCGGCGTCGGTTTTGACGGGATCGCAGTTGCGCTCCTTGGGGCGAACGGACCGATCGGGATCGTATTTGCAGCTATCCTGTTCGGCGGACTTAAAGTAGGGGCACTGAATATGCCTCTTGAGGCCGGAGTGCCGAATGAACTGGTAGATATCATCATCGCGCTGATTGTATTCTTTGTAGCAGCGAGCTACATGATTCGAATCGTCATCGATAAGTTTGGCAAGAAGGGGGTGAAATAAGTGGGCTTTATGGATATTTTGCTGATCATTGTTCCTTCCACGCTATTATGGGCAGCACCGCTTATTTTCACTGCATTGGGCGGAAATTTCTCTGAGCGCTCCGGTGTTGTCAACATCGGACTCGAAGGATTAATGGTTATAGGAGCGTTCACTGCAATTGTATTTAACCTGACATTTGTTGATTCACTGGGAAAAGCAACTCCATGGCTAGCTTTGGTCGCAGCTCTGGTCGTCGGCGGACTGTTCGCCCTCATCCATGCGGTAGCTTCCATCACATTCCGGGCTGATCAGACGGTTTCCGGGGTAGCCATCAACCTGCTGGCAATCGGACTGGCATTATTCCTTGTCAAGTTCATCTATGATAAAGGCCAGACAGATATCATCCAGGTGGGCTTCAGCAAGGTCGATATACCTTTATTAAGCGATATACCATTCATTGGGGAAATCCTTTTCTCCAATACCTATTACACATCCTTTGTTGCTATCATCGTTGCTATCATCGCATGGTACGTGATGTTCAAAACGCCATTCGGCCTCCGTCTGAGATCAGTCGGTGAACATCCGATGGCTGCTGATACGATGGGGATCAATGTGACAAGAATGCGTTATATCGGAGTTGTCATCTCCGGTGCGCTTGCTGGAGTCGGCGGCGGTGTTTATGCACAGTCCATTTCTTCTGACTTCGGTCACGCTACCATCAGCGGGCAGGGCTTTATGGCTTTGGCGGCACTGATCTTCGGTAAATGGCATCCGCTGGGAGCAATGGGTGCTGCATTGTTCTTCGGGTTTGCCCAGAGCTTAAGCATCGTGGGCTCCAGCCTGCCGCTGCTTGAGAACATTCCGAATGTTTATCTGCTGATTGCGCCTTATGTCCTGACCATCCTGGCATTGACAGGCTTCATCGGCCGCGCAGATGCACCGAAGGCACTTGGTACTCCATATATAAAAGGAAAAAGATAATCATTCAGAACCCGGTCATGCAGGCCGGGTTTTTCAATTGTTATAATAGATTGCCATTTAAGGAAAAAATTAACTGAATAGATTGACTCTTGGAAAAACCTGCCTTAAAATTAAATAGTTAATATTCTATCATTTCTGATCGGGGCCGTCATATGCCAAAATCCTTGTTTTCCTATGATTATCATACAGATAAGATTGTTTCCTATAGCAGATGGTTCATTCTCCTTCTGGTCCTCTTCATAAGCCATTCACCAGCTGCTCCATTTCAGGCAGAGAAGACAGCGCTTCCCGCAGTCCTTGCCGTATTTTCCTTCATCTATATTGCAGCCGCCCATATATGTACAAGCTTTATGAAAAACGGAAAAGCAAGCAGGCGCCTTGCGCTTGTATGGACTGGCTGCGACCATATTGCTGCAGCTGTCCTGTTTATGCTTTCTGGAAACGGGGCTGCCGTCTTTTATCCGCTGGCCATCCTGCTTACCGTGAATGCAGCCATCAGGATGGGCACTAAAGGTGCGCTGTTTTCAGCATTGTTCTTTTCAGGTTCTATTCTGGCCGGGGCAGATTTAGGGCAAGGTGCAGAACGCCTTCTTTTGTTATTGGGGATCCTATGGATTACCGGGATTCTGGCCGGTGGTGCTGCTGCCAGGGAATTGAGGCAAAAGTCTCAGATCGAAAAATTAAAAAGAATGGTGTACACAGATTACCTGACCGGGCTTGCCAATAGAAGAGCCTTTCATGAGCACTTGAACTCTATAGAAAAAACAGCGGAGCCGTGCTTCATCATTTTAGCTGATGTAGATGATTTCAAAGGTATCAACGACTATTACGGCCATCTTGAAGGCGATGAAGTGCTGAAAAAGCTGGGCAGCACTTTCATGAGAGCTGAAAAGCTGAACGGCTGCAGAATTTACCGCTATGGAGGAGAAGAATTTGCCTTCATTATCCCGGGCAGCCGCGAGGAAAAGGTCATTAACATGCTGACCGGCCTCCTGGACAGTGTGGCTCAGGAGGTTTTGGCCGGAGGGAAACAGCCTGTCACAATGAGCTTTGGCGCCAGTTTCTTAAAGAGCGGAAATGCAAAGCTTGCCCTTGAAGAAGCCGATGCCCTGCTTTACCAGGCCAAAACCAGCGGGAAAAGCAGGGCCATTTTCAGCAGCGGCCTTATCATGAAGAATACGCTGCCATCAAAAAAAATCATGAGTGCCAATAGCGGATAAGTGTAATCAAAAAGCAGTCTCCATAAAAGGGGCTGCTTTGTTTATCACATAAATACCCTCTTTGGCATACCTTCCCTGCGCATCAATCATTTGCTATCTCAATTTAGGAAGCGTTATAGTTAGAATATGTTTTATTTTTATGGAGAAGATTAAAAAATAACCTGAGCAGCGTCTACATAAGATAAAAAAAGCAGGAATTTAGGAGGATGTATATGGCCGTTATGGATGAAATCGTAAAAAAGATGGAAGGGTATGACCTCCATATAGTCAAGACCGGCAAATTCAAAACCAATACACTGATTTGGAAAATGAAAGCCCCTCTTCAAAAAGAAGATGCGACTGTAAGAGCGCTTTTACCTTATGTCCTGCAGAGCAGTTCAAGCAGATTTCCAGCCACAGGAATTCTCCGCTCGCATCTTGATGATTTATACGGCGCCAGTCTGTATGTGGACTTGGCGAAAAAGGGCGAGTACCATGTTGTTACTTTTTCAATGGATATCGCCAATGAGAAATTTCTTTCGGATCCTGCACCTCTGTTAAGGAAGGCTTTTGAATTCCTGGCTGAAATCCTGTTGAAGCCAAATGCGCAGGATGGGAAATTCAATGAAGAAACAGTCAGACAGGAAAAAAGGACGCAAAAGCAGCGGATTCAATCTGTCTTTGATGATAAAATGAGATATTCCAATTTCAGGCTTGTTGAAGAAATGTGCAAAGGGGAGCCTTATGCCCTTCATGTCAACGGCGAAATGGATGAAGTCGACAGCATTACTCCTGAAAAGCTCTACCAGTATTATGAACGGGCATTTGCAGAAGATCAGCTCGATTTTTATGTGATCGGCGACGTTGATCCTGATGAAGTAGAAGCAATGGCCGGGGAGTATCTGAAGTTCTCTCCGAGAGAGCCTAAGCAGCTTCCGCGCGGTTCTTCCGCTGAAGCTGGGGATGTGAATGAAGTTAAAGAAATCCAGGATGTAAAACAAGGGAAGCTCAACATAGGCTACCGGACCAATATCCTCTATGGAGATAAAGATTACTACGCCCTCCAGGTTTTCAACGGCATTTTCGGCGGCTTTTCACATTCCAAGCTGTTTATCAATGTCAGGGAAAAAGCAAGCCTTGCCTATTACGTCGCCAGCAGGCTTGAAAGCCATAAAGGATTGATGATGGTCATGTCCGGCATCGATAATAAAAATTATGACCAGGCAGTCGGCATAATCAAAGACCAGATGGAAGCCATGGTAAACGGCGACTTTACGGAAGAAGAAATGGCACAGACAAAGGCAGTGATCAAGAATCAGCTGCTTGAAACAATCGACACTGCCAGGGGGATGACAGAGATCCTTTATCATAACGCAGTTGCCGGCCAGGAAATTTCCCTTGACCTGTGGATGGATGAGATGGACAAAGCCACGAAAGAAGATATTGTCGCCGCAGCAAAGAAAATCAGCATGGATACCGTATATTTCTTAACAGGAACGGAGGCGGGCGAATAAATGGAAACGATCGTTTTTGACCAATTGAAAGAAAAACTATATTACGAAAAAATGGCCAATGGCCTTGATGTCTATATACTGCCGAAGCAGGGCTTTAACAAAACCTATGCTACCTTCACAACCAAATACGGCTCTGTGGACAATCACTTTGTCCCGCTTGGGCAGGAGGAGCTGGTAAAGGTTCCTGATGGCATCGCCCACTTCCTTGAGCATAAATTGTTTGAAAAAGAGGATGGCGACGTTTTCCAGCAGTTCAGCAAGCAGGGCGCTTCTGCCAATGCATTTACCTCTTTCACAAGGACAGCATATCTGTTTTCCAGCACCTCAGACGTTGAACGGAACCTGGAGACACTGATTGACTTTGTCCAGGATCCTTATTTTACGGAAAAGACCGTAGAAAAGGAGAAAGGCATCATCGGGCAGGAAATCACCATGTATGATGACAATCCGGACTGGCGCCTTTATTTTGGCCTCATCCAGAATATGTACCAGAACCATCCTGTGAAAATTGACATTGCCGGGACAGTGGAATCGATCTCCCATATTACGAAGGATCTTTTGTATGAATGCTATAACACCTTCTACCACCCGAGCAATATGCTGCTGTTTGTTACCGGTCCGGTGGATCCTGAAGCGATCATGGGGCAGATCAGGAGCAATCAGGAGAAAAAGGAATATAGTGACCAGCCGGCAATCGAACGCAGTTTTGAGCAGGAAATGACCGGTGTTGCGGAGAAGAAGCAGGTTCTGAAGATGAATGTGCAAAGCTCGAAATGCTTATTGGGTGTCAAAGCGCTTAATGTGAAGCAGGACGGCGCTGAGATGCTGAAGCATGAACTGACGCTGAATGTTATGCTGGATATCCTGTTCGGCAAAAGCTCCAAAAATTACGAAACGCTGTACAGGGAAGGGCTTATTGATGAAACCTTCTCGTATGATTACACACAGGAGCAGGGATTCGGCTTTGCGATGCTCGGAGGCGACACAAGCGATCCGGATCAGCTTGCCGGCACATTGAGGAGCATGCTGCTTGAAGCAAAGAATGGCGATGTATTCAGCCAGGAAGCGCTGGACAGGACGAAAAAGAAAAAGATCGGGGCATTTCTCCGTTCCGTCAATTCGCCTGAATATATCGCCAACCAGTTCACCCGTTATGCATTCAATGGTATGGACCTGTTCGAAGTGGTGCCTGAAATCGAGAAGATCAGTTTAGAACAGCTGAAAGAGACAGCAAATGTTTTTCTGTCTGAGGACAGATTTACTGTCTGCCAGGTTGTTCCCAAATAAAAAGGAAAGCGCCGGTTTCCGGCGCTTTCTGTCATTGTGGAAAAGGGAGCGGGACAGAAAATGAAGAAATTTACGTTGATTACCGGTGCGAGCGGAGGCATAGGAAGGGCAATTGCCCTCAAGCTTGCTGGAGAGGGGCACTCGCTTTACCTGCACTATAACAGGAACATAGAGGCCATTGATGAACTGCTGAGGGAGCTCGCAAGATTCGAAGGGGAATATATACCGGTCCAGGGTGATCTGGCAGATCCTCTCGGCTATAAGAAAATCGCTGGCAGCATCTTCTCCCTGGATGCGATCATCCATAATTCCGGGGCAGGCTTTTATGGGTTATTGGAAGATACAGACGACCAGATTCTCGAAAGGCTGATGCGGGTGCATGTACTATCTCCTTATGCGCTTACCAGGGAGCTGCTGCCCAAATTGATCCAAAAGCGCCATGGCAGCATCATCATGGTATCTTCCATCTGGGGCCAGGCAGGCGCCGCCTGTGAAACAGCCTATTCAGCAGCAAAAGGTGCGCAGATCGCTTTTGTGAAAGCTTTGAGCAAGGAGGTCGCCCTAAATGGGGTGAGAGTGAATGCGATAGCCCCTGGTGCTGTAAAAACACCGATGATGGAATCATTCAGTGAATCGGAAATAATGGAGATAGAGGAAGAAATACCGATGGGGCGGCTGGCAGCACCAGAAGAAGTTGCGAATGCTGCAGCTTTCCTGCTTTCTGAAGAATCTTCCTATATCACTGGCCAGGTGCTGGGAATCAATGGCGGCTGGTACATGTAAAATTACAGACAGATGCATATTTTGCCCCTCCTGTAAGCAAAATAACTTTGTACTATACTACAAGGAGGTACGAACAATGTCTGTATTGGATAACTGGAATCATTGGAAGGATTTCTTGGGTGACCGTCTTCACCATGCCCAGAATGAAGGCATGAACAAAGATGTGGTCAATGACCTTGCTTATCAGATCGGCGACTATCTTGCAAAACAGGTTGATCCGCAAAATGATCAGGAAAAGGTATTGGCTGATCTATGGTCAGTGGCAAGCCAGGAAGAGCAGCATGCCATTGCCAATATGATGGTCAAGCTTGTTCAGGACGACGGAACACAGCAGCAATAGAACTTTCCATACAGATTCATTCCAAAGAGAGGCCAAACCTCTCTTTTTTTCTGCATTTGGAGGCTGATTTGCAGTCAATGAAAAAATATGAGGAATGATTCGAAAGACATTGGTTTTTTCTTTCATCTTCAGGGAAAATCATTTATTATAGAAGCTAGACAAAAATATGCAGGAAAATGTCGGATTTGTCACGATCTGGGAGGTTTACCTATGGAAGAAAAAACGGAATGGTACCTTGAATACGAAATACAAAAAAACCGGCCTGGTCTGCTTGGTGACATTTCTTCGCTTCTTGGAATGCTCTCGATTAATATTGTCACCATCAATGGAGTTGATGAAGGGCGAAGGGGATTGCTGATCCTTGCAAAAGATCATGAACAAATCCAAAGACTGGAGTCTATTTTACATACAATGGACACAATAAAGGTAATAAAGCTCAGGGAACCGAAGCTGAGGGACAGGCTGGCGGTGCGCCATGGCCGATACATACAGAGGGACGCAGACGATAAGAAAACGTTCCGTTTCGTCCGGGATGAGCTGGGGCTGCTCGTCGATTTCCTGGCAGAGCTGTTCAAGCAGGAAGGACATAAGCTGATTGGCATCAGGGGCATGCCCCGCGTCGGCAAAACAGAATCGATCGTGGCATCAAGTGTCTGCGCCAACAAGAGATGGCTGTTTATGTCCTCGACATTGCTTAAGCAGACGATCCGGAATCAGCTGATTCAGGACGAATACAATGAAAATAATCTGTTTATCATTGATGGGATCGTTTCAACCAGAAGGGCAAATGAAAGGCATTGGCAGCTGGTGAGGGAAATCATGCGCCTTCCGGCAGTCAAGGTCGTTGAGCATCCGGATATTTTTGTACAGAACACAGAATATTCGATGGAGGATTTTGATTATATTATTGAACTGCGCCATGATCACAATGAAGAGATCAAGTATGATGTGGTTGAGAATAATGATATGTTCTCCGGGACTGATTTTGGAGGATTTGATTTTTAGTAAGGTGGAAGGTGTTTGTATTGACAGAACTAGGCAATCATTTAAAAGAGGCGAGGATCGAAAGAGGCATGAGCCTTGAGGATCTTCAGACAGCGACAAAGATCCAGAAGCGCTATCTCGTAGGCATTGAAGAAGGAAACTACAGCATGATGCCGGGCAAATTCTATGTCCGGGCATTCATCAAGCAATATGCCGAGGCTGTCGGCATAGATCCGGAAGAGCTTTTTGAGCAGTACAAGAATGACATCCCTGTCACCGCTGCAAGTGATGACATACCGGAAAAGCTATCAAGGGTTCAGACCAGGAAAAATATTTCAGGCAGCAGCTCCAAGCTGGCAGACATTCTCCCGAAAATACTGATTGGCGTCTTTGTTGTCGGCGTCATCGCGCTTCTCTATTATTTCATCGTTATGGCAAACAACGGGAAAGATGAGGGTGAGCCGGCCGATAACGGCAATACGCAGGGTGTTGAATACGGACAGTCGGATGATCTTGCAAAAGAAGAGCCTAAGGAAGAGGAAGGCCAGGAAGAAGGCGATGGTGCTGCTGAGGAAGAAGAGCCGGCTGAAGAAGAAAAGCCGGAACCGCCTGCACAGGAAGTTGCTGTCGTCGAGTCAGCTGGCAATGATACTGTATATGAAGTGAAGAATGCTGATCAATTCGTGCTGAAAGTGGTCAGCACAGGCGAAACCTGGGTGAGCATCAAAAATGGCAAAGGCTATTCTTTCTTTGAGGGAATGCTTTTAAAAGGTTCTGGCGGAAGCCAGACAATCGATTTGTCGAAAGAGTCTGAGGCTGTGCTCGTAGTTGGAAACACCTCCCAGACTGAACTGTATATCAATGACCAGAAGCTGGAATATGCTATTCCTTCTTCCCAGAGTGTAAAGCAGGATATTACCATCCGCTACACAAAAACGACAGAATAGCCATCCGTGTGATGGCTATTTTTTCTCCCGGCGGCCAAAGAAAGAAGGTTCAGCCCGATAAAAAAGTGAAAAAATTGCTATATTTATTTTTTTGCTGTAAAACTATAGAGTAAGACTTTTCTGGGGGCATGGATGTTTTCTCCGCCTTTAGCGCAAGTCTGCCGAAACTACATAGCTTTTTGGAGGTACATAATGAACTTGCCTAATAAAATTACCGTATCAAGGATCTTCTTGATTCCGCTTTTTTTAATTGTGATGCTTGTTCCCTTCTCATGGGGGGAGGCAGCCTTTTTAGGGGCTGAAATGCCTGTCACACATCTTGTCGGAGCCTTGATTTTTATCATTGCTTCTGCAACAGACTGGGTTGATGGCTATTACGCGAGGAAGCTGAACATGGTCACCAATCTCGGGAAGTTCCTTGATCCGCTCGCAGATAAGCTGCTTGTATCAGCAGCCTTGATTGTACTGGTCGACCTTGAACTGGCAGCTTCCTGGATTGTCATCGTCATTATCAGCCGTGAGTTCGCGGTTACAGGCCTCAGGCTTGTCCTTGCAGGCGAAGGGGAAGTTGTGGCAGCCAATATGCTTGGCAAGGTGAAAACATGGGCGCAGATTGTCGCCATTTCGGCACTCCTGCTGCATAACATCATCTTTGAATTAATTTCAGTGCCATTCGATGACATTGCGCTTTGGGTGGCGATGATCTTTACAATCTGGTCAGGCTGGGATTATTTCTATAAAAATCGAGCAGCTTTCATCAATTCCAAGTAATAGGCAAGAGATGTAAGATGAGGCGTCAACAGGAGGGGACAAAGGATATGAATGCAGAAATCATTGCGGTGGGTTCAGAGCTTTTGCTTGGACAGATCAACAATACAAACGCCAGATTCCTCTCCAGGCAGCTGGCGGATATCGGCATCAATGTGTTTTACCATACAGTTGTTGGAGACAATCCCTCCAGGCTTAAAGCGGCGATCGGGATAGCCGAGGAGCGCTCTGATCTGGTCATCTTCACAGGGGGCCTCGGCCCGACCAAGGATGATCTGACAAAAGAGGCCATTGCAGAGCATCTGGGCGCCGAGCTTGTCCACAATGAAGACGCGCTCCGCCAGATCGAGCTGTATTTCGAAAGGACCGGCAGGGTGATGACAGAGAACAACCGGAAGCAGGCTATTGTACTTAAAGGCTCTGAAGTGCTTCCGAATGACCATGGCATGGCACCTGGAATGGTATATGCAAAAGGGACTAAAACGTATATGCTCCTTCCCGGCCCTCCAAAGGAAATGGAGCCGATGTACCTCGCATACGGCCACCCTGCACTGCTTGCCAGGATGGATTCCCAGGACAAAATCCTCTCAAGGGTGCTCCGGTTCTTCGGGATCGGGGAAGCTATGCTTGAGACAGAAATCGAGGACCTGATTGACAGCCAGTCCAATCCAACGATAGCGCCCCTCGCTGCAGACGGGGAAGTGACCCTGAGGCTGACAGCCAAGCATCAAAGCCTTGATGCGGCACTGCAGCTGATAGAAGAGGCAGAAGAGAAGATACTCAGCAGGACAGGCGAATTTTTCTACGGCTATGATGACACTTCCTTAATGAATGAGCTGACAAAGCGTCTGAAGGAAAAGGGCTTGACGATCGGCTGTGCGGAAAGTCTGACAGGCGGCATGTTCCAGCAGGAATTCACTTCCATACCTGGAGCGGGAAGCCTTCTTAAGGGCGGAGTTGTCTGCTATACGAACGAAGTAAAGGAAAAAGTCCTGAAGGTAAAAAAGGAAACCATTGAAAAAGATGGCGTTGTCAGCAAAGCCTGTGCCTCAGAACTGGCTGAAAATGCAGCTTCCCTGACAGGCGCCGACATTGGGATCAGCTTTACCGGGGTAGCCGGTCCGGATGAGCTTGAAGGCAAACCAGTCGGCACGGTCTATATCGGGATAGCCATCAAAGGCAGGCCGGCACATGTGGAGAAGCTGAACCTCGGCGGATCGCGTGCAGCCAACCGATCAAGATCGGTGAAGTACGGCTGCCATTTCTTAATGAAAGAGCTGGAAGAGATATAAAAGGAAACAGGCCGCTGGAATATGGCCTGTTTTCTATTTTTCTGGTATAAGATCTACTTTGAACGGTCCTGTTCTTATTCAATTAGAGCAACATTAAGAAAAGCAGTTTAAGAGCAAGTTTTTTCTCCTCTCCCGACCATAAAAGAGCGGAGAAACATCCCGGATTTTATGAGGGAATCAGTGACAGGTTGAAAAATAAGCACAGGAATTCCCCCTATTTTCATAAACACTCAAAAAACAGTTCAAATAGACGGAGAATTTCCTGCTATCATCTCAAAAAACAGGAAAATGGCCAACTTCAATCCGCTTAACCGGAATTTTTCCGCTTATTTACACCCAGCCGGGCCTTGTTCAGCAGTATAACCGGAAATTCTCCGTTTATTTTAAGGCTTGCCGGCTACTCAATCTAGGAAAAGACTGCCTGATTTTAAAACCATTCCTTCACGATTCCGCCCCGTTAGTCAGATAACTGATCTGGCAATATGGCAAACTGCGAAACTCCTTAACTTCCCTTTCAATATTCAGAAAGCTTCCCGTTTTGCCGTTTCAGTATTAAAAGAGGCTTCAGAAAAGAGTTTTCTCTTGAGGGAACCGGGGTATTTACCCATCAATATCCCTCTCAAAAAAAACGAATGAATGTTCGACTTTTTACTCGACAAACAAGCGGAAAAAGTATATAGTAAAGATAGGTTCTTTGAGATAGATTTTGTAATATGCAATGCATATTTTTCTTTATATATAAAGGAGGAAATCACTAGTGAGTGAACGTCAAGCTGCATTAGATATGGCTTTAAAGCAAATAGAAAAACAATTTGGTAAAGGTTCGATCATGAAGCTTGGAGAGCAGACTGACCGCAAAATTTCAACTTCTCCGAGCGGCTCCCTGGCGCTGGATGTTGCACTTGGTGTCGGAGGCTACCCTAAGGGGCGCATAGTCGAAATCTATGGTCCGGAAAGCTCTGGTAAAACGACTGTTGCCCTTCATGCGATTGCCGAGGTGCAGGCAAACGGCGGACAAGCTGCCTTTATCGACGCTGAGCATGCCCTTGATCCTGTATATGCCCAAAAGCTGGGCGTAAATATTGATGAACTGCTGCTTTCCCAGCCTGATACCGGGGAACAGGCGCTTGAAATTGCTGAAGCCCTTGTACGAAGCGGTGCCATCGATATCCTTGTCATCGACTCAGTAGCGGCACTTGTACCGAAAGCAGAGATTGAAGGAGAAATGGGCGACTCCCATGTCGGTCTCCAGGCCCGCCTTATGTCCCAGGCCCTTCGTAAATTATCTGGTGCGATCAATAAATCAAGGACGCTCGCCATCTTTATCAACCAGATTCGTGAAAAAGTCGGAGTCATGTTTGGAAATCCTGAAACCACTCCAGGCGGCCGTGCTCTTAAGTTCTACTCTTCCGTACGTCTGGAAGTGCGCCGTGCTGAAACGTTAAAGCAGGGCAATGAAATGGTCGGAAACAAAACAAAAATCAAGGTTGTCAAAAACAAGGTTGCTCCTCCATTCCGTGTCGCAGAAGTTGACATCATGTACGGGGAAGGCATCTCAAAAGAAGGCGAAATCATTGATATGGGCTCTGAACTGGATATTGTCCAGAAGAGCGGCTCCTGGTATTCATACAATGAAGAGAGACTGGGCCAAGGGCGTGAGAATGCGAAACAGTTCCTTAAGGAGAATCCTGATTTAAGGCTGACTATCCAAAAGCAGATCCGCGACCACTATGGTCTTGATGAGGAGAAGACATTAGAAGAAAACCAGGATCAGGATCAGGAGCATTTCGAACTGATTGACTGATCACTTGAGGCAAAGCCACAGGCTTTGCCTTTTGCTTTTATTGAGGTTAGAATGAAACAAAGGGCAGCTCATTTGGCATGGGATACGTCAAATGGGGGATACATCCGGCACAGTTGCCAGACTTGTCCGAAATATTAAAAAAAGCTGCAAGGACAAACCCTTGACAATAAAAATCCACAGCTTTACAATTATATTGTATATTTTACATTTTTATGAGTATTTGAAAACGTTTAAAGCCTTAGTGCTGTATGTTGATCTTAAACAACGTACATGCCGACACTTTAGAAACGTAACACAAAAAAGTTCATAGCAAGAGGAGGTGAAATGATGGATATTTTATTAGTCATCTCCATTTTGCTTGCCCTAGTCGTCGGTGCAGTTGTTGGCTATTTTATTCGCAAATCGATTGCCGAAGCAAAAATTGCAGGAGCTAAGAACGCTGCTGAGCAAATCCTTGAGGATGCAAGGCGTGAAGCTGATGCTTCAAAGAAGGAAGCCCTGCTGGAAGCAAAAGATGAAATTCACAAGCTTCGGACTGAAGCTGAACAAGAAGTTCGTGATCGAAGAAATGAGCTGCAAAAACAAGAAAATCGTTTACTGCAAAAAGAGGAGAATCTTGACCGGAAAGATGAATCGCTTGATAAGCGTGAATCAATCCTGGAGAAAAGAGACGATTCTCTTAACAAAAAACAACAGCATATTGAAGAGATGGAAAGCAAAGTGGACGAGATGGTACGAGCACAGCAATCTGAGCTGGAACGCATCTCAGGCTTAACTCGTGAAGAGGCAAAATCCATCATTTTAGATCGGGTCGAGCAGGAAGTTGCTCACGATATTGCCATAATGGTGAAGGAAACGGAAAACCGCGCAAAGGAAGAGGCAGACAAGAAGGCGAAGGAAGTATTGTCATTGGCCATTCAGCGCTGCGCTGCAGACCATGTTGCAGAAACGACCGTATCAGTGGTCAATCTGCCTAATGATGAAATGAAGGGACGTATCATCGGCCGTGAAGGACGTAATATACGTACACTCGAAACGCTTACCGGAATTGATCTTATCATCGATGATACTCCGGAAGCAGTCATTTTATCCGGGTTTGATCCAATACGCCGTGAGACAGCAAGGCTTGCTCTCGAAAAATTAGTTCAGGATGGACGTATTCACCCGGCGAGGATTGAGGAAATGGTGGATAAAGCGCGCCGCGAAGTGGACGAGCATATCCGTGAAATCGGTGAGCAGACGACCTTTGAGGTCGGCGTACACGGACTTCATCCGGATCTTATCAAAATTCTCGGCCGCCTGAAATTCCGTACCAGCTACGGACAGAATGTGCTGAAACACTCAATGGAAGTTGCCCAGCTTTCAGGGCTGCTGGCTGCTGAGCTTGGCGAGGATGAAACGCTTGCCCGCCGCGCCGGCCTGCTTCATGATATCGGTAAAGCAATCGACCATGAAGTAGAAGGAAGCCATGTTGAAATCGGTGTTGAGCTTGCGACTAAGTACAAAGAGCATCCGGTTGTCATCAACAGCATTGCTTCCCACCATGGCGATACAGAGCCTACATCCATTATCGCTGTACTTGTTGCTGCAGCAGATGCTTTATCAGCAGCAAGGCCTGGAGCGAGAAGGGAAACACTTGAAAACTATATCCGCCGTCTGGAAAAACTGGAGGAGATTTCCGAATCCTATGATGGGGTCGAGAAATCATTTGCCATCCAGGCCGGAAGGGAAATCAGGATCATGGTTAAGCCTGATCAGATTGATGACCTTGAGTCACACAGGCTCGCAAGGGATATACGCAAGAAGATTGAAGAAGAGCTTGATTATCCAGGACATATCAAGGTTACGGTCATCCGTGAAACGAGAGCCGTTGAATACGCAAAATAAAGCAGTGCTTCGGCGCTGCTTTATTTTTTTGCCGTAACGATACGAATGGAAATCATCCTTTTTGTGTTACAATGATAAAAGTGAAGAAATTGAAGTTAGGAAGGGTTTGCTGTATGAATATTTTGTTTGTTGGAGATGTAGTTGGTTCTCCCGGGCGTGACATGGTAAAAGAATATCTGCCCAAACTGAAAGATAAGTACCGTCCACAGGTGACCATTATTAATGGTGAAAATGCTGCAGGCGGAAAAGGAATCACTGAAAAGATTTACCGGGGGTTTTTGGAAGCAGGTGCGCAGGCGGTGACCCTTGGCAATCATACATGGGATAACAGAGAGATTTTCGAGTTTATTGAGAGTGCGAAATATCTGATCAGGCCTGCGAACTTCCCGGATAATAACCCTGGCAAAGGCATTGTCTATTTAAAGGTGAACAATGATGAAGTGGCTGTTATCAACCTTCAGGGCAGGACCTTTTTACAGCCATCCGATTGTCCGTTTAAAAAAGCGGATGAGCTCATCGAGGAAGCGCGGCAGCGCACTCCCTTCATCTTTGTCGATTTTCATGCAGAAGCGACAAGCGAGAAGCAGGCAATGGGCTGGTATCTCGATGGTAAGGTATCTGCAGTGGTCGGCACGCACACACATGTCCAGACGGCAGATAACCGGATTCTTCCTGACGGGACAGCCTTTATCACCGATGTGGGCATGACTGGCCCCTATGACGGAATCCTGGGTGTTGAGAAGGAAGCTGTATTGAAAAGGTTCATGACAAATCTTCCAGTCCGTTTTGAGGTGCCGACGGAAGGCAGGGACCAGCTTAGCGCTGTATCGGTTGAACTGGACCGGAAAACAGGGCTTGCCAGGAAAATAGAAAGAATTCTTATCAACGAAGATCATCCTTTTTTCAGCTGAATAATAGGGGGCTGCCTTTCCATGGGCAGTCTCTTTTGTTTATGTGAACCCGGAAAGCACGGAATTTTCCAATATTTTGTCCAAGCTGGAATATGTTTTTTATCCTCTGAATATAGTAGCAATGGAATGATATACCTGATGTGCCCGGGGCATATATCCCGAGGGCATGCAGGAGGGGATAAACAAGGAGGAGCTAGGAATGGAAATATTAAAAGTTTCAGCAAAGTCTAATCCTAATTCTGTAGCTGGTGCGCTTGCTGGTGTTCTGCGTGAAAGAGGCGGCGCAGAAATCCAGGCAATTGGTGCGGGTGCATTGAACCAAGCGGTTAAAGCAGTAGCGATCGCCCGAGGATTCGTAGCGCCTAGCGGAGTGGATTTGATCTGCATTCCTGCTTTCACCGATATTAAGATTGACGGTGAAGAGCGGACAGCGATCAAGCTGATTGTTGAGCCAAGATAACAAAAGGGAAAGTAGAGGCATACAAAATATAGCGGCCCTTTGCTTTGGGCAATAAATAGCCGGCAGTACATCATTTTTGCCTGTTTGCTTAAAAAGAGCAAACAGGCTTTTTTCCATTCATGCATGTGCCGTTCCATTTTTATTTTATATTCAGTGCTGTCCCAATAAAGGAATTGAAATAGCATCCATCGAATATAGTTGCTATCCAGATATATTGAAAGGGGAGGAAAACATGAACATTTTTGATTCTCACTGCGACGTCCTTTATAAAATGTTTATTAATCCTTCAATTGATTTCAGGAGCAGCAGCCGGCTGCATATTGATTATGAGAAGCTTAAGAAAGCTGGCTCCAAGGTTCAATGCTTTGCCGTCTATGTCCCGGAATCGGTCCATCCGAACATGAAGTTCCATGCTGCACTGTATATGATTGAACTTTTTTACGAAAGGGTGCTGAAGCCGTTCCCGAAGATGAAGCACATCAGGGAAAGAGGGCAGGCATATCAGCTGAAGGAGGACGAAATCGGCGCAGTCCTGACACTTGAAGGGTGCGACTGCATCGGAGATGACCTCCTTAAGCTGAAAACCCTGATAAGGCTAGGCGTATCTTCTGTGGGGCTCACCTGGAATTACAGCAATTATGCAGCAGATGGCGCCCTTGAGGAAAGAGGCGCAGGACTATCTTCATTTGGAAAAAAAGCGGTCGGGATCCTGAATGAAAAGCAGTGCTTATGCGATGTATCCCACCTCTCTGAGAAAGGGTTCTGGGATGTGATGGAACTGGCCGAATTACCTTTTGCCTCCCATTCCAACTGCCATGCCCTCTGCCCTGTGCCAAGGAATTTGAACGACAATCAGCTGAAGGCGCTGATTGAGCGGGACAGTGTCATCGGGCTGACATTTGTTCCGGAATTTTTGACAGGGACCAAAGAATCCGCGATTTCTGACATCCTTAAGCATGTAGAACATGTCTGTTCCCTGGGAGGAGAAGACCATACCGGTTTTGGATCAGATTTTGACGGCATTGATGATACAGTAAAAGGGCTGTCTTCTTTTCAATATTATGGGAACCTAGTAAACGAACTTCAAAAACATTATTCTGAGATACAAGTAGAAAAATTCCTTTTTCGCAATATGGAAAAAAGGCTGCCTCCTGCAGGAAAAAACGAGATGGACTGATGAAGGACAACCTTCAAAAATACCACTCAGACGGGGCCTCGGGAATGTCTCAGGCTCACCTCCTTTCCCGGGATTTATTCTTTGGAAAGGGTTGCTTTTTTCGGGGGTTCGGTCTAGAATTGAAATCGTTTAGTACCCTTTTGCACCTTTTTTGAAGCTATTTTCCATTGTTTGATAGGCTGCGGGGGTTTATTAATAGACCATACAATTATACATATATAGAACAATCCGAAGGGGTGTAATGAATGTTAAAGCAGCTTTCTTGGAAAGTAGGCGGACAGCAGGGGGAAGGAATTGAGAGTACAGGGGAAATCTTCTCAATAGCCCTTAACCGCCTTGGCTATTATTTATATGGGTACCGGCATTTTTCTTCCAGGATCAAAGGAGGGCATACGAATAATAAGATCCGGGTCAGTACGTCCCAGATCCGCTCAATCTCCGACGATCTTGATATTTTAGTAGCTTTTGACCAGGAAACGATCGATGTGAACTATAAAGAGCTTCATGATAAAGGCGTCATCATCGCCGATGCAAAATTTGATCCGAAGAAGCCTGAGGATACGAATGCATCGCTGTTTGCTGTACCTTTTACTGAGCTTGCCACAGAGCTTGGGACTTCTTTGATGAAAAATATGGTCGCTGTCGGCGCGACTTGTGCCATTCTTAACCTGGATATCAAAGTTTTTGAAGAAGTTGTCCAGGAGATTTTCGGCAGAAAAGGGCAGCAGGTTGTCGATAAGAATATGGAAGCCATCAAAGCCGGATTCGACAGGATGAAGGAACTGGCTGGCGAAGGCGCTGAGCTGATGGAGCTTGAAAAGGCTGATGGGAAAAAGCGCATGTTCATGATCGGGAATGACGCCATCGCACTTGGTGCTCTTGCCGGCGGCTGCCGCTTCATGGCGGCCTATCCGATTACTCCTGCATCCGAGATCATGGAGTACCTGATCAAGAAGCTTCCTCCGCTTGGCGGGAGCGTTATCCAGACAGAAGATGAAATTGCGGCTGTCACTATGGCGATCGGCGCCAACTATGGCGGTGTCAGGGCTATGACTGCTTCTGCAGGACCCGGGCTTTCATTAAAGATGGAAGCGATCGGCCTTTCCGGCATTACCGAAACGCCGCTTGTGATCGTAGACACACAGCGCGGAGGACCTTCTACAGGCCTGCCTACAAAGCAGGAGCAGTCTGACCTGATGGCGATGATCTATGGAACCCATGGGGAAATCCCTAAGATCGTGTTTGCGCCAAGCACGGTCCAGGAAGCTTTCTATGATGCAGCAGAAGCTTTCAATCTGGCAGAAGAATACCAGTGCCCTGTCATCATGCTTTCTGACCTTCAGCTGTCTCTCGGCAAACAGACAGTCGAACCGCTGGACTTCAGCCTAGTTGAAATCCGCAGAGGCAAGCTTGTGGATGAAGAGCTGCCTGAAATCGAAAACAAAGGATACTTCAAGCGCTATGAAGTGACAGAAGACGGCGTATCCCCGCGCGTGGTGCCGGGCACGAAGAACGGCATCCACCACGTAACCGGCGTGGAGCATGACGAAACTGGAAAGCCTTCTGAATCCGCAGCAAACCGCAGAGATCAGATGAATAAGCGTTTCCGGAAAGTCGAAAATATCAAATTCAGCAATCCGATCCATAAAAATGCGCCGCATGAGGAAGCAGATCTCCTGATTGTCGGCTTCAACTCCACAAGGGGAGCGATAGAAGAAGCAATGGGCCGCCTTGAAAAGGATGGCCTGAAGGTAAATCATGCGCACATCCGCCTGATCCACCCGTTCCCGGCAGAAGAGCTCAGACCTCTGATGGAGTCTAGCAAAAAGGTGGCTGTGATTGAAAACAATGCAACAGGCCAGCTGGCAAACATCATCAAAATGAATGTCGGCCAGCATCAAAAAATCAATAAGATCCTGAAATATGACGGGAATCCGTTCCTGCCGAATGAAATCCATACCACTTGCAAGGAGCTGTTCTAAATGGCCACATTTAAAGATTTTCGCAATAACGTCAAGCCTAACTGGTGCCCTGGATGCGGAGACTTCTCTGTCCAGGCCGCCATCCAGCGGGCAGCTGCCAATGTCGGTCTCGAGCCGGACAGCCTTGCGGTGGTTTCCGGCATAGGATGTTCCGGCAGGATTTCCGGCTATATCAACTCCTATGGATTCCATGGCATCCACGGGCGCGCACTCCCGATTGCCCAGGGCCTTAAAATGGCGAACCGCGATCTGACAGTCATCGCTTCCGGCGGCGACGGTGACGGCTTTGCCATCGGGATGGGGCATACCGTCCATTCCATCCGCCGGAATGTCGATATTACCTACATCGTTATGGACAATCAGATTTACGGACTGACAAAAGGGCAGACATCACCAAGGTCTGCAGCCGGATTCAAAACAAAGTCCACGCCGCACGGCTCTGTCGAGCAAGCTATTTCACCGATGGAAATGGCGCTGACAGCCGGGGCAACATTTGTAGCCCAAAGCTTCTCGACTGACCTGAAGGATCTGACTGCGCTGATCGAAGCGGGCATCAAGCATAAAGGCTTCTCGCTCATCAACGTTTTCAGCCCGTGCGTGACTTATAATAAAGTGAATACGTACGACTGGTTCAAGGAAAACCTGACAAAGCTCGCAGATGTAGAAGGCTATGACTCTTCCGACCGCTCCATGGCCATGCAGACGCTCATGAAGCATGACGGACTTGTCACAGGCTTGATCTACCAGGATACAGAGCGCAAATCTTATCAGGAAATGCTCCCTGGCTATTCCGAAACACCGCTTGCCCATGCAGACCTGAAGCTCGATGAAGAGCATTTCGGCAAACTGACAGCTGAATTTATGTGAGCTGGAACAGCGCTGGGCCGCCCCGCGGAAAGCGGAGGTCCTGGAACGGAAAACACTGTGAAAGGCAGGGTCCCTGCTAAGTAAATAGTTCAGATAATATAGAGCCAACACCTGAACAACACACGTTTAGTAATGGAAATAGCATGATAATTAATAAACCAAAATAGCCTGGGATATCCCGGGCTATTTTTTAAAGGGTTGATCTTATGCTCCCATCTCTGGATAATTGAACTGTAAAACCAGGTTCCCTGCTGATGAAGAAAAGTAGAGGGAGAAATTCCTCTTATTTGAAAAATAGCACTGAAAACCCCTTAAATAGAGGGAGAAATTCCTCTTATTGGACTTGGAAGTGTGAAAATAGAGGGCTTTTCTTTTAATAGAGGGAAAAACTCCTCTTATTTTACCCAAAAACCGCTCTAATCTGCGATTAGCAGTAAAATTTCCCCTTAGTTCTCTATCACTGGTTACTCACTCTTCAGCTTTCCATCTGCTGTATTTGCTAAGAGCAAGTACGCACTCAAAGCGTCTCATATGCCATTTTCAGTGTTTCTCCACGGAAAGTGAACGACTTGCCTGAAAAGCCCATGCCTTTTAATCCATCCATCAGCCTCAGCAGCCAAAGTGCCAATAGAGTCAGTATCCTTACAGGATTTCTATTGTTTTCAGCGTTTTAAACCCTTATACTATTATAATGTGTACAACATTTTAACTGCGCTTACATGATAGAAATGAAAACAGCGATTAGCGTTTGGATAGACAGAAGAAAGGGGTACTTTCTATGAACGAAAAACAGCGGATGGAAGGCCAGCTGGCTGC
Organism: Bacillus infantis; assembly: GCF_008180445.1. GTDB lineage: Bacteria > Bacillota > Bacilli > Bacillales > Cytobacillaceae > Bacillus_AB > Bacillus_AB infantis_B. Next base: position 127,132 of record NZ_VTER01000007.1, read on the forward strand.
TGCTGCCGATCCTTCGGACAAAAAATCCGAAAAGGACTACAGCCGATACTTTGAAACCGTATATGCGCCTCCTTCCTTGAAAGATGCAAAAAAACGCGGGAAAGAAGAGGTCCGCTATCATAAAGATTTCAATATTCCGGCTGAATTCCAGGGCATGGGAAATAACCGCAAATTCTATATCAGGACATTCGGCTGCCAGATGAACGAGCATGATACCGAAGTCATGGCCGGCATCTTCCTCAGTCTCGGCTATGAGCCGACTGATACTGTCGAGGATGCAAATGTCATTCTCCTGAACACATGTGCAATCCGTGAGAATGCCGAAAACAAAGTATTCGGCGAGCTCGGCCATTTGAAGCACCTGAAAAAAGAACGCCCTGACCTGCTGCTTGGCGTATGCGGCTGCATGTCGCAGGAAGAATCAGTGGTCAATAAAATCCTCAAGACCTATGACCAGGTGGATATGATCTTTGGCACGCATAATATACACAGACTTCCGAACATTCTCCAGGAAGCTTATATGTCTAAAGAGATGGTCGTTGAAGTGTGGTCCAAAGAGGGAGATGTCATTGAAAATCTTCCTAAAGTCCGCAAAGGCAATATCAAGGCCTGGGTCAACATCATGTACGGCTGCGATAAATTCTGCACCTACTGCATTGTTCCTTACACAAGGGGCAAGGAGCGGAGCCGCCGTCCTGAAGAAATCATCCAGGAGGTGCGCCAGCTTGCCGCCCAGGGGTATCAGGAAATCACCCTTCTTGGCCAGAATGTCAATGCGTACGGCAAGGATTTTGCAGACCTCCAGTACGGCCTTGGCGATCTGATGGATGAAATCAGGAAGATTGATATTCCGAGGATCCGCTTCACTACAAGCCATCCGCGTGATTTTGATGATCATTTGATTGAAGTGCTCAGCAAAGGCGGCAACCTTCTTGAGCATATCCATCTTCCTGTCCAGTCAGGCTCAACAGATGTCCTGAAAATCATGGCAAGGAAATATACGCGCGAACAGTATCTGGAGCTGGTAAGGAAAATCAGGGCGGCCATTCCGAATGCTACTTTTACAACAGATATCATTGTCGGCTATCCGAATGAGACGGATGAGCAGTTCGAGGAAACTCTTTCCCTCTATAAGGAAGTCGGATACGAGGCTGCCTATACTTTCATCTACTCTCCGCGTGAAGGCACACCAGCTGCCAAGATGAAGGATAATGTGCCGATGGAGGTCAAGAAAGAGCGCCTTCAGCGCCTGAATGCCCTTGTTAGTGAAATGTCGGCAGAAGCGATGAAGAAGTATCACGGCCAGACTGTTGAAGTCCTGGTTGAAGGCGAAAGCAAAAACAATCCTGAAGTTCTGGCAGGGTATACAAGAAAGAATAAGCTTGTAAACTTTAAAGGGCCAAAGTCAGCGATTGGAAAGATTGTTTCTGTTACAATTACAGATGCAAAAACATGGTCATTAAATGGAGAAATGGTTGAAGAGCTTCAACCAGCTGAGGTGAAATAATGGGAAAATATACTAAAGACGATATCATTGCACGTGCAAGGGAGCTTGCACAAATTATAGCAGAAACAGAAGAAGTGGACTTTTTCAAAAGAGCGGAAGCACAGATCCAAAGCAATGAAAAGGTCCGCACAGCGATCACCAGCATAAAAGGACTTCAGAAGCAGGCAGTCAATCTGCAGCATTTTGGCAAAGAAGAAGCTTTGAAAAAGACCGAAGCCAAAATCGAGGAACTTGAGCGCCAGCTTGATGAGATTCCGGTTGTCCAGGAATTCAAGCAATCCCAGGTGGAAGTGAATGAGCTTCTTCAGCTTGTTGCGAACACCATCAGCAATAAAGTCACAGATGAAATCCTCGTTTCAACAGGGGGCAATATCCTGAGCGGTGAAACAGGAGCAGAACTCCAGAACAAAAACAGCTGCCAGCATTAATGCTGCAGATCCCTGCATCCCTTTTGGGTGCAGGGGTCTTTTTTTTTGCCTATTTTAAAACGGACGGCATCTGTCTCCCTAAGCCGTTGCTCCCCCGGTCCGTTCCCATGGCACCAAACCATGGGTATCCGCATAGAATACCGTATATCGCACCCTACAAGAAGCTTTGCATGCACCCTTAAAATTGTAATCACACTAGTCTAATATCCCGCATAGGATGAATTGAAAATGAATGAGGAGGGTTCGCTCGCAATGGGAGAATACAGAGAGATAATTACAAAAGCCGTCGTAGCGAAGGGACGCAAATTCACCCAGTCCAATCATACGATATGCCCGGCACACCACCCGTCAAGCATCCTTGGCTGTTGGATCATCAACCACAAGTATGAGGCGAAAAAGGTCGGCAAGACAGTTGAAATCTGCGGCTATTATGACATTAACGTTTGGTATTCCTATAACGATAACACAAAGACGGAAGTCGTTACTGAACGGGTTGAATATAAAGATGTCATCAAACTTAAATACCGTGATCATGACTGCTTAGATGATCAGGATGTCATTGCCAAAGTACTCCAGCAGCCGAATTGTGTTGAAGCAGTCATTTCCCCGAACGGAAACAAAATCATCGTCCACGTGGAAAGGGAATTCCTTGTGGAAGTAATCGGCGAGACGAAAGTCTGTGTAGCTGTGTACCACGGCGAATGCGATTGCGATGATGACGAAGTATGGGGCCTTGATGTCGAGGATGAGGAATTTGAGGATTTGAATCCCCACTTCCTGGTCGGAACAGAAGAGGAATAATCGTAAACTAGGAAGGTTCCGCTTCCTAGTTTTCTTTTGTTTTCTCAGGAATCAGCCAGTCAAAAAGACGAAGGCGGCCTCCGTCCTTAGGCTGAATTTTCTGTGTAGTGTTTCTCTTATAATGAATCTGAAGCCGAACTGGCAGACAAAGGAGAGATTCTTATGCAGATTTACCAGGTTAACCTGCAGTGCTTCCATCTGGAAGAGATGTGCGCCTTTTATACAGAAGTGCTTGAGATGGAGCTGATTCACCAGACTGAGAGGTGGTTTTCCGTCAGGGCAGGAAGCACAAAGCTGTTTTTTGAAAAAGGGGAAACAGTCCCTTATTATCACCTTTGCTTCCGGACAGATGCACTTTATTTTGAACATATTTTCAGCAGGCTTGGAGCAGAAAGCTGCCTGCTTGCCAACGAAGAGGGCGAATACAGCATGTTTTGGGAAGGAAAGCAGGCTTATTTCACTGATCCGGACGGCAATATACTGGAGTGCCTTGAGCGTCCTGCATTGCGATGCCAGGCAGGGGGCTGGCATGATGTCGGGGAAGTCGGCTTCCCTTCGGCTGACGTTGCCGGAATGCAGGCGAAGCTGAAGCCGATTCTTGCGGATAGATATGCAGAAGACAGCAGCTCATTTGCTTTTTACGGGGACGATGCAGGTGTCCTTGTCCTCGTAAAAGAAGGGCGCTGCTGGTATCCGACAGACAGGGGAGCCGAGATCCATCCGATTACATTAATCGTCTCAGGCAGCAGGGATGCCCATTATATGGACGATGACCTTCCGTACGAGATACAGGTCAGAGGGGAGTGGGAGCAGCCGGTATCTGCTGTTCAAGTCAGGATCGCCAGGCCGACAAACCAGCTGGAAAAAATAAAGCAATTTTATGGAGATGGTCTTGGGCTCAAGGAGCTGGGGGGATTCCACCATGAAGGATATAAAGGCATTATGTACGGGCTTCCTGACAGGCAATATCATCTTGAATTCACCCAGACGGATGAAAGACACGAACTCCCAGCACCTGCCAAAGACCATTTGCTCGTCCTTTACATCCCTGACCTTCACAAACTCAATGCGGCTGCTGCCCGGCTTTCAGCCTTGGGCTATCAGGAAGCAGAGCCGGAGAATCCCTACTGGGGAAGGGGCGGTATTACCATCGAAGATCCTGACGGCTGGAGGATTGTGCTGATGAATACAGCTGGGATTTGAGATAAATTATATTTTGCCAGAAAAAAAGTAATGCCAGATATCCCCTCTAACCCGTATTTCTGCCTGCTGTCATCATGTCCCTCAGCAAACAATGATAGCTTCGCTTATGCTATAATAGATAGCTGAAGAGAAATAATGAGAGATGTTGTTTGGAGGATATTATGGCAGCTTACACGCCGATGATACAGCAGTATTTACGAGTAAAAGCAGACTATCCTGATAGTTTTTTATTTTTCAGGCTCGGGGATTTCTATGAAATGTTTTTTGAGGATGCCATCAGGGCGTCACAGGAACTGGAGATTACACTAACAGGCAAGAATGGCGGAGTGGAAGAGAAAATCCCGATGTGCGGGGTTCCCTACCATTCAGCGCAGCAATATATAGAGCAGCTGGTGGAAAGAGGCTATAAAGTAGCCATCTGCGAACAGACAGAGGACCCCCGCCAGGCCAAGGGTGTGGTAAAGAGGGAAGTGGTGCAGCTCGTCACGCCCGGTACCTTGATGGAAGGGCGCGGGCTCAATGAAAAGGAAAATAACTATATTGCATCCATTTCCACATTTTCAGACGGTTCGTTTGGATTTGCCTGCAATGACCTTTCCACAGGAGAAAATAAAATCACCTTACTTGCCGGCCAGGAAGAAGTTCTGAATGAGCTTTCGATGTCAGGTGCCAAGGAAGTGATTGTTTCCTCCGGCTTCGACCCGGAAATGGAACGCAAATTCAGGGAGCGTTCTGTCGCGGCCGTGTCTTATGAACAGGACGCAGGCATAACGGAAATGAGCGCTCCCCTATTGGATAGCCTTAATCAGGACAAGCTCAGGGAGACAGCGGCAAGGCTGCTGAATTATCTGTTCAAAACACAGAAACGGAGCCTTGACCACCTGCAGCCGTTCTCCACATACCAGGTGCATCAATTCATGAAGATCGACTATTTTTCCAAAAGGAATCTGGAGCTGACTGAAACGATCAGATCGAAAGGGAAAAAAGGTTCGCTTTTATGGCTTCTGGATGAAACAAAGACGGCGATGGGAGCAAGGATGCTGAAGCAGTGGATCGACCGCCCCTTAATCGACAGAGATGCGATCGGACGCCGCCACTCGCTTGTCCAATCCCTGCTGGATGACTATTTCGCCAGGCAGGATCTGCGTGAAAAACTGAAAGAGGTATACGATCTTGAACGCCTTGCCGGACGTGTCGCATTCGGAAATGTAAATGCCCGCGATCTGATCCAGCTGAAGAGCTCGCTTCTTCAGGTCCCGCTGCTGAAGCAACTTGTCGGGAGCCTGCAGAATGAGGATGCACAAAGACTGGCTGAGAAGCTTGATGCATGTGAAGAAATCACGGATCTTCTTGAAAACGCGATTGTCGATAATCCGCCGATCTCCGTGAAGGACGGGAATATGATCAGGGATGGCTACCATGATGAGCTGGATCAGTACCGCGATGCGAGCCGGAACGGTAAGACCTGGATTGCACAGCTCGAGGCCCAGGAGCGGGAACGTACGGGCATCAAGTCTTTAAAAATCGGCTATAACCGGGTATTCGGCTATTATATTGAAGTAACGAAGGCTAATATCCACCTCCTTGAGGAAGGCCGGTATGACCGGAAACAGACCCTCGCCAATGCCGAACGGTATATTACCCCTGAGCTGAAGGAGAAGGAAACATTGATCCTTGAAGCGCAAGAGCGCATTACCGAGCTTGAGTATGAGCTGTTTTGCCATGTCCGCGACCATGTGAAGGAATATATCCCGAGGCTGCAGTCACTCGCAAGGACAGTCAGCGAGCTTGATGTGCTGCAGTGCTTTGCGCAGATCAGCGAGGACCGCCACTATGTCCGCCCAGTTTTTTCCGATAATCGGGAAATCAGCGTGAAGGAAGGGCGCCATCCTGTCGTGGAAAAAGTGATGGACAGCCAGGAATATGTCCCGAATGACTGTGTGATGGGAGACGGCCGCGAGCTGCTCCTGATCACAGGACCGAATATGTCCGGTAAGAGCACCTATATGCGCCAGGTTGCCCTGACCAGCATCCTTGCGCAGATCGGCTGCTATGTTCCGGCATCAGAGGCGGTGCTGCCGATTTTTGACCAGGTATTCACGAGGATCGGGGCTGCGGATGATCTGATCTCCGGCCAAAGTACCTTTATGGTTGAAATGCTGGAAGCGAAGAATGCGATTGCCAATGCAACACAGAACAGCCTCATCCTTTTCGATGAAATCGGCCGGGGGACTTCCACCTATGATGGAATGGCGCTGGCCCAGGCGATCATCGAGTATATCCATTCACGGATCGGGGCCAAGACCCTGTTCTCGACCCACTATCATGAGCTGACGGTGCTTGCAGAAGAGCTCCCTGATCTGCAGAATGTCCATGTGAGTGCCATCGAGCAAAACGGCAAGGTCGTGTTCCTTCATAAAATTAAAGAAGGAGCAGCAGACAAAAGCTATGGCATTCACGTCGCCCAGCTGGCTGAGCTGCCTGCAGAACTGATTGACCGGGCAAATGAAATACTGGAGCAGCTTGAAAAGAAAGAGGGAGAACCCGCTGAAAAGCCCGTCCGCGAAAAAGTCGCGGCAGGCATACAGGAACTGCCCTCGGCAGACTCAGCACCTTCACCGGCTCCAGAAGTTCACGATGCCCAGCTGTCATTCTTTGATGGCCCGGCAGAGCCGAAGAAAGCAAGCTTTAGCCCGGCCGAAAAGAAAATCCTGGACAAGCTGGCCAAGATGGATATTCTTGAAATGACGCCGCTTGATGCAATGAACACTTTATATGAACTGCAAAAAACGGCAAAAAGTACGAAGAAATAGAAAGAGGAGGTGTTGCTCGTGGGGAAGATAGTTCAGCTCGATGATGCCCTTTCCAATAAAATTGCCGCAGGTGAGGTGGTCGAACGGCCGGCATCTGTCGTAAAAGAGCTGGTGGAGAATTCCATTGATGCGGGAAGCACCATGATCGAAATTGATGCAGAAGAGGCGGGCCTGGCAAAAATCCGCATCATTGACAACGGGGAAGGCATTGAAGAAGACGATGTGATGACGGCCTTCCAGCGCCATGCCACAAGCAAGATCAAAGATGAAAATGATTTGTTCCGCATCCGGACGCTCGGCTTCAGGGGTGAGGCGCTGCCCAGCATCGCCTCTGTCTCCAGGCTGGAGCTGAAGACCTCGACAGGCGATGCAGGCACAAGGATCCTGATTGAAGGCGGAAAGGTTGCGGAATTTGAAAAGGCGGCGAGCCGGAAAGGGACAGATATCACCATTTCCGATCTGTTTTATAATACACCGGCCCGCCTGAAATATATGAAGACGATCCACACGGAGCTTGGAAACATTACCGACGTGGTCAACCGCCTCGCACTTGCCCATCCCGAGGTGTCCTTCCGCCTTGTCCATAATGGCCGGAAGCTCCTGCATACAGCCGGGAACGGAAATGTCCAGCAGGTGCTGGCTTCCATTTATGGCATGAATATCGTCAAAAAAATGATTCCCGTCGAAGCAAGCTCGCTGGATTTCCATGTTCATGGCTATATCGCGCTCCCGGAAATCACCCGCGCTTCGCGCAATTATATCTCAACGATGATCAACGGCCGGTTCATCAAGAATTACCCGCTGGTTAAAGCGATCCAGGAAGGCTATCATACCCTGCTGCCGATCGGGCGTTATCCGATTGTGCTTTTGAATGTGCAGATGGATCCGCTGCTTGTGGATGTCAATGTCCACCCTTCCAAAATGGAGGTCAGGCTGAGCAAGGAGCATGAACTGAATGAGCTTGTAGCAGGTACCATTAAAGAGGCCTTCAAGTCACAGGAACTGATTCCTGCCGGCTTTGCCCCGGCAAGGGCGGAAAAGCCGAAGTCAGAGCAGACCTTTTTTGAACTTGACCATCTTCCGGAAAAGGAGATGGAACATAAGGAACAGGCTCAGCACAGGCAGAATGACAGAATGCAGGCCCCATCTGAATCCGGACAGCCGATGTTCATCAAAGAGGAAACAGCAGTCCAGCAGCATGAGGAAGCACCGGCATTTAAGCCGCAGGACTTACTGCGGAAGGACAGCCTTGCCTTTCCATTCAAGGCAGAACAGCCTGCAGGAAGCCAACCCTTTTTGGAAGATGATGAAGAAGAGGTAATCGAGGGGACAGCCGAGCCGGAAGCTGCTGCCGTTCACAGGGTGCCGCCATTATATCCGGTCGGCCAGATGCATGGCACCTATATTCTTGCCCAAAATGACCGCGGACTCTATATCATTGACCAGCATGCTGCCCAGGAGCGGATCAAGTACGAGTATTTCAGGGACAAAGTCGGCCAGGTGGAAAGCGAGCTTCAGGAAATGCTCGTTCCGCTGACCTTTGAGTACCCTGCAGATGAATATATCAAGATCAATGAGCATATTGCTGAGCTTGAAAAGGTCGGGATCTTCCTGGAACACTTCGGGCAGAACACATTCATTGTCAGGTCCCACCCCCAGTGGTTTCCTAAGGGAGAAGAGCAGCAGATCATAGAGGATATGATTGAACAAGTGCTTTCCATGAAAAAGGCCGATGTGAAAAAGCTGAGGGAAGAGGCAGCCATCATGATGAGCTGCAAAGCCTCTATTAAAGCCAACCACCATTTACGCAATGATGAGATACAGGCTCTGCTGGATATGCTCCGCAAATCATCGGACCCGTTCACATGCCCGCATGGCCGTCCGATTATCATCCATTATTCTACCTATGAAATGGAAAAGATGTTTAAAAGAGTCATGTAGAGTCTGTCATGTCTTACCTATATTTTAAAAGTTTTATGAAATCCTGCAGAAAGCCCTTCCCACAGAGGAAGGGCTTTCTATATGATAGAAAAGGAGGCGAAATGAAATGAAAAGATATTGGCTTGTGAAACTCAGGAAAAACAGAAATCTGACCCAGGCAGAAATTGCAGAGCTGATTCATATAGACAGAGCCTATTATTCACAAGTTGAATCAGGCTTGAGGAATCCGAGCGAAGAAATCAGCCGATCGATCGGCAGGGTCCTTAACATTGATCCTTTGCTCCTTTTCTCAGATACCAATGCTTTTCAGGATGCATTCTTCCAGACCCGGAGCATCCTTGCCCACAGCGACCTGGACCTCCGCTATACATGGGTCTATAATCCGACCGGCATGGAGAAGGTCCAGCATTTTATCGGTGCCAGGGATGATGAGCTTAATTACACGATTGATGCAAAGAAAATACTCAACCTGAAACAGAAGGTCATCGATACTCAAAAGACCATCTCCATCTATGACAGCTGTTTCCACAACGGAGAATCTTATAATTATTGCTTCATCGGCTATCCTCTGGTCGATCAGTCAGGCGTATTGATAGGGGTAGGTACCATCGCCATGAGGATGGATAATATGGCAATGGAAGAATAAACACGATATGCCCTTCTGGCAGGAAGGGCAGCCATGCATTTAACGCCCGATTTCCTGTCTTATCTGCTTTCTGTTATGCACTCTCTTTTAATAAGCTCCTTTTTCAACTCTTCAAATGTGCCGCTCAGATGGATAACCTGCTGCAAAAAATAGAAGGTGGAAGCTTCAGCCGGGCTATCCTTCAAATCTTCCTCAGCGTATAGATACACCCGTTTTCCAAAGCCAAGGGCGAGCCCGAGCTCAATATGGCTTCCTTTACCTGCCGGAAGGAGAATGACAACAAAGTCAGCTTCCTTCACTGCTGCAAAGTCAGCTTCCCCGATTGAGCGGAGCTCCTCCGCATCTTCAGCCCGGCTATTGCTGGTCCAGTCATAGGTTTGCCGAAAACCCTGCTCCTTTAAGAATGCCGCCAGCTCCCGGACCTGATGAGTATTGGCAAAACTTGAGCCGATGTAAAATTTCATCCGATCATCCTTTCAATTGGTTATTCATAGTGTATAGTGTCAGAACAATTTGTCAATATGAGCTAAAGTTAAAGTTTACAATAATAACATTATGTAAACATAGCTCCTGATTTCTGCCTGCATCCCTTTTACACACCTACAGAATGATTTCGGCAGAAGGGAAATAAGGCAAGAACAGCGAAATAAAGAATAAGAACTGGAAGGGGGCGGATATGGTATGCTGCTCGGCTTAAATCCTGATGAAGTGAGGCTGGCAGACCATTCACCAGGCTGGAAAACAGAATTTCAAAAGGTGCGCAAAGATCTGCTGAAAAACACAAATATCCCTGACAGCCATATCGCGCATATTGGCAGCACGGCCATCACAGACATCCCAGCCAAACCGATCATTGATGTTATGCTAGCTGTTGAAGATCTGGCTGCTATTGATAAACAATTGATTAGCGGACTGAGAGCCGCAGGATTTCTTCAATTGAAAGTCAAACGAGCAGGGGAAATGGTTTTTGCCAGATTTGCGGATGTAGATTACAAAATCAAAACCCATTTCCTGCATCTTGTCGAATATGAAGGAGAACTCTGGAAGAATCTCCTTTTCTTCAGGGACTATTTAAATGAGAACGAAGATGCAAGAAAAGAATATGTACAGCTGAAGCTTGATTATATAAAGAAGACCTCCACAGGCATTAAAGCGTATACAGAGTACAAGGAAAGCTTTGTGAAAAGGATTGCAGAGCTGAGAGAAACAGAGGAAAAATATGGGGAATGCTGAGAAGGAAAAAATAGATAAATCGGAGCAAAAAGTCCGTTGCATCTTTTTTGATGCTGGCGGTGTACTTTTTGATACACCTGTTAAACTGGGGAAAAGGGTTACGGAGTTTCTGGTGAAGAAAGGATACAGCCTTTCAGAAATAGAGAAGAGCATTATGGCGGCTAAAGGGATAAAGACACCCTTTGTGACGTCTTTTCAGGAAGAAGAGGACTTTTATAAAAGGTTTTATGGGACGATGGCAAGGGAGCTCGGTGATGAGGCACTAGGAGATGAATTGTTTTCTGCAACTCATTATGCAGCCCACTGTGAGCTTTACCCTGAGGTGATTCCTTTATTGGAAAAGCTAAGCAGGAACTATCAACTTGCCGTCATCTCGAATGCGATGCCGAGCATGGACAAGGTTTTCAGCAGGCTGGGGATACGGCATTATTTTAAAAGCATTATCCTTTCGGCTTTTGTATATACTGAAAAGCCGGATCCTGCTATCTATCAGAAAGCCCTTGACTGTATGGACGTTAAAGGGGAGGAAAGTGTCTTTATAGATGACATAATGATCAATATTGATGGAGCCGGCAGGTCTGGGATAAAAGCTTTTCACCTGGACCGAAGCAAAATGGACCTAGCCGCTCTTCTGATAAAATATAACCTGCTGCAAAAAAATCTGTCCGACTGAACCCATGACTGGGGATAAACAAACAGGCAAAGCCCAGGAAGCTGTCTTTTAGTGATTCTTTGCACGTCTGCAAATCCAGTCGGAGCAAGCTTTTACCACTATGCTTAAAACAAATAGTGATAAAAACGAATAAGTATAATTCCATTTATACAAAATGTATAAACGATAATGGACAAACAATGGAATCATGATATATGAGACGAATAGAAAAACGGCAGCGTTGGCGATCAGATAGTTTTTCCATTTGCGGAAGAATTGGTAGCTTAAAGTGATCATCACCGGGATAACCGCAAAATCGACAGCATTGAACGAGCGCAGGACGGTTATAAACTGATGCGGATAAGTCCACAGGCCATAAAAATAGCCTAATTCATCCACAATCCCGACAAGGATAAAACTTATAAGGAAAGCAAGGCTCATTTGCGTCAGTCTGCAGCGGTCAATCAGAACCAATAACAGAAGTACGAATAATAGATTTAAGATAGTAATGAACCACCAGTGCGGACTGAATAAATCTTCATTCAGCCAGTATTCCAATTCCAGCCGGCTGGCTCTTTCATTCAGGTCCTGGACCATTTTGAACATAGTGCGCGCCTCCTATCATGTTACCTAGTTGTTGATTATTTCCAATGAGGCAAAAAATTATGCAGCAGCGGCTGTCCATAAAAAAAAGCCCATAAAACGGCTTAGTTGAAAGTCCGTTTATGGGCTGTATTTTTAAGAGCAGCACTTTATCTTACTGCTGTCTGCAGTTTATCAATAAACTTAAGCGCCTTGCCTGTCCCGATTGCTACAGATTCCAGCGGGCTGGACGCGAGGTGGACGGGGACGACGATTTCTTGTGAAACCCAGTCCTGCATGCCATTCAGCAGTGAGCCGCCTCCTGTCAGGATAACGCCGCGGTCTACAATATCGCCGCTCAGCTCTGCCGGGCTGTCTTCAAGAGTGGCCCGGATCGCTTCAAGGATATGAAGCAGGGATTCTTTCATTGCATCCCTGATTTCAAAGGATGTAAGAGTAATGGTCTTCGGAAGTCCTGTGACCAGATCCCTGCCGCGGATGTCCATCTTCATTTCTTCATGATCGATGAGTGCATAGCCGATTTCCATTTTGACCTGTTCGGCTGTTCTTTCCCCGATCAGGACATTGTACTCTTTGCGTACATATTGGATAATATCGTCATCAAGCCTGTCCCCGCCTATGCGGACAGAATGGCAGGCTACCACGCCTCCAAATGAAATGATCGCCACTTCTGTCGATCCTCCGCCGATATCGACGATTACATTCGCGACCGGTTCATCGACCGGAAGCCCTGCCCCGATTGCTGCAGCTACAGGCTCTTCAATCAGGTGAACCTTCTTTGCTCCTGCATTCCGGACAGCATCATGGATGGCCCTTCTTTCAACGCTTGTTGAGCCTGAAGGTGTGCAGACCACCACATTCGGCTTGCGGATGGCAAAGCCAAGCTTTTTCGATGCCTGTCTCATGACATGGCGAAGCAGCTCGGTCGTAATATCATAATCTGCAATCACTCCATCTTTCAAAGGACGAATGGCAACGATTTTGCCTGGCGTCTTGCCTATCATTTCCTTTGCTTCCGTGCCGACAGCAAGCACCTTCCTTGTATCTGTGTCAATGGCCACAACAGAAGGTTCGTTGAGGGCGATGCCTTTATTTTTGCTGTATACCAGTATATTAGCAGTTCCTAAGTCAATTCCAATTTCAGAAGTTGAAATCATCCTATCACCTATTCTTTCATTATGATTGCCTAATAATCTTCTGTAACATTAGCACGAAAAAGGGGGTCTTCTGACGAATGTTATCGAATCGTTAAATAAATGTAATGAATGATGAAATTTTTATCATAAATGGTAAAATAAAAGGGAGGAATTGGCTGAATAAAGAAAATCCTTGATGGCAATACTGCATAGATATTCAACTGCAGCGGCAAGTTATGGTAGGATATAGGAAAGCCAAAAGGATCATCAGCCTTTATGGCCCAGAGAATGAAAGATAAAGGCAGTGTGAATGGATTGGATACAAAGCAGAAATTGATCGTGCTGATCGGCCCGACAGCTGTCGGCAAAACCAGGCTCAGCATCGAACTGGCCAAAAGGTTTGGTGCCGAAATCATCAGCGGCGACTCTATGCAGATCTATAAAGGCATGGATATAGGGACAGCCAAAATTACAGAAAATGAAATGGATGGGATTCCCCATCATTTGATTGATATTAAAGCGCCGAATGAACCCTTCTCAGCAGCTGAATTCCAGGAGCTCGTCAGAAAGGAAATCGCCTGCATCGCTTCCCGGGGGAAGATGCCTATGATTGTCGGGGGAACAGGCCTTTACATACAATCGGTCATATATGACTATCAATTTTCCGAAGCCCCGTCAGATGACATATTCAGGGGTGAGCTGGAAAAGCGCCTTGAAGCAGAAGGGGCAGAGAGCCTATTCAAGGAACTTTGTGAAATCGATCCTGCCAGTGCCGAAAAAATGCACCCCAATAATACAAGAAGGGTGATCCGCGCACTTGAAGTATACCATTGTACAGGAAAGACCATGTCCCAGTACCAGGAACAGCAGGTACCTGAGCTGCTGTATGATACAAGCATCATCGGGCTCTCCATGGACCGGGAAAAGCTGTATGAGCGGATCAACAGCCGGGTCGATAAAATGATGGACGAAGGCCTTCTCGAAGAAGTCGAAGCCCTTCACAGGCAGGGGCTGAAGGACTGCCAGTCAATCCAGGCAATCGGCTATAAGGAAGTCTACGAATACATAAACGGCCGCATCTCTTTAGATGGCGCGGTCGAAAATCTGAAGCAAAATTCACGCAGATACGCAAAAAGGCAGCTGACCTGGTTTCGAAACAAGATGAATGTGGAATGGTTTGATATGACACATGTATCCGATCCAGGCTTGCTTGAAAAAAAAATCGCGGAAATTTCTGCGTATATTGAAGGAAAGCTTCAAATAAAATCGAATACATAATATTAGAGACAAAAGAGGAGGATTTATCATGAAACAATCCGTTAATATTCAAGACCAATTTCTAAACCAGCTTCGCAAGGACGGCACAGGGGTGACTGTATTCCTTTTGAACGGATTCCAATTGCGCGGCCAGATCAAAGGGTTTGATAACTTTACGGTGCTGTTTGAATCAGAAGGGAAGCAGCAGCTGGTCTATAAGCATGCCATTTCCACTTTTTCTCCGCAGCGCAACGTCCAGATCGATCTTGAAGGACAGCAATAGTCCATACTATAAACGCAAGTCCGCTTCTTCCGGGAAGCGGGCTTTTTATATTAAAAGAACAATTTCCCTTTTCAGCAACTTTCTTTAATGATTTTGGAGGCTTGTGAATATATATAAAAATAACGGTTATTTCTCGGGAAACCGCAGGATATGACATCTGGAGGCTCCTGCAGGGAGAAAAACCCGATATTATGTCGCTTCAGCAGTAAATGTGGCTTTTTTTCTGCCTGAAAGATAGGCATTTGTCACAAGAGTCAGCTTCAGGGAGTATACTGGTGGGAAATAGTGAGGTGAAAGCTTTGGACCAGCCGATACGCATGAAAAATAATGGCCAGATCAGCATTGTGCTCAATTCGCAGAAAAGGAAGCCATTCACAAAGGAAAGCCCGGACATCCAAGTTGTTCCAAGGGTATTGCCTCAGGAGCATGCAGCACTTAAAGAAATTGAGGAAGAGCTCGCAGCTCTTGTCGGCATGGAAGAAATGAAGCGGATGATAAAAGAAATTTATGCATGGATATATGTGAACAAGAAAAGGGAAGAAACAGGCCTGAAGGCGGGGAAGCAGGCTCTGCATATGATGTTCAAGGGCAACCCGGGTACAGGGAAAACGACGGTCGCCAGGCTGATCGGCAAGCTTTTCCTCAGAATGAATGTGCTTGCCAAAGGCCATCTGATCGAGGCGGAAAGAGCCGATCTGGTCGGTGAATATATCGGCCACACTGCACAAAAGACCCGTGACCTTATCAAGAAGGCAATCGGCGGCATTCTTTTCATAGATGAGGCCTATTCACTCGGCAGGGGAGGGGAAAAAGACTTCGGCAAAGAAGCGATAGATACGCTTGTCAAGCATATGGAGGACCGGCAGCATGAGTTCATCCTGATCCTTGCAGGCTATTCCAGGGAAATGGACTATTTCCTCACACTCAATCCCGGCCTGCATTCAAGATTTCCGCTCGTCATCGATTTTCCTGACTACACAATCGAGCAGCTGATGGAAATCGCGCAAAAGATGCTGGTGGAAAAAGAATATTCCCTGAGCCATGAAGCGGAGAAGAAGCTGAGGGAGCATCTTGTTTGGGCAAAATCGGATATCAGCACCACCGCTTTTTCCAATGGGCGCTATATCCGTAATATCCTTGAAAAATCGATCCGTGCCCAGGCGATGAGGCTGCTGATGCAAAGCCATTTTGACCGGCAT
Organism: Bacillus infantis; assembly: GCF_008180445.1. Classification (GTDB taxonomy): domain Bacteria; phylum Bacillota; class Bacilli; order Bacillales; family Cytobacillaceae; genus Bacillus_AB; species Bacillus_AB infantis_B. The sequence continues at coordinate 142,834 of NZ_VTER01000007.1, forward strand.
GAGCTGATGACGATCAGAAGCAATGATTTAATGTTTGAAGAAGATATGTAAGAAAAGCGCAAGCGCCTTGCTCACCCCCGACAAGCACAAGACGATCATCCCGGAAAGGCGTTCTTTGCCTTTTTGGGATGATTGGCTTGTGACCTCGAGGGGGTAGGCGCTGGAGCTAGACAGTAATCAAATTCGTAAAAGTTATATTTTCTTATCTTGTAAGAAAAAAAAGCAGGCTGCCGGGCCTGCTTTTTGCTTTCTGTATTTTATTGCCTGGCTGCGCCAAGCCGCCTCGCCGGAAGCTTCCAGTGATAGGTGTATGACAGCACCCGGAGAAGGGTGATGGACACAAACAGGCTGTATAATGCGACGGCAGAGTCTGCCAGCCCGAGCCCGATGGCAAAGCCGCAGAGAATGGTCCAGACTGCGTAGATTTCCGATCTCAGCACCAGCGGCTTCCTCCCGGCAAGAAGGTCGCGGATGATGCCTCCGCCGCTTCCGGTCAGGACAGCAGCCACGATGACCGCGCTGAGCGGGTGGCCCATTTCCGATGCGTAAATCGCACCCTGGATCGCAAAGGCAGAAAGGCCGATTGCATCAAAGAAGTTCCCCCATTTTTGCCAGTGCCTTAACAGATTATTAGGGAACATAAATACCGCAGTAATGGACAGCAGGGCAATCTGGAAGAACATCCCCTGCTCCCAGAGGGCTGAAACCGGCACCCCGATCAGCAGGTTGCGGATGGCGCCTCCGCCAAACGCGGTCACGATCCCGAGTATGTAAACCCCTAAAATATCATATTCTTCTTCCATGGCAATGATCGCGCCGCTTACTGCGAAAGCAATCGTGCCAATCATGCTCAATACTTCCCAAGTCATGGTGCATTTCTCCTCTGGTGAAGGCCGTCCCCGGCCAGCTTTTCATTTATATCAGGCAGGGAGTTTTGCGTGTTTCCCTGCAAAAAATTCTATTCAAACCAAATATGATTTTAACATGCAAATATGATTTTTCAATCTTTATTTTCCAGCAGCGGAAAAGAATAAGAAACAGAAGGGTTTTAAAGGGCTTTTGCTGGTGAAAATAGTAGGATGGAAAGCATATTTTTGGTATGATATTTGAAGGTCAGCTGTACGTGATTAAGTTTGAAGACTTATACAGAAAAGAGGGATTACTTGGAAAATAAAGCGGAATTCGAAAGGGTCATTCTCGTAGGCTGCCAGACTGGCGAGGACGACAGGCATTTCCAGTATTCAATGGAAGAGCTTGCCTCATTAACAGAAACAGCCGACGGCAAGGTGCTTGCCGAGCTGTCCCAGAAAAGAGAAAGAATCCATCCTTCTACATATATAGGAAAAGGCAAGGTTGAAGAATTAAAGATGCTTGAGGAAGAGGTTGGAGCAGACCTGATCATTTTTAATGATGAGCTTTCACCAAGCCAGGTCAGGAATGTTTCCAACGAGGTGAACAGCAGGGTCATTGACCGGACTCAGCTGATCCTTGATATTTTCGCACAGCGGGCAAGGTCGAAGGAAGGGAAGCTGCAGGTTGAGCTTGCCCAGCTGCAGTATCTGCTCCCAAGGCTTGGCGGGCAGGGTATCCAGCTTTCCAGGCTTGGTGCGGGAATCGGGACAAGGGGGCCGGGGGAAACGAAGCTTGAATCCGACCGCCGCCATATCCGCAGGAAAATTGATGATATCAAGTCCCAGCTTTCAGTCATTGTGCAGCACAGGGACAGATACCGCGAGCGCCGCAAAAAAAATAAAGCGTTCCAGATCGCCCTTGTCGGCTACACGAATGCCGGGAAATCGACTCTGTTCAACCGGCTTGCCGAAGCTGAATCCTTTGAAGAAAACCAGCTCTTTGCGACGCTTGATCCGATGACAAGGAAGCTCATCCTCCCAAGCGGCTATCTGGCGCTGGCAACCGACACGGTCGGGTTCATTCAGGATCTGCCGACAACGCTTGTTGCGGCCTTCAGGTCGACGCTTGAGGAAGTGAGTGAAGCAGATCTGCTGCTCCATGTCATCGATTCATCAAATCCGGATTATTTCCAGCATGAAAAAACGGTGAACAAGCTGCTCGAGGATCTTGATATCCAGCACATCCCGCAGCTGGCGGTTTATAATAAAAGTGACCAGGTGCATCCGGATTTCGTTCCTTCAGCTAAGACCGAATCCGTTGTGATCAGCGCATTTGCGGATCAGGACCGCAGCATGCTGAAGCGGAAAATCGAGGAGCTGGTCCTGGGCATGATGAAGCCTTATCAAGTGGAAATCCCGTCAACTGAAGGAAGGCTCCTGTCTCAGCTCAAAAATGAGACGATATTGAGGGAGCTCTCATTCCAGGAAGAGACAGAGGTCTACCTCTGCAAAGGATACGCCCTTGAAGATCACCAGATCACAGGAGAATTAAACAAATACACAGTATAAAAAGGCCGGAGGGGATGAACCCTCCGGCTCTTGGATTGGAGAACAGCATGTTTCAGCATTTAGAATACGGAAGCCGGATTCAAGAACTGGCTTCACAGGCAGAAGAAAAAATTGCATCCGTTCATAAGAAGATTGACCAAAGGATTGAAGCCAACCAGTTCAGGGTGCTGGAAAGCTTCCAGCATTATAAGGTAAGCGATTCTCATTTCATTCCTTCGACCGGGTACGGCTATGATGATATCGGCCGGGATACACTCGAAGAAGTATATGCGAGAGTGTTCGGAGGGGAAGCGGGTCTTGTAAGGCCGCAGATCATCTCAGGAACACACGCCATCTCCACCGCTCTTTTCGGCATCCTCCGCCCAGGGGATGAACTGCTTTATATGACCGGTAAGCCTTATGATACTCTTGAAGAAATCGTCGGCATCAGGGGCAAAGGGACAGGCTCTCTGAAGGAATTCGGCATAAGCTACAGCAGCGTTCCGCTAGGTGTGGATGGCTATGTGGATTTTGAAGCTGTCAGGGGCGCCATTAAGCCGAATACAAAGATGATCGGGATTCAGCGGTCCAAAGGCTATGCTGTAAGGCCTTCATTTACAATTGACCAAATCAGGGAAATGATACAGTTTGTAAAAGAAATCAAGCCGGATGTGGTTGTGTTTGTGGACAACTGCTATGGGGAATTCATCGAGGAATTGGAGCCCTGCCATGTGGGCGCTGATCTGATGGCCGGATCCCTCATCAAGAATCCAGGCGGCGGCCTTGCCAAGACCGGCGGCTATATTGTCGGCAAAAAGGAACTGGTTGAGGCATGCTCCTACAGAATGACCTCGCCCGGGATCGGAGCGGAAGCGGGAGCCTCACTTTACAGTCTCCAGGAGATGTACCAGGGCTTCTTCCTTGCTCCGCATGTTGCCGGCCAGGCACTTAAAGGGGCAGTATTCACAGCGGCGCTGCTTGAAATGCTCGGGATGAATTCTTCGCCAAAATGGGATGCGGAGAGGACGGACCTGATTCAATCCGTCCAGTTCGATGACCGTGATAAGATGGTGGCATTCTGCCAGGCCATTCAATACGCATCTCCCATCAATTCACATGTCACCCCGTATCCTGCTTATATGCCGGGCTATGAGGATGACGTGATCATGGCTGCAGGCACATTCATCCAGGGTGCAAGCATCGAGCTTACCGCCGACGGACCGACCCGTCCGCCGTATGTTGCCTATGTCCAGGGCGGCCTCACTTATTCGCATGTAAAAATTGCCATTTGCACAGCCATCAGCTCTTTAGCAAAAAAAGGTTTAATACAACTTTAATAGGTGAATATATAAAAGGGCAGCATGGCTGTCCTTTTTAATTTTTATCAGTGAAAATTTTTTGTGTTTTGATGTTATAAAACCTTACATAAGGTTGACAACAAATCTGACATTACATATAATAAACACAAGAATGATTGAAAAGGAGGAGAAATCGGATGAAAGGCAGTGAAATACGCCGTTCCATGCCGCTATTTCCAATTGGGACTGTAATGCAGCTGACTGAGCTGACGGCCAGGCAGATCCGCTATTACGAAGAGCACCAATTGATTTCTCCAGCACGAACTGACGGAAATAGACGGCTTTTTTCCTTGAACGATATTGATAAGCTCCTGGAGATCAAGGATTTGATCGATCAGGGAGTCAATATGGCGGGAATCAAGCAATTATTCGCCATGCAGGAACAAACATTATCAGCTGAAGTACAGCAGCAAGCAGAAAAAGTAAGGCGCGATTTGTCTGATGATGAATTGAGAAAGCTCCTGAGGCAGGAAATGATGCAGGCCGGCCGATTCAACCGGCATTCACTCCGCCAGGGAGATATGTCCCGCTTTTTCCATTAAATAAAATTGATGTGTCCTAAGGGAGGAAAAACTAATGGCTAACTACACTAAAGATGACATTAAACGTATTGCTGAAGAAGAAAACGTAAAATTTATCCGACTTCAATTTACGGATATCCTCGGAACAATCAAAAACGTGGAAATCCCGATTTCCCAGCTTGAAAAAGCGCTCGACAACAAAATGATGTTCGACGGCTCTTCCATCGAAGGCTTCGTCCGCATCGAGGAATCAGATATGCTTCTTTATCCTGATCTCAGCACTTGGGTTGTATTCCCTTGGACAGCTGAAAAAGGCAAGGTTGCCCGCCTGATCTGCGATATCTATAATCCGGATATGACTCCATTCGATGGCGATCCGCGCAACAATCTGAGAAGGATCCTTGATGAGATGAAGGAATTAGGCTTCACAAACTTCAACCTCGGACCTGAGCCTGAGTTCTTCCTGTTCAAGCTTGACCAGCAGGGCGAACCTACTCTTGAACTGAACGATAACGGAGGCTACTTCGACCTTGCGCCGACAGACCTTGGCGAGAACTGCCGCCGCGACATCGTGCTTGAGCTTGAAGAAATGGGCTTTGAAATCGAAGCTTCCCACCATGAAGTGGCTCCAGGACAGCATGAAATCGACTTTAAATATGCAGATGCACTGACTGCATGTGACCAGATCCAGACATTCAAGCTTGTTGTCAAAACGATCGCCCGCAAGCACGGCCTGCACGCAACATTCATGCCGAAGCCATTGTTCGGCGTAAACGGATCAGGGATGCACTGCAATATGTCCCTGTTCAATGAAGGCGAGAACTCTTTCTATGATACTACTGGAAACCTTGAGCTGAGCGACACTGCCCGCCAATTCATCGCCGGCATCATCAAGCACGCTCCAGCTTTCACAGCTGTAACAAACCCGACAGTGAACTCATACAAGCGCCTTGTTCCAGGCTATGAAGCACCTTGCTATGTGGCATGGTCTGCAAGGAACCGTTCACCGCTGATCCGCATCCCGGCATCACGCGGCATGAGCACACGTGTTGAGGTCCGCAGCGTTGACCCGGCAGCAAACCCATACCTGGCTATGGCTGTACTGTTAAAAGCAGGACTTGATGGAATCAAGAACAAACTGACTCCTCCTGCACCGGTCGACCGCAATATCTATGTAATGAACAAAGAAGAGCGCGTCGCAGAAGGCATCGAAGACCTTCCGGCAACACTTGCCCAGGCTCTTGACCAGCTGAAGAGCAATGAAATCATGGTTTCAGCCCTTGGCGAGCACATCTTCGAACACTTCATCGAAGCGAAGGAAATTGAGTGGGATATGTTCCGCACACAAGTTCACCCTTGGGAGCGCGAGCAGTACCTGCAGATGTATTAATAGTTTGTGCCCCTTGATACCATTGGTATTTAGGGGTTTTTTATTTCATGCATTCTCAAATGTTAGCCTCTGCCAGAAATATATTTATTAGAAATGGCCGCCTGCTGGCGGCTTATTTATTTTGGCTTGAAAAGAAGATTTATATGAGATTTTTAGTGAAGTGGGGTATTGTACAAGCAGTTTTTGAATAGAAGCATAAATCATAATGAGGTGATATTAATGGTAAAGATTTTTATTGATCCGGGTCATGGGGGTACAGATTCAGGAGCAGCAGGAAATAGTCTGCAGGAGAAAAACCTGACGCTTCAAATTGCCAGAAGAATTAAAAATATATTGACATCAGAATATGACAATGTTTCCATCTTGTTGAGCCGTACTGGTGATACCCTCCCGACACTTAATGAACGGACAAGCAAAGCGAATGCCTGGGGGGCAGATTTTTTCCTGTCCATACATGTCAACGCCGGAGGCGGCACAGGTTATGAGGACTACATTTATCCTGGTGCCGGTTCCCAAACTTCTACCTATCAGTCCACCATTCATGCAGAAGTTCTGAAGCTGGTCAATTTTGCTGATCGGGGAAAGAAAAGCGGGAATTTTCATGTGCTCAGGGAATCGAATATGCCGGCACTATTAACGGAGAATGGGTTCATTGATAATGTTAATGATGCAGCTAAGTTGAAGTCAGCATCTTTCTTAGAGTCAATTGCCCTCGGCCATGTGAATGGAATCGTGAAGTGCTTTAATCTTCCTAAGAAAGCCACTGCAGTCTTTCACACAGTTGTTGCAGGCGATACGGTGTATGGATTAAGCAAGAGATACGGCAGTACAGTAAATCAAATCAGGCAATGGAATAATCTTGATGGCAGCTATACCATATATGTTGGCCATCGCCTTAGAGTGAAATAATCCTCTTGCGAAAAAATAAGACAATTCACAAAGTAATTGTTAAAAGAATATGCTGAATGGTAATTAATAAAAGTCCAATTTCAACCCACCCATTTATGGGTGGGTTCAATATTTCCTCTGAAAAATCATTAATGCTGTCTCTGCATGAAAAAAACTATAATATACGAGCAGCAAGTATTGCCTTTTTCGCAGCAAATACAATCTTCTTTCACTGTGCAGCCATCTACTCATATACCACTAACCCTTACTCCCCAAAATCTAAATATATAATTATTTAAAATAGAAATAGGAAACTTGCTAGTAAAATGTAAAATGTTTATGAACCAAACTGACTTTTTGAGATTGCTTGAGTGAACATTGTAAGGATATTTTCTGCCATCTCATTATAGTCCCAATTATTCAATGCCCATCGGATGGACTGTTCACCGAACTCACGCCTTGTTTGCTCGTCATCCAGGAGAAAATGAAGCTGCATTTTCAAAGCCTCAATGTTATGAGCCCGAAAAATAAATCCGTTTATCTGATGCTGAACCATTTCGGGGAGACCAGTAGCATCACTTACGATAACTGGAAGCCCGGCTAACTGTGCTTCCATGACTGAATGAGGCTGGGTGTCCTGCAATCCTGGAAGGACAAAAATATCAGCACTTTTCAGGTAAGGAAAAACATTCTTGACGTTTCCAAAAAACTTTACTGAACTGGTAATCCCAAGGTTGCTGCACTGTTGTTCCAAATTAGTTTTTTCCTCGCCGTCCCCCAAAATCCAGCACTCCCAATCCTGCCTTTCCTTATCCAGCAAGCCAAGAGCTGATATGAGGATGTTCACGCCTTTTAAGTATACAAGCCTGCCTGTGAATATAATGACTTTCTTTCCTCCAGTATCCAACTTCTCACTGGTTTCAAATGTTTCAAGAATGCTGCTTGTATCTACTCCGTAAGGGAATAAAACAACTTTTTCTTCCGGAACTTGTGAGCCGTTTACTATCAGCTCCCTCATCCATTGGGATTGGGAATGAATCATATCACAGTAATGATACCCCAGCTTTTCAAGAGATTGAAAAAAATTGTATACTTCAGTTTTTTGGAGAGTTTCATCTGAGGCATTTGGAAATTTACTCTTAAGATAAAATAAAATTTCACCTAGCAAATATCCATGTGCGCTCATTACCATGGGGACTTTAGAAGGTTTAATTCTCCCGATTACTCCTGCTGACATGACATCTTGAGCATAAATGAGATCATAGTCTTCCAGACCGTAATATTTAGCAGCATTATAAAGAGAGTACCGATATACCTCTGTCTGGAATATAAAGCTATCCGGCTTGTAATCTGGATATGCTTTTAGGATTTCACTAGAAGAAAAGGCACTCTGTTCAGTAAGCTCTTCAATCCTGTCATGAATTCTGTAATTATACGTTTGGATATTCATGCTAAGGATAGACACCTCATGATTAAGTGAGCGTAATCGATTAACCAGCTTGGACACGTACGTCCAAATGCCTCCTACTGAGGGTTGCGGATAATAGGATACAATCAATATTTTCATAATTGATCACTGTTTATGTTTTTATAATCCTTCATATTATTTATCTCCCTTTTAACTTAGCTAAGAGTTAATAGTAATTTGGCAGAAAAAAATTGGATTACATTACCTTATTTTAGAGTATGTACTTAATCTTTTTAGGTGCTGGGTATCAGCCGAATCCCTAAAGATCATTGTGAATAGGTGTTTAAATCGAATGCTGTGATTCAAAAAAATACTTAAAAATAGGTTTTTGTTTTATAGTCTTAACCCAATCCGCCTTATTGGGACTTGCATAGAATAAAATTAGAAAGGTGGTGAACAATATGGGGATTTTTTTAGACGGTCGCACTAGTCAAAATGCTAGTCTTGCCAATTCATCAGCAGTTCCTATCCTTGTAGGAACTGAATCATTGTTTGGAGGCGTGGGTCTTCAAGTTGGACAACAACCTCCTGGGATTATCAGGGTTAACTTCAACGGTACTATAGCCGTTCAGTTACCACTGCTCCCTGTTTTAACATCAGTTACAATTGAAGTTGTAAGGGGTACTGAAGAAACTGGTCTAACAACTGTTTATAGTGCTGAACAGCAGTTGAGTTTAGAAATTTTAGGCCCTCAAGTCATTAGCTTCAATGGAGCAGATTTTAATCCGCCTAAGCCAGCAAATGGACAACTAGTCTATCGAGCCTACATTACTGCATCGGCAGTCGGAACAGTAAGAGTCGGTCCTGAAAGCTTCAGTGCTTATGCAACGGCTGGATAAATAATCTAACTAAGCCTTTTTTAACACTTGGAACGATTTACTACTCTAAATCGTTGACTTTTCACTTTATATAGAAAAAAGAGGACAGATTCAAATCTTGTCCTCTTTTTTCATTCTTTATCAGAAATAAATCAAATTATAGTCGAGGGAGGCTTGCCGCACACCTGCTGTTTAGGATAATGAATATGTCATTTCATTGACTGTTAGAAGCATAAACTTTTTGCACTGCGATAAGACATTTAATATTTTCATTGTGATGTTTATATTCCTTCGGATTGTCACTTTCAATCGGCACAATCTTTTTTATTTTAATGAAAAAACCTTCGTATCCGAAAGAGCTTTTTTTATTCACAAAAAGAGCCCTTTTAAGATTAAAGGGCCGGATCGATCCTTACTTCGGCTGTGCCTCGGTGACCGTAGTTCCGAGTAATGAGTTGTCCACATACGCGTTTATTTTCCAGCGTCCTTCCCTGACTGGAGTAATATTTGCTATAAATTTTAGTGCATTTTCCGAATAGGGCATTTTTTGTTTTTCAGCGCTGGACAAATCAACCACCTTGGTGTCTGCAAGGTATATTTCCTCGTTTTTATCTTTCTCGCTAATCCCCTTAATTGTAACTTTCTTATGCAGCATTTCCTTTTTTTCTTCTGGTGTCACCCACAAATACCAAGTGTGCAATCCTTCGGTATCTACTCTGAATATATCCGGAGAAAGGGCATACTTTCCTAATTCTCCATATAAATTTAAAGACTTCCCATCCAGTTCTATAGCTGTGTGAGATGTAGGCGACCAGGTTTTCAGTTCTTCTGTAGAATTGTGGCTTACAGCAGGAAGGTCTTCTTTATTATTTTCATTAGAACATCCTGAACTTAAAAATAGCATTACTAGTAGAATAGTTAAAAATTTCTTCAATTACTTCTCTCCCAACTGTATAATTTATACAATTATAACCTGATATTTAAATAACAGGAATATCAAGAGGGTTGGGAAATTTTTATAGCCTTTGCTCTATATAGTGGCATTCCTTTCTCAAGAGGGGATGGACACCGTTTCTAAAAGGATTGAAGACAGACAAACCTAAAATTCTATAGGGAGGTTATGTGCATGCACTTTGGCAGGATACTGAATTTAACTGAACTGGAAGCTTGGGATATTTTTTTAGATAATAGAACTTATCGGATGATTATCATTGATGAAAAAAGGGCCAGCACTCCTGCTGATTTTTCTCAGGAAGATCATGTACTATCTGACGAGATGAAATCAAACATCATCAAAGCAGAAGTTTACTCAGAGGAAAAGGTACTCGATGATCATATCTATCACCTGGATCAGCTGGCAAAAAGCTTTACTGATCATCTTGCACATGCACATTGCCATGTTAGAATGAATTTTTCTGTGGGAGATATAGAATGTGCGCTGAATGACCATATCAAAAGGAAAATTGGCTGCAGTTGCGAAGAGATTCCTATGGAAAGATTTTTTTATCTCAATCAAGATTTGGATTCCAATGAAAGGTCGGCAGATTGCAGCAAAAATTTTTATTAAAATAGCACATTCAACCATGACCAGCCCTTCTCATTTCTTCAGAAGGGCTTTATTATGGGAAAGAGGAGGAATGAGATGAAGCGCGACTGGCTGATCACACTTAGGAAAAGCAAGAACATGACTCAAGCGGACGTGGCAGACTCGATTTTTATCGACCGGGCCTATTATTCGCAGATCGAATCTGGTACAAGAAATCCCAGTGTAGATATAAGCAGGAACCTTGCTAAGGTTTTAGATATAAACCCTTCGCTTTTATTGTCTGATTTAGCCGCCTTTCAAGAGGTGTTTACGCAAACGAAATGCATGCTTGCACACAGTGACCTTGAGCTGAGATATACATGGATTTTTGATTCGGCCAATCAGAAGGAAGTTAATCAGTTTATCGGTGCCAGGGATGATGAATTAAGTTTTTGCATTGATTCCCAAAAATTGATATCTCTCAAACAAAGAGTACTGGATACAAAAGAAACATCAGGAACATTTGCAGAATATGAATATAACAATGAAGTACACACGCATTACATAGTAGGATATCCCCTGCTGGGGGAAGAAGGCGAATTAATTGGCATTGGCACATTCGGGATCAAAATAAATGCGTTAGGTTTATGATTCCTGGTTTAATGTGGGCTGCAGATATTCCAAGTGGTCATAAACAAACAGCGCTGCCAGGAAAAAAGGGAAATGCCTTGAACAAAAGTCCAAGGCATTTCCCTTTTCTTTCTTAAACTATCTCACCGCATCAAAAGCATTGATCTGCCACTTCCCGCGTACCTTTACAAACGTAACCTTTTTCTTTTCATGCTGCTTTTCGCCGTAAGGCACCGTGAATTCAAACTGGCGGATATCTTTCCTGGAATAGATCAGCTTAGCCTTAGCTTTATTCCATTCCAGCAGGCTGCCGCCATCGGCATTCGGCTGTGCCATTTTTCCCTTATACTCAATGAATCTGTATTTCTTGTAGCCTTTATCAATCGCGTTCAAGGTGAAAGATTCATTAAGGTACTTGGTCAGCTTTGCTTTCGTATTGATTTCACTGCAGAGATAGCGATATTCTGTCCCTTTGTACTGAAAAGTTCTGATGGGGCAGGCTGTATTCTTCTTAGATGGGATATGTCCATTCATAGCATTCCAGTGGTGTACACGTGCGCTCTGTGCCAGTTCGGCTGCTTTCTTGCTGCTTAAATCTCCGCTCGCGGATTTGGCGGAGGCGCCAAGACTGAATGTAAACAGGGCGGCAGCAGCCAGCAGGATGGATAATAACTTTTTCATTTTAAAGCCTCCAATAAGTTGTAGTCACTTGCTATCCTTATATTACCTTCACTTCTCCTCAAAAGAATTACAGAAAGGTTACTAAAATGCAGAGGATTGTTTACAGTTTCAGACATAAAAAAAGCCTCTGCCCAATTTCCAGGGAGAGGCTTCTTACGTCTTTACTTTTGCTGTTTTAAGCATAGCTTCTGCATTTCCTCCTGTTTCATTTCTTTTCGGCCCTGATGAGGTCAAGGCTGCGGATCAGAGCTTCACCGCCAAGTCCTGCCAGCATGGACAGGAATGCTACCTTCAAGAGGGAGCTTGCATCTGATGAAAGTACAAGCAGCGCGGAGGCGAGTGATCCTAATACCATTTCCTCCAAAAAGCCGAGATAGATGAATTGCTTTGTTCTTTTCGGCATGATCAGCTTCCCGTGTTTCTTAAGATGCCCAACCGCGCCGACAAGGCCACCAATGAATATTGCGAAGACGACATGCTGCCACATTTGCCTCACACTCCTAAAGCCGGAATTTTTGGAGCGACCTTAGGTCAATCATGGTGCTGTCTCTATTATATAACAGACCGGGAGGGGAAAGATATGCATAAATCGACTGAATTTTCAGTCTATAAAGAATGGTACATATGTACTCTTCAGGAAAAAATAAGCAGTATATATGCGACTATTCTAGTGCCTGCAGGGCTTTTCGGGCAGAAAACAGCCCAGGCGGCAAAGGGCCCGGGCTGAGAGAATCATATAATCAGTGGATATGGCGGTATACGCCAATGACCTTGCCAAGAATGGAAACATTCCTGAGAATGATAGGCTCCATTGTAGAGTTTTCAGGCTGAAGCCTGATATAATCCCTTTCCTTGAAGAAACGCTTGACAGTTGCTTCATCCTCATCTGTCATTGCAACGACGATATCGCCATTGTTGGCTGACTGCTGCTGGCGGACGATGACATAGTCTCCGTCAAGGATGCCGGCTTCAATCATACTTTCACCCATGATTTCAAGCATGAAGACCTGTTCTGCTGCCGGTGCCATGCTTTCAGGAAGCGGGAAGAACTCTTCCACATTTTCAATCGCAGTGATCGGCTGTCCTGCTGTAACCTTCCCGAGAATAGGAACGTTGACGACATTATTCCTAGGGATGTGAGATGTTTCATCAAGCTCCAGGATTTCAATTGCGCGCGGCTTTGTCGGATCCCTTCTGATCATCCCTTTGCTTTCGAGGCGGGCAAGATGCCCATGCACAGTCGAGCTGGAGGCCAGGCCGACTGCTTCCCCGATTTCCCTGACTGAAGGGGGATAGCCCTTCGCTTTCACTTCTTCCTTGATAAATTCAAGTATATCCTGCTGCCTTTTTGATATTTTAGCCATGTATTCGCACCCCGTATGGTTATTATTGATTAAATTATAGCATGTACCCGGAACAGATACAAACATAAGTTCGAATTTTTGTTGACGGAAAACGCATGTTCGGTTTATAATGAATTTAACGAAATGCGAACATATATTCTTACGGCGGGGTGTCTTGTATGAAAAAATTGTGGAATCAATACTCATATGCTATTATACTTATCGTTTTAAGCTTTGGGGCGGCTTTGCTGCTTGCCGGATACGATAAAATTTTCGGTGAAGAAGACTACATAAAGGTGACGGTAGACGAAGGAGATACATTATGGGGGCTGTCTCAGCAATTTTCGGACAAGCATAAGCTGTCTGCAGAAGACTTTGTGATGTGGGTGGAAGAGGAGAATGGAATCGCCGGCAGTGCAATCCAAGCGGGGGAGCAGATTATGATCCCGGTTAAAGCAGACAGACATACAAGGCAGCTGCAGGATGATCTGCAGAACTTTGCAGGTGAATGACATAAAGGAGCATATATGAAAGCAGTAATCTATTGCAGGGTATCGACAACAAAAGAAACGCAGGAAACATCCCTGGAAAGGCAGGAGGAGGAACTGACTGCGCTTGCCGGGGAAAAAGGCTTTGAAGTAGCCGCAATCATCAGGGAACAGGCCAGCGGGTACGACCTGGAGAGGGACGGTGTGCTCGAGCTTCTTGATCTTATAAAGGATGAAGGCATCAAAGCGGTCCTTATCCAGGATGAAACGAGGCTCGGAAGGGGCAATGCCAAAATCGCCCTGCTTCACTTCATATATAAAGAGGGCGCTGTGCTCTACAGCATTTCCCACAATGGTGAGCTGCAGCTTTCCGAATCAGATTCCATGGTTCTTAATATCGTCTCGATGGTGGAAGAATATCAGCGCAAGCTGCATAATATCAAGATCAAAAGAGGCATGAAAAGGGCAGTGGACAAAGGGTTCAGGCCAGAGAAGAACCTGAAGAATCTGGGGGAGCACTCTGGAAGGGAGCGGATCGAAGTTCCAATAGAAGAAATTGTCCGCCTGAGAGCCAGCAGGCTGACATTTTCAGAGATCGCGGCTACTCTGAGGGGCTTCGGCTATCCCATTTCCAAGGCGACGGTGCACAGGCGCTATCAGGAATACATAGATGCACAGGAAGAGTAAGAGTGTTTGCCTTGGCAAACGCTTTTTTTTATAGTAACATTTGATATATTCTCCGGCCGTTTAGACCAGGGTCCAAAGGGGAAGACGACTAGGGAAAGCCAAATGAAATGAATGAAAAAGGAGCGTTATTATGCTGCCTAAAGATAAAATGGCCAGAATCAATGAGCTGGCAAACAAAGCTAAGACCGCAGGGCTGACGAATGAAGAGGCAAAGGAACAGACAAAGCTTCGCAGCGAATATCTGCAGACATTCCGTTCCAATATGCTCACAACCTTAAAAGGTGTCACCATCATGGATCCAAAGGGGAATGATGTTACACCGAAAAAGATAAAAAAGCTGCGTGAGGACGAGAAGAAGCGCCTTCATTAATGCATCAGGCCAAAAAGGAATACAACAAACTGTGTTCCTTTTTGGATTTATTTTTTGGTTCTTTTTTACATACAGGTTTCCAAAATGCACAAGATATACAGAAGCTTCTCAGTTGTGTAAAATAAAGAGCCGCTATAAAATTAATTGAGCAGGATTTTTTTAAAGAGAGGATGTAGTATATGTTTGAATCTATCGATGATTTGTCCATAAGCTCGATCAGAACTCTATCTATCGATGCTATTGAAAAAGCAAACTCCGGCCACCCTGGCATGCCTATGGGGGCAGCTCCTATGGCGTACACACTCTGGAGCCGTTTCATGAACCATAACCCGGCCAATCCTGAGTGGTTTAACCGCGACCGTTTTGTCCTATCTGCAGGACATGGTTCCATGCTTCTATACAGCCTGCTTCATCTATCAGGCTATGGTCTCACGATCGATGACCTGAAAGAATTCCGCCAATGGGGAAGCAAGACTCCCGGCCACCCTGAATACAAACATACAAAGGGCGTTGACGCGACAACTGGTCCGCTTGGACAGGGAATCTCAATGGCAGTCGGCATGGCCATGGCTGAGCGCCACCTGGCAGCCGTCTATAATAAAGACAAGTATAATGTAGTCGACCACTTTACATACAGCATTTGCGGCGACGGTGACCTTATGGAAGGTGTATCTGCTGAAGCGGCATCGCTTGCAGGCCACCTGAAGCTTGGCAAGCTCGTTGTCCTTTATGATTCAAATGATATCTCCCTTGACGGCGACCTTGACCGCTCTTTCTCTGAAAGTGTGGAGCAAAGGTTCAAATCTTACGGCTGGCAGTATATCCGTGTTGAAGACGGCAATGATCTTCACGAAGTGGCGAAAGCGCTTGAGGAAGCAAGAGGCGACCTTGACCATCCGACTATGATTGAAGTAAAAACGGTCATCGGATTCGGCTCACCTAACAAATCCGGGAAATCAGATGTTCACGGCGCACCGCTTGGTGCAGATGAGCTGAAGCTGACGAAGGAAGCTTACAAGTGGACTTTTGAAGAAGATTTCCATGTTCCGGATGAAGTGTACAGCCACTTCAAGAAGCATATCGCAGAACGCGGAGAAAAGACTGAGCAGGAATGGAACTCTATGCTTGAAAACTACAAGCAGGACTTCCCTGAGCTCGGCGCCCAGCTTCAAGGAGCAATGAAAGGCGAGCTTCCAGAAGGATGGGATAAGGATATTCCAGTATACGAAACAGGCTCAAGCCTGGCAAGCCGCGCTTCTTCAGGCGAAGCACTGAACGCAATCGCGCAGAATCTTCCGTTCTTCATCGGCGGGTCTGCTGACCTTGCCGGTTCAAACAAAACGATGATCAAAGGCTCAGGCGACTTTACCCCTGCTTCATTCGAAGGCCGCAACATCTGGTTCGGCGTAAGGGAATTCGCCATGGGTGCCGCCCTAAACGGTATGGCCCTTCATGGAGGCTTAAAGGTATTCGGAGGAACATTCTTCGTATTCTCTGACTATCTTCGCCCGGCAATCCGCTTAGCTGCCCTGATGGGTCTGCCTGTTACTTATGTATTCACGCATGACAGCATCGCTGTTGGTGAGGACGGCCCTACACACGAGCCGGTTGAACAGCTTGCATCACTTCGTGCGATGCCTAATCTGTCTGTCATCCGCCCGGCTGATGGCAATGAAACCTCAGCTGCCTGGAAAGTGGCGGTAGAATCACAGGATAAGCCGACAGCTCTTGTGCTGACGCGCCAAAACCTGCCTACCCTCCAGGATACAGACAAAAACGCGTATGAAGGCGTATCTAAAGGGGCTTATGTTGTCTCACCGGCTGGCAAAGATCAGGCAGATGCCCTGCTGCTTGCTTCCGGATCTGAAGTGCATCTGGCTGTAAAAGCTCAGGAAGCCCTGAAGAAAGAAGGCATCGATGCAGCTGTTGTTTCCATGCCTGCATGGGACCGCTTTGAAGCACAGTCCAAGGAATATAAAGAAAGCGTCATTCCGAAAGCTGTCAAGAAGCGCCTTGCCATTGAAATGGGCTCTTCACTTGGCTGGCACCGTTATGCCGGTGATGAAGGCGAAGTATTGGCGATCGATACATTCGGCGCATCTGCACCAGGCGAGAAGATTATCGAAGAGTACGGCTTCGCAGTAGAAAACGTGGTTGCACGTTTAAAGGCCCTTCTGTAAAGGGTATAAAGAGAGCGTCAGAGTACGCTCTCTTTTTTATTTCCTTATAATAGATTGAATATTTTTATTTTTTATATAATTTGTACGCAAATAAGCCTGTTCGACAAAATTAGTGCCCTTTTTTGACGCTGAAAGACAAAGTAACTGATTCTGTTCCCTTATACTTGAAGCAATATAGAAGATATTGGAGGAGATGTTGGTGAGAACCTATCAGCTTTATTTAATAGAAGACGAATTTGCTTCCCATTATTTCGGCAGAGAGCGGATGTTCTACCAGCTCTTTCAGGAATACAGCCGTTCGAAGGGAGAGCTGAGATCGATCCTGTCACGCCAGATTGAGTTTATCACAAGGCCGATCCCCGCCCTCAGGCTTCACCAGTATCTTACACAGCAGCTTTCAAGGAAAAAAGGAGCATCAGCCGATCAGGGGGCCTATGTAATCCGAAACGGAAAAAACAGTTCGGCGCGGCTTGAAATCTATGACCGATGTTTAGTGATTGAATCACATGGGAATTATGATGCAGAAACGGTGTTCTTTGAAATCCTCCGGAAAAATGAATCCTCTTATCTGGCGGTTGATATGACCAACAGGCGCTTTGGCTGGCTGAAGCCGATCAAAGAAAGAAAATTTATTTAAATAGGGGAAAAACAGGTGCAAATATTGTATAATAACCTTTGGTTTAGTACACTGTATGATAGACAACATGAAGGAGGAAGTTTTGAATGTGGGACGTTATTCTAGTTGGTATACTGGCATTGATCGCCGGTGTAGCACTAGGATTTTTCATCGCTCGTAAATATATGATGAGCTACTTAAAGAAAAATCCGCCAATCAACGAACAAATGCTTAAAATGATGATGATGCAAATGGGCATGAAACCATCCCAGAAGAAAATCAATCAGATGATGTCTGCCATGAACAAGCAGTCCGGCAAGTAAAAGTCAGTAATATCAACGGTTTGAAGACGATTTTTAAGTTAAATTAGGACAAATATTACTCAGCAATTGAGTTGTAGACTTAATCTTTCTACATAAATTTGCCCTGATTTTACTTAATCCTTCGCCAGACTACATAAGACCACTTTTTCTATGAGAATGATTCATAGGGAGAGTGGTTTTTTTGTTGTTGGAAGATGCTCTTGAGGAGTATGAATATCATTGTTTAGCCAAAGGATTTACAGCTAAGACGATGAAAAATAAGCTTCAGGAATACAAACAATTAAAACGATTCCTAAAAGAAAAACGAGGCATCACTGAGTTGGAAAGTATAACCGCATTTGATTTAAAAGCCCATTTCCGTGAAAAGCAGAAAGCAGGTCTTCAACCTTCGAGTATTGTTTCCATGCATAAGATGATTACCGCCTTTTTTAACTGGTGTCATAATGAGGGTTATTTGGCTGAAAATCTTATGAAAAAAGTCGAACGTCCGAAAGTCCCTAAAAAGGTACTAAAAGGGTTCACTCCTAAAGAGGTACAGAGCATGATAGAGGCGTTTTCTAATAAAGACTACCTAGAAGTCAGGAATAAGGCAATCGTTGCTATGCTTGCTGATTGTGGCCTCAGATCAATGGAGATAAGAGGGCTAAAGACATCAAATGTCAATGCTACAACTTTATTGGTGAACGGTAAGGGAAATAAAGAGAGGACTGTTTTTATCAGTCCAAAGTTAAAGAAGATTCTAATTAGATATGAGCGTCTGAAAAAGGAGTACTTTGCTGACAGGCCTACATCAGATGACCATTACTTTCTTACATACACAGGAAGTTGTCTGTCACATGTAGCCTTATTTAATATCATTAAAGAAGCTGGAAGGCGGGTTGGGATAGCTAATAAAAGGGTAAGCCCACACAGTTTCAGACATTTCTATTCTGTTCAAAGTTTGTCTGGTAAGAATGGATTAGATTTGCATAGTCTTAGTATGCTTCTGGGTCATAGCTCTGTAGAAATAACACAACGGTATCTATCATCAATGACACTAGAGCAGCTATCAGAGAAAGCGATAAAGAGCAGCCCGTTGATGAATATCTAAAAAAGCACAAAAAAAGAGAGCCTACTGTCCCCACAGTGACTCTCGGTTCTGATTGTTACCCCATATACAATTGCATACGGAATATACCCTAACCTCATTTTATCTAAAAAATTTAGATGATGCAAGGCTTATTTACTTATTGTCTTTTTTAGGGTAATCCAGTCGAGGTTGCCGATAAATCGACTATAAATAACCATCGTCAGGTAATGACCCAGCCTTTGCATAAAGTGGGGATAGGACACGTTTAAACGCTCCCTATTGCGTTCTGTTGTCCGAATGGTGAAAGCTACCTTAGTGCTGTCGAAGGAAGGGTAGAGCGTTTACGGACGCTGTAGGACAAGCCATAAATATGAGAACGCAATTTTGCGTTATCAGAACCTGTGAGGGCTACTTGAAACAGTAGGCTTGTTCAGAGGAAACTCTGACGATTAATAGGGCGTGATATACCGGATACCTTAACTTGATGCATACCATCAAGAAACGAATCGTCTGCTGCTTGCTAACGATTCTTTTTTTTATGTCTCGTTAGCAGGTAGCCAATCTTCGTTCAAATCCGTTTTCCTTACTTTCGCACCCATCAAGCCAAAAACCAAAACCAAATGCAAGAACTTTGTACCATATATAGATAAAAAAAAGACGATCATTATTGACCGTCAATTTCTACAAACTCAACTACTTCTCCAATTGTACAACTTAAGTATTCGCAAATTAGGCCAATTACATCTAAAGCAACATATTCATTGCTGCTCATCTTTGCAAGGGTTGATGGTGAGATACCTAACTCATTTCTAAGATGACTTCTTGTCTTATCCCTTTTAATAAGTGTGATTTCCATTGGCTTATACGATGGACGAATTGTTTCTGGTTTCTTTCTCTTTTTAATCTCCGTCATTTTCCCACCTCAACAACAATAACTGATTACAGATAAATTATATCACATTGCTGACTAAATGTTCGATATCTCAAATATTTTTTACGTAAAAGTATTTACAACTGATTTAGCGTGTTGTATATTAAGTACAGGAAGTACAACAAGTCGAACAAAAAGAACTCGAAGTCAAACATAGGAGGTTAAGAAGTGACGCTGTTAAACAAGGTACTCATCATGGAAGACAACATGTATCAAGCCTACAATTGCTTAATGCTAGACGATGATCACGCACTATTCTTCACGGAATACACGCTCAACCTATCCAGAGTCTATCCTACAAGTGAATCCAGCTTGCTTTACGTGGAGGGGGATAAAAGGATATACCTAGCTACACACATCAAGAAAGTGGATGAAGAGCAGCAGTTAGAGGAAGCAAAAGAAATGATACTTAAAGCATCTTTCCATGATTACCTAACAAAAGTATACGAATACTGTCCAGAAGGTAGCCTTGGAATTATGCCAGTGAACGGTTCCAGAATTAAAAAAGTGTAGAGCAGTTTGCCTCACTAATTAAAACTAGAGGCTGCACGATATTCAGTGCTACCTCACCAAAAAATCTAACTCAAAGGGAGAGTTACATAAATGAATACTCTATTAAACGGAACGGTTACTTTAAATGTTAGTACACTTACTCAAATGTCTGCTGGGGAAAGCAAAGTAAATCTTCATCCGCAAACACTTATTGGCGGTAAATTAATTCTTGTCTTGTCAAATGGTCAGCAAATCGAAGCAACAGTAAATGAGTTTCACGAAGTTGAGTTAGCAGCGTTTGATCCTTACACACACGATGAAATTTATGACGACAGTTACATTGGTGATATTGTTTGATACTCAATTATCTTTAAATATCTGAATAGTGGGGGGGAGTTGACTTCTCTCTCCCACTTAAAAAGGAGTGAATAAGATGAATACTGATCAAATTATTGCTAATGGAACTGTCGATTTCGATGCTCTGAAAGAACTTACATCAGACAAGTTTACTGATCTAATCAAAGGGCAGCTTGAGAACGAGACTTATAAACCTGTATCCGCTAAAGAAAACAAGTACTCGGTTGAATTTACCATCAAAGATGATGATGAAGTTATCGGTGCTTTTAAATATGACAAGGAATACGGGTATATTTCTACAAGCTGGCTAGGACGTATCCGCCTTGAGCAGTATGTAAAAGCTTTAGGCGGTAAAGTTTCATGGAATTAAGGTAAATGGGTGAAGGGGGAAATTAAGTGGAGAAATCACTTCGGCAAATGATTGTTAATGAGCTGGATTTGAATTATGGATTAGCGACTAAACTAGCAGAAATGAGTGGTTATTCTACTGGAGGAAATTTCAGGAAGATCCTTCAGGATGAATCAAAGGATATTGAAAAGATTGACGGATTTATAAAAGTTGTCCAGTACCTTTTTCCAAGCGATTATCAGCAGTTATTAGTACGATTTGCAATGCAGTTGAATCCAGACAGGTTAACATGCCGATTACTCCTTGAATACGCAACCCTTCATCACCTGTACTACATTAAAAGGATTTTGCTCAATAAGATGAAAAGCAGCACTAAGCAAGAAACAATGGATTGGTACTTTGTTTATAGTACGGATGATGATATTGCTATGGGAAATCTGCCTCTATGTGAAGGGATTGATACTCTTTTCTCCAGGACGGTTAAGAAAGTGGAGGCTAGAGTATATCAAAGGATAGCTCAAATATACTGTTATTACGACATGAGGAATATCCATATGATTGACTGTGCATTACCTCAGATTGAACATGAATTAAAACTCATAAAGAATCCATTCCTCAGGAACGCCTATGAGGGAAGGATATTTAGAATTAAGGTGGATATTAATCTCCATACGGACAAGTTAGCTCAAGTCCTATCTTCAGGCTTTCAATTAGAGAATGCACATGATCCTACTAAGAGTGCTGTTTATCTGCAGATTGGAAACTCGTACATCATGAAGGACTACAACAAAGCTGTGAAGTATTTTAACCTCGCTCTCGAATATGCTAATCAAAAAACAGAAAATGAAATCCGTCAGAGTATGAATTTTGCTGCTATATATTGGGACAAGTTAGATGCTTACATTTCAGATGGAACAGAAAGCAATGAGCTATTCTATCAGATTAAATTAAACAACAGGGAACAGGCTATGGAGATTCTAGAATACACCGATATAGAAGCCCTGACAGAGCACCAGAAGGGCTTCCACTGGTACTATAGGTCATTGCTATTCAATGATGTTTCGATGCTGTACAAGTCAATTGAGCACTTCAAAAAGGCCGGGGAAAGATTGTTTATTCAAATTCCTATCAAAGCCTTAAAGAGTGTTGGAGTTAAAGAATACGTGTTAAAAGCTCTTAGTGCGTAATATTACTTGGAGCTTGAAAGGGGGTGATTAATAATGAAGAAGAATGTAATTAAAATCGTAGCAGCAGCTTTAATCCTTGCTGGGTCTGTAGGTATTCTTGGAAACAATGATACGCACACTGCAGATCCAGGCGGTGGAGGGCGTATTATCCCAACATCAGTTAAAGTAGACATGTAATCTGAGGGTTACATAAGACTGTGAGGGGGCACTTTAGGGTGCTTCCTTCATAATAAGGGGAATTGCCATGGGAGTAGTTAAATTGAGTCAGCATAAGGCTGAGAAGGCTTATAGAGAGTATTATGGGTATGTTGGTGCCCCGGGGCACCGATTAGAATCAGATAGGAATTATTCAAATCTGAAAAGAAACCTACATAAAGAATACATCAAAGCATGGTTCAAACTACTTAATACAAAATAAACTATAAATTTACAAAACTTGGTTGTCAAAAATAAATAAACTGATATAATAAGAAGTGGACAGCAAAAAAAGTGAGCGAACGTCAAATAGACATTCCTTTTTGGTGATGTCTTAGTTTTGCATATTCATTTTTTAGGGTGTCACAAATTTGAGGTACCTTGCCGTATAATTAGACGGGCAGGGGTACTTGATAATTCAATCAGGTGGCTACGTTTTATTGCTACCTTTTAAAGCTGATGCAAACAATTCTTGCATCAGGTTTGGGTATAATCCCTATCCCTCAAATATGGGGTGCTGATCTATTGTTCTTTGAAAATCTAATAAAAATTAAACTAATAACAACTTGTTGACCCTATTTTAGCATCTGATTTAATCAGAGTCAACAGAAAATGTACGCAGAACGTTGCTTCTACCTGTTATTCGTGAATTGTGATTCATTTTAGAGTATGAATAATTCTTATTCTAAAAAGGCATATATGAATAATTCATATGTGGCAGGCGAAATAATTTCGCAAGCAAGTCCTATATGAATAATTCATATAGAAAGCTGAAATGTCTTAGAGGCTTCTAGTCAATGAGATTGACCTTGAAAGGGGTGAGGACAATTTAAATCAATTACGAAATAATTTCGCAATAAGAAATAAACTAACACAGGACTTTGAGGGAGGTGAAAACAAATGACAAAAGACCAATTATTCTTCTGCTATGATTTTGCACTTAAAAACAAAATAAAGGCCAAAGGAATCAAGTACATAACAACAGCAATCAGTAATGATCAGCGAAGATTCTGGTAATACGCAGCAGTAAATTTACTTCTGGTGAGTTTATCCTACTTGCCAAATTGATTCAGAGTTATTACGCACAGAAAGGAGAAAAGAAGCTAACTTTCAAGGTAGATCACAAATCTATAATGTACTACCTCTTCCTTGAGGATAATAAGACGTTTAAAAAGCATCTCCAAGGATTGTGTGAAAAGAAGATTATTACCAATGAGATTAAATCATTACCTAGAAAAAACGGCCTAGAAATAACACTGAATGAATTAGTCATTCCAGAATTAAATAAGAAACGTGGTTTCTTCACACAATTACCTACCAATGTGCTGAATCGAGAAGTTATTCAGGTTGCTGGTCATGTTGGTGTAAGGATGCTTTATTACTATAAGTCCTACATAAATGCTAAAGATTGGTCTAAACAATACTGCTTTGTTGCAGAGGAAACAGCAGCAGAGGATTTAGGAATAACTGTTAAGACGATTATTAAATACAACACTTTACTGAAAAAGTGGAAGTTTTTAAAAATTGATAAGCATGAAGTGGGTCATGGGTACGGTGACAATAAGCATGGGCAAGAACAATTACTCTTCACTAAGTACAATAATCACTACTTTTTGAGGCAAGATGAGATTGATAAATTTTGTGAGGAACATAGGTCGAATTTAACTCAAAACGCTTAGTTGTAAAATTTCCGAGATGTGAAGAAATAATTCCTAGATACATAGAAAAAATACCTAGATAATAATCCCTTTTTTCCGAGATAACTTGGAACATTTTCCGGGATAAATTACAGACTAATAAGAGTAATAATTAGATACATACCATATACATATCAGATTCAGTTTCAGATACATATCAGAACCAGTATTAGAATGCGCAAAACAAGTTTGCTCATTCCGATGAACTTGAAAAATTTGTACATAATTTGGTCAGTTTAAATTTATACAATTACACATGTGAAGGAGAATGTTAAATGTCAAAAGCTTTAGAAAATCAGGTATATATTTTTTCGTTAGGTACCCATTCGTTTTTTACAGATGAGGAATATAAAATTTTCAAAAGGTATCAAACTTTAAAGAGTTATAAGAAACATTTAAGGTATCGCAAGGATAATTTGAAGAAAGATAATTCATTAAGCAAGAGTAAGATCCGTTTAATGAAGAAAGAACTCAACGCAGAAATTAAAAGGGTCATTCATGGATCAGAAATTGAAAAGGGAATGAACCAGTTAAAAATAGATTTATACAAATTGATTGATGCTCACAAGGGAGTTAGAGCACTTAGGATTGAAGAATTAAGAAAGAATAATATTATCTCTGTCTTTTCCTCTGTGTTAACAAGGACACTTGGATTAGAGAAAGATGAGCTGTCAAAAGAGATAATGGTTATCCAGTCCTATCACGAAAAGGTATTAGAGGGATTAATTAAAGACGGATTTTATGATGCATCAGGACAAAAGTATATTTATCTAAGTTCATCTGCTGGCCAAATTAGACAAAAACGGGGAGTCTGGATCAGGGAGGATGCTTGGTTAGAGCACATTAATTCCTTAACATGTGGACTTACGTTGGATGAGATAAATGAAAAAGGCGGCTGTAATGTAAATAAGTTACTTGCGTACAAAGCTTTAATCTTCTCAGCTTCAGAAGAATGGGAAGACTTTGATATTAGAAAAGCTATCTGTGTTGATGATATGGAATTAGTAGTTAAATCTGAAGTGGATTACATAAACCGGGAAACATATGAGATTGATCCGAATGTACCTAAATCTATTCCAATTACTGCTACTGATGGATGTGGGATGATCTTACCTTCTGTATCAAAGAAGAATTTCATGGTTAGGTTGCCTTATGTTAAAGGATTATTGGCAAGCTATGACTTTGCTCAACATGGCCGATATGTGAAGGATATTGACGGTGTGACTCATGATGTGATTAAAGAAGAAATATCAATCATTTTTACTAAGTCGCAATGGAAAATGCACTCTTACTTCGATTCTTGGAAAGATTATCAAGACAGGTTTGAAAAGTTTGGTTGCAAGGCTGCTAAGTTAAATGAAGAGGAAGACGAATTAAATGAAGGTAAAATCAGTTATCAGATGCTCCAGAGTTTAACGGATGTTACTGATGCTGAATTAGAAGAGATTGCTGCATCGACTTCTAAGGACATTTTAAGCATCGGTGAGAGCCAGGAAACAATGCTGAAGGTATTGGGAGCTACTAGTGGAAATGACCGCAAGGGAAGTCTGCAGAAAGCCCTAATGATGTACCCTGAGTTATTAAATGACAAGTACTCTAAGGAAACGATTAAGACCAAGAAAAAGTCACTTGTGAATGAGGCTAGAACAGGAAAGTTAAATGTCAATGGATCATTCACATTTATCATTCCTGACTTATACAGTTTCTCAGAGTACTTATTCAAAGGAAAAGCTAAACCGTTACTTAACGAAGATGAAGTTTATTGCAAAATGCATGATGAAGGAAGGGTAGGTATACTCAGAGCACCTCATTTAAGCCGTGAATGGGGATTGAAAAATAATGTGGACAAAAGTGAATATTTCAAAACAGATGCCCTCTACGTGTCCAATGAAAGCCTCTTGTCCAAATTAATCCAGTGCGATTGGGACGGTGATAAGGTATTAGTGCTGAGTGAGCATAAGGACAGAAAACTCATTGAAGTAGCAGAGAGGAACATGAAGAACGATAACATTGTACCTTTGTACTATGAGATGGAGAAAGCAAAAGCTGTTGAAATTAATGAGGAAAATATCTATGAAGGTTTAAAGGCAGCGTTTGATACTAATGGAGCAATAGGAGAAGTATCAAACAATATTACAAAGGTGTGGGGATCTGAAAAGCCTGATTTAGATGTAATTAAGTGGATGTGTATGGAAGTGAATTTTGAAATCGACTTTGCAAAAACCCTCTTCCGATTAACAAGGCCACCGCATGTTGATGAAAAAGTGAAAGAGTATGTCAACATGAAGCTTCCTTATTACTTCAAATATGATAAGAGGAAGAATAAGAAGGTAGGGAGAGTTGTAAAGAAAGCTAAGACAGAAGAAAAGACCAACAGTACAGTGAACAGGCTGGAAGATATTATTCCGAACAAGAATATTTACTTCCGTAAAGTTTCAGGTGGTAAATTCGATTACAGAATGTTGATGAGAAAGAAAAAGGTTCAAATTAATGATGAGGTAATTGAAAAATACAATAGCCTCAACAAAGAGAAAAAGGACTTCATCAAGGTTGACGATAATAAGAAGAAAGGGAAACAGTATTTCTATAAGTATGTTAAGGGTGAATTGTTAAAGATTGATCCTAACCCAGTTAATGTTGCTGACATGTTAATTGAATATCTGTATGGGATTGAAGATAGTGCCTATAAGGATACTTTATGGGGAAGCTTTGGAGAAACCATCGAGTATAGTTTAGAGAAGAATTTAAAGGAAGCTTGTGAATGTGAAGTCTGCAATAGTAAGTTTAGACCACACAGAAAGACACAACGGGCATGTAGTGATTCTTGCCAGAAGATAAGGGAAACAAGATTAACAACCTTGAGGAAAAGAAAGCAAAGAAATAAGACAATCGCATAACCGTGACATAAACTCAAATAGGCACTAGAAAGCTAGTAATATCAAGCTTTCTAGTGCTTTTCTATTTTTGTAGATAATGGTCTTTAAGGGAAGGAAAAAGACAGTTAACATATGCGTTTTAGGGCAAACTTTGTCCTTCTCTTTTTTTATTTCGCCTAAAAAAGTATAGACGATTCCGCAATTATCAAATGCTACTTAACCAAAGTATAACAGAATGGATTTTACTAAGCAAGTATTAAATAAAGAAATTTTCATTTGTAAAAGGGATTTCTTATCTGCTCAGATGCTTCTCCCTCATTTGGGCTGGGTAAGGCATCCCTTTTAGAGGTGAAAACTACTCTTAATCTGTAATGTAGCAGGTTGCGCAATATCCGAAGTGCCTTCAAACAGTGAATAAAGCTAAGGTGAAATGCTTAGCGACAGTGAGGAGAAGGAGGGGTGAAACGCCCTCCGAATTCACTTTGAAGGAGTTAGAAAAGGCAATGAGTAATGAAGTACGGGTAAGCGAAACAGTTAAAGAAATACCGGGTTTTAGTAGGTATCTATGTGATACTGCAAAGGGAAAAGTCTACAGGAAGCCAACTGAGAAACGAAAAGGTAAGTGGTTGAGACAAAAACCTAATGATATTGGGTATGTTAAAACTACTCTCAAATCTGATGATGATAAATTTGAAATGGTATTTATTCACGAGCTTGTTATGTCAGCAACCATTGAGTTTCCTATGAACTGGTGGAAAACGAAGAACCTTGAGATCCATCACCGCAACAGAGTAAAACATGATAATGCATTTAAAAATTTACAGTTGGTCACTAAGGAAAAAAATCATGAACTAATCAGTAACAGGAAGCCAAGCAGAAGACTGACAAAAGAGGAAGTTATCTACATTTTCAATTCTTTTGCCGATTGGGTCGGACGAAAAGGAGATTTCTATAAGAAGATGGCATCTGAACTTGGTTGTGTATGGCAAACAATTCAATATACAGTCCTGGGCTATAGTAATTCCAAAGTAACAAAAGATAATTAATACATAGGTTTATTTAATACATACTGAGGGTGTATACAATGTATATACCTTATTTATATTAAAGGGAGATTGATTAGATGAAGCAGGAAAGATTGAATATTCTAGAAGAAATATACAATGAAGCAGTATCCTTTGGAACATTCGATGCAGGAGTTAAATATAGTGTTGAGGATTTAGCTGCAAGTGGATTTGACTTGTATTATCTTGAAGATGGTGGATATATCAGAATACCTGATAGTGATCCTGAAAAGGGATGGGAAATCACCATTACATACAAAGGTGTGGATGCTGTTGAACAAAATAGTAAAGAGTCCTAAATGGACTCTTCAGTTTTTTCTTGTTGAATTTGTATCTATCATGAAAAAAGCTACTAATGCTCCAGCGACAATTAAGAACGTAAATTTATTTAGTGTATAAGACGAAAAACTATAGCATCCGGCTGCTGCACTTCCGCAAATTGCTAAAGAGATTAAACCGTGTGTCATTTCACCTTCATAAAATTTTGACCAAGCTCTTTTTATTGACTGATACGCTATATAGGCAATTATTAAAGCTGTTCCTACAAAAAGAGCTAATAAAATGGCTGGCTTAAACTGACTCGCTTGAGTTAACTCTAAAAAATCAGGCAGGTTTTTAATAGGGGGATTAGTTCGATATTGATAAATTGATATTCCTAACATCATTAATCCAAACACAACCAAGCTATAATACGGGCCATCATTCCTATACATTGACTACCTCCATTTGTAATATTTAACTATATACCTACAATATAACAAATTTATAGTCGAATTCATACAACAAATCTCCTATAATTCTCGAAATATGGTAAAATATAGAGAAGAATGGGAGGGAATATAATGAAAGTAGATTTATCAAAAGTTTCAAGGCTGATTACTTGGTCTAGTTTAAAGATATCTTTACATTCCAGAGCTGAAAGCGCAAAAAGTAGGAAGGTAAAAAGAGGGCAAGTTTACGAGTGTTATTTCGGGGAAAATATAGGTAGTGAAGAAAGTAAGCAAAGACCCTGTTTAATTCTGCAGAATGACGTTGGTAATATAAAGTCACCAAATACAATTGTTGCTCCGATTACCAATACTCCCGGAGAAAAAAAGGTTACAGTGCCTATTGTAACTCAGTATGACGGTTCCGAAGTGATTTTGTCCGGAAATGTATTACTGGGCAATATTGTAACAGTTAGTAAGGCTAGGCTAGGTAATTTAATAACCACTTTACCAACTGATGAACTAATTGAAGTAGATGAGAAAATGATGGTGTCTTTAGGATTGTATGCTAAATTTAAAAACTTGAAAGATAAGTTAGAGAGAGATAAAAAATTCATTGAACGCATTAAAAATGAAAATTACACGAATAAAAAACTGTTAAAAGATATCAGATCTAAATTAGAAATTGGCGATGATGAGGATATTTTAGCAAAAATTGAGGAATTCTTCCAAAAGAGTTGACATCAGTAAAATAATATGAGAATATATCCTTACAAATACATTTGCTCATGACGAGTAAATAATACTACTTTTCAAAGATGGGGAGTCATGACGATTCCCCATTATCATTATCTTGCATAATATATCTAGATCTGCATAAGTTAATACAAATATCCTGAAACATGATGTTTTGGGCATATTGATTTCAAATATGGGGATATTGATTATTCCTAATATCTGAAGACCTTTCACTAACCATGTGAGAGGTCTTTTACATTGTCCAAAAACTAAATACTTCATAAATAAAACACACTCCCCTCTTCCCTACTCTGGGTTGAAGGAGTGTGTTTTTTGTTGTGGTTTTATTTTACAAATTAATACAAATTTGCAGGAAATACTCCCTTTTTTGAAGAATGTTGTAAGAAGATGGGAGGTGTTAATATGTCTGAGAACAATGAGTTAGAGCTACTTAAGCAAAAAGTGCAACTACTTGAAAATGAACTATTACAAAGAATAAACAATCTTGAAAGTAAAACCTTTTCGCACGACAGTAGAATCCCTTCTTTAGAAGGAAGAATGTCATCTGTAGAAGGCCAGATTCAAACCCTCAAAAAAGATTCTGGAACCGCAACATTTGGATAATGAGTTAAGCATTCCTTCGGGAGTGCTTTTTATTTTGTTTAATGGGAGATGAAAGTTAATGTTAAATAAATCAATGGATATACATCAAGCGATAATGGATGAGTTGAGTATTATTAAGAGGATAATTGCAGAGTCAGATAGATTAAGGTGTGAAGCTATGGAGATGAGTATCAGGCATGTTAATGAAGAAATTAAAGCTGCTGATAAAGATCCTTTGGTGTATGTGAATGAACTATTAATGAAGAGAAGAATTCTAAACTTAGAGCTTGAGGTAATGGATTTAAAGAAGAATCTGAATGGAGTTGAGGAAAATGGCGGATGAGAAAAGGAAAGTAGGTAGACCTTTAAAGTTTGAGTCTGTAGAAGCATTAGAGGATAAGATTGAAGCTTACTTTACTAAATGCGATGAAAAAGAAGAGCCGTATACTATTACTGGATTAGCTTTAGCGTTAGATACCAGCAGGAAGGTATTACTTGAATATCAAGATAAAGATGAATACAGTAACACGATAAAAAGGGCAAAACTTCGCTGTGAGAATTTTGCAGAAAGTTTCCTTTTTCGAGGCAAGTCAGTTGTTGGTGGAATCTTCAACCTTAAAAATAACTATGGCTGGGTTGATCAGCAAGTCATTAAGAATGAGACATCTGATGATTTATCTGACGATGAGTTAAATAAGCGACTTAAGGAATTGCAGTCTAAATTAGATCAAGGTAAATAAAAACTGTATTTTATAGCGTCTAATATGGTGTACCTTTGTAGACTATCTGAATTAGGTTGTTTCATGTGTCTATTTAAATGAAAAATAAACCTTTATAAACGTCTATAAAGTAATTGACCTTTATGTACTATCTTGATACAATAATGGTATCAAATGGGTGAGGTGTTGCTTTATGGGAGAAAACTTCGGTTATATAAGGGTTAGTACAAAGGAACAAAACTTAGATAGGCAATATGATGCTTTAAAGCCTTATGTAAGTGATCCTGATAATTTATATCATGATAAGGCTTCTGGAAAGGATATGGAGCGTGAAGGCTTTAAGAATATGCTTAGAGCTTTAAGGAAAGGCGATACACTATACGTAAAATCCATTGACAGGATAGGAAGAAATAAGCAGCAAATTAAGGATTACTTAGAGGTATTCAAGAAAAAAGGTGTAAGAGTTAAAATAATCGACTTACCTACAACAATGCAGGATCAACCAGAAGGTCAAGAGTGGGTCATAGACATGATAAATAACATTATTATAGAGGTTTATACGTCAATGGCTGAACAAGAAAGGGAAACACTGTTAAAACGCCAATCAGAAGGAATTGCATCTGCTAAAGCTAAGGGTAAGCATCTGGGAAGACCAGTTATGGAGTTACCTAAAGAGTGGAGTAAATTCTATAAGGAATGGAAATCCGGTAAAATCACTGCTGTCGAATTCATGGGTAAGGTTAGTATGAAAAAAGCTACATTTTATAAGAAAGTTAAAGAATATGAGGCGACACTTTAAGACCCTTCCACTGCGAAAGGTCTTTTTATTATGCCTAAAAAGGGAGGTTAATGAATGGATTCATGCCCGAAATGCCAAGGTATGCTGCGAATAGGTAAGACATTTTACACTTTTGATGGAAATAACACAGAAGAATCACCAATCGTTGCTTTCATTAATATGCCTATGCTTTGTTTGAATGCAGAGTGTGAAAATTATGCTGGTGAGGATCAATCAAAGCCAAGATATATTGTAGAAACAGTAAAGAATCAGGTTAATTAGGTAGGTGAAGCAATGATATGAGCCTAAACAACTTAACAGAGAAGGAAAAAAGGGAATTAATATTCCTACTCGAAAAGAAGCAGCTTGGATTAGTTAAAGATGATTACACAGAGTATGTTGAATACGTCCATGAGGGCTTATATCAGCACGCAAAACACACCAGATACCTATGTAACATTGTACAGGAAGCAATTGATAATAAGAAACGTATGCTTTCTGGTGAGATGCCTTTGAGGAATCAATACATAGCCTTATCAATCCCACCTCGACATGGCAAATCAATGACTATAACGGAAACTGCACCAAGTTTCTATTTAGGTCAATTCCCTAATGATCGAGTAATACTTGCAGGGTACAATACGGACTTTGCAACTAAATTTGGTAAGAAGAATAAGGAAAAAGTTGAACGATTCGGCAGGAAAATATTCGGTAATGAACTGAAGAAAGGTTCATCTTCCGCAACAGACTGGGATATTGAAGGTCATAGAGGTGGAGTTATTAGCCGTGGTATCTTATCAGGTGTAACTGGTGAAGGTGCTGACTTAATGATCATTGATGACCCTGTTAAAACAAGGGAAGAGGCTGATAGTCAGGTAACAAGGGATAAGATATGGGGTGAATGGATTGATTCATTCTCTACTCGTCTGCATCCCGGAGCAATTGTTATCATTATTATGACCAGATGGCATGAGAATGACTTAGTAGGCCGCCTGTTAGACCCTGAATATGGTGAACCTTTACCGTGGAAAGTTATCAATTTACCTATGGAATGTGAAGATGAGAATGATCCACTAGGTAGAAAAATAGGTGATCCACTGTGGGATAGGTTTGATAAGGAATACATTGCTACACGTAAGAAAATGTCTGCTTCCTCATTCCATGCACTATATCAAGGTAGACCAACCTCTCAAGAGGGTAATCTTGTTAAGAGAGAATGGTGGAAGAAATACATTGAATTACCTCGTATTCCCAGAAAAATAATGTCTGTTGATGCTACATTCAAGGATGCTGATACATCTGACTTTGTTTCTATTCAGGTATGGGGTAAATCAGGAGTAAATGCTTACCTCATTGATCGTAAGAAAGCACGTATGGATTTTCCAACAACACTTAAATCAATAAAGGAAATGAAAGCTAAACATCCTGATATAAGTGGGATATTCATTGAAGATAAAGCAAATGGTTCAGCCATTATATCCATGCTTAGAAGTAAGATGCCTGGTATTATTCCTGTTAACCCTAAAGGTGGGAAAATATCTCGTGTAAATGCTGTATCAGATTACATACAAGCAGGAAATGTATGGTTGCCTAAGGATGAGCCTTGGACAGAAGAGTTTATTGAAGAATGGGCAGCATTTCCAAAAGGTAAGAATGATGATGATGTTGACTCAGCATCCCAAGCACTGAATAAATTGTTTTATTACTATGCTGAGATACCTGAACCATCTGATCCATTCGTTCCTACACCAGAAGAGAAACATTCTTCAATGTTAAAGAAAATAACTGGGGGTGCTCCTCCAAGTCAGATGATGAAGTGGGGATAATATGGAATTTGTAATTGGATTACTTTCAGGAGTAGTCTTTTTTATTTTACTTGGAGTTGTCTTCATCAATGGTTATAAGATGGGAATTAAACGTAAGCCTGATCCTATTGCTAAACCTACAGATGAAGAAATAAGAAGGAATGAATCTTTACAGAAATCCTTTGAGAAATTGATGAACTATGATGTGACTACAGCTTACAAGAGGAAGAAGGTGTAATATTTGAGCGACAAACGAACAAAAGACTGGCAACTTTATGAAGCAGGAAGAAATTACAACAACAGGCTTGAACCTTCATATTACTCAACTGTTGATACTAACCTGGCCTTTGTTGAGGGTAATCAGTGGAGAGGGTTGGAAGGTGAAGAGATCCCTAAACCTACGTTCAATATTATTAAACGTGTCCTTCAATTCTTCGTAGCTAGTTTAACATCAAGTAAAATTAAGATTCACTTTGAACCATTACTGTATAGTGAAGCAGCGAAAAATGATGAGGAAATCACACCTGCAGATATTGCTAATGCACAGGTTCAGAACCTTTTGGAAAAGTTTAAATTTGATTTCAAAATTAAAGATGTATTATTTGATGGTGCTTCAACTGGTGATGGTTGTGCTCATTTCTTCTTCAATGTTAACAAAAAGCCTTATGGTGGAGCTGTGAAAGATGTTAAAGGTGAAATTGAGATGGAACTTGTCGATGGTACTAACGTATTCTTTGGGAATGCTAACTCATCTTTAGTTTCAAATCAACCTTACATTATCTTGTCAGGAAGAGATATGGTCGATAACCTAAAGGCTGAAGCTAAACTATATAAGCAAAAAAATCAGGAAATTGACAGTATTAAATCAGACAGTGATTATGAAGATCAAGCTGGTGACTCAGGTAAAATTGAAGTTGATGCCGATGATTATGGAAAAGCACTTTACATTATTGTTTACCGCAAGGACAAGAAGACAGGTAGAATCCTAGCTTCAAAAAGTGTAGAAAACGCCTATATTTACAAGGATATTGATACAGGGTTATCACATTATCCGATTGCTTGGTTTAACTGGGAAAAACAGAAGAATCAGTATCATGGAAGGGCATTATGTACAGGCATCATTCCTAATCAGATTTACATTAACCGTATGTTTGCAATGGTGATGTACAATTCAATGCTTACTGCATTTCCTAAAGCGGTATACAATGCCGATGTAATACCAAACTGGAATAATCAGATAGGTGAAGCTATTCCTGTAAGGGGATTGGATCAAACTGCAAATATTAAGAGTATTGCAGGTTATCTTGAGCCGGGTAACATGTCTTCACAGATTAATAATATCATTGAGTTAGCCATGCAATATACGAAGGAGACACTTGGTATCTCAGATGCTGCTTTGGGACAAATAGACCCGAAAAATACGAGTGCCATAATTGCCGTTCAGAAAAGTTCAGCAATCCCTCTAGAGAATCCTAAAGCTAATCTATATGAGTGGATAGAAACTATCGGTGAAATATTATTTGACATGATGAGTGCTAAATATGGGGTTCGTCCTATTCAAATAGAAAGAAATGGACAAAAGGAAATTGTTGAATTTGATTTCAGTCAATTTAAAGATACTTGGTTAGATATTAGGGCGGATGTAGGTGAATCAACTTACTGGTCTGAACTTGCTTCTATTCAAACGCTTGATAACCTTCTTGCACAAGACAAGATTGATTTCCTTGATTACCTAGAGCGTGTTCCAGAAGAATACATACCTCAGAAGCAAGAACTAATGTCTAAGATTAAAGAAAATATGGCAGCACAACAACAGGTAGCAAATGATCCTTCTGCTTTGATAGCACAATTGTCACCTGAGGAGCAACAAGCGTTCAATAATGCTCCACCGGAAGTACAGCAGCAGATATTAGCACAAGTACAACAACCGCCAGCACCTCAAATGTAGGTGTTTTTATTATGTTCAAATTGGGCTAGGGATGAGAGTTCCTTAGCCCTTTAATAATTCGTCGCCAACCAGAGCGAAGGAGGAAATTTTTAATGTTTGAAAATGAAGATATGATTCTTCCTGATGATTTTCAGGAAGCTGCAGACCTACCACAGTCTGATGATTTAGATACTGTTGAAACGGTTGAGGATACCACTGACACCGGACAAACAGAAGATTCTACAACAAGTGAACAACAAGCAGAGGAACAGAGACAAGCGTTTCTAAAGGTTAAGTACAACAAAGAGGAATTAGATTTAGGTGAAGATGAGGCAAGGGAACTTGCTCAAAAAGGCTTAAATTATGATAAAACACTTGAACGTTTACAAGCTCTGGAAAGTGATCCTCGTCTTACATTTGTTGAAGAGCTAGCAAGCGAATTTAATATGACTGTCCCTGAATATTTGGAAGCAGTCCAGCAACAAAAGGAACAAGAAAGGCTGAATGAATTGATTCAGCAAAATATTCCTGAAGAGTTAGCGAAGGAAATCCTTGAAAGTCGTAAAGACCGTGAAACTCGGAAACAGGAACAGGAAGAGAAGTCTAATCAGGAAAAAGCTAATGCTGAATACCTTGATTTCTTTGATTATTACAAGTCTGTCAATGGAAAGGATTTTGATGCAAATACTGATCAGATTCCTGCGGAAGTATGGGAAGCGAATAAGAGTGGAGTTCCTTTGAAGTATGCATTCATGGAGCATCATAACAATCAATTGCTTTCACAAGTTAAGATTCTTAAACAAAACGAAGAAAATGCAAAGAGTTCTCCTGTAGGAAGTGTCACTACACATGGCAGCACTGAAACTGCTGTAGATGATGATTTCCTTAAAGGATTTAACTCAATCTAAAACACACAAATTAGGAGTGAATAAAAAATGGCAGTAAATTTAGCGAGCAAGTATTCAAGTAAGGTTGATGAGAGGTTTAAAAATAAATCATTTACGGAAATCGCTGTAAACCGTGATTACGAATGGACGGGTGTACGTTCTATAAGCGTATTCTCTGTACCAACAGTTGCAATGGGTAACTATACAATGACTGGAGCAAACCGATACGGTACTCCTGCAGAATTAGATAATACAAAGCAAGATATGATTGTAACTCGTGACCGTGCGTTTACATTTACAATTGACCGCAGGAATCACCTTGATACACAAATGACACAGGAAGCAGGTAAAGCTCTTGCACGTCAACAAGATGAAGTAATTACACCGGAGATTGATATTTATCGTCTTGGAGTAATGTCTGCAGCGGCTGTTGCAGCGGGTGGAGTTTCTGCAGCTACAGCAATTACTGCTTCAAATGCATATGCTC
This sequence comes from Bacillus infantis, assembly GCF_008180445.1. Lineage (GTDB taxonomy): Bacteria > Bacillota > Bacilli > Bacillales > Cytobacillaceae > Bacillus_AB > Bacillus_AB infantis_B. The sequence continues at coordinate 179,387 of NZ_VTER01000007.1, forward strand.
AATTCTTAAAAGGTACTGAATATCTTGATAATAATAGTGTACCTACAGGTGGTCGTATTGCATTCGTTACACCAGCATTCTATAACTTTATTAAACTTGATCCAACATTCGTGAAACAGTCCGATACTTCTCAAAAGATTGTTGCATCGGGTCTTGTAGGGGAAATTGATGGCCTGAAAATCATTAAAGTTCCAGCAAATTACCTACCTGCGAATACTCCATTCTTGCTTACTCATAAGGTTGCAACTGTTGCGGCAGATAAGCTTGAGGATTACAAAACACATGATAACCCTCCTGGAATCAACGGTTGGTTGGTTGAAGGGCGTACTGTTTATGATGCATTCGTTCTTGAGCAAAAGAAGAAAGCTCTATATGTCCACAAAACTGCTTAATTACATGGTAAATTGATTAATGTGAGGTGAAGAAAAATGGAATTTCCTAAAGTTTTTGTTTCTGAAGAAGGAATTGAGTTGATTGCATCTAATGAAATTCAAGCAGCAGCCTTTTCTTCTGCAGGACTTAAAGAAAAAGTAGAAGCTAAAAAGAAGTAATCTAAACTGAGGGTGGGAGAAATCCTGCCCTTTTTTATTTTTCGTTAAATGAGGTGGAAATGATGGCAGTTACTGCTCAACAAGTATACGACATGGCTTTGATTTTGATGGATGAAGTCAGTGAAGTTGGTTCAATTAACCCTGAAAATCCTGAAAATTACAAGGTCAGGTCTAAATCAATTCTAACTTCTCTGCAATCTGAATTACTTCCTGCATCACAATCTCCTGAGCCTATAACTGATTTAAGCCAAAACTTAATATTATCTGATCGAGTTTGTTTAAGTGTGCTTCCATATGGATTAGCAGCACACCTTGCAATGACTGAGGATACGGATATCGCTGCATTCCTGAATAGTCGATATGAGGAATTAAAAAGACGAATACCAACTACACCTACTTTAATTGAAGATAAGTATGGGGTATTGAAGGGGATGATGTAATGGCTGTTATTAGGTCTTCAAAAAATAGCCCTCCCTTATTAAAAATTGAACCATTTAGAGGTATGGACTTAAGTACTTCACCAACCTTATTAGACGAACATCGTTCACCAGATATGCTAAACATTAATTTGGATGAGCATGGTTCTATTCACAAAAGAACAGGATTTAAAAAAGCTCATCCCAGTACTTTACAAGAAAAATACGCTGAAGTTAAACCTGTTAGCGGTATGTTTGAGTACAGAAAGAGGGATGGCTCAAGAGTAAACTTGATTACTCATGGATTTAATATATTTAAACAAGTCGGAGAAGAGCAACCCGTAGAAATTATAAGTCCAATCAACAATATGGATCGAGTTACTTTCTTTAATATGAATGACAAGTGTTATGTCATGGATGGGGTAAGTTACTATGAGTTTGATGGTACTAATCTAAAAAGTGTCACACCTTACATTCCCACTATTTCAATCTCCAAGAATCCTGCTGGTGGTGGAACAGCCTATGAAGATTTTAACCTTTTGGGCACTTGGTTCAAGGATTCATTCAGCGGAGATGGAACAAGCGTGGAATACCTCCTGTCTCTAAAGGATTTAGACGTGGGTCGAGAGGTTGAGGTTTCATATGATGGTGGAGCAACCTTTCAAAAAAGAGAGGTAGCAGGTGATTATACAGTTAACCGATCACTTGGGAAAGTTACTTTTAAGACTCCTCCAGCAAAGGGAACAAACAACATTATTATAAAAGCATCAAAATACTTTTCAGATTTTCAATCCAGAATCAAAAATTGCCGATTCAGTGTAATGTACGGTGGACAAAATGATACTCGTTTATTTGTAAGTGGAAACCCCAATCATCCTAGTCAAATGTGGAGAAGTGGCTTATATGACCCTACATATTTCCCGGAGAATGGATTTTATAAAATAGGCCAGGATACAGATCCTATACAGGGATTCAGTAAACAGTATGATACCTTAATCATTCACAAGAAATATTCCCTTTGGAATATGAGCTATGAATTGAATAATGGATCAGCTAGCTTCCCGATAAAACCAATTAACGACAATATCACCACACTTGCACCTGAAAGTATACAAATCATTGAAAATAACCCGGTATGGCTTACTAAAGATGGGGTCTATATGCTAATTTCCTCAAACGTTAGGGATGAACGGAATGTTCAGCATATTTCTAGAGCAATTGACGGAAAGTTACTGAAGGAGCCGAATTTAGAAAAGGCTATATCCGTGGATTACGATAAAAAATATTGGCTTGCTGTAAATGGAAATGTCTATATCTTCGATTATGTGCTAAAGGAATGGTACATGTATGACGGTATCCAGGCATCCTGTTTCCTTGAGCATGACGATGGATTCCTCTATTTTGGTCATAAGACTACAGGGTTTGTTTATCGTTTTAAAACGCCTGATGAACCATATCCATACAACGATGATGGGCAGCCAATTAAAGCACATTGGTTTAGTAAATTGATGAGCTTTGGAGCAGATGAAAGAAGAAAAATGGTTGAAAAAGTGTTTTTCTCCTTGAAGCCTGATATCCGAACAAGTGCAGACCTTTACTATATATCAGATAAGAAATCTAGGAAGTTCATAAAAACTACAAGGAAAGACCTTTACGACTATAGTCATTTTGATTATAGCGTTTTTTCTTATGGTACGAATGAATTTCCGCAGGAAGCCAGCAACAAGATAAAAGCTAAAAAAATTGTATATTTCCAGTTGGAGATACGGAACGACAAGCTTGATGAAAGCTTTGGTTTGTATTCATTGGGGATTAAATACAACTATCAAAACTTTGTGAAGTAGGTGTTTAGATTTGCCATTAAAGAAACAAGGAACATTTCCATTTAATCATACTGACCAACAGGATGATTTATATAGGGTAAAGGATTCAATTCAGATTAAAAAGGATTTTGACAGCAGGGGCGAAGAGTTAAAGAAGACCGTTAACACGCTAATTGATGACCTTGGAAAGACTACTTCAGGGGATTCAGGAGCGAAGAATATAGGGGTCAGTACTATTGAGGGAATTGCAGGTAGCGATGTTCAAACAGTGTTACAAAAACTTAAGGAAAAAGATGATGCGGCTAGTACTCACTTAACTGGACTTGATCAAAGTGTAGGACAGTTGCAGAGGGATAAGGCTGATATTGATTATGTTGAGAATTTACATAATGGCATGATTGATACTACCCAAGACATTCAAACCGATATTAATGGCCTGACTAGTCGATTGTCTACAGTTGAACAAAAGAAAGTTCAGTTAGATGAACATGGATTTCTTTCTTCTGACATTCTTTATGATAACCCTAATGGACGGACAATGAATGAAGCTATGGATTCCCTGTATGATGTGGAATATGCCATTAATTCAACAGGTGGAATAAAGGATCAAATTGCTGGTATGAAGAATGATTTTTCCACCGTTAAAAACGAAGCCCTTAGTGCTGCTGAGGAAGCTCAAACCCAAGCTACATTTGCAAAGGAACAAGGGGAAGTCACAAAGCAAAGGCTTGAAGATTTGAATGGTTTATCTGCGGTTCAGTTCAAGGATAGACAAGATGCCTTTGATGAACTCTTGGCAGAAAATGCTCAATATAGTGGCGAAAAAATCAATAATTTACAAACATCATTACCTAGACTTGGAGTGCCTTCAGTTTTACCTCCAAGTAAACATAGAGTATTAGCACCATTAAGTGAAAACGCTTGTAACTATGTAGGACAGAACGGTATTATCACTGGCTCACCTACTTACGAAGATGTTTTGTTTTATAAAGGAATGAAGTTTGATGCAGGTCAACTTCTTGAAATACCCGTGGCTGAATCTTCTTCATTAAAATCTGGAACTGTTTTTATGAGATTTAAGACGCTGCAAAAATTCGATGACTCTTTAAATATGGAATATAAGTTGTTTAATCTTTATGATTCAAATGGGTCTACTGCTGTTTCTGCACAACTTCACTATTTAGATGCACAAGGATACAACGGAGTTGAAGTGATTATCAGAAACGGTTCTGACCTTAAACGACTTACAGTGAATAATTTGGAGTTTGAGAATGATACAGTCTACTCTATGGCAGTTACATGGAATTACGATGGTAATGGTGACGGAAATATATCTTTCTACATTGATGGTTTGATTGAACGTTCTACAACATTTTCTTCAATATATGTACCCATTGATGCAGATAAAATCCTTATAGGAAATCAAACTGCCTTAAATAGACCTGCGCAATGCGTTATAGAATCTGTATTTATTACATTTGATAAGCTGGATACATCAGGGATATTGAAATTGCACCGTTCCCCTATAAACATGGAAACTATATTCAACTCCTCTGTTTATAAACAGCGTTTTAATGTAGTTGGTTATAAGAGAGAATTGCAGGGTACAGTAGTGCTTAACTATCACAAAGGAATATTGTACGGAATTAACGGTAGTGTTCGCAACAAATTATTAATTTCCTCTGATGAGGGAAAAACATGGACTGAATACTACGACTTTACAACAGGTTATCGTATCTATTCTGTTGATTTTGTAGGCAGTGACATATATGTTGGGGTTGAGGAAGAAGCCACAGATATATTTGAATTGCGGAAAGGTTCAATTGATTCACCTGTTTTCACCGAAGTTTTAACCTTTAACAAAGGATTCCTAATGGCAAATGGATACAACTTCGATTCTTACAATGGGAACATCGTTGTAAGTGAGTACGGAAGTGGCGATGGAGTGAACTTGGCGAGAGTGTTTCTTAGTACAGACGGAGGTAATAGCTTTAATGTAATAAAGACTTTACCACCTGATTCAAGACATGTGCATAGTTCAAAGTTTGATCCTTTTACAGGATACCTATGGATCACATGGGGGGATAACATTGAAGGTACGGAGTATTCCCCTGATATGGGAGTAACTTGGATTATGGTTACTGATAAATCATATCATCAAAATATGCCGATTGCTTTCACTGAAAACGCAGTTCTTCTTGGTTCTGACACAATTACTGGCGGGACACATATCAGAATTTATGAAAAAAACAAGCAAACAATTAGGATGTTATCCAATCCAACATCCAAATATCTTCAAAACGTATATGCTATTAATACTGATAGCAGTGGGTACTTATGGTGGTTTGGTCATAAAGAGTATCAGACCAATGTTTCCAGTGCATTATTTATTTCACCAGATTTCGGCTCGACTCCTTTATTGCTCGAAGATATTGGAGATGAGTTGATTGATTCTCCTTATAAATTTATAGAAACAAAAGATTTCATTTATCTTGGAAATAGTAAGATAACAAAGCCGATTATTAAAGAAGTCTAAGGAACAATCGGACGATGTAGTTCACTAAGCAAAGTATCAAAAAAATCCCGACAATTAACTGTCGGGATTGCTTATTTTTAACTCTAAAATGTCTGTGATGTCGCACTCAAGTACTTCACATATTTTAGCCAGATTAGGTAATGGCAACCTGACAGTTTGATTCCTGCACATTTCATTTATAGATGGCTGTCTAATACCAGTGAGTCTGGAAAGTTCATGCTGTGACATCTCTTTCTTCTTAAGAACTTGATCAAGCTTGATAATCACTTCCATAGGACAATCCTCCTGATTTTAAATTCGATACGTTTAAATTATTGATACGGTAAGTGTATTATATTATACTCAAACTATCAATACGTTATTCGTATCAAATTAGGAGGTAATCATGAATAATTCAAGCGAGCAATTACTAACCGATGTCGTTGGATATATCTCTGAATTAGTGCCTATCAATGTGGATGACGTTAGAAATCGACTTTCCGTAATTACATCTAAATACCATGTTCAAAGGGTTGAAGAAGATGAAACTCATCCAGACCTTTATGAAAAAATAAGCTTCTTCTTATCAACTAAGAAACTCGAAGGTTTAAGTTCTATAACTCTTGAAGGATATGATTTAGAGTTAAAGCTTTTCGCTGAAAAGATAAAAAAGAAAGCAGAAAATGTTTCTGCTGCTGACATTAGGGTGTACTTAGGTTCTTTGCAAGGATTGAAGATGAGTACAATCGGAAGGAAGTTATCCGTCTTAAAAAGTTTCTTTTCTTGGCTTGCTTCAGAAGAAATCATTCCAAGAGATCCCACAGCTAAATTAAAGTCACCAAAAACGGAAAAGAGGATGCCTAAGGCTCTAACTATTGAAGAGCTTGAATTGCTTAGAGAAAGCTGTCAAACGGTTCGGCAGAGGGCATTTATCGAAGTTCTTTATGCTACAGGATGTAGGCTATCTGAAATTCATCAGCTAGATAGAAACAGCATCAATATTCAATCTATGTCCACCAATGTAGTTGGAAAAGGCAATAAAGAGAGAGAAGTGTACTTCTCATTTAAAGCTATGTACCATCTGAGAAAATATCTTGGGACAAGGACTGATGATTGTGAAGCATTGATGGTCACACACAGGAAACCATACAGGAGGCTTACTAAGCGAGGCATTCAGAGGGAAATAGCCGCAATCGCAAAAAATGCAGGGTTACAAAGCAAGGTAAGTCCACACGTATTAAGACATACCTTCGCCAGTTTAACATTAAATAACGGAGCTGAAATCACGGCTGTTCAAGAGCTTCTTGGGCACAGTAGTCCTGATACAACGCTCAGATACGCTCGCATTACTGAAGAGAGAAAAAGAGAACAACATAAAAAACATTTGGTTTTATAAGACTAGCATTTTGCTGGTCTTTTTATTTTAGCCATTTTTAAAGGAGTGAAAGTATGGCAATTGATCCAAGGACTCAGGCACTAATCAAACAAAAGGCTGAAAGTGGTCAAAAATTAGCAGTAGTAACGCCTGAGAAGCAAAAGCTGTATGATACCTATCAGCAGAACATGAACAACTTGATTCAGCAGAAAGTGTACTCTGGTCAATCGTTAGATAAGCCAAATGAGTACAAGAACAATCTTTATCAGCAGTATCAACAACAGCCGATAAACGACATGTTCAATCAACAGAAAAGTTACCTTGAGAACATGTACAATCAGCAAAAAGAATCACAACTTGCTCAGATACGTGCTCAACGTGATCAGGCTGTTGGTCAATTGAATCAGCAAAAGACACAAGTTGCTCCACAATATCAAGATAAAAGGAATCAGTCTGATGTTGTAAATGCACAAAATGTCCAGCGATTAAAAGAAGTAATCGCTGCTGCTGGCCTTACATCTAGTGGAGAGAATGTTTCTGCCAATGTAGCAATGAATAATGAACGTGCTAACGCCATTAACTCATTGAACCTACAGGAACAACAAACCATGAATGACATTGACCGTCAGATTTCTGATTTGAATAATCCTGCTTCTGAACAGGCTTTGATTGCATCTATTGAAGCTCAGAAGTCACAGGCGTTATTTGATGCCTTTAACCGTTCTCAGGATGTCGGGTATCAACAATACCGTGATAAAGTTTCAGATAATCGTTATCAGAATGAGTTTGAATACAAGAAAGAAATTGATAAACGTGATTACGAATACACGAGACGTCTTAATTCACAAGATAAAGCATGGAGAGAATACGTCTATAGGAACATGTCTGCATCTGAGAAAGCTCAAATGGATTGGGCTAAACAGCAACATGGTGAAGATAAAGCTTGGCAGATGTATCAACTCGAATACAACGGAAATCTGGCATTATCTCAATCACAAGCTGAAATGGATTATTATAATGCCTTGGGTTTTCTACCGTAAACGGAGGGGGGTATGATAAGTACAAGATAACTTCAGGATATGGAACTAGGAATGATCCTATTTCAGGCCAGAAAGCTTTCCATAATGGAATTGACATAGCAATGCCTAAAGGTGCTCCAGTAACTGCTACAGTAGGTGGAACAGTTGTCTTTGCTGATTTTGGCGAAAAAGGTTCGGGCTATGGTGGATACGGCAATACAGTAGCGGTTAAAGATGCTAATGGAAATATACATAGATATGCCCACTTGGATAGCATCAAAGTTAAATTGGGTCAAAAGGTTCCTGCGGGAGCTTTATTAGGTGGGGCAGGTAGTACAGGTAAATCTACAGGAAATCACCTTGACTATGGTGTAACTACTGCTAATGGAAGTTCCATTGATCCAACAGCTTATATAAAAGGTATGCCTACTAACAATACTGCTGCTAAACAACCTGCCAGCGGAAGTACATACAAGAATACTTACAAGACAACTTACCAAGCTTTAAAGACGCCAACATATCAAACTTATAAGCAGCATCTTGCCCAGGCGTTACAGTCAGGTAAGATTCCTGCAAATTGGGTTGTTGGATTGACTGAATTGATTGGACGGGAATCTTCTTGGAATCCTTCAGCACAAAACGATATAAGTTCTGCATTCGGATATGGTCAGTTTATTGACAAGACTCGTGCTGCTTATGAAAAGAAGACAGGGTTGAAATACAATGATCCAGTTAACCAAATTATTATGACTGCTCAGTATGTTAAAGATAGATACGGCTCACCTGAAAAAGCATTAGTGTTTTGGGATAAACACAATTATTACTAAAGGGGTGGTTAAGTGGCTTCAAATTTTAATTCATCGAAATACAAACAGTTATTTGAACAAAGATTTGGGAAAGGCTCGTATGATGCGGGTCTTTCCAAAGCTAGAGAAATTGGTGCTACAAAAGCCCAAGCAGCATTTGCTAAACAGGAAGCCGATGCAAGGTTAAAAGCATTAAAGAAAGCTCAAGAGGAATATTTAAAGCAACTTGAAGAGCAAGAGACATATGGCGGAGTTAGCAAGGAAACTTTTGAAGTTCGATTGAAGGAACAGGGGAAAATTACAGCACAGCAAGAAAAAGCACAGGCTCAAGGTCGTGGTGGACATCTGCCAACTCGTGAAAATCAAATGAAAGAGAAGAAAAAGACAGATAGTGCAAAGGTTGATATTACTAAGTTAACTCCTTATCAGAAGCAGAAAAGGGGTCTTACTCCTTCTTGGGATGAGAAAAAGGATGATAAGAAGAAAAAGAGTGTACTTGGTAAAATTGGTGATTTCCTAACAAGTAAAGACGTAGATAATGATGGTGAACGTGATGGATTGCTTGGAGCTATAGACCGTTTTGTTGTTCCTATTTCTAAGGGTGCGACAGATTCAATTATTCCGGGGAATACTGAAAGAATGTCTAAAAACAATCCTGATAACCCTGTAGTCAAGGCTGCTCAGAAGGATAGGGGATTGGAAACGGATATTCTGAATGCTGCAGGTATGATTGGTGCTTTTGCTGCTCCATATTCAGGAGCTTACAAGGCTGCTAATTTAGCAGTGAACAAAGTTCCTAAGCTTGCTAACATTGCTAATCCATATGCTAAAAAGGCTGTTACAGGAGCATTAGCTGGTGGTATGGCTGAAGCTGGAATATCTGCAACAAATGAATTAGCAAACTCTGAAGCTAACGACATGAGGGATTATGCTATCCGTACAGGTCTAGGTATTGCTGGTGGAGCTATTTTAGATCCTGCTTTACATGGAATTGCCAACATTATTAAGCGTGGAAGAGTACCTAAAGGAAATACTAGTGAGGAATCTCTATTAGGCTTACCTGAACCACAAAAAGCACTTCCTGAGCCTCAATTAAGACTATCAGAGCCTAGAAAAGTTACTCCTTCCCTTGATGCCTTAAACAACACATTTAAACGTCCTACTGGTCTAAATAACCCTATTCCACCGATGCCAAAAGCTTTAAGTCAACCTTTAACAAGGAATCGTCTTGAATCACAAGGGTTAAACTTTGGATTTAACACGAAGAATGCTCCACAGGCTAGAAAAGACTTATCACCTGTCACTGCATCAATTGATCCTATGAATAGGAATCAGGCTTATTGGCAGGGCAGATATGAGGAATTCGCAAAGCAAGTTAATGCTCGACATGACTTGAATTCCTTAACACCTGAAGCACTTGAAGACTTATGGAGTTCTTTTGCAAGGTATGATGAACCTGTAAAACTTGAAGATGTAGTTGATTTAGCTTATCCGAAAGGTTTTGAAGCTCCTCCTGTTGTTAAAGAACCTGCTAGAACAATTAAGGATGACTTAAAAGAAGACCCACGTATCAATGATATGGTTAAAGGGTTATTTCCTAAAGTTAATTCAGAGCCTAAAATTTCTCGTCCTGCAAATCTAGATGAAATGGTTCGGAGGCTGGAGGAGATTGCGCCAAAAAAGGGACAACAGTCTCAAGGTACTCCTGATGTGACTGAAAGACTGTTACAAAGATTGAATCCTGAGGCAGCTGCAGCAGTTGAGCAAGTAAAACCGACATCAGAAAAAATTAAAGCTGGGAAAGATTTTGAAGCTATTGAACCTGCAATGGTTGAAAGTGAACCACCTTTATTAAGGGCAGATGATCCAATTACTGATATGACATTTGATCCTAAGAAAATGAAGGATATTTCAGGATTTAAAGCAGCCACAACGGATGTTTATCGCATTTTCAGGGATGCCTTTGGTAAAGACTATGAGACTGTTGGAAAGCCAATTGTAAACAAACTTGATTCTGCTAAAGGTCAGTATGTAAACATGCAGCAACAATGGTTGAATAAATTGAAAACTGAAGTTGTAGACAAATTGGGTATTAAAAAGGGAAGTAAAGAATCAGCACTTGTTCAGCGATATGGTGAAAAGAAAATGACATTGGATGAGTTAAAAGCAGCTTCACCTGACAAATGGAAAGACATTGTTAAAGCTGATCAATGGTTCCGTCAATCTTATGACAATATTTACGAAGGTGTTAATAAGGCTAGGCAAACGGCTTACCCTAATAGTCCTGATAAACAAGTTCCTAAACTTGATAATTACTATCGTCACTTTAGGGAAATGAATGGTCTGACTGGTTTGAAGAATATCTTTGATTCACCTTCACAGATTGACCCTCATTTAGCAGGGATGTCACAGCATACAAATCCTAGTAGTAAATGGCATAGTTTCATGCAAAAACGAGGAATGGGGCCATATAAAGAGGACGCTGTTGGAGGTTTCTTGGAATACATACCGGGTGCTTCGTTCGCAACAAATATTGATCCAGTGATACCTGTTTTTAAAAACCTGCGTAGGCAATTAGCAGATGGTACAGAAGATTCAAGAAATATTAACAATTTCATTGAATTCCTGTATAATTACTCTAATGACTTGGCAGGAAAAACCAATCCATACTTTGACAGAAACCTTCAGCAATTAGTTGGAAGGAAAACGATGTCTGTATTGAATTGGGTAAACAATCGAGTTAAAAAGAACGTTATTTTAGGTAACGTTGGATCTGTCTTAGCTCAGATGGCTAATATTCCGAATGGAGTAGCATTTGCAAAGCAATATTCTGTAAAAGGTGCTTCGAGGACACTAACATCAATATTCGATAAAAATGCACCAATTCACAAGTCAGATTTCCTTAAAGAGCGTTACTTAGGTAAATTGTTCAGGGAATTTGATCAAAGGTTAATTGATCAGCCTGAGAAGTTAGCAGGTTGGTTGATTGAAACAACAGACAGAGTTGGTTCTTCATTTGTTTGGAATTCTGTTTATGAAAAAGGATTGAAGCAAGGTGTTCAGAATCCAATTAAATATGCAGATGATGAAACAAGGAAGTTAATTGCAGGTCGAGGAGTTGGCGAAGTTCCTTTACTCCAAAAAGCTAAAACTACTCAATTGGTAATGCCCTTTACACTGGAAGTAGCTAACCTTTGGAAAGTAATTGGAGATATGGGTAAAAAGAAAGATTTTGGTGGAATTGCCACTCTCTTTGTAGCTAACTACATCCTTAATAAGGGTATGGAAGAAACAAGAGGTTCTGCAGTTACTTTTGATCCAATTGATGCATTAGCTGATGCCTTAGGTAATGATGAATTGAGCAATACTCAAAAAGCAGGAAGGGTAGTTGGAGAAGTTTTAACAAACGTCCCACTAGGTCAGCATATTGCTGGGTTATATCCTGAATATGGAGAGGTTCTTAATATCAAAGGCCCAACAAGAGCAGAATTATTTGGAGAAAGAGATCCTCAAAGATTTGGTACTGGATTGGTCGCAGCTAACAGTGTAAATGATGCTTTATTTAAGTTTGCACTTCCATTTGGTGGGAATCAGTTAAAGAAAACACTTAGTGGAATAGATGCGATTAACAATGAAGGTTCTTACAAGAAAGATTCTCCAGTAAGTATTCCTATGCTTGGAGATAATGAGAAGTTGAAATATCCGGTTGATCCTAACCTTTGGAATAACACTAAAGGTTTATTATTTGGTGCAGGTGCTTTTAATGAGGCCAGGGACTACTATGATGAAAGACGTAGACCATTAAGCGAAAACCAAACAGCAGAATATGAGGATGCAAAACTTACTGGAACAGAGCAAGAGTATTATAAAAATCTCATGTCCGAACGAAAAGTAAAGACGATTGAGAATAAGATAAAGGAAGTAGAAAAAGATAAATCTTTATCTGATAAAGAAAAAATGCAAAAGATCATGAAGTATTATCAGGAATTACAATCGCTTCAATAGGGAGATGGTCTTTTTGGTTGAAAATGCATTTATGGTGGCGTTAGCATTATTAGTTTTAATGCTGCCGTTATACATTTTTGGGAAGTTTAATGAAAAGTGGCAGAAGAGGATTAAATATCTTTTCTGGACAATAGTTTGGACTTACCCAATTTTCTATCTGATTCACTTCTTTAACCCTGAAGAATTTTGGCCTATAGTTTTATTCTTAGGTGGAGTATTCCTCATTACTGCCATTCAATTCTTCTGGGAAGGTGGATTCAGAGTACATGGAAAAGGTGACGATGATCCATCAGGAAACAGTAATGTAAATAAGAATTTCACAGATATCATGTAGAGGGCTGAATAATCAGTCCTCTTTTTATTTTGGAGGTGGAAATTATGATAATTGGAGCAAACTTAGAAGTATTTCATGCTTACTTGTTTGGCAGCGTAAAATACTTAGACCTGCTTTTCGTTTTAATGATAGTTGATATTGTAACAGGAGTCGCAAAAGCATATAAGGAAGGGAAGCTGAGAAGTCGTACAGCATGGTTCGGTTATGCAAGGAAGTTAGGAATCTTCGGAGCTATAATTCTTGCCAATGTAATTGATGTTGTATTGGATCTTAAAGGCTCTGTAGCATTTGTTACAGTGCTTTTTTATATTGCCAATGAAGGCTTATCAATACTCGAAAACCTTACTCAACTAGGTGTTAAAGTCCCTTCATTCATTAAGGACAAATTACTTGTTATTCAACAAGAAAAGGGTGATAAAGAGTGAATTTAGAACAATTACTCGCCAAAGCAGAACCTAAACTATCCCTTATACATCCAGAGTTACGCTTAAAGGCTCGTGAGCTAATTACACGGGCTTTTAATATGGGGATTTATGTTGTAATTACACAAGGCTTAAGGACGATTGCTGAACAGAATGCATTGTATGCACAAGGTAGAACTGCTCCGGGTGAAATAGTGACTAACGCTGTCGGCGGAAGTTCGTACCACAATTTTGGACTTGCGTTTGATTTTGCAATTGCTAATAGTAACGGAACGGTTATCTATTGGAATACTAACGTTGATACGAACAAAGACAGGCAAAAGGATTGGTATCAAGTAGGTAAGATTGGTCAGGATTTAAAAATGGAATGGGGAGGCGCATGGAGTGGCTTCCGTGATATACCTCATTTCCAGCTGACATACGGCCTATCTTGTGCTGATTTAAGGAATGGAAAGAAACCACCTGTATTTAAGGCAGCAGTCGAAGAAGAAAAGGAGAGTGTACGCATGTATAAACCAAGTAGAGTATTCTTAGATGACACTAAAACTGTATTGGCTCGTTTTGAGAATAAAGGAGAAAAAAGCATTGATAAGGTACATAGGGAAAAGTTGAACAATGGTGAACTGTCTCTAGACGATGCTGTTGGACTCCTATTCCATGCGATTAAAGAAGAAATGATACAAGGTAGTAAAAAGTAATAATAAAGCCCTTCACTTAATTGTGAGGGGCTATCCTTCTAATGCTACATTTCTATTTAAATTTTCAGTATGACAATGTTTACACTTTTCAGCATCAACTTTAATTCGTTCTTTGCAATTAGGACACTTTTTAGATAATTTTAGTCTTCTATCAATGAAGTAGATTACGATAATTGCTGGAACATATAGCAAAATTGATTGATCAGGGGTTAATCCCCAAAAATCTCCCCAGAATAAAGCAAAGATAATCGACAAACCTAGTGAAAAGTTTAGGTTTTTGTTGATACTCCATCTATATCTTGTAATAGTTGCAAGGAAAAAGGAAAACAAAGAAAATACAATCCACGCACCCACCAATGAACCGATAATACTGCCTACAGTTTCAAGTATCATGATATCCTCCTGATTTGTTTATAGGAGAATTATATCACTGAATAATACCTAAAATCACCAATAATTTGAATTTATTCCCAATACAAAATAAACTAATATTCTTCTTCTTTTATCACTTCATAAAGATCATCAATTTTAACCTCAAGTAGTTCAGCAAGTTCAAACATTTCAGGAACTGAAGGATAACTTTTTCCTGTTGCCCAGTTACTGATCGTGTTTCTGGATTTATTAAACTTCTTTCTTATGTACTCTCTTTTGTAGGGGGATTCATCAATTAACTGTCCAATTTTACTTCTAATTTCCATATACCTCACCCAATGATTAATTCTACAAACGCTACTAATTATCCTTTCCCAATTTTTCTGAGATATTTTGCACAATATTTCTTGGAAGACAGGCAATAATATAGTCATTTGCCCATACAATGCAGTATCAGCAAATGAATCAGCAAATATATTTCCAAATTAATTGCAGCCAAATACATTAATAGTCCGTTGGAAATGAATACAGCCATATTTGCAAATTCATTTAGAGAGAGGCAGGAGTGATAACGGATGGCGAACGATAAAGCGAGAATTATAAAAGATGATTTAACTGAATACTCAGAAACAGTTTTGCAGGCATTCTGGTATGAAATCATGGTGAAATTTGAACGAGAAGAGTCCGAAGAACTCATAACAATGTTGGAAATAGTTGAAGGGGAACTAAAGAAGAGGAGTGAGGAGAAATGTTTAGTCACAACAAAATAGAGACAATTCCTTTTCGTGAATTCCTTGCCCGGACACACACGATAGAAGAAAAGTCTCTGATGCCATTATACGGCTTTATGGGACTTGATATGCACGCTCAATCAATAATGCCTATTAACTCCTTTAATGCTCCTTATACATGCGTTTTCATTGTTGCAGGAGTAGTTATCCTATCCACATTGATTGAAAAAACATTGATAAATAAAGGTAAATTTAGCACGGCAGAAAGAGTTGCATCAATGACAAGTTTCCTGCTACCTGTTGCATTCTACAGCTTCCTCATATTCGGAATTACAAAGGTGTTTTACTGATGTTCGGTAAGTATATCCTTAAAAGTAAATTACACGACTGCTTCAGGGCTGCTGAATTATGTCTAACTTATAAGCATAATAATCACACTCAATACATCTACCCTACAATCAATTCTATCCTGAGAAAACCAAACAAAACGTTGATTATCTTCAACTTATTAAATGGCACTGATCCAAAGCTAGTCAAAAAGAAAGAGTTTGTTTTTATGCAGTATTTCGGGAAGAATATCGAGTTAAAAGGCGACTTGAAAAAATACGTTTTGACCATCTATAAAAAAAATTCGCAGCAAGATTCTATTCTGTACGATTACAACTTTATAAAGGAACAGATAGACGAAAAGGGATATTTATTCCCAATCGTTGCAGGTATGGATAGGAGTAATAATTTTCACATGTATGATGCCACTAATAACCCTAATCTGCTTATATTCGGGCAGCCAGGATCGGGGAAAAGTTCTATATTACATGTAATTCACTCTACATTAATTCAGAAGTATTCTGCAGAAGAATTACACATCTATATGGCAGACTTCAAGATGAGCGAGTTTAACGTGTATGAAGGTGTAAAGCATGTTAAATCTGTTTGCTATTTGGCGAAAGAATTAGCACCAGTATTAACACACTTGAAAAATGAATTAGCTAAAAGAGGGGAGCTACTGAAGCAGAATAAAGTTAGGCACATTAACAAGCTACCTAAGGATAAGAAGCCACCATACATTCTTTTGACTATAGATGAATTTGTAATGATTAAAGATGATGACATTATGGCTGATTTGCTGCAGGTCTGTTCACTCGGAAGGGCATATGGGATCTATGTAATTTTGTCTATGCAGCGACCATCACACAAAATATTAAGTACGGATGTAAGGGGAGTTATATCTGTCAGAATGGGCTTTAGAACAGTTGATAAAACTAACGCCAAGATAGGGGAGACTCCGGGTTCTGAGAAGATAAGCAAGGAAGATCCGGGTAGATTTTTACTGAACCTAGATGAGCTAATTGAATTGAAATCTCCATACTTGGATGAGGATGCAACGGAAAAGATACTGGATGTTTTCAAGGTTGATAAGTGGAAGAATCATGACTTTAAGATTACTCAGGGTCAAAGAGAACCTAAACAGTCAGCAGTTCAGGTTGAACCACCGTCTGCGCCAGAGGAAAATAAAGAAATCGACTTATTTCTATAGGGGGAGTAATTCATGAAGAAAAGGGATTTAGAGATATTGAAGTCATTAGAAAAATTCAAAGTACTTTCATCTGGTCAAATTGCTGAGTTACATTTCAAAGAGAATGCCTACCCACAAGTAACAGCCAACCGTGTACTCAAACGATTAAGAAATAGTCAGTATATCATTGCAGACACTAACCGATCATTCCAGCAGTACCTTTACTACAATAATCCAGCACCAATAAAAATTAATAGCCAGAAAACTGACCACTATCTGATGATTGCTCAGGGATTCATTGATATGCAAAGATATTCAGATATCAAGGAATATCAGATTGAGCCTAAGATTGAAAATGCCGACTTTATACCTGATGTAAAAGCCTCTTGGCTAGATAATGAATGGTACATTGAGTTTCAGAATAGCCTGTACAGCACTAAGCAACTTTACGACAAACTAAGTAGGTATGTTACCTATTACAATAAAGGACTATGGAAGAATGAAAGGGTGCTGATTGTTGGGAAAATTAATATGAAATTTAATCCTGATGACTATCCTTTTAAGGTAAAACAGGTGCATTGTATTGATGACCTCAGAGACACCATTAAAACTTTTAAGGAGCTACAGTATTCTAAATTTAAAGGGAATGTTAAGCAACTTGTTAAAACGCCTGTGTCGGTCTCTAACGCAGTCTCAGAGCCTGTTATAAAGAGTCAGAATGGCGTTATAAAGTTTTCTTTCTAAATTTAATGGATAAAAAAGGAAAACTACTCTTCTATATAGAATTTATAGGTAGAAGGGAGTGGGTGATATGACACAAGTTGAAGCACGCACCCTAGAGATAACAAAAGATGACGTTGATAACCTATTGGAGTTAATGGATCAGCACTTGGATAGTGAGCTTAAAAGGATGAATTATGAGGTGCTTTTAAAAATATTGTGACGGAATAATCAGGAAGGAATATAGGAGAAATTGTCGAATATACAGATGGAAAGCGAGGTGATTTCATGGAGTGGGTTCTTGATTTAGATGGAAGAACATTAGTTGAATCAGAAGCCTTAGAAATGAAACCGGAAAGAGTGGTTTCAGTTAGCAAGTATGATGATGGTACATGGATTAAATTTATTCATGAAGCAGGAAAAGTAAGAATGGAGTCAAACAAAACTTTAGAACTACAGGCTGACGGAAGGACATTGAAGATTCAAGGTTGATTAACCAGCACTGCTCTATAAAAGGAGTAGTGCTTTTTATTTTTCCTTCTATTATATAGTATGAAAGATTAGCCACTATTTGATAGAAAAGGTTAGACAATCTAGTAAATATACGGTATATTTTTCTTAGTAGAAAAAGTTGTTACGTGTAGTTAACAAAACGTTGATATAACAGTATTTATTCGTATTATTTACTGTTAAAGACTTTAACCATCCCAGAAGAAAATCAATCAGATGATGTCTGCCATGAACAAGCAGTCCGGCAAGTAAGGCTTACATAGGACTGCTGGTTGTAATAGAATCTATTACTGGGCCATCACTGTACATCAAGAAAGCCGCTTTTTCTGTGATCATGACAGAGGAAGCGGCTTTTTAGATAAATATAGTAAATGTTAAGCTGAGGGTAACATGAAAAAATACAGATTGAAAACCGGCTTTAACGGCAGATTCAAACCTGGTACAGTATTCTGGCTGATTGCTGAATCCGAATTTATCGGCATTAAGGAATATGTCCTGCGGACGAAAGACCTTGAGCACCGGATCCAAATTTCAGAAGAAGAGCTGATAAAGCATTTTGTGCGTCTTTATGACGGAAACGGAAGCTGATAGAGGACAAGCACCTGGGTGACAGGGATACTTGTCCTCTTTTTATTATTCTTCCGGCGTGGATGTGAAAACGGAAAATCCGTAGATGCCGAAATCAAGAAGAGTCACGAGCTGAAAGCCGTTAGCCAGAAGACATTCTGATGCCGGGCCATAAAGGGCTCCTGTTTCAAGTGTCTCAAGGCAGGCTTCTGCATCATTTCCCAGAACAGTCGCCTGGGAAATCCTTCTCAGTGATACAGGACTTAATGGGTTCCGGAACCAGCAGACTGTTACGACAGTCGGAAGGCTTGGCAAAGATGGAATACCAGCAGACATTTAAACACCTCTTTTCCTTTTTATCTCTATAGTTAATGCTTGTACGCTCCAACTTGTCCCTGCCAATGTCACGGATTCAGATAAATGATGAATTTGTCTTTAGTGTGACCCTTGAAAAATCTTTCTTATTTTTAAAATATTTGATAAACTATTTGGAGCATAATGGAGGAAAATTCAGGAACATGAGAGCCGGGGGAAGCAAGCATGAAAGTATTTGCAGATTTAATGTGGTTTTTTAAGCAAGAGAAGAAATCGTATGTGACAGGGATTTTCCTGCTGCTGTTTGTAGCATTCCTGCAGCTGATTCCGCCAAAAGTCATCGGGATTGTGGTTGATCATATCAAAAACGATACTTTGACCAGCGGCCTTCTTGTCAACTGGCTCCTGATATTGATCGGAGCCGCACTCATGATGTACATATTGCGCTATTATTGGCGGATCATGATTTTCGGGTCTGCCGTCAAGCTGTCCAGGCAGCTGAGGAACAGGCTGTACCGGCATTTTACAGAAATGCCGCAATCGTTTTACCAAAGAAGGCGGGTCGGGGACCTGATGGCTCATGCGACAAATGACCTGCAGGCGGTCCAGCAGACGGCCGGCTCAGGCGTTTTGACCCTTGTCGATTCGCTTGCCACAGGCGGATTTGTCATTATCGCCATGGCTGCGACCATCAGCTGGAAGCTGACGCTCATCTGCCTGATCCCGATGCCTCTCATGGCGATTTTGACCAGCTGGTATGGGACGCTCCTCCATAAGCGCTTCCATGGGGCACAGGAAGCTTTTTCTGCTTTAAATGATAAGACACAGGAGAGCATCACAGGCATCAAGGTCATTAAGACCTTTGGCCAGGAAAAAGAAGATATAGAGGATTTCCGCAAGCAATCACATGATGTGGTGGAGAAAAATATTTCAGTGGCCAAGGTAGATTCACTATTCGATCCAACAATCAGCATCATCGTCGGGGTTTCGTTTTTCCTGTCAGTCGCTTTTGGTGCCGGATATGTGATTTCAGGCGAATTGACGATCGGGGAACTGGTTTCATTTACAACTTATCTGGGCCTTTTGATTTGGCCGATGCTTGCCTTTGGCTGGCTCTTTAACATAGTCGAAAGAGGGCGGGCTTCTAATGACCGGATCATGAGCCTGCTTGCCGAAAAGGCAGAGGTGGCTGACAAGGAGGGGGCCCTCGCAAGCGTGCCGAGCGGGGATCTTGTTTATGATATCAATAAATTTCATTACCCTAACGAGGAAAAACCTGTCCTCAAAGACATCCATTTTCAACTGAAAAGAGGGGAAACCCTTGGAATCGTCGGGAAGACAGGTGCCGGGAAAACAACGCTCCTAAAGCTATTGATCAGGGAATTTGACGGTTTTGAAGGTGATGTCCGCTTTGGCAGCCACTCAGTCAATGATTATACGCTCGAAAAGCTGCATGAGGCCATTGGCTATGTGCCGCAGGATCATTTCCTTTTTTCAGCCACGGTTGCAGAAAATATCGCCTTTGCGAATCCTTCCTCTGAGCGGGAGGAAGTATTCAAGGCAGCAAATCTTGCCAATATCCATGAAGATATCCTTCAATTTACGGAAGGCTACGAAACGGTTGTCGGTGAGCGAGGCGTTTCCTTGTCTGGCGGGCAGAAGCAGCGGATTTCCATTGCCAGGGCGCTCATGATGGACCCGGAAGTGCTGATCCTGGATGACTCCCTGTCAGCAGTTGATGCGAAGACAGAGGAAGCCATCCTGAACGGCCTCAGGAAAAACAGGGCAGGCAAGACGACCATCATCACCGCCCACCGCCTGAGTGCGATTCAGCATGCCAATCTGATCCTTGTGCTCGATGAGGGCAGGATCGCGCAAAAAGGCACACACGACGAGCTGATGGAAGAAGAAGGCTGGTATAAGAGCATGTATCTCCGCCAGCAGCTTGAAGAACTTGTAGAGCACGGAGGCAGAAATCATGGAGCATAACCAGCAGGATATCAATAAGAAAGAACAGCGGACCGTCCTATACCGGCTCCTTGCTTATACAAAGCCGCATAAAGCAACGCTTATCTTCGCCTTCAGCCTGCTGCTGCTGACAACGATCGGCGATATCATGGGGCCGATCCTTGTCAAAATATTCATTGATGATTATCTGACCCCAAGGAATCTGTCATTTGAGCCTTTATTCCTGCTCGGTGCAGGCTATATCGGCATCCAGATCATGAATGTCCTGATCTCTTATTTCCAGCTGCTCAAGTTCCAGGAGATCGCTTTAAAAATCATTCAGCAGCTGCGGATCGACGTTTTTTCAAAGGTGCAGTCGCTCGGCCTGAAATATTTCGACCAGACGCCGGCCGGAAGCATCGTCTCTCGCGTCACAAATGATACAGAGGCCATCAAGGATATGTTTGTCAGCGTACTGGTCATCTTCATCCAGAGCGGCTTCCTCCTGATCGGGATATTCATCGCGATGTTTGCCCTGAATGTCCAGCTGGCCTTATTCTGTCTGGTGATCCTGCCGATCATCTTTATGATCATGCAGATGTACCGCAAATACAGCTCGCGCTTTTATCAGGATATGAGAGAAAGGCTCAGCCAGCTCAATGCGAAGCTCAGCGAGTCGCTCCAGGGAATGGGGATCATCCAGGTGTTCAGGCAGGAAAAGCGCCTGCGCAAAGAGTTCGCAGACATCAACCAAAAGCATTATGATGCAGGGATGAGGAACATCAAGGTCGATGGGCTGCTCCTCAGGCCGGCAATCGATCTTGTCTATACACTTGCGCTTGTAATAGTCCTGGGCTTTTTCGGGATCACCTCATTCAGCAATCCGATTGAAGTCGGGGTCTTGTTCGCGTTTGTCAGCTATCTGGACCGCTTTTTCGAGCCGGTCAACAATATGATGCAGCGGCTTTCCATGTACCAGCAGGCCATCATTGCAGGCTCGAGGGTCTTCAGGCTCCTGGATGAAGAAGAGCTTGCGCCCGCGCAGAAGGAAGAGAAGCTTTCAATCGGGGATGGACAGATTGAATTCAAGGATGTCAGCTTTTCGTATGATGGGAAGCGGGATGTGCTGAAAAACATCAGCTTTACTAGCAAGCCGGGCGAAACAGTGGCGCTGGTTGGCCATACAGGAAGCGGAAAGAGCTCGATCATCAATTTGATGATGAGATTTTACGAATTCTCAAGGGGCGACATTCTGATTGACGGGCAGTCGATTAAGTCTTATCCAAGGGAAGAGCTGAGGGAAAAGCTTGGCCTTGTCCTCCAGGATCCTTTCCTGTTTTATGGAACGGTCAAGGACAATATCCGCCTCCATGATAAGGAGATGACCGATAAGGAAATAGAAGAAGCTGCCCATTTCGTTCAGGCGCATACCTTCATTGAGAAGCTTGATGACCGCTACGATCACAAGGTGGTTGAGAGGGGCTCGACCTTCTCCAGCGGACAGAGGCAGCTGATCGCTTTCGCACGGACGATTGCAGCCAACCCGAAAATCCTTGTGCTCGATGAAGCGACCGCCAATATCGATACTGAGACAGAAGAGGCCATCCAGACGGCCCTGGAAAAGATGAGGAAGGGGCGCACAACCATTGCCATCGCCCACAGGCTTTCCACCATCCAGGATGCCGAATTGATCCTTGTCCTTCATCAGGGGGAAATCGTTGAACGGGGCACCCACCAGGAACTGCTCGCATTAAAAGGCTTGTACCATAAAATGTACCTGCTGCAGAATGGCTCAGTCGATAGGGTGGAAGACGCAGTCGGCAATGCTTAGCAGACAAAATAAAAACAGCTTGGGCTTATATAGCTTCCAAGCTGTTTTTCTATTGTGTCTGAACTTTTTTTATAAAAATACGGTTATATTCGTTCAAGAGATGGTCAAGCTCCTGACTGTACTTAATCGCAGCAGTTGAATGCAGGCCATTTTTCATGGCGACTTGGATTAGTTCAGCCCGCTTATTCTCAATCAGAGACAGTAATTCTTGTTTTCCTGCCACGGCTGATAGTCCTTTCCTGTGGATTTAAAAGAGGCACCATTTTATTATTGTCCTTATGTATGTTTCCAAATCAAAACCATGTAAAAACATGAAAGATTATAACAAATAATGTTAGTTACTCATACAGTATATCGAATAATGGTAATTAATTCAAAAGAAAGTTTCCCGGATATGACAAAAACATTATCAAAATTATAACATGTCCTTTATATGTTTTTAATATAGTTATTGTAGGTCACAAAGTGTTCACAGGGTGTCCATTATCTTTCTTGGCGAGATTTTGTTAAAATGGTAAAGAATCAAGGAAAAGTAGGTGTCTTGAATGACAGATGTCAATATATTCATCGCCCTTGGAGCGGGCTTCCTGAGCTTCATTTCTCCCTGCTGCCTGCCATTGTATCCCGCATTCTTATCATACATAACCGGCATGTCAGTGGGCGAGCTTAAAGAAGAAAACGCGATGCTGCAGAAGCGCAGCATGCTGCATACCCTTTTCTTCCTGCTCGGGTTCTGCATTATTTTCATTGCCCTCGGCTTTGGGGGATCTTTTATCGGAAGAATATTCAGCGATCATAATGATCTGATCAGGCAGATCGGAGCCATATTCATCGTCATTTTCGGATTGATGGTTGTAGGCGTTTTTAAGCCGGAGGCGCTTATGAAGGAAAGGCGTTTGGAATTCAAGAACAGGCCTGGCGGCTACCTGGGTTCAGTCCTGATCGGCCTTGCCTTTGCAGCCGGCTGGACGCCATGCACAGGACCGATCCTTATGTCGGTATGGGCGCTCGCTGCTTCTAATCCCGGCTCAGGCCTTGTGTATATGATCGCCTATTCACTCGGATTTGCGATTCCATTCTTCGTGCTGTCGTTCTTTATCGGCAAAATGCAATGGATCCGCCGCAATAACGTGAAAATCATGAAGATCGGCGGCTATGTGATGATTGTCATGGGTATTGTGCTGTTCTTTGACTGGATGACACAGATCATTTCATTATTCACAGCTATGTTTGGCGGATTTAAAGGCTTCTAAAGGACGGCCCGGCGAAATTGCCGGGTCTTCTTTTATATTTCCATCATTTACAACTTGAAAAATGAAGAAAAAGCGAAATTTGTCGGATTCTATGGATTGAATTCTCCCTCATATTCCGTTATATTGAAATATGTGCTCTTTTATCTGAAACTGTTTTTTGACGTGTGTAAATATAGAAAGATACATAATAATAGATTGATTTCTGTTGCAGTGTCGAGGGGGAACCAGCATGGCAAGAATATTAATTGTAGATGACGCAAAATTCATGAGACTCACCTTAACCGGCATCTTAAAGAAAGCCGAACATGAAATCGTCGGGGAGGCCGAAAACGGCCGCGAAGCAATTGACCTTTACCGCGAGCTCAAGCCGGAGCTTGTAACCATGGATATCACCATGCCGGAGATGAGCGGCCTGGAAGCCATGAAGGAAATCAAACAGGAATTTCCTGAAGCCAAGGTAGTCATGTGCTCAGCGATGGGCCAGCAGAAGATGGTCGTTGAAGCCATCGAAGCCGGCGCCAAAGATTTTATTGTAAAGCCATTTGATGAAGGCCGCGTGCTCGATGCAGTCAACCGGGTCCTCAGCTGACCCAAAGCCATTTAAGCCTGCTTAAATGGCTTTTCTTTTTGCACCGATGTCCAAAGTCCTGAAAAATATTTTCTAAACAGAGGAATTTAGGATATAATATAATGGTAAATATTAAACATAAAAAGGATGAATGCTATGAACATGGTTGTAGCTTCTTCGATCGGAGCCATCTGCATGGCTGTATTTGTCATGTTCATCCGGATGCGGGCAGCCAAGAAACCTGCTTCAGCCAAAAAGATCATCTTGCCGCCGCTATTCATGAGCACGGGCGCATTGATGTTCGTCTTTCCGTACTTTCGCGTCACACCGCTTGAGATATTAGAAGCTGCCGGAGTCGGCATGCTGTTTTCAATCCTGTTGATCAAAACCTCGGCATTTGAAGTGCGTGATAATGATATTTTCTTAAAAAGATCAAAGGCCTTTGCCTTTATCCTGGTCGGCCTTCTTGTCGTCCGGATTGTGGCCAAGCTGATCCTCAGCTCCTCGATCGACGTCGGACAGCTGAGCGGCATGTTCTGGATCCTTGCTTTCGGCATGATCGTCCCTTGGCGGATCGCCATGTACCTGAACTACAAAAAGATCTACAATGAGCTCAATGGTACATCATTGGATACAAAGACAACCGTATAAACAGTGAAAACATCGAACTCGCTTTCGGTGTTTTTTATTGGGCAAAAATGAAAAACCATTCCACGTACAGCAGAATGGTTTCTAGAATAAATGCTCATAAGGAGCCATATCAATTTGTCTTTCAGTCAGTTTGCGGCGCAGGAATTTATGGTCACGCTTTGGAGTCGCCTGAATATAACCGCGGATGATAAGATCCTCCGTAATGCGCTTCGCCTTCTCATTCAATGCCAGCTCGCCGATCTTCCCGGCAATCTTCTGCCGAGCCACATCACGGAAAAGCTCAGGCACCGGACTCACCAAATCCTCCAAGAGCACCTTCTGATCCTGGGCCCATAAGCTCCTCGTCTTATCCACATAATGCTCTTCCCAATCAAGGATCGACTTCCCATCCTCTTTAGGCATCCGCTTCAAAAACTTCCGGAACATAAAAAAGCCGCCGATCGCAAACAGTGATACCAGCACAACCACCCAAAACAAAATAAATACCAAAAACCAGCCAGTAAGCTCTGTTGTCATTCTATTCACCTACATTACATTCTCTTATTTAATTTTATTATAAGCATATGAAGGGAAGGAGACAAGCCGAATCCTGTATAAAAAGTGAAACATAGGGGAAATGGCCAAGCCATAAAAACTTAATTGATGGTACAATAAGGAAAAAGAGGAGGAGAACATAATGGAAAGCAGAAGCAGTCTTCAGCAGGAAAAAGAAAAGCTTCAAAAACAAAAGGATGGGCTATTATTGCAGATTTTCCTGCGCATCGCTCTTCTCGTGGCAGCAGGTATCGCCTATGGACTCTTCATGAGCTTTTTCAGGCCTATTGAAGGAGCCGTCGAAACCATCATCTTCTTTGTCCTGGCAGCACTGGCCGTCTTTCTATGGATCCGCTTCATGGTGCAGCTTTTCCGGGTATACAAGGTGCAATTTGAAATTAACAAGAATAATAAAAAGCTGCTGAAAATGATTGCGGAAGATGACCAGGCGCAGAATAAAGGCAAAGGAACCGGCAGCTGGAGCTAAAGGCTTGAAAATTCAGCTCAAATCCGGCATAATATCATTATTGCCAAATAACAAGAGCAGCACATAACTGCTTTACTCACGGGGCTGAATGGGGTACTGGTGTCCCTCACGGTCTTCAAAACCGCTCGTGACCTGCGTGCCAGGTCAGCTGGGTTCGATTCCCAGGCGGTCCCGCCATAATATACATATTAGTGCCGTACAGTTGGTGAGACTGTGCGGTTTTTTGTAGTTTACTGCTTTAATGTGTGTGGGGTCAGGCCCCTGACTTTGTTCAACAAATTTTTATAATTTTTTTTGTAATTCTACAATCACAAAACGATAGGGAGGACGATTATAAAAAATAGTCAATAATAGTAACTTCGACAAACTTTTTATTATAAGGTAAAATTATACTAAAAATGAAAATTTCGGAGGGGTTTAAATGTTAGAGAACATCTCTAATGATTATCAGGGTTTATATAATTCGTATTATCAAAGGATATGTGAAGAAGTGATAGAAATAAAGAATAAGATTGATTATGAAAAGAAGAGTCAGGCATTTGCACATTGGTATCTCCACAACGTAGAAGGCTTCAATGAGAACATAGTTCAAGAATCAATAACAGACGGTCATAATGACTGGGGAATTGATGCTGTTATAATTGATGATGATAACGAGTTAATTAATATATATCAATTTAAATTTCCTGATAAGGAAGAAAATATATCAAAAAAAATAACACAGGAAGATGTATCAAGTTTTCTCCGAGGTTACAATATCTGTTCGAGTGGCAAAGTGCCTTCAAATGCAAATGAGGAATTAAGACTCAAAGTAGCAGAGATTAATGAAAGTAACATTTTCTCTTTTAGATTAACTTTTGTATCCTATACTGATAATTTGAGTGAAACAGCTGAAATAACCTTACAAACAGAATTAGAGAAGATTAAAGGAACAGGGAATAATCTGGATTGGGTACTTTTAGATAAAAAAGACTTAACTGATATCCTTTATGAAAAAGGTAAATTTCAGCAAGAATTTACAGTTGAGTTACAACAATTTGGAACAAGCACGGGCGTATTAATGGATGAGGATTCGACAACCTATACTATTTATGCTTCCTTACAGCAACTAGCAGATCTCTGTGAAAAATATCAAAGTGTAATTTTTGATGAGAACGTCAGACTTTTTCACGGAATAGAAAATAAATTCAATAAGGGAATTATTGAAACTGCATCTGGAAATGATGTGAGTCACTTCCATTTGTACAATAACGGAATAGTTATTGTATCTCCCAAAGTTCAAAACTCTGATCTTAGAAAAATTATTAAAATAAAAAATCCAATGGTTGTAAATGGCTGTCAAACTATGAATAGTCTATTAGAAGCTAAAAACCAAGGAACATTAAAAGAAGGATTAGTTCAGGTAACTATTATAGATATTAAAGATTCGGTCATTAAACAAAATATTTCGATATACTTGAATTCACAAACAGAAATAAAAGATAGTTATTTAATATCTAACTTGCCAATTATAAGGACCCTGGAAGATGACTTAAAAAGAATGGGTTATTTTTTTGAAAGACAAGCTAATAATCTGGATTTATTGAAAAAACGCCTTAGTAGGAAAGAAAAAACCCAGCTTTTAGGTGTCAACAATAGCAAGGCAATACAACTTGATTTAGCAATACAACTACAGGCTAGTTTTTATGAGGGATTAGCCCCGGTAGCGAAGTTGAATAAAGCAAAACTGTTTGAACGAAAAAATTTAGAAACAATTCTAAAAAATATTAATGCCTCAAGGGTGGCATTTGCTTTTGAAATCTATAATAAAATGATGGAGAAGATTAGCGAGTATAGGAGTTATAAACGAAATAAGAAAAACAGAAATATTCTAAAATACCTTGATATTAAAGGTAAAGAAATAAATGACTACTCCTTTTTAAACACCGGTGATTTCTTTATTTTATCTACATTTTCTGCTATAAGTCAAAAGCGTTTCGGTAAACTACCTGTAATAGGTGAAAAGGGAAAAGTCAACTTTAATTTATGGTCTGAAGAGGTTGAACAAGCTTTTGATGACATATTTAAAGAAAGTGTACAAATTATGTATGAGTGTCTTTCGGAAGATTCAAGTGGAAAGCAAGTTGCAACACTAACGAAAAGTCAAGCCTTTCATAAGGCACTTATTCAAAAAGTTAACCACCGATATGAAGAATAAAGATTATTTGCCCTTCTAAATTAGGAGGGCTTTTTATATGAGTTAACCTAATTATGAATGTTTAGAAAGGGGTATGTACATTTTTTTGAAAAATAACCATAAATTTCATATATAATAACTCAACTTTCGCAGACTGAAATAGACAGGTATCCCTTGATATAGCTGGGAAGACCTGCAATCCATTGCTGTAGTTGACGTGTAATCATTTTTTGTACTTGTTTGTTGGTCTTTTTCAAAACATCTTCAAGAAGCTCAATCAGCTGTTGAAGAGCTACAGCCCAATCAAGGTCATTGATTTCATCACAAAGTTCATAAAACATTCCACCCAGCGTGCGGTCGTCGGTGCTACACCTATTCTGCCAGGATAATATGATATATCTGCTGAACACAATGGTTGTATGGCTGATCAGAGAATCATACGAACGTCCTTGGAATTCCTTTTGAAGACGTAAAAGAGACTTGGTCGTTTTAAAAAACACTTCGATATCCCATCGGATGCCATAGATACGAATAATCTCTTGGTCGCTCAAAGTACCATCGGTACTTAAGATGGCGAGCCAGTCGCTTTTTTTATTGCGGTTGCGGACGAATACCACCTTGACGGGAACTCCATTGGCTTGGACAGTATGAATGGATCGCAGAAGATCCTTCTTTCCTTTCGTCGGCTTGGCAAACCGGTAAAGTTCTTTTAAGCTCACGCGTTCTCCATTCACAATATAGCGTTGTTTCAGGTTTTTAACCATCCCAATGACATCCAAACCTTGGTCGGTAATGGCTTTAATCAACGGTTGTTGGGTGAACCAAGTATCCATCAAGACATAGGAGGCATCAATCCCCGTATCAAGTGCACGTTGAATCATAGGTGGAATCACTTCAGGAGCCGGTTTCAATGCCTCTGCTCGACGGCGATACCCTGAGCTGCGCTTGTCAATGTGTTCAGATATTTCTTGCAGGCGATTCTTGGAACTCAATAGCGCATAATCAAGAGGCATGAACGTAGAACCATCGGACCAGCCAAGCGTAAGCATACGGAATCCTTTATAGAAACGCATTTTCTGAGATGCGTGGTCAAAACAGCGGGATAAAAGTTCAACACTTTTGCTTCTATTTCTTTCAAAAGCGGAATCATCCAGGATTAATACTTTTGGCCGATCGTGATTCGTCAGCTGGGTGACCTTTTGAATCGTATGTGTACTTAAAAGAGTGAGGAAACGCCGCCAATTAAAGGTTGATGGATTAAGAAAGCGATAAACAGCATCTTTCCCAGGCAGCTCGTTTGACCTCTTTCCTTTAAGAGTCTGAAACCAGTTTTTATGCTCGAAAATTAAACAGAAAACCAACTGGAACACATATGCACAAGAAAACCCAAATGACTTTGTGATTCCGGCTTTTCGCAAGTGTTGAAGAACATTCAACTCAGTAAATGCAGATTTAATTTCATTTGGTAGTTGCTTAAAGTGGTTCGAATTCGCTATCATAAGGAGAGCACCTCTTTTGTTTTAGTGATTTCTCGACAATCTCACTATACCAAACAAAGGGTGCTTTTTTTATATTCAATTTTAAAATCAAGAGTGTTTCTTTATAGACAAGGTACCTAGAGACGACCGACTAGACCAGCTATTTTAAGGTGCGAAAGTTGAGTAATAATATTAATACGTTAATAGAGGGAAGGGGGTGGCGGACAGTGGCATTTCAAGCAATGGATTGGAAAGTGATTCAAAAAACCCGCTCTGATTTAACGGGAATGTTAACACATTTAACTAGAAGGCAGGATGACAAGAATTTAAATGCAATAGATGTTTTAATAAAGATCCTCAATGAAAAAAATCTTGCAGGTAGCACTAAAGGTTTTATTATTGGATCACAAGAGGTAGTTTGCTTTCAAGAGGCCCCTCTATATTCAAGAAATATAGGTGCCTGACCCCACATTTATTAAAGCTTTAAAGTGTGCGGGATCTGGCACCATTCTTTCCTAATGCATCGGAGTTTTCAAATTCGCTCACGGAACCAGTAGAAGAGACAAATTTGTCCGGGTAAGAATGGTTTGAGACGCGACGTGGCAAAGGGAAATTAGGTATCTGGAGTGATAAACTTGAAAGAAATGAAACTTGAAGTATGGAGACCTCATAATAAGATAATGGGTGAAATGGAGTACGTCGAAATTATTTTATCTAATAATCTTACATTAATCTTTGAGGACATAAAAGGAACTAAAATAAAGTTTATATATGATCAAAATATTGATGGAAGTGTTGTTTGGGCAAGCCGCTTTACTGATGACTTTATTAGAGGAGACATTTCTCATCTTGCTGCAGATGCAAGAGAAAGGGAATTAGGTTCCCGTACATCTCCTTGGTCATTGTATAAAGTGGTGGATAACTCCACATTTTTACAGTGGTATGATACTTTACCTGGTCCAGGAAGTAAGGAGTACCCACATGTTCAGCATCATGTGTTTGCTACGTCAGAAATTATTTACGAGATTCTAAGTGAGTATGAACCTAAAATAGAGATTATCAGCTAACTATAAAGCCCCTCATGTTATAGAGAGGCTTTAATTGTTTTATTTGTTCTTGTATCCAAGGGGGCAGGTTCCCTGGATCATATTCATATTGGGCCAAGGGACCTGTCCCCTTGGCTCTTTCACAAAATGGTTGCAATTTGCAAATAATTTTCATACAATGTGATTAAGAGGTGAAAATATTGGAAAATATTCGTGGGATGTTTCAAGTAATGACACGCCGGTTTGGCCTGCTTAACAAAAATTGCTGCAGTGTAGGAGGATGCGATATTTCTCTCATTCAGAGTCACATTCTTTATGAAATTGATAATCGGCACAAGCCATCCATACAACAAATTGCTGAAACCCTGGGGACAGATATTACTACCTTTAGCCGGCAGGTCCAATCATTAGTTAAGATGAATTTAGTTAAGAAAACACCAGACCCAGATGATAAACGGATCAATATTCTTTCACTGACTACAGAAGGAAAATATATCGCAGCGACAATTGATGAGCAAATGAATTCATTCTTGAACGAAGTTTTTTCTCACATGGATGAGCAGGAAAGAGAGACAGTCATCAACTCGATTCAATTATTGAATAACGCGATGGCTAACTCTAGTGTATGCTGCAAACCAATACAGGGATAATGCTCCTGTGATTAATAGTTGCAAATTGCAAATAATATATATATACAGTTCAGCTGAACAAGCGTTATCAATATTTAAATAAAAGAAAAGAGGAGATTATTTTGGCAAAGAAAAATAATATTTTAATTAATGAAAATGTCTGCTGTGGTACAAATGTTTGCCCATCAACTCAGAGTATTATGGTTGATAGTGAAACAAGTATACTTCCCGTTGCAGTTATAGGCGGAGGTCCTGTAGGGTTGGCAGCTGCAGCGCATTTGGCGAAAAACAGAATTCCATTCATCCTTTTAGAAGCGGGTTCACAAATAGGTGCAAACATTTTAACTTGGGGACATATACGATTATTTTCACCCTGGCAATACAATGTTGATAAAGCTGCTAAGGACTTGTTGAGGGCCAGCGGTTGGATACATCCGGATTTAGAAAGTTTGCCGACTGGACTGGAGCTGGTGGAACAGTATTTACAGCCGTTGTCTATGGTACCAGAAATTAAACCTTTCGTTCATCTCAATACTAAAGTTTTATCAATAGGCAGAAAAGATATGGATAAGATGAAGACGGCAAACCGGGAAAGTGTCCCATTCGTCATCCATGCTGAAAGTGATAGAGAGTATAAAACCTTTGAGGCCAAGGCAGTCATAGATGCTACAGGGACATGGGGAAATCCCAATCCTGCTGTTTCAAGCGGTATATGGCTCGCTGAAGAAAAGTCCCTTAAGGAAAAGATATTTTATGGAATTCCAGATATTCTGGGAAAGGAACGGCAGCGTTATGCCAATAAACGCATAGCTGTCGTTGGGGGCGGCCATTCAGCCATTAACGCATTATTGGATCTGGCCAAATTGAAGGAGACCTATCCTGATACGGAGATTTTATGGATGATGCGAAGGCAGCGGGTTGAGGATGCGTACGGCGGTGAAGAGAAGGATGCCCTTGAAGCCCGCGGACTTCTCGGCAGCAGGATTCATTATCTGGTAGATCATCAGCAATTGAAGGTCATTACTCCGTTCCGAATCCAATTAGTCAAAAAGAGAGAAGACAGAATTGAGTTAGCAGGCGACCAAAATGGCACACAGAAGAGCTATACCGGGATTGACGAAATGATTGTCAATACGGGAAGCCGTCCTGACTTTACAATCATAAATGAGCTTCGGACCTCTATAGACACAGCGACTGAAAGTGTGGAAGCTATAGCACCCTTGATTGATCCCAATATTCATAGCTGTGGTACTGTCCGTCCACACGGAGAAATGGAATTAAGACAGCCTGAAAAAGATTTTTATATTGTGGGTGCAAAAAGCTATGGCCGTGCGCCAACCTTCTTGATGGCAACAGGATATGAACAGGTTAGGTCAGTGGCGGCTTATTTAAGCGGTGACTTGGCGGCTGCTGAAAAAGTGGAGCTGGATCTGCCGGAAACAGGTGTCTGCAGCGTCAATCTTAATAGTAAGAGTTCCTCTTGTGGTGAATCTTCAACTTCCTGCTGCAATTAGCAGAAGTTTTATTAAAGGGGAAGCAGGCGCTGCCCCTAAGACAAAAGTAAAGGTGAGGCAAATGACTATTAATCATGCTGGATCACTTAAAAAAGAATATTTTATTTCTTATATGAACTTACTTATGAAGGCTTTTGAATGTTCAGTTGATGAAGCTAAAGAGAGAACCTTTGAACGGCTGTTTCGTCTAAATGAAAATGAAATGGGCAAGGAAACATTTGCACAATTTCACTTGGCGTATCAAGAATTATTGAAGCGCTCCAAAGAATCTTGAAGCTTTTTTCCTAAATGGCGACTCGTGCTTTTAAAATGGGGGCTGTGAGCCCTATTGTATAATCTTAGTGGAGGAAATCAATGATAAGTGAAACCGTTGTTCGAAGAGCTAGAGAATCAGACTTAACTGCTATTCTAAGCATTTATAATCAAGGAATAGCAGATCGGATAGCCACATTAGAAACAGAAGCAAAAGACCTTCTATATATGACACAATGGTTCAGGCAGCATCAGGATAGATATAGTGTCGTAGTTGCAGAAGAGGGAGGAAGCATAATCGGCTGGGCTTCCTTAAACCCCTATAATAACCGTTGTGCATATAATGGGGTAGCAGATATCTCAGTTTATATTTCGAGGCAATTCAGGGGGAAAGGAGTAGGGGGGAAACTCCTTTCTGCCTTAGAAGTCAAAGCCAGAGAAAATAACTTTCACAAATTAATTCTTTTTACTTTCCCATTTAACGGATTAGGACAGGGGCTTTATAAAAAACTGGGATTTCGGGCAGTGGGAATTTTTAAGAATCAAGGTGTCTTAGACGGGGAGTTTGTTGATGTAATGGCTATGGAAAAACTTCTATGACCTTGATCGCATATTAAAATGGCGGCTGAACAGCCGCCATTTGATTACTCTGTGTCCGTGAGTGTTTCAGCGATATTAACTCCATGCTCTCCGATGCGTCTTTTAAGATAAGCTAACACTTCACCAAAACCTTTTGAAACAATTCCCCCATAGGCAGTAATTCCCTTTTTACTTCTTCCAATGCCACAGAAGGATAGGTCAATACAAAGGAATCTATATGCTTGGATTTATACTTGATACCTGTCCTTTAATTAACGGTCATTCCCACCCCCAAAAAAACATAAACAGAATGATTCTAATCCATATTTGTATCCTTTCACCTTCATTGGTTCATAAACATATGCTTATAAAATAGTGTCTCATCAAAAAAATTATCATCACCGGACACTATTCAACATTCAATTATCAATCTATGAATATGAACAGATATAATATGGAGGCTGAGAATATGACTGCAATTGTCCTTCCTATCCTTTTCTGCGCCTTGTTTTTTGGTGTTGTTATAATGATTCTTAACATGGCCCCAAAGAACAGAC
Source organism: Bacillus infantis (assembly GCF_008180445.1). Lineage (GTDB taxonomy): Bacteria > Bacillota > Bacilli > Bacillales > Cytobacillaceae > Bacillus_AB > Bacillus_AB infantis_B. The sequence goes on from NZ_VTER01000007.1 coordinate 213,584, forward strand.
TTCAGGAAAAGACGACGAAGAAGTATAAAAGGCATGATGAAAAACCTAAAAAGGGACATTAAAAATAAGTAAAGGTTTCTAAAAAAAAGCAAAATCTATTGCGCACATAAGTAAATTATTATATATTGATATCGTAAAGCGGGAGGTGAATACACGTTGAAAGTGTCCACAGTTGAAGTTGAAAAAGCTGCCAGTATCTTAAAGTTATTGGGTGATAAAACGCGGTTAACTATGCTGAAGATTCTGGATAATAATGATTGCTGTGTTTGTGAATTTGTTGAGATTTTTCAAATGAGCCAGCCAGCCATCAGCCAGCATATCCGAAAGCTAAAGGATGCAGATGTGGTAAGGGAAGCCAGGAGAGGCCAGTGGATCATTTATTCTCTGAACAAAGCGAGCGACTACTACCCGCTGGTGAAGGATGTACTGGATCACCTTCCGAGCCAGGATTATAAATTGAAAGAACTTGAAGAACGGGGATTAAGAATTTCATGTGAGTAAGAGGGGGTAACATGTTTTGACTCAAATAGTTTTGGCATCATTGATATTTCTGGCCACCCTCATATTGGTAATATGGCAGCCGAAAGGATTATCGATTGGCTGGTCTGCTTGTGGGGGAGCTATTCTTGCCTTGATTGTAGGAGTAGTTGACTTCAATGATGTGATTGATGTGACATCCATTGTCTGGAATGCAACGCTTGCTTTCATTGCCATCATCATTATTTCACTGATTCTGGACGAAATTGGATTCTTTGAATGGGCAGCTCTCCATATGGCAAGAGCAGCAAAAGGAAGCGGCGTTAGAATGTTTGTTTATGTTTCCATTTTGGGTGCGTTGGTTGCGGCATTTTTCGCCAATGATGGAGCCGCACTGATTCTTACGCCAATTGTGCTTGCGATGGTCAGAAACCTGAAATTTGATGAAAAAATGGTTTTCCCATTCATCATTGCGAGTGGATTTATTGCCGATACAACATCATTGCCGCTGGTTGTCAGCAACCTTGTTAATATCGTTTCGGCTGACTTTTTTGGAATCGGGTTTGTGGAATTTGCATCGAGGATGATTATTCCAAACTTCTTTTCACTCGCAGCAAGCATCATTGTCCTGTACTTATACTTTAGAAAAAGCATACCGAAGAATTATGATTTATCCCATCTGAAAGAACCTTCCGCAGCGGTTAGGGACAGCAAGATGTTTCGGCTGTCATGGCTTGTACTGGGAATCTTATTAATCGGCTACTTTGCAAGTGAATTTATTGGATTGCCTGTGTCAATCATTGCCGGAGTCGTTGCCATCTTCTTCTTAGTAATGGCACGCAGGAGCCCAGCCGTCAATACCCGCACAGTCATTAAAGGGGCACCTTGGGCAATTGTGTTTTTCTCCATCGGCATGTATGTAGTGGTATATGGGCTGAGAAACGTGGGCCTTACCAATGTGCTGGCTGATGTGATTCAAATGACAGCAGACCAGGGACTATTTGCGGCAACCATCGGGATGGGATTCATTGCAGCCATTCTTTCATCTGTGATGAATAATATGCCAACCGTCATGATTGACGCACTGGCCATTGCTGACACTGATACTAGTGGAGTGATCCGGGAAGCACTGATTTATGCAAATGTCATTGGATCTGATCTGGGGCCGAAGATTACACCTATTGGATCCCTGGCAACCCTTCTGTGGCTGCATGTATTGTCTCTAAAAGGAGTGAAAATCTCCTGGGGAACCTATTTCAAGACTGGAATTGTGCTAACCATTCCAACATTGTTCATCACATTAGTTGGTCTATATATTTGGTTAATGATCATCTAAAAAACTTACCTAAAAGGAGAACCTCAACATGACTAAAAAAACAATCTACTTTCTATGCACAGGAAACTCTTGCCGCAGCCAAATGGCAGAAGGATGGGCTAAGCAGCATTTAAGTGATGAGTGGAATGTATACAGTGCAGGAATTGAAGCACATGGTTTAAATCCGAATGCTGTAAAGGCCATGAAGGAAGCCGGCATCGACATCTCCAATCAGACTTCTGATATCATTGACACTGAAATTTTAAACAATGCGGACCTGGTTGTAACACTTTGCGGTGATGCAGCAGACAAGTGCCCGATGACTCCTCCTCATGTAAAACGCGAACACTGGGGATTTGACGATCCGGCCAAAGCCGAAGGAACCGAAGAAGAAAAATGGGCATTCTTCCAGCGTGTACGCGACGAAATCGGCGACCGCATCAAGACGTTTGCCGAAACTGGCAAGTAAAAGAAAATAGCCAAGAGAAATCACTCTCTTGGCTATCCTTTCACCTTGTGTATAAGTATATGCTTATCTTATTTTAAAGGAGCGATTTAAATGACAAAAGTGGAAATTTTTGATCCGGCCCTATGCTGCCCTACAGGTGTGTGCGGACCAAGTGTGGATCCGGTACTGACTAGAATGGCTTCTGCCGTATTTATTCTGGAAAAAAAGGGCTTTGACATTAAACGATTTAACTTGGCAAATGAACCTGCTGTATTTGCCGACAATAAAGAAGTCAACAAGGTTCTTCATGAAAAGGGGCCAGACGCCCTGCCGGTTACGCTGGTAAACGGATCAGTAGCCAAAGCGGGCAGATACCCATCTAACGAGGAATTGTCTCAATGGTTCGGGGTGGATGCTGACTCACTGGCTGAGAAAAAGCCCAGTGTTAAATTCAAAATCGACCTGAACTAGGAAGGAGGAATAAGCATGTTTCAACCTTTTGATACAAGGGCTGTTGCGAACACGAAATTCCTTTTCTTTACAGGGAAAGGTGGGGTGGGCAAAACCTCAACCGCTTGTGCTTCTGCTGTAAAGCTGGCTGATGAAGGAAAAAAGGTGCTGCTCGTCAGTACAGATCCTGCATCGAATTTGCAGGATGTGCTGGAGGTTGCTTTAACAAACACACCCATGCCCATTCCCGGAGTTTCCAATCTTTCAGCCTGCAATCTTGACCCGGAGGAGGCTGCACGCGCTTATCGCGAAAAGACAATCGGGCCTTATCGCGGCAAGCTTCCGGATTCAGTCGTAAATACAATGGAAGAACAGATGTCAGGTGCCTGTACAGTCGAGATTGCCGCGTTCGATGAATTCACCAGCTTGCTTTCAGATGCTTCTGTTGTAGAAGCGTACGACCACATCATTTTTGATACAGCACCAACAGGGCATACCCTTCGCCTCCTTCAGCTGCCAACAGCCTGGAGCGGCTTTTTGGAGGAAAGTACACATGGTGCCTCATGTCTGGGTCCTTTATCCGGACTAGCGGAGAAGAAGCAGATTTACTCCGTAACCATGGAAGCACTGGCCAATCCAGACCTGACCACACTGATTCTGGTGGCAAGGCCGGATGACTCATCTTTGCTGGAAGCAAGCCGTGCTTCCAGGGAATTAAAAGAGATTGGAATCAAGAACCAAAGTCTGATTATCAATGGGTTCATGCAGTCGCATATTCCTGATGATGAGGTTTCAGCATCTTTTTTCCACCGTCAGCGGAGTGCATTAAAAAGGATGCCGGACGAATTGAAGCAAGTGGCTGCTTATTCTATTCCGTTTGTATCATATTCCCTTACAGGGCTTAACAATCTGCGCTACCTATTTAAGCAGTTTACGCTTCCGCAGACAGGATTGGCTATTGATCAAAAGTTCTTCAATTTGCCTGGATTAAGTGATGTTATTGAAGACTTTTCGTCCAGCGGCACCCGGGTCATCTTCACAATGGGCAAGGGTGGAGTTGGTAAAACCACAATGGCATCTGCCATTGCAGTTGGTTTAGCAGAAAAAGGTCCTCGTGTGCATTTGACCACCACTGATCCTGCTGCTCATCTTGAATTTGTTTTTCAGAACAGCCAGTTGAATCAAAACCTGACTATCAGCCGGATTGATCCGAAAAAAGAAGTTGAGGCCTATAAGGCCGAGGTACTGTCCAATGTAAGGGATGAACTGGATGATGAGTCTTTAGCTTATATAGAAGAGGACTTAAATTCCCCATGTACTGAAGAAATTGCCGTATTCAGAGCATTCGCAGAAGTTGTGGCGAAATCGGAGAATGAAGTGGTGGTCATAGATACTGCCCCATCAGGACATACCCTGCTGCTTTTGGACGCAGCACAGTCGTTTCATAAAGAACTTGCCCGCTCTACGGGTGATATACCTGAAAGTGTCCAAATGCTTCTTCCAAGGTTAAGGAACCCAAAGGAAACGGGTGTCGTCATTGTGACATTGGCTGAAGTAACTCCTGTGCTGGAAGCTGGCAGGCTGCAGGAGGATTTGAAACGTGCGGATATCACACCCAAGTGGTGGCTGATTAACCAAAGTCTGTATGCGACAGAAACAAAGGATCCTGTTCTAAACGGAAGAGCAGGTGCCGAATTTAGCTGGATTGAAAAAGTGGCCGATGAGCTGAGCGAGAAATGCGCCATTGTCCCGATTCAGGGCGAAGCAGGCACTGGATATCAGGAATTGAAGAAGTTCATCAACCACTAATGGAGGGATTAGGATGGAAAAAGTCGTTATTTTAGGGACCGGTCCAGCTGGATTGACAGCTGCCATCTATTTAGCGCGAGCAAATATGGAGCCGCTGGTGATTGAGGGCACACAGCCAGGAGGACAATTGACGTTAACAACCGAAGTAGAGAATTTTCCCGGGTTTGTTGATGGTGTAATGGGTCCTGAATTAATGGACAATATGAGAAAACAGGCAGAAAGATTTGGAGCCAGGTTTGAAAGGGGATGGGTCACTGAAACAGACCTCTCGCAAAAGCCATTTATACTAAATGTGAGCGGATTAGGAGAGATACAAACAGAAGCGCTGATTCTTTCCACCGGTGCATCTGCTAAACTTCTGGATGTTCCTGGTGAATCAGAAAATATCGGACGGGGAGTCAGCACATGTGCCACTTGTGACGGATTCTTTTATCGGGGCAAGAAAGTAATAATCGTTGGAGGCGGAGATTCGGCTATGGAAGAAGCAGGCTTCTTAACGAAGTTTGCTTCCGAAGTGACCATTGTTCACCGACGTGACGAACTCCGTGCTTCAAAAATTATGCAGGACCGCGCGAAAGAGAATCCGAAAATATCCTGGGCGCTTAACAACACACCGATTGAAGTGGTATCAGATGAAATCAAAGTAACAGGCTTAAAAGTCCGAAACAATGTGACTGGAAAAGAAGAGGTAATTGAAACAGACGGAATTTTCGTGGCGATTGGACATACACCAAATACAGCTTTCCTCAATGGGCAAATTGAAACAGACGAAACAGGCTATATTCATGTTGTCCCTGGTACAGCAGAAACCAATATCCCTGGCGTTTTTGCCTGCGGGGATGTACAAGATAAGAAATATCGCCAGGCAATTACAGCTGCAGGGACAGGATGCATGGCAGCACTTGATGCCGAACGATATCTTGAAGGAACGGCAACACATGATTGGAGCAAATCATTAAAAAAGGCGGGAACAGCATGACAAAAAATTATCATGAACTTATTAAAGATCGCATCTACATTGGCGGTGCAGATGATGTGAAAGAAATGATGAAAAATGAAAAAGCAGATGTAATTTTCGATCTTCGGGCAGAGGCTTCTGAAGCGGACTATGAGCGGATTCACAGCCCGATTGTAGATGATGCCGGGAAACAGGATGAATCCATTAAACAGTCTGTTGAGCATGTGGTAAATGCCTATAATAAAGGGGAAAAAGTATACTTCCACTGTGGAGGCGGAAGCAATCGTACAGGGACTGTTGCGATTGGTACATTACTCTCTTTAGGGAAAGCCAAGACGATTGGGGAAGCAGAAGAAATGGCTAAGGCCGTCCGGCCAAAAATCAATGTGAAGCCAGAGATGAAAGAGTCCCTTCAGCGCCTTTTCCCTAATGCTTGATTAAAATAATAAGTCAGTCTATATAAAATACTGGAGGGTGAGGAGAACGTGAATATCACAGATCCGGCTCGTGATTTCTTGAAACAATTGTTTAAAGAACACAATGCCAAAAACATACGTTTTTATTTTGCAGGCTTTGGCTGAGGACAGCCAAAGGTAGGACTGGCTCTGGATGAACCAGGTGAAGAGGACAAAATTATTAACGTAAACAGCATTACGGTGGCAATTGAACCTAACATCGAAACGATAGCACAAGACCTCGTATTAGACTTTAGCAAGGAAGCCAATGGACTTGTGCTATCCGGGAATGAAAGTGATTGCTGTTAGGCCTGTTTAGAGGAGATGGGGAAATGCCATCTCCTCTTTTTTCTAATAAGTTTGAACCATCTTCTTTGTGAAGTTTTACACTATAAACTATAGGCAGCTTTTTTCTTAATTAACAATAGGGACAGGTTAGCATTCCTGTAGATCACTAATTTTGAGCTTTGATAAAAATAGGGCTCCTCAGTAAGATATGAGTAAGACACGACTCAAACTCAAACTCAACCTTAAGGAGGAACCCTTACTATGAAGTTTAAAATGCAGGACAAACAAAATCAACTAATAGAAAGAATTACAGATACACATCTTGTGGTTGGTGTGGATATAGCACAACAGTTTCACGTAGCCAGAGCAGTGAATTTCCGTGGCATTGTCGTAGGAGATCCAATCACTTTTCCAAACAACGAAGAGGGATTTTCGTCCCTGTTAATCTGGATTAATAACCTTAAAAGATTACATAAACTTGAGGCTGCCATAGTTGGTATGGAACCTACCGGTCATTATTGGATTAACCTTTCTAAATGGCTGATGAAACAGGATATTGAGGTAGTGACAGTTAACCCTCATTTGGTGAAAAGAAATAAAGAAAACCGTGATAATACCCAATCAAAGAGTGATAAAAAAGACGCTCTTGTAATAGCTGATATGGTGAAGAACGGTTACTACGCTTTTGTAAGGAATACTTCTGAGTCGTTTGAAAAGCTCAGGGTACTCATGTCAAATCGGGATGTAATTGTTAAGAGGCTTGTAAGCTCGATTAATCAATTGAATCGCTGGGTGGATATTGTCTTCCCCGAGCTTAGGCAAGTATTTAAAGACATCACTGCTAAAGGGGCCATCGCAACACTTCGGCTTTTCCCATCTCCAATGGAACTGGGTTCCATGAAGCCGGAAGAGGTCGTGGATGGGTGGAAGTCACTCATGAAGCGGCAGCCTGGATTAAAGAAAGCCTATTTACTCCTCAATGTAGCCAGGAAATCAGTTGGTACAAGACAAGCATTAGATGCTTATAAATTTCATCTTGAGCAATTACTCGAAGAGTATGATCTTGCGATTCAACAACTTGAAAGAGTTGAAATGGCAATTAAGGATGAACTACCTAAAATACCTTTCGCAAATAAGTTGCTTATGATTAAGGGAATTAGTGAAATTTCGTTAGCTGGTATATTAGGGGAAGCAGGAGATTTAAGTGGATTTTCACACGGCAATTCTCTACTTCGCCATGCAGGACTGCATCTCGCTGAAGCTAGTTCAGGGAAGTGGAAAGGACAAATTGTCATTTCCAAGCGTGGAAGATCAAGGCTGAGGCGATTCCTTTATTTAGCCACTATGAGCCTAGTGATGAACAACCCGGAATTCAAAGCCATTCATTCCAACAATGTGAAAGTCAAGAAAATGAAAAAGATGAAATCTATTATGAAATTAGTTGGTAAGTTGGCCAGAATATTTGTAGGAATAGCACGTAAAAATGAATCGTATTGTGCCAAGAAAGTTCAACCTTTTACGGAGTTGGCAGCTTAGGCAAATCAATCGTTAGTTCTCGAAGAGAGCTATTGAATCGAGTGTTGGCTTATTCGCAGGATTTCAAATATGTACGGAGTACCAGGTTTCTTCAACAAAAGGGCACTGACCCATCAGGTTAGCAAAACTGGCCTCCACCCCTTGGATAGGCATGACGAAGGAATGAGAGGGCAATTGACCCGTTGAGACATGGGAGGGATAGCCTCCAGGGGCGGCGTGGAGAAGTACATTATATGGTAGAATATGGAGTATAATCCTACTCCTCTATTTAACTATGTCTTCACGTAGCCATTTGTCCAGAATCCACTCCTATCAATTAAAAACTTTATATCCATAGAGGATGAAATCCTGCGAATAAGCGAGTATTCGTGAGAAAATCGTATTAAACTGAGGGAGTTGAAGAAGGCCGTTTAATTATTTTTGAAACCCTGTACATTGAAAAAGACTGCTAATAAATAGCAGTCATTCTTAAGGCTTCCCGAAGTAAAAGAATATCAAGGTAGATGTTGGTACGGACTTGGCTATCGTTGCAATTATTGAGATCAATTAGTAAGCGACCAAGTTCTTTAATTATTAGTAAGCGTTCCTCTACACTTACCATAGCGATCTCTCCTTTACATAGGACAAGACACTATGTCTTTTAACACTAACACTTTAGTATCCAATTACCAACGAACAGAACGATAAAAATATGTATTAGATTGTCAACAAGTCAAATCTATTTTTGCAAACAGGGCAGTTGGTAAAAATCTCTGATTAAAAGCCACTTTATAAATTACGCATAGAGTTCTTTATAAGGTAAGGGAGATAATCTGCCTCACTTAAGATAAAGCCTCCATTTCTTCGTTTTCGCTAAAGGAACATGTCCGTAAGCAACTTAAAGATAAGGGATACGAATATATATATCTTTTTTAACGAAATTGAAACAATCCAAACCCAACCATAGTTAACTTTAATACAAATGATAAAGCATGACATAGCAGAAGCATCCAAATATAATAATTCTTCTATCATTGAATAATAAAATATAAACCACTGGCATAAAAGAGACATTAAGATGATAGCGTAGGGGAGCAAGGGAAGCGGCCAGCTCCATGATAATTTTGTGCAGCTTGAATTGGGATATGGATATTAACATATAATAACGGAATGGATAAGTGTATGTTTAGGGATAGAGGTTGATAAGGGATGAAACCATCGTATGAAGATGTTAAAGAAGCTAGAGAATTATTAAAAGAAGTTGCTTTTAAACATTGGATTCAAGATGATTTATTCACTTGGAAATGGTGGGTATTACTTGCTGCCACAATTATACCCTGGATTTTATGGCTTAAATTTCATGATAAAAGGAGAACATTTATAATTTTAAGCTATGGACTTATCTGGGCAACTGCGGCTTCACTTTTTGATGTCATTGGCGGAGAATTGATCCTATGGGGATACCCAGACAAATTGTTGCCAATGGTCCCTCCTTTGTTTCCGGCAGATATTACAGTAATTCCTGTTTTATTTATGTTTATTTACCAGCTTTCTAAAAAGTTTTATAGTTATTTTATTTTGTCTGTGCTAGGATCGGCACTGTTTGCTTATGTCTTTGAACCCCTATTTATTAAGGGAGAAATGTTTATTTTACATAACTGGACACATACAAAGTCCTTCTTAGGATTTATTCTTCTATCTCAGATTGTGTATGTGATAACAGCCAGACTTAAATCGAGTATATAGCCTTGAAATGTTTCCAAGTATTTATCATTTAACTAAATGTGTCTCCGAATTTAAATTAGGGGCCTATGGTGAAGATCAGCTGCCAAAACAGACAGATCTCTATTTAAAAAAGAGATATCATTTCTGTAATTAGTTTCATCTGTGAATGATTGTACTTAAACTCAGAAAAATCCGGCTAACCTTATATTACGAACGGGTGCTTATGTTCCAGATCTGCTGCCAAACCAGGCAGCTTTTCTTATTTCATAAAAGGGGAAGCTTAGTTTGAGTGTATTCTTTCACGATTTACATATTGACCTCCACGTTCCCCATTGCTTTAACTATTATATATACCAACATCCCCGTCTCAAAGCAACACCCTCTAATAAATATTGGTGAGTGTACACATTTGTTAAAGGATGCAACTAAACTATAGGGTATTTATGTTTTATTTCATTAAAAGGGCCTTTTTGTTAGACAATATGTGATATATTCAAAATATCAACTTAGTATTAAAGGGTGTATTAGGTGATTCATGTAATAGCTTTATTTATACTTGCAGGAGTTTGTGAAATTGGTGGAGGTTATTTAATTTGGTTATGGCTAAGAGAGGGGAAGCCGTATTATTGGGGAGTAGCTGGTGGAATAGCGTTAGCCCTGTACGGTGTAATCGCCACCTTTCAAACCTTTCCCTCATTCGGAAGAGTATATGCTGCCTATGGTGGAGTATTTATCGTTTTGTCTGTTCTATGGGGATGGGGAATTGATAAAAAAACACCTGATATATTTGATTGGGCAGGTGCAGGATTATGTTTAATAGGTGTTTCTGTGATGTTATTTGCCCCACGCCAATAAATGATCAGCTGCCAAATAAGGCAGCTTTTCTTTTTGCTGTTCCTGATCAGAGCTTGATAACGCAATTAAATCAATCTCCTTGTATTCTTCAATAAAAAGGAATTGAATATGAGCAAAATAGGGGAAGGATATTTTCCTTTTGGGGTTATTATGCAAAATTCCCTTTTGCATTCCTCCAGCAAAGGTATTTCGAACATCAAATCATGCTTCAACTCTGTCCGAACTGTGGTGGAGGAAAGAAATCCTATGCCCGAAATATTCAAAATTGCTTGTTTTATTCCTTCATTACTCGTGACTTCAAAGATATTATTTGGCTTAAAATTTGATTTATCGAATTCACTCTGAACGCATTCTCTTGTATGTGAGCCGTTTTCCCTCAGTAAAAGCGTTTCATTTTCCAAATCCTTCAAAGATTGTATATCCTCATACTTCTCTTTTGCTTGAAAAGAGCAATATGCACTTATTCTATCCTGAAGCAAAGGTTGATAATTAAATCTGGAATCGTTCATACTTTTGGCTACGATTGCAAGATCAATTTGATTTTCTGTCAATTTTTCAATGATGGTCGAGGTGTTATCGATTACCAAATTCACTCTTATATTAGGGTGCTTTTTTTGAAATTCAATCACCATGTTAGTTATGACAAAAGTTCCTATCGTGGTACCACATCCGACAGAGAGGTCCCCACTTTCTAGGTTGGAGAGTGATAAAAGTGACTTTTCCGCCTGGTCAGCTAATGAAATTATCTGTATGGCATACCTTAAAAGTTGTTTGCCCGCATCAGTCAGTTCTACTTTTTTCTTTGTGCGGTAAAACAGGGGAATCTTGTAATAGCTTTCTAACGCTTCAATTTGTCTTGATACAGCTGGTTGGCTTAAAGACAGTTCTTCAGCAGCTTTGGTGAAATTTAAATGAGCCGCTACAGCATAAAATGTTTTTAATCGGTGAATTTCCATGTCTATTCACTCCTTAAAATAAAGATGATAAACTTTAGCATAAGAGAGAAAGGAGGGGTTAGAGTGAAACCTCAAATCTCATTGACTTCATACTCAACAGGTTCTGGCTGAGCGAGTAAGATACGGTCCTCAGACCTTACGCAAGTTTTGCGTAATATCCCCATACCGCAAGATGATAAATTGTTAGCTGGATTAGGCGAGGATGCCCTCGGATATAAATGGCAGAACGAAATTATGGTTCAATCAGTTGTTCTTATTACACCTATCGTAGACGATCCGTATCAATTCGGAGCAATTGCTGCTGCTAATGCTTTGAGTGATCTTTATGCAAAAGGGGCAGATTCAATATTTGGTTTAAACATCATTGGCTTTCCTTCATCTTCCCTCCCCTTGCACTACCTTGAGGAGATTATCAAGGGCGGAGTAGAAAAAATAGGAGAAGCGGGTGCGTATATTGCAGGAGGACATACAATTGACGACACCAGTCCCAAGTATGGTCTAGCTGTGACGGGCAAAATACCTGCGGGTGAAAAATTTATTCAGAAGAATGGAGCATGCCCAGGTGATGCCATTGTTATAACTAAACCAATAGGAAATGGTATTTATACCACCGCGATTGACCAGAAAACCGCCAATAGGGAGCAGCAGGAAATTGTTGTAGCACAAATGATGCAATTAAATAAAGAAGCTTCCTTGGCTATGAGAAAAGTCAATGTACATGCCTGTACAGACATCACTGGTTTCGGCTTGCTCGGACATCTATTTGAAATAGCCGACAAAAGTCAAATTTCTATTGAATTGGATTTGAAAAAAGTTCCTTATCTGAATGATGTCTTTTCATTATTAAAAAGTGGGGCAACTTCAGAAGGAATGTTCAATAACCTTTTTACATATAAAAATAATGTGCGGTATACTACCACAGTTACACCGGAAGAAGAATGGCTCCTTCATGACCCGCAAACATCGGGCGGTTTGCTCATTGTATTGCCACAAGACGAGGCCAAAAAGCTACAGTTATTGCTTTCAAATGCCGGTGTTAAGTCTCATGTAATTGGAAAAGTGATTGTTAAAAGTGATTTCTCCGTTATTACTAAAAATTCAATTATATAAAAGCAACCTCAGCAACCGCTTTGGTTGCTTTTTTATTTTCAACTAATGCATATTATGCATTACAACTATAATTATAATGCATTTCCTTTATTAGTTGAATCGTCTTACAATGAAAGCACTGGGGATTCAACTTATTATTATAAGGAATTTTAGACCTCTTTGGCATTTAGCCGTGATGATTCTTATTAGAAAGGCAGGGGGTAATATATGTCTAGTAAAGCTTCACCTCCGGAACAAAGCCTTATAGATTCTCCTGAAAAGCAAAAAAAGCTTTATAAACGAACATTAATAACTGTCAGTATTTCTCAGATTTTCGGTGGGGCTGGCTTAGCTGCGGGAATAACTGTGGGTGCTCTCCTTGCTCAACAGATGATGGGAACCGATGCATATGCCGGTCTTCCTGCTGCTCTCTTCACTTTAGGCTCAGCTGGTGCAGCCTATGCAGTGGGTAGGCTATCTCAACGATACGGTAGACGCACTGGCTTAACGATTGGTTTTACGGTTGGAGGGCTAGGGGCACTAGGTGTGGTGATTGCTGCAATCATTAATAGTATTTTGTTATTATTTGTTTCACTTTTAATATATGGAGCTGGTACAGCGACAAATCTACAAGCAAGGTATGCGGGTACTGATTTAGCAAATAAGAACCAGCGTGCAACGGCTGTCAGTACAGCAATGGTATTTACCACATTCGGTGCTTTTGCAGGTCCTAATTTAGTGGACTTCATGGGACGGTTAGCTCTTTCCATTGGCGTTCCAGCCCTTGCAGGACCTTTTATTTTATCTGGAGCTGCATTCATTTCTGCAGGTTTGGTCATCTTTCTAATGCTTCGGCCTGATCCCTTCTTAATTGTAAAAGCATCGGAAACGAATAAACCGAAGCATGAAGAAGTCTCAACAGTGAATGACCAACCATTGAATAATAAAAATGGAATCACGGTGGGAGCGACCATTATGATCCTTACTCAAATGGTCATGATCGCAATCATGACCATGACCCCCGTACACATGGAACATCATGGACATGGTCTAGATGCAATTGGTTTAGTGATTGGTGTTCATATTGGATCTATGTATCTTCCTTCTCTTGTAACAGGAATTCTTGTCGATAAGATTGGGCGAATGGCGATGGCTTGTGCTTCTGGGATTACCCTTCTTGCTTCAGGCATTCTGGCTGCCATGGCACCTGGGGATTCTATGATATCCTTATTGATTGCTCTTGCCCTTCTGGGGATAGGGTGGAATTTCGGCCTGATTAGTGGTACTGCTCAAATTGTTGACTCGACAGAACCGACTAAAAGGGCCAAGACTCAAGGAGCAGTAGACGTCTTCATTGCATTAGCAGGGGCTTCTGGAGGAGCCTTGTCCGGCATGGTGGTTGCACACTCAAGTTACTCCATTTTATCATTGGCTGGAGGATTGTTATCTTTAGTTTTAATTCCGGTGGTTCTAAAGTTTCGCCGCTAGTTCGTCTTATATATATGAATGTTTATAACCTAGCTTAAAGCTGCCAAACCAGGCAGCTTTTCTTCTTTTAAGTTTGAAGAATAGAGTTGCCGCGTCTTCAGGTGGCTTTTTCAATTAGTTTAAATTGATAATTAAACTAACAAGATCAACATTTTGTGAATAAATACTCCATAAAAATGCACATGATTGTTGTCATATAGGTTGAACGATTCTTCTAAAAGGTGCCATGCTTGGTGCCATATTTAAAAAAATTTAAGATCACAGGAAAATACAAGATGACAAGGAAGCTTGATATGTCGGCATTCTCAGTAACCAGAGGACACTATAAAAACAGGTGCCAGCAAACTTCAAAACCGCTCGTGACCTGCGTGCCAGGTCAGCTGGGTTGATTCCCAGGCGGTCCCGCCAAATATACATAGTAGCGCCGTACAGTGGTATAACTGTGCGGTTTTTTTTATTGGTTGTTGCTTTAGTGTGTGTGGGGTATGGCAAAGATAAAATTAAATAGTTAGTTCCTTTTATGTCCTCAAAGATTAATGTAAGATGATTAGATAAGATAATTTCGACATACTCCATTTCACCCAATATCTTTTTATGAGGTCTCCAAACTTCAAGCATCATTTCTTTCAAGCTGATCACTCCATCTTACTGCAGATGCAAGAGAAAGGGGATTAGGTTCCCGCACATCTCCTTGGTAATTGTATAAAGCCGTGGATCACTCAGATTTTTTGCAGTGGTATGATACCTTACCTGGTCCAGGAAGTAAGGAGTACCCACATGTTCAGCACCATATGTTTGCTACGTCAGAAATTATTTACGAGATTTTAAGTGAGTATGAACCTAAAATAGAGATTAGCTAGGGGACCTGCTCCTGTGTCGCAAGAAAAATTCTTCTCCCACCATGTCCAATTCCTATCTAAATCCATATATAAGAGATGAACAAACATATAGGAGTGATTATGAATGCAGATCAAAGGGTGGACTCAGTTCAAAAGTCTGGTTCGGTGGAGTGTTGTGTATCATCATGTGGTGGTCTTGTGGTTATACATGCTGCTGAGGAGTGATGGGATGTTGAAGGAGGGAGTGGCTTGCGGAGGGATTATGCTGAATACTAAGCAGTTTATCCGTTCTATTCCATTATTACGGGAAGACCTGTGGTTTTTTTACATGAAGAAGATGAATGTTTATATTCATGCAAGGATTCAGCTTTCGATAAAGCTGCGGAAAAAGCTCGGTCTGTTTACGGCGGAGCTTTTTCCGCATGGTTTTTTATTTACGTCCCCTGGTGTGGAGGAGTCTTTATATATGGTCGAAAGCAGGCTGAAACGGAAAAGGCAAGTACAGGCGGGTTACAGTCTAAAAACAGACAGAATCCTCTTTTTCTGACTGCATGTGAATCGGTCATGAAGGACTCGTGAATCGAACCTGAATACACAATAGAGAAAAGAAATAAAGAAAGAATAGAAAGAATAAAAACAACAACAACAACAGCATCTCTGAAGAAGTCCTGAGAGCAAAAAGCGCTGCTGTTGCTGACCATTTCATGGGTGATGAGAGGCAAAGACTTTTACCTGACACAATGGAATTTACAGCAATTGAACGTAATTTGTAAGCCGCTATATTCGACTAAGCAGCTGACGGCATTTATGGACCAGCAGAGACGGAACAGAGCGAGATACGTCCCGGTGCATCATTTTCCTTTTACAAATAAGTTGTGCTCAATCTTGATGTAAATGATGTGTCCTTTACTGATACAATCAAAAAAATAAACCCGCCTATGCTGAAGGCGAGTTCACTTTCTCGATGATAGGCTCTGAACGATCTTGCGATTGCATTTGCTGCAGTCTCAACCTCCACCATCCGATTGAAACCGCAATAATGGAACATGCGCACGTAATTGTGAGTACAGTAGCTCCTTCAAGTTTTAATAAAAGAACTCCTCCCAATAAAACACCAATTGGCTGAGCTACAGTTGCTCCTGAAGATAATACCCCCATTGCGCTTCCTAAAATGTTAACTGGTATAGCTTCCTGCAGAGTTGTTTGAAAAATGATCGTTATTGGTGCAGCGAGCAATCCAAATAGGCCGAAAGCTATTAAACTGAATACGATTGAATCTAAGAAATAGCTGCCCATGATGGCCGCTAATGCTGATCCAATGTATAAAAATATCGAGGTATTAAAATTTATGTGTTTAAATTTGTAGGTTAAAGCTGCCCCTATTAAGGTGCCAGCGCCAATGGCAGTGAAGCACATTCCTAGAGCAGCTGAGCCATTAATTTTCAGATCAGAAAATAGAGTTGGCAAAAGAACATCCATGATCATAACAAATGACATATTCGTAAATACAGCTGAAGAAATAGCAATGAAAATCCATTTTTGTTCTTTCAGATCTCTGACAGTTATCTTAAAGGCAGTCATCACACTATTATTTTGATTAGAGGTGTGAGGAATCTTTACTTTAACTAACAGAACGATATAGCAAAGGACAGAAAGAAATGACAGGATAACAGCCACAATCATGGATAAGGTAAAACCGCCTGTCAGAAGAAGTATCCCGGCCGTGCTGGTTCCTAATAAATTGGACACTTGTGTGACAACCGTTATCACACTATTAACGGACTTTAATTCTCCAGGATTGCATAATATCGGTACCAGAGTTCTTTCTAGGGGAGGGAGAACAGCGGATGAGATCCCTATAAATATGACGACTCCAGCATATATCCAATAATTAGCTCCGGATGGATCAATCTTTAACCATCCCACCACCAGCAAAAGCAAAAGAGAAAAAAGATGCCAGGTGCTTGACCACAGTCCTAAAGGTATTTTTTTCATACGGTCAATGGCAATTCCGCTTAAAGTAGTTAATAAAATGCCCGGTATGTAACGGAAAGCCATAAGTGATCCAAATACCAAAGGAGAATTTGTTATATTAGTGAAATACCAAGCTAGTGTTAAGAAAACAATGCTCGATTGCAAGGACTGAGTCCCTAAAGCAATTACTATTATGCTAACTCTCTTATTCATACGCTTTTACACCTTGTTTCATCAAGCTCCAGCCGAACGCTGAGTTGGATAATTCATTGAACTTGTGCTGCTCTCCCAAATACAATCACCAGCCTTATTGGAAATTTCCATTATTGAGTAGAATTGTTATTTTCCACCTTAGCAATCTTACTTTAAATTTACTACTTTTGGTATGGGGAAAATGATTAAGTAGTTAATTCCTTCCCTATGAAACGTTATAATCTAAACAACAAGTGATTTACAAATGGAATAGTTCTTAACTGATGTTAAGCTCGCACAAAGTATAAATAGCCCTGATCATTGGAGTGCAAGGCACGCAGACTCCAGCGGGAAAATAGCGGCAATGCTGAGACCCCGCAGCGCGCAGCGGGAGGAGGCTCAGCGTCGCCCCGCGGAAAGCGAAGTGCCTGGAACGGAAATGAACAGCCCCATATTACCGCCACACTTCTCAGTTGATCTTACATATAGAAACTTACCAAGAAACATGCACTAGAAAAAAATCACATCATATATAGGATATATCCCGTTGTTGCTTGAGGAGGATATTATGAAACCTATATTACCCAGTGAAAAATATTTCGGTAATTTAGAATTGGTGTATGCATTTTATGGGCCTATGCCTACAGGTGTTACGGTTTCAGAAAATGGCCGTATTTTCGTTTGCTTTCCGAAATGGGGAGACGATGTTGAATTTACGGTGGCTGAAATTGTTGGGGACCAATTGCAGCCTTATCCTAATTTACAAACCAATTTGGTTAACCCCGGGAATGTCACAATGACTTTCATCAGTGTCCAAAGTGTAGTTGCGGATGGTTTGGGCACACTTTGGGTACTGGATACAGGAGCACCTAATTTTTCTGTACCCATTAAAGGCGGGGCAAAATTAGTGGCTGTTGATTTAAAAACCAATACGATTAGAAGGGTATATACCTTTACAGATGATGTTGTCCTGCCAACGACTTATCTGAATGATGTACGATTTGATTTTCGTGTTGGAAAAGCAGGTTATGCCTATATAACGGATTCTTCATCAAGAGGGCCAGGAGCTATTATCGTCGTAGATTTAGCAAATGGAAACGCTTTTAGACGGTTAAATGGAGCCCATTCAACTTCGCCTGATCCCTATTTTATACCGAAAGTAGAAGGCCAAATCTTAATGAACCGAAACAAAGACGGTTCAACTTCTCCATTTAGATTGGCGTCTGACAGTCTTGCGATTTCTCCCGATGGAAAGATAGTATATTTTGCTCCGTTAACCAGCCGTCACTTGTTCTCGATCTCAACAGAAGCGCTTAGAGAAAGAACGATACCGGACACGGATTTACCTTATCATGTGGAATATTTGGGTGAAAAAGGGGCATCTGATGGAATGATTACCGATGCAAAAGGAATCGTTTATGCCGGGGACTATGAAAATAACAGTATCCGTAAGATATTTCCGAATGGAGCAATCGAAACCATTGCACATGATCCAAGAATATTATGGCCGGATACTTTTTCAATTGGCCCTGATGGATACTTATATGTCATTGTAAACCAATTGCATCGGCAGGCCAGATTTCACTATGGAAGAGATTTACGGGAAAAACCTTATAGTTTACTTCGTATGTATATTGGGGAATTACCTGCTCCAGCCTTTTAATCATGATGGTCTACTTCTTTCACAGGCAGCAGGTCATTTAGTTGCTAATCAGCATTATCAGGAATACAGGAACCATTATTTTAGACCTGTATCAACTAAGGTGGAGTGGCGAAACCGTCGGAAAAACCTGTTATTTGCAGGTTTTTTTGTGGTCTTTTTTAAGATAGATGATTTTTCTGAACTCCTTCGAAACAAATCTTTTGCTTTGCACAGAACAGATAGGTAATATATGAATATCGCGAATTGCCGATTTGGCGTGATGCTTTCAGATCATCTATCCAGCTTCCATTGGGATAGTGATAATCGACATAGAAAGAGGCAAATGACATTGAAGCAGGAATTGGAACGCTTAAATGATGAACAAGCCGTTGAAATTTTTAAGGCATTGTCGAACCAGACGAGGGTGAGCATTCTTCAAATGTTAAAAGACCCCGAGAGTCATTTTTTACCGCAAGCCCATATTATTGCTGATGAAGGATTTAAAGGCGGAGTTTGCGTAGGGGATATCCGAAGCAAGGCCGGGATCTCGCAATCCACAACTTCACAGTATTTATCGATTCTGCTGCAAAGCGGACTGGTTGAAATGAAGCGAATTGGACAATGGACATATTATCGCCGTAATGAGGAGACAATTAAAAAGTTCGAAAAATACATTGGTACAAAAATTTAAGGAGAATTAAAGTGAGTTTATTACAGCATCGTGCATTCAACAGATTGTACCAGCAGGACAAAATGACGCTTGGTTTCTCGATTCCGACGGCAAAGATGTCGAAATATCCGATTATGGAAAATCAGCTGCCGCTTGCCCGCAAAATTGAAGACCATGGATTTGCAGCATTGTGGCTTCGGGACGTTACGATTCAGAATTTGAATATTGATGATAATGGGCAAATGTATGATATATGGATTTATTTGACCTATCTTGCGGCCCATACCAGGAATATTGCACTTGGGACGGCGAGTGTGGTCCTCCCGCTGCGCCATCCTGTCCGGGTGGCAAAGGAAGCATCATCTATTGACCGGCTGTTTCCCGAACGCCTGATCATGGGAGTGGCTTCAGGAGACCGGGATAAAGATTTCACAGCTTTGGGAATCTCCAAGCTCGAAAGTGGAGGGCTGTTTAAAAAAAATTATGCATTCCTTGAACGGCTGTTAAAGGAGGAGAATCCGACAATCAGCAGCGATTCAGGCATGATCGATGGAACCGATATGAGAATGTTTCCCAAACCTTTTTCAGCGATTCCGACCATGGTGACAGGATTCACAAATCAATCGATTGAATGGATCGCACAGAATGGGGACGGCTGGATCCAGTACCCGAGGAATATCCCGCAGCAAACTCAATTGATTAAAGATTATCGCGAGTTGTCGGAAATTCACGCCCCAGGAGTGTTTAAGCCTTTCACCCAGACTTTATTTATCGACTTATCGGAAAATCCCGATTCGTCTCCTGTTCCGATTCCGTTAGGATTTCGTACAGGGCGCAAACATTTATTAGAAATTCTATATCAATTCCAATCGATTGGTGTCAATCTCCTGGCATTTGTATTGTATTTTTCAAAGCGCCCTCCCGAGGAAGTCATCCAGGAGCTTGGAGAGTTTGTGCTGCCTTACTTTCCGACTCATGAAATTCCAGTAAAAGATTAGTTTTTAAAAATATTAAATAAGGAAAGAAGATGATCTTATGTCTAAACATGCAAATAAACTAAACGAAATTCCATTCTCTGTGCTTGATCTTTCGCCGATAACAGCCGGAAGTACTCCTGCTGACTCTTTCCGCCATACATTGGAACTCGCACAGCTTGCTGAGAAACTTGGCTACAACCGTTTTTGGCTGGCAGAACACCATAATATGCCGTTTATAGCCAGCTCCGCCACTTCTGTTGTGATGTCCCATGTGGCAGCCGGTACATCAAAAATCAGGATTGGTTCAGGTGGAATCATGCTTCCGAATCATGCCCCGCTGGTAATTGCTGAGCAGTTTGGCACTCTTGAATCATTATACCCGGGGCGAATTGACCTTGGTCTGGGACGGGCACCTGGTACAGATCAGGGGACCGCTCGCGCATTGAGACGCGACTTGAGAAGCACAGGAGATGACTTTCCTGAGCAATTAGCGGAACTCCGAGGTTACTTTGATCCATCCCTGGCACAAGGGAACCCTATAAAAGCTATTCCGGGTGAAGGTTTGAATATTCCAATCTGGCTGCTGGGTTCAAGCGGCTTCAGTGCGCAGCTGGCCGGAGAACTGGGTTTGCCATTCGCGTTTGCCGCCCATTTTTCGCCGCTTAACACTCTGGGTGCACTGCAGATCTATCGCAAAGCGTTTAAGCCTTCGAATGTTCTCGATAAGCCGTATGCGATAGTGGCATTGAATATCATTACAGCAGAAACCGATAAAGAGGCAAAGCGCCTTTTTACCACCATACAGCAGCAATTTTTGAATCTGATGAGCGGCAGTCTTATCCCGCTTCAACCACCGGTAGATGACATATCCGAAGTGGCCGGCAGCTACCAGTTAAAGGCACTCGAGCAGCAATTAGGCTCATCGATTGTCGGCAGCAGGGAGACGGTAAAGGAAAAGCTGCATACATTTTTGGAAGAGAGCCAGGCAGATGAAATCATGACCATTGCCCAAGTGTACGATCACAAAGCCCGCCTGCGATCATACGAGCTTCTGGCAGAAATCACACATAGCGAAAGGTAAAACGGAGGACATCAGGCTGCTAAAGTGATGAAACAAATGCAGGAAAATGAATAGGCCGAGGGGATTATAGTTCGTGTCTTGGTTTTAGATCACGAATTCCTCCAAAGGAGATCACTTCATAAAAACATGTGACAGAGCGAAGTAAAAGGTTTTATACAGCAGTAACATATACTAATAACAGTAGATTACTTGTATTTATTTTATTAAATGAGAATAATACCAACGATGCTTTTTCCACTATAAGGGGGCTTATTATAATGAGCAAAAAAATCGCAACATTAATCACTGACTTATTTGAAGATGTAGAATTCACAGAACCGGCACAAGCATTTAAAGATGCTGGTCATCAAGTGATCACAATCGACATACAAGGTGGAAAAGATATCACTGGTAAAAAAGGTGAAACAGTAAAAATAGATAAAGGAATCGGGGAAGTTAATCCCCAGGACTTTGATGCTTTACTCATCCCTGGCGGCTTCTCACCAGATTTACTGCGTGAGGACGACCGTTTTGGTGAATTTGCAAAAGCATTTATACAAGAAGGCAAACCTGTTTTCGCCATTTGCCATGGCCCGCAAGTATTAATTGATACAGACCTATTGAAAGGCGTCGACATAACAGGTTTTAAATCAATAAGGAATGATCTCAAAAATGCAGGTGCTAACTACAAAGATGAAGAAGTTGTGGTAAGCAATAATATTGTAACAAGCCGTTTCCCGGATGACATTCCCGCCTTCAATCGTGAATCCTTAAAATTATTAGCTGAATAAGAGCGTAATTACTCAATGGTATCTTTTTAGAAATTATATTTCACAGTGTATTTCAATACTAAAAGGTTTTAATAAGAAAAGGGGTTTTACTATGTCATTAAAAGGAAAACGAGTAGTTATTTTAGGAGGTACTTCTGGCATTGGTTTGGCAACTGCCAAAGCGTTTCTCGATCAATCTGCTCAAGTGATCATTGCCAGCCGTTCTGTTTCCAAATTAAATGAAGCAAAGCAAGCTCTTGGCGGCAATGTAGAGGGCATTGAAATCGATTTTCGAAGCGAAGAAAAAGCAGCAGAATTTTTCAGTACGGTTGGAAAATTTGACCACCTAGTGGTAACTGCAGGAGAAGGCGCAATGGGGCACTTTAGCGAATTGCCTGTGGCAAGTGCTAAAGAGGCGTTTGATAGCAAGTTCTGGGGGCAATATATTACCGTCCGTTCAGCCCTTCCCTATTTAAACAATGAAAGCTCCATCACCTTAACCTCTGGTGTATATGGCGTACGTCCTCCTCAAGGAGCTACTACACTAGCGGCAATCAATTCAGCCATTGAAGGATTGGTTCGGGGACTTTCCGTAGACCTGGCCCCTATTAGAGTAAACGTGGTTTCACCTGGAATTGTAGACACTCCACTGTATGCCGGAATGCCGGATGATCAGAGGCAAGCACTGTTCAGCGACATCGCCAAGCAGCTCCCAGTTGGACGGATTGCAAAGCCGGACGACATAGCTGAAACTTATGTATACCTTGCTAAAAATGGCTTTACTACTGGTACAGCTGTTCTTATTGATGGGGGAGCCCGCTTAGTATAATGGCCGGGATGGATATTGGGCGGAAGCTATTCGCCCTTTGATGGAGCGATTCTAACTAAGCAGAAATAGGGTAAGAATTAAGTGATTAACAGGCGGCAATACTTGATAAGAGTATGGCCGCCTGTTATTAGGTTCAAAATAAGATACAAAAGGAAGTGATTTTTAATGAGTATACAGGATGAAAATAAATTGGCAAAAATAAAAAATCCCCTTGAAAGTCGTGTCGTTACATTGCCTGATGGAACTTCTCTGCCAAGAATAGGACAAGGAACCTGGTACATGGGGGAAAATCCTCAAATGCGGGAAAGGGAAATCAAAGCTTTGCAGCTCGGAATAGAATTGGGCATGAAACTAATAGATACGGCGGAAATGTATGGTGATGGCGATTCTGAACGCTTAGTAGGTGAAGCAATTAAAGGACGCAGAGATGACGTCTTTTTAGTATCAAAGGTGTATCCTCATCATGCAGGATCAGATTTGATTGCCAAAGCGTGTGAAGACAGTCTAAAAAGGCTCGGAACCAATCATCTAGATCTGTACCTTTTACACTGGCGGGGACGTGTGCCATTAGCAGAAACCATTGGAGGAATGGAAAAGCTGAAGAAGGAGGGGAAAATAGTAAGGTGGGGAGTCTCCAACTTTGATACCGATGATATGAAAGAGCTATGGAACACCACTGATGGAAAGAATTGTATGACTAATCAAGTTTTATATCATCTTGGTTCAAGGGGTATAGAGTATGATCTCTTACCATGGCAGCGGGAACATCACATGCCTATTATGGCATATAGCCCGCTGGCTCAAGGAGGTTCCTTGAGAAAGCAACTTTTAACGGATCCAGCCGTTTTACAGGTTGCGGAAAAATACGCTGTCCAGCCATTACAAATCGCTCTCGCCTGGACAATCCGATCTAACAATTGTCTGGCTATTCCAAAAGCTGTTCAAGAAGATCATGTCCTGGCAAATGCGGAAGCTGCCAGCATTGCATTTACAAAAGAGGACTTAAATAGACTTGATAAAGTATTTCCGCAGCCGACTGGAAAAATGCCTTTGGACATTTTATAGAAATTTTAGGGATAGATAAGAGACTAGGGAAAGAATGTTACCACGTGAATCAATCCTGTTTTTTATCCTAGTCTAATTATTTGCAGTTGACTTTCTTAACTGTAAAAATTATAGTTACAGTACGGTTGCTGTTGTAGTACTTTGCCTTTGTTATCTGCAGTGCTTATTAATATAGTACTTCTTTCTGTGTTAAAAGCAATTGCTTAACGGCTTAGAAGGCTGCTAACGACGTTGTCGAACTGAATGACCACGAGGAATAATCAGTCTAACGGTGGCCAATCTTCACTTTATTATAAATGTAATAAAATAAATTACAGTTACTTCGCGGTCCAGCCGATAAATATAGAGAGGTGAATAAAGAATGACTGCAAATAAAGATTTAATTTTAAAAGCAGGGGATTGGGTAAAGGGAAAGTCAATCGATGGGGAGCTGCTAATGGGTTATATAGAATCTCTTGCTGCCCAGGGCGGGGCTCTGAAAGTAACAGCCGTTACATCTGATAATGAGATGGCTGTTGGGAAAACTATTCTAATGCAGAGCAAAGATGTGAAGAAATTGCCGGAAACGAAAATATCAAACAAAGAGCAAATTCGTTTTCTGATTGATTTGGCGCTTTCTACAGGGGATGAGGAATGGTTTATTGAATTATCTTCTCAGATAAACTCCATGAGGCAGCTTGTTGATTCCATTAGATAACGCAAAAGAAGAAATAACGTTCCGGCTGAATGAGTGCCTGTTAGTTCCAATGTTCTGGGAGCGGCAGGTATTTTTTTTGCCAGACTGCCCATCACCCATAACTGATTGATGGGTGATTCAACTGTTGGGCGGTAATCAAATGGACAAACGGCTTATTATTAATTTTTTTTCGGCCATCTTGCCTGCCGGTAAAGCATGCGGTCAGATGATAATGTCAGTCACTTTGATCAATAAGGCAAAGGATAAAATGGGAGAGCTAAATGATGTGTGAGAGGCCGGTGGTTAGTCACCCCTCCAGCTCTATTGTTTCATTAAACTCCGGAAAAAATATAAAGACATTCTATATGAATGCCTTTATATTAACAGTCTATATTTGATTTTTCACCAATATCCTTAACAACATCCTCGAGCAGCACGTTACCCAATACTTTCTCCATTGCTAACTGTGCAGCTGAAAATATCGGCTCAATTGTGTTTTGGATGTGCCTTCCCACCGGACAGTCGGGGTTAGGATTATCGTGCATTCCAAACAACTCATGATCTTGTACGACATTAACAGCCTTGTATACGTCCAGAAGTGTAATTTCAGACATTTTCCTGGCAAGCTTGGCTCCTGCGATTCCTGGGTGCACTTCGACCAATCCTGCTTTCTTTAACATCCCCATAAGTTTCCTGATTACTGCGGGGTTCGTGTTAACGCTTGAGGCCAGAAAATCGGAAGAGCTAATCCCGTCCTTATTAAACTCAATCAACGACAATATATGAATTCCTACAGAAAATCTACTGCTGATGGACATAAAGCATCCCTTCCGTTTGTAATTAATTCGATTACAGGTTTATTATACCTTAAAATCATGAAGAATAACAAAGGACAAACGTCTTTTTGTTGACTTGCCACTAACTTGTAATTATACTGATTACAGGTAATTGTTTTAGTTACAACTTTGAATATGAATCTGGGAGGGACTTTTTTATGAAAATATTAGTTACAGGCGCCACTGGAAAACTTGGATCAAAAATCGTTGATACTTTATTAAAAACTGTTCCAGCTGAGCAAGTGGCTGTCAGTGTCCGTAACCCTGAAAAAGCTGCAGGATTAGAAGCTCGCGGAGTAGACGTCCGTAAGGGGGATTTTGACAGCCCGGAAACATTGGATACAGCTTTTGCCGGCATTGACCGCTTGTTAATCATTTCTGCTGATGGGGACAATGAAACAAGAATCCGCCAGCATAAAAACGCGGTCGCTGCTGCGGAGCGCGCAGGTGTTAAATTCATTGCTTATACAAGTATAGCCAATGCTCCAGAAAGCACTAATCTTATGGCTCCGCCTCATGTTGCCACTGAAGCAGCCATCAAGAAAACAGGAATCCCTTATTCATTTCTCCGCAATAACTGGTACCTCGAGAATGAAATTCCAACCATTCAGGCTGTTTTGGCTGGGGCACCATGGATTACATCCGCAGGTAATGGCAGAGTAGGCTGGGCAACGCAGCAGGATTATGCAGAAGCTGCTGCTGCAGTCCTCTCTGGTAATGGTCACGAAAACACAATCTACGAATTGTCAGGGAAGTTATTGACCCAGGAAGAACTTGTATCCGAACTGGGCAATGTCCTGGGTAAAGATGTCAAAGTGCAGCAGGTGGATGACACAGCCTATGCTGCTATCATGAAAGATGCAGGTCTCCCTGAGTTCATCATCCCGCTACTGGTCGGCATTCAGGAAAGCATCCGCAGCGGCTCTCTGGAAGTTGAAAGCAATGATTTCGAAAAGGTTCTGGGACGTCCAGCCACACCGGTCAAAGAGGCATTAACTGAAATGGTTAATAGAATCTCCCAGACAAGATAAAAAAAAAACCGGCTATTCTTAAATAGAAATGGCCGGTTTTTATGTTGATCGTTTTTTTACAAGCGGGGAGGCTACTTCTTAATATACAATATGATGACATCAGGCAAATGTTTTCTTAAATACTTGGCCACACATTGATGTATATCATGACGGTCCATTTGGAAAAACCCTGTTCTTCAAATAGTTCCGGCATTCCCAGTCTCTCTGAACGTTTTCCAAAAGAACCATCGCCTGTCGAAATGTTCCCGGGAATTTCTTATAATGTCGGCAGGTTCAATGCAGTATCGATATTCTTTAAGTCCAAACTGATCTGTTCGTTCGTATCATAAGCATGATACCAGCCTTTTGCTGCCATATAAGTGGATATTTGTTCATGCATATCAAGAGCTTCCACTAAATGGCGGGTGAGTATTTCCTTAATTTCCGGTGTTCCTGACTCCGTAACTGCCATGGCATAATTTCTGACTCCACTCTTGGCTGCAATCAGTAAATCCATTGCAACCACTTGATCTGATAGTGCATTCATGCCAGTAAAATTTTCAATGATTGGATTCATTTTCATCCACCTCCTAATTTACTGCTTAGCATTCGAAAGGATAGAAGCATATTCTTGTAATTGTCTCGTAGATACATCAATGTCCTGCAGCATAATATCTTTTAATTGAGGGTCTGTAACCAACGCTTTCATCGTTTTGGACTTAGTTAGGCAATTGGTCTTAAATGCAGCCATCTCATGGACTTCAAGAACTTCATGCAAAGCGTAGTTCATTATTAAATCCTCCTCCCTTAAGGTTTCAGCACGACTTTAATACATTCATCCATTTTTGTATCAAATATCTCATAGCCATGTTTTGCTTCACTAAGAGGAAGGACATGACTTACTACATCGCTTGGGTCAATCTTGCCAGTCGATACCAATTCAAACATGTATGGCATATAGTGGATGACAGGGGCCTGTCCGGAGCGGATATTGATATTTCGCTGCATAATATCTCCTAAAGGGAAACCGTTATATCTGCCGCCGTAAACGCCCGTAACTTGAATTGTCCCGCCTTTACGCACAGCTTGTGAAGCCATGATAAACGCACTTAATGCTCCCCCTTGAAGCTTCATTCCGCTCGCAAGGAACTCCATATCAGTCATTTTACCGTCCATGCCAACTGCATCAATGACAACATCAGCGCCGCCTTTTGTCATTTCTTTCAAATGCATGCCCACATTTTCAAATTGTTCAAAATTAACAATTTCGACTTTGTTGGTACGTTTGGCATGCTGCAAACGATAGTCGACATAATCTACCGCAATGACACGCTTTGCACCTTTTAACCAGCAGAATTTTTGAGCAAAAAGACCAACCGGGCCGCAGCCAAATACGATAACTGTATCTCCACTTTTTACGCCTGCATTGTCAACGCTCCAAAAACCAGTAGTCATCGCATCGGCAATAACGGATAACTTTTCATCTGGTTCTTCACATGTCTCAGGAATTTTGAAATGAGTAAAGTTGGCAAACGGCACTCTTAAATACTCGGCTTGCCCGCCTGGATAGCCGCCGGTCGTACCAGAATATCCGAAATACGCACCCATATCACCATTATCATTAGAATTATCACATTGGCTTTCCAAATGGTTTTTACAATACATACATTCCCCGCAGGCAATGTTAAAAGGAATAATAACACGATCCCCTTTTTTTACTTTTGTCACATTTGGTCCAACCTCTTCAACAATCCCCATCGGTTCATGACCGATAATATAATCTTCCTGCATATTTGGAATCATTCCATGAATTAAATGCAGATCAGATCCGCATATCGCAGTACTCGTTACTTTAATAATCATATCATCCGGTTTTTCAATTTTTGGATCTGGAACTTCTTTGACTACAACATTTTTAATGCCCTGATACGTTACTGCCTTCATGTTATACAGCCTCCAGTGTTAGTGTTCATCAGGTGTCCGGTCAAACATACCTTTTCTATTTGTTTCAACAGGGAACAGATTCATTTTGCCAATCATCAATGTATTGTTGGCAGAGAGTTGATCCAGTTTATACTGTTCACTTAGTTCGTATGGGTGGAACCATTTTTTGCTAACCATCAGGTCTGTAATTTCCTGATGCATGGTAATACCTTGCATTAATTGGCTTCGTAAGAGTGCTCTCACATCAGGTGATGCCGACTCTGTTAATGCGACAGCAATATTACGCACACCTTCTTTAGCACGAAGGAGGAAATCCATGGCAAATGTGGTATCAGCCAGCTCAGGTACATGTAATGAGTTTATAGGGTCTAAATAGTCATTATTCAATGAAGTTGCCTCCTTTTCAATTTACTATTGGTGTAGGCCGGTTTTGTGGAACAGGAGCTTCAAAAGGCGCACGCTGATAAATCGCCTGTAATTCTCCAAGCGATTGGATAGATTGTTCAACATCTTTTTTCATTAATTCTCTCAAATCCTGATCAAATACCAGACCTTGCATTAGTTTTGATTTCGCTAAGCAAAGGGTTTTAAAGTTAATAACTTCATGCAGATCCAATGACTCATGATCGGCTAATTTTTGAACGTCCATTCTGGTGACCTCCTTATTGACTTGTACAAAGATATAGTTTCAAAATTCACAACAAATTATTCCGATTTTTTTCAGGAAATTAATCCGGCACATGCAGGAGTAAAAAAGAGGATTTAAGGAGAAAAAAAGTGCGCAGTAAAGGAACGGCGGTTTATTAGAATAAACAAAAAAGCGAGGGGCAATGGTCAATTTAGTATCTTTATTTAAAAATTCCTTATGCAAAATATATTAAATTTTTCTTTGGTTTTCATATGTAGTGAACTAAAAAGGCTGTTTACAGTAAAGAAAAAAATAGCTATTGAAAAAAGCCTGTATCCATGAATCTATGTGAAAATACAGGCATTTTCTTTCGAATCGCTATGACGTCCCGGAGTAAAATTAGATAACAGGGTAGTTGAAACCATACTCGGGGTTAGTGTAATAAGGCGGTCTCCAACCTATTTCCGGCATTGGCCAGGAATGATTGATATAATCCATCCTTACTTTTTGATCTGAATGGTTGACCAGCAATAGTTTTACTTTAGGACTAAACTCAAAATTCAAAGGACTGCCTCCTTAACATTTTTTCTTACGTTTTACCTTATTCATGCTAAATGGATATGGAGCAAGTACAACTTGCCTAAAACGGGTCAGGAACATACCCCTGAGCCGATAGGAGGGGATTTACTTTATTGGGAAACAGGCACTCCGGCCGGACGCCAAACATAGGTTAAACATAAAGTTTTTAATACCAGGAGGTTTCCCATGACTCAAGAAAATCAGAATCGCGAAATGCCGCAAGTGGATCAAATGCAAGATATCGATATCGCAGATCAAATGGCTATGATGGATCAAATGCCGGAAATGAACCAGTCGCAAATGTATCAACCTCAAATGTACCAGATGCAGCAAGCCAATCAGATGCCGCAGTACCCGATGTCTCCAATGCAGCAAGCCAATCAGATGCCACAGTATGTTATGCCGCAAATGGGCCAGCATGCTGGTAATGGGAAAGGGCAATATCAATACGGAGATATGATGGGACAATATCAACACGGCAACATGATGGGCCTGAAGGAGCAAAAGAAGCTGCGGCAGATCCAACAGCTGCAGCAAGCATTTGATGCAAACAAAGTGGAACACCCATACCCGATGTATCCTAACTATGGAAAAATCATTCAATATGAGGAAATCCCATTAAATTTACCTGAACAACGCCAGCTTTCCCATCCTGGTGTGGAAGGATTAATGGTGCCCCGGCCGATCATTGAAAATCCCAATTATAAAGGAAGCGGAAAATTAAAGGGGAAGGTTGCGCTCATTACAGGCGGTGACAGCGGTATTGGGGCTGCGGCAGCGATTGCGTTTGCAAAGGAAGGCGCGGACGTAGCCATTGCTTATTTAAATGAACATGAGGATGCCAACCGGACAAGAATGAGAGTTGAACAACTCGGCCAGCGCTGTTTATTAATGCCTGGCGACTTGCGGGATAAACGGCAATGTGTGGCCATTGTAGAACAAACTGTAAGGACATTCGGCCGCCTGGATATACTCTGTAACCATGTGGGGATCCAGTTCCAGCAGAAGAGCTTGACGGACATTACGGACCAGCAATTTGATGACACCTTTAAGGTAAATATCTATTCTCACTTCTATACAACAAGAGCAGCGCTTCCATATATGAAACCGGGAAGCTCGATCATCGGAACCTCATCTGTAGTGACTTATGTTGGCGAAAAACAAATGATTGATTACACTGCCACAAAAGGCGCCATCGTCGGCTTCACCCGGGCACTGGCCAAAAACGTAGTGAAAAAGGGAATCCGCGTCAATGCAGTAGCGCCCGGACGGATCTGGACGCCGCTTATCGCTGCGAGCTTTTCGTCAGACCAAGTGGCGGTATACGGAGCCTTTAATCCTATGCAGCGCGTGGCCCATCCATTTGAATTAGCTCCAACATATGTATATTTGGCATCCGATGACTCACGCTTTGTCACCGGCCAAGTACTGCACGTGGACGGCGGAGAATCTACTCATTCATAAAAGGAAGCAGTATTTCCGAAATCTAGATAAAGCGCAGCCGATTTCCGATTATTGCGGGGGAAGTCGGTTTTTTTATGGCTATAGCTCCATGCTTAGTGCCATATTTCAAAATACAAGATGTATCAATCTGCTGAGTCCTTTGAAGTCCAAGACGCCTTAATGAAAGAAATCTATGAGCTGCGTTCTGAGTTTGACAGCATGAGTCAGATAGATCCGTCAGACGATTGATAAAACGGATGAGATTTATAAGAAAGAAAAGGATTTTTTCAATGAAGTGGACCAGCCTACAAGGTTCTGATCACAAAACTTCAAGAGGCCCTTACAGCGTCTAAATTCCGCTCTCAGCTGGAGGGTAAGTGGGGAAACAGTTATTCTTATTGGCGGACAGTCAATTAAGGACGGGTACTCCTGATGTCCTGAAGGAAATTCAGGAAGAAAACAAAAAATAGGTGCCTGACCCCACATTTACATAACCCGTGTTAAACACACACAAAGTTTAAAAAACCCTGTTAATTGGAGTGCAAGGCACGAAGATTCCTGTGGAAAAGCAGCGGCAATACTTAGACCCCGCAGCGCGCAGCGGGAGGAGGCTCAGCGTCGCCCCGTGGAAAGCAAAGTGCCTGGAACGGAAATTAACAGCCTCATAATGCCGCCGCCCTTGTAAATTTTCATAAATCTCAGTTGAAAAGAAAGAAGGATTTTTATAAATAGAAAAAGAATATAAACATGTTCATCTAAAATGAGGGGGGAATGAAATGTGGAAAGAATTTGTCAATTCCTTTTCTAAGGAATATCATTTTAAAGACCCTGCAACAAAGTTTGAGATTGCTCAAATTCAAAAAGAATTAAATGTTGAATTACCAGAAGAATTAACTGCCTTGTTTAATGAAACAAATGGTGTGTTTGACGACTGGAATAGTCCTTTGGTTTGGCCAGCTTCCCAAATGATTAAGGACAATCTATTTTATAGAAATTTTGAGGATTATAGAGATATTTATATGCCATTTGATCATCTTTTCTTTTTTTCAGACGCAGGTAATGGCGATTTATTTTGTTATGCAATATTAAAAAATGGAACCATTGAAAAAACCGATATTTATGTGTGGAATCACGAGGATGATAGTCGAACTTGGGTTGCAGCTTCATTAAAACACTTTGTTGAAGGATGGATTACTGGTGAGATCGCTGTCTAGTTGGTTCGAAAGATAGAGTTTGTGAAGAACTACACTAAAGTAACGGGTGCTGTTGTTCAAAACGAGCCGCCAATCCTAGGCGGTTTGGTAATCTATTTATTAAAAAAAGCATCAGCCACTCCAAGAAAAGCAGCTCTTTGATTATTTTTTTGATAGGAAGAACGATGAAAGCCTAATAGAATATGAGTTTAATGTTTTTCTTAAATAAAAATAAGGCTTGAGGAGTTCCCCAAGTCCCTAGGTTGATCATTATTTCCCATTATTCTTACCTATAGGCATTGAAGTTAGCATTTGTTATCGGAGTAAAAGCCTGCCCCCACAATGATAAGTAAAATAAACAGAACTACAATTAAGAAAAAATCGTTACGATTGCTAGGGCAGCTGTAGCTATATGCAGGATATGGAGCTCCGCAATCATATGCTGGGGATGTATAGGCAGGCATTGGAGCGGCATTTGGAGCAACATTTGGAGGAACATTTGCACTAAGAGTCGGCGGGGCGTTTAGATTTGAATACATTTATCATACCTCCCTCGAGTAATGAATTTCTCTATATAGTACTCTCGAAGGTGAGTTTGGAGCCCGTCTATAAAAAAATGGGCGAATGTCCGGGTTATTTGATATGACCGGCTATTAGATTGAATAATAGAGATAGTGTACATATGAAATGGAGCTTTTGTTATGATGCACGATTGGACGCTGTGGTTTGTATGCTGCGCTGTTCCTCTGCCAGCCTGCCGCTCTTAATAAATACTTGAAAGAAGGCCTGGTCACCAATTTTGTTATATATGCTGATTGCTGACTGTCCGGTTTTCTCGTCTCATTAAGGAGCCGAATCATTTCTTCTGATGTTCTTATATTAAATCCGTGTCCAAACAGCCTGCCATCCTCAAGGAGCACAGCATTAACACCCCTGAAATGCGGTGTTTTTCGATCAAAGTCAGGATTATTTACGTACAGGACGTCTCCAGGTATAAAATGATCAGAGTAAAAGGTGATGATGCCCAGGTCTGTATCTGTATGCCAGCTGTAAAGATATAGATCCTGAAATAATGAATTAAACCTTTCGCTGCCGATACTATTCAATATGGCATAGTAATAGATGATTGGAATAGCTGTCGCACATTCGAATGCATAAAAGGAACCGTTGCGATAAATATCTATAATTGCTTCAGCCGGCCGCACATCAGGCCTCAAAAGGAACCCGCCGGCTCTTGTTAATTGCCAGTACCTGGGATTGCAGCGGGCATATTCAAAGCTTGTAAACACAGCCTGACTTTTATCCATTTCTTTCGCACTTTGAATGATGTTCCTGCGCACTGTAAGCTCAAAAAGTAATTCATACTCGGAATTATAAGAAAACAAAACTGGTGCAGACTGCATCTGCTGCATAATCGTTTTCTCAACACTTCCAAGCTGTCCACTTCCTTGATTTTGAAAAGGTACCCCTGATATCTGGATCATACAATCCCCCAATTCCTATTTCGCTTTTCTTTGCGCTCATATCTATCGTATTCTCTTATTTATGAATCATGTTAAAAAGAGCCAAGGGGTCAGGTCCCTTGGCTCAACAAACAAATCCGCTAAGGTTAATGATGTTCAGATTAGGGAGTCTGAGAAAAAGGTACAGCTGGTTTGCTTATACTAAGGAACTTAAGCTCAGAGAAGGTTATAATGAGGAAATAATTAAAAAGCAATGGAAAAGTACCCGTTTCACCTGAAGATGGCTCAAATGCAGCTTCCTATTATATTTCGAAAAGCGAAATTTTTTTCCAAAACTAAAAGGATTTTGTCTCATTCTGCCGAAATATGTATGTATGATATTTTTACTACATAAGGAGGATCTTTGATGAATTTTAATGACTACCCATACACAAGACCTAATATGGAAGAGGTAGAAGGAAATTTTAATCAATTATTAGAGAAGTTCCAATCTGCGGAGTCCTTTGAAGTCCAGGACGCCGTAATGAAAGAAATCAATGAGCTGCGTTCTGAGTTTGACAGCATGAGGCAGATTGTGCAGATCCGTCAGACGATTGATACGACAGATGAGTTTTATAAGAAAGAAAAAGATTTTTTCAATGATGTGGGACCAGCCTACAAGGGTCTAATCACAAAATTTTATGAGGCCCTTACAGCTTCTAAATTCCGCTCTCAGCTGGAGGATAAGTGGGGGAAACAGTTATTCCTATTGGCGGACAGCCAGTTAAAGACTTTTTCTCCTGATGTGCTGAAGGAAATGCAGGAAGAAAACAAGCTGGTTAGTGAGTATGTGGATCTGCTTGCTTCGGCTAAGATCCCATTTGATGGGCAGGTAAAAAATCTCGCTCAGTTAGTTCCTTATCACCAGTCACCTGACCGCAGCGTGAGGAAGGAATCCAATGAAGCGAAGTACAGCTTTTTTGTTGAGCATGCCGATCAATTGGATGATTTATACGACAAGCTTGTAAAAGTGCGTACCAGTATTGCCAAGAAGCTGGGATTCTCTTCTTTTACAGAGTTAGCTTATGCCAGGCTTTCACGAACGGATTATGATGCTGAAATGGTAGCAAAGTTCCGTGACCAGGTGAAAGAGTATATCGTTCCATTAGCCTCCAAACTCAAACAAAGGCAGCAGGAACGTATTGGCGTCGATACATTCAGGTATTACGATGACAGCTTCAGCTTCAAGACAGGAAATCCTGATCCAAAGGGAGATGCAGAGTGGATTGTCGATCAGGCGAAGAAAATGTACGAGGAAATGTCCCCGGAAACGAATGAGTTTTACACTTATATGGTGGAAAACAACCTGATGGACCTGTTAAGCAAAGCAGGTAAAGCTGGCGGCGGATACTGCACCTATATCAGCCAGCATAAGTCACCATATATTTTCGCAAACTTTAACGGAACAAAAGGCGATGTTCGTGTATTAAAGCATGAAGTGGGGCATGCCTTCCAGGTATTTGAAAGCCGTGGATTCGAAGTGCCAGAGTACGGGTTCCCTACGCTGGAAGCATGTGAAATCCACTCCATGAGCATGGAATTCTTCGCCTGGCCATGGATGGACCTCTTCTTCGGGGAAGATACGGATAAATACAAGTTCTCTCATTTAAGTGAAGCGGTTCTGTTTATTCCTTATGGTGTAGCAGTCGATGAATTCCAGCATTTTGTCTATGCTAACCCGGAAGCAACTCCAGCCCAGCGAAAGCACGCTTGGAGAGATATCGAGAAGAAGTACCTGCCGCATCGCGATTATGAAGGAAATGATTTCTTGGAAAATGGCGGCTTCTGGCAGCAGCAGGGACATATTTACAAAGTTCCTTTCTATTATATTGATTACACACTGGCCCAAATCTGCGCGCTGCAATTCTGGAAGCGTACGCAGGAAAATACCGAAGAAGCCTGGAAGGATTACCTGCACTTATGCAAGCAGGGCGGAAGCCAGTCATTCACAGGACTCGTCAAAGAAGCAAACTTGATTTCTCCGTTTGAAGATGGGTGTGTGAAGTCGGTGATTGGTGAGATTGAGGCTTATTTGGATACGGTTGAAGATAAGGCACTTTAAAAAAGTACTAATTTGGGGATTGGCCAATTTATGGGGCCAATCTCCTTTTTTGCTGCTTCTAATTGTAGTTTATAATATTCAAAATTTACTTTAGTTTGATATAAACCGTCTACTCGTGCTATAAGTGTATATGGAGCAAAAACTTTTGCCTAAGTTCTGGGATGAAAGTATGATAGAATATCCCATAATGAAAGGATTTGAATTTCAACATGACTAATAATTTCTGGCGTGAATTGCCACGGCCATTTTTTATACTTGCACCAATGGAAGATGTGACGGATGTTGTGTTCCGCCATGTCGTGAGTGAAGCTGCTCGGCCTGATGTGTTTTTTACAGAGTTTACGAATACGGAAAGCTATTGCCATCCGGAGGGAAACCAGAGTGTGCGCGGGCGTCTGACTTTTACGGAAGATGAACAGCCGATGGTTGCCCATATTTGGGGAGACAAGCCAGAATTTTTCCGGCAGACGAGTATTGGTGTGGCGGAGCAGGGTTTCCGCGGCATTGATATCAATATGGGATGTCCGGTCCCGAATGTAGCCCAGAGAGGAAAGGGCAGCGGCCTGATTCTCCGTCCTGATGTGGCTGCAGAGATTGTGCAGGCAGCAAAAGCGGGCGGATTGCCTGTCAGTGTGAAGACAAGGCTCGGCTATACTGAACTAGATGAGTGGCAGGACTGGCTCACACACATTCTGGAACAGGATATCGCTAATCTTTCAATCCACCTTCGGACTCGCAAAGAAATGAGTGAAGTGGATGCTCACTGGGAGCTGATTCCTGAAATCAAGAAGCTTCGTGACCGTGTGGCACCGGACACCCTTTTGACCATTAACGGAGATATCCTTGACCGCCAAGCCGGCCAGCAGCTGGTTGATCAATATGGTGTCGATGGTGTGATGATTGGCCGCGGTATTTTTAAAAATCCATTTGCCTTTGAAAAAGAGCCGAAAGATCATACTCCTAAGGAACTGCTTGATCTCTTGAGATTGCACCTGGATCTTCATGATAAATATTCGAAAGAGCTGGAAGCACGTCCGTTCAGGGCTCTTCACCGCTTTTTCAAGATTTATGTGAAAGGGTTCCGTGGTGCGGGCGAATTAAGAAATCAGTTGATGAATACTGATACAACAGCTGATGTGCGAGTTTTGCTTGATAGCTATGAGAGTAAGATTGAGGAAAGTGTTACTAACTAAATAAGCAGGCTGACTGGGAAGAGATTCGCTCCTTATTCACAAAGTTATTATTAAGACCTCAACTATATGTTGAGGTCTTTTCGTTGTGGTTTAAGGATAATTTCCCGTTCATATTCCTAACTGGACTTGTAACAAGATCTTCTCAGCGGGGTGGTTTTTATATGTCGAATGTAGTATGGATTTCTCAGCAATTCGCCTGATTCAATATATGCCTTTACCTTCTATGATTAAAGCATCATCTATAGGAAGGAAGAGGCATATGAAAAATGCAGGATTATATGAAACGCACATAAATACAAAAAACTTAATCAATGCGATTCAATTTTACCAGGAGCTGCAATTGGAATTGGCTTATACAGTGGAAGAAAGAAGGGTGGCCTTCTTTTGGCTGGGGGAACCATCAAAGAAAGAACAGATGCTGGGAATCTGGGAAGTTTCTGAAGACAAATTCACACCGTCTCACTTCGCATTTTCGGTGTCACTTAAAGAGCTGTTGGAGGTACCTGGATTTTTGGGGCAGAAAGGTATAGACCTTTCTCCATCTTTTGGATTAGATGCAGGCGAACCTATTGTACACCCCTGGATGCCTGCTGCCAGCTGCTATTTCAAGGACTTGGATGGCAACTCATTGGAATATATAGCTGTTTTAGATCAGGAACCTAATTGGGATCTTTCGCCTATGCATCTCAAACAATGGTTAGAGTTTGATCGGTGCCTGCAAAATCGACCAATCTCTATATAACAAGTTGAATACAATCTCTTAACGTGGTGGCTGCCGCATCCCGTTTTGTCGACTAAGACAAAAGGGAAGAGGCAGGCATCTTTTTTTCAATCAATGACAGAATCAATAAAAATCCTCCAATATAATATAAAGCTTGTCGGAATTTGCATATTAAAATAAACAGAAAATTTCAAATATACTGTTGACGTATAACATCATATGACGTACTATAATTATCAATATGATGTTATAGGACATCATAAAAAACCGGAGGTGCTAGTATGACACAATCAGTTTCTAAATCGCCAATCAAAACCAATAGTAAGGAGGGGGGAGTAATGAAACAGGAACATACTAATCAAATCCAATTAGCCATTGAAGCCATTGAGAACAAAAATGTTCAGAATGTATTTTTCGTAGCCTGCGGAGGATCGATGGCATCTCTATCTTTTGGAGATTATTTCATCACAAAAGATACGGGGAAACCGAGCTTTGTTTATACTTCTAATGAATTTGTCCATTTAAATCCTAAAGCACTAAATGAAAACAGCCTGGTTATCCTGCGCTCACATTCAGGGACTACGCCAGAAACAGTTAAAGCAGCTACATATGCCCGGGGTAAAGGAGCTCTAACTGTCGCCATCTCTATGGATGTTGAATCTCCGCTCTGCAAAGAAGCAGAATATGTCCTTCACTACAATTACAAAGATGGATCAGATGCCATTGACGGTGAAATCGGTATATATTACACATTCATTTTCAAGCTGTTAAAGATTTTTACTGGTGACGAAAAGTATGATAGAGGAATTGAGCAGTTAAGCAATCTGGGAGATTTAATCGAGAAGAACCAGCAGCAGTTTAGAGAAGCAGCTTTTGATTTCGGCAAACGCAATAAGAGGGAGAATACGATCTATACGATGGCAAGCGGGGCTTATATCCACCATGCCTATTCTTTCACCAGCTGCCTGCTGATGGAAATGCTGTGGATCCATTCAAATGCTATTCATTCCGGAGAGTATTTCCATGGCCCATTTGAAATTACAGACTTTGATGTGCCATTCCTTTTGATAGCAGGCGAAGGACCAAGCAGGCCATTAGATGAGCGGGCACTGGATTTCGTAAAGCAGTACAGTGAGAAAGTAGAAGTAGTAGATGCTTCTAAGTTTGATTACAGCGGAGTGGATGAAGATTTGAAGGAGTACTTTGGCCCGGCCCTAACAGGTCCTGTTATGAGGCTTTATGCTGATGGCCTTGCAGAACATAAAGGACATCCTCTTTCAGTAAGAAGATACATGTGGAAGATGGAGTATTAATTCTATTGGAATTGGTGTAAAATCTTTAAAAATAACTATATCAATGAGGCGATCATATGAAAAAAATGTTCAGCATTCTTTTAGTCGGCATTATCGCGGCCGGTATTATGGCAGGATGTAACTCATCTGTTGACTCAGGCTCAAAATCGAATGGCGATGATGTAGTTATTGATTTCTTCCACCGCTGGCCAAATGAACCAAGAAAATCATTCTATGATCAAAAAATCAAAGAGTTTGAGGAGTCGCATCCTGGCGTCACTATTAATGTGGATTCTGTTCTCAATGATTCTTATAAAGAAAAGGTACGGGTTTTAGTATCAAATGATGGCCTTCCGGATATTTTCTCTTCCTGGTCAGACTCTTTCGCTGAAAATCTGGTAAGTTCCGGCCGGATTAAGGAACTGAATGACATCATTAATGAAGACACAGAGTGGAGCGGCAGTATTCTTGAGTCCCAATATGCCGGATTTACTTTTGATGACAGCACATACGGCATTCCTTTCACGGTAGATGGAAAAGCCTTCTTCTACAATAAGGAGATCTTTGAGAAAAATAATATTAAGGTTCCAAAAACATACGATGAACTGGTGGATGTTTTAGAGCAATTAAAGTCTGCGGGTTATGAAACGCCTGTTGTCGAAGGGCTGACGAATGCCTGGGCTATCTCACACTACTTGGGTACCATTTTTGATAGAGTAGTAGATCCTGAAGTGCGGGAGGCAGACTATAATCTGGAAAGTGATACACCATACACAGATGAAGGATATATCCGCGGTTTAGAAATATTCCAGGAGCTGACTGGTTTTATGGGAGAGGTGTCTACCGCAATTGACCATGAAGCTGCCAGAAATATGTTTGCTGCTGGAGAAGTGCCAATTCTGTATATGCAATTTGCTGAAGTAGGATTGGTCCAGGAGATTGGCGATGTAGAAATTGGGTTTTTCAACTTTCCGGAAGTAACGGATGGAGCAGGTCGTGCGGACTCCCTGACCGGCGCGCCTGAAGGGTGGATGCTTAGTAAGGATGCTCCTAAAGAAGCTGTAGAGTTCCTGAAATTCCTGACTTCCGAGGAAACAGCCCAGGAATTTACGAAAACTGATGGCCAGCTGAATGCTGTAAAGAATGGCGTAACAGAGGAGAATACAAGTCCTACCAGCTATGAAGCCTATCAAATTGTGTTAGATGCAGCATCGACAGCACCATGGTTTGACAATGCAGTTGATATTACGATTGCCGACATCTTTATGCGCGGCGGCCAGGAGCTGGCTACGAAACAAAAATCGCCGGAAGATATTATGAAAGAGGTTCAAAAAGAAGCAGCGAAAAAGAGCGAGTAACAGAGGAGGGCCCTGACATTCGGGTGTCGGGGCTTTCTAATTATCGGGAAAGCGGGTAATAAGTATGAAATTAAGAAAAATGTCTATGACGCCAATTCTCTTTCTTTTGCCAACTGTACTATTCCTGGGCATTTTCATCTACATACCACTCATTCAGAACTTTTATAACAGCTTCTTCGATTTCAATGTATTTTCAGATTCAAAATCCTTTGTTGGCATGAGTAATATAAAGCAATTATTTGAAGATGAAGTAATCGGGATCGCATTATGGAACAATGTGAAATATGGAGTTATTTCTGTGATTTTTCAAATATTCTTTGCCTTAATCCTGGCAAGTATTCTTGAAGATAAATTGTTTCGCAAAGTCGCTCCAGCCCTCAGGATCATCTACTTTATCCCTGTGATGATCTCCATTTCTGTTATTGCCCTGCTGTTTGGTTTTGTATATAATCCGCAAATTGGATTGTTAAACAGCTTCCTGGAGTTAATTGGACTAGGTGATCTTGCAAAACCATGGCTTGGCAATTCAACAACCGCGATCTACAGTGTTATTGCCATGTCCCAATGGCAGAGTATCGGTCTAATTACAATGCTTTTCATTGTAGCCATTCAAAAAATCCCTAATGAATTATATGAGGCATCCCATATAGATGGCGCAGGAAAAATACGCCAGTTTTTTCACATTACTCTTCCTCAAGTTAAGGAAACGATGTTTGTCAATCTGCTGATCACAGTTACTGGTTCCATCCTGGTATTTAATGAGCCCTATATCCTGACCAATGGGGGACCAGGGAACAGCTCGATGACCTTGGCTGTTCATATGTATCAGAATGGATTCTTCAAAGACAATATGGGCTATGCTTCTTCAATCGCCACAACCATGTTTCTGCTGTCGGCAATCTTTGCCTTAGTCCAGATCAAAGTGTCTAAAACAGGAAAGGAAGATTGATGATGAAAATAGAAAATCTTCAAACCAATGAGTTAACTTTCCCGGCCGTAAAAAGAAGGCAGCTGACCCGTAAAACTCGGCTTTCCAGAAATTTAGTTTTCCTTGGACTAATCATTTTCGCCATCATGATCCTCTACCCGCTTTTTTGGATGGTGATCTCTTCGTTTAAAAGCTATAAGGAGATTTATTCAAATGTCTGGGCACTCCCCAGCGAATGGCATTTTGAGAATTATGCATTAGCATGGGAAAAAGGAATCCAAAATTACTTTCTGAACAGCGCTTATGTTACCGGCTTTTCAATCCTGCTTACTGTTATGACAGGTACCATGGCAGCCTTTGTGCTGGCCAGATACCGCAGCCGCTGGATTGATGCAGCTCTTTTATTCATCATTGGCGGACTGATGATGAATCCGCAGGTGGCTCTCATTCCATTATTTGAGATTTTATCGCTTTTTAATTTGATCGATACAAGGTGGGCTTTAATTCTGACATATGTTGCTTATCGGCTGCCCCTTACCATCATACTGATCCGCGCTTTCTTCATAACCGTGCCTCAAGAGCTGTCAGAATCTGCCTTGATCGATGGCTGCAGTGAGTTTGGGATCTATTGGAGGATATACTTGCCGCTGTCTATTCCGATTGTGATAACTTCAGTGATTATTAACGCCTTCTATGCTTGGAACGAGTTCTTATTTGCAACAGTATTCATTAATTCCAGCGAGCTGAAAACGATTCCATCAGGGCTTATGGTCTTCCGGGATGCACTGCGAACAGATTGGGGTGTCCTGCTATCAGGAATGGTCATTGCGTCAATCCCGATGGTTCTATTGTTGATTGCTCTCCAAAAATATTTAGTACGAGGCCTTGCAGAAGGCTCGGTGAAAGGATAATGACGATGAAATTAATGGCTGTGGGTGACAATGTTGTAGACTGCTATTTGGACCGGAACGAATATTTTCCTGGCGGCAATTGTGTGAATGTCGCTGTAAATGCCAAGCGAAACGGTGCAAGCCGTGTCGGCTATATTGGGATTTTTGCTACAGATGAGCCTGCAAAACATATCAAAAATGCATTGCAGCAAGAGGGTGTCGACTTCCAGTTTTCCAGGGATGCTATCGGCATCACAGGCCAGCCCAAAGTCGCGCTCACAGAGGACAATGATCGGGTATTTGTAGGAGGACCTAAAGACACTGTGCAGCACCGGTTTAAAATTCAGCTGATTCCGGAGGAAATTGATTATATTAAGCAATTTGATGTTTGCCATGTGAGCTGCTATTCGTCGATGGAAAGCGAACTGGCTAAGATCGCTAAAGAGATTAAAGTTTCGTATGATTTTTCAAATCGGAAAGACCTGGAATATATTTCATCTATAGCCCCATCTATCACTTATGCATTTTTCTCAGCTGCAGAATTATCTGAAGCAGAACTTAATGATTTCATTGCAGACCTTGAATCGTTTGGCTTTGAGGTTATAGGTCTGACACGGGGAGGAGAGCCGGCTGTATTCGTCCATCAAGAGAATATCTATAAGCAGAAACTGAGGAAAATTAATGTTGTCGATACAATGGGGGCAGGAGACAGCTTGATTGCAGGCTTTCTGACTGAATATGCCAAGAGCGGCAATGTAGAAAAGGCTCTTGAAAAAGGAACCCTTTCTGCTGAAAAGACATGCCAGGAATATGGGGGATTTGGGTATCCCGCAAACATGTGATTCTTTTTATTTACGGGCGGATTCATGTATAATTATTGTAAAATTGAGATATTGAGGCGTTGACAATGGAAAAAGACAATCTAAATCGAGATCAGCTTTATTTATACGAAGAAATCATGACCGGACTGATGCACTATATTAAAAGCAATGGACTAAAAGAGGGAGATCGAATCCCCACCGAGAAAGAATTGGGAGATTTATTCAAAGCCAGCCGCATATCTATCAGACGCGCCATCAAGGAATTAGTTGACGAAGGTACTCTTACAATTGTCAGAGGCAAGGGCACTTTTGTAAGTGCCCCAAGAAAAGAAATTCATTTATTGGACCTGCAGGGTTTTACCGAAGGATTAACAACCGAAAATGACACGATAACGAAAGATATCATTTCCATCCAGAAAATCAAAAGCGATCCGGATTTAGACAGGATTTTTAACAGCCGATATAAGGAGTATATTGAACTTGTGCGAAAAGTCTACCGCAATGACCAGGCGCTAAGCGTAGATTACGCCTATTTGCCTGTTGATCTTTATCCAGGCATCGAAGAAAAAATAACGCCCGAAAGTTCTACTTTTGCTATTATTCATGATGAGTATGCAGTTAAGTTTAAAAGAGTCCGCAAAAACCTGGAATTTGTCTATCCAGACGAAGAATTGCAAACACACTTAAAAGTGAATAATTTCAATTTACTTGTCCTGGTGGATAAAGTGATTTATGGTGAACAGGATTTACCTGTCCACTATTCAAAGTACTATCTGATTGCTGAACGTGTACAGTTGAGGTTAGAGCATATTATTAATCCTGAATGATCTATAACTATACTTCCAGACTGAAAATCCCTTAGAAACGAACGTTTCTGGAAGTTATGGGTATAAGTACATCTTCAGGGGGGGCGGATAAGATAAGTGGAGTTTGAAATAGCGAATTACAATATCACAAGATCATCTGGTTTTAAGGGATTTGAAATCAATTTTGAAGTGGATGGCAAGGATTTTGTTTTCCTGCTTGGCAATGATAGCCATCCTTTCCCAGTAGGAGTAAAACATCAATTTAGACTAAAAGGCAATTGCCCACTTTGCGGGAAAGTTATTTTTCCATCACCAATTGGGCAGCAGCCGTGTACATATTTTGCTTATAATAAGCAACAGGATTTATTGGTGTATTTTGCGCCATTTTTGCCATAATACTAAAA
This sequence comes from Bacillus infantis, assembly GCF_008180445.1. Taxonomy (GTDB): domain Bacteria; phylum Bacillota; class Bacilli; order Bacillales; family Cytobacillaceae; genus Bacillus_AB; species Bacillus_AB infantis_B. Next base: position 257,716 of record NZ_VTER01000007.1, read on the forward strand.
TTTTTTTGATTGATAGCACTTATAGGGAGACTGCTCTGAGCAGCTCCCTATTTATTTTGCCGGGTGTTGGGTTAATGGTCTATTTACCCCAATTTTTTTTGTGAAAGTGCCCAAATTAATCTTTTTTCTATTAAAATGGTATTAACTTAACATATTTCTGATAATTTAGATAACTAAGCATTTTTTTAATGACAAGTATTTGGATCCTGGAAAATAACTTCCAGATGTTTACTTATAACAGTTGTTCTAAAGAATTACAAAATAGATAAAAAATACTGTTGGTGGGGGGAAGATTAGAATGCTGAATACCCGAATGAGCAGTATTCTAAAAGCTTTAATAGAAACAGATGATGTAATCACAAGCGAGTACCTGGCAAATATCATACAGGTTACTTCCCGTACAATCAGGAATTCAATAAAAGAGTTAAATATGCTGCTTGCTGAAAACGGCGCTGAAATTAAATCGGTCCGCGGAACTGGATATAAATTGACTGTTGGGGATGATGCCAAATTTCAAAATTTGCTGTTTCGAGTTGCAGGAGAAGATTCATTAAAAAGCGGGCATATACCGAACCTTCCGGAAGATCGTGTCCAGTTTCTGATCAAGCGGCTTCTTTTTGCTGATAAATATGTGAAACTGGATGACCTGGCTGAAGAATTATTCATTAGCAAATCTTCCATTCAAAATGATTTAAGAGAAGCCAAAAGGATTTTACAGCAGTATGCTATTACAGTTGAGAAGCGGCCGAATTATGGCCTCAAGTTAAAGGGAGATGAAGTTAAACTTCGCTTTTGCATGTCCCAGTATATTTACAATCGGGAAAAAACGGTCCTTGACCTATTTGAAAGCCGCATGTCCATTCTGCCAAAAGAAGAAGTCCAGCTGATCCGAAAAATTATTCTTGATCAAGTCAGGGTAAGCGGTATATCACTTTCCGACATGGGCCTGAATAATTTGATCACTCATATTGCCATTGCCTGCTGCAGGATACGATGTGAAAAATATGTAATGATATTCCCGAAAGACATGCATGAAATCATAAACCAAAAGGAGTATATAGTAGCTTCTGAAATAGTCCAGGAAATAAATAAACATCTTTTCGTAGAGTTTCCAGAGTCGGAAATTGCCTATATAGCCATTCATTTAATGGGGATCAGAATGATTGCTCATTTTCATTTGAATGAAACAGAAATACGCAGTCTTGTTGATGAGGAAGTCTTTAATCTGGCAAAAAAAATCCTGAGTATGATTGAACAAAAGCTAAAGCTGGGCATTAAAAATGATAAGGAATTGTTTGTTAGCATGTGTTTGCATCTTAAGCCCGCATTAAATCGGTTCAGATTCGGCATGAATATCCGGAACCCGATGCTGGATGCGATAAAATCCAATTATCCGGTAGCCTTTCAGGCAGGCGTTCTGGCTGGGATTTGTATCAAAGAAGAATATGGATACCAAATTGGTGAAAGCGAGGTCGCCTATCTGGCTCTTCACTTTGGAGCGGCGATGGAGAGAGTCAAGGCAAACCATTCAGTCAAACGCTGTCTGATTGTCTGTGCTTCAGGAGTCGGCAGCGCCCGGCTTTTATATCACAAGCTCGAGTCCCAATTTGGTTCCAGGCTGGAGCTGGCAGGGACAACAGAATATTATAAAATAAATGAAATCCCGCTGGACACGATCGATTTTATTGTCAGTACAGTTCCCATTGCCTCTGAACTTCCAGTCCCGGTCATTCAGGTAAACACTATACTTGGGGGGCCTGATTTATTAAAGATTGAGAGAGTATTGGAGGATCATACCGGACAGTCTTTTGCTTATACAAGAAAAGAGCTGGTTTTTCTTCAAAAGGAATTTGAAACAAAAGAAGAAGTATTAAGGTTTTTAGCAAGTGAGTTAACAGGTCTGGGTTTGACTGATGAACACTTTTTGCCTGCCGTTTTGGAAAGGGAGGAAGTTTCTCCAACTTGCTTTGGAAACCTGGTTGCCATACCTCATCCGATCATGCCGCGAACGGATGAAACATTCTGGGCCATATGCACACTTCAGAAACCTGTCGACTGGGATAATAAGCGGGTGCAATTTGTTTGTTTGCTATGTGTAAGAAAAAACAGTAAAGAAGACTTGGTCAATATGTACAAGCTCCTGATAGAAGTGGTTGAGGACAGCACGCTGGTACACCAATTATTGAAGAGCAAAACTTATAATGAGTTTATATCTGTTTTCCTGAGCAAAAAAGAATAAAGCAGTTCCACCATGCCAGTCAATTTGGCATGGTGTTTTTTAGGTTTGTAAGCAAACGAAATAACTAAGGAGATAAAGTTTAAAAAACTTTCATTATCCGAAGGGAATTTTGATTAGTCAGAATTGTCTAATAAAAAATTTCCGTTGCTCAACGGAAAAAGTGTATGTGTTAATGGAAGCGTTTTCAATTTAGTATTAAGGTACGAGCAAGGAGATTCCACTTAAAAGAGGGGTGATAAAGTGAACATATTGCTGTGCTGTTCAGCCGGGATGTCTACAAGTCTGTTAGTTACAAAGATGGAGAAAAGTGCAAGAGAACAAGATAAAGAATATACAATTTGGGCTGTTTCAAGTGATGCGGTACACCATCATATTGACAGGGCGGATGTGCTGCTTCTAGGCCCTCAAGTGCGTTTTATGCTTCCTCAATTGAAGAAGCTGGGTGAAGAAAAAAAGATCCCGGTTGACGTAATTAATATCGTTCACTATGGCACATGCAATGGGACCGAAGTATTAAGCTTTGCAGAAAAATTAGTAAATAAATAGGGGGAGTGAGTTTAATGAGCAAAATGAATGATTTCCTTGAAAATAAGGTGATGCCTGTGGCAGGCAGGGTAGCGGGCCAGCGCCATCTTCAGGCACTCCGTGATGGAATTATCCTGACGATGCCGCTGATTATTGTCGGTTCATTATTTCTGATTCTTGGTTTCTTGCCTATTCCCGGCTATGACGACTTCATGGCAAATACATTCGGTGATCAATGGCTGACAAAGCTGATGTATCCAGTGGGTGCGACCTTCGATATTATGGCCTTGATTGCCGCCTTTGGCATAGCTTACCGCCTTGCTGAAAAATATGGAGTGGATGCGCTGTCTGCAGGTGCAATTTCTGTTGCGGCATTTCTTTTGGCAACACCGTACCAGGTCTCCTTTACGCCAGACGGAGCATCAGAAGCAGTACTTGTAGGAGGAGCGATCCCGGCCGCTTTAATGGGAAGCAAGGGACTTTTTGTAGCGATGCTTATTGCCATGCTCTCAACGGAAATATACCGATTTATCATCCAAAAAAATATCATTATTAAAATGCCTGATGGCGTACCGCCTGCTGTCAGCAAATCATTCGTTGCACTTATACCTGGTTTTATTGTTATAGCCTTGATTTGGGTTCTTAGGCTTCTTGTAGAGCAAACAGACTTTCAGAGCTTGCATAATATCATTGGCGAAGTCCTCGGAAAACCACTTGGCATTCTGGGCGGAAGCTTGATCGGCAGCCTGGTTGCAGTATTTCTTGTACAGCTGTTATGGTCCTGTGGATTACATGGAGCTTCCATTGTTGGAGGAGTAATGGGGCCAATTTGGCTCTCAGCAATGGATGCCAACCGCCTTGCGTTCCAGGGGGGCGAAACTTTGCCGAATATATTCACACAGCAATTTTTCGATATCTTTGTATATATAGGAGGAAGCGGCGCAACGTTAGCATTGGTGCTTGCGATGATTTTGAGGGCACGAAGCAAGCAAATGAAGCAATTAGGCCGTCTAGCTATCGGGCCGGGACTATTCAATATTAACGAACCTGTCGTATTTGGAATGCCAATAGTGATGAACCCTATTTTGATCGTTCCGTTTGTACTTACACCGCTTGTAATGGTCTTAACCACCTATATTGGCATGAGTACAGGGCTGGTCGCAAAACCGGCAGGAATTGCGGTTCCATGGACAATGCCTCCGATTATCGGGGGATATTTGGCAGCAGGAGGAAAAATGTCAGGTGCTGTCCTGCAATTAATAAACTTTGCCTTAGCTTTTACCATCTATTATCCTTTCTTCCGCATCTGGGATAAACAAAAGCTCGTTGAAGAAGGCGGTTTTCAGCCTCCAGTCGATGCCAATAAAAAAGTTGCAAGCATGTAAGGAGCTGAAGTAATGACTAAGTTAATCATCAATGCCGATGATTTCGGCTATTCAAAAGGAGTTAATCTGGGAATCATTGAAGCCTTTCAAAATGGTGTGGTTACCTCAACCACATTAATGGCAAATATGCCTGGAGCAGAACATGCTGCCGGCCTGGCGAAGAATAACCCTGGCCTTGGAGTGGGAATCCATTTCGTGTTGACCTGCGGAAGGCCGGTAAGCAATGAAGCGGCCTCGCTTGTAAATAGCCAAGGAGAATTTAACAGGATATCGGCAATAGAGGAGGATGGAATTCCAGAGGAAATTGAACTTGAATTAAGGAGCCAATTTGAAAAGTTCATTTCTTTTGGCATAATACCCACTCATATCGACAGCCATCATCATGTGCATTCACTTCCAAATGTTTATCCCGCTGTAGAAAAAATAGCCAGGGAAAATCAATTGCCTATTAGAAAAGTAAGTTCAGATCCAAACCCATTGCAGCCTGTCCAATATTTTAATCATGAATTTTATGGAGATCAGCTGACGACAGAGTATTTGCTCGAACTGCTTGATAAAGCACGTCCTTATGAAACTGCAGAGTTAATGACACATCCTGCTTTTGTTGATGAACAGGTCTATGCTGGCAGTTCATATGCTTTGCAGCGTGTCAGGGAACTAACCATATTAACCGACCCTGCTGTTCAAAAAGCCATTACTGACAGGGGCATAGACCTTATAACCTTTAGGGAGGTTTCTATTAAGTCCGTGGTTTGAAAGGGATGAACAGGTTCCTGGACTGGCATGGTCCGGAACCTGTTTAGATGAATTCCAGTGATAAAAAAAGAATTAATGAATTTTATGGAGGACATTTTTTGCAAGATAAACAAATCAGGGAGGAATAAGAGGATGAATATTTTGCTATGCTGCGCAGCAGGAATGTCTACAAGCTTATTGGTGACTAAAATGGAAACAGCAGCTAAAAGCCAGGGCATTGAGGCTAAGATTTGGGCGGAAGGGGCTGATGCAGTTAAACGGCATATCGACAATGCAGATGTATTGCTCCTTGGTCCGCAGGTGCGCTATTTAATGCCTCAAATGAAAAAGCTGTGCGAGGAAAAAAATATACCAGTAGATTCTATCAATCCTGTTCATTATGGAATGTGCAATGGACCGGAAGTCTTAAAGGCAGCTATTGATCTGATCAACGGTCAAAAGGGATAGCTTCATAGGTCCCTTCTTGCACATGAAATAGGTAGAACATGTCTTTTATAAATAAATCATAGAAGGAAGGGATGTTTTCTTTATGGCTAGCATCGAAGAGACAATCTTTCAGATCATCCTTCATGGCGGCAATGGGAAAAGCTCTGCCATGGAAGCGATTGCTGCTGCAAAGAGCGGGGATATAGCTGGGGCAAGAAAAAAAATTGAGGAAGCTGCTAATGAGCTGAATAGCGCGCATCTCATCCAAACGTCTCTGATCCAAAGGGAAGTGAGAGGAGAAAGTACAGAGATTACTTTGTTAATGGTGCATGCTCAGGACCATCTTATGAATGCGATTACAATAAAAGACATGGCAGGCGAATTTGTAGACTTGTATGAGCACGTAAATCTATCCGGAGGTGTGAATGCATGAAAAAAGGATTAAAAATCGCTACCATTGGCGGGGGGTCAAGTTATACCCCTGAGTTAGTTGAAGGCTTTATTAAGAGATATCATGAGCTGCCAGTCAGTGAACTTTGGCTGGTTGATGTGGAAGCCGGGAAAGAAAAGCTTGAGATCGTAGGGAACCTCGCTAAACGGATGGTTCAGAAGGCAGGCCTCCCAATCGAGGTTCACCTGACTCTTGATCGTAAACAAGCTTTGAAGGATGCCAATTTTGTAACGACTCAATTTCGGGTAGGTTTATTGGATGCACGGGCAAAGGATGAGAGAATCCCTTTAAAATATGGGGTGCTGGGACAAGAAACAAACGGTCCTGGTGGATTATTCAAGGGCTTGCGGACTATACCGGTTATTTTGGATATTTGCAGAGATATGGAGGAATTGTGTCCTGATGCCTGGCTGATTAACTTTACAAATCCTGCTGGAATGGTAACGGAAGCGGTGCTCCGCTATTCTAATATCAAAAAGGTAGTTGGCCTCTGCAATGTACCTATAGGAATGGAAATGGGAATTGCTAAACTGCTTGATGTAGAACATTCCCGTATCCGGATCGATTTTGCCGGATTGAATCACATGGTATATGGCCTTGATGTATACCTGGATGGGGAGAGTGTAAAAGGAAAAGTAATAGACCTTCTCACTGATCCGCAGAATAGCAGCTTTGTAAAGAATGTTCAGGGAATTGGATGGGAACCATCTTTTCTCAAAGCCTTAAACGTTCTTCCATGCCCGTACCATTTGTATTATTATAAAACGAGAGAAATGGTTGAAAAGGACTTGAAAAATTCAGAAATGGAAGGTACTCGCGCAGAAGTGGTTCAAAAACTCGAAAATGAGCTTTTTGAGCTTTATAAGAATCCCAACCTGGACATTAAGCCGCCGCAGCTTGAGAAACGCGGAGGCGCATACTATTCTGATGCAGCTGTCCGTTTGATTTCATCTATGTACAATGATAAACGCGATATCCAGCCTGTGAATACTGTGAATAACGGAGCGATAGCGAGCATTCCGGATGATTCAGCAGTCGAGGTAAGCTGTATTATTACAAAGGACGGCCCTAGACCTATTGTCATGGGTGACCTCCCTGTGCCGGTCCGCGGATTGGTCCAGCAGATTAAATCTTTTGAACGAATTGCTGCAGAGGCTGCTGTTACGGGAGATTATGACAAAGCTGTCCTTGCACTGACAATCAATCCTTTAGTGGCATCTGATAAACTTGCAAGACAGATTGTCGACGAAATGCTTGAAGCCCATAAAGAGCATTTGCCGCAGTTTTTTAATAAGGTAGAGGCATAGAATACATAAGAATCCGGCTGACAGGGCTGGATTCTTTCTTTCTGTGTGCTTCATAGACCAGAAATGTATAAGCTCTTCAGGTGTATATGGATTAATCCTGCAGAATGCCTTATAATCTTTTGAAATACCAGCTAGACATAATAGAGTATGATACTCAACACATTATTTAGAAGCTTTAAAGCAAAAATAACTCTTTTTAAAGGAAGTAACCATGACCCTACAACAACTAAAATACGTAATCGAAGTAGCCAGAAGCCGTTCGATCAACAAAGCAGCACAAAGGCTGTTTATCAGCCAGCCCAGTCTTTCGAATGCACTGAAAGAGCTGGAGGAGGAAGTGGGGATCACGATTTTTTCGCGGTCAAATAAGGGGATTGTCATCACTCCAGAAGGATCAGAGTTTCTTGGCTATGCCAGGCAGGTGGTGGAGCAGGCAGAGCTTCTTGAAAATCGTTATACGAATGCACGGTCTCCGCAGCAGCATTTTTCTGTTTCTGCCCAGCACTATGCCTTTGCGGTCAGTGCGTTTGTGCGCCTGTTAAAAGAATATGATCCGGAGGAATATGAATTCAGCCTGCGGGAAACGAAGACCTATGAAATCATTGATGATGTGAAGAATCTGCGCAGTGAGATCGGGATTTTGTATGTGAATGAATTCAATAGAAATGTGATTTATAAGTTTTTGAGGGATGGAAGCCTGAAGTTTCATGAGCTGTTTGAGGCAGATCCCCATATCTTTATCAGCTCCACAAATCCGCTTGCTGAAAGGGATTATGTCACTTTATCTGATTTGGATCCTTATCCCTATCTCTCATATGAGCAGGGAGACTATAATTCTTTCTATTTTTCCGAGGAGATTCTCAGTACGCTGTCAAGGCCGAAGAATATCCGGGTGACGGATCGGGCCACTCTGTTTAACCTGCTGATTGGGTTGGATGGCTATACCATTTCTACAGGAGTCATCAGCCATAAATTAAACAGCAAGGATATTATAGCCATTCCCTTAAAGGTGGATGAGAAGATTAATGTGGGTTATATCACGCATAAAAATGTGACCAACAGCCCGCTTGCTAATATCTATATCCAATATTTAAAAGAAAGCATAAAAGAAGAGCTTGGCGGGTTATAGCTTTAAGCTATAACAAGGCATAGCGACATTGTGTTACGTTATAAGAATTTCCCTGTGCTACACTTACTTTAATTAAAACAAGCCAAGTTCCAGGGCAGCTTTTTTTAAGATAAGAGCTTTGGAAATTTGGGGAGAGGGAGTTCACTATGACTAAAACACTTGTTAAAGCTCCATTCAGAGCAGATCATGTAGGAAGCTTATTGCGCCCGGAGCGGATTCATAAGAGCAGGAAGGAGTTCCAGGAAGGCACGATTACAGCCCAGGAGCTGCACGCGATCGAAACAGAAGAAATTAAAAAGATTGTGGACAAGCAAATTGAGGTCGGCCTTCAGGCTGTCACCGACGGGGAATTCCGCCGCAGATTCTGGCATACAGATTTCCTTGAGCATCTTAATGGGGTAGAGGGCTATGTGCCGGATCATGGCTTTGCCTTCAAAGGAGAAGAAACGGAAAGGTATGATGTGAGGGTCACAGGAAAAATTTCGTTTAACCAAGAGCATCCGCATATTAAAGACTTTCTTGAATTTAAAGAAATTGTCGGTGACCGAGCGGTTGCAAAGCAGACCATCCCAAGCCCTAACCAATTGTTTAACGCTGGCATCCGCAACCTCGACATCTATCCGGATGTTGAAGAATATGCGAACGATATTATCCAGACTTACAAGGATGCAATAAAAGCATTCTATGATGCAGGCTGCCGCTACCTTCAATTTGATGATGTGTACATCGCCGGCCTGAATGCACCGGAGATTCCTTTCAATGACAGCGGCTATTCACGTGAGGAATTAATCAGCCTGGCATTAAGAGTTGTGAACGGTGTGCTGGAGGATAAACCGGAGGATCTGACTGTAACCACTCACCTGTGCCGCGGGAACTACCGTTCGAAGTGGGCATTCGAAGGCAGCTATGCCAAGATTGCGCCTGTATTGTTTGCAAAAGAGAAGGTGAACGGATTCTTCCTGGAATATGATGATGACCGTTCCGGCGATTTCGGTCCTCTGGAGTTCGTTCCAAATGGCGGCCCGTTGGTGGTGCTGGGTGTATTCACGTCCAAGCATGGCACTTTGGAAGACAAGGAGAACATTAAAGCACGTGTAGAAGAAGCCACAAAATACCTGCCGCTGGAGCAATTATGCATCAGCCCGCAATGCGGATTCGCTTCTACCCATCACGGCAATATCCTGACAGAGGAAGAGCAGTGGGCAAAGCTGAAGTATATTGTAGATATTTCTAAGGAGATTTGGGGATAAAATATTTAGCGGACAGCTCTTGGCGGCTGTCCGCTTTTTTTCGTACCGATTATAAAAAGGACATCCCCATTCCACAAACACTAACATTCAAACAGGCCTTCCCATCATACACTGTCATGGAGGTGAGATATATGCCACGAGTGAATTACCGAAGTGCTGACGTGGACCTGATGGCCAGGATGATGCGGGCAGAGGCTGAAGGGGAAGGCAAGCAAGGGATGCTGTATGTGGGAAATGTAATTGTGAACCGTCTTTTAGCCAATTGTTTGGATTTTAAGGAATTGAGATCCGTACGGGATGTCATTTATCAGGTGCAGGGCGGAAATTATTCTTTTGAAGCCGTCCAAAAGGGGAATGTGTTTTATCAAAGGGCAAGGGAAGCTGAGAGAAGATTAGCCAAGCAGAACCTTGATTATTGGAGACAGCATCCGGGGAAGTATGCTCTCTGGTATTTTAATCCGTATGCCCCTTGTCCTCCCACTTGGTATGATCAGCCATTTGCCGGCCAGTTCAAGAATCATTGTTATTATGAACCGAAGGCAGGGACTTGTGAGGCTGTTTATTCCGGGTAAGCTTACTCTCTTTGAGTAGGCTTTTTTATTTTCACGGCAGCAGATAGGGTGAATGTTAAAATGCCAGTTTTTGAAAAAAAACATTAGCCTTGATATACTGGACTTGTGAACGCTTACTTTTTATTTTAATATAGGAATATAATGTTTAATAAATTCCAATCCTGATATAATGATAAAAGTACAGAATTTTTGATTTTTCCAGTATAAAGTGAACCTTTGCACTTTTTTCCTAACGAAAAATAATATATAATTATCAGATAATAGTAGATAAATTACCCAATAAATCATTATAATAGAATATGAAAGGGTTTTATTTGAAACGGAAGAGTGAATTTCTAGGTGAAATAGCGCACAATCTTTTTTCACATATAGGAGGCAAAGAACGTATTATGAGCAGCGTACAGAAAGCAACAGACGTTATCTTAATTGGTGCCGGGATCATGAGCGCAACATTGGGTTCTTTTCTGAAGGAGCTGGCTCCTGAGTGGGAGATCAAGGTTTTTGAGAAGCTTGCAGGTGCAGGCGAAGAGAGCTCAAACGAGTGGAATAATGCAGGTACAGGCCATGCAGCCTTGTGCGAGCTGAATTATACGCCAGAGAAGCCGGATGGCTCTATTGATATAAAGAAAGCGATTAATATAAACGAACAATTCCAGCTGTCGCGCCAGTTTTGGTCTTATTTAGTCAAAAAGGACCTTATCCGCAATCCGCAGGAATTCATCATGCCTATACCGCATATGAGCCTTGTGGAAGGTGAAAAAAATGTAGAATTCCTTCAAAAGCGATTTAAAGCGCTTTCAGGTGTGCCGCTGTTTCAGGGCATGGAATTCTCAAGTGATCCAAGGAAATTGAAGGAATGGATCCCTCTTATCATGGAAGACCGGAAATCAACCGAACCGATCGCCGCTACGAAAATTGATTCCGGTACTGATGTGAACTTCGGTGCTTTGACAAGGATGCTGTTCGACTATTTAGAAAAGCAAAATGTAGAAATGAATTACAAGCATACGGTAAAGGATATCAAGCGCAACAGCCAGGGCTTGTGGGACGTGAAGGTAAAGAATCTTGAGAGCGGTGCTGTGGAACACCATACTGCCAAGTTCGTGTTCATCGGTGGCGGGGGCGGCAGTCTGCCGCTGCTGCAGAAAACCGGGATCCCTGAGTCAAAGCGTATCGGCGGCTTCCCTGTCAGCGGACTTTTCCTTGTCTGCAATAATCCGGAGGTCATTGCCAGGCACCATGCCAAGGTATACGGGAAAGCAAAGGTCGGAGCGCCGCCGATGTCGGTTCCGCATCTTGATACAAGGTATATCGATAACAAGAAGTCGCTGCTGTTCGGTCCTTTTGCCGGATTCTCGCCTAAGTTCCTGAAAACAGGCTCTAATTTCGATCTGATCGGTTCTGTTAAACCGAATAATGTCTTTACCATGCTGGCAGCGGGTATGAAGGAATTCCCTTTGACCAAGTATTTGATCGAGCAGGTGCTGCTGTCGCATGAAAAGCGGATTCAGGAGCTGCGCGAGTTCATCCCGAACGCACAAAGCGGTGATTGGGATACAGTCGTAGCCGGCCAGCGCGTGCAGGTCATCAAGGACACAGAAGCGGGCGGCAAAGGAACGCTGCAATTTGGGACAGAGGTTGTGAGTGCGTCAGATGGTTCTGTTGCCGCATTGCTCGGAGCATCTCCAGGTGCATCAACTGCCGTACAGGTCATGCTCGAAGTGCTTGAGAAATGCTTCCCTGAGCATATGCAGAAATGGCAGCCGAAAATCAAAGAAATGATTCCGTCATTCGGTTTGTCGCTGGCCAGCAATCCAGCACTTTTCCATGAAATCCAGACTTCGACAGCCGAGACGCTTGGCTTGATGAAAAAAGAATTGGTTTCCTAGAAAAATATTATGTTAACACCATAAACAACCTGAGCCTTTAATCATGATTAGATTAGAGGTTCTTTTTCTATTTAAATGAGAAGGAAAGTGGGAGGGAAAATGGATTATATAAGAACAATGCGAAAAATGATTGGGCATGAAACGCTGTTCACTGTCGGCTGCGGCATCATCATTGAGAACGAGGGGAAAATCCTCCTTCAGCACCGTACAGACGAGGATAATTGGTGCATACCCGGTGGAGTGATGGAGCTGGGCGAAACGTTTGAGCAGACGGCTAAAAGAGAAACTCTTGAAGAAACAGGGCTGGAAGTTCAGAGGCTTGAGCTGTTCGGGATTTACTCAGGGGAGAAATGCTTTGTTGAATATCCCAATAAAGACAGGGTATTCAGTGTCCAGATTATATTCAAAACCAGCTCTTTCAGCGGGACCTTAAAGCAAACGGGAGACGAAAGCAGGGAGCATCGGTATTTTGAGAAGAACGGCCTGCCAGGCAATTTAAATCCAAGGCAGAAGGAGTTTATTCAAGATTGGGCGGAGGGGAAGAAGACGCCTGTACTGGATTAAAATGAAAGAGTAATCTGTATACAGGCATCCAACTGAAGGAGTATCTGAAATTTGAAGACCCTGCAAAATTGCGGGGCTTTTCTATTATGCAAGCAATCCGCAGACAGAACCATTAAATCCAGAATAATTTAGTCATCCTTAATTTCTTCTTTAAAATTTCTTTAACATTTCCTCCTATACTGAGTTTTGTTAAGAGAATGATTAGGAGGAAAGATAATGGAAAAATCGATTATGTTCACTATTGAATCATGGTATCTGCTGGGTCCGCTCTTATTCATGGGGCTTCTGGTCCTGGCGGTCTGGGGAAAGCGTCAAGAAAGGAAGTTGACCTTAGCTCAATACGCTGTTTTATTGTCATTTGGAATATACTTGCTTTGCGTGATCCATCTTGTGTTTTTCCCGATAGAAGTGAATATAGGAAAGTATGCGAATCAGACAAAATGGTATCAGGCTGTGAACTTCATTCCAGTCCTGACAATTGATATCACGACTTTTATGCTGAATGTGCTTATGCTTGTGCCATTCGGGATGTACCTTCCGTTCCTGAACAGGAGAATAGCTTCCTTTAAAGATGCTGCAAAGCTTGGTTTTGCATTGAGTCTAGCTTTTGAAATGGTTCAGCTGCTGATCAGGGTTACGCTTGGGAGCGGCAGAAGTACGGATGTGAATGATCTGCTGGCAAATACAGCAGGAGCTATAATTGGATTTTTCATAGTGAAAAGCTTGTTTAAAATGAAGCTTATTGGCGGTCTGCTGAAGCAGTTTCAGCTGCATGAAAAGAAGGGAGAGTCAGTCATTGACGAGAATATTGATTGTTGATGATGATCAGCATATTGCAGAGCTGATTGAGGTGTATTTAAAGAATGAAGGCTATGAGATCAGTAAAGCTGGCAATGGGGTTGAGGCATTGAACAGCTTCGGCAAAAGCCAGCCGGATTTGATCATTCTGGATATTATGATGCCTGAGATGGACGGGCTGTCTTTTTGCACGCAGGTGAGGAAGAACAGCCAGGTGCCTATTCTGATGGTGAGTGCAAAGGTAGAGGATATGGACAAAATCGTGGGTCTGATGACTGGTGCCGATGACTATATGAGCAAGCCATTTAATCCGCTGGAGCTCACAGCAAGAGTGAAGGCTCTTCTCAGGAGAGCAAACTACTCCCAGCCAGAAAAGGGAGATGCTGTTCTGCAAATCGGCCCGCTTGCAATCGATAAACAAAAGCATCATGTGCTGGCCGAAGGGAATAGCATAAAGCTAACTTCCATTGAGTTTGAGATCCTTTATCTGCTGGCAAGAAACCAGGGCCGTGTTTTTTCATCTGAAGAAATATTTGAAAGTGTTTGGAATGAACCAGGTGAAGGGTCCAATAAGACAGTTATGGTCCATATAAGCAATCTGCGCGAAAAGCTTGAAGCAGCTTTACCAGGCGAAAAAATCATTCACACGGTATGGGGAGTGGGGTATAAAATTGAAAGATAATCTTAAGCATATCCTCAGGTTCATTCCAAAATGGAAGATTGCAATGTATATCATCCTCTCTTTCTTTCTTGCACTTGCTGTTGCCGCCCTCCTATTGCCGGCTGTCTGGTATATAGAGGACAATTCGAGATTTGCTGAAAGCCTCCTGTTCCTTTTATCTTACGGAAGGTCATTAGTGCTTCTCGTTTTTTATGCAATCCTTATGACAGGGTTCCTGCTGCTTTTTTACCTGTACGAAAGAAAAAGGTACCTCAGCTTTTATGTGAAAAAGCTGACAGAAGAGGTGCATCAGCTGGCTTTTGAAGAGGGCCCAGCTGTATTATCCGGCAATGGAGAATTCAGCAGGCTGGCTGAAGGGATTCAGGAGATCTTCACTAAGTCGGAGCAGGCTATTGGCGAAGTAAGAAAAGCAGAGCAGCTGAAAAATGAGCTGGTGACAAATGTGGCACATGATTTGCGGTCTCCGCTCACTTCCATCATCGGCTATTTAAATTTGATCAATGAAGATCGCTATCAGGATGAGGTGGAGCTGCGCCATTATATCCAGGTCATCACTGATAAGACAGCAGGTTTGCATTCCTTGATAGACGACATTTTCGAATACACATACATGCAGAACCAGCAGGCACTCTTTGAAAAGCATCCGATCGATTTGGAGGAATTGATGAATCAGCTTGCGGTTCAATCCCGTGTGCAGCTGGAGGACGCGGGGATGGAATGGCGGCAGTTCCTGGAAGGAGATGAACCCCCTATTGTTCCCGGGGACGGAGGGAAGCTGATCCGGGTCTTTGAGAACCTGATCCAAAACGCTGTCCGGTATGGCAGAGAAGGAAAGTATCTGGATATCATATTTGGAGGCACAGGCAATATTGTCGAAATACAGGTTGTCAATTACGGAACTGCCATCCCAGCGAATGACCTTCCTCATATTTTTGAACGGTTTTTCCGGGTCGAAAAATCCCGTTCGCATTTTACTGGAGGGTCTGGTCTCGGACTGGCGATAGCAAAGAGCATCATTGAGCTGCATGGAGGAACTATTGAAGCAGCAAGCAGCCCGGGAAGAACAGCTTTTATCATCAGACTGCCAAGAGGATATAATGATGAAGGCAAAGTACTTAATAAATTTCGGATTCAAGCCAGTATAAGCAGTCGGGTTTAGGGAGAAGATTTGAGTGGCTTATTAACTAAAAGACCAAATCGCTTATGATTTGGTCTTCTTTTGTCGCTAGAAAATATCATATTGACATTTATTATTGTCAAGGCGGTTTGTTTTGCTAAATGGTATGCTATTTTCCATCTTGAAGTGAAGGATACTGTTTAGTTAATTACTCTTTTTTTATCTTCTCAAAGCTATCCAGTTTTATAATGCTGTGTGCGGCATAATAAAGAAAAAGAAAAATGAAAAAGTCATAAAAAGTTGACCAATTTTTGGGGTTATAGAAGTCAATGGCATTGAAAAGATTCATCCCTCCAAATGCAGCAAGCGCAGAAAAAATTACACCTTTTAAAAAGGAATTCATATTTGGCTTAATCTGCAATGTAAACATAATACCTACAGGTGCTAAAGAAAAGTGATAGGGTAAAAATAAAAAGGGCGCTAATGGGATGATGACCATCGGATAAGACCAAAGCCCCGTTGATAAAACAGCGAGGTCAATTGTTAGTGACAAAATGACCGTCAATAATCCGCCTAAAAGCAAACGACCAGTGCTTTCCCTTTTTCTTAGAAAAAACCAGAGTAACCATGGGGTTATAAAGAGTCCGATACCAACCCACCATTGCCAAGTAAATAGTAAATCCTCCAGCAAGATCTCCGCAAAAAGGGAATTGGTATCAGTAAATTGATTGTACGCTTTTTCTGACTGGTTCAGTCCTTCCTTGAATGACATATCTCCTTCACCTCAAAATGTTAGTGATTATATTTTTCACCACTTTTTGGAACTTATGTATGGTTAGCTGGCAGGGTAGTAAAGAAAGCGCCCGGCAACTATAGACATGACCAGGTTAAATTTAGGATTTTCAAAAACCTCTCGTTGACTTCCTTTACCTCAAGTGATAAACTCAACTCAATTACAGATATTATGAGTCTTTAATATCTTTTTTATTAGAGGAGGTAATTATGAAATATTCAAACGCGACAAACTATGCTCTGCATACGATGGTCCATCTAATGCTGGAGCCTGGGGAGGGCACAGTGGGAGTACAGGAATTAGCAGAAATGCAGCACCTCTCCCCGACGTACCTTTCTAAGGTTTTAACCAAACTTGCGAAAGCGGGCTTGATCGAATCAACTCCTGGTGCAAAGGGAGGCTATAAAATTTCCAGAAAAAAACATGAAATATCCTTTTTGGATGTCATCCACGCGATTGAAGGGGAGACTAGCTTATTCGATTGCTCCATTCACCATGAAGGCTGCTTGATTGAGAACGTCATGAGACAGGCAGAGGAAAATATGAAAAGTGAACTGGCATCAAAGCTTCTAATCGATATCGCTAAAGAGGCAGAATCACAACGGAAATAAGAAAATATATAAATTCATTGAGGGAGTGAACAAAATGGTATTAGACTGCGCGGTGATTGGCGGAGGCCCGGCTGGGTTGAATGCTGCTTTAGTGCTCGGAAGATCAAGACGTAAAACGATCCTGTTTGATGACAACAAACCGAGAAATGCGGTAACTTCTAAGTCCCATGGGTTTATCACAAGGGATGGTATACATCCGCAGGAATTCAAAAAGATTGCTCAAGGAGAATTAAGCAAGTACCCGAACGTGAGGCTTGAACGGCAGCGGGTGCATCGTATAAATAAAGATAACAATTTGTTTCAAATAGAGACAGAAAACGCGGAAGTATATAGTGCAAAAAAAATTATAATCGCCACAGGATTCAAGGAAATTCTTCCAGATATTCCAAAGGCGAAAGAGTTCTATGGCAAGAGCCTGTTCGGCTGTCCTTATTGTGATGGCTGGGAATTAAAAGATCGGCCGCTGGCAGTGATCGCTGAAAAGCAGCAGGCGGCGTTTCATATGGCGAAAGTGGTGTCTAACTGGACGAATGATTTAATTATTTTTACGAACGGCAGGAAAGTCCTTTCGCTCGAAGAAAAAGCATTGCTCAAAAATAATGGCATCGGGATTAACGAAAAGAAGATTTCCTCACTCATTGGAAAAGAGGGGCTGCTGGAAAAAATCCAGCTTGATGATGGAACTTCAGTGCTTCGTGAAGGAGGGTTTATTGCGTCAGAATGGAAACAGGCTGCTTCTTTTGATTCACTTGGCTACACACTGAATGAGCAGGGAGGGATTACAACTGACAGTTGGCAGCGCACGAACACAGAAGGCCTGTATGCCTGCGGGGATACACGAATTGCCGGTGCTTCCCAGTTAATCATTGCGGCAGCGGAAGGCAGTATGGCTGCCATAGCTGTGAATGCAGCTCTTATAGAAGAGAAATATAGCCAGGAAAAATAAAAGTCAAAAATAGGAGGATTTATATGAACCATCATTCTCATGGCAAGCACGATAAAGGAAAAGTATCATATTTGGAAAGCCCCGAGCGAAGAAAGGTATTATCTCCCGAACAATTACTGAACATGATTCCTTTAAAGGAAAATGATAGCATGCTGGATTTTGGCGCTGGGACCGGTTATTTTTCCATCCCTGCAGCGAAAAGGATTAATGGCAGCGTATATGCGCTGGATATCGACGCGGCTATGCTGGAAATGATAAAAGAGAAAGCATTGGAGGAACAGGTGACAAATATTGTCCCAGTGCTGGGCAGTATGGAGGCACTTCCTTTAACAGACAGTTCTATTGATATCATTATCGCTTCTCTGGTCCTGCATGAAATCAAGCCACTCGCACCGCTATTACAGCAAATGAAAAATGTCCTGAAAAAAGAAGGTTATCTAATTTGTCTGGAACTTGAACCAAAGAAAAGTTCTGGGAAAGCGCCGAGAATTTCCATGGAAGGGATGGAGCGTGAAATGAAAGAAGCAGGATTTAAATTAACTGAGAAATTCATTCCAGCAGAATCCTTATACATGCTAGTGGCACAGAAAACGGAGTAAGCACTTATTTTTTTAAATGATTAAGGATATTAAGTGTCTTTAAAGTATTTAATTGAAAAAGTTACGTGGTCTTTCCTTAAATAGAGGGGAGACCCTTTTTCTTATGTCACAAACTAGGCAAACCATATACATCAAACCTGGGAACGAATTTTAGGAGACCGACCCAACCAGCAAGCTTTAAAATAAGCGGAGATTTGAGACTGTCGATTAATTAAAGCAAATCTAGTTTTTCACATACTTTTCTATACTCTAAAAATTCCTCATCACTTCACTCCATATGTTCGGTAAAATAATGATATATCTTACGTATGGAGTGATCATGATGGCTCACGTTCAATATAAAACATTTGGTCAGCTAACTTTATCAGATTATGAAGTTTTCTCTTCGGTTCCTGATCATCCATTCTGGAGCCGGGTCGAACAGGTGGTTGACTTTTCCTTTGCCGATCAACTCTGTGCACCCCTATATTCCACAAAGGGACAGCGCCCTTATGCTCCCTCCTTAAAATTAAAAATCCATTTTGTGCAACTACGTATGGAGTGATCATGATGGCTCACGTTCAATATAAAACATTTGGTCAGCTAACTTTATCAGATTATGAAGTTTTCTCTTCGGTTCCTGATCATCCATTCTGGAGCCGGGTCGAACAGGTGGTTGACTTTTCCTTTGCCGATCAACTCTGTGCACCCCTATATTCCACAAAGGGACAGCGCCCTTATGCTCCCTCCTTAAAATTAAAAATCCATTTTGTGCAACGCTATCACAATTACTCTGACCGTGAAATGGAAGAGGCCGTTCTTTATCATCTGCATTTAAAACGTTTTTTGGGAGTGCCCGTTTCTTTCAATGGTTTCGATCATAGCACCTTGGGTCTCTATCGGGGCCGCATGGGTTCTGAGCTTTTTGATGCCTGTCATCACCATATCCTTTCCCAGGCTTTGGCGAAAGGGCTATGGGGAAAGGATGATGACCGCTGGCTTATCGATTCCTTCCATACTTACGCCAATATTGCGAAGGTGGGCTCCTACCGTCTAATCCAACAGGGAATCCTCCAGATCATCCATCACATCAAACGGACATATCCGAAGTTATATACCCATCTTTCCCAGGACTGTCCCCTCAAAAGCATCCTGAAACGGCTCTCCGACCAGGCGCCTGAAGAGGATCGGCTGGTATTATTCAGCCGCCTGGCAGTGGAAGGCTACAGCCTGTTGCATTGGCTGGAAAGTGAGAGGGTGAAGCCTTTATTCTGGGCATGGGAGAACGATAAACAACAGCTTCGCTGTTTAGAATTTCAAGGAATTCTTTATCAGATCCTGAAAGAGAACACCAAACCGGTTGAGCCTGACGATGCTGGACAAGCACAACTTACATTCAAGGAATTACCCAAAAAAGAAACCTGGAGTCGAGGCAGAATGGATTAATCCTGAATACCGAACCCATTCCGGGTAACGAATGGGATGGAGACCGTCTTGTCCCCATGGTGGAGGAAATGGTCAGCCGCTACAGTATATTGCCGAAGCAAGTTATCGGGGATACGGCTTATGGCACAGGAGAGAATCGCCAGAAAATAACAAAGATGCAGATTCTAATGAGTGCTCCCATACAAAGAAGTACAAATCCGACAGGATTGTTAGAAAGCGATTGGTTTGTTTTTGATAAAAGATTGGATGAAGTCACATGCCCTCTTGGATACGCTACTTCTAAAAAAGTACGCAATAACAAAAGCCATGGCTATCAATTCAAATTTCAAGAGGAAACGTGTCAAGCATGCCCCATGTTTGCCCAATGTACGACCAATAAAAAAGGGCGAACCGTCTTTATCAGTGATTTCTACGAAATCATGGAACAAGGAAGGTCCTATAATCAAACCGATGAAGGAAAAAAAGCATTAATAGCCAGGTACGATGTGGAGAGAACGAATCATGAAGCTGCCAACCATCACGGGCTCAGAAAGCCAAGAACAAGAGGTAGGGAATCATTAAGGATTGCGTCCAAGTTGACGGCCATGGTCATCAACGTGAAAATCATGGTTAAAAAAGCAACTGAATCTATTCAGCCCTTTTACCGCTACAAAAAATGCGAAAATCGGGTTAAGGCCCCCGTCTGCCCAAATTAGGGAAATGAGAACAAACAGAGGGCCTTCACAAGAGGAAAAACCAATAAAATAATGCAAGTTTGTGAAAAAAACCGGTAAAATTCACAAAGTCTGTGAAATAAGGTGTAGAAGAAGAAAAAACTACAACTTAATCGACGGTCTCAATTCTACGCTTATTTTAAGGCTTGGTGGCTACTCAAATTAGGTTCTGTTACCAAAAAATTTAATTTTTAATTGTTATAATTAAAAGCTAATCTTTACGAAAAGAGCCTTCAAGTTAAGAGAGAGTTCTTACCATAACACCTTTTCCTTACAAACTGGAAGGCTCCTTGTATTGTGCCTATTCATACGCCTTTCTTTTTTCCAAATAGCACCTTCAACAAAAATATCCTAACCCACG
Source organism: Bacillus infantis (assembly GCF_008180445.1). Classification (GTDB taxonomy): domain Bacteria; phylum Bacillota; class Bacilli; order Bacillales; family Cytobacillaceae; genus Bacillus_AB; species Bacillus_AB infantis_B. The sequence goes on from NZ_VTER01000007.1 coordinate 278,254, forward strand.
CTCCTGAACACGCTTTCACAAAATAATCTAGAAAATCACAATTTAATGCTAGTTATTCCAAATATAAATCTCCTCCACTCCTGCTACTATTTATGTAAGGGCTTACAAATAAAAACCAAAAGGGGATTGGGAAAATGGCGAAAAAGAAAAAAGGTTTGCTTTTATCACTTACGGTTGCATCAAGCATCATGCTGGCTGCGGGCTGCAGCAGCGATTCAACTGGCGGTTCAGGGGATTCAGGCAAGGAGGATGGACTTCCGGCTGTCGGGGCAACCATCTATAAATTTGATGATAACTTCATGTCTTATGTGCGCCGCGCAATGGAGGATGCTGCAAAGGACCAGGCTAACCTGATGCTCAATGACTCCCAGAACGACCAGGCGAAGCAGATCGAGCAGGTCGATACACTGATCGCCAAAGGAGCAAAGTCACTGGCCATCAACCTGGTTGACCCGAAAGCGGCACAGACGGTCATCGACAAAGCAAAAGCAAAGGATCTGCCGGTTATCTTCTTCAACAAAGAGCCGGATGCAGCGGTCATGAGTGGTTATGACAAAGCCTACTATGTCGGGACAACTTCTTCCGAATCAGGTGTAATCCAGGGTGAACTGATTGCCAAGCAGTGGGAAGCGAATGAAGCGGCATGGGATAAAAATGGAGACGGCAAAATCCAGTATGTGCTCCTGAAAGGCGAGCCGGGCCACCCGGATGCCGAAGCCCGCACCAAATATGCGATTGACACAGTCAAGGGCATCGGCATTGAAACAGAAGAACTGGCAATGGATACCGGTATGTGGGATGCAACGAAGGCAACTGAAAAAATGGATGCCTGGCTGGCAAAATACAGCGACCAGATTGAATTCGTCATCGCCAACAATGACGGCATGGCACTCGGGGCAATTGCTTCTCTTGAAAAAGCAGGCTATTTCTCCGGAGATAAATTCATGCCAGTCGTAGGCGTCGACGCTATTCCGGAAGCGTTGGATATGATCGAAAACGGCAAAATGGTCGGAACGGTCCTGAACGATGCCCAGAACCAGGGGAAAGCGACTGTCCAGCTTGCAGTCAACGCTGCAAACGGCAAAGACGTGCTTGACGGAACAGAATGGGAGCTTGACGAAGCCAAAGCCGTCCGCGTTCCTTACGTAGAAGTGACGAAAGATAATATCGACGTCGGCAAGAATGCTTACAAGTAAGAACTGCGCCTCAATTTGATGGCAGCAGAACAATAGATAAAAAGAGTTTTTCCAACAATGGGGGGCTTGCTGTGCGGGTCTCTCATTGTTTTCCAAAAAACAGCCGGCAGGATGAAACAGCCATAACAGGCAGTGCCGGCACATGCAGAAGGGCAAGCAAGGAGGTGCACTCATGCCGGAAACAAACGGAGCAGTGCTGCTGGAAATGAAAAATCTAACAAAAAGATTCCCCGGGGTCATCGCCCTGAACAATGTCTCCCTCAAGGTAAGGGCAGGGACAGTGCATGCGCTGATGGGGGAAAATGGAGCAGGCAAATCAACTTTGATGAAATGCCTTTTCGGCATCTATTCAATGGACGAGGGACAGATCCTCCTCGAAGGCCGGGAGGTAGCCTTTGCCAGCTCGAAGCAGGCGCTGGAAAGCGGGGTCTCCATGGTCCACCAGGAGCTCAATCAGGTGCGCCAGCAGAATGTCATGGATAATATCTGGCTTGGCCGCTACCCGAAGAAAGGCATCTTCATTGATGAGAAGAAGATGTACGAAGATACGGCAGCCATTTTTAAAAGCCTGGACATCCGCATCGATCCGTCCAGCAAGGTAAGCTCTCTCTCGGTTTCAGAGATGCAGATGGTTGAGATCGCCAAGGCGGTTTCCTACCAGTCCAAGATCATCGTCATGGACGAACCGACCTCTTCACTGACGGAGAAAGAAGTGAATCACTTATTTAAAATCATTAAAAAGCTGCAAAGCGAAAATGTAGCCATCATTTATATATCCCACAAAATGGAGGAAATCCTCCAAATATCCGATGAAGTGACGATCATGCGCGATGGCCAGTATATCGCGACAAAAAGCGCCGAGGAGCTGACAACGGATGAGATTATCCGCCTTATGGTCGGACGTGATCTGTCACAGCGGTTCCCGGAAAAGGTGAACGAGCCGGGAGAGGTCATATTAAAAGTTTCCGGCCTCACAGCGGAGGCAAAGCATTCTTTCTCTGATATCGGCTTTGAACTGAGGAAGGGAGAAATCCTTGGCATCGCCGGGCTGGTCGGATCAAAGCGGACCGAAGTGGTGGAAGCGCTGTTTGGCATGAGGGGCGTGAAGTCAGGAAAGGTCGAGCTTCACGGGAAGGAAGTCCAGAACCATTCCCCGCAGCATGCTATCAAGAACGGCTTTGCACTCGTTACAGAGGAAAGAAGGTCTACCGGCATCTTCCCGGAATTGAGCATCAGCTTCAACTCTATCATTGCCAATCTGAAGAAATACCGAAAAGGCATTTTTCTTTCGGACGGCAAGGTGGCGGAGGATACAAAATGGGTCATAGATTCTATGAATGTCCGGACACCGTCGCAGAAAACTTCCATCGGCTCTTTGTCCGGAGGGAATCAGCAGAAGGTCATCATTGGCCGCTGGCTCCTCACAAGGCCTGAAATCCTGCTGCTGGATGAACCGACGCGGGGAATCGACGTCGGGGCCAAATTTGAAATATACCAGCTGATCAGCGAACTGGCGGCAGAAGGCAAGGGGATCATTTTCATCTCATCCGAAATGCCCGAGCTGCTGGGCGTGAGTGACCGGATCATGGTCATGAGCAACGGGAAGCTGGCCGGGATACTGGATACTGCAGAAGCCTCGCAAGAAGAAATCATGCGGCTCGCTGCAATGTACTAGGAGGAAACACACATGAACAAAGCGGAAAAAAGATTCGATGCAGCCAAATGGCTCGTCGACAATGTCATATATGTCGTACTGGTCCTGCTTGTCATCGGGATCATCATCGCGTCACCTGACTTTCTATCAATCACGAACTTTATCAATATCCTGAGCCAGTCTTCATCCAGGATCATCATTGCCCTCGGGGTAGCAGGCATTCTGATCACTGCCGGGACAGACCTGTCAGCGGGAAGGCTTGTCGGCCTCGCCGCTGTTGTGTCAGCATCGATGCTGCAGGCTTCGGATTATGCTTATAAAATGTACCCGAATCTTGCCGAGCTGCCGATCATCATACCGATTCTGATCGCCATGGCAGTAACAGGCCTTTTCGGAGCGCTTAATGGTGTTATTGTTTCCAAGTTTCATGTACCGCCGTTCATTGCCACCCTTGGCATGATGATCGGCGTCTACGGCGTCACTTCGATCTACTTTGACCGCCCGCCATACGGGGCCCAGCCGATCGGCGGACTGAGCCAGAGCTTCACAACATTCGCCCAGAGGGGAATCCCGATCGGGCAGTATGAACTGCCATACCTTGTCATTTATGCGGCTGTTGTTTCCATCATCATTTGGGTGATCTGGAACAAGACCCAGCTTGGGAAAAATATGTACGCAATCGGCGGAAATCCTGAGGCGGCAAAGGTTTCAGGCGTCAACGTCGCGAGGAATATCATCCTGATCTACCTGATCGCAGGCCTTCTCTACGGCTTCTCCGGCACCCTTGAAGCCGGACGTGTAGGAAGTGCTACGAATAATACAGGAAATATGTATGAACTCGATGCCATCGCAGCCTGTGTGGTCGGCGGGGTATCCCTGTCCGGCGGGATCGGCACCGTGCCGGGCGTCATCACCGGCGTACTGATTTTCCAGATCATTAACTACGGACTCGCCTTCCTTGGCGTCAGCCCTTATATCCAGTTCATCGTCAAAGGTGCCATCATCATCGTCGCTGTTGCCTTCGATATGAGAAAGCATGCGAAAAAGAAATAAGCTGCTAAGCTGCGTTTCTCATTTGCGCCACCCTGTGCTATACTTGCCAGACATATCGGCAAAAGGAGCTCAGACCATGAAATTTCTCAAATCGCAAATGAAGCAGCTGGTCAAGCAGAACAAAGAACTGCAGCTGCGTTTAAAAGAGCTCGAAAAAGAGCATATGCTTGAAAAAAACTTCGCTCTAAAAGCCTTGTACCACGCAGAGGTTGCAGACGGGGGAAAATATCAGACTGCTTATCAAGCCTTGGACCTGCCTAAAAAGTAGGTCCTTTTTTTGTGTGTTTAATTTAAAGAGGCCTTTTCCGATATATTCCAGTTTGGAGATAAGATAAAGGAGGGAAAAGATGTAAAAAACTATACATATATAGTAAAGGGGGAGGCCCATATGAGCCAAATCAAAGTGACTGTCGGGATTCCGGTCTACAACTCTGCCAATCATATCTGTACTTGCCTGGAGTCGATCCTGAATCAGTCGATGGAGCAGGAGAGCATTGAGATCATCATGGTGAATGACGGGTCGACCGACAGTTCCGGACAAGTGCTGGACAGCTATGCAAGCACCCATCCGAATATCACTGTCATCCATCAGGAGAATACAGGGGGACCGGGCGCCCCGCGCAATACAATTATGAAGCAGGCCCTCGGAGAGTTCATTTTTTTCGTGGATGCGGATGATTATCTGGGTCCGGAGGCGCTGGAGCGGATGTACAAGATGGGGAATGACAGTCATTCTGACATTATTGTAGGAAAATTTACTGGCGTGAATGGGCGATGGGTGGCCAAGTCGATGTTTGCGGCGAACGAGCCGTTCACCAATGTGTATGAATCAAATGTGCTTGAGGCCATCGGCCCTACAAAAATGTTCCGCCGCCGCTTTCTGCTTGATAATGATATTACCTTCCCGGTAGGGATCTGCACAGCAGAGGACCAGCCATTCATGGTAAAGGCCTATGTCCTGGCACGCGGCATTTCAATCGTAGCGGACTATCCATGCTATTATGTGGTCAATCATAAAGATAAGCAGCATGCGAGCGTCATCCAGGTCCAGCCGAGGGACTATTATAAGACGCTGGAAGAATCGGTGAAGGTCATCCACCGATACGCAGAGAATGAAAAGAAACGCAATCTGTTAAAGGCAAAGTACTTAAAGAAAGAGCTGACAACCGGAAGAAGCATCCTGTTTGCCGGCTCTCAAATGAGTCTTGATGAAAAGTTCCTGTGGCTCAGTGAACTGAACCGATTTTTAAACAGCTGGGTAGATGATCAAACGGAAAAGCTTCTTCCTCTCAATATGAGGGTTTTCCTTTTCCTTGTGAAGCGGGGCGACCTGGAAAAACTTAAGGCTTTCTCCGGCCTGGAGGCAGTCCAGGCTTAGGGACAGGGTGCCTAAAATGCAAGCGTTCCGGAGATGACTGGTACTGCACTGCCGCCGATTGTAATCCTGATGCTTTCCCCATCAGAGCTGATGCCCGCCTGAAGCAGGCCGGGCCTGCCTGCTGCATGCCCCTGGCCAATAGCCAGCATGTGGTTTTTTCCCTGTTCAAGAATTTTCTCAAGCATTAAATAACCGGCAAGGGCGCCATTCGCGGAGCCTGTGACAGAATCCTCCCTGATGCCCGCAGCAGGAGCAAAATCCCTTGTATAGATGTCATATTCCATATCTTTAGCATCAAAAGTAAACAAATGGGTTGTGCTGATCCCCAGCCGGCGGTTATGCTCCTCTACCAGATCAAACTGGGGTGCTGCCCCATCGATTGCTTCCCTCGTTTTCATGGGGACAAGCAGATGCCAGTTCCCTGTATATCCCAGCCTGATGGGATAGCGCTCGTCAATGTCGGCAGAAGAAACGCCGATCATTTGGCACAGTTCTTCCAGACTGTATTCTATTTCTTTTATTTTCGGAGATATTTGAGTCATTTCTGCAGAAAGGAGCTTTTCTCCCTCTGTTTGAAAAGTAACCGGCACAATGCCGATATTGGTCTCAAAACGGATTTCCCTGCTGTGCCTGAGCCAATCTAATTCAGACGCCATGAACCACGCTGCGCTCAGGGTCGCATGGCCGCAGAAATCGATCTCGCAGGACGGTGTAAAATAGCGGACCCTGAAATCGGCATTTTCGCTGCCGGAAGGAGATAGAAAAGCAGTTTCAGACAGATTGAATTCCCGCGCTGCCAGCTGCATCTCCTCTTCCTCCAGGACTGCGGCTTCCGGGACTACGCCGGCTGGATTGCCGCCAAATGCCTGATCAGTAAAGGCATCCACCTGATAAAATGTGATATTTTTCAACAAAAACTCCTCCTTCTGCTCTTATTTTCAAGAAAATTCTTGCAAAAAGATAGGGATTCCGGCCTTTCTTCCCGAATAGGATAGAGATGCCGGCAAATCTATTATACAGAATCACTGCCGAATCTAGTAAAAACAGAGAAGAGGGGGAAAACTAGAATGCTTTCTTTTTCAAAACCGGATGTTGAATATTTTTTCCAGACCTTTGGGATCCAGACATTTGCTGTAAGCCCGGATGAATCGCAGCTTGTGTTCAGCACAAACCTGAACGGGAAATACAATCTGTGGGCGATGGATCTGCCCAATCTCTATCCTTATCCGTTAAGTTTCCAAAACCAAAGCTGTGAGGAAATAGAGTTTGATAAGGAGGGGCGCTTCCTGCTTGCCGTTATCGACTCGGACGGCGATGAAAACGGCCAGATCTATGCTTTGCCGAGAAATGGCGGTGAATTAAAGCCTATCCGCACGCATGAAAATGCCCGGCATATGGGACTGATCGCCTCTAAGGACGGAAAGACACTTTATTATACGTCCAGCAAGGAAGATGCCACCTTTTTGAAGGCATATGCCTACAATATGGAGACGGGGGAAGAGGAGGTCTTGCTTCACGGCCGGGATGCGGCCACCTTCCTGACAGCCAAAAGCCCTGATGAGAAGCGCTTTGTCTTTGGCAGGATGTTCGCGAATACATACTCGCTTGCCTATGCCTGGGATGGTGAGAAGGAAGTGCTGCTGACGCCTGAGGCAGAGCCTCAGCATACAGTCACAGATGCTGTCTTTACTTCGGAAAACGATATTTATCTTGTAACTAACTATAAAGAAGACTTATCTTATTTAGCTAAATTCAGCCTGGAAACGAACGAATTCACAAAAGTGCTTTCGCTTGATGGGGAAGACTTTTCAGGGCTGAAATTTGATAAAAAAGCCCGCGCCCTGTATATCAGCAGCCAAAAAGGAGCAGAGGACCATCTCTTCCGCTACGGGCTTGAGGAAGGCGAGGCGGAGCAGCTGGAGCTCCCGGCGAGCACCATCGACGGGCTGTCAGTGGCAGAGTCCGGAAATCTTTACCTGCTCGGCAGGTCTGCAGTCACTCCTCCTAATCTTTATAAATATGAAAAGGGCGTGTGGGCACAGCTGACCAATAATCGTGTGCCTGGCGTCAGTGAAGAGGAAATGGCAGAGCCTGAAATCCTGCACTACCCTTCGTACGACGGACTTGAGATCGAGGCGCTCTTCTTCAGGGCGAAGGAGGAAAACAGCAACGGACATGTCATCCTCTGGCCGCACGGCGGTCCTCAGGCGGCAGAAAGGGCTTCTTTCCGCTCTCTGTTCCAGTTCCTTGTCCACAGGGGCTACAGCATCTTTGCACCGAATTTCAGGGGCTCCTCGGGCTACGGGCTCTCTTATATGAAAATGGTTGAAGGCGACTGGGGCTATGGCCCGCGCCTGGATAATGTTGAAGGGCTTGAATGGCTAATCAAGAACGGCTATGCAGAGCGGGAGAAGCTCCTGCTGATGGGAGGAAGCTACGGCGGCTATATGGCCCTGCTCCTGCACGGCAGGCATCCTGAGTACTTTAAAGCGGTTGTCGATATCTTCGGCCCGAGCGACCTGTTCAGCTTCATTGAATCGGTTCCTGAGCACTGGAAGCCGGTCATGAACCAATGGGTCGGCAATCCGGTCAAAGACAAGGAAAAGCTGATCGAGTACTCGCCGATCACCTATCTTGATACAATGATAAAGCCGATGCTTGTCATCCAGGGAGCCAAAGACCCGCGTGTTGTCAAAGCGGAATCCGACAAAATCGTAGCTGCGCTTCAGGAGAAGGGGAGGGAAGTCGAATACATGGTTCTCGACGATGAAGGCCACGGCTTTTCCAAAAAAGACAACGAAATTAAAGTCTACCGCAAAGTGCTGGAGTTCTTTGATGGTTTTATTGATTAAGGTTTGGCCGGAAAGTACGCACTGTGTGTGCGCTTTCCGGCTTTTTTCCTGCCTCCGCTCCAAAAGAAAACAGGCAAGCCCCCGGCCTGCCTGTCCTTACGCTTCAAAGCGTTCAAGCTCTTCACTCTCTTCAAAGTTCTGGAAGAATTCCTGGATAATCTCCTTGTCAGAATGAGGTATTTTCTCGCCTTTTACAATTTGGGCTCCATTGATGCAGCCGCTTGTGAGAAGGATTAAATCATCTTCATCGCTGACAGATAATGCTGCAAGGACGCCGTCTCTTCGCGTCGGCTCCTGCAGGATATTCCCGGCGCGCGGATTGGAGAAGCCTTTCATCACGTGGCCGACCACTTCCCAGGGATCGAGGAAGCCAGGATGATCGACAGACACGATTACCTGGTCCGCCTGATTCTCGACAGCTTTTGCCATCTGGGGCATTTTCTCTTTATCCCTGATCCCGATTCCTGTAATCATGACAATAAGGCGCTTGTGCGGCAGCTTTTTCGCTTCTTTCAGAAGGCTTTTGAGGGCGACCGGTGTATGCGCGTAGTCTATGATGATCTTCCTCCGGCCGAATTCCTTCAGCACCTCAAATCGGCCTGTCGGATTTTCAATGCGCGGAAGGGCCTCAATGATCTGTCCGATCGTAAAGCCGAGGTGCATGGCCGCACAGATGGCAGAAAGGAGGTTTGCCACATTATAGCTGCCGTATACAGGTGTACGGACAATATATGAATCATTTCCAAGCCTCAGCTCAAAGCTTGTCCCATCATTTGTCACCCTGATGTTCGAAGCCTTTACATCGGCAGCGGAATCCTTTTTCAGGCTGTAGGTGAGAAGGCTGCCCTGGAAGTCCTGGATGATGTCAGCACCCATCCCTTCGTCATCAAGGTTTACAACTGCCCGCTTCGCCTGGCGGAACAGCTTAAGCTTTGCCTGCTTGTAATTTTCAAAGGTTTTATGGAACTCAAGATGTTCCGGCGACAGGTTCGTATGAATGGCCACATCAAAGTTGATGCCGGCGGTCCGCTGCTGCTCAATGGCGACGGAAGAGACCTCCATGGCGGCGAGCTGATCTCCGCGCTTGGCGAAATCAGCAAAAATGGCATGCAGATCACTCGCCTCAGGAGTAGTCGGAGTTGACTGGACAAAGCTGACCTGGCCCTTGGACGAGAGAACGCCGTTGGTGCCAATAGAACCGGAGGGTATGCTGAGTGCCGTCATCAATGATTTCACAAAGGCAGCAACAGTCGTTTTGCCGTTAGTGCCGGTAATGCCGACAGTATGTATTTTTTCATGGATACTTCCATGGAATATAATCGATAATTGGGCAAGGAAAGCCCGTGCGTCTTCAGTCTGGAGAAAGGTAAGCTCCGGGAATTTGCTGCTGAACTCCTCAAGAATGGCAGCATTCTCGCCTGCAAGGACAGCTGCGCCCTTTGCAATGGCTTCTTCCAGAAATGTATGGCCGTCATGATTTTCGCCGCCCATGCAGACAAAGACCGACTGAGGGCCTGCATTGCGGGAATCATAAGTGATGCTTTTTATTCTTTGGCTGGGGCTGCCCCATCTCTGCCTGATGTTCAGCTGACCATATTGTTCAAAGTAGATGTCCATAATGCTGCTATCTAAACCCCCTGTAATAAAAGCCTGAATTGGCGCATTTTTCGACAATGCGCCATATACCTATACCCATACTAAAAGTATTTACACATCCAGCTGAAAAAATGTATCTTGTGGATGTGCTCCGGTCAATTCAGGAATTTGGAGGAAGAAAAAAGGCGAAGATCAAATCCCCGCCCCCTGATATTATGCTTTCTCTTCAAACAGCTTTGCAATTTCTATAATCACATTCGCTGCTTTCTCCATATTATCAACTGAAATATATTCATACTTGCCGTGGTAATTTTCGCCGCCTGTGAAAATATTCGGCGTCGGAAGCCCCATATAGGATAGCTGGGAACCGTCCGTGCCGCCCCTGATTGGAAGGATCTGCGGCTCGATATCAAGCTTTTTCATCGCCTCTCCGGCAATGTCGACGATTTCGATGACAGGCTCGATCTTCTCTTTCATGTTATAGTACTGGTCCTTAAGCTCAAGCTGGATCCGCTCTTTTCCGTATTTCTCCTGCAGTGTGGCAACCGCTTTTTCCAGCAGCTCTTTTTTATGCTGGAATTCCGCACGGTCAAAATCACGGATAATATAGCTCATCTCTGTCTTTTCCACGTCTCCTTTGAATGAGCCGAGGTGGAAGAAGCCTTCGTATCCTTCTGTCAGTTCAGGTGCCTGTTCCTGCGGCAGGCTGTTTTGCAGCTCCATCGCAATTTTGATGCTATTGACCATTTTTCCTTTGGCAGAGCCAGGGTGGATATTGGTGCCGTTAACGGTGATCCTGGCTCCGGCAGCGCTGAAGCTTTCATACTGAAGTTCACCGAGCGGCCCTCCGTCCATTGTGTATGCATAGGTGGCATTGAAGGCTTTTACATCAAATTTGTGCGGGCCTCTGCCAATTTCCTCATCTGGTGTAAAAGCGACCCTGATTGTCCCGTGCTTGATTTCCGGATGCTTGATGAGGTATTCCATTGCCGTCATGATTTCAGTGATTCCTGCCTTATTGTCGGCCCCGAGAAGGGTAGTGCCGTCAGTTGTGATTAATGTATGGCCCTTATACTGCTGCAGGCTTGGAAAATCCTTCGGTGAAAGCACAATATGTAAAGAATCGTTCAGGACAATATCTCCGCCGTCATAATGTTCAGTAATCTGCGGGTTGACGTTTTTGCCGGTAAAGTCGGTTGCTGTATCCACATGGGCAAGGAAGCCGATGACAGGCACCTGCTTTTCTGTATTGGAAGGGAGAGTGGCCATGACATAGCCATTGTCATCCATTGCTGCATCTTCCAAGCCAATGGCTTTGAGTTCGTCTACAAGCTTTTTGCCAAGGTCCAGCTGTCCAGGGGTGGAAGGGCAGGTGGTGCTGTTATCGTCTGATTGTGTGTCCATTTTTGCATACGAAACCAATCTTTCAATCAGGTCTTTTTTCACTAAAATCACTCCAAGGTTTTTCTTTCATCATATCATTTTTGTTTCGGGAAGCGAATAAAAAAAGGCACAAAAGCAGAACTTTTGCGCCATGTTTCTTTTGAAAAATGGGGATTGAATTGGCTGACTTGTCACAAACCTGTTTTTGGCCATATTAATGGAGCTGGTAAAAAAAGTTTATAAGCCCTGTTGATTGGAGTGCAAGGCACGTAGACTCCTGTGGGATTGCAGCGGCAAAGCTGAGATCCCGCAGGAGCGACAGCGACGAGGAAGCTCAGCGCCGCCCCGCGGAAAGCGAAGTGCCTGGAACGGAAATCAACAGCCCCATTATTAAACAAAAAAGAATAAACAAACCAGCTTCTTTAATCCTAAGTATGTCTTTAACCTTAACGCTGAAAGAACTCAATCCATTCTCTGTCAGGCCCGTAAAAGAAGAAATACTTATAGCCATTCGGGAGGGTGGTGATTTCCTGGTCTATGAGTTCGGTCCCCAGCTCCTTGAGACGGGTGAATTCGCCTTCCACATCATCGGTGCCTACCGCAAAATGATGGACCATACCTTCCTCCGGGAGATGGTCATTATAGCCTTGAATCAGCTCCAGCTCAGTTTCTTCATTTCCGCTGAAGCCTAGGAATGCAAGCTTGATGACACCGTTTGAATGTGGCACCTCTGCCTTCAGCACCATGCCGACAGTATTTGTATAAAACTCTATTGATTTCTCTATGTTTTTAACCATTACTCCAATATGGTCGATTCTTTTTCCTGCCATGAAAACATCTCCTCACTATTATGTTGAAATTATTTCCCTGGAAACCTAGCCTTTTAGTACCTGCTGTATCACCCGGTTTGTCAGGTTAGGGACAATTTCAAGTGAATACTTCATTTCCATGCGCTCCAGTTTCTTATGGGCATCCAGTCCGTATGGCCCTATATTGATGACTGGCACATTCAGTTCCCGGATATCACTGTATTCCACATAATGCTTTGTGCCCCAGCCGGGGTTATTGTCAGATACAGCACTGATTCCTGCTTCGTCATCGCTGAGCGCGATAAAGCTCATATCTGATATATAAGGGAAAAAATTCTTTGCGATGATTGGATGAGGGTAGGACGGCTGGATTTCTTCCACTGCCTGATCCAAGGCATCAATAAGCCTTTTTTCATCATCTGTTTTCCCGGACAGCTCAATTCTCGGCGAGTACAAAGAAGAGTAGAAAAGTATCATGGCCGGGCTTTTATCCTTCATCCATTTCCAAGCCTCTTCCACGACTCTTGCGGCATACATCCGTGTATCCAGTTCCTTATCAAGTAGACGCTCTTCTTTAAAAGCATCCATATGGGCTGTATATGCCTGCCCATTTTCTTCCACAAGCATCCGGTGCATTTCTTCATACGTATAAATGCGAGGCTGCCAAGGCAGCTCGGCATATGGTTCCCCGCTTAATCCGGCAAATTGCCTGTTCCGCTCCTCAAAGGAAGAGAGCGCATTGCTAAAGGCAATATGCGCTTGCTCCCTCAGCTTCTCGAGTACTTCCTTCGGGGACCAGGAATGGATGAAGAAATTATAGTAGACATAGGCACTCAATGCAGTCTGTACCGTATAAGAAGGCTTCAGGTCTGTCTGCTTCAGGGAAACCGGAGGTACGGTCGTCTCCCCGAGCGCCTCATTGCTTAGTTCAGGGTTGTAGCTGATCTGCCTTGTCAGTTCAGCAGCAAGGAAATTCGGATCCAGACCTTCAAAGCAGGAGCCAACATGTGTTTCAGCGCCTGTTATGAAGAAGGAGGGGAGGAGCTTCCCAACCGTTCCTTTGTAGATATACCGGTTTGTATCTCCCTCATATCGGGGGGAGACAAAGTCAGCATTGATGCTAGCAGCATAATGGAACTTATGCTCATCTTTCCATTTTTCAAGGTCTTCAAAGCAGACAGGACTCCATGTGAACCGTCCTCTTCATCACATTCTGCTAGAAAGACTAGATTTCCTTCTAATTCTTCCGGATGCTCAGAATAGTATTTTAAAAGATAAAGATGGCTTGCAAGACCGCTCTTCATATCAAGCACGCCTCTGCCAAACATCCAGTCCCCGGATTCTAGCTGTTCCTTTGCTCCGGAAGGGAGTTCTTCATTCCTGAACAGGTCTGCAAGCCGATCCGGGTCGCATGCTGCATCACGGAGCTGATTGAAATCATCGATTCCGACAGTATCCATATGTCCCATCAGAATGACTGTGCGGCTGTTTTTTCTTTTAGTTCCTTTCACAAAAGCCAGAACGTTATACCGTTCCAATTCATCCTCTATCGTCTGCTCTATAACGAGCTGTCCGCTGTTCTCCGTAAAATAGGGGAACGAGGATAAGAGTGTATATAAAGAATGGGCGATCACCTTCTCGCCATTTGTATTCACTATGCTTTCAATATTGACCAGCTGTTTCGTAAAAGCCAAAGTTTCTTCGCGGCAATTAAGCATCTTCATCAAGCTCTCCTTTTGTCTAGTAAACTGTTAATGTATTAAAATTATCCTATTTTTGGAACGGTCGTCAAGAGGACTGTTTTTTACTGATAAAAGTTCTTGGAAGGGGAGGGGAGAAATAGATTTTCAAAGAGATTAATTAGGGAGAAAATGGATTGAAAACAAATTTGTATACTTGTTTACGTTAATGTTTACAAAAGGAAACGAAATTGTAAACTTGCAAACAAAATGTATACAATATGTTTATAATTATGTTTACAAGTTTACAAATTTGTTTAAATCCCTAAACATCAGCGTTTATCGAAAGATTAGTAAAGTTTGCGTAATGTTTACAATCTAACATTTATATTACTTTATATGAAACTCATTGAATATTTTCCAAATATTAATTAAGCTTAAGATAATTGCTTGTACGATAAGCAAGGTACAATGTGAAAGGAATGGTAGATTTGAAAAACCCGAGAATAGCAGCAGTAGACGTAGGCAATGATTCGCTGAAAGCCTTATTCGGAAAATTGGATTATGAATTGAATATACCGAATGTCATTGCAAGGGATGTTGCGGACAGACCGGTAATCGGCATAGAAGAATTAGACAGCAAAGAACCTTTGGACGGGATTCATGTTAAAGTTCATTCCCCAGCATTAAAAGACAATAATGCAATCTATCGTGTAGGAACACTGGCAACTAAAAGCGACAATGCTTCCGAGCTGGATCCCGGCAGCAGCAAATCTGAAGAGGACCAGACGCTTGTTATGCTTTTCGTTTCACTTGCCCTGGATGCGGTAAGGGAAGAAAACGCTGGTTTGTTCCCGAAAAATAACAATATAATCGATACTAATTACATCCTGGGCACAGGGCTCCCTCTTCGTGAAGTGAAGGAAGGGAAAGATGCGGGCTACCGTTCGAAGCTGCTTGGATCAGTGCACCAGGTGGAATTCCTGGTCACGCCTAAATACCAGGGCATCAAAGTCAATCTGAAATTCAGCGATGTAAAGGTTTATCCGGAAGGATTCGCGGCATTCATCAATCTTGTGATGGATAATGACCTGAACATTATCAATAAAGAACTGATCGACAAACGTATCCTCATCCAGGATATCGGCGGCCTATCCACAGATATCGCTGTCATCAAAAACCGCACGGTTGATGATGACAAGGCGCAGGGCTTCAATCTGGGCGTATCGGAATCATTGGAAATGATCCGTGAGGAAATCAGATCCAAGCATGGCGTTGAGCTGGACAGCCGCCGCGATGTGGTGGAGATCATCACCAAGAAAAATGACCGCAACCATATCATGGTTAAAGGAAGCAGGACAAGCGTCCATGACATCACTGACCGCATCCTGTTCGACCTTGCCAAAAAGCAGTACCGCCTGCTCCGCAATGTGTGGCAGAAGAATTCTCAGACGGAGATCTGCTATTTCGTGGGCGGAGGATCTGCTGTGTTGAAGGAATATATCAAATCACTGAACAACAGCCTTGATGGATATAATATCGACTTCTTCGAGGATGAAAAAGAGAGCATCTGGATGATGGCGAATGCTTATTACAAGCTGGTTGCCGACCATTTGAAGAGAACATCCAAGCCGGACAAGCAGGATGAGAAAAAACCAGTAAAAGCATAAAATAAGGTGGTAACATGACAAAATCTTCATCCAAGGGGATCGAAAGAGGCCAGACGATTGCGTTTCGTGTACCTTCTGATACCCCGGAATACTTAGTTAAACAGCTGCAAAAGCTTAAAGAAGCTGAAAAAAGGAATTTTTCCAGCAGGATTGCCGACTATGTCATGCAGGGTGTCAGCCAATCAGTCAAACAGGAACAGGAAACCGTTACGATCCCGCTGCCGAAGGCGCTCAGCAAGATGCAGCGCGACTGGCTCAAGCACGAGCACTCTGAAGCCCTTCTCGGCAGCATCATCTACCAGCTGATCACAGATCCGGTACGGTCTGCTGCGCTGCTTGCCAGCCTGAACAGCAAATCGACCGATATTGATGAAGCCCTTTATCTGCAGGAACAGAAGGAAAGGGAAGTGGAGCCGGTCTATCAGGCGGATGTTCCTCCTCCCTCCCCTCCTGTCCAGGAAGAAGAGGAAGCATTACCTGCGTTCACAGATGGTGCTGATGACGATCTGGATGATATTGATTGGTCAAGTGTACAAATAGAACGTTCGGCTGAAAACGAGGACCAGGAAGAAGAAAGCATGGAAGACCTTCTTGGCGATTTTCTTGCTCATATGAATAAATAGGATGAAGAAAGAGACAGGCGCACTTATGGCCTGTCTCTTTTTTGCTTATATGACACTGACAACAAAAGCGATGGTTGCTATATTTAATCAACCAATTCACCTACCCAGTCATTCAAATCTTCTTCGCTCATTTCTCCTTCATACACTCTGGCAATTTTCCCTGAAGAATCTATAAAAAAGCTGGACGGGATCTTATAAACATCGTACATGCTTTCAACTGCATTGTTCTTATCTAGCAGGATTTGAAAGTCTATTCCCAGTTGCTCTTTTAAGTTTTTTACCGAAATTTCTGGTTCGCTCAGATTGACTGCCAGCACCTCAAACCCGTCATCCTTAAATTCTTCATAAGTTGACTGGATTGCAGGCATCTCATTTTTGCAGGGTGCGCACCAGGTGGCGAAAAAGTTGATCAAGACGGGTCTTCCGTTGTACTCGCTTAATTTTGTCTTCTTGCCATCCAGTGTTTGAAGCGCAAAGTCAGGAGCTTTTTCATTGAGCATTGCTTTTGTGCCGGATTCTTTTGAGAAAACATTCTGGTACAAAGTGTATCCTGCTGCAAAGAATAAAATCAATAAAATAATCGACCTCATGACAAGTCTATGTGTCTTTTTCGCTTTCATAAGTCCTCCAATCTAAAACAGATGGTATTAATTAGTGTAACATCTTCTGGGAGGAGAAAAATGGATGAATGTTATTAATTTTTGACAATTCCGTAAAGTCAGCCAGGGGCTTGTCAGCATGATTATAGGCAACAATCCTTTGCGGCATTAGGCAAAATAGCATTTCCGTGCGTTAATAGCGCCCTATTGCGGGTAAATTACCTATAAATACCTAAACTAAAAGGCGCAAGGAGGCCATCAAATGACATACGATTGCATTATCATCGGCGGAGGGATTGCAGGCCTGCAGGCTGCGATTCAGTTGGGAAGGTATAAACACAAGGTGCTGGTTGTGGACTCGAACCATGGCAGATCGACCATCTGCAAAAGTTATCATAATATCCTCGGATATCCTGATGGGGTGAGCGGCCAGGAGCTCAGGGATATCGGGCGGTCACATGCAGAAAGGCTTGGAGTGGAATTTAAGCTGGGAAAAGCAGAGAAGGCGGAGAAAAAGGGAAGCGGGTTTGAAATTACCCTTGAAGACGGCGGGCGGCTGGAGTCCGAAAGGCTGCTTTTATCAACGGGGGTTATGGATAGGATACCGGAATTCCCGAATCTTTATCCAACTCTGGGTGTCAGTGTGTATGTTTGTCCGGACTGCGACGGCTATGAGTTGAAAGATAAAAGGACGATTGTAATTGGATCAGGTAATCCTGGGGCCAATATGGCTGTGACGCTTTCCTATTGGACAGACGAATTGGTCTTTATCAATCATGAGAAAAAGGAAGTCAGCCAGGAGCTGATGGGCAAATTGCGCGACCTGAATATTGAATATATGGAAGAGCCGATCGCGGAAGCTATAGCTGACGGTCCGAACATCCAGGGATTTCTGCTTGAGAATGGGCAGAAGGTGATGGGTGAGCGCGGCTTTACGGCCTTTGGAGGAAATGCAGTCAAGTCAGACCTGGCAAAGCAGCTTGGGGTGGAAAGGCTTGAAAACAAGCATATAAACGTCGATCCGCGTTCCAAGATGACCAATGTCAAGAACGTATGGGCGGCAGGAGATGTAGTGGCCCATTCAGAACAAGTGACCATTGCGATGGGAGATGGATCCCAGGCAGCGATATGGATTCATAAGTCCATTCTGGCGGAAGAAAATAAATAAATGGATAAATAAACCCCTGCTATGAAAAAGGCGGGGGTTTATTTATGTTTGTGTGTTCCTTAAAACGAACACATGGGATGCCGCTGTTCACCCCGGGTGGACACCATACATACAATGCCCGCTTTACGCATAGATTGTATAATCACGTCTATTTCTGCATCCGGTACACCCGGTATCCCAGTCGTTCGGCATAGATGGCAAGCAGCTTTTGGTGCTCAATCAGTATATGCTCGTATTTTGGATTAACAAGATGCGGATTGGCGATTTCGGGCTGCTGATCCCATGGCGAGTTGATGATTTCACCATAAATGGAATTGGCGGCTACCGTCCTTGGAGACCGGAAACCTTCTGATGTATAAGTCTCCAGCCATTCTCCCTCTGTCAGCAGGCGCTTGATGCTGTATACACTCTGGATTTGGTTTTTCTCCTGGGGATTCAATGGCTCCTCAGCCGTCATTTCGAGGTCAAGGAATATCCCGCCTGGTTTGAGAACACGTTTAATTTCTTTCAAAGATTGCTCGATGCTGGTAAAAATAATGACAGATTCGGCGATAATATAGTCAAAGCTATTATCAGCAAAAGATAAATTCTCAATGTTTTCCCTTAGGGCATTGACTGCCAGACCTTCCTGGGCAAATCTTTTCTTTGCCTGGCCAATCATCAGCGGATGGCGGTCGATTGCTGTTACCTGGCATTTGAAGGATTTGGCTATGAAGGCAGCTGTCTGCCCGGTGCCGCAGCCTGCATCAAGCACCTTTGCCCTGCCTGAGAGCTGTTCCATTCCCAAAACTCTTTTCGTCAAAGCCAAACCGCCCGGGTGAGCGCCGCCCATTCCGAAAAAAGCAAGGGCATCCTGATATGATGGCTTCATATTTCCGGTATCCCTCCTGTTCCGTTCTGCTGTGCCATACAGTATATGGATAAAAAGGATGCAAAGTCACAAAAATAATGGTAAGATAATGTTTCATTACAGAGTTAATGGGGTAAAGGGTTTGTTTCCCTTTCTTTTCGCTGTGATGGATTATTAGCTTATTTGCAAAGAAAGGTGTAAGAATGGCGAATAAAAGGCTTGAACTAATCGTTGATGAGCTTCTTGAAAAAGCAGGGAGCACGGCCGTTGTCGTTTTGGAGGATTATTTCGGGGGAAACCGTTTTGCGGGTGGCAAATACAGCATGGGGACCCATACCATTACATTATATATAGAGGAAATTAAAAAGCAGTGCCTGCAGATTTTTTCCTCGCTTGATCATTTTGAAGAGTATTTTGCAGTCGTTTGCGCACATGAAATCGGCCATGCTGAAGACCGGGAGCTCGGGGAGCTTGCAGACCGTTTTGACCTTGCATCCACTTCATTGGAAAGAAACCAGCTCGCTCTCCTTATTGAAGAAAATGCTTGGGAATTTGCTGAAAAACTATTGGGGCATATTAATATCGCTTTTGTAAAAACCATTATTTATCATTCGCTTCAGCCCTATATGGAGCTGCTTGAGGCAGAAGCCGCTGAAGCTGTGTAGGCCGGCATCCAGGAGGATGGCCGGTTTTTTGCTGGATTTGCCTTATAGTGATTCTTAAACGCACATTGTCAAAGGGTCATATTTTCCTATGCTGGCGCTTCACTTTCATATTGATTAAATTCTATGTAAGCGTTACACTACATATAGATGTATGCGGTTTTTTTTGCTGCTTAATGCAAACGTTTGCGCATACGTATACAAACATTAATTTACTTGAGGGTGTTCATATGAAAAAAATCTGGTGGAAAGAAGCAGTAGGCTATCAAATATATCCCCGCAGCTTTCGGGATTCAAATGGAGACGGAATCGGCGATCTTCAGGGAATCATTGAAAGGCTTGATTATGTAAAGGATCTTGGCATCGATGTGATCTGGATCTGTCCGGTTTATAAATCGCCGAACGATGACAACGGCTATGATATTTCCGATTATCAGGACATCATGGAAGATTTCGGAACGATGGCCGATTTCAACAGACTGCTCGAAGAGGTCCATCAGCGCGGCATGAAGCTGATTATCGATCTGGTACTTAATCATACTAGTGATGAGCATCCATGGTTCATAGAATCACGTTCTTCCGAAACCTCGCCAA
This sequence comes from Bacillus infantis, assembly GCF_008180445.1. Taxonomy (GTDB): domain Bacteria; phylum Bacillota; class Bacilli; order Bacillales; family Cytobacillaceae; genus Bacillus_AB; species Bacillus_AB infantis_B. The sequence goes on from NZ_VTER01000007.1 coordinate 298,020, forward strand.
AGCGGGACTGGTACATTTGGCAGGACGGCAAACAGGGTGCTGAACCGAATAACTGGGAAAGTATTTTCGGAGGCTCTGCATGGGAATGGGATGAATTGACTCAGCAATATTTCCTCCATGTGTTCTCAAGAAGGCAGCCGGACTTGAATTGGGAGAACAGCGAAGTCCGTGAGGCGCTGTATGATGTGGTGAACTGGTGGCTGGAAAAAGGAATCGATGGCTTCAGGATTGATGCCATCAGCCATATCAAGAAACGCCCCGGCATGCCAGACCTGCCGAATCCGGAAAATAAGAAGTATGTTTCTTCGTTCGATATGCATATGAACCAGGAAGGCATCCATGAGTTCCTTCAGGAGTTCAAGGAAAAGACATATGCGAACTATGACAGCATGTCTGTCGGCGAAGCAAACGGCGTCACAGTGGATGAAGCAGACTTATGGGTAGGCTCTGAAAACGGAAAGATGGATATGATCTTCCAGTTTGAGCATCTTGGTCTGTGGGATGCGGAAACAAATCCTGAGCTGGATATCGTCGAGCTGAAAAAAGTGCTGACCCGCTGGCAGAAAGGCCTAGAAAAAGACGGCTGGAATGCATTATTCATTGAAAACCACGATAAGCCGCGCGTTGTATCAACATGGGGCAATGACCGGGAATTCTGGAGGGAAAGCGCCACCTCGATGGCTGCGATGTATTTCCTGATGCAGGGGACGCCTTTCATCTACCAGGGCCAGGAGATCGGAATGACGAATGTCCAGTTCCCTTCAATTGATGATTATGACGATGTAGCCGTAAAGAATCTTTACAAGCTTAAAACAGAAGAAGGCAAGAGCCACCAGGAAATCATGGAGATTATCTGGGCCTCATCCCGTGACAACAGCCGGACACCGATGCAGTGGGACAGCACAGCCAATGCCGGTTTCAGCAGCGGCAGCCCTTGGATGAAGGTGAACAGCAATTATACAGACATCAATGTTGAAAAGCAGGAAAAGGATGAAGAGTCCATTCTGTCTTTCTATAAAAAAATGATCTCTCTGAAAAAGGCCAATGAAGTCTTTACCTATGGACAATATGACCTGCTGCTTGAGGATGACAAGCAGATCTATGCCTATACACGCACTTCGGAAGATGATCAGGTCATCGTTATCACCAATCTGTCCGCAAAAGAAGCAGTCTTTACAAGCGGCTTAGCCTTAAAACCTGAGAATCTGCTCCTGAACAACTATCCGGCAGCAGATGAGGAAGGGGAAAGCGTTGTGCTGAAGCCTTACGAAGCTCGGGTATACCGTTTGAGGTGACAGGCACCTATACCACTACTAGACCAGCTGCAGCCCCCAATCCCATTCGGGACGGGGGTTTTTTGTTTTAAAAAGGTGACAGGCACCTATACCACTTTCATATGTTTGAACCCCCTTAATTCCAAACTGCAAGTTTTTTTGTTTCTCCGGCCGGCAGAGGCACGTGTCGCTCATCTTAACAATTTCTTTGCACAGAGTTGATAATGCTTTAAGTTTCGCGTCTTATACTGAAGGATGAAAACCTTATTTGCTAGTTTGCATGTAGATCATCATGACGGATCCTATGGTAGTGGAAAGAAGCACCAATATCATTCGAGGGGGTAAATCATGTACGTTCGCAAAGCCATCATTCCAGCAGCCGGTCTGGGGACCAGATTCCTGCCGGCAACAAAAGCCCAGCCTAAAGAAATGCTGCCGATCGCCGGCAAGCCTGCCATCCAATATATTGTCGAGGAGGCGGCTGCCTCGGGGATCGAAGATATCATCATTATCAGCGGGCGCGGAAAAAGGGCGATCGAGGATCATTTTGATAAATCCTATGAGCTTGAAGAAACGCTGGCCAAACAGAACAGGCATGAGTTTCTGGAGGCGGTTGAGGCTGTCTCGAACCTCGCCAACATCCATTATGTCAGGCAGAAAGAGCCTAAAGGGCTGGGAGATGCGATCTATTGCGCGCGCAGCTATATAGGTGATGAACCCTTTGCCGTTATACTGGGAGATGATGTGGTCCAGGGGGAACGCCCTTGCCTGTCAGAACTGCTGCAGGCCCGCCAGCAATATGGGGGCACTGTAGTAGGCGTACAGGAGGTCGCTGCGGAAGAACTATGCAAATACGGAGTAGTGGAACCGGAAAAATTTATCGACAGGCAGCTCATGAAGCTCAAAAGCCTTGTGGAAAAACCTCCCAAAGGGCTGGAGCCTTCCAGCTATGCCTTAATGGGGCGCTATATTCTCCCGCCCGAAATATTCTCTATCCTGGAAACTCTCCCGCCGGGTGCCAATAAGGAAGTCCAGCTGACAGACGCTATCCGGTTTTTAGCAGGGACCACACCTGTGTATGGAGTGGTGCTGTCAGGCAGCTGCTATGATATCGGCGACAGGATGGGATTTTTAAAAGCGAACATTGAGATGGCTATGCTGCAGGCTGACATAAGGACAGATCTGATTGTTTACCTTGAAAAGATGCTGTTGAACCGGCAGGGAGCCGCTCTATGAATATAACCATAGCCGGAACAGGGTATGTGGGGCTGGTGACAGGTGTCTGCCTTGCGGAGAAAGGGCATAAGGTCATTTGCTATGACCATGATGAAAAGAAAACTGCTGCACTCTCGGCCGGGGTTCCTTTAATCTATGAACCTGGACTGGAGGCAATGCTTGACCGGAATATGAAAGAAGGAAAGCTTGCCTTCACTTCTGATCCGGAGATTGCCTATAGAAATCCTGAATGCATCTTTCTTGCAGTCGGAACACCTGAAAAAGAGGATGGCTCTGCAGACCTTAGTTTTATCTACAGTGCGTGCGGGGTGATTGCCAATAAACTTGGACATGAGACGGTCATTGCCATCAAAAGTACAGTTCCGTCCGGGACCAATGAAAAGCTCCGGGCTTTTTTTAAACAGAATCTCTCCATCCCGGTCCATATGGTCTCGAATCCTGAATTCCTGCGTGAAGGATCAGGAATCAGGGATACCTTCCAGGCCGATCGAATCATCATCGGATCAGACAGCCTGAAGGCAGCAAGAACTGTTGAAGAAGTCTATGCACCATTTTCCGTGCCTATTGTCCATATGGATGCCAAAAGTGCGGAGCTGGCCAAATATGCTTCAAATGCCTTCCTGGCAGCCAAAATCAGCTTTATTAATGAAATGGCTCACTTGTGCGAAAGATTGGGGGCTAATATTGATGATGTGGCAGCGGGAATGGGGCTGGATAAGCGCATAGGCAGCCGGTTTCTCCAGGCAGGAGCCGGATTTGGGGGATCCTGTTTCCCAAAGGATACAAAAGCGCTGGGCAGGATGGCTGAGGAACATCAATATGAATTTCGGATCCTGAAAGCACTCATGGAAGTCAATGCGATACAAAAGAAAGTGCTGCTGCAAAAAGCTAAGAGCATCATGCCTCTGGCCGGTAAGAATGCAGCTGTATTAGGGCTGGCCTTTAAACCGAATACTGACGATATCCGTGAAGCTCCTTCCATTGAACTGATCCGGGATCTTGTGGAGGAAGGCGCCAGCGTCTCGGTCTATGATCCAATAGCATCCAGCAGGGCTATGGAGGTCCTGCCTGACAGTGTTCATTTCGCGGCATCCATTCATGAGGCGATCCATGGAAAAGATCTGGCTTTCATCACTACCGAATGGGCTGAAATTTGCCGCTTCCCGCTCAGCGCCTACAAAGAATTCATGAGAGATCCCCTCGTCCTGGACGGAAGGAACTGTTATACACTTCAGGAAGCAGAATCCGCCAATATCCGCTACATCTCCATCGGCCGTCCCGAATGCCCGGCCAGAAGTGCAGTATTCTGGTGACAGGCACCTATACCACCACTAGACCAGTTTCGAAAAGACCCTTCCCCCAGCGGGAAGGCTTTTTCTGTTTCACAGGTGCCTGGAACCCATTGGAAATGCTACTATAAAGGAAAAACGCCAGGAGGGACATAAGCAATGGCGCAGGGAAAAACGAATGCAATGAGGCTGCTGGATGCAGCAAGGCTGGAGTACAATTCATTATCCTATGACAGCAAAGACGGCAAGATTGACGGCGTTTCGGTTGCCGGGAAAATCGGCAGGGACCCGGAACAGGTCTATAAAACACTGGTTGCCCAGGCCGGCAGGAATGTCTATGTTTTTATTATTCCGGTGGAAGCTGAGCTGGACCTCAAAAAAGCTGCGAAGGCGGCTGGGGAGAAAAAGGTGGAGATGATTCCTGTGAAGGACATTCAAAAGCTTACCGGCTATATCCGCGGCGGCTGCTCGCCAGTCGGCATGAAAAAGCTGTATCCGACCTTTATCGATTCACAGGGGGAGGAGCTTGAAAGCATCATCGTCAGCGGCGGGAAGATCGGCCTCCAAATCGAGCTGGCTCCTGAGAGGCTGAAGGAATTGATTAAAGCCGAATGGAAGGACTTTGCAAAAGAATAGCAATATCCAAAAGCCTCTGCACGATAGGGGCTTTGTATTTTGTCCCTAAAAAAAGTACATCCTCCACAGGGAAATTTCTGCACCTGGGCGTTCACCCATCATGATGTCCCGGCATACAGTAAAGAGGCAGGACTATTCAGCAATCAACTGAAAAAGGATGTGTGAATGTGGCAGGAAAAATTATCGACTATTTTGCAGGCGGCAATACCGCAAGAGGCTTTCACAGTCTATATGAATCCAATCTTCAGGATTTATCGCGTTTATTTATACTTAAGGGCGGACCAGGTACCGGGAAATCGACACTCATGAAAGGAATCGGCTCTAAATGGCTTGATAAAGGCTTTAACATTGAGCTCATCCACAGTCCATCGGACAATGACTCTGTCAGCGGTGTGATCATCCCAGCTTTGAAAATCGGAATAGTAGATGGCACTGCGCCGCAGGTGATTGAACCGAAAGCGCCGGGGGCCATAGAAGAATATGTCAACCTGGGGGAAGCGTGGGATTCTGCCCAGCTGGCCACCCAGAAAGGGAAAATACTCAGGCTCAACAGTAAGATCGAATCCTTCTATAAACAGGCATACAGCAACTTTGCAGAGGCGCTGAAAATACATGATGACTGGGAGAAATTCTATATCGACAGCATGGACTTTGAGAAAGCGAACCAGCTTACTTCAAAGCTGATACAGGTATTTTTCGGAAAAATGACCCTGAATAAGATCTCTTCCGTCAAGCATAGATTTTTGGGTGCTGCTACACCGAATGGAGCGGTAGACTGCATCCCGAACCTGACTCTTGATATCCATAAGCGTTACTTCATCAAAGGCCGTCCCGGCTCAGGCAAGTCAACGCTTTTGAAAAAGCTGGCTGCCGAGGCAGAAGAGCGCGGCTTTGATATTGAGGTCTATCATTGCGGATTTGATCCCAATAGCCTTGATATGCTGATTATCCGTGAGCTTGGCCTTGCGATATTCGACAGTACGGCCCCTCATGAATATTTCCCGAGCAGGGATGGTGATGAGATCATTGATATGTATGAACAGCTGATCGCCCCTGGAACGGATGAAATTTTTGCTGATGAAATCAAAGAAATCGCCGCTAAATATAAAGCCAAGATGACAGAGGCAACAGGCTGTCTGGCAGACGCCAAGCGGCTGAATGATGAATTGGAGAAGATTTATTCAGAAGCCATGGATTACACAATTGTGGACACGATCCGCGACAGGATAGAGGAGAAGATTCTCCGTGTTGAAACTCCCCATCCGACATATGCAGATTAACTGAAAGCAGAAAGGGGAACGACTCATTGAATTATTACCCTTATCAAGGACAGTACTTTCCTTTGCCTCAGGCAGACTCGCAGCAGCTGCCGGCGAGATTTAATGTATTCCCAGGGGGCGGGGGCCAGCCGGGCATTCCATTTCCTCCAGGTTTTCCAGGAGGGACGCCATTCCCTGGCCAGCCAGGCTTTCCGGGAGGCGGAGGCCAGCCCGGGTTCCCAGGTGGAGGAGGCCAGCCAGGATTCCCTGGCGGAGGAGAAGCCCAGGGGCAGGCCGGAGGACCGCCAAGCAGCCCGCCTCCATCCTTTACGCCTGAACTCCAGACACAGTCTGCCTCCGTCTTTGCCGTCGATCCCGGCGCCATCAGAGGCTGCTTATACCGCTTCACCTATTTATGGCTGAATAACGGCAGAAGCTTCTGGTTCTATCCAACATTCGTCGGCAGGACTTCTGTAGCCGGCTGGAGGTGGAGAGGATTCCGCTGGGAGTATTACGGCACAGATACCAGCCGGATCCGCTCCTTCCGCTGCACCTGATAAGAAATGCGCAAGCGCCTTGGTCACCCTAAAGGAACGCAGACTAAGAACGCCACGTCCGTGGCAGCGTCTGCATGACCAGCTTCCTGGGGGCCTCAAGATGATCCTGGCGTAAAGGCATTCTTTGCCTTTTTGGCAGGATTGGCTTGTGACCTAGAGGGGGGCAGGCGCAGCTGCTAGACAGCATTCAAAGCTAAAAGATATACTATCTGATCAAATAAAAGAGACCCCTTCAGCCATCTGAAGGGGTCTTCTTTCGTTAAAAAATAAGATGTGCTGCCAGCACGATGACCGGCAGGGTAATGATCGTCCGTTCAAGGAAAATGATGATCAGGTCTTTCAGGGAGACAGGGATCTTGCTTCCAAGCAGGAGTCCGCCGACTTCTGACATATAAATCAGCTGTGTAACAGATGTACAGGCAACGATAAAGCGGGTAATCTCGCTCTCAATCCCGCTTCCGATGACAGAAGGCAGGAACATATCCGCAAAACCGACTACAAGCGTCTCTGAAGCTGCTTTCGCCTCAGGCACCTGCATAAGCTCCAGGAGCGGTATGAAAGGCATGCCTGCAATCTTAAAGATTGGCGTGAATTCCGCCACAATCAGCGCCAATGTCCCGAGTGCCATGACGATCGGCGCCACACCCATCCACATATCGAGGATGTTTTTCGCACCCTGCTCAAAGAATTGCTTGATGCCGCGGTTTGTTGCCGCTTTGGCTGTTGCCTGTGCTATACCCCAGCTAAGAGGTGTATAGCCTTCCGGAATGGTTTCATCAAGCTGGGGAGCATCCTCTGTAACATAGGTGTCAGGTTTGGTCGACAAGGGCGGGATTCTCGGACAGATAAGGGCTGCCACAATCCCGGCTATGAGGACGGTCAGATAGAATGGAACAAAATAGCTCCCCAAATCCACCTGGGAGATAACAACAAGGCTGAAGGTGATCGAAACAACAGAGAAGGTTGTGCCGATGACGGCCGCTTCCCTTTTTGTATAAAAGCCTTCTTCATACTGCTTGCTCGTCAAAAGGACACCGATTGTGCCATCGCCGAGCCAGGATGCCGCACAGTCAACCGAAGAGCGGCCCGGCAGCCTGAACAAGGGCCTCATCACTTTCGTCAGGAGGGAGCCGAAAAGCTCGAGCAGCCCAAAGTTCAAAAGCAGCGGCAGAAATAATCCAGCGAATAAAAATACTGAAAATAAGACCGGAAGGAGATCGTAGAGCAGAAGCCCTCCTGTATCTTCAGACCAAACCCATTCAGGGCCGATCTGGTAAAAAGTCATTAAAGCAAAGATGGCGCCGAGCACTCTCGCGGCAAACCAGATCGCCGGAACATCGAACAGGGCAGTAAAAAACGCGCTTCTGCGGATGAAGGCGGGCTTTACAAGCTTTGCCAGCAGTGTGCCTGCAAATGTCAGAAAAATGATCACGGTCATGATGGCCGGCAGATAGGCTGCCAGAAGGTCCTGGACATGGCCCGATAAGATGGCGATAGGGATGGTCACTTCGCCTTTATAAGAAATAGGAAGCATAAATAAACTGATGCCGATTAATGAAGGAATGAGGAAGAGCATAAAACTTTTTCCTGATGCTTTTTTCCTCGCTGCAGATTCTATCAAAACATTCACCCTTAATACAATTTATATTTATAAGACAAAGGTTATTTTAATTCATCCTGTATGAATTGCCAACCCACTTGTCTTAAATTCCACGGATTCCCTTGTTTTTAAACCTTTTTCCCAAAGAAATATATTTATAAAGAAAGAGACTGACCTGAAAAGTCAGCCTCCTGAGGCGGCAGAGCGGTCTGACAGCTGCTGCTCTGCGAGCTCCCTGTATAAAGAATGTTTTTCATACAGCTCCTTGTGAGTGCCGGTCCCGGTAATGCTCCCGTTTTCCAGTACGGCAATCTGATCGGCATCCACGACGGTGGAGAGCCTGTGGGCAATCACAAGGGTGGTGCGGCCTTCCATCAGATGCTCCAGCGCTTTCTGGACAAGATGCTCTGATGTGCTGTCCAGATTGGATGTGGCTTCATCAAGCAGCAGGATGCGGGGATTGCGGATCAGCGCGCGGGCAATGGCAATCCGCTGCCTTTGGCCGCCGGAAAGCTTGATGCCGCGCTCACCGACCTGTGTATCGAAACCATCAGGCAGGGCATCGATGAATTCCGAAGCATTGGCGAGCTCCGCAGCTCTTTCAATCTCCTCATCCAGTACCTGCCGCTCCATTCCATAGGCAATATTATCGCGGATGGTGCCTGACATGATCGGGCTTTCCTGTGAAACATAGCCGATGGCTGACCGCCATGCATGGAGGCTGAAGGAGCTGATGTCCTGACCGCCGAGCAGGATCCTGCCTGTCTGCGGGAGGTAGAAGCGCTCCAGCAGGGCGAACAGGGTGGTCTTTCCGCCTCCGCTCGGGCCGACGATGGCCGTCGTCTTTCCGGCAGGTACAGTCAGTGATGCCCCGCCAAGGATCTCCTTCTCTTTGTAGGCGAAGCCCACCTTCTCAAAAGTAATATCCTGGCTGGGGTTGTCTACAGCCTCTGTGCCTTTATCGACTTCCTTTTCTGTGTCAAATATATGCTGGATCCTTTCTGTTGCCCCGACAGCCTTCTGGAACGCTGTAAAGAAGGAGGCCATCTGGCTGAAAGGGACGACAATCTGGAACATATAAATGATGATCGCGACAAGCGAGCCGGCTGACAGGGCGCCTGAAGCAACGCGGACGCCGCCATAGCCGATCAGGATGACAAGCACAAACATCATGATGAAAGTCATGAAAGGGGAAATGACTGCCTGGATTTTCGCTTCCCTCAGTCCGAAGTGGAATAGGTGGCGTATTCCCTTGTCACCGCTCTCCTGCTCTGCTTTTTCAGCATGATAGGCTTTGACGAGGCGGATATCGGCAAGGACCCGTCCGAGATTGCCGGAAAAACTCGCCATTTCATCCTGGGTCGCCCTTGAAATCTTATACATCTTCTGCCCGAGCGGCATGATCATAGCGATGGCCAGCGGGACGGCAATGATCATCACAAGAGTCATCTTCCAGTCGATCAGCATAAGGATGATCACGGAACCGATGATGGAAATGATCCCGGTCAGAAATGAAATCAAATGCTGGGTAATGAGGTTCTTCACAATATTTGTATCCTGTGTGACCCGGCTCATCGTTTCACCTGACTGCTGCTGGTCAAAGAAAGGGACCGGCAGGTGGAGAATCTGCCCCCAAAGCTTCCTCCTGATGGATGCGACAACAGCTTCCCCGATATAGCTGAGGAAATAGTAGGAAAAGCCGGAGGAGACAGTTTGAATGAGGAAGGCACCTGCCAGAAGCAGTATGACGCTCACCTCCAAAGATGAGGCAGCCAGCTGGTCGACCATCGACTTGGTGAAAAGGGGGACGATCAGCCCGGCACCGGTTTCCAGGATGCTGAGAATGATGGCCGACAGCAGGATCCAGCGCGGGGGCTTGGAGTCCTTCAGCAGACTCCAGAATGCTTTCCAGCTGCCTTTTTTGATTGCAGGCTCCTCATTTTTCGTCATTAAAATTCATTCCTTTCTGCTCCAGATAAAGACCGAGTGCAGATGCAAGCCATTCTTCCTCTTCAGGGGAGAAGGGAACATGGAAAAGGCCGCCGTCATCATCATCACTCAAATCCACCGAACTGATTTCTTTCAGAAGCGAAGGATCATTTCCCGAGATTTCATCGACTATCTCCATCATGGCCTCAATTAAAGCCTGAACTTTCCCGCTTGCAGGGTCTGTACCCGCAAGCTCCTTCAAGCCCATTGAAATGGAAACCCATCTGCTTTCATATTCCCGCTGTTTCTCCTCGGGAATGGCGTAAATCGAATCTACTCTTTCCTCCGGGAGGAAGCTCTTCAGCCATTCTTTCTGTTCATCCTCCCGGTGGATGGTATTGATGAGCGAAATAAAGACGCCTGCATCCACCTCGCCTTGACCCTCCATCACATAGAGCGCCCGGTCCAAAGCCCGGATGACCCCTTCGACTTCTTCCTTCTTACGGATCATCTCCGCTCTTTGAAAGGCAAGGGAATCCTTCAGGCTCCATTTTTCATTCTGTAGCATCCCTTTGATCTGCTCTAGGGAATAGCCGAGGTATTTCAGTGTCACAATCCGCTGCAGCACGGTGAAATCAGGGTCGGAATAATAGCGGCGCCCTGAATCTGTTATTTTGGTTGGCTCCAGGAGGCCGATTTCATCATAATAATGGAGTGTCCTGATTGTAGTGCCGGTTTTCTTTGAAAATTGACCGATTGAGTATTTGCCAGCCATCTCTTCATCTCCCTTAATCTATCTGTCTTTATCTTAAAACCTCACGCAGCGTGAGATGCAAGCTGTTTTATAAAAACTTTATTTAAGTCTATTATAGCCAAGCTGCTGCCCCGGACATAAGCAGGAAACGGCCGCATGAAAAAACCCGCCGGAGCGGGTTTTCGGAAGTCTTATAGAAACAGCATTCCAAGCGAGATAATGATACCGCTTACAAATAAAGCGAGCACACAGTAGCCCATGATATCCTTGGCCTTCAGTCCGGCAATGGCAAGGGCGGGAAGTGCCCAGAATGGCTGGATCAGATTGGTCCACGCATCGCCCCAGGCGACTGCCATGGCTGTCTTTGGTATCGAGACACCGAGCGTCTGTGCCGCCTCAAGCATGACCGGCGCCTGTACGGCCCACTGGCCGCCTCCTGACGGGACAAAGAAATTGACCAGGCCGGCGGAAAGGAAAGCGAAGAATGGAAAGGTGAAGTCATTGGAAATGGATACGAATGCCTCTGACATCACAGCCGCAAGCCCGGATGTGGTCATCATTCCCATGATCCCGGCATAGAACGGGAACTGGATGATGATGCCGCTGGCTCCTTTCACGGCATTGACCGTCGCATTCAGGAACTGCTTTGGAGTCCCGTGGAACAGGATGCCCAGGAACAGGAACAGGAAGTTTACGATATCAAGATTGAGCTTGAATCCGTTTGTGGCAAAATAATAGAATAAGAACACAAGCCCAAAAATGCCGATCAGCATGGAAAGGATCTTGCTGTTCTCAAGACGGTCCGCCGGTGTCAGGGCAGCCTGTTCAATGGCAGCGGCCGGCTGGTCCTCCTCAAGCAGGGCAGGGTCAACCGCGACAGTGTCTTCCCTGGAAGGCATCATCATTCTGTTCACAATCGGCATAATGACGAAAATGCCTAAGATAATAGCAATATTAAAAAAAGCAAAAATGGTCTGGTCTGTCGGGATGATGCCAATGAGATCCTCCGAGAAATGCCCGGCTGTTGCAATCGTCAGCGGAATCGAACCCGAAATGCCTCCATGCCAGACGATAAAGCCGGTGTATGCGCTTGCAATCAGAAGCCGGTAATCTACATTACTAACCTTTTTAGCCAGCTCTTTGGCAAAAAGAGCACCGATCACAAGGCCGAAGCCCCAGTTGATCAAGCTCGCGAGCATCGAGATGACGGTGACAAGGATGATGGCCAGCCCTGGAGATTTAGCCAGGCCTGCCAATGAGCCAAGCCCTTTCTTAAAGATCCGGCTGCTTGCCAGCACATGGCCGGTCACCAGCACGAGCACCATTTGCATCGAGAATGTCAGAAGCCCCCAGAACCCGCCTCCCCAGAATTGGACCATCTGGTACGGGCTGCTGTCTGTAAAGATGAGCCCCAGGCCGAAAACGGCGAAGGTCAGGATCACCACAAACAGGAATGGATCCGGCAGATAGCGCTGCATGATCCGGTTAAAAAGTGAAACGACAGCTTTCATATAAATTCCCCCTTTAAAAAGCAATACCTATATAGTTTCTGTAATATTCAAATTTTTCCTTCTTTTGCTCCTTAATCTTCTCTTTTCACCAAGTGGGCATCTACCGAATACACTGGATAGTCATATGCCTATGAACAGGAGTGATGAGCATGTATCCAGTCTATCCTTATTACGGAAAAAAAGAGGAATGCAAAGAAAAGCCGCTGTCTTTCCCGCCGCAGCATCAGGATGTACAGCCCGGCCTGGAATATAAGATGGTGCCAAGACCGATTTCGGAGGACCCCGGCTACCGGGGGTCGGGAAAACTGAAAGGGAAGGTGGCGATCATCACCGGCGGCGACAGCGGGATTGGCCGTGCCGCGGCTTACGCGTTTGTAAAGGAAGGTGCCAAGGTTGTCATTGTCTACCTGAATGAGCATCAGGATGCCAGGGAAACACAGGAAAGGATACGGGAGCTTGGCGGGGAAAGCCTTTTTATCGCCGGCGATATGAGAAGGGAGGACTTTTCCCGGGAAATTGTCGAAAAAACGCTTCATCATTTCGGAAGGATCGATATCCTCGTCAATAACCATGGCGTCCAATTTGTGCAGAAAAGCATTCTCGATATCACAAGGGAACAGCTCTTCGACACCTTTGAAACCAATATTTTCGCGTTTTTCTACTTAACAAAAGCCGTTCTTCCCCATATGAAGGCAGGGGGCTCCATCATCAATACAACGTCCGTTACGGCCTACGAAGGCCATAAAGATCTGATTGACTATTCCTCGACAAAAGGCGCGATCGTAACCTTTACAAGGTCCTTATCATTGTCGCTTGAGAAAATAGGAATCCGGGTGAATGCCATAGCTCCCGGTCCTATCTGGACACCGCTCATCCCCGCCAGCTTCTCTGCGAAGAAGGTATCAGAATTCGGCACAGATACGCCGATGAAAAGGGCCGGCCAGCCGTTTGAGCTGGCGCCGGCGTATGTTTACCTTGCCTCCGACGACTCCCGCTATATGAGCGGGCAGGTGCTTCATATCAACGGCGGGACGATGGTAAGTTCATAAGGAAAGCTGCCGGGCGGGCTGGCCCGGTTTTTTTGTGGAGAACTGTTCAGGACCCCTGGGGAGCTGTGCCTTGGCCAGTTTTTCACAGTTGGGAAGTAAAACGGGAAGGTTTGGGACGGTTTCCTGAAGAATACCCTATTAGAGAACTCTTTCATGCAAATGCATAAAATATATTTGAATAGCCGTATCTTTTCTTCCTCCCTGATCCGTTTAAAGGGCAGAGATGTGTAAAAGGAGTGAGCAGCGATGGTAATGAAGCAGAAAAAGGCAGACCAGATGCCGGGATTGGCGGAGAAGGCGGATGAGATGTATCCCGCCCTTCAGCGCTATAGCCGATTTCTGGCAAGGAACAGCTGGGATGGAGACGACCTGGCCCAGGAGGCTTTCCTACGTGCCGCCAGCAGCTATGAGCCTGAGCGGGTCAGCCAGGCGCTTTTGAAGAAAATTGCCTATAACTGCTGGGTGGATGTGGCACGCAAACGGAAAAAGGAGCAGCTGGAGGAGGCGCCGGAGCCCGTCCGGAATGAAGAGAAGCAGTACGTCAGCAGTGAAGCTGCCGAAAAGCTGCTGGAATGCCTGACCTTGAAGCAGGCAGTCATTTATGCTCTTAAGGAAGGGTTCCAATATACCTCAAAGGAAATTGCAGGACTGATGCAGACAACCGAATTTGCCGTAAAGTCGGCCTTAAGCCGGGCGCGCAGGCAGCTGCAGTCAGATGCAGACTCAGGCAATCCTGACACCGGGAGCGAAGAGGCTGCCTTTGTTGCCAGGCTGCTGGTAAAGTCCCTCCAGGAAGAAGACCCTGGCTGTCTTCTAAGGGCGCTTCCCATGCTGCCGTCCCTGAAAAGCCTGTCTGTCCATGCTGAGCCAAAGCCTTGCCAGCGCAGGCAGTCTCCTCCGCAATGCACACTCTCTATCGCGGCGTAGACCGCAGAAAGGGAGGATTGGATATGACGGCAATACCTTATGTAATCGAACAGTCGAGCAGGGGCGAGCGCTCCTATGACATCTATTCACGGCTTCTGAAGGACAGGATCATCATGATTGGAGAAGAGATCAATGATCATGTGGCAAACAGTGTGATTGCCCAGCTTCTGTTTCTTGCCGCAGATGCGCCTGACAAGGATATCTCCCTCTACATTAACAGTCCGGGAGGCTCCACTACGGCAGGCTTTGCGATCTATGACACCATGCAGTACATCAAGCCTGATGTCAGGACAATCTGCACGGGGATGGCCGCTTCCTTCGGTGCGATGCTCCTGCTCGCCGGCACGAAAGGCAAGCGCTGCAGCCTGCCAAACAGCGAAATCATGATCCATCAGCCGCTCGGCGGGGCCAGGGGGCAGGCAACTGAAATTGAAATATCCGCGAAACGCATTCTAAAGCTCCGGGAGCATATCAACGGAATCATTTCTGAAAAAACGGGCCAGCCTGTTGAAAAAGTGGCCAGGGATACAGACCGCGACTATTTTATGAGCGCCGAAGAAGCGAAAGAATACGGGATTATCGATACTATTATCTTTCATAGCTGATAACAGGAATGGCAGCCTTTTAGGAAGGGCTGCTTTTTTTTGAAAAATTGAATCTTAAATCATATTGGGAAATCTGGATGAAGGTCACGAAACAAAGAAAATATGGTAATATTTAGGGAGGTGAAGGAGGCGGGATATGACTAAGAAATCTTTGAAATGGGGGATTGGAGCGATAGTGCTATTGGCCATATTGCTATCTTTTGATAAATGGAAACTGTATAAGGAAGAAAAGCCTCCACTCCCTGAAATCGTGGCAGATGGCAAGGAGGCTTCAGCAGTTCTGTTTGATTATTCATGGAACGGGACGGACACATCCAAAGCATTGAATAAAGCTAATCTATCAGACTCCCTGGAAAGCATGGAGGCACTGCCGGTCGGTCCATATTCAGATCTGGCTGTCTCTTTTCCGGAAAAGCCTGATAGAATGACCATTTCGGCCTGGGATCCGCGGCTTGAGGAAGAAATCTATAAACAGGATGGATCTGTCTACAATTTCACGAACCGTCCCGGAACTGTGACTCTTGTGATTAAGGCTGAATGGAATAAAGGCAGGGCAACGTATTTAACCAGAATCAAAACTGAAAAGATTGTCTCTTATCAGGAACTTCTGGCCCCTGATAAAGAGGTTCAAACCGTCATTGGATTTTCTGCCAGCGGTTCATCATCTCTTGCATTTGCCAATAAAAAACCAGGCGATCGATTTTCCGCTGGATACGTATCTGGAGAATTGGATTATTTACAAAAAGCATATCCCGAACTGGAACTGAATGAGCTTCCCTCTTATTTTGTTTTTAAGCAGGAGAAGATTGTTTATCGTACAACTGACATGCAGGAGCTGAAATCTTATATATCAAAGCACTAGGGAAAAATAATATGGACACCATATAAAAGAAAACTCCCGCTTACACACGGGAGTTTCGCTGTTTATTTTTTTGTTCTTGGCGCAAGCGGTTCCTTGCTCAATGATTTGAGGAGCGAAATGCACATAAAAACAAGGATGACGGTGAACGGCAGGGCTGCGACAAGCGAGGCAGTCTGCAGTCCCTCGAGCCCGCTGCTGAGCAGGAGAACAGCCGCAATCGCACCGATCAGGATGCCCCAGACGATACGCACACCGAGTGGAGGCATCAGTGAGCCCTTGGAGGTCATGCTGCCGAGAATATAGGTTGCCGAGTCCGCTGAGGTGATGAGGAACGTGAATATCAGCAGAATCGAAAGGATGGAAACAATAAATGTCAATGGCAGTTCACCATATGTTGTAAACAGGGCACTGGTAACATCCGCATTGACTGCTTCAGCAATGCTGGTTCCCTGGAACAGGTCAAAGTGCAGGGCGGTCCCGCCAAACACGGCTGTCCATAAAAGGGCGATCAGCGGCGGGATGAGCAGTACGCCGACGACAAATTCCCTGATGGTCCGGCCCCTTGATACCCGGGCGATGAACGCACCGACAAACGGGGACCAGGCAATGGCCCATGCCCAATAGAAAATCGTCCAGTCGCGCACCCATGTACCTCCTTTATAAGGGGTCAGGCGCAGGCTCCAGTTGATGAAATTGGTTATATAATCACCGATCCCCTGTGTGAAGGTATTCAGGACGAATACAGTCGGTCCGAAAATGAATACAAAAAGCATGATGATCAGAGCAAGGGAAAGGTTAAGATTGCTCAAATACTTGATTCCTTTATCCAATCCTGTCGTAGAAGACAAGAGGAAAAGGGCTGTCAATACAACGATGATGATAATCTGCACCCAAGGACTGTTAGTGATACCGAAGGCAGCATTCAATCCGCCGTTGATCTGCAGGATTCCAAGCCCTAGGGATGTGGCTACCCCAAGGACAGTGGCAATGACAGCCAGGATATCAATGAATTTCCGGAGGCCTGTCCGCTCTTTTTTAACACTGATGATCGGCTTGAGCGTAGTGGAAACAAGCCCGTCCTGCTTTTTGCGGAATTGAAAATAGCCGACTGCAAGTCCGACAATCGTGAAGACGGACCATTGGCTGACGCCCCAATGGAAGAACGAATAGCCCATGGCAGTCCTTGCTGCTTCAGGTGTGAGCCCTTCCATATCAGCAATGGGAGGCGAAAAGTAATGGCTCATCGGCTCGGCGATCCCCCAGAAGACAAGGCCGATGCCGAATCCTGCACTGAAGAGCATGCCGATCCATGTGAAAAAGGAATATTCCGGTCTTTCATCATTTCCGCCAAGCCTGATGCGGCCATATTTGCTGATCGCCAGGAATAGGCAGAATAATACAAAGAGGAGTACCGATAGCAGGTAGAACCAGCCAAAGGCGTATGTGGTGAAATCGAAGGCTTTCTGTGCGGCCCCTGAAAAAATATCAGGCAGGAAGACGCCTGTGAGGACAAGCAGAAGGATCACTGAAGCAGAGACCCAAAAAACACTGTTTAATGACTTATCTTGCAGTTCATTCATAGAATACCCCCTGTTTTTTCTCTATATTTAACCTTAACATGTATAAAAGACTGGAGAAAACGCCATCAATAGCTGAAAATGGCAATATCCAAGAATATATGGCGGGAAAGCCGGGATTTCGCAGCCTTTAGAGTGCCTCACGTACATATATACCCAAATAAGCAAGCTAGCAACCTATTTAGCAAAAAATCTGAATTCACAAGGAGCTGGATGGAATGTATCTCAAGCATCTCGAAGAAAAATTCATCCTGCACAGGAATGCTGAGCAGGCAGTGCCGATGAGAAAATATATGAAAGACAACTTCCCGTTCCTGGGAATAAGGACACCGGAGCGCAGGAAGCTGACAAAGGAATTTTTTGCAGAAACCGGTATCCTGAGGGAGCCCTTTCAGAATGAACTGGTTTCGAAGCTATGGAAGAAGGAAGAAAGAGAATATCAATATGCAGCCTGTGACTATATCCTCAGCTCCTTGAAGAAGCTTGTAAAAGAGGACATGCTATTTATGGAGAGATTGATTACAGAAAAACCCTGGTGGGATACTGTTGATACATTGGCTGCCCATCCTGTCGGCCATATTGCCTCCGCTCATCCGGAAACCATTGAGGAGACAGTGAAGGAATGGGCATATGGCAGCCATCTGTGGCTGAGAAGGACAAGCATCATCTTTCAGCTCCGGTACAAGCAAAATACAAGTGAAGACATCTTGTATGAATTCATCAGCCAGAACGCCGGAAGCAAAGAATTTTTCATCCAAAAAGCAATCGGCTGGGCATTGAGGGAGTACAGCAAGACAAACCCGGAGTCAGTCAGAAGCTTTATCAGCAAGACTTCGCTCGCACCCTTGAGCATCCGTGAGGGTAGCAAATATTTAAAGTAAGAAGGAAAAACTGATAGAATGCTACATAGATTTAAAAAACAATTCTAGTAGGTGAAGAAATCATGGTGAAATGCATCGCGATTGATATGGACGGGACACTGCTGACCGCAACCCAGCAGATTACAGAAGAAAACAAGAAAGCGATCCAGAAGGCTCAGGCTGAAGGGGTGGAAGTGGTCATCGCCACAGGGCGGTCTTATTTTGAGGCAAACTTTGTCCTCGATGAAGCGGGGATCCGCTGCCCGATGATCTGCGTCAATGGGGCTGAAGTAAGGTCCATCGATAAAGAAGTCATAGCCAGCAATCCGCTCGACAAATCGACGGCAAGGACAGCCGGCATGGCACTCCTGCAAAATGGCGTTTATTTTGAAGTGTACACAAACAAAGGCACATACACGATTGATGCCGATAAAGGCGTCTCTATCATCGTTGACATCTTCATGAGTGGAAACCCTGAAGCGGATGTGGATGAAGTCATGAAGGCAGCAGAGGAAAGGTTCACAAAAGGGCTTGTCCAGAAGGTGGACAGCTACGATATCCTCTTTGATGATACAGAGCATCAAATTTATAAGCTCCTTGCCTTCTCATTCGACGCTGAAAGGCTCGCAGCGGCAAAGGAAGCCCTTTTGCCGCTTGAAGACGAAGGGCTCGTCATCAGCTCTTCCGGTGAGGAAAATCTGGAACTGACAAGCAAACAAGCACAAAAGGGCGTTGCGCTTGAAGCCTTCCTTGAAAAAAGCGGGACAGGCATCCAGGATGCGATGGCAATAGGCGATAACTATAACGATCTTTCTATGTTCAAACGGGTGGGCAGGTCTGTCGCCATGGGCAATGCAGACGAAATCATCAAGGCACAGTGTGACTTTGTGACGCTGACCAATGAAGAAAGCGGAGTGGCAAAAGCAATCCTGGATGCCCTTAAGGCATAAGGAAATGACGGCACGAACCGGCCTGTTTTTTGGACGTTTTGAAACCTTTAACTGAAAGGCGGAGATACTGTGAAAAAATCAGCCTTATTCATGCTGCTCGGTTTGCTGGCAGCAGCGGGCTGCTCGGCAGAAGACAAATCGAATGAGACAGAGCCGAGGCAGCAGGAAAGCGAGGAAGCGGCTTCAGCCGTGCCGGAGGCGGAGGAATTCGCGGCCGATCTGAAGACCCCGTGGTCAATCGACAAGGCAGGAAGCACCTTTTATATGACCGAAAGGACAGGGAGCATTGTAAAAGCAGAAGAAGGCAGCCTGGAGAGGCAGGAGGTCCGCCTGAAAAAGAAACTCTCACAAGCTTCAGAGGCCGGCCTGCTAGGCTTTGTCCTTTCCCCGGATTTTGAAAGCTCTGGAGAAGCCTTTGCGTATTATACGTATGAAGAAGGGTCTGTACAGCAGAACCGGATCGTCGTGCTGAAGCAGACGGATGATGCCTGGGAGGAAACAAGGCTGCTGCTCGATGGGATTCCGAGCGGGCAATACCATCATGGAGGCCGCCTGAAAATCGGCCCTGACGGCAAGCTTTATGCTACCACGGGCGACGCGGCAGCCGATCCGGAAATCGCCCAGGATCTGGATTCCCTCGGCGGCAAAATCCTCCGGATGAATCTGGATGGAACGGTTCCCGACGATAATCCATTTGCCGGATCGTATGTATACAGCTACGGCCACCGCAATCCGCAGGGGCTTGCCTGGGCTGAAGACGGCACTCTCTATGCCTCTGAGCACGGGCCATCCGCCAATGATGAGATCAACCGGATCGAGGCCGGGAAAAACTATGGCTGGCCAGTCATCCAGGGCAAGCAAGAGAAGGAAGGCATGGAAACGCCGCTCTTCACCTCAGGGGAAGACAATACCTGGGCTCCATCCGGCATTGCCATCAAGGACGGCAAGCTATATGCGGCTGCGCTGAGGGGTACTGCAGTTCTTGAATTCAACCTGGAGTCAGGAGAGCAAAAGGAAATCATCACCGGTGCCGGAAGGATCAGGGATGTGCTGCTATCAGATGATGTCCTGTATTTCGCCAGCAATAATACGGATGGCCGCGGCAACCCCGGGCCAAACGATGATAAGCTGTATAAAATCCGGCTATCAGAATAGAAAAGAGGCAGGCTCACTGGGGAAATAGTTCAGATAATGTGGAGAGAACAGTCCAAATAATAGACGTTTACGTAACATATATAGCATGGGAAACAAAAAAGCTTGGGATATCCCAAGCTTTTTACTTTAACAAAGTTTTTCATTAGCGCACTTAATTGCTGAATAGTTGAACGGCCCGGTTCCCTTTAAACTTTTGGATGCTTAAACAAAAGAAACCAGGTTCCTGCAAATGGATATTTATAGAGGGAGTAATTGCCCTTATTTAGCGAATAGTACTGAAAACCTCTTATATAGAGGGAGAAATTCCTCTTATTTGACTTGAAAACGTGAAAAAAGATAGATTTTCTTTGTATAGAGGGAAAAACTCCCTTTATTTTCTCTAAAAACCACTTTTAATCTGCACTAAGAGTAAAAGCTCCCCTTATTTTTCTATCACTTTCCTATGATAGGGGAGAAAGGCCGTTCATGACAAAACGGATGGTCCGCTCCACTTCGGCGTCATCATCCCACTCTGCCTCGGGCAGGAACAAATAGCGGATAGCCAGGTGGCCGATTAAGGCGCTGAAAGTCATCCGCACAATGCTTTTTGGCGGGATATCAGGTATAATCTGGCCCTGCTCCTGATAATATTCCACAATTTTTATGAACTGCTGAAAAACCTTTTCGGCAATCTGTTCAATAAATCGTTTCTTCAAGTCAGGATGAAAAGGGATTTCCTGTATCAATATTTTAAAAATCGGCAGGTTTTTCTTTAAAAAGGCAATGCGGTTGTCAAGCAGGGAACGGAGGAAGTCCTCATAGCGGATCGGGCGCTGCTTCAGCACCTGCTCGATGTCCTGAATGAGATAGGGGGCCACCAGATCGCTCATGATTGGCTCGACAATGGCCAGCAGAAGATCTTTTTTCGTTTTGTAGTGCCGGAAAATCGTGCCCTCCGCCACACCTGCCAATTTGGCAATCTCACTTGTCGATGTTGCGGAAAAGCCTTTCTCTGAAAACATTTGAATGGCCGCAAGCAGGATGCTTTTCTGCTTCTCTGTCAGTCCGGCTTGTTCTCCGAATAGATAATAGATCAGGGATTCTTGTTCAGGCATAATCTGCTCCTTATACGATAGGTTTTCACCTTGTCTGATAAAGCCATTATAAATCATATCCGGAGGAAAAGAAAAACAGCTAGATCCTGCGGTATCTTTTCAGGGCAAGGACATTGAGCAGGGCAAAGGCGAGAGAGAATCCAGCCAGGACAATAAGATCCGGATAAATATCCCCAAAGCCATATCCCCGGACCATCACATCCCTTAAAGCATTCGCAGCATAATAGAGCGGTGTCAGCGGCCCGATCCAGCTGAGCCAGCCGGAGATCGTCTCCAGGTTGAACAGCCCGGAAAAGAAGATCTGCGGCACGACCGCAAGCGGGATGAACTGGATCATCTGGAGCTCATTATTGGCAAAAGCAGATAAAAAGATGCCGAGTGTAAGAGCTGTCAAGGAAAGCAGCAGGACAGTGAGCAGCACATAAATGAAAGAACCTTCCATTCTCATATCAAGCACATAAACGGCAAAAGAGGCAATGATGCCTGCCTGGAGCATGGTGAAAATGCCGAAGCCTGCAATATATCCTCCTACGATCTCCCAGCGCCTCAAAGGACTGGCCAGGAGCCGCTCAAGCGTGCCGGTAGTCCTTTCCCGCAAAAACGAAACGCCTGCAATCAGGAAAACAAAGAAGAAGGTAAAAAAGCCGACCAGAACCGGCCCGAAGTAATCGAATTGTCCCATATCTGGTGAGCCGTGCAGCTGGCTGATTTCCAGGCCGGGCTCCTGGCCGCCGGGCTGAAGCTGCTTGAAAGCTTCTTGGATTTCCTGTGCCGCTTCCCTGCTTATGCCGGGATCGCTTCCTTCCAGTCTGACCGTTGGTGTCCCATTTTTCATGGACAGATAGGCATCCAGTTTTCCTTCCTTCAGGTCGGCTTCTGCCTGCTTAGCTGAGTCATATTCAGTCAGGGCTGCATCCTGGAACTCAAGCCCTTCGGACCATTCTTGCGGAATGCCGGCCAGCCCGATCTCAGGTTTATAATCTTCTCCGTTAAAGACGAGATGCAGCATCGTCAGGATGAGGATCGGAGCGAGAATCATAAGTGCCATTGTCCGTTTATCGCGTAAAAATTGCCTTAAAATCCTGATAACCAATGCAGTCAGCCTCATTGCTGTTCACCTCCATAGGCGAGAAAGGCTTCTTCAATTGTGCTTGCATCCTTTTCCGCTTTTAATTCTGCCGGGCTGCCTGACGCAATCAGCCTGCCATCCCGCAGCAGCCCGAGCCTGTCGCACTTTTCGGCCTCATCCATGACATGGGTGGTGATGATCAATGTCTTGCCGTTCTGCTTCAACTCCTGAAAGGCAGACCAGATGCTTTGGCGCAGAACGGGATCGATCCCGACCGTCGGTTCATCAAGAATCAGGAGTTCCGGTTCATGAAGAAGGGAAATGGCAAGCGACAGCCGTCTTTTCATCCCGCCGGAATAGTTGGAGACAAGTTTATCCATATGCTCAGATAACCCGACAACCTGCATGGATTCCTGCATCCGCTCTTTTTTGCGGGACCCCTTCAGGCCGTATAAGGAAGCAAAAAAGCTGAGGTTCTCTGCAGCCGTTAGCTCGCCGTAAAGAGCATCTGATTGGGCCATATAGCCGATCCTCTCCAAAAGGCTTAAAGATGGAACCTTTTCGCCGAAAATCGTGATGTCCCCGGCATTGGGAATATCCAGTCCGGCAATTTGCTTAATCAGGGTGGTTTTGCCTGCACCGGATGGACCGAGCAGTCCGTAGATTTCCCCCTGATGAATAGTCAGGTTGAGACCGGTGAGAACATCCTGGCTTCCGAATCTCCTGCTGACATTTTTAATTGAAACGAGCGGAGTTTGATTTTTCATGAAAAAAATCACCTCTTTCAAATTTGTGAGTGATTACTCACTTAATGTTATAGTGTGTTCATAATTTTGTAAAGTGAGTAATCACTCACAAAGGGTGGGTAAATTTAAACCTGACTCCAATCCCTGAAAAAGGTATAATGTTTTCTGTACCAGCAAATCTTTTAAACGGGGTGCAGAATATGGCTGATTTTAAATCAACTGTCATTATAAGAAGACCAGTAGCAGAAGTTTTCCAATACGCCACCAACCCGGACAACGCGCCTGAAATTATGCCGAATGTCGTCAAGATGGAAAAGGCCACGGACGGTCCGATCGGGCCATCGACGAAATTCATTGAAACAAGGATGATCAGGGGCAAGAAGGTCAAGGCTGAAATTGAATATACACAATTTGAACAGGACAGGTCCTATACAGCAAAAAGCAATTCCAATGGGCTGGTTGTCACGTATGATTATACATTCACGGAAATTGATGAAGGCACGCAGGTGGAGCTCGAAGCCAATATCCACACATCCGGCTTCATCATGTCCCTGACAAAGCCAATGCTCGTAAAGATTATTAAAAAAGAAGATGGCAGGCAGCTGTCCTATCTGAAGCAGATGCTGCAGGGGGATGAAGATTAAAAAAAGAGCCCGGGGGCTCTTTTTTTAATGGATATGGTGGCTCTTGCTATCCGATTTTAAAATTTATAAGTCCAGAACCGCTCATTCTGAATCCAGGCTGTAGCCTGCGGGTCTTTATTTTTCAGTTTTTCCTCGGTTTGGGCAGCCATCAGCTGCGTCTGGGAAAGATGCGCTTTAATGGCAGCAAGCTTCTGGTCGACAACGGCACTGACATCATTGAGAATATCCGCTTCACCAAGCTCATCGACGCAGTTATTGGAAAATGCCACACAATGCAGCTTCGGCCGGTCCTGCTCAGGCAGGCGCTCAAGCGCTCTGACAACAGCTGCCCCTGTTGCATCATGGTCCGGGTGAACCGAATATCCCGGATAAAAGGAGATGACCAGTGACGGATTCACTTCTTCTACAATGGAGAAAAGGTGGTCGGTGAGCAATTTTTCATCCTCAAATTCAATTGTTTTGTCACGGTAGCCGAGCATCCGCAAATCCTGGATCCCCAGGACGCGGGCAGCCTCCTTCAATTCTTTGCGGCGAATCAGCGGCAGACTCTCCCTCGTTGCAAAAGGAGGGTTACCCAGATTGCGCCCCATCTGGCCAAGCGTCAAGCATGCATATGTAACAGGGGTCCCGCCGTTGACATGGGAAGCAATCGTGCCTGACACGCCAAACGCTTCATCATCCGGGTGCGGGAAAATGACGAGTACATGTCTTTCCTTATCCATTAGCTATTTCTCCTTTCACATTTATTCAAACGGAGTCTCACTGATCTGCAGAGCCACAGCAAGCTTTCCGCCGTTATCATGGCCGGCCATCAGCAGGCGGCCGATTTCATCCACTTCAAAATGGGTGATGCCCTCTGCATACACCCAGCCGAATTCCATTTTCAAACCGACTCTGAACGGGCCGTCCCCGGTGATCTTTCCGAGCTCATATTTGAGGGATGCGTTTCGGATATAGGCTCCGGCAGAGAAAAAAGACTCATCAAAATGGGATGCGTATGCCCCATTTGTGGTTTCGAGGTGAACAAAAACGTTCTTTCCGGCAAGCCGGCTGATTTCCTTTTGCACCTCTTCTTTTACGACAGGCTTCATATATATGCCTCCTTTCAGCTCAATGCTGCTGTTCCTTGAATGAGATTATTTTACTAAAAAAGGAATGGAAAAGCGAAATCGGCGCTTCCACATTCCTTTTAAGCAGCGGCAGTTTTTCCTCCGCTATCAGATTTTCCGGCCCTCGGCTTTTTCGATTGAGCCATTGCTGCGATAAGCACCGTGCATCGTAGGACCCACATACTCGTTAAGGCGGAACCCATGACGGATCGCTTCTGTAATGAAGGATTTCGCGGTCTCGACAGCTTCTGTCACGCTATGGCCCTTCGCAAGCCCTGCTGTTACTGCAGAAGAATAGGTGCAGCCTGCCCCATGTGTATAAACAGTATCAATCAGCTCGTTTTCAAACAGGGTGAAGTCTTTTCCGTCGTATAGGAGGTCAGCCGCTTTTTCATGCTTCAGCTTGCTGCCGCCTTTGATCAATACATACTTCGCACCCATGTCATGAATTTTGGCTGCTGCTTCCTTCATATCATCAATGGTGCGGATCGGCCCGGTCTGTGCCAGCTGCCATGCTTCAAACAGGTTCGGCGTTACCACTGTTGCCCGCGGAAGAAGAAGCTCCCTCATCGCGTCAGTGGTCTCCGGGTTCAATACTTCATCTTCGCCCTTGCAGACCATTACAGGGTCAATGACTGTATTGCCCAATTTATTTTCATCCATTACCTTTGCCGCCAGCTCAATGATTTCCACCGTTCCGAGCATGCCGGTCTTCATGGCATCGATGCCGACAGAAAGGATGGTTTCAAGCTGCGCCTTCAGCGTTTCGATCGGCAGCGGATGTACATGATGATGCCATTGGTCTTTCGGATCCATCGTGACAATCGTTGTCAGTGCAGTCATCCCATACACACCGAGCTCCTGGAATGTTTTCAGGTCCGCCTGGATGCCTGCTCCTCCGCTCGTATCCGATCCAGCAATCGTAAGTACTTTCTTCATAGTCATGTCATGCGCCTCCCATTATTGTTCTAATTATGATTATAACAATATTATATCTCAGTACAATTGGAACGAATTGCAGGGACCCCTTTTCTTTTCGCCAAAATTTACCTATGATAAAAACAGAAATAGAAGATTGAGCGGTGATAAAGATGAAGAACATCCTATATATCGAAGATGATAAAGAAATCGGCAAATGGACGAAAGATTATCTCCTTGAGAAAGGCTACTCGGTCGACTGGCTGCAGTCAGGGGAGGGAGCAGCCCAGTCAGCGGCCACGGCGGACCTGGTCATCCTTGATGTGATGCTCCCGGGGCTTGACGGTTTTACAGTCGGCCAGCGCCTTAAGAAGGATGCTCCAGGAATCCCCATCCTGATGCTGTCGGCCCGGACGGCTGTCGATGATAAGCTGCAGGGCCTGCAGTTTGCTGATGATTACCTGACAAAGCCATTTCATCCGGAAGAGCTGGCGGCAAGGGTCGACGTACTGCTCCGAAGATACGGGAAACCGGAACAGAGCCAGCTTCGGCTTCGCCATCTCGAAGTCAGCCCTGGGGAAAACCGGATCACCGATACAAGGAGCGGCGAAGAGATCATCCTGACAGGCAAGCAGCATCAGATTTTCATGTACATGCTCCGCCATCCGAACCAGATTCTCACAAAAGAGCAGATTTATGAGGCAGTCTGGGGGGAGCCCTATATGGACGGTGATAAAACCTTGATGGTCCACATCCGCTACCTGCGCGAAAAAATTGAAGAAAACCCGGGCTCGCCTGCCATCCTGGAAACCATCCGGGGCATCGGCTACAGGGTGAAGCAATGAAGCCAAAATCACTGCAGGGCCGATATCTGCTCATCATCCTGCTGGCGCTGGTGCTCATGCCAATCACATTTCCGCTCGTTTCAGTTTTGTTCCATATCCCATTTTCCATGCAGGAGCATGACCCGAACCTCTACGAAGACAGCGAGGGCATGGAATCAATGTGGAAGAAAGAAGGGGAGCAGCTCGGCGGCAGGACGGATGAGGAAATCAATGAGAGGCTCCGGGAGCTGAAGCAGAAGTACAATAAGGCAAGCATCTTCTGGGTCGACGGACAGGGGAGCACAAAGCTGAAGCTTCCTGAGCAGATTAAGGTCCCTGCCCAGTGGGACCCGCTGTACACAATAGATTTCATGAAGACGAACCGGGGCCTTGAAGCTGATCCTTATACCGTCGTTTCATTCATCGGGTCCAGGAAATCCGAAGGGTTCATGGTCATCCAGGTGCCCCGGGGAGAAATGGACACAGAATGGGAAAAAGTAAGCAGAAGCTATGACTATTATTATCTTATTGCCACCTTTGCCGTGCTTGGACTATTTCTTTTTGTGTCATGGATTTTCTTTTACAGGATCCGCCAGAGGCTTCTCCGTTTACAGGAGGCTATGGACAAGCCGGCTGACGGAGGGATCCCCCTGCCGATTGCCATTGAAAAGAAGGATGAAATCGGCCAGCTGGAAGGGGCTTTTAACCGGATGATCGACCAGCTTGAAACAGGCAGGCAGCGGGAGCGGGAAGAAGAAGAGCTCAGGCGCCAGCTGATCGCCAATCTGTCCCATGACCTCAGAACACCGCTGACAACAATCAGGGGCCATGCCTATTCTTTGAAAAAAGAAATCACTTCCGAAAAAGGCCGGGAATCTCTCGAACTCATTGACAATAAAGTCAGCTATCTCGGCCAGCTGATCGAAAACCTGCTTTCCTATACACTATTAACCTCAGGCAAGTATCCATACAATCCGGAAGAAACCGATATCGTCCGGCTCGTAAAAACCTCGGCAGCCGCCTGGTATCCTGTTTTTGAAAATGAAGGCTTCGAGCTTGATATCGAGCTGCCGGACAAGAGTATCTACTGGGATATAGACGGGCAATGGATGAACCGCATCCTCGACAATCTGTTTCAGAATATCCTCCGGCACGCCGCCCAGGGCAAATATGCCGGTGTCCTGCTGGATGCGGAAAAGGAAATCCTTCTGATTAAGGATAAAGGTCCGGGAATGACAGGAGAGTCGGCTGGAAAAGGCGCCGGCATCGGGCTTTCTATTGCTGCTCTCATGCTGAAGGAGATGGATTTTGACCTTCAAATTAACAGCAGCAGCGGCGGGACGGAGATGGTGATTGGGAGGAAGGGGGATTCGGGAATAGGGCATAAGGATGGATAAATATTGAGGAGGGTTCAGATGATTTCATCTGGACTCTTTTTGTTTTTTAAAATTTTGAGGCGATAGGAAACAATCCAAATTTAAAAACCTTGTTGATTGCAGTGGAAGGCACGAAGACTCCTGTGGGAGATAGCGGAAATGTTGAGACCCCACAGCGCGCAAGCGCGAGGAGGCTCAACTCCGCCCCGCGGAAAGCGAAGTGCCTGGAACGGAAATCAACAGACGAAGTTCGAAGCGATAAAAATATTTATAAAGGGTCAGTCGCTTTTCTTGGAAAATGGAAAAAATTGTATGAAAGGTCGAATAACCAAAAAAGTAGGGCGAATCATTTCATTTTTAGGGCGAATCATTGAAATTTTAGGTAGAAAAACGCTGAATTTGGGTGGAATCAGCCGGAAATCATGCATATCGGCGCCAGCTGCTACTAAGATAGATGGAATTTTTCAAAGAAATTCATCAAATGCAGCCTACATCCATCTTTTTTTAAACCAAATTTAAACTTCCCCCCACCCCCAGCTTAACCTTCCCGGGATAAAATGGTTCCGAGGTGAAGAAAATGAGCGAATTAATCTTGGAAACGAATGGTTTAACGAAAAAATTCGGGAAACGGAGTGCGGTTGAAAATGTGGACCTGCGTCTGGCGAAAGGCGAAATATACGGCTTCCTCGGCCCGAACGGTGCGGGCAAAACGACGACGATCCGGATGCTGCTCGGGCTGGCCAGGCCGACGGGCGGATCCATCCAGATTTTTGGCAAGGACCTGAAAAAAGAGAAGCTGCAGATCCTCCGCAAAGTCGGCTCCCTTGTTGAATATCCATCCTATTACGGACATCTGACCGCCATCGAAAATCTTGAGGCTCTCCGCAGGATTCTCGAGGTGCCAAAATCGCGGATTGATGAAGTGCTGGCCATTGTCCGCTTATCAAAGGAAGCAAAGCGTCCGGTAAAAGGCTTTTCCCTTGGGATGAAGCAGCGGCTTGGAATTGCCGCCGCCCTGCTTGCGAACCCTGAATTGCTGATCCTGGACGAGCCGACGAACGGACTGGACCCATCAGGCATTCTTGAGATCCGCGAACTGATCAAAAGCATGCCGGCACAGCATGGGATGACCATCCTCGTCTCCAGCCATCTATTGTCCGAGATCGATCAGATGGCAACACAGGTGGGCATCATCTCAAAAGGGTCGATGATTTTCCAGGATTCGATCCATGTTCTCAGGCAGAGGGCAAACAGCCAGATCAGCATCTTAGTCAATGACACAGAAAAGGCCTGGAGAGCGCTACTGTCAAACGGCATCCAGGCAGAAAAAGAGCGGGAACATCTGCTGCTGGACGGGACAGACACCCAGGTGGCAGCGGCTGTGGAAACACTGGTCCGCCATGATGTTTCTGTATACCGTGTCCAGGAGCAGCGAAAAACGCTTGAGGACATTTTCCTGGAGCTGACAGGAGAAGGGGGAAGCCTCTGATGATGAACATGCTTTCCGCCGACTTTCTGAAAATCAAAAGAAAAATGATCCTGTTTCTCGTTTTTCTCGGCCCCTTTGGCGTTGTCGCTCTTGAAGCGGTCAACTTCGGGCTCCGCTATGAGTATCTGACAGGAGTTTATGCAAAAGATTTATGGAAAGGCTTGATCGGTGAAGCCAGCTTCCTCAGCATCCCTGCGATCATGCTCGGGCTTGCGCTGGTCACCAGCATGATTGCCAATATTGAGCATCAGACAAATGCCTGGAAGCAGCTCCTGGCCCTTCCGGTTTCTAAAGGAAAGGTATTTACCTCCAAGTTTCTATTGGCAGCCATCTTATTGTTTATTTCCTGTGTACTGCTATTCGTTGGGCTGATCATTCTGGGACTGATCCTCGGCTTTGGCACAAACATTCCCTTCTTTCATCTGGCGGAATCGGTGTTCTTTCCTTATTTGGCTGGGATGCCTTTCATTGCGCTGCAGTTATGGATTTCCATCACCATGAAAAATCAGGCCATCCCGCTGACGGCCGGCATCCTGGCGACGGTGCTGGCCCTGTTTTCCGTGAAGTTTCCCGACTGGGTCCCGCTGAAATGGCTGTTCCTTGAGAGCTGGGGCGGTCCTTTTTATTCGGCACTGGCTGGCGTCCTGCTCGGCATCGCAGTCTACTTGACCGGGCTGATCGATTTTTCCAGAAAGGAAGTGAAATAGCATGTTCAATCTATTAAGTTCTGAATGGCTGAAGCTAAGAAAGTCTTCTGTCTGGCTGCTTATCTTTATAAGCCCCCTTCTGGCATCTCTGGCTGGCTTTGCCGAAGCTGATGTGCCTGGGATGGAAGGGGAGCTTCAATGGCTCTACACCCTCAGCAGCATGGCATTCGTCCATGCGCTGCTGT
This sequence comes from Bacillus infantis, assembly GCF_008180445.1. Lineage (GTDB taxonomy): Bacteria > Bacillota > Bacilli > Bacillales > Cytobacillaceae > Bacillus_AB > Bacillus_AB infantis_B. Next base: position 328,211 of record NZ_VTER01000007.1, read on the forward strand.
TCCTGCCGCTCTTGACCGGTGTATTCTCTGCATTTGTCTGCCGCTATGAGCATCTGGGCGGAGGCTGGAAGCAGCTGCTGTCACTGCCGGTATCCCGGAGGAATGTATATATCGTCAAATTCAGTCTTGTCATGGGTCTGATCGCTGTTTCCCAGCTGCTCTTTTTAGGCGGCCTGCTGCTGGTCGCACAGCTGAAAGGATTCGATGCACCGATTCCGTGGAAAATCATCCTGGAAAGCATAGCCGGCGGATGGGTTGCCTGCCTTCCGGTCGCGGCCCTGCAAATGTTTGTTTCATCCGCATGGTCAAGCTTTGCCGCTCCGCTGGCCATCAATGTGGTCTTTACACTCCCAAACATTCTGATAGCCAACTCAGAAACCTACGGCCCGTTCTATCCATGGGCACAGCCGTTTCTGACCATGATCCCACGGATGGGAGAAGAATTCGGTGCACTGAATGCCTCCATGGAAACACTGTTCATCGTCATCCTCGGCGGCTTCATCCTGTTTTTCCTATCAGGATTGACGTACTTTCAGCGCAAGGAGATTTAGCCATCAGCTTTGTGTAGAAAAATTAAGTAAGATCTTCCGGATCAAAAAATTTAGTCTTGAGAACTTTGCTGCTGTTTTCCGTTCCAGGCACTTCGTTTCCGCGGGGCGGCGCTGAGCCTCCTCCCGCTCCGCGGTGCGGGGTCTCAGCCTTGCCGCTATCTCCCGCAGGATTCTGCGTGCCTTGCACTCCAAACAGCAGGTTTCCTAAAGTTAGTTGGACAAGTCTGCATCATAACGGGGCTGCTGTTTTCCGTTCCAGGCACTTCGCTTTCCGCGGGACGGCGCTGAGCCTCCTCCCGCTCCGCGGTGCGGGGTCTCAGCCCTGCCGCTATCTCCCGCAGGAGTCTGCGTGCCTTGCACTCCAAACAGCAGATTTCCTAAAACTTTTTATGCAACTTCTTATTTTCCGCAGTTTTTTTCCTCTGTCGCCACTAAACTCTTTTTACACCCCTCCATGGATGTTTTTCCCAATACCTATTATTCCGCCATCAAGAAAGCTACAATAGATACAGATACCAAAAAGGAGGCTGCTGCATGAAAGCAACAGGAATCATCCTTGCGGGCGGGCGTTCAAGCCGGATGGGCCAGAATAAGGCGCTTATGACCTTAGAGGGAATCACGGTCATTGAACGGGTGCGTGACGAGCTGAAAAAGACAGTCCAGAGTATCATCATTGTCACCAACACCCCGGAAGACTACGATTTTCTCGGCTGCCCGATGGCTGGTGACCTCTATCAGGACGGAGGGCCGCTTGCCGGACTCCATGCAGGACTGAAAAAGTCGCAAACAGACTATAATCTTGTCGCAGCCTGTGATATGCCCTTTCTTTCAGCCGGGCTTGGCAGCATCCTTTTAAACGAGCTGGGCGAATGCCAGGCGGCTGTCCCGAAAATCTCCGGGCAGCTTCACCCCTTGTTCGGTGCCTATCACAAGGGGTTATACCGGAGGGCAGAGGAAATGCTGGAGGCAGGCGACCGTAAAATGAGGAATCTGCTAACAGTGGACAGCCGGATTTTATCAGAGAAAGAGCTTTTGGAAAAAGGCTGGGAGGGTGAGGAAGCCTGTTTTTTCAATATGAACCATCCTTCTGAATACGAGCAGGCTAAGCGTATGCTCGGGAAAGAATCTTAACATTGGGAATGGGAAGCCAATCCTGCTATTCTATATAGATAAAAACTTCGAGAATCCTAAGAGGTGAGAAAATGGATTTTGAATTATCAAAAGAACCGATTGATGTGCAGGCTGTCACTGATAAAGTCATCCAGCGGAATGCAGGGGCGGTCACGGTGTTTATCGGGACGGTCAGGGAGCTGACGGGCGGCAAGAAAACCCTGTATCTAGTGTATGAAGCATACGAGCCAATGGCAGTGAAGAAGCTTGAGCAGATCGGCCATGAAATAGAAGAAAAATGGGCAGGCGCGAAGGCAGCCATCACCCACCGGACAGGCAGGCTGGATATTACCGATATAGCCGTCGTCATTGCTGTATCAACTCCGCACAGGGCGGATGCCTATGAAGCGAACCGCTATGCCATCGAAAGAATCAAGGAGATAGTCCCTATCTGGAAAAAGGAACACTGGGAGGACGGGGAAGAATGGATCGGCAACCAGCTTGAAACCGTATCTTATCCGGCTGGCCGTCCGCAAAAGGAGGATCTGGATGAATAAAATCAAACTGTTTGCCCATTTGCGCGAAAGTACAGGACAGGAAGAAATAGAGCTCGAGGCTGCGGGGAAGACGATCAATGAACTGAAAGCCATGTTAACCGAAGCCTATCACCTTAATCTGGAAACCGTAATGACAGCAGTGAACGAAGAGTTCGCCCTGGATCACGAGCTGATCAAAGAGGGAGACGTCATTGCTTTCATCCCGCCGGTCAGCGGCGGCTGAGGAGGGGAATAGGTTGGACGAAAGATATTCGCGCCAGACGCTGTTTCCCGGAATCGGCTCAGCTGGACAGGAGAAGATTGCCAGGAAGCATGTCCTGATCATCGGGGCCGGGGCACTGGGCTCAGGCTGTGCAGAGCTACTGATCCGTGCCGGTGCCGGGAGTATGACAATCATTGACAGAGATTATGTGGAAGAAAGCAATCTTCAGAGGCAGCAGCTTTATGCAGAGAAAGATGCGAGAGAAAAGCTGCCGAAAGCGAAGGCGGCAGAAAGGCGGCTGAAGGAAATAAATTCTTCCGTCAGCTTAAGCTGCATTGTCGGGGATGCAGACCCTTCCTTGCTGGCCGAGCTTGCGCCTGGAACTGATCTGATGATTGATGCCACTGACAATTTTGAAACGAGAATGGTCATCAATGATTTGTCGCAAAAACTCGGGATACCTTGGATTTACGGGGCTTGTGTCGGCAGCTTCGGAATGAGCTTTACCGTGATCCCGGGCAAGACCCCCTGCCTGAATTGCCTTCTGAAAGCTGTTCCGCTTCAGGGGCTTACCTGTGATACAGGGGGCATCATCGGACCGGCCGTCCAGATGACTGTAGCCCATCAGGGGGCAGAGGCGCTGAAAATCCTGGCAGAAGACTGGGGCGCTGTCAGGACTTCGTTTGTCAGCTTCGATCTTTGGCACAGCCAGTATACAAATATGGGGACTGCCAAAGCCAAGGATCCGGGCTGCCCTTCATGCGGGGCTGAAAGGACCTATCCTTACCTGGAGCTGGATAACCGGACCAGGACAGCCGTACTCTGCGGCCGGGATACAGTCCAGATCCGCCCGCCCGGTAAGCGGGACCTGGATCTTGAAGGGCTGGCAGGGCAGCTTGGCCGGCTCGGCTATGAAGTAAAGGGCAATCCGTATCTTCTGTCTGCCGAGCTTGGTGCCGAAAGGGCCGTCTTTTTCAGTGATGGACGGGCGCTCATACATGGCACGAAGGATGAGGCGCATGCCAAGTCCATTTACCAGCGGCTGCTCGGTTAAATGCAAGAACCCCTCTGCCCGGCTGCAGAGGGGTTCTTTTTTTCAAAAAGAAAACCGCCCCGGGAGAAGCTCCGGAGCGGCTGGCTGATCTTCTTTATTATTCGTTGGAACCTACGATGACAAGCTTGCCTTCATCAAGAACCTTTTCGTATTGCTCAGCTTCAACCTTAGAAAGGCCTAAGGATTCAAACTTATTACGGAGCTCGTCGCCGCGCTTATTGAACATATTGCCGACAGAATCAAATAAGCCCTGTTCCTTCATGCCGACGCTGCCTGTGTTGGTAGCATCCGTTAAATCTTCGGAGCGGTTTTCGTCATGCGCAAAAATAAAGATATTGTCCTTTTCATAGCCTTCTGCCGTTAAAGTCTTAATAGTATCCGTTGCTTGTACGCCGTTTTCACAAACCTCAATTTTATACATGAAGTATTCCTCCTCTAATTTTTTGGACAATGTGCCTGTCCGCTTATTCTTTTATTTATCCTTTTTTTCCATCCTTAAACTTCAAACTTTATATATGCTGTTTCAGCAAAATTTTACAAAAAAGGCAGTTCCCATTTTATAATGGAAACGAACGGGTATAGAAAAGGAGCGGAGATATTGAAAAAAGAACAGGAAGTATTAGAACAGATGGAGGCGCTTATGAAGGAACTGAAAACTTCCCGCAAGCAGGCTGCAAGTGCCGCCGCTCTTGAAGGCAGCGGGGTTGCGTTCACGTTTTCACGGTTTTTGCGCTACGGATTCAGGAAGTGGAGCTGGAAAATCGCGCTGCTTTTATTGTCGCTAATTATGATCGGAATTTTGCTTACAGCAGGAATCTTTTATTTTTATACAGGGTCATCAGCTCAAGAAGAGAAAGGGAGTTTTATAGAACAGGTACGGGGCCTGTCCACGCTGGCATCATCACAGGCGCTCGTGAAGGCCGTGATTGAAAAAGAGGACAATGAACTGTTTGGCAGGCAGATAGAAACGGATCTGCCGGGGACAAAGCGCAAGCTTCTGCTTATTGTCCCGGGAACGGTAACGGCAGGGGTCGATCTTGAGCAGGTTGGAGAAAAGGATATCAAGGTGTCGGAAGAGGATAAGAGGATTGAAGTTTCCCTTCCGAAGGCAAGCATCCTCCAGGAGCCGTCGCTCGATCTGGAGCATGTCCAAACCTTTTCAGCTTCCGGCATTTTTCGGGATGATGTGAACTGGGATGAGGCATACAGCCTTGCAGCGGAGGCAAAGGAACTGGTAGAGGCGGAAGCGATTGACCAGGGGATTCTTGAACTTGCTGAGAAAAACGCAGAAAAAACAATCAGCGAATTTTTTGGCAGGCTTGGCTATGAGGCCTCTGTCAGCTATAAGGGGGATTCAGATGCAGCTATTAAATAACCGCTGGGGCGAGCTTCTGGAAGAGGAGTTCGAAAAAGCGTATTTTCAGGAGCTGGAAAGATTCCTGGAAGAAGAATATGCGAGCGAGACGGTCTATCCGGCCAGGGAGGATATCTTCAACAGCCTGAAGTATACCGATTATGAGGATGTCAAAGTGGTCATCCTGGGGCAGGATCCTTACCATGGACCGGGACAGGCCCATGGTTTGAGCTTCTCGGTCAAGCCGCAGACCAGGATTCCCCCCTCCTTAAGGAATATCTTCAAGGAGCTTCATGAAGACCTTGGCTGCAAAATACCTGATAACGGCTATCTGGTAGGCTGGGCGGAGCAGGGTGTCCTGCTGCTGAATACCGTTTTGACCGTGCGGGAGGGGGAAGCCCATTCCCACAAAAACAAGGGATGGGAAACCTTTACCAATGGCGTGATTGCCCTGCTGAATGAAAGGGAAAAGCCGGTCGTATTTCTGCTTTGGGGGAAGCCCGCCCAGGAAAAGGCCAAGCTGATCGATAATCCGCACCATATTATCCTAAAATCAGTCCACCCCAGCCCGTTATCAGCAAGAAGAGGATTTTTTGGCAGCCATCACTTTTCTAAAACCAATCAGATTCTGAAGGATAATGGGGAAGAGGAGATAGACTGGCAGATACCAGATCTCTAATTCCGGCATGTTTCACGTGGAACGGAAATTGCATAGAAGAATGCCGTCGAAAGCTGACGGCATTTTTTAATAGACAAGTATAAAATAACGTGGACAATGCGCTTCCGCCTTTCTCTATTCAAAGAACTGTCAGAGTTTTAGGATGTATAATGGGTACAAGTCATGTAAAATAGAAACCGATAGCCAAATGAGTTAGAAATAAGACTCAGCAAAGGATGACAGGATTGAACAGCAATCAAGCTAATTGCTTTAAATGCAAGCATTTCTACGTGACATGGGACCGGCAGTTTCCGAAAGGGTGCAGGGCGTTTCAATTTAAAGGAAGGCAGCTTCCGTCCAAAGCGGTTGAAAGGGCTTCGGGCCATCCTTGCCTTAAGTTTGAAGAAAAGTCCAAGTAATTTCGGCTGGCTGAATAGCATGGGTGCCTGCTGCCGAAAATGGAGCTGTAGAGATTTAGGAAAAAGAGGTGAACAGTATGCAGATACCTGTTGGAAATCTGCTTGCCAAGATTGAAAAGGAGCTGCAGGGTGCCAAATCAAGCGCTTCTGAGGAAAGGATCCGGGAACGGGTATATTCCATAAAGGCTTTATGCGAGCTGCTTCTGGAAGGTGAGAAGACGAGTTCAGAGCCGGTGCACCCGGCTGCAACTTATATTCCCCAGCCTGTACAGGAAAGCGTGCCGCTGGCTTCAATCCAGCAGCCCAGAAAGATGAATATGGAAAATGAAGCGAACGGAGATTCAATTTTCGACTTTTAAGAAGTCGTTGAAGAGGTGAAATCATGAAAATTTTTATCATAATCGGTGCAATCAATGCGTTCCTGGCTGTTGCGCTTGGTGCTTTTGGCGCCCACGGCCTGGAAGGAAAAGTCGAACCTAAATATCTTGAAACCTGGAAAACAGGTGTAACCTATCAAATGTTCCATGCCACCGGACTTCTGATCATCGGCGTTCTGCTGGGACGCCTGCCGGCAACGGCCTTACTGTCATGGTCCGGATGGCTGATGCTGATTGGCATCATCCTGTTCTCCGGAAGCCTGTACGTCCTGACGCTGACAAAAATCAGTGTCCTCGGCGCCATCACGCCGCTCGGCGGAGTCGCCTTCCTTGCTGCATGGGTTCTGCTGATTATTGCTGCAGTTAAATATTTGTAAAAAAACGAGCCTGGCTGCATAAGCCAGGCTTTTCATTATCTTGGCGGAAAGGCTGCCAGCCCTGGAGCCGCTCCATATGGATAGTCATACTCAATCTCTTCATCAAATGTAATATAATCCAGATAAATCATCGGGATCAAATAGCGTGTGCCTGACTGCGGATCGCTCAAGATCAGGTGATCCCTTCCGGCTGCTTCGATGATTCCCTTGAAAATCTTCGCATTCCATTCCCGGTTGTTCTCAAAGGTGGCGTAAACGGTTGCCAGCTTCCCCTTGTTCAGACGGAGGATGTTTTCAATATAAGATTGCTCAATAGGAAGCATCCCGGGAACCTGTGAAACGGGTGAACCTGAAGGCGGAGATGTGGTGAGCATGGAACCGGATGGCATTTGCGGATAGGCCTGCTGGGCGCCGTATCCCTGTGCCTGTGTGCCGGCCCCATAATAAGGCTGCTGCTGTTGCGGCTGCTGCTGCTGATAAGGCGGATAGGTGCGGTAATCCACATATTGCTGCTGCGGTACAGATTGCTGTTTCAAAATAAATCCCTCCTAAATGTCATTAATAAACAGTGGGACAGTCTGCCTGGGCCGGCTGGAAGAAGCAATGTGCTTTGTATCTTCCTGCATTCGGCTGATTATACCATTGGGCAGGACAGTCCCCGGTGGGGCGGAAAAACCAGAGCGAATTGCTGGCAGGATGATGGCGCTGCCCCTTGATGACTTTCCTGGCCAGGTCGAGCTCATTCTGGCGGGGCCGCTGATAAAAGTAGCCCTTGATGGTGGCTTCAAAACCGCCTGGCCGCTGATAAACCATTTTCCGGATGGAAGGAATCTCCTTGAAATCCAGGCAATCGGCCCTGACCCGGTTCACCCCGACATTGCCGACCATCAGCATGCCCAGATTTCCTTCCCCTTCAGCCTCCGCACGAATCAGCCTTGCGAGAAGCTTCACATCCTCTTCGGTATAAGGAATAACGGCCATAACTTCACCTCTCTCAGCAGCTATTCAAAGGCTGTAAGTGAAAGTATCCGTATAAAACCAAACTCACTATTTCATAAATATGTGGGAAATGCTGTATTATGCCTGATGGGGGAAAGAAAAGCGGAGGCGACTGTTTAGAATAAAGGAACGCAGGCTAAAGACGCCACGTCCTGTGGCAACGCCTGCATGACCCGCATCCTGCGGGCCCAGCATAAGGCGCTTTGGAATTGAAGGCGTTCTTTGCCTTCGGTTCCAAAGTGACTTATGACTCGAGGGGCTAGCGCCCGGAGCTGGACAAAAAGAAAAGCGGAGGGCGCTTGCTCTATAAGCAGGAATCTATCTGCGTAACTGAATAAGTAGAAAAATTGGAAGCCCAATTGCAGTAAATGTGACGGTTTTTTTTCAAAAAAAAGCCCCGGCAAGAGCCGAGGCTTGATTCATATATTAAACATTCAGGAAGCTGCTTACCTGGTCTTCCAGGAGCAGGTTTCCGACAAAGAAGGAGCCGAATTCGCCGTAGCGGGCGCTCACTTCGTCAAAGCGCATTTCGTAGACAAGCTTCTTGAATTGAAGCACATCGTCTGCGAAGAGGGTTACTCCCCACTCATAATCGTCAAAGCCGACAGAGCCGGTGATGACCTGCTTTACTTTGCCGGCATATTGGCGGCCGATCATCCCGTGGCTGCGCATCATATTGCGGCGGTCTTCCATAGGGAGCATATACCAGTTGTCTTCACCCTGGCGGCGCTTGTCCATCGGGTAGAAGCAAACATATTTTGCTTTAGGAAGCTCCGGGTAAAGGCGTGCCAGGACATGCGGATTCTGATAAGGATCCTCTCCGGCCGGCAGATAGTTACTCAGCTCCACAACGGAAACATAAGAATGTGCCGGAATGGTATATTCCGCAAGCTTGGATTTATTGAACTCATTCTCGATTTCATTCAGCTCTTCCATTGTTGGGCGCAGGATCATCATCATGAAATCTGCTTTTTGGCCAACAACCGTATATAAAGCGTGGCTGCCATTCTTTTCGCTCTGCACGGAATTCCATTTATCCACAAGGCCCATAAACTCCTGGATTGCTGCGTCGCGCTCTTCTTTCGGAGTCATTTTCCATGTTGTCCAGTCCATTGTGCGGAAATCATGGAGGCAATACCAGCCATCAAGCGTTTGTGCTGCTTCAGTCATTCTGATCACTCCTATATATGTACTCGAATTCTCACCAATACTATATCATAGTTTCACCATAACACGTCTGCCTGAAACTTGAAAATTATATGTCACTTACCAGCTGTTCAAAAATAATCCTCAATCAGGTTTCCAGCCTGGAAAACAAGGGGATTCTAAAGAATAGCAGATAAGGCAATCAGAACGGGCGCGAAATCGGATATTTTCCGGCAAAAAGGACCATATTAACATCGTCCGGAGAGAATCGATTCCAGGTCATAAATATAAGAATGTTAAGAAAACAAAAACTTTTCAGGTGTAACCGCTGCCACTTCTCCTTGTTCTTGAATTTTCACAGTGGAGGAGTATCCTAAGGGAGTGAGAATAGCGGACGCAGGCCCATTTCTATGGATGAAGGCAGTCTCAGCGCCGCTTAAGCCGAGTGATTTGTTACATATAAAAGGAGGATTTTCATATGAGTGATCTTTTTGAAGGATTAAGGAATAAGGTTTCCGGCAATAATCTGCGAATTGTATTTCCAGAAGGAACAGATGAAAGGATTCTGACTGCAGCAGGCCGTCTGGCAGCTGACAAAATTCTTACCCCTATTCTGATCGGGGACATCGCCCAAATCGAAGATAAAGCAAAATCATTGGATGTATCCCTTGATTTTGTAGAAATCTATGATCCGAAGAACTTTGCGATGATGGACGAACTTGTTGCTGCATTTGTTGAACGCCGCAAAGGAAAAGCGACAGAAGAAGATGCCCGCCGCATTCTTCTTGATGAAAACTATTTCGGCACCATGCTTGTGTATGCCAACAAAGCAGACGGCCTTGTCAGCGGAGCGGCACACTCAACTGCAGATACAGTCCGCCCGGCTCTTCAGATCATCAAGACAAAAGAAGGCGTCAAAAAGACTTCCGGTGTCTTCATCATGGTCCGTGAAGATGAAAAGTATGTATTTGCCGATTGTGCAATCAATATCGCACCAGACAGCGCAGATCTTGCAGAAATCGCCATCGAAAGCGCAAAGACAGCAAGAATGTTCGACATCGACCCGCGCGTTGCCATGCTGAGCTTCTCTACAAAAGGCTCTGCAAAATCACCTGAAACAGAAAAAGTATCCCAGGCAGTTGAAGAAGCCAAGCTTCGCGAGCCATTGCTTATCGTGGACGGCGAATTCCAGTTCGACGCAGCCTTCGTTCCATCTGTAGCTGAGAAGAAAGCTCCGGATTCACCGCTGCAGGGAGATGCTAATGTATTTGTATTCCCAAGCCTGGAAGCAGGGAATATCGGCTACAAGATCGCCCAGCGCCTTGGTAACTTTGAAGCGGTCGGACCGATCCTTCAAGGCCTGAACCGCCCGGTAAATGACCTTTCCCGCGGATGTGACCAGGAAGACGTGTATAAGCTTGCTTTGATTACAGCAGCTCAGGCATTGAATCAGTAATAGGAAGAGATCCGGTGCATTGTGTGCCGGTTCACTTTTATGTGGTGCGGCTTGGCGCGGTGAGTGAGGCCGTGCCAGCTGCCGGTTGGTAGAAAAAACGCCTGATCCGGTAGATTCTGGCGTGGGTTCGGTAGAATATAGCGTGAATTCGGTAGATTCCCGTACCGGCTCGGTAGAATATGCTCCGAATTGAACAGAACAGCAGCTCAAGCGCCGTTTGCGCCGCAATGATAGGCTGTTTTCTGACTGAAAGAGCAGTATTCAAGCAGAAAATATCCAAGCTTGCCTTGAGCACAGCAGCTCAGGCATTGAATCAGTAATAGGAAGAGATCCGGTGCATTAAGTACCGGTTCTTTTTTATGTGGTGCGGCTTGGCGCGGTGAGTGAGGCCGTGCCAGCTGCCGGTTGGTAGAAAAAACGCCTGATCCGGTAGATTCTGGCGTGGGTTCGGTAGAATATAGCGTGAATTCGGTAGATTCCCGTACCGGCTCGGTAGAATATGCTCCGAATTGAACAGAACAGCAACGCCAGCGCCGTCTGCGCCACCAAAAGATGGACTGTTTTCAGGCAGCAAGAGCAGTTTTCTGCAGAAATAGCAGTCAAAACGCGGATCCCCATAATCAAATCGCGCTCTCAATCAGCGGCTCCGCCCCTTTTCTTCTCCCCGCCCCCCATATGCTATAATAATTCCATATTGTTTATTTAAAGGAGTACTGAAGATGAACGAAGCAAGTGAGCTGCTGCAGCAGCCGGAGTGGCGGATAATAGATCAGTCGAGTGCGGGGCTGCATTTGAATGCGATGCATTCGTTCGGGATGGATGATACGCTCTGTGCTTCTGTCGGCTCCGGGAAAACCCCGGCAACGGCAAGGGCATGGGTTCATGACCGGACGATCGTGCTCGGCATCCAGGATTCGCGCCTTCCATATCTGGCAGACGGGGTGGACTATCTCAGCGGGCAGGGCTACCGGGCGATTGTCCGCAACTCGGGCGGACTGGCAGTTGTGCTGGATGAGGGTGTACTGAATCTGTCGCTCATTTTTCCGGAATCGGAAAAAGGAATTGATATCAACCGCGGCTATGATGCTATGTGGCTTTTAATAAAAGAAATGTTCAGCGACTTTCCATATGAAATAGAAGCAAGGGAAATTGTCGGCTCTTATTGCCCCGGCAGCTATGATCTGAGCATCGGCGGCAGGAAGTTCGCCGGCATTTCCCAGCGCAGGCTGCGCAAGGGTGTGGCAGTCCAGATTTATTTATGCGTAAACGGCAGCGGAAGCGGGCGGGCTGACTTGGTAAGGGAGTTTTACAGCAGGGCAAAAAAGGATGCGGTAACGAAGTTCCTGTACCCTGACATCACACCGCCGGTCATGGCATCGCTCAGTGAGCTGCTTCAGACAGAGCTGACGGTCGCAGATGTGATGATGAGGTTCTTGAACGTGCTGAAAAGCCGATCAGGCAGGCTGTATGCCGGCGGGCTGAATGAAGAAGAAGCCGGCCTTTATGAAAGCTATTATGAGCGGGTCGCCGAGCGGAATGAAAAAGTATTCGGCACCCTTCAGGATCCCGCCTGACTATCCAGGAATAGAAAAAACCGCCCTTTAATCCGGGCGGTTTTCTGTTTAAAGGGGCAGGCTGCTGCCATTTCTTCTCTCCGAGTCTATAAAACAGCGGGTTCCTTTATTCTGCTACCTTTTCAAGGTTGCCGTTGCGGTCCATCTTGAATTTGGTGGCCGGGCGCTCTTCCTCGTCAAACAGAACCAGTTTTCTTGCCCTGTTCATGATTTTCATGAGCGTCTCGTAATCTTCCTGGATCGTGACGGTATTCTGTTCCAGCATGCCGATTTTTCCGGATAACTCCTCATTCTGGCTTCTCAGCATGGCGATTTCACGCCTCAATCTTTCATTCTCGCTTTTTAACAGATCTGCGCTGAGGGTGGAGCCGTTCAGGCTTTGCAGATAGCTGATGACTGAGTCCAGATTCAGCTGGGCCCGCGGCTGCGGCACCGATTGATAAGCAGGATAAGAGAATACTGGTTCTGGAGCTTCGATTGTTTCTTCTTCAGCATCTCCATCGGTATCTATATCTATTTCTGTATAAGACTCTGTATAAGTCTCTGTATAGACTTCTGTTTCTTCCGGCATTGGCAGTGTATCAGCAGTGAGCAATTCAACTTCTTCAACGGCCGGAACCGGAGGATTGTACAGCAGCTTTTTCTTGCCGCCCTGTTCTTTCCCGAGCAGCCTGTTGCGCTGTTTGCGCTGTTTCTTGGCGAGCTGCAGCGCCTTTTCGTAGCGGTGCCTTACAACAGCGTTCCAGCGGAATCCGCAGGCGGCAGAGGTGCGGTTCAGCTTATCTCCGACTTCCTCGAAAGCGTTCAGCTGGGTGCTTCCTTCCCTGACATGCCTTAATACCGTTTCAGCAAGCAATAAATCATTTTCTTCTGACCATGCATCCTGTCTTACTTTCATTTTCTTCAACTCCCTGGGCAAAATTGGTTTATATAACCTTCTAGCACTAGCATGGCCACATCTTTCTTTGTTTATACAGAGGGAATAAAAGGATAGTAGTTTTTTTTTCTGATATATTCAGGGACTGGGGAGAAGGGAGAATGTGCTGGAAAAAATGCCTGCAGCCTGCCATCAATGCTAAAGATTGCAGCTTGCAATGCAGGTTGAGAAAATGTAAAATACCCTTTAGTGCCTCCGGGCAGATTAATTGAGATAGCAACTAAAATTTCTATAAATAATTCAAATGATAGACCGAGAAAGGGATGTACGAAATGGCAAACGAATTCCGTGTTTGCGACGACTGCCAGGCAGTTAATCTGAAAACACTGATCCCCATGCTGAAGGATATCGACCCTGAGGCAAAAGTGGACGTAGGCTGCCAATCCTATTGCGGGCCGGGCAGGAAGAAGACCTTTGCATTTGTTAACAACCGTCCGCTGGCAGCATTGTCGGAAGAAGAGCTAAGAGAGAAAATCGAAAAAAAGCTGAAAAAATAAATCGCCTTTGACACCTGTCTTAAGGTGATTTTTTATTCGCCAAATGCTGTGCCGCTCCAGCTGATCAGGCAATTTCTTTTCTTCCCGGTACGTTTAGCCTGCTGCCTGTTTGTGGAAAAAGAACATCATCTGAACACAGGGAAAATTTTATTTTTCCGAAAGCCTTGCTGTGTCTGGTTTTTGTCGAAGAAAAGGAAATTACAGCAGATTTTGTAATGATTTAGCGGTGAAAACTGGCTATAATAGATACAAAGGAAAAAAACGGGAATAAGCCGGGCTGGTGCACAGGAAGAGGGGAAAAGATGCCATATTCAACGGAAAAATTAAGCGAAGAAAAAGTATTCAAGGACCCTGTCCATCGCTATATCCATGTTCGTGACAGAATGATCTGGGATTTGATCGGGACGAGGGAATTTCAGCGCCTGCGGCGGATCAAGCAGCTGGGGACGACTTATCTGACCTTCCACGGGGCAGAGCACAGCCGCTTCAATCATTCACTCGGAGTCTACGAGATTGTCAGGCGGATCATCGATGATGTATTTGCCGGCCGGGAAGAGTGGGATGACAATGAACGCCTTGTATCCCTCTGTGCGGCGCTCCTGCACGATTTGGGGCATGGCCCTTTTTCCCATTCATTTGAAAAAGTGTTCGACCTGGACCATGAGCATTACACACAGGCGATCATACTCGGGAATACAGAGGTGAACCTGGTCCTCTCAAGAGCCGGGAAGGATTTTCCGAAGGATGTAGCCGACGTGATTGCGAAGACTTACCGGAATAAGCAGGTCGTCAGCCTGATTTCCAGCCAGATCGATGCCGACAGGATGGACTATCTGCAGCGCGATGCGTATTTTACTGGTGTCAGCTATGGCCATTTTGATATGGAAAGGATCCTCCGGGTCATGCGCCCTAGGGAGGACCAGGTTGTCATCAAGCAGAGCGGCATGCATGCGGTCGAGGATTATATCATGAGCCGCTACCAGATGTACTGGCAGGTCTATTTCCACCCGGTTACAAGGAGTGCGGAAGTCATATTGACGAAAATCCTGCACCGGGCCAAGCAGCTCCATGAAAATTATTATGCGTTCAAGTACCTTCCCCTCCATTTCTATACACTGTTTGAAGGCGAAGTGACGCTGGAAGACTATCTGAAGCTCGATGAAGCCGTGATACTCTATTATTTCCAGATGTGGCAGGAAGAAGAAGATCCAATTCTGAGGGATTTGTGCAAAAGGTATATGGACCGAAATCTTTTTAAATATGTGGAATTTGACCCGGCGAAGGAATACAAGAAGCTGGCCGAGCTGTCTGTGCTGTTCAGCAAGGCAGGGCTGGATCCTGAGTATTATCTGGTTGTCGATTCCTCCTCAGATCTTCCATATGACTTCTACAGGCCGGGAGAGGAAGAGGAGCGTCTTCCGATCCACCTGCAGATGAAAAACGGGGACCTGCGGGAATTGTCGCGCGAATCGGAGATTGTTGATGCGATATCCGGAAAGAGGCGGACGGACCACAAGTTATATTATCCTGCTGATTTGATTATGGACGAGGGCAGCAAGAAGACTATTAAGAAAAAAATCCGTGAAATGCTGGAGATCTGATCGACATACATAGAAGCGGTAATTACTTTGGAGTAGGAGATGAGGGGTTTTGTTAAAAGATCATGCCAATTTGGTGCACGCTTTGGCGGCTTCCGGGGAAGTCATCGGCCGGAAAAAGCTTCAGAAGATGATTTTTATTGCAAAGAAGATTTCTTTTCCTTTTCAGGAGCGGTTTCAGTTCCACTTTTACGGGCCTTATTCAGAGGAGCTGACATTGAGGGTGGAGGAGCTTTGCAATATGGGCTTCCTGAATGAAGTGAAAGAGAAGAAGGGCGGCTATTTTCAATACCGGTACACACTGACGGACAACGGCCGGGAATTTCTATCCGTCAACCAGGTTGATATGCCTTGCCTGCCGGACTGCCTGGAGGATATGAACAGCCAGAATGCAAGATTCCTGGAGCTTGTTTCAACGGTTTTATATTTTGATAATCTTCCCCGCGAAGAGGTGCAGGAGAAGGTCTTCACCTTAAAAAGCAAGCAGAAGTACACAGAAGAAGAGGTTGAAGAGGCCTATCAATATATTGAAAAGCTGAAAGAAAAAGCTAAGCACTAGGGGTGTGCTTAGCTTTTTCTTTAGTTTGCGGGCCTTACAAGGGCAGTTTAGTCTTCGTCGCTTAAGCGTTTGCCTGCTACAGCATAGTGATTCTTGCTCATTTCTTCGATAAATACGACGACTTTGTCTTTAGAAGCACCGGTCGTTTCGCTGACCGCATCGGTCACTTTTTCAACAAGCGCTTTTTTCTGGTCTTCTGTACGTCCTTCAAGCATTTTGACTGTCACATATGGCATAATAACTTCCTCCTTTTTATACTTTTTACTATAGCAGAAGGCTTGAGGGAAGTGCCAGTTCGGTGCGCCCCCTGAGGCCGGGCTTTTCCCGGAAGCGGAGTTTTCCCTTCGCCCGGCATTTCATGTATACTGAAAAATAGATAAGTGTGCAGGCATTTGCCTGCTGCATGAGGACTTTATTCATTCACATAAAGGGGTATTGCCGTTGGAACAATTCTTAGCCTTTTCTTTGAGGGAGATTCCCTATGTAGCATTGACTTTGATGATCGCTTTTACGGTTCATGAATTTGCCCATGCGTTTGTTGCTTATAAATTCGGCGACCCGACGGCACAGAAGCAGGGGCGGCTGACGCTCAATCCGATCCATCATCTGGACCCCCTTGGGACCATCCTGATTTTTATAGCAGGATTCGGCTGGGCGCGGCCTGTGCCGGTGAACCGTTTCCACTTTAAAAATCCAAGGCTTGCAGGGATATCGGTTTCGCTTGCCGGACCGCTCAGCAATCTGCTGATGGCTGGCCTGGGCCTCGGCATCTGGTACGGACTGGCCGCGGCCGGGGCAGCAGCGGGCCTGCCTGATTTTGTGCCCGAGTTCCTGGATTTGTTCATTTACTTGAATCTTATGCTGTTTGTGTTTAACCTGCTGCCGTTTCCGCCTCTTGACGGATACAGGATCATTGAGGATCTCGCCCCGGCGGGTATCAGGCCGAAGCTGACGCAGTTTGAGGCATATGGTTCTATTATATTCCTGATTCTTGTCATCACACCGCTCGATCAGTATACGATCCAGCCGATCTTCGGCACCGTGCTGCCGGTTCTGATCAACGGGATGCACGACTTCTTCTCTGGCCTGTTCCTGCGCGGCTGACAGCCCGGGAATCAGGGCCTGAATTACACTAAGATAACTGACCTTTTTAAAAGGAGGATAAATCAAATGGAAGAAAAGAAGAAAAAAAGTATTGGCTTCAACATCATAAAGAGCGACCCGACAGACGGGCATGGCGGCTTTGGGGGAGGCTCCCTCAGCCTTGATAATGTGTCACCGGTCTTTGTGGATGTGGAGGCGGGCGATGCCCATGTTGATATCGGTGCCATGCATGCAAGAAGCACTGTAGAAAAAGGAATCAAGTTCCTGTCAAACCAGGAGGACGTTCCGAACGGAAAGCCTTACTGGCTCGTATGGGTGACGATCGACCGCAAGCAGGAAGGCCCTTATTATGCCGGTGTCACTGCCTGCTTTATGACGGTGGACCGGGAAATCCGCCGCGGCTATAAATTGCTGCCTGAGCATGTCAACAGGCTTGATAAAAGTATCAAGCGCCATATCATCGTCGATCATATGGATGAAAAGTCTAAAGGAATCCTTGCAGATTTCCTGAAGAAGCATGATATGGGCATGTGGGAAAGGGCAGAAGACCAGCTGAAAAAAGATTTGGCTTCCAGTTAAAATTTTTGACGAAATTGTGACAGATTTTCGAACTTAAATTCCAACCTACTTGCCGAGCGGCGATAAAAAAAGTAAACTTATTTACAGTGTTGATGCACTGTATAGAACTAGGACACGAAAAACCCCGGGCGGAAACCCGGGGTTTTTCCTTTTACTGGCTATGCTAAGATCCCCACTGAAACAGCTTTTTATACCAGGTTTTCTTCTCCTTGGGCTTTTTCACAGGCTGTTCCGGCTCTTCTTCCATATGCTCCAGATGATCGGTGCAATATTCGGTCGGCTCTGTTCCGGCGGTGAAATAGGTCAGGCGCTGAACCGGACAATGCTCGGTGGCGATTTTTCCGTTCTCCGGATTGATATACACGCCAACCGTTCCTTTTGGACCTTTGAACCGTTTGACGGGCAAATCTTTATGGGCATCCTCCATAAACTGTATCCAAATATTCTTCGCATAAGCTTTATCTGCCGTCAATGTGATAGGCTTGCCCTGGTCATATCCGGTCCAGACGGCGGAAACGAGCTGGGGCGTGAACCCGGCCATCCAGCTGTCTGTATCGGTGGATCCTGATTTGCCGGCATATGGCCTTGTCATCCTGCTGATGATGGTGCTGCCCGTAACGCTGGAATAGCCGTCAAGCTTATGGTCGAACATGCCGGTCATCATTTGCGTCATAACATATGCATCCTCCGGCTTCAGCACCGGCAGAGGCTCTTTCTTTTCCTCATAAATCACTTCGCCTTTATGGTTTTCAACCTTTGTCACCAGGACAGGGGAAACCTTTTTTCCTCCATTGGCAAAAAGGCTGTACGCATTGGCCAGTTCAATGACCCTGATACCCGATGTCCCAAGCGCCAGGGAAGGAACCTCTGCCATTTTGGAAGTGATGCCGAATTTTTTCGCTGTTTCCGCCAGCGTTTTTTCTCCTAAAAAGAGATGGGTTTTTACAGCATACACATTGTCCGACAAAGCGAGTGCCTGTGCCATGGTGATATCACCATTCGCATATTGGCTGTTAAAATTATGCGGTGTATATTCCTGCCTGCCGTCATCAAAACGGAAGGTGGTCTGTTCGCTCCTCATCATGGTTGCCGGAGTGAATCCCTGTTCGAGGGCAGCATAATAAAGCAGCGGCTTAATCGTCGAGCCAGGCTGGCGGACTGCCTGCACCGCCCGGTTGAACGGGCTCTCGCTATAATCCCTTCCTCCGACCATTGCCTTTACATGTCCGTTTTTCGGGTTGACTGACACAAGCCCGACCTGGATTTCCGAATCTTTGCTGATATTGCCGGATACCGCTTTTTCAGCGGCAGCCTGGATTTTTGTATCAAGTGTTGTGTATACCTTCAGGCCGCCAAGCTCTATTGTGCGGTCATCAAGCTGCAGCTGATTTTTCAGCGCATTTTTGACCGCATCCTGAAAATACGGCGCCTTTTCGATTGCTTTATGCGGAAACTCGCCGACAAGCTTGAGCGCTGCCCCAAAAGCCTCATCAGCTTCCTCCGCGGTAATTTTCCCCTGCATGGCCATTGTATCCAGAATGATCCGCTGGCGGTCCCTTGCCCTTTCCAAAGAAGCGAGCGGGGAATAGACGCCAGGTCCCTTTGGTATCCCGGCAAGCATGGAAGCCTCGGCAAGATTAAGCTCCTCAGCATCTTTCCCAAAATAGTACTGGCTCGCCGCCTGTACCCCATAAGCGCCATAGCCATAATAAATCGTATTGATATAGCCTTCCAGAATCTCGTCTTTCGAATAATTCATCTCAAGCCTGATTGTGTAGAAGGCCTCCATCATTTTCCGTTTCCATGTCTTCTCGTGTGCGAGGAACAAGTTCCGGGCATACTGCTGGCTGATGGTGCTGGCTCCCTGGACCTTCGCCATCGCTTTTAGATCAGCAAGCGCAGCCCCGGCAATCCGCTTATAGTCAAAGCCGTGGTGGGAATGAAAATTCTGGTCCTCGACTGAAACCGTTGCATCAATCAGATGAGGAGAAATATGGTCAAGCGTCACCCAATACCGCTTCTGTCCATTGCTGCTTTCCCCGATCACTTCACCGTCCTCCGAGTAATACAAGGTCGACTGCGGTACGGCCAGCAGAGGAGGGCCAAGGATCTTGGCATATATCAGGACAGCGCCGATGGCAAGCCCGGCAGCAATCATTCCTATTAAACTGATGACAGCGGCTGCCCGCACATATTTCTTCGCTCTCTTGTACCGCTGATCGGCCATGACTTCCATCATTATTCACCCCTTTTTATAAACAGTGCCCGCAATGGTTCCCGGCACCCAAATTTGGTCTTTATTCCTAGTATTGAAATAAGAGAAGGAATTTATTCGCGAGTTTCATTTTTTTCTTGCAATTTTGCTAGATTCATCTATACTTTTTCTCATGTTTGTAATTAAACAGTTAGGGAAGCATAAAGATAACCGCACAACTTTTAAAAAGTTTTGAGAGCGTTTTATGCGCACTATACAAATTTTTAAAATGGAAGGATGTTCAGGATGGGACTTTGGTTTACAGAGAAACAGACAGAGAACTTTGGCATCACTATGAAAGTGAAGCAGACTTTACATACAGAGCAAACTGAATTTCAAAAGCTTGATATGGTAGAGACAGAAGAATGGGGCAATATGCTCCTCTTGGATGATATGGTCATGACATCCATCAAGGATGAGTTTGTATACCATGAAATGGTGGCCCATGTGCCGTTATTCACGCATCCGAACCCTGAAAACGTCCTTGTAGTGGGCGGCGGCGACGGCGGCGTTATCCGCGAAGTGCTGAAACACCCAAGCGTTAAGAAAGCAACACTGGTTGAAATCGATGGCAAGGTAATCGAATACAGCAAGAAGTATCTTCCTGAAATCGCAGGCATGCTTGACGATGAAAGAGTAGAAGTGAAGGTTGACGACGGCTTCATGCATATCGCCAACAGCGAGAATGAATATGACGTCATCATGGTAGATTCCACTGAGCCGGTCGGGCCAGCTGTAAACCTGTTCACTAAAGGCTTCTATGCCGGAATTTCCAAGGCTCTGAAGGAAGACGGCATCTTTGTTGCGCAGTCTGACAACCCTTGGTTCAAGGCAGACCTGATCCGCACCGTCCAGAAGGATGTAAAAGAAATCTTCCCGATCACAAGCTTATATGTGGCCAACATCCCGACATACCCAAGCGGACTGTGGGCATTTACAATCGGAAGCAAGAAGCACAATCCGCTTGAAGTGAGCGAAGAGCGCTTCCACGAAATCGACACAAAGTACTACACAAAAGAACTGCACAAAGCAGCGTTTGTACTGCCTAAATTTGTTCAGGATCTAGTGAAATAATTTTTGGTGCCAGGCACCAGCATGTAAAGCGAGGGAGTCATTTTGGTTAGATTTGATGAAGCTTATTCAGGAAATGTATTCATCGGAAGCCATCCGAATTTTATGGAAAGCCAGGCGGTCCTTTACGGAATGCCGATGGACTGGACAGTCAGCTACCGTCCGGGCTCACGCTTCGGCCCGACCCGCATCAGGGAAGTGTCAATCGGACTTGAAGAATACAGCGCGTATCTTGACCGCGAGCTTGCGGAGGTTAAATATTACGATGCCGGCGATATTCCGCTTCCTTTCGGGAATCCGCAGAAAAGCCTTGATCTGATCGAGGAGTTTGTCGATAAGCTATTGGCTGCCGGCAAGTTCCCGCTGGGCATGGGCGGGGAGCATCTTGTTTCATTGCCGGTCTTCAAGGCGATGTATAAGAAATACCCGGATCTGGCCATCATCCATATGGACGCCCATACAGATCTGCGCGAGAACTATGAAGGGGAGCCATTATCCCACTCAACGCCGATCCGCAAGGCCGCAGACCTGATCGGCCCTCAGAATATCTTCTCCTTCGGCATCCGCTCAGGAATGAAGGAAGAATTCGAATGGGCAAAAAAAGTCGGAATGCATATCTCAAAATTCGATGTGCACCAGCCGCTCAAGGAAATCCTTCCTAAGCTGGCAGGCCGCCCGGTATACGTAACCATCGACATCGACGTCCTCGACCCGGCCCACGCACCAGGCACAGGCACAGTCGACGCCGGCGGAATCACATCCAAGGAGCTCCTGGCCTCCATCCACGAAATCGCCCGCTCACAAGTAAAAGTCGTCGGAGCCGACCTAGTGGAAGTAGCGCCAATCTACGACCCATCCGAACAAACAGCCAACACAGCCAGCAAACTCATTCGTGAAATGATTTTGGGCTGGGTGAAATAGAAAAGCGGAGGCAACTTGCCTTTTTCACACAAGACAAAAGGGGTACAGAATACTGTATCCCTTTTGATTTTTCATAAGTGAATTGATCAATTAGAGTCTTTAAAGTCCTTTTTCCTAGAAGCTTGGTTTTACCGCTGAAAAAAGTTAAATAAGCCCTGTTGATTGCAGTGGAAGGCACGAAGACTCCTGTGGGAGATAGCGGCAATGCTGAGACCCCGCAGCGCGCAGCGTGAGGAGGCTCAGCGTCGCCCCGCGGAAAGCGAAGTGCCTGGAACGGAAATCAACAGCCCTATGATTAAACCAATATCGAAGTTTTTTAAAAAGCTTGCATGAGATTTTTAAGATTTTTCTGTTGGTTATACGCTTGAAAATTTTAATAAGCCCTGTTGATTGCAGTGGAAGGCACGAAAGCTCCTGTGGGAGATAGCGGCAATGCTGAGACCCCGCAGCGCGCAGCGTGAGGAGGCTCAGCGTCGCCCCACGGAAAGCGAAGTGCCTGGAACGGAAATCAACAGCCCCCATAATTAAACCAATCCCTGTCACTGCCCAACTTCATTTGCACTTCAACCCCAAAAAAATTATAATTAAAAAGTTATACTAAAGAGTTAAACGAAAAGGAAGTGTGCCCGTTGTCCAATAGCCCAGCGGAACAGACACCTGTTAAAATAAAAGTAAAAACGGATATTCGCAGCGGAGGCAGCAAAGAAACTTTTGAATTGACTGCGTTTGGCCGATACTATAAAAAAAACGGCTCCCGCTTTCTTCAATATGATGAAGAAAATGAAGCGGGGACAGTTAAAACGATTGTAAAAATGGCAGAGGGGGAAGCCCTGATCCTCCGTTCAGGAGCCGTGAAAATGAGGCTGCCCTTCCGGTTGAACAAAAAGATGAGGGGAAGCTACGAAATGCCCTTCGGAACCATGGAAATGCTGACTCTGACCAAAGGGCTCTCACAGTCCTTTGATGACGGCAGCGGAACAGGGGCCTTTGACCTTCTATATGAAATGAAAATGCAGGGATCACAGGCAGGTACATATCATTTGGCGATTACGTTTGAGGAGGAAGAAAAATGAATATAGTCGAACAAGTGCAAAGCAATCTAAAAGAGGAAATCAAGCAGGCGGTCATTAAAGCAGGCCTTGCTGCAGAAGAGCAGATCCCGGATGTCATCCTGGAAACGCCTAAAGAGAAGGCACATGGCGATTATTCTACCAATATGGCGATGCAGCTTGCACGTGTAGCCAAAAAGGCGCCGCGCATGATTGCCGAGCAGCTGATCGAGAACTTTGACAGCAGCAAAGCATCCATTGAAAAAATTGAAATCGCAGGGCCAGGCTTCATCAATTTTTACATGAACAACAGCTACCTGACGAACCTGATCCCGACCGTGCTCGACGCAGGAGATCAGTACGGAGAAACGAATACAGGCAATGGCCAGAAGGTGCAGATCGAGTTTGTTTCCGCCAACCCGACAGGCGACCTTCACCTGGGACATGCCCGCGGTGCAGCAGTCGGCGATTCCCTAAGCAGCATCCTGGCCAAAGCAGGCTATGAAGTATCCCGCGAATATTATATCAATGATGCCGGAAACCAGATCAATAATCTCGCATTGTCCGTTGAGGCCCGCTATTTCCAGGCACTTGGCATGGAAAAAGAAATGCCGGCTGACGGCTACCACGGAGCTGATATCATCGGAATCGGCCACAAGCTTGCTGAGGAATTCGGCGATAAGTATGTGAACGCCGATGAAAAGGAACGCTTTGATGCATTCCGCGAATACGGCCTTAAATACGAAATGGAAAAGCTGAAAGAGGATTTGGAAGATTTCCGCGTGCCTTTTGATGTCTGGTACTCAGAAACTTCCCTTTACCAGAACGGAAAGATTGATAATGCTTTGAAAGCACTTAAAGAGAACGGGCATGTATATGAAGAAGAAGGCGCAACCTGGTTCCGCTCAACCGAATTCGGCGATGATAAAGACCGCGTGCTTATCAAGAATGACGGATCTTACACGTATCTGACGCCTGATATCGCCTACCATAAAGACAAGCTTGAGCGCGGCTTCGAAAAGCTTATCAATGTCTGGGGCGCTGATCACCACGGCTATATCCCGCGTATGAAGGCTGCCATCCAGGCGCTTGGCTATGGCAAGGATGCCCTTGAAGTCGAAATCATCCAGCTCGTACACCTGTACAAGAACGGCGAAAAGATGAAGATGAGTAAACGGACAGGAAAAGCTGTCACTATGCGCGACCTTGTGGACGAGGTTGGACTTGATGCAGTCCGCTATTTCTTCGCGATGAGAAGTGCTGATACTCATATGGATTTCGACCTTGATTTAGCTGTGTCCCAATCCAATGATAATCCCGTTTATTATGCCCAGTATGCACATGCGCGCATCTCGAGCATCCTCCGCCAGGGAGAGGAGCAGGGGATGGCATTAAGCTCTGACGCTGATTTCTCCCTCATTTCTGCCGAGAAGGAAATCGACCTGCTGAAAAAGCTTGGCGAATTCCCGCAGGCGGTTGCTGAGGCTGCAGAAAAACGGATGCCGCACCGCATCACCAACTATATTTTCGAGCTTGCATCTGCCTTCCACAGCTTCTACAATGCTGAAAAAGTGCTTGATAGTGACAATCCGGAAAAAACAAAAGCCCGCCTCGGCTTGATCAAGGCTGTACAAACAGCATTAAGAAACGCACTTCAATTAATTGGTGTATCCGCACCTGAAAAAATGTAAGACTCATGCCCCGCTTCCCGGAAGCGGGGTTTTTTCTGTTTTAGTGGCGGTGGAATGATAGAGCTTTTTTTGCACATAATAAAGGATATTTCTGGAACACATGAGCTTGCCTTAGGAGGAATACGATGAAAATTGTTCTGCTGTCACTTATAACAGGCTTTGCGGTCGGCTTTATTTTTGCCCTGTTCAAGCTCCCAATACCCGCCCCGCCAGCACTGGCCGGAGTAGTGGGGATCATCGGCATCTATTTGGGATTTAAGGCGTTTGAACAAGTGAGCCCTTGGTTTGAAAGCTTTTTAAAATAAGGTAGTGGAGATGCAGGGAGAGTGCAGAATACTGTAGGCGAGGAGAGGCAGGGGGCGATGACCGGCCGGAAAAGAGTGAGCATGTGGCCAGGGTGGCCGCTGTAGTACATAAAATTTGTGTAAACGGGGGAGTCATGTACCCCATAACCAGTCTGAGATACATGACCCAGCGAAAAAAGCCTAACTCATGTATCCCAAAAGCAGTCTGAGATACATGACCCGGCGAAAAAAGCCCGACTCATGTATCCCAAAAGCAGCCTGAGATACATGACCCGGCGAAAAAAGCCCGACTCATGTATCCCAAAAGCAGTCTGGGATACATGACCCGGCGAAAAAGCCTTACCTCATGTACCCCAAAAGAAGTCTGAGATACATGACCCGGCGAAAAATCGCAGCTCATGTATTCCAAAAGCAGCCACAGGTACACGACCCGGCCGAAAAACCCCACCTTGTGTATCCTAAAAGCCCTATTTCCACTCAACCGCCCCGCCGCTGATCCGCTTCACGCCGCGGATCCGGCTGATATCCTCAACAAGCTTCAATAAAGCTTTGTCCTTCATCTTTGCTTCTATCATAAAATCCACATCCTCGCCGATGGCATGAAGGTGATCCAGCAGAGGCTTCAGGAATTCGGCGTCCACATAGTCAGCATGCGACCTGAAGGCTTTTTCCGATTTAGGCGAAGACACATGGATCTTCGGCTTCATGCCGAAATGATCCCAGGTCCGGAAAATGTCCGGGAGCATATCCTCAAGCGGCCTTTCGCTCAAGTTCGCCATATGATGGTGATAATCGAAGATCAGCGGTATCTGCTCCCGCTGGCAGGCGGCGAGCGTTTCTTCGGCGTTATAGGTTTTATCGTCATTTTCAAGGGTCATAACCGCTTTTATATGTGCAGGAAGGGTCTTCAAGTTCTGGTAAAAACGTTCAATGGATGTCTCTTTATCGCCATAGGCCCCGCCGATATGGATATTGATCAGTGCCTGGTTTTCAAGTCCCATTGCCTCGAGCATGCGGTAATGGTACTCCATATCAATTACCGCATTTGCTGTGACTTCGCTGCGGGGAGAGGTAAAAAGGGTGAACTGGTTCGGATGGAAGCTGACCCGCAGGCCATTATCCTTTACCAGTCTGCCGATCTCCTGCCATTCATCGCGGAAGGGGGAGACAAAATCCCACATGACCTCCGGGTGGGTGGCCAAGGGGGCGATAGAGCTTGAGAGCCGGTACAATTCAATATCGTGGGCGAGGTTATAATAAAGCATCCTTCTCGTGCTCCGCAGATTTTCTGCCGTTGCAGCCAGCAGCTTCTGCATGCCTTCTTCCTTTGTCATCTGCTTGTATCTCGTAAATGTCAGTGTTCTCGCAGGGGATGCCTCCCATAGGCTTACCGCCTGGGAAACATAGCCGAATCGTATTTTCATAATTACTCCTTTAAAAAATGGCCTGGGTCCGGCACTGAAGGGAGGAAAGTCGCCAGCACTCAGAGAAAGTACGATACAGATTTCGCCACTCCTTCCCGCAGCCACCGGATTGCATTAAAGCCCGAAATATTTTTGAGCATAAGCAGTTTTGAGTCCTTCATATCCTGCTCAAGGACTTTCTCAGCTTTCTGGATGAATGCTTTGTCATATATATAACAGTTGAGTTCATGGTTTAAATACAAGCTTCTTTTATCAAAATTGGCCGTCCCGATATCGCATACTGTATCATCCGATAGAAGGATCTTTGCATGGTAGAAGCCGTTCATGTATTGGTAGATCCGTGCCCCTTCCTTCAGCAGCACCCTGAGATAAGGATAGGAAGCTTCCTTTACTAGGGGATGGTCTGTTTTTGAAGGGACGATAATGCTCAGCCTTACACCTCTGTCCAATGCCCGCCGCAGCTCCTGGAATAGAGCGGGGCTCGGAATGAAGTACGGAGTGCCGATGATGATCTTCCTCCTGGAATTCCGGATAATGGCGAGGAAGGTTTCTTCCAGATAACCGGCCTCTGATGGGATATGCTGGTGCCGGAGGCCTCCCTGTGGAAGCCTGGGAAAATAGGCCGCATCCCTGAGCAGGTCTGTTCCGGATGCATCCCGCCAATCACAAAGAAATTCGCTTTGAAGATCATTGACCCCTTCGCCTGTCATCCTGAGGTGATAATCCCGCCATGGACACAGCTTCGAATCCAGGTTGACGTATTCCTTGCCAATGTTATACCCGCCCAAATAGCCGATACTCCCATCTATGACAGTTATTTTCCGGTGGTTCCTCGATTGGGAGGAATAGAACAGGTAGGGGAGCTTTGGTACATGGCAGAAAGCAAAACGGACCCCGGCTTCCTTCAGGCCGGTGATCAGCTTCCTTTTTACACGCAGGCTGCCTGCCCAATCAAGCAGCAGCCGGACCTCGACGCCTTCCTCGGCCTTTTTCTTCAGCAGGGAAAGGAACTCGCCTGAGATTTTATCATTTTTTACAATATAAAATAAAATATGGATATGCTTTTTAGCATGTTTAATATCAAGGAACAGCTTCTCAAATAAGTCCGGACCGGCCGTGATCAAATCGATTCTGCTCTGCCTGACCGGATAGCTCTTTCTATGGACCTTTGACAGCTGCTTCCGCCGGCCGAGCGCCATATCGCATGATACCCAAAGCAGCAGCAGCATCACTATGGCAAGTATGATAATGGCAGTTTTCAAGTCGCATGTCCCCCTCGGATCTTTTCCTGATAGCATCCCCTTTGAAGCCGGTTTCTATGAAATAGGAGAGCAGACTGGGAAAAGTGGGAAAATGCAGAAAAAATTATTGACTGAATGCTCATTCATTATATAATGGTACTAAGAATCTTTTCAGAAAATTTGGTTGGTTGTAAATTTTCTGGTGGAAAAAGGACGAAAGGAGATTATCAGCTATGAATGGATTACTATGGATCAACTTAATTGCGTTCCTGCTTGTAACCGCTTACGCAGTCAGCCTGTTTGTCTATGTGGTTAAGACCAGAATTGAATATATTAAGCTCGGCAGGAAAGCGGAGTTTGATAAAAACGTCAAAGAACGCCTGGGGAAAATATGGGTGAATGTCTTTGGCCAGAAAAAACTCCTGAAGGACAAGAAGAGCGGGGCCATCCACGTTATGTTCTTCTATGGATTCATCCTTGTCCAATTCGGGGCGATCGATTTTATCATCAAAGGAATCAAGCCCGGGGCGCATCTGCCGCTTGGGCCGCTGTATCCCGGCTTCACTTTCTTCCAGGAAATTGTGACGCTGATGATCCTTGTCGCCGTTCTTTGGGCTTTCTACCGCCGCTATGTGGAGAAGCTTGTCCGTCTGAAACGCAACTTCAAGGCAGGGCTTGTTCTCATCTTCATCGGCGGACTGATGCTGTCCGTTCTCCTTGGGAACGGAATGAGCATGATCTGGCACGGCCATGAGGGGACATGGACAGAGCCGGTTGCTTCTCTGATAGCAGGAGCTTTCTCAGGGATCGGGGAGACAGCCAGCATTGTCATCTTCTATATTTCCTGGTGGATCCACCTGCTGTTCCTTCTCGCTTTCCTGGTCTATGTACCGCAGTCCAAGCACGCGCATTTGATTGCCGGGCCTGCAAATGTGTATTTTGACCGGACCGAGAATGCCGGGAAGCTGAAGAAAATCGACTTTGAAGATGAGTCACAGGAATCATTCGGAGTCGGCAAAATCGAGGATTTCAACCAGCTGCAGATGATCGACTTCTACGCATGTGTGGAATGCGGCCGCTGTACGAATATGTGCCCTGCAACAGGGACAGGCAAGATGCTGTCGCCAATGGATCTGATCCTGAAGCTGCGCGACCATCTGACAAACCATGGGGCCGCCGTAACATCCAGGCAGCCGTGGGTTCCGACCTTTGCTTTCTCTAATACGAAAGGCAACCAGCTTGCACTGGCAGCTGCAGGGAAAGGCGCCGAAGAAGCGGCAGCCGGCCTTGCATACAGCCCAAGCCTGATCGGCGATGTTATCACAGAAGAAGAAATCTGGGCCTGCACGACTTGCCGGAACTGTGAAGACCAATGTCCGGTCATGAATGAGCATGTGGACAAAATCATCGACCTGCGCCGTTATCTTGTTCTCACAGAAGGAAAAATGGATGCGGATGCACAGCGTGCGATGACCAATATTGAACGCCAGGGCAATCCATGGGGCTTGAACAGGAAAGAGCGTGAGGACTGGCGCGAGGCAAGAGAAGATGTATCCGTCCCGACTGTGAAGGAAATGAAGAAATCCGGAGAAGAATTCGAATATCTCTTCTGGGTCGGCAGCATGGGTTCATATGATAACCGAAGCCAGAAAATCGCGCTGTCATTTGCAAGGCTCCTTAATGAAGCCGGCGTGAAATTTGCGATCCTTGGCAATAAGGAGAAAAACTCCGGAGATACGCCAAGGCGCCTCGGCAATGAATTCCTGTTCCAGGAGCTTGCAGCAAAGAACATTGAAGAATTCGAGAAAAATGAAGTCAAAAAAATTGTAACGATCGACCCTCATGCCTATAACATTTTCAAAAATGAGTATCCGGATTTCGGACTCGAGGCAGAGGTGTATCACCATACCGAGCTGCTTGCCGAGCTGGTGAAAGAGGGCAGGCTGAAGCCGCAATTTGATGTGAATGAAACGATCACCTTCCATGACTCCTGCTACCTCGGCCGCTATAACGAGGTGTATGATCCGCCGCGCGAAATCCTTAAGTCCATTCCTGGCGTAAAGCTGGTGGAGATGGAAAGAAACCGGGAAACAGGCATGTGCTGCGGAGCCGGCGGCGGCCTTATGTGGATGGAAGAAGAAACAGGACACCGCGTCAACGTTGCCCGCACAGAGCAGGCACTGGCTGTCAATCCTTCAGTCATTTCTTCCGGCTGCCCGTACTGCCTGACCATGCTGTCAGATGGCACGAAGGCTAAAGAAGCGGAAGACACAGTCCAAACCTATGATGTGGCAGAGCTGCTTGAAAAAGCCGTGATCGGCGAGCCGCAGACTCTTGTATCCTGAGCTGAAACTGGAGAAAGGCCTGGCATACCGGGCCTTTCTTAGAAAAATAATGCAGTGATTATTAAGAATCTTCAGGAAAATATTTTTATTTTCGCTGCGGATGGAGTAAGATGGAAATATAAATAAAGCGCTTACAAAGATGGAGAACCTTTTCGAATGGTCTCCTTTTTGTCCTTATTCAATCTAAAACTTAGAAGACAGGCTGATGTTCAGCAGGCTTTGATTTCATTTCGAGCGAGCGTTCAGTCAAAACAGAACAGCAAATGGCAGACAAAAATCAAATTTGCCCAGAAAGTCAAAAACCAAATTTGCCCAGAAAATCAAAAACCAAATTTGCTTTGAGGAGAGGATACAGATGGGAAGAACAGTCATTATTAGCGGAGCACGGACACCTTTTGGAAAAATGGGAGGGGCTTTAAGCAGCCTGACTGCTTCTGATTTAGGGGCTGTTGCTGTGAAGGAAGCATTGAAGCGTGCCGATGTCCGTCCTGAAGAGGTTGGGGAGCTGATTCTTGGATCGGTCCTTCAGGGAGGCCAGGGACAGATACCATCCCGGCAGGCAGGCAATAAAGCCGGTCTTCCATGGGAAGTTAAAACAGAAACGATCAACAAAGTCTGCGCCTCAGGAATGAGGAGTGTGACGCTTGGCGACCAGATCATCAGGGCCGGTGATGAAGAAGTGATTGTGGCCGGCGGGATGGAATCGATGAGCAATGCGCCATATCTTCTGCCTAAAGCAAGATGGGGCCTGCGGATGGGCGATTCGACTGTAAAGGACCTGATGATCCATGACGGCCTCAGCTGCAGCTTTACAGGCGTCCATATGGGGACTTACGGAAATTCAACGGCAAAGGAAATGGAAATTTCGCGGGAAGAACAGGACCAATGGGCGTACAGAAGCCACCAGCGGGCTGTCGAAGCGATCGAAAGCGGCAGGCTGGCTGAAGAGATTGTGCTAGTAGAGGTGCCGCAGCGCAAAGGTGATCCGCTTGTCGTGGAGCAGGATGAAGCACCGCGCAAGGATACTTCCATTGAAAAGCTGGCAAAGCTTGCCCCTGTATTCAATGGGGATGGAACGATCACTGCCGGGAATGCTCCGGGAGTGAATGACGGCGCAGCCGCACTTGTACTGATGAGCGAGGAGCGGGCTGAACGGGAAGGCAAGGAAGTTCAGGCATATATCCTGGCCCACACGGCAATCGCTGTTGAGGCAAAGGATTTTCCGAAAACACCAGGACTTGTCATCAACGAGCTTTTGAAAAAAACAGGCAAGTCCATCGATGATATTGACCTGTTTGAAATAAACGAAGCATTCGCTGCAGTTGCCCTGACGAGCGGAAAGATTGCCAATCTGGATGAAAATAAAGTGAATGTGAACGGCGGGGCCGTTGCCATCGGACATCCGATCGGGGCAAGCGGCGCGAGGATTATCCTGACGCTGATATATGAGCTGAAGCGCAGGGGCGGAGGAGTCGGCATCGCGGCAATCTGCAGCGGCGGCGGCCAGGGAGATGCCATCATGATCGAAGTTCCGGTGAAATAATAGATTAGAAGACTGGAAGAGAAATGGAGGAGTAACCGTGGAAGTGAAAAAAGTAATGGTCATCGGTGCAGGGCAGATGGGCTCTGGAATCGCGCAGGTATGTGCACAGGCAGGATATGAGGTGCTGCTGAATGATTTGAAGGCTGAATATATTGAGCGGGGGCTTGGTGTGATCAAGAAGAACTTGTCCCGTCAGGTATCCAAGGACCGCATGACCGAGGCGGAGATGGAAGAGGTGCTCCGCCGCCTGCAGCCTTCTGACAATCTGGAAGACGCCGGCAAGGTGGACCTGGTAATCGAGGCTGCCGTAGAAAATATTGAAATTAAAGCCGATATCTTCAAACGGCTGGATGGTATTGCCCCTGATCATGCAATCCTGGCAAGCAATACTTCATCACTGCCCATCACGGAAATTGCTGCGGCGACAAAGCGTCCGGAAAAGGTGATCGGGATGCACTTCATGAATCCGGTCCCGGTAATGAAACTTGTTGAAATCATACGCGGGCTTGCTACAGCCGATGAGGTATACACAGCGATCGAGGAAATGACCCATAAGCTCGGCAAGGTGCCGGTCGAGGTAAATGACTTTCCGGGATTTGTCTCAAACCGCATCCTGATGCCGATGATCAATGAGGCCATTTATACCCTCTATGAAGGTGTTGCAGAAAAGGAAGCGATCGATGAAGTCATGAAGCTTGGCATGAACCATCCGATGGGGCCGCTCACTTTGGCGGATTTCATTGGTCTTGATACCTGCCTGTACATTATGGAAACGCTTCATGAAGGGTTCGGCGATGATAAGTACCGCCCATGCCCGCTGCTCCGCAAATATGTGAAGGCCGGCTGGCTCGGGAAGAAGTCAGGCCGCGGCTTTTATCAGTACAGCTGAACTGGAAAGCCCAGAATGGACACCAGGAGGGATTAGCCATGAATTTACGGTTTACAGAAGAACAGGAAATGATGAGGAAAATGGTCCGTGACTTCGCCCAGAGCGAGATTTCGCCATTCATTGAAAAAATGGAGCAAGGGGAGTTTCCCCGTGACATATTGAAAAAGATGGGCGGACTCGGGCTGATGGGAATTCCTGTGCCTGAAAAATATGGCGGGGCAGAAATGGACTTCACCTCCTACATCATTGCCATCAATGAGCTGTCAAAGGTATCCGCAACCGTCGGGGTCATCCTGTCTGTCCATACATCGGTCGGCACCAACCCGATCCTGTATTTCGGGACAGAGGAGCAGAAGCAGAAGTATGTCCCGAAACTTGCTGCGGGCGAATATCTCGGCGCATTCTGCCTGACAGAGGCCGGGGCAGGCTCAGATGCAGGCAGCTTAAAAACAAAGGCGGTCAGAAACGGGGAGGAGTACATCCTCAACGGCTCGAAGGTATTCATTACAAACGGGGGCGAAGCGGATGTGTATATCGTCTTCGCATCCACAAGCCCTGAGCTTGGGACAAAGGGCGTTTCTGCCTTCATTGTTGAAAAAGGGACGCCTGGCCTTGTGATCGGCAAGGACGAGGAGAAGATGGGGCTTCACGGCTCCCGTACTGTCCAGCTCAGCTTTGAAGATATGAAGGTTCCGGCAGAAAATCTCCTTGATGCTGAAGGGGAAGGATTCAAAATTGCCATGGCCAACCTGGACGCCGGGCGCATCGGCATTGCAGCCCAGGCCCTTGGCATCGCAGAGGCGGCATTGGAAGCAGCGGTTGCCTACTCGAAGGAACGAAGCCAATTCGGGAAGCCGATCAGCCATCAGCAGGGCATCGGCTTCAAGCTGGCTGATATGGCCGTAAATGTGGAAGCCTCAAGACTGCTGGTCTACCAGGCAGCGATGATGCGCCAGAATGGCGAGCGCTCCGGGATGCAGGCCAGCATGGCAAAGCTTTTTGCCTCGAAAACAGCTGTTGAAACGAGCATAGAAGCTGTCCAGGTGTTCGGCGGCTATGGATATACAGAAGATTACCCTGTGGAGCGGTATTTCCGCGACAGTAAAATAACCGAAATCTATGAAGGCACAAGCGAGATTCAGAGAATTGTCATCAGCAAAAACCTGTAAGCAAGAGGCAATCCAATATTGAAATGGACGGGGGAAAATACGATGAATTTCCGACTGACGGAAGAACATGAAATGATCAGGAAAATGGTCCGCGATTTTGCAAAGAATGAAGTGGCGCCGAGCGCCGCAGAGCGCGATGAGGAAGAGCGCTTTGACCGTGAAATCTTTGATAAGATGGCCGAGCTCGGGCTGACAGGAATCCCTTGGCCTGAAGAGTACGGAGGCATCGGCAGCGACTATCTGGCATACTGCATTGCAGTCGAGGAACTTTCAAGGGTTTGTGCATCCACAGGGGTGACTTTGTCTGCCCATACGTCGCTTGCAGGCTGGCCGATCTATAAATTCGGCAGCGAAGAACAGAAGCAGAAATACTTGAAGCCGATGGCGCAGGGTGAAAAGATCGGTGCATACGGCCTGACAGAGCCGGGAAGCGGCTCCGATGCGGGCGGCATGAGGACGACGGCCCGCCTTGACGGCGACGATTATGTGCTGAACGGTTCAAAGATTTTTATCACAAACGGCGGAATCGCCGACATCTATGTCGTGTTTGCCCTGACGGATCCGGAGAGCAGGCAGAAAGGCACCACAGCCTTTATCATTGAGAGTGATTTTCCTGGATTCTCTGTCGGCAAAAAGGAAAAGAAACTGGGCATCAGGTCTTCGCCGACAACCGAAATCATCTTTGAAGACTGCCGCGTGCCAAAGGAAAACATGCTTGGCAAAGAAGGCGAAGGCTTTAAGATTGCTATGATGACACTTGATGGCGGCAGGAACGGCATTGCAGCCCAGGCGGTCGGCATTGCCCAGGGAGCATTGGACGCTGCAGTCGATTATGCGAAAGAGCGGGAGCAGTTCGGCAAGCCGATCGCCCTTCAGCAGGGAATCGGCTTCAAGCTGGCCGATATGGCGACAAGTGTAGAGGCGGCAAGGCTCCTGACTTATCAGGCTGCCTGGCTTGAGTCGGAAGGCCTGCCGTACGGCAAGGAATCCGCCATGTCCAAACTGTTCGCAGGCGATGCGGCCATGAAGGTGACAACAGAGGCTGTCCAGGTGTTCGGCGGCTATGGCTACACCAAGGACTATCCGGTCGAACGATATATGCGTGACGCCAAGATTACGCAGATCTATGAAGGCACACAGGAAATCCAGCGCCTTGTCATTTCCAGGATGATAACCAAATAGAAGATAAGAGGATAGGGCTCTTTCCTGATTTAAAATAAACAGCCTCCGCGAAAACAGCCACCAGTAGGGAAAGATCCACTTTTGCCTCATAAAGAGCGGCCAAGAGGAGGGCAGTGCTAATTTATGAAAAAACGGGAAGTCCATGCTTCTGTAAAAGATGAAAAGCTGGTGAAAAAGCGGCGGGATGAAATGATCAAGGGCGCGGTGAATCTTTTTAAGCAAAAAGGCTTTCACCGCACCACGACAAGGGAGATTGCAAAGGCCTCCGGATTCAGCATCGGGACGCTCTACGAGTACATCCGCACAAAGGAGGATGTGCTGTACCTTGTCTGTGACAGCATCTATGATTCGGTCCGCGACAGGCTGCAGGAGGCCCTTAATGCCAACAGGGGGACGCTCGATAGCCTGAAGCTCGGGATTGCCTATTACTTCCGGGTTGTGGATGATATGCAGGATGAAGTCCTGGTCATGTACCAGGAAGCAAAATCCCTGTCAAAGGATGCCCTTCCATATGTACTGAGAAAAGAGATTGAAATGGTCTCCATGTTTGAAGATGTCATCCAGCGCTGTGTCGATAACGGAGAGCTCCATCTGACTGAAAAAGAGGTCAAAATGATCGCCCACAATATTTTTGTGCAGGGCCAGATGTGGGGCTTCCGCCGCTGG
This sequence comes from Bacillus infantis, assembly GCF_008180445.1. Classification (GTDB taxonomy): domain Bacteria; phylum Bacillota; class Bacilli; order Bacillales; family Cytobacillaceae; genus Bacillus_AB; species Bacillus_AB infantis_B. Next base: position 363,069 of record NZ_VTER01000007.1, read on the forward strand.
GCGCTGCAAAGGGTGTACAGTCTTGATGAATATATTGAACTGCAGACAGAGCTTCTGATTCAAGGGATAAAGCATGATCAGGCAAAAGTGCCTGCCGGCAGTAAAATCCAGGAACAGGGGGAGTCAGACGAATGAGTACAGCAGAAATTTACAGGCCGAAGCATCACTTGCGATTCGTTACCGCCTCAAGCCTTTTTGACGGGCATGATGCTTCCATCAATATCATGAGAAGAATCATCCAGGCGAGCGGGGCAGAGGTCATCCATCTTGGCCATAACCGGTCGGTGGAAGAGGTCGTGAATGCGGCGATCCAGGAGGATGTCCAGGGAATCGCGATTTCCTCCTATCAGGGAGGCCATGTTGAATATTTTAAATATATGTATGATTTGCTGAAGGAAAGGGGGGTCTCTCATATCCGCATCTATGGCGGAGGCGGCGGGGTCATCATCCCGCGTGAAATAAAAGAGCTGCATGAATACGGGATTGCCCGGATCTTTTCTCCTGAAGACGGCCGCCAGAAGGGTCTGCAGGGCATGATCAATGAAATGCTCGCTGAGTGCGACTATCCGACCGTTTCAGTGGAGAATGCAGCAGAGCTTGAAAAGCTGGAAGCAGGCGAAGTGAACAGCATCGCCAGGCTGATCACGCTTGCCGAGCATGGCGTCGGGCTTGAAAAAGAAGCGGCAGCTGCGGCTGAATCGCTCATGGAAAGAATCAAGACACTGGAAAAAACGGCACCGGTTATCGGAATCACCGGGACTGGCGGAGCAGGAAAGAGCTCATTGACGGATGAGCTGATCCGCCGCTTCATTAATGAACTCCCTGAAAAGAAAGTAGCCATCCTTTCCGTCGATCCGACAAAGCAGAAAACAGGCGGGGCGCTGCTTGGCGACCGGATCCGCATGAATAGCATCTTTTCGCCGCGCGTCTATATGCGGAGCCTTGCGACACGGAAGTCCAAGAGCGAACTGTCGCTGGCCATCAAGGATGCCATCTCTGTCGTAAAGGCGGCCGGCTTTGACCTGGTTGTCGTCGAAACGAGCGGGATTGGGCAGGGTGATGCTGAAATCGCGGAAATCTGCGATCTGTCCATGTATGTGATGACAAGTGAATTCGGGGCGCCTTCCCAGCTTGAAAAAATTGATATGCTCGATTATGCTGACCTGATCGTCATCAATAAATTCGAGCGCAAAGGCTCAGAAGATGCCCGCCGCCAGGTGCAGAAGCAGTATCAGCGCAACCATATGCTTTTCGAGAAAGAGCTGGAAGAGATGCCGGTCTACGGCACGATCGCCAGCCAGTTCAATGATCCGGGCACCAATGCTTTATTTGCCGCCCTGGTCGAAAAAATGAATGAAAAAGCGGGCCTCGGCTGGAGCACTTCTTTTTCCAAAGATGAAGTGGTTGAAAAGCAGAATGTCATCATTCCAAATGAACAGCGCTATTATCTTCGCGAAGTATCGGAAACGGTCCGCAATTACCATAAAAAAGCGGAAGAGCAGGCAGCCCTTGCCAGGAAGCTGTTCCAGTTTGAAGGAGCAATCCAGGCCGTAAAAGAGTCCGGCGGAAATGAAGGGACTCTGGCTTCCTTAGAGAACCTGGCTGCGGAAACAAAAGAAAAGCTGACAGCCGAATCGAAAAAGATCCTGGAAAGCTGGGATGACCTCAAGGAGAAGTACTCCGGGGAGCAGTTCACAACAAGGATCCGCGATAAAGAAATTATCACGATTCTGAAGACGAAGAGCCTTTCAGGCCTGCAGATCCCAAAGGTGGCGCTTCCGAAATACAGGGACTACGGCGAGATCATACGCTGGGTCTACAGGGAGAATGTGCCGGGTGCCTTCCCGTATACCGCAGGCGTCTTCCCGTTCAAGCGGGAGGGAGAGGATCCGAAGCGCCAGTTCGCCGGGGAAGGGACACCGGAACGGACGAACCGCCGCTTCCATTACCTATCAAAGGACGATGCGGCAAAGCGCCTCAGCACTGCGTTTGATTCCGTCACCTTATACGGCGAGGATCCGGACTACCGCCCGGATATTTACGGCAAGGTTGGGGAGAGCGGTGTCAGCATCTGTACGCTTGATGATATGAAAAAATTATATGCCGGCTTTGACCTTTGCCATCCGTCCACATCTGTTTCTATGACCATTAACGGACCGGCGCCGATCATTTTGGCCATGTTCATGAACACGGCGGTCGAGCAGCAGGTGGAAAAGAAAGAAGGAGAGCTTGGCAGGAAGCTGAACGAAGCGGAGCATGAAGAAGTAAGGGCTGCGACTCTGCAGACGGTGCGCGGTACTGTCCAGGCGGATATCCTGAAGGAAGACCAGGGACAGAATACTTGCATCTTCTCCACAGAATTTGCCCTCAGGATGATGGGCGATATCCAGCAGTATTTTATCGATAAAAAGGTACGAAATTATTATTCTGTCTCCATTTCCGGCTACCATATTGCCGAGGCAGGGGCAAACCCGCTGTCACAGCTGGCCTTTACGCTGGCGAATGGCTTCACATATGTTGAGTACTATTTGAGCAGAGGCATGAAAATCGACGACTTTGCGCCGAATCTTTCCTTCTTTTTCTCAAACGGGCTTGATCCGGAATACACGGTCATCGGCAGGGTAGCCCGCCGTATCTGGGCAACTGTGATGAGAGATAAATATGGAGCCAATGAGCGGAGCCAGAAGCTGAAGTACCATATCCAGACTTCAGGGCGCTCGCTCCATGCGCAGGAAATTGATTTCAATGATATCCGGACAACATTGCAGGCATTGATGGCGCTGCAGGACAACTGCAACTCCCTGCACACGAATGCCTATGATGAAGCGATCACCACGCCTACGGAGGAATCGGTCCGCCGGGCGATGGCCATCCAGATGATCATTACAAAAGAACATGGCCTTACAAAGAATGAAAATCCTCTGCAGGGTGCCTTCATCATCGATGAACTGACAGACCTTGTGGAAGAAGCGGTCCTGCAGGAGTTCGAACGGATCAACGACAGGGGCGGCGTGCTCGGCGCCATGGAAATGCAGTACCAGCGGGGCAAGATCCAGGACGAATCTATGTATTATGAAATGAAGAAGCATACCGGCGAGCTCCCGATCATCGGCGTGAACACGTATCTGAATCCAAATCCTCCGTCAGAAGAGCAGATGGACAGCATGGAAATCGCCAGGGCGACGAAGGAAGAAAAGGAAACACAAATCAGGAATCTCAGGAGCTTCCAGGAACGGAACAAGGACCATGCAGATGAAGCCCTGTCCCGCCTGAAAGAAGCAGCGGTGACAGACGGCAATATTTTTGCGGAGCTGATGGAAACCGTTAAATATGCAAGCCTCGGACAGATCACGAGGGCGCTGTATGAGGTGGGCGGACAATACCGCCGCAATATGTAGCAAGGATAGAGCCAGGGGCAGATTATTGCCCATGGCTCTGTCTTGTATTCGGAAAAAAGATATATTTTTCTGGAAAACATCATAATGTGTTTAGGATAAAAGGCTTTTCTCCGCTATAATGAAAGGGAATGCAGTCCTAAGTGATATTGATATGCAGGATGTGAACGGATTGAGACAGATATTTTCAATAGGCGCTTTTGCTGCTGCGATAGCGGCCTTCTACTTCTTATACCAGAGGCAGCTTGGTGCAGTCGCTTTCTTTTTGCTGTCGATCTACTTTCTGTACCTGGCCATGGGCCAGATTTCCGGCAGAAAAGGCAGGAAGCCGGGGAGGGGGAAAAAGACCTGAAAGGGTACCCGGATAGAAGCTTTCCCTGTCCAAATGAAGAAGGCCATCCGGGAGACCTGCAGCAGCAAGCCTTCCAAAAGTTTGTCTCACAGCAAAAATGCAAGGAAACTGGAGATAGAACTAGCATAAACACCAGCAATTTGTTTATAATGAAGAATATGTATTTTACATAAGCTGTCTATCCAGCTTGCAAAAGGGCATTCTTATGCCTTTTATTCATCTAGGGATGCTTTTGAAGCGGCTGAATCCTATGCCTTTTTAAAAGCAATGCATATCCGGGAAGCCCCGGTGTTTTTCACAGTATTTTGCGCTCCGATAGCGAGTGTTATATAGGGAAAGGAAGTGCGTATAGTGAGTCTAGACCAATACACAAAAGAAGAGCTGCAGGAAATGTCCTTTATCGATATCGCCTACGAACTGCTTAAAGGCACAAAGCAGCAGGTTTCTTTTACCGACATTATGAACGAATATAAAACGCGTCTTGAAGTATCAGATGAGGAAATCCGCTCAAGGATCGCCCAGTTCTATACAGACCTGAACCTTGACGGCCGCTTCATTGCAATGGGAGAAAACCGCTGGGGCCTTCGCAGCTGGTACCCTGTCGATACAATGGAAGAAGATACAATGACAGCTGCGAAGCCGAAGAAGAAAAAGGCGAAGAAAGCAGCGAAGACTGAAGACATCGATCTTGATCTGGACGAGTATGATGAGCTCGACGAGGAAGACATCGAATACGATGACCTTGATGACGATGATGATCTGGACGAGGATGACGACGATCTTCTTGAAGACGATCTTGATGAGGACTCAGACGACGATGACGATTTTGAAGACGACGATGAGATTCTGGAGGATGACCTCGACGAGGATGACGAAGACCTTGAGGAAGATGAAGAACTTGAAGACGACGAGGAAGATTTATAATTCCTTGACTTTTCCATGCCAGGCTTGTAGAATCATTTTTGGGCTCCTTAAAAAAGGACCATATGAATGTATATGCAATAGCGCTCCCTTACTGTTTGGTAGGGAGCGCTTTTTATTTTTAGCTGTTCTTGGCTGCAACCAGGAACAGCAAATTTTTTTTAGGAAAAGCCTTACCTAAAGGATGCAGAAAATGCACAAACTGAATATGAGGGGGAAATAACATGACAAAGTATATTTTTGTAACAGGCGGCGTTGTGTCGTCATTGGGAAAAGGGATCACCGCTGCGTCTTTGGGCCGCTTGCTGAAAAACAGAGGCTTGAATGTCACCATTCAGAAGTTTGACCCCTATATCAACGTTGACCCGGGAACCATGAGCCCATATCAGCACGGTGAAGTTTTCGTTACAGGCGATGGCGCCGAAACGGATTTGGATCTTGGCCACTATGAGCGCTTTATCGATATCAACCTGACTAAATTCAATAATGTGACAACTGGAAAAATCTATTCCACTGTCCTGAAAAAAGAGCGCCGCGGCGACTATCTGGGCGGAACGGTCCAGGTCATCCCGCATATCACCAATGAAATCAAAGAAAGAGTCATGCGTGCAGGCCATGAGACCAATGCCGATGTAGTCATCACTGAAATCGGCGGTACAGTAGGGGATATCGAATCCCTGCCATTCCTTGAGGCAATCCGCCAGATCAAGAGTGATATTGGCCGCGATAACGTTATGTACATCCACTGTACCTTGATTCCTTACATCAAAGCTGCAGGCGAAATGAAAACAAAGCCGACACAGCACAGCGTTAAAGAACTGCGAAGCCTCGGTATCCAGCCAAATGTCATTGTCGTTCGCACAGAAATGCCGGTTTCCCAGGATATGAAGGATAAAATCGGCCTGTTCTGTGACCTTGATCCGAAGGCTGTCATCGAGTGCCGTGATGCCGATACATTATATGCAGTCCCTCTTGCTCTGCAGGAGCAGAATTTTGACCAGATCGTCTGCGATCACCTGAAGCTGGATTGCGGACAGGCAGATATGGCTGAATGGACAGAGCTCTTGAACAAGGTCCGCAACCTGTCCAAGACAACGAAGATTGCCCTTGTCGGGAAGTATGTTGAGCTGCAGGATGCTTATATTTCTGTCGTGGAAGCATTGAAGCATGCCGGCTATTCTTATGATTCTGATATTGAAATCAAATGGGTCAATTCAGAAGAAGTAACAGAAGGAAACGTGGAGGAGCTTCTTCAGGATGCTGACGGAATCCTTGTTCCGGGCGGATTCGGCGACCGCGGCATTGATGGGAAGATCCTTGCCATCCAGTATGCGCGCGAGCAGAAGCGCCCATTCCTTGGCATCTGCCTTGGCATGCAGCTCGCTTCCATTGAATTTGCACGCAATGTCCTTTCATTGGAAGGAGCGCATTCAGCGGAAATCGATCCTTCTACACCGCATCCGATCATTGACCTGCTGCCTGAGCAGAAGGACATTGAAGACCTCGGAGGGACGCTCCGCCTTGGCCTGCAGGCGTGCAAGCTGAACGAAGAAACAAATGCATATGCAGCATACCAGGATGAGGTTGTCTATGAGCGCCACCGCCACCGCTATGAGTTTAACAACCATTACCGCCAGGCAATGGAGGAGAAAGGCTTTGTCTTCTCTGGTACAAGCCCGGACGGCCGTCTTGTTGAGATCATTGAAGTGAAGGATCACCCTTGGTTTGTCGCTTCTCAGTTCCACCCTGAGTTCATCTCAAGGCCAAACCGCCCGCAGCCGCTGTTCCGCGACTTCGTTGGTGCATCCTTGAAGCATCAGGAAAATAACTAATTATGCAAAAGCCCCCTCTGGATTTGAGGGGGCTTAGTTTTTTGCGGTTTGTGCTTTAATGGGGCTGTTGATTTCCGTTCCAGGCACTTCGCTTTCCGCGTGACGACGCTGAGCCTCCTCACGCTTGCGCGCTGCGGGGTCTCAGCATTGCCGCTATTTCCCGCAGGAGTCTGCGTGCCTTCCACTGCAATCAACAGGGCTTTTCAAAATTAGTTGGGCAGGTTTGCGTCACTAATTAAGCTGTTGATTTCCGTTCCAGGCACTTCGCTTTCCGCGGGGCGACGCTGAGCCTCCTCACGCATGCGCGCTGCGGGGTCTCAGCATTGCCGCTATTTCCCGCAGGAGTCTGCGTTCCTTCCACTGCAATCAACAGGGCTTTTAAAATTAGTCGGGCAGGTGTGCGGCATCACCGGTGGACTTCCGTGCCATTCCTGTTCTGTTATTCATACTCACTCAATATCTCATCTATCGTGAACTTCAGACCATGGTATACAAAGAGGGCAGCAATGGCAGAAGGGTAGCCGAAGCGGTTTCCTTCTTCATCGGGAAGCAGTCCCCTTGTCAATTTCAGGTCGATATGGACATCCGCAAGCTCAGCTAGGGAAGGGCCTTCTCCTTCCACAGCAGTGGAAATGGCGGCAAACGGAATCATTTTTTCAGAAAGCGCTTTTGCCAGGGCGACTGCCTGTTCATCATTAGAGTGGCGGGAGATGATCAGAAAGCGGTCTGTATCAGCGATATCATTTTCTGAATGAGCATCAGTCCAATGGGCAGCGGATGCGAGCGGTTCTGCTCCTTCCGTGGCCTCCAGGACAGCAGCCTTCATTTCGCGTGTGGCATAAATCTGGATCCTGCCCTCGCCTGCAGGGGCCTGGGCCAGCAGCCGGGCTGCGTCCTCAATGCTGAATTCTTCTTTATCCATCAGCTTTTTGAAAATTCCCGTTAGCTGGGTTGAAAACATTTTTAGCAATGTGAACTTCCTCCTAATTGGTGCAATAATCAATCTGCAGGCCATAAACCCGGCAGGATCATGAACACTATTTGTGGTCTTATTATAGTGAAATGAAAGCTAAAGGTAAAATATTCGGCAGAATTGCACAAAAAGAAGCAGGAATTCAGACGGGAAAGGGAGAATGTTGAGAAGTGGATATATTTTCTATGACCAATGGTCATTTTTAAAAAAGCAGGAGTTTGATTTCACTGGCGCTGGAATCCCGCATAACAGCAGCCGGCATGGCTTCCGAGCGGGAAGCGGGCAAGTGTAGCAGTGAGCTTCTTATCTTACCGGGAAAGCGGGAATTCTTATGTGCTGTCAAAAAAATAGAAGGGTTATCTGAGCCCGGCAGGACATAAGAATTCCGCTTTCTGTCTATCAGCATCAGATGTAACTATTTTAGGGAAGAGGTGGCTGTATGAAAGGGAAAATATTAATAGTAGACGATCAGTTCGGCATCCGCATTCTATTGAATGAAGTGCTGCAAAAGGAAGGCTATGACACCTATCAGGCTGCAAATGGCGTCCAGGCCCTCGAAATCGTTACAAAACATTCTCCGGATCTTGTCCTGCTCGATATGAAAATTCCCGGCATGGACGGCATTGAAATCCTGAAGAGAATGAAAGTCATCGACCAGGATATCCGTGTGATCATCATGACTGCCTATGGCGAGCTCGACATGATTCAGGAGGCAAAGGACCTGGGGGCTTTGACCCATTTTGCCAAGCCATTTGATATCGATGACATCAGGGCCGCTGTCAAAAAGTATGTCCCTATCACGAATTCATTTTAGGAGAGTCCGGGTAAATTTTAATATTAAATGCAGCTGGTAAAAAAAACATGCTGGTCCGGTCCAAAAAAATGAATATTTAAAATGATAGCGTTTGCTTTAAAATATTCTGTCCTGCAGCGAAAAATAGCGCTGGATTAATGGAATTTCTGATTCTCTTTTGGTATGATACAAATGAATTCCAAAGGATTGCGTCCGTTTTGCCTATTGCAAGATAGGGTACATATTCATGGGCCTGCTGGGAAAAACTTTATGTGAATCCCTGCAAAGAACGATGCAATCATTAATAAGGAGGAAGAAATATGCCTTTAGTTTCCATGACTGATATGCTCAAAAAAGCTAAATCAGAAGGCTATGCTGTAGGTCAATTTAACTTAAATAACCTTGAGTTCACTCAAGCGATCCTTCAAGCTGCAGAAGAAGAGAAATCACCTGTTATCCTTGGTGTTTCTGAAGGTGCAGCTCGTTATATGGGCGGCTTCAAGACAACTGTGAAAATGGTAGAAGGGCTTCTTGAGGACTATAAGATCACCGTTCCTGTTGCCATCCACCTTGACCACGGTTCAAGCTACGATAAATGTAAAGAAGCAATCGATGCAGGCTTCACGTCTGTCATGATCGATGCTTCACACGGTCCTTTCGAGGAAAACGTGGAAATCACTTCTAAAGTGGTAGAATACGCACACTCAAAAGGTGTTTCTGTTGAAGCCGAGCTTGGAACTGTCGGCGGACAGGAAGACGATGTAGTAGCTGACGGCGTCATCTATGCTGATGCTAAAGAATGTGACGAGCTTGTCAAGCGCACTGGCATTGACTGCCTTGCTCCTGCACTTGGCTCTGTCCACGGTCCTTACAAAGGCGAGCCAAACCTTGGCTTTGCTGAAATGGAAGAGATCGGGAAGCTTACAGGCATGCCTTTAGTCCTTCATGGCGGTACAGGCATCCCTACTAAAGACATCCAGAAAGCTGTCTCCCTTGGAACAGCGAAAATCAACGTAAACACTGAGAACCAGATTGCTTCCGCGAAGCGCGTGCGCGAAGTATTGGCGGCTGACACAGAAGTGTACGATCCGCGCAAATACTTAGGACCTGCACGTGAGGCGATTAAAGAAACAGTAATCGGCAAAATGCGCGAATTCGGTTCTTCTAACAAAGCTTAATACAGATCCAGTATGTTAAAATAGAATTGAAACCGCCTTTCTCAAAGGCGGTTTCAATTCATTTATGTCGATTTTAAAAAATAAGTCGAATAATCTTAGGGGGAAGCGAAATGAAATTTTTTATCGATACGGCAAACCTGGAAGAGATTAAAGAGGCCCATGCTCTGGGAATACTGGCAGGAGTAACGACTAATCCTTCTTTAGTCGCAAAAGAAAAAAATATCTCATTCCATGACAGGCTGAAGGAAATTGCCGAGCTTGTACCCGGCTCTGTCAGTGCAGAGGTCATCGCACTTGATGCAGAAGGCATGATCAAAGAAGGGAAGGAACTGGCGGCAATCGCCCCTAATATCACCATCAAGGTCCCAATGACACCGGATGGACTGAAGGCTGTCCATGCTTTTTCAAAAGAAGGGATCAAAACGAATGTAACCCTCATCTTCAGCGCCAATCAGGCTTTGCTTGCAGCAAGGGCCGGTGCTTCCTATGTTTCTCCATTCCTTGGCAGGCTTGATGATATTGGCCATAATGGCCTTGACCTTGTAACTTCCATAAGGGAAATCTTTGATATCCACGGAATCGAGACAGAAATCATTGCAGCTTCAGTCCGCCATCCGCAGCATGTTACGGATTCAGCCTTGAGAGGCGCCCATATTGCCACCGTCCCGCTTAAGGTCATCAACCAAATGTTCAATCACCCTCTGACTGACAAAGGGATTGAAGCATTTTTGGCTGATTGGGACAAGCGTTCTGAATAACCCCGAAGAGAGCACTGCTCTACCGGGAATTATCTGAATAGGCGGAAATGTAAGTGCATACTTCAAAAATTTAACTTTTTTCAATTCTCATACATGAAGTTTAAATTTTCGTGTAAACTAGATGGTGAGGATAATGTCGGAATTCGTCTTTTGCTCATGGAAAATTATCCCTATACGGTAGCTTTTGATATAATGGACAAGCTATCCCATACTGAGAATGAAAAGTCCAACGGTGCTAAACTTTCGCCTGCAGCGGCAGGCTGGCAATCAATGTTCAGAGATTTGCAAAGGCACTTAAGGGCAGGAAAGGAAGTCGAAAATGGAAAAGCTTATGATTGCGGGCGGCTACCCTTTAAAAGGAACTGTAAGGATCAGCGGAGCCAAGAACAGTGCAGTAGCATTGATCCCTGCTACGATTCTCGCAGATTCCCCCGTAACAATTGAAGGTTTGCCGGATATTTCTGACGTTCAAATACTGAAAGGGCTTTTGGAGGAAATTGGCGGAAGTGTCGATTTTGCTGATAACGATATGACCGTTGATCCTTCTTCGATGATTTCCATGCCCTTGCCCAATGGAAAAGTTAAAAAGCTGCGTGCCTCTTATTATTTGATGGGGGCGATGCTCGGACGATTTAAAAAAGCGGTGATCGGCCTGCCTGGCGGATGCCATCTGGGACCGCGCCCGATCGACCAGCATATTAAAGGCTTTGAAGCGCTCGGTGCCAGCGTGACAAATGAGCAGGGTGCCATTTATCTCCGCGCAGATGAGCTGAAAGGCGCAAGGATTTACCTGGATGTCGTCAGTGTCGGTGCCACGATCAATATCATGCTGGCTGCGGTCAGGGCCAAAGGGAAGACGATTATTGAAAATGCGGCGAAAGAGCCGGAAATCATCGATGTGGCAACGCTCCTCACCAATATGGGTGCGAAAATCAAGGGAGCGGGTACAGATGTCATCAGAATAGAAGGAGTGGACCAGCTGCACGGCTGCCGCCACACCATCATTCCGGACCGGATTGAAGCCGGGACATATCTGATCCTCGGTGCTGCCGCGGGTGAAGGGATCCTGATCGATAATGTCATTCCCCAGCATTTGGAATCACTGATTGCCAAGCTGCGTGAAATGGGCGTGAACATAGAGGCGGGAGATGACCAGATCTTTGTCAGCCCAGCTGAAAAAATGAAGGCCGTTGATATTAAAACGCTAGTGTATCCGGGATTCCCGACCGATTTGCAGCAGCCTTTCACTTCTCTGCTGACAGGGGCCGAAGGGACAAGCATGGTGACTGACACCATCTACGGTGCCCGCTTCAAGCATATTGATGAGCTGAGGAGAATGAATGCCGGCATTAAAGTCGAAGGCCGTTCAGCGATCATCAATGGCCCGATCCGTCTGCAGGGGGCCAAGGTGAAGGCGAGCGATCTCAGAGCGGGAGCCGCCCTTGTCATTGCCGGGCTGAAAGCCGAAGGTATAACGGAAGTGACAGGACTTGAGCATATTGACCGCGGCTACAGCCATCTTGTTGAAAAACTTAATGGACTGGGTGCGACCATCTGGCGCGAGAATCTGACCAAGGAAGAAATGGAGCAGATGAAAAACGCCTGAGTACAGATAGAGAAAACAACCCGGGGAGGAAAACAGAATGGAAAGAAGTTTATCGATGGAGCTTATCCGTGTTACAGAAGCAGCAGCACTTGCTTCAGCCCGCTGGATGGGAAGGGGCGTGAAGGATGAAGCTGATGATGCTGCTACCTCTGCCATGAGGGATGTGTTCGACACGGTGCCAATGAAGGGTACCGTTGTAATCGGGGAAGGGGAAATGGATGAGGCGCCAATGCTTTATATCGGTGAAAAGCTTGGGACAGGCTATGGCCCCCGCGTCGATGTAGCGGTAGATCCGCTTGAGGGCACCAATATCGTGGCCTCCGGAGGCTGGAACGCGCTGGCTGTGCTGGCTGTTGCTGATCACGGAAATCTCCTTCACGCACCGGATATGTATATGGATAAAATTGCAGTCGGTCCCGAAGCGGTCGGTGAAATTGATATCAATGCTTCTGTTATCGATAACTTGAGGGCTGTCGCCAGGGCAAAAAACAAAGATATTGAAGATGTTGTGGCAACCGTGCTGAACCGGGAGCGCCATCAGCATATCATCAGCCAGCTGCGTGAAGCAGGGGCAAGGATCAAGCTGATCAATGATGGTGATGTTGCAGGTGCCATCAATACCGCGTTTGACCATACGGGTGTAGATATTCTGTTCGGATCCGGCGGTGCGCCGGAAGGGGTGCTCGCTGCAGTAGCGCTGAAATGCCTGGGCGGCGAAATCCAGGGCAAGCTGGTTCCGCAGAGCGATGCCGAAGTTGAAAGATGCCAAAGCATGGGCCTTGACCTAGGAAAGATTCTTCGCATGGAAGACCTTGTCAAAGGTGATGATGCCATCTTTGCAGCAACAGGTGTCACTGACGGCGAGCTGTTGAGAGGGGTCCAGTTCAAAGGCTCCTACGGTTCTACACACTCACTTGTCATGCGCGCCAAATCAGGAACGGTCCGCTTCATCGACGGGCGCCACAGCCTGAAGAAGAAGCCGCATCTAGTCATGAAATAAAGATTTTTTTTGCATGCCGGTGCAAACCCTTTCAAAAATCGGATCCTGAAACGGCCTGCAGAAAAATAATATAAGAGAAGGGACCTGGCTTGCCGGCTGAAGCTGGTCCCTTTATATATTCCCCGAAACAAGGCAATCTATGAAGGAACGAAAAAATTATATTGATTAACTTTCAGGTATAGGGGTAAAATAGAGATTGTTTTTGAAATCTGTTATGATGATTATGCAGTGCAGATATGGTCTGTTTTAAACCTGAGTGCCAGGAACATACCAAAGATTCTATCCTTTTTAACATACTGAATCATCCTTCCAATGCTTCGATGAACCTCAAACGCTTTCTTTCCTTTTTCCTTTCATATTCTTAATACAGTACGATATTGTCATTTTATATGGGGAAAATGATTTAAAATTCAAAAGAGTGGTGTCAATATGGGATTAAATATATCCAGTTTAGAAAATATGAAGTTAAAAGAGCTCTATGAACTTGCCAGGGAGTATAAAGTTTCCTACTACAGCAAGCTGACAAAGAAAGAGCTGATTTTTGCCATCCTGAAAGCCCGTGCTGAGCAGGAAGGCTACTTTTTCATGGAAGGCGTGCTGGAGATCATCCAGTCTGAAGGCTTTGGCTTCCTAAGGCCGATCAATTACTCGCCAAGCTCAGAGGATATCTACATTTCTGCTTCGCAAATCAGGAGATTTGATTTAAGGAATGGAGATAAAGTATCCGGAAAAGTCCGCCCGCCAAAGGAAAATGAACGCTATTTCGGCCTCCTGCAGGTTGAAGCTGTCAATGGCGACGATCCGGAATCTGCCAAGGAGCGTGTCCACTTCCCGGCTTTGACGCCTTTATATCCTGATAGGCAGATGAAGCTGGAAACAACGCCGAAGCATGTGTCCACAAGGATCATGGACGTACTTGCACCGGTTGGATTCGGCCAGCGCGGACTGATCGTCGCTCCGCCAAAAGCGGGTAAAACGATGCTGATAAAGGAAATCGCCAACAGCATCACGACGAATCATCCTGAGGCAGAGCTGATTGTTCTCCTCATTGATGAGCGCCCGGAAGAAGTGACTGATATTGAACGTTCTGTTGCCGGAGATGTGGTCAGCTCGACATTTGATGAAGTGCCCGAAAATCATATTAAAGTGGCTGAGCTTGTTCTTGACCGGGCAATGCGCCTCGTGGAGCATAAACGGGATGTCATCATCCTCATGGACAGCATCACAAGGCTTGCGCGTGCTTATAACCTGGTCATCCCGCCAAGCGGACGTACGCTGTCCGGGGGTATCGACCCTGCGGCATTCCACCGTCCGAAGCGTTTCTTCGGGGCAGCGAGGAATATTGAAGAAGGCGGAAGCCTGACCATCCTTGCAACAGCCCTTGTTGATACCGGCTCACGGATGGATGATGTCATTTACGAAGAGTTCAAGGGAACAGGAAACATGGAGCTTCACCTTGACCGCCAGCTTGCAGAGCGCCGTATTTTCCCGGCCATCGATATCCGCCGTTCCGGTACAAGGAAAGAAGAACTCCTCATACCGAAAGAGCATCTGGACAAGCTGTGGGCGATCAGGAAGTCAATGTCGGATGCGCCTGATTTTGCTGAGAAATTCCTCCGCAAGCTGAAGCAGACGAAATCCAATGAAGAATTCTTTGCCAATCTTGGCGAAGAAATGAAGAACGGCAGGCGTTCGCAATCCTGATCTGTTTCCAATCGGGAAGTAAGTAAATCCCATCTTGCAAAAACATGATGTCCTTGTTATAATAACAACAGTGTGTTTTTGAATTATACGGTGTGTCCAAGCATCGTACTATATAACTCTGTTTCGAAAGACTCAGGGCAAAAGGAGATGAAAGAAATGAAAGCAGGAATTCATCCTAATTACAAGAAAATCACGGTTACATGTGCTTGCGGCAATCAGTTTGAAACTGGTTCTGTAAAAGATGAGGTTCGTGTTGAGACTTGCTCTGAATGCCACCCATTCTATACTGGCCGTCAGAAATTCGCTGAAGCAGGCGGACGTGTGGATCGTTTCAACAAAAAATACGGTCTTAAAGGTCAACAGCAATAATGACTATAAAAAACAGGCAAGTTTTTACTTCTTGCCTGTTTTTTATTGCCGATAGAAGAATATGATGATTAGATAGGTTTATACTTTTAACAAAAAGTGTAAGTTGTAAAAGGGGAATGGGCGCTTTGGCGCCGTGTTTTCTTTAGCAAGGAAGGAGAGGCCACTCATGTATGTAATGAAGCACCACGGCTGGGTTGAGGTAATCTGCGGCAGCATGTTTTCCGGAAAATCGGAGGAGCTTATCAGCCGTGTCAGAAGAGCGCAATTTGCCAAGCAGAAGATAGCTGTGTTCAAGCCGCAGATCGATAACCGCTACAGCGAGGAAGCAGTTGTCTCCCATAATGGAACATCAGTCATTGCCAAACCCATCAGCCATTCAACGGATATCTTCAAGCATATTGATGAAGATATGGAGATTATCGCCATTGATGAGGTGCAATTTTTCGATGATGAAGTTGTGAAGGTGATCCAGCATTTGGCTGACAGCGGATACCGGGTGATCGCTGCCGGGCTCGACCAGGACTTCCGCGGTGAGCCGTTTGGGCAGATGCCGGCTTTGATGGCAATTGCAGAACTTGTGACAAAGCTTCAGGCAGTATGTGCAGTGTGCGGTTCGCCTGCCAGCAGGACCCAGCGCCTCATTAACGGAAAGCCGGCTTCATACGATGATCCGGTCATTCTTGTCGGGGCTTCAGAGGCTTATGAGCCGCGCTGCCGCCACCATCACGAAGTTCCGAAATCGCCGAACGTCCTTACCGATTCGGAAACGACCCGTACTTTGTCTTAATAGATGAAAGCTCAGGCTCTGCTTAGTGAAAGCAGGGTTTTTTGCTGTCCGAAATGTCCTGAATCCTCCTGCAAACTGCCTGAATTTGGCTGCGGATTCACCTCCAGGTATGGAAAACCTAGTAATGGAGGTGTTTGAAATGATGAAATCCATTTTCGCAGCTGCAGCAGTCCTACTGGCCGCTCTAATGGGAGGATGTGCACAGGACGATAATGTGGCAGGGATCCATGAGCAGAACGAAGACCAGAATGGGACAAACCTGATAACTGACGGCGGGGGCCAGGTAAAAAGGGGCCTAGATCAAGTGTCTGATGATGACCGCGACAGGACGATGAGCGATCAGAACCCGAACTTCCTCAATATCGATGGTGGGCGGGTCAACGATCAGTCTGATGTCGACAAAGCGCGCCAGGTCGTCAATCAATACACAGAATTTGAGCCTGATGAAGTCTGGATCAACGGCGGCCGCATGTGGGTCACGGCCCACACAGACAAAAGCCTGTCAGCCGAAGAAAAACGCCAGGCTCAGGCCGAGCTGCACAAAACACTCACCAAAGCCCTTCCGCGGTATAACATTGAAGTGCGGTTGAGTGAGCGGTAGGAGAAGTTGAAGAAATGGTTGAAATGGTGACAGGAATGGTGACAGGTACCTGTACCATCTTTCTGCGCGAAGACTTTGATTTGGGTAGGTTTGTACTGAATTGGGTGCCTGTCACCTATACCACTGCCTATACACTTCCAGCCCTGGTTTTCCGGGGCTTTTTAGGTTTTGACCTGGGATGTGCGGTATACTATAATTAGAATGTTATGGGCATGATGGTTTAATGGACTTATTTTATGAATGTATGAGGTTTTCTAGGTGTGAAAGCCGATTTATATAGAATAGAATCAAAAGAGGTGAAGGACTGTGTACGATCGTCTTCAAGCTGTAGAAGATCGCTACGAAAGGCTGAATGAGCTTTTGAGCGATCCTGAGATTGTAAATGACACAAAGAAGCTGCGCGAATATTCCAAGGAGCAGTCAGGCATTCAGGAAACGGTGGAGGCATACCGCGAGTATAAAGAAGTCCGCGGACAATACCAGGATGCAAAAGCGATGCTCGAAGAGAAGCTTGATGCAGAAATGCGTGAGATGGTAAAGGAAGAGATAGGAGAGCTCGAAGACAGAGTGGAAGCTCTCGAAGCGCGCCTGAAGATCCTATTGATCCCGAAAGACCCGAACGATGATAAAAACGTTATCATGGAAATCCGCGGAGCGGCTGGCGGCGACGAGGCTGCCCTGTTTGCCGGCGATCTTTACCGCATGTACAGCCGCTTTGCCGAGGTGCAGGGCTGGAAAACAGATGTGATCGAGGCCAGCTCAACAGGTGTCGGCGGCTACAAAGAAATCATCTTTATCATCAATGGAAACGGTGCCTTCAGCAAGCTGAAGTTCGAGAATGGGGCCCACCGTGTCCAGCGTGTGCCGGAAACTGAATCTGGCGGCCGCATCCATACTTCGACGGCAACGGTTGCAGTTCTGCCGGAAGCGGAAGAAGTTGAAATCGAGATTCACGATAAAGATATCCGTGTTGATACGTTTGCTTCAAGCGGACCGGGCGGCCAGAGCGTTAACACGACGATGTCAGCCGTGCGCCTGACCCACTTGCCTACAGGGACGGTTGTTTCCTGCCAGGACGAGAAATCACAGATCAAGAACAAAGAAAAGGCAATGAAGGTTCTTCGTGCCCGTGTGTATGATAAATTCCAGCAGGAAGCACAGGCGGAATACGACCAGCAGCGGAAATCCGCAGTGGGCACCGGCGACCGTTCTGAACGGATCCGCACCTACAACTTCCCGCAAAACCGTGTAACAGATCACCGCATCGGCCTGACTATCCAGAAGCTTGACCAGATCCTTCAGGGCAAGCTGGACGAAGTGATTGATGCCTTGATCATGGAAGAGCAGTCAGCCAAGCTGAAGGAAGCTTCAGATGCCTGATCAGCCTATGAAAGTCTATGAAGCCCTGAAGTGGGCTTCTTCTTTTTTAGAAACGGCAGGGAGGGATTCCAACGCGGGTGAAATCCTCCTGGGCCACTTTCTGAAAATGAGCCGTTCCCGCCTGCTTGCGGAGATGAGGGAAGAGCTGGATCCGAGGATACAAGGGGCCTTCAAAGAAGCAGTCCAATTGCACGCGGACGGCAGGCCAGTCCAATATATCATCGGAAAAGAAGAATTCTATGGACGGACATTCATTGTGAATGAAAATGTCCTCATCCCCCGTCCGGAAACAGAAGAGCTGGTGCTGGAAGCCCTGAAGAGGAAGGAAAAGCTTTTCGGCAGAGAGGCTGCTCCTGCGGCTGCTGATATAGGAACCGGAAGCGGAGCGATTGCGGTAACCTTGAAATTGGAATCGCCTGACCTCCAGGTGACTGCCACAGATGTGTACGGACCGTCGTTGGACACGGCAAAAGAAAATGCGGACAAGAACGGTGCTGAAATCGAGTTTATTTTAGGAGACCTGCTGCAGCCTTTCATAAAGGAAAGCCGGAATTTTGATATTATCATTTCCAATCCGCCCTATATCCCGCTCAGCGATATGGAAGGAATGTCTGAAGTCGTCACCGAAAACGAGCCTCACCGTGCCCTGTTCGCCGGCCAGGACGGACTCGACCTCTACCGCCGCTTCATGGAAGAACTGCCGCTCGTCCTAAAAGAAAAATCACTCGTCGGCTTCGAAGTCGGCGCCGGCCAAAGCAAAGCCGTATCAGAACTGCTGCGGACCGCATTCCCAGATGCCAACATAGACATAGTCTACGACATCAATGGGAAGGACCGGATGGTTTTTGCGGAGATTGGGTGGCATTTTGATGGGGTGAAGAAAGATTCCTAAGTTTTTTTATAAAAGAGCAAGCTTATTGTTCTTCGTTTGAAAACGAATGAAATGCAAACCTGCCATCTTTATATTAAAACCAGTTGATTGGAGTGCAAGGCACGAAGACTCCTGTGGGAAATAGCGGAAGTGTTGAGACCCCGCAGCGCGCAGCGCGAGGAGGCTCAACTCCGCCCCGCGGAAAGCGAAGTGCCTGGAACGGAAATCAACAGACTCCATTTATATGCCAAACATTCTAAAAAGATTCCTCAATGGGATCTTTTTTATTACATACAAAATTATATTTTGCTAGTTTAAGAATCCCCCTTCCTGTCCACAATGGATTAGTGAAGGGACGGTGTCGGAAATGACAGCCAAATCATTAGCGAAATTATATATCATCATCTTATCCTTAGGAACAATGCTAAGCCTATACATACCAAAAACAGAGGTAGCAGCGGAAGATCCGCTCGTCATACCGCAGGAAGCCATCCGCCTCCGCATCCTCGCAAACAGTGACAGCGAAGGAGACCAGGCACTGAAACGGCTGGTGAGGGACGCAGTCAATAAAGAAATCACTGAATGGGTCAGTGAACTGACTTCCATAGAAGAAGCCCGGTCATTAATAAAGTCGCGCCTGCCGGAAATCCAGGAGATAGCAGAGAACGTGGTAGAAGAAGAAAATTCAGACCAGACAGTCAAAGCCAATTTCGGCAAAGTAGATTTTCCTACCAAGCTCTACGGCCAGTTTTTATATCCAGCCGGCGAGTATGAAGCAATTTTGATTACACTTGGCGAAGGTGATGGAGCGAACTGGTGGTGTGTTCTTTTTCCGCCTCTATGCTT
The DNA here is from genome assembly GCF_008180445.1 of Bacillus infantis. GTDB lineage: Bacteria > Bacillota > Bacilli > Bacillales > Cytobacillaceae > Bacillus_AB > Bacillus_AB infantis_B. The sequence continues at coordinate 382,435 of NZ_VTER01000007.1, forward strand.
CCTTGATTTCTCGAATGGAGTAGCTGTAAGTGATGGATTTGAAGAGGAAAATCAGGAAATAGGAGAAGTTGGTAAAAAAGAACCAGAAGGGAATGTGCTGGAAGATAGTAAGTCTAAAGAACCATCCGGCGAAAAAGAGCCGGTCTTCGTTAAAGAAGAGGAAGAAAAGCCGGAAGTTAAGTTTTTTATCAAAGAATTATGGGATAAAATTTTCGGATAGTATGCTGCTCTTTTCATAGAGCGGCATTTCTTTTTATAGGAAAAAAGGCATAATAGAAGCTAATGCCATTGTTACAAGTGCATGACAAGCCTTTTACAGATGCTGGGAGCATGTTTGATTCTGGGAGAAGCGGATATTAAAGGAGTGTAAGCCAAAATAACAATTACTGAAAAGGAGATGGAACACATGGCAAACAACAATAACAACGATAAAATGTCCCGTGAGGAAAGAGGCCGCAAAGGCGGAGAAGCAACCAGCAATAACCATGACAAAGAATTCTATCAAGAGATCGGTAAAAAAGGCGGAGAAGCAACATCTGAAAATCACGACAAAGAATTCTATCAGGAAATCGGCCAAAAGGGCGGAGAAGCTACTGCTGATAGCCATGATAAGGAATTCTATCAAGAGATCGGTAAAAAAGGCGGAGAAGCTACTTCTGAAAATCATGACAAGGAATTCTATCAGGAGATCGGCCAAAAGGGCGGAGAAGCTACTTCTGAAAACCATGATAAAGACTTCTACCGCGAAATTGGTGAAAAAGGCGGAAATTCAAGAAACAACAACAACGACTAAGTTTATAATGTAAAGGAAGTTTAAATGAAAGATTCCAGATAGCACGGCAGCCCGTTAACTGATGGCTGCCGTGTTTTTTATTCTTTTTGAGTTCTACTTTTTCCAGCGCCCCATAGATATATTACTAGATTACAAATTCTTAGTGGGGTGAGAGTATGGAAACAATGATCCGCTGTGCACAAAAGGGAGACGAAAAGAAACTGGCCGCATTTTTGAAAAAAGCCAATCTGGGGACTGAAGGCATTTCAGAATCTATCAATTATTTTTTGCTTATGGAAGATGAAGAGGAAAATATTAAGGCGACATTGGGCATCGAGCCTTTAGGAGGCGTGGGCCTCCTCCGCTCACTGGTACTTTCGGAAAGAGCATCTGAAAAAGATCTGCTGCTGCTTGTGGAGCAGATTCTGCGGCTTGCAAGGGAAAGAGAGCTCGAGTCACTATATATGGCGACAAATAAAAAAGGAGCAGCAGAGTTCTTTAAACTGCTTGGCTTTCAGGATGAAAAAGGGGAACTGCCGGAAGAACTGTACAGTTCCGCTCATGTCCAGCATATTCTAACTGTGGATAACTTTTCATTCCTGAAGCTTTCAGTATGAATTGTGGATATATCCACAAAGTTATCCACTATTCTAGAAAAGTTATACACAAATTGTGGACAAAACTTGAGTTATCCTCCATCTTCTTTTATACTTTCAAAAGTGATTGTGGTTTAAAAGCCGAAACAAAGGGTATACGACACAGAATTTGAACAGTATTGAAGGTGGGCATAACGATGAAGACAGAAATTTGGTCAGTGGATAAAAATGTGGATAGTTTAAATGATTATCCACAGATTAAACAGGCAGCTGCTCTTTTAGCCCAAAATGAGACGGTTGCCTTTCCAACTGAGACGGTTTATGGACTCGGTGGAAATGCAAGAAATGACGAAGCAGTCAAGAAGATATTTGAAGCGAAGGGCAGGCCTTCTGACAATCCCCTCATCATTCACATTGCAGACAGGGAACAGCTTGAGGAAATTGTGGAAAGTGTCCCGCCTAGTGCAGATAAGCTGATGGAAGCCTTTTGGCCAGGTCCGCTGACCATCATATTCAATAAAAAAGACGGACAGCTCTCAGAGACAGCAACGGCAGGGCTGAATACGGTCGGCATCAGGATGCCGGACCACCCGGTGGCTCTCGCCATTCTCCGCGAAAGCGGCGTTCCGGTAGCCGCTCCGAGCGCGAACAGATCCGGGCGGCCAAGCCCTACTACTGCCGGACATGTGGAGGAAGATTTGAACGGGAGGATTGCGGGAATTGTGGATGGCGGTCCTACTGGAGTGGGTGTTGAATCCACTGTCCTGGATTGTACGGGAGAGATTCCGGTCATCCTGAGACCTGGCGGTGTAACGAAAGAGCAGCTCGAGCAGGTAGTGGGAGAGGTAGCGGCCGATCCTGCGCTTGCCGATGAGAAGGAGGCGCCGCGCTCCCCAGGCATGAAGTACCGGCATTATGCACCTGATGCTCCCTTATATATAGTAGAAGGAACAAGGGAACGGATTCAGGAATTGGTAAACGAACAGCATGCGGAAGGCCTGAAAGCCGGTGTGCTTACAACGGCAGAAAATGAAAAATTTTACGGAAGCGATTTTACATTTATATGCGGCAGGAGAGCGAATCTGGAAACAGTGGCAGCCTCCCTTTACGAAGCATTACGGAGCTTCAACAGCTCTGGAGTGGATGTGATCTTCAGCGAATCCTTCCCCGCAGAAGGTGTCGGTGAAGCCATCATGAACCGGCTTCTCAAAGCAGCAGGCCATCGAATCATTAAATAATTTTAGTGCCAGGCACCGTCTGTGGACATTTCAATGTGATTTGTCTGGGGGAGGTTCCTGGCATTTTTTAGGCCGCAGGATGCGGGTCATGCGGACGTTGCCACAGGACGTGGCGTACTTAGTCCGCGTTCCTCGATAGAACAGTCGCCTCCGCTTTTCTAATTCTATTTCCCTTTGGACGTGCATATGCTGAATTAGCAAGTCCAAGGAGGAGAATGGATGACTTCGTTTTTTGGGGAACTTATCACGTTGATGTTAATGGCGTTTGCCCTCGGGATGGATGCTTTTTCGGTCGGGCTTGGCATGGGCATGTTTGAGCTGCGCCTGAGGCAAATTTTTAAAATAGGAATAACGATCGGTCTTTTCCATGTGTTCATGCCGCTGTTAGGAATGATGGCCGGGAGGTTCCTGTCGGAGCAGTTCGGCTCTATTGCGGCCTATATCGGGGGAGGGCTGCTGCTGCTGCTCGGTGCCCAGATGATTTGGTCAAGCATCAAGGATGATGATTCAAGCTTGATTACACCCGTTGGTTTCGGCCTGCTCATTTTTGCGTTGAGTGTAAGCCTGGACAGCTTTTCGGTCGGTCTCTCTCTTGGAATCTATGGAGCGAAAACAGCGCTTGTCCTGGTGTGTTTTGGTGCGGCCGCGGCAATTCTGACCTGGGCAGGGCTATTGGCCGGACGCAAGGTTCAGGGATGGCTTGGATCCTACAGCGAAGCACTCGGCGGAGCCATCCTCCTCGCTTTCGGCATAAAGCTGTTATGGCCATTTTTTTAATGCAGGAGGCTATTCATTCATTACGTTGAACGAAGGCATCCGGGTGGGTGTCTTTTTTGTGTTGCATTCCTTTACTGGGCAAGCCGTCTCCGCATTTCGGTTTGTCCGGCTCCAGGGGCTAGAGCCTCGAGTCATAAGTCACTTAGGAATTAAAGGCAAAGAACGCCTTTTATTCCTAAGCGCCTTATGCTGGGCCCGCAGGATGCGGGTCATGCGGACGTTGCCACAGGACGTGGCGTTTTTAGTCCGCGATCCTTAATCTGAGCAAGCCCCTTCCGCACTTCGTGTGAACTTTCTATAAATTTTTCCATGCTTGTCTATTGAAAGTGTGACAATTGGCTTATAATGGAGGGAAAGGGGGCTGCATCGATGAGGCGCGTATTGTTTGTTTGTACTGGTAACACTTGCCGGAGCCCGATGGCAGAGGCGATTTTGAAGAGCAGGGAGCTTCCGGGGGTTGAGGTGAAGTCAGCTGGTGTGTTTGCTGCAAATGGGGGACAGGCCTCCGCACATGCGAAGCAGGTTCTTGAGGAGCAGGGAATTGCCCATGTACATACCTCGAGCGCACTGACGGCAGAGCTGGTTGAATGGGCAGATGTCATTTTGACGATGACGTCCGGGCATAAATGGAATGTGGTCAGCATGTTTGAGGGAGCAGAGGGCAAAACCTTTACACTGACAGAGTTTGCAGGGGAACACGGCGGTGAGATCCTTGATCCATTTGGCGGAAGCCTTGAAATATACAGAGAAACCTTTAATGAACTGAAAAAGCATATCGAACAGATCATCAACAAATTAGAGAAGTAACGACCAGGGGGCAATTATGGAGAAGAAGCGCTATAAATTCGGTTTGAGAAAAAAGCTTGTGCTGTTAACGACCATACTGGCATTCATTACATACACCACGAGTGCGGTGTTCATTTATGGTCTTTTTCCAATTGTGAAGGAGTATCTGCCGTTCGGGGAAGCGGCTTTTAACATTATCACGCTTTCGCTTGGGGCCATGTGGTCCGGTGTATTGACATTCGTTGCGGCCGGCTTTATTACGAAACCGCTGCAAAAGCTGGAGAAGACAGCTCTGAAAGCGGCAGAAGGCGATATCAGGGAAGACGCGGAGCTTTCCAAATCAGATGATGAAATCCGTTCCCTCGGGACGGCGTTCAACCATATGCTTTACAATCTCCGGGAAATGGTCGCGAAAATCGATGAAAACTTTCAAAATACCAATGATAAAGTAATCAGCATTTCACAGGAAGCTTCAGCTGCTGCGGAGCAGGCTGCAAGCATCTCAAGAACGATCGGCGAGATTTCCCTTGGTGCCGACAGCTCAGCTGTGTCGATCCAGGCGACGGCCGAATCGGTCGAGGATGCAACAAGGATTGCTGAAGAAGTGCAGCAGCAGGCGAAAACATCCCAGCAGGTTTCCGGTGAGCTAGTCGATGACCTGAATGAATCAAAGAAAGTCATTCACTCTCTTGTAACTGGAATTACCAAGCTGGCGGAAGATAATCAGGAATCATTGCAGACCGTCAAGCGCCTTGAGGATAATGCGGCGAAGGTAGAGCAGATCATCCAGCTGGTGGGAGATATTGCAGCCCAGACCAACCTGCTGGCGCTGAACGCTTCGATTGAGGCTGCGCGTGCTGGAGAGCACGGCAAAGGCTTTGCCGTCGTGGCAGAGGAAGTCCGGAAGCTGGCTGATGAAAGCGCCAAAGCGGTCCAGGGCATTTCCGAATTGATTAAAAACATCCAGAATGAAGTCCAGAATGTTGTTAAGCAAATTACGGACCAGGTCGAAACGGCATCGGCTGAAGGTAAAAAAGGAGTCAAAACCAATCAGGTCATCGGCGAGATGACGAATACCGTCAACCAGATGGCTTCGTCTGTCACAACGATTTCGAGCCTGGTGGAGCAGCAGATGGAAGGCATCCGCCATTCTGCCACCCAGTCGCAGGAAGTGGCAGCCATTGCGGAGGAAACATCCGCAGGAGCCCAGGAGGTCGCCTCTGCTACAGAAAATCAATCAATGGTCATCTCCAATGTGGAGAAGCTAGCCTATGAGTTGAAGGATGAGGCGGAAAAGCTGAAGGAAACGATCACCAAGTTCAGGGTTTAAACAACAAGAAAGAATCTCTGCGGCACAAGCGGGGATTCTTCTTTATTTCACAGCAGGTGATTTTGCTGATGGATAAATAGGGGAATAGATATAAATATTAATGGAGGTGGATGGGTGAATGAATATAGAGGAGATTATCGCAGGATTGGGCAGCAGGACACCGGCCATCCTGGGAAGCAATAAATTCATAAACTATTCAGTGCTCGTACCGCTGATTGAAAAAGAAGACGGTGTCCATGTCCTTTTTGAGGTCCGGTCCATGGAAATGCGCAGGCAGCCGGGGGAGATTTGCTTTCCGGGCGGCAGGGTCGACAGATCCGATCCGGACGTGAAGCATACAGCAATCAGGGAAACAACCGAAGAGCTTGGAATCCCCATGGATGAAATCAGAGGGACAGTCCCCCTTGACTATATGGTATCCCCGTTTGGCATGATCATCTATCCTTTTGCAGGAATGCTGGAGCCATCCCGGCCTTTCGAGGTTAACCCGAAAGAGGTGGGCGAAGTATTCACCGTGCCGCTCTCCTACCTGCTGAAAACCAAGCCTGAAATTTATAAAATGAATTACAGGCTGGAGCCGGAAAACGGATTTCCTTTTGATCGGATTGCCGGCGGCGAAAACTATAATTGGCAGACAAGGACAATGGAGGAATGCTTCTATTATTTTGAGGATAAGGTCATTTGGGGTTTAACGGCCCGGATCCTGCAGCATTTTATCGAAATTGTTAATGAACTGCCGGAACAGAAATAGGCCCTTCCTGATGGAAAGGCCGCCGGGTTACATAACCCGCTTGGCACCCAGATATTTCTTCGCCCAATAAGAGTCTGTCATTTTTACAACGGTGACGCCTTTTTTTACGGTAACAGCGAAGAATTGATTGTGGCCGGCATAAATGCTCACGAAGGAAGCCTTTTTGCTGCTGCCGCCGGCTGTGTTAAAAAAGACTAGGTCACCCGGCTTCAGGTCTTTCTTCTGAATGGTTTTCCCTGTTTGCTGCATAGCGGCAGAAGTCCTCGGAAGCTTAACGCCTGCTTTGCTGTACACATGCTGCACAAAACCGGAGGCATCAAATCCTTTTTCAGTTGTGCCGCCATATTTGTATTTGATTTTCGCGTGGGTAAGCGCATCTGCATATTCAAAAACGACATTTAATTTTTGTTCAACATTCAGTTTCGGCTGGAGCTTCCCGAAAGTATCGGTGAAAACGTCAGCTGATGCACCTGCAGAATGGAAGGACAATCCTGCCATCAAAACAGAAGCGGCAGCAAGGCCTTTAAATAGATTCTTTTTCATTTGAATTCCTTCTTTCTTCGTTTGTCTTCATTGGTAATTGTAAATGGCAGCGGGAAAAAAATCGTTAAGCATTGTTTACAGTTTCAGGGAACGGGCGTTACTGTTTTGTAACTTTTTTAAAGGCAGATACAGTCCGGCCAGCTTTCTATTTCTGCTCATTTGTGTCAAAATAAAGGAAGAATCGTGTTTATTTAGGAGGTTTTTGTAATGAAGGTTGCAATTGCTTCAGATCATGGCGGAGTGAATATCCGCGAAGAAATGAAACATTTGATGGAAGAAATGGGCATTGAATATGAAGATTTCGGCTGCGAATGCGGCGTTTCGGTCGATTATCCAGATTATGCTCTCCCTGTAGCGCAAAAAGTGGCAGCTGGCGAATTTGATAAAGGGATCCTGATTTGCGGCACAGGGATCGGTATGAGCATTTCCGCCAACAAGGTAAAGGGCATCCGCTGTGCACTGGTCCATGATGTATTCAGTGCCAAAGCGACCCGCCAGCATAATGACAGCAATATCCTTGCCATGGGCGAGCGCGTGATCGGCTCCGGACTTGCCCGGGAAATAGCGAAAACCTGGCTTGAAACCGAGTTTGAAGGCGGACGCCATGCGAACCGGATTGGAAAAATCAAAACCTACGAAGATCTATAAGCAACTGGAAGGGTGATACCATGTTCGAAGAAATTCAGACTGAATTGAGAGAAATCCTGGATGAGTTCGGCGGACAGGTCGCGCTTAACGAAAACAGCGTGCTTGTGGTCGGCTGCAGCACCAGTGAAGTAATCGGCAAAAGGATCGGCACATCCGGCACAGACGAAGCCGCGGCCATCCTCTTTGAAGAGCTGAAGAAGTTTGCCGGACGGACAGGGGCAAGCCTTGCCTTCCAGTGCTGCGAGCATCTGAACAGGGCGCTCGTTGTGGAAAGGCAGACAGCGGATCAGAAGAAACTTGAAGAAGTATCAGTCGTACCGGTGCGCCAGGCCGGGGGTGCCATGGCCTCATATGCCTACAGGCAGTTCAAGGACCCGGCCGTCGTCGAATTCATCAAGGCCGACGCCGGCATCGACATCGGCGACACCCTCATCGGCATGCACCTGAAGCATGTAGCAGTCCCAATCAGAACAAAACAAAAAAGCATCGGCAGCGCCCACGTCACCCTCGCCACCACAAGGCCTAAGCTCATCGGCGGAAGGCGCGCAGTGTATGAGAGGCTGCCGGAGAATGAATCGTGTTAAGGATATTTTTTTGTAAAAAAGGAGTACGGTGTAGAAATTGCCTATACTCCTTTTTGATTTTTTAAAAGCCTGTTTTTAACCACTGACCTGCCAAAAAATTTTAAAGGCACCTGTTGATTGCAGCGGAAGGCGCGTAGACTCCTGTGGGAAATAGCGGAAAAGTTGAGACCCCACAGCGCGCAGCGCGAGGAAGCTCAACTCCGCCCCGCGGAAAGCGAAGTGCCTGCAGCGGAAATCAACAGCCCCATTCACAATACTAAACTAGGATAGACAGCCTTTTCATCAAGGCTGTTTTTTATTTTTCCTAAAAACCTGTAACAAATAGCACCCCCCTGCGTTATCATTATAGCCATTCAAAGAAAGGAGGGAAAAAGCAGTTGGACGCCCGCAGAAAAGAAAAACTCGATGACCTATACTCACACTACGCAAAACCACTGTACTACTACCTGCTCAAGCTTTCCGGCTCAGACCACCTGGCCGAAGAACTTGTGCAGGAAACCTTCGTGCGTGCAACTGTTTCACTCTCTTTTTACCAGCAGGAGGATGTGCGGGCCTGGCTGTTCAAGGTGGCCCGGAATGCCTACTTGGACGAATGGCGAAAACGGCAGCGGCGCAAATGGGTGCCGTTTGCAGACTATCTTTTTTCAAAAGAAGAAATGCTCAGCCCCTACGGCTTGCCTGAAGAAGAAGCCCTGGCTGCCGAGCTGGAGCAGGACGCCGCTGACATGCTGAGGCTGCTGCCGGAAAAATACCGGACTGTCCTCTATTTAAGAGAATATGAGCATTTCAGCTATAAGGAAATACAGGAAGCGCTTGACCTGACAGAAAGCCAGGTGAAGGTCGATCTTCACCGTGCCAGGAAAAAGCTCGCTTCAATTGCAGAAAAGAAAGGATGGAAAAAGGATGGCAGACTGGAGCCCTGATAAAGAAAAGAAAATCCTGACGAAATACCGTTTTGCCCTGACTTTCCGGGTAGTCAAAGTGCTGATTGCTGCATTATTTTTCTTCTGGATATATATGCTGGCCGTCACAATCAGCTATGACAGCCTGCACCTGGATCGGAAACATATTTTCTACACCCAGCTGGCGATGGACTGGACCCAGCCGAATATCCATAAAGACTTTGGCGGATTCGCACAGTCGGAAATCACACCATTTTTCACTCAGAAGATTTCTTACCCTGTAACAAGGCGGGTCGGCAAAGAAGAACAGCCAGCAGGTGAAATGCAGATCAGGAAAGGGCTATTGAACAGCTATTCGGCGCGCACGCTTTCCTATTATCAGCCAGATCAGGAAGGGGGTTTCCGTTTCTACTTTCCTGAAGACCCGAAGACAGGAGGGAACCTGGATGCCGAAGACAGCAATGGCGTTTGGGTGGCATTGGATAAGGTTCATGAGGGAACAGTGGCAGAAGCTGCTTTTTCGACAGACCGGTTTATGGAGCCGGAGGAGCTCTTCACACTTCTTGAGCCATTTGATCTGGACGTCCTCTGGATGCCTTTGTACACAGGTGAATTGAAAACTTTCAAAGGAAACACAGGCAGCGGCGGAAATTCTATATCACCTATTCCGGCCTTCGGTTTGACGGGCGGAAGGGAAATCAGCGATGACCGCATGTCAGAAAGCGAATACGAGTTTACACCGGAAATGCTCGGCAAAAATGAGGAGCTGATGCTCGGACAAATGGAGAAGCTACTAAAGAATGAGCGGAAAAGCTATTATGAAAGATTCCTCGGACTAGGCTATCTTGAAGAAAGGCATGCTTATCTGAAGGAAAATGGCTTCCAGGTATACGGAGCTGTTGTAACGGGTCCGGTCAAGGAGCTGCTGAAGCTGAGAGAGGTCAAAGAGCTGCGCGGCGCCCAGCTTGGCGAGATGGAATATTGGAACTGGACGGAATAGCTTAAGGAAGCCCCGCCTGTTTTTGGCGGGGTGTTGAAGTTGGGTTCCTTTTTAAAACCAAAACATGATAGAATGTAAGAGGATTTTACAAAAAAAGCATACATATGTAGTTTTTCAAAAAGGGAGGATTACAATGAAGCATTTAGCACAGCAGGATGAACAGGTATTTCAATCGATTCAGGATGAATTGAAGCGCCAGAGAACGAAGATCGAATTAATAGCTTCCGAGAATTTCGTGAGTGAAGCGGTGATGGAAGCGCAAGGGTCTGTATTGACCAATAAATACGCCGAGGGCTATCCGGGCAGACGCTATTATGGCGGCTGTGAGCATGTCGATGTGACAGAAAATCTGGCGCGCGACCGTGCGAAGCAGATTTTTGGAGCAGAGCATGCCAACGTCCAGCCTCATTCAGGCGCGCAGGCGAATATGGCTGTTTATTTCACGATCCTGGAAACAGGGGATACTGTCCTTGGCATGAACCTTTCCCATGGCGGACACCTCACCCACGGCAGCCCTGTAAACTTCTCGGGCATCCAATACAACTTCGTTGAGTACGGAGTTGATAAAGACACACACCGCATCAATTATGACGATGTCCTTGAAAAAGCGCGCGAGCATAAGCCGAAGCTGATCGTAGCCGGTGCAAGCGCCTATCCGCGTGAAATCGACTTCAAGCGTTTCCGGGAAATCGCCGATGAAGTCGGTGCTTACCTGATGGTCGACATGGCCCATATTGCCGGCCTGGTCGCAGCGGGACTCCACCAAAATCCTGTGCCATATGCTGACTTTGTAACAACCACTACACATAAAACATTGCGCGGACCGCGCGGCGGCATGATCCTTTGCCGTGAAGAATTCGCTAAGAAGATCGATAAGTCTATCTTCCCTGGCATCCAGGGCGGCCCATTGATGCACGTGATTGCAGCCAAGGCTGTCGCATTCGGCGAAGCACTGCAGGACAGCTTCAAAGATTATGCGCAAAATATCGTTAATAACGCTAAAGCACTGGGAGAAGGACTGAAGGAGGAAGGCATCGACCTCGTTTCCGGCGGTACGGACAATCACCTTCTTCTGATCGATCTCCGCTCCCTCGGCCTGACAGGCAAAGTGGCAGAAAAGGTGCTTGATGAAATCGGCATCACTGTTAATAAAAACACGATTCCATTCGATCCGGAAAGCCCGTTTGTTACCAGCGGCATCCGCATCGGAACAGCTGCAGTCACTTCCCGCGGCTTCGGCGAGAAAGAGATGAAGGAAATCGCATCCCTGATTGCCTTCACCCTCAAGAACCATGAAGACGAAGCAAAGCTTGCAGAAGCAAGCAGCCGTGTGGAGGAACTCACAGGCAGATTCACCCTTTATAAAGAGCTTTAAAATGGAGGGCCTTCCTTTACGGGGGGCTCTTTTTGCGGAGGGCAGCGAAGGGTTGTTACGAATATTTAACAATTTCTGCTCTCAGTTGCCCTTGCATTTATTTTTCTGTAAAATTAGACGAAGTGTAAACGAAACATAGCGAAGAATAAAGGAGAGATTTTCAATGGCAAAAGTATACGTCTTTGATCACCCGCTCATTCAGCACAAGCTTACATACATCAGAGAAAAAAACACCGGCACGAAAGAGTTCCGCGAACTGGTTGATGAGGTCGCAACACTTATGGCCTTTGAAATCACACGCGATATGCCTTTGGAAGAAATCGAAATTGAAACTCCTGTCAGCGTAACAAAATCAAACGTCCTTTCCGGCAAAAAGCTTGGAATTGTGCCAATCCTGCGTGCAGGAATCGGCATGGTGGACGGCATCCTGAAGCTGATCCCGGCTGCCAAGGTTGGGCATATCGGCCTTTACCGCGATCCGGAAACACTTCAGCCGGTTGAATACTATGCCAAGCTGCCAAGCGATGTAGAGGAAAGGGATTTCATCGTAGTCGATCCGATGCTTGCGACAGGCGGATCAGCCATTGAAGCGATGCATTCCCTGAAAAAACGCGGCGCAAAAAACATTAAATTCATGTGCCTGGTTGCTGCCCCTGAAGGTGTGGAAGCAGTAAAAGAAGCACATCCAGACGTAGACATCTACATTGCTGCACTTGACGAAAAGCTGAACGAAAAAGGCTATGTTGTACCAGGCCTTGGCGATGCTGGCGATCGTTTGTTTGGAACTAAATAAGAAGAGGTGTCTTACATGAATCGTCCTATTAAAGTCATGACTATTTTCGGGACAAGGCCGGAAGCCATCAAGATGGCCCCGCTTGTCCTTGAGCTGCAGAAGCACCCTGAGCACTTTGAATCAATTGTCACAGTTACGGCACAGCACCGCCAAATGCTTGACCAGGTGCTGGGTATCTTCAGCATCACGCCTGATTATGACCTGAATATCATGAAAGACCGCCAGACACTGGTCGATGTAACGACCAGGGGGCTGGAAGGCCTTGATAAGGTCATGAAGGAAGCGAAGCCTGATATCGTCCTTGTCCACGGTGATACAACGACGACTTTCATCGCAAGCCTTGCCGCTTTCTACAACCAGATCACGGTTGGCCACGTGGAAGCAGGCCTGCGTACATGGAATAAGTACTCTCCTTTCCCGGAAGAAATGAACCGCCAGCTGACAGGCGTCATGGCAGATATCCACTTCTCGCCTACAGCCATGTCTGCTGAAAACCTGCTCCGGGAAAACAAGAAAAACGAAAGCATCTTCGTGACAGGCAACACAGCCATCGATGCACTGAAAACAACTGTCAAGGATGCCTACTCGCATGAAGTGCTTGAAAAGCTTGGCCATGACAGACTGGTCCTCCTGACGGCCCACCGCCGTGAAAACCTTGGTCAGCCAATGAGGAATATGTTCAAGGCAATCAAGCGGATCGTGGAAGAGCAGCAGGACATCCAAGTGGTATACCCTGTCCACTTGAACCCGGCTGTAAGGGAAGTGGCGGACGAAATCCTTGGAAACGACCCGCGCATCCACCTGATCGAACCGCTGGATGTGATTGATTTCCATAACTTCGCCTCCAGGGCAGAGCTGATCCTCACCGATTCAGGCGGAGTCCAGGAAGAAGCGCCATCACTCGGCGTACCTGTACTTGTCCTGCGCGATACAACTGAAAGGCCTGAAGGAATCGATGCCGGTACTCTAAAGCTTGCCGGTGTTGAAGAACAGCCGATCTATGAAATGGCAACAGAACTTCTCACCAACCGGGCAGCCTACGAAAAAATGGCCAAAGCCACCAACCCGTACGGAGACGGAAACGCCTCTGCCCGGATCGGAGAAGCCATCCGTTACTATTTCAAACAGACAGAAGAAAGACCGGAAGATTATAATCCGAATTAATGGGACCGGCCGCGGAGAGCGGCTGGTTTTTTTAGTTGTTTTGTTAGAGGTAAATGTAAGATGGAAAAATTAGACCGGAAAGTGGGTGGAATTACCGCAGATTTAGGGCGAATAAATAAGGAAAGTAGGGCGAATAATTCCAGAAGTGTGCCGAATCACCGATTGGTGCTGGCAAAAAATGTAACAAGGAAAAATTAAACCGGAAAGTGGGTGGAATCACCGCCATTATAGGTAGAAAAAATAGAATAGCAGGGAGAATAACTCAAGAAGTGTGCCGAATCACCGATTGGTGCTGGCGAAAAATGTAACAAGGAAAAATTAAACCGGAAAGTGGGTAGAATCACCGCCATTTTAGGTAGAAAAAATAGAATAGCAGGGAGAATAACTCAGGAAGTGGGCCGAATCACCGTCTGGTGTTGGCAAAAAATGTAACAAGGGAAAATTAAATCGGAAAGTGGGTAGAATCACCGCAATTTCAGGTAGAAAAAATAGAATAGCAGGGAGAATAACTTAAAGGGTAGGCAGAATAATCATCGGTGTTGTACGATTCGGAGAAGAGTTCACCGCATAAAGGAGGATTTATTCCACAAAAACACGAATACATTCTCGAACTTATACTATCCCGAAGAGGTGAATGCCCATATGATTGCCAAAAAGAGAGTCGTTCCATTGAAAATCAGGCAGCTTGAAGCATTGTTGAGAAGATTGCCGCCCCATCATCCCAAAATCCCCTTGATTGAGCAGGATCTTATCAAGCGCCGAACCGGATACCGCGGAGAAAAGAATGTAGATTATCATCTTTCCTTCCTGCCGGATGAATATCTCATATTTCATGGCCTCCGTTTAGTGCATCTGCATCCTTTCCAGATCGATACCCTTATACTTGCCCCCTCATTTATCACAGCAGCTGAAATCAAGAACATATCCGGCACACTATTTTTTGAAAAACATTCCCATCAAGTAATCAGGCAGTCCAGCAAAGGAGAGGACGGGTTTTCCAATCCGCTGCTGCAAGTCCAGCGGCATAAAGTTCAGCTGCAAGGTTGGATGGAGAAGATGAAGCTTCCAGAACTGCCGATCGAGCCGCTGGTTATTATCAGTTCCAATTCCACAATCATCAAAACCAACCCAGGCAATGAACATATTTACAAAACCGTGATACATGCAGAACAGCTGCCTGGCAAACTGGAAAAGCTCCTGCCATCCTCACCCTCACTAATTCTCAGCAGCAAAGAGTTGAACAAAGTGAAAAGAACTTTTTTAAAAAGCCACGAGCCACTTTATACATCAATCCTGGAATCTTATAATATCTCACCTAAAGAAATCACCCGCGGAATACAATGTCCAGCGTGCGCGCAGTATCCCATGTCCCGAATTTATGGTGGATGGATTTGCCCGGCATGCGCCCGCGAGTCGAAAAACGCTCATATCCGCGCTATTCTCGACTATTTTCTACTGCTGGACAACTCGATCACCAGCCGGAAATGCAGGAATTTCTTATTATATGGTTCCAAAAAGAATACTCATAAATTCTTATCCGCCCTCAACTTCCAATCCTCCGGCACCACAAAAAACCGCCTATACCACTCACCCTCTGAAGAGAACTGGGAGGACCTTGAAAACCTCTTGAATACTCCAGCCCGGCAAAACAAACCCTAAGGAAAAATGCCGAAAGGAGCCTCACATGAAAAAAATTTTCCTCATCATCAGTCTGTTTGCGGTCATGCTCAGTACCCAAGTGAATGCAAGGACACTGCAGATCCCGCCGCTTCCGGCTGAACCGGAGGATGCAGAGCGTGTGGCGATTGTCCTGATGAAAGAAGGGCAAACCGAACAGGACCGGAACATCCTTCTCCGGAAATACCCTGAATTACATCTTAGGCAAAGTTTCCAGGAGGCATTGAACGGTTTTTCAGTAAAGGGGCCAATCAAAACGCTGGACCGGCTTGCCGAAGAAGAGGAAGTCCTGACCATATCCCAGTTGGTCACTTATCAGGCAGAAAATGAGGATGGCATCAGCCTGATTGGCAGCCATACAGTCAGGGGGCTGTTTGATGAGAAGGGGGAGCGGCTGTCGGGGAAGGGTGTCACCATCGGTGTTATTGATACGGGAATTGATTATAATCATCCAGACCTGCGGAGGAATTACGCCGGCGGGCGCGACCTGGTGGACCAGGATAATGATCCGATGGAAACGGTCAGGACGGCAGGAGAGGATACTTTTCACGGAACACATGTGGCGGGAGTGATTGCAGCCAATGGCAAAATGAGGGGAGTGGCGCCTGATGCAAAGATCATTGCCTACCGGGCGCTCGGTCCTGGCGGTGCGGGTACAACGGAGCAGGTGATTGCTGCCGTTGAACAGGCCATCAAGGATAAGGTCGATATATTGAATCTATCGCTCGGCAACAGTGTCAATGGTCCGGATCTGCCCATCAGCCTTGCTTTGAATAAAGCAGTCGATAAGGGCATTACCGCTGTCACTTCATCTGGAAATTCAGGACCGAACACCTGGACGGTCGGCTCGCCGGGTACTGCCTCCAAAGCGATATCGGTAGGCGCCTCTACACCAAAGCTGCGGATTCCATATCTTGATTTCGGAAGCGGAAAGAAAGTGAAACTGAATCCCCTACAAGGCTCTTCTCTCTGGAGTTTAGACCGCTCCTATGAGCTGGCATTCGGCGGGCTTGGCAAACCAGAAGAGCTAATGCAGACAAAAGGTAAAATTGCCCTCATTCAGAGGGGAGGCCTTACCTTTTCACAAAAAGCCAAAAATGCCAGGCAGGCAGGCGCGATTGCAGTCATTATCTACAATAATACAGACGGAAGCTTTGCAGGCAATCTAGAGGAGGATGCAGGCCTGCCAGTTGTGTCGCTCTCTAAGCAGGATGGGGAGCAGTTGAGAAAGCGCCTGCAGGAAGAAACGGTGCTGGCCCGGACATATATAATAGAAGAAAAGGATATTCTTGCCGATTTCAGCTCCCGCGGACCTGTGACCGATACTTGGGAAATCAAGCCAGATGTACTTGCCCCGGGTGTGGCTATCAGCAGTACGGTTCCCGGGGGATATCTGCCATTGCAGGGAACGAGCATGGCCTCACCCCATGTGGCAGGTGCATGTGCGCTGATTAAACAGGCCCATCCTGATTGGAGTCCGGAAGAAATCAAAGCTTCGCTCATGAATACGGCTCTGCCTCTTTATAATGAAGAAGGCATGCTGTACAGGACCTATGAACAAGGGGCAGGCCGAATCCAGGTCGAAGAAGCGGTGAAGACCCCTGCCTTAGTGACGCCTGGTTCACTTCAGTTTGGCAAGTTCAAGATAGCCGGCCGCGAAAATGAGCATGTACGGTATCTGACTGTTGAAAATACAGGCAGTCGAACAGAATCGTATTCATTCGCTGTACCCGCTAATATAAGGGGGATTGAATGGGAGATGCCGCTCGCCTTTCGCCTTGAACCCGGGGGGCAAAAGAAGGTCGCTATCAAGATGAGAATAGACCCGGAAGAGTTCAAACAGAAAATTCATGATGGGCGGCTTGTCCTGAACGCCGGAAGCAGGAAAGTCAGCATCCCGTATTTGTATGTCCTCGAGGAGCCGGACTACCCGCGAGTAATGGGGTTCGATTTTGGCAGGGGAGATAACGGAGGGAGCTATCGTTATGAAGTCTACCTTCCTGGCGGGGCGGAAGAATTCGGGATTGCGCTGTTTGATCCTGATACACTCCGGTTCATTCAATTCCTTGACTGGAAGAGGGGAGCAGGCAAAGGGCAGATCCGCAAGGAATTAGCAACCGATGATCTGCCTCCGGACGGTGTCTACATTGCTCAGGTGTTTGCAAGGAAAGCCGGCAGGCAGGATATGATTGAGGCCTATCTGGAGGTAAAAAAAGAAGAAGATGAGGGTGCGATTGGAGCGAGATAATGCCTCGCTCCAATTGCAAGTTATTATTCGAAAAAAAATCCGAAAATAGTGTGAACAAAGACTTTTCCGTTACGGGAGATTGTGAACTTTTTCACTCCGAATGCATTGACATTGACAGATGCCTATTGTATGCTTACAAAGGGTATAAAATGATAGGGTTTTCACAGATTTCATGCGGAAGAAAATTACCTCAATCTGCATGATATCAACAATGAAAACACTTACCTCAATTCAAACACCATTCTCTTTTCACTAGCAGGAAATCCTGCATTCTCAAGACTTAAATTCGTCAAAGGAATACATTTCCAGTGTGGAGGATGCGTTATCATGCGTCGAAAAGACCGCCACCCGTTTCAAGCCATGGCTTTAATGTCCGCCATCCTTTCCCAATTAGTAGGCTCCGTCCTGATCGGCATCTTCCTTGGAAGATGGCTTGATGATGTGATTGGAACCGAGCCGTTATTCCTGATAGTCGGATTGCTTATAGGATTGGCCGCAGGGACTTATGCCATGCTTCACCTGGTCAGACGTTTCTTTACAGGAGACTAACAGCCTATGCCAGACCTCAAAACAATGTTTATACGGCAGTGCAAATACATATTCCTACTGCTGTCAGTCTATGTGCTCGGCTGGGGGTTCACCTCTTATCAATCTATTTTTATGGGGCTGATATTGGGGACAAGCCTGAGCCTGTTCAATTTATGGCTGATGGTAAGGAAGACGGACCAGCTTGGGGAAGCGGCAGCCAATGGCCAAAGGATGCGGTCGCTCGGGATGCTGTCGAGGATGGCGACGGCAGTGCTTGCCGTCATGATCAGCATGAAGTACCCGGATGAGGTGCACCTGATCAGCGTAGTTCTGGGATTAATGACATCATATATTGTCATTATGATAGATTATTTTCTTCAACTTTTTGTTTTACGTAAATAGCCGGGAAGAGAGGTGAATACTGTGCATCATGAAGCACCTATAGTTGAATTTCTTGGTTTGAACTTCAACTTGGCAAACATGTTGATGATTACAGTTGCCAGTGCCATTGTTTTCATCATCGCTGTTCTTTCCACTCGTACGCTCGCCATGAAACCAACCGGAATGCAGAACTTTTTCGAATGGATCATGGATTTTGTAAAAAACATCATCAACAGTACGATGGACTGGAAAGATGGCGGAAGATTCCATATCCTTGGAATCACCATTATTATGTATGTTTTTGTTTCAAATATGCTGGGGCTTCCGTTCTCCGTGGTCATCAATGACCAATTATGGTGGAAATCGCCTACAGCAGACCCTGCCGTAACGCTGACTTTGGCAGTTATGGTAGTTGGATTATCGCACTATTACGGTGTAAAGCTTCGGGGAGTAGGGGAATACGGAAAAGAATTTTTCCGTCCATTCTGGTTCATGTTCCCGATCAAGATCATCGAGGAGTTTGCCAACACGCTTACACTCGGCCTTCGTCTTTATGGTAACATCTATGCGGGTGAAATCCTGCTGACACTGATTGCCGGAAGCCTGGCATCAGGATGGGTTGGACATCTGGCCGCGATTGTACCAATGCTTGCATGGCAAGGGTTCTCAATATTTGTCGGCGCAATCCAGGCATTTATTTTCTGTATGTTAACAATGGTTTATCTCTCTCATAAAGTGAGCTCTGACCATTAATATATACCTGTTCATTCTATGAACAAAACATCAAACACTATATTAATTTATACAATCCTAAGGAGGAAATTTATAATGGGTCTTTTAGCAGCAGCAATTGCAATTGGTTTGGCAGCACTAGGTGCCGGTATTGGTAACGGTCTTATCGTATCACGTACAGTTGAGGGGATTGCCCGTCAGCCGGAAGCTCGCGGAATGCTTCAAACAACTATGTTCATCGGGGTAGCGTTAGTTGAGGCCGTGCCGATCATCGCAGTTGTTATCGCGTTCATGGTTATTGGTCAATAATTATAAGCAGAACACATAATGGCGAAGATCATGGATGTGACCCTTCGCCATTCCTTTATGCCCAGGTGCGGATGCGCCTTAATCTTGGAGGTCCGCTTAGCCTGTGCAGGCGGATGCAAACTGGCTTTTTGAATCTGAAAGAACCGAATTCATATGATGAAATTCGTTAACTTGTTGATAGGGAAAGTGGAAGACTCTTGAAGGGAGTGAATCGAGGGTGTTAGCAAGCAATTTAGTATTAGGCGCTGCAGAAGGCGCAGCACATACAGCATTCAACGGCGGGGATATCTTATTCCAGCTGGCTATGTTTATCATTTTGTTGGCATTGCTCAAGAAATTTGCATGGGGTCCTTTAATGGGCATCATGAAACAGCGTGAAGAGCATATTGCCAATGAAATCGGCGCGGCTGAACAAAGCCGTGTTGAAGCAAATAAGCTTCTGGAAGAGCAGAGAAGCCTTCTGAAAGAAGCACGCACAGACGCTCAGAACCTGATCGAAGGTGCGAAGAAGCAAGGCGACGTGCAGCGCGAGGAAATCATCGCCGCAGCGCGTGCTGAAGCAGAGCGCGTCAAAGAATCAGCTAAGCTGGAAATCGATCAGCAGAAAGAAAAAGCAGTTGCCGCAATCCGCGAGCAGGTTGCTTCACTGTCTGTCCTTATTGCTTCCAAGGTTATTGAGAAGGAACTGAGTGCAGCAGACCAGGAAAAGCTGATCAATGAATACATTCAAGAGGCAGGAGAAAACCGATGAGCGGCTCTACAGTAGCAAAGCGCTATGCGTTGGCTCTGTTCCAGCTTGCGAATGAACATCAGCTTCTTGGCCAAATGGAAGAAGACCTTCGCATCGTCAAAGATGTCGTAAACAATAATAAGGGCCTGGATGCAGTCCTGAAATCCCCGAAACTTGAGAATGATGAGAAGAAAGGGATCATCAAAACTGCCTTCGCGTCTGTTAATCCTTTAGTACTTAATACACTTATGCTATTGATTGACCGCCACCGTGAAGATCAATTCTCTGATCTTGCGGAGGAGTTCATCAGCCTTGCGAATGACGCAAGGGGCATTGCGGAAGCAAAGGTCTACTCAGTCCGTCCGCTGACAGAGGCTGAGAGCAGCGAGCTATCTGCTGCATTTGCATCAAGGGTCGGAAAAACGTCCCTCCGCATCGAGAATATCGTGGACCCGGGCCTGCTCGGCGGCATCAAGCTCCGCATCGGAAACAGGATTTTCGACGGCAGCATGCGCGGCAAGCTGGAACGTCTGGAACGTCAATTATTAAGCTAAGATTTATAGATAGGGGTGAAACTCATGAGCATCAAAGCTGAAGAAATCAGTGCGCTGATAAAAAAGCAGATCGAAAACTATCAGTCGGAAATTCAAGTGAGTGATGTAGGTACAGTTATCCAGATCGGTGACGGTATCGCCCGTGCTCATGGCCTCGACAATGTCATGGCTGGAGAACTTGTTGAATTTTCAAACGGCGTTATGGGTATGGCACAAAACCTTGAAGAAAATAACGTCGGTATTATCATCCTTGGCCCATATACTGAAATCCGTGAAGGAGATGAGGTCCGCCGTACGGGCCGCATCATGGAGGTTCCTGTCGGGCCTGAGCTGATCGGGCGAGTAGTCAACCCGCTTGGACAGCCTGTTGATGGCATGGGGCCAATCAACACAACAAAAACACGTCCGATCGAAAGCCCTGCACCTGGCGTTATGGACCGTAAATCTGTTCATGAGCCGCTGCAGACTGGTATCAAAGCAATCGACGCACTTGTGCCAATCGGGCGCGGACAGCGTGAGCTTATCATCGGTGACCGCCAGACTGGTAAAACTTCCGTTGCCATCGATACAATCCTGAACCAGAAGGACCAGGATATGGTATGTATCTATGTAGCAATCGGGCAAAAAGAATCTACTGTACGTAATGCAGTAGAAACGCTCCGCAAGACTGGTGCATTAGAGTACACAATCGTTGTGACTGCTTCTGCATCACAGCCTGCTCCATTATTGTTCCTTGCTCCTTATGCAGGTGTAACATTTGGTGAAGAATTCATGTACAACGGCAAGCACGTTCTTGTTGTATACGATGACCTTACAAAACAAGCGGCTGCTTACCGTGAGCTTTCACTATTATTGCGCCGTCCTCCAGGACGTGAAGCATATCCAGGGGATGTATTCTACCTGCACAGCCGCCTTCTTGAGCGTGCTGCAAAGCTGAGCGATGCGAAGGGCGCAGGTTCAATCACTGCACTTCCTTTCATTGAAACACAGGCAGGGGATGTATCTGCATACATTCCAACTAACGTTATCTCTATCACTGACGGACAAATCTTCCTTCAGTCTGACCTGTTCTTCTCAGGCGTACGCCCTGCGATCAACGCTGGTCTTTCTGTATCACGCGTCGGCGGATCTGCACAGATCAAAGCCATGAAAAAGGTATCCGGTACACTGCGTCTGGACCTTGCATCATACCGTGAGCTTGAAGCATTTGCCCAGTTCGGATCTGACCTTGATAAAGCAACACAAGCGAAGCTTAACCGCGGTGCCCGTACAGTTGAGGTACTGAAGCAGGATCTTAACAAGCCGCTTAAGGTTGAAAAGCAGGTAGCCATCCTGTATGCATTGACACGCGGCTTCCTAGACGATATCCCTGTCCAGGACATCCGCCGTTTCGAAGCTGAATTCCTTACATGGCTTGACCATAACAAGAAAGATTTGTTAGACCATATCGCTACAACGAGAGAGCTTCCTGCTGACGATGATATGGCTTCTGCGATCAACAGCTTCAAAAAGACTTTCGCAGTAACCGAGTAATAGCGCAGGTCCCAAGCAGAAAAAGCCTGATTCAGGCTTTTTCCCTTGAGGATGGATATCGCTGTTAAAGGTCTGACAATAGAAGGGCTGCCGGGGCTGCTCCTATGCGGGCAGGCTCTCAGCCTGACATTCTTTGAAAAGGGTGGTGAGAACCTGTGGCATCATTGCGCGATATAAAAAATAGGATCACTTCTACAAAGAAGACGAGCCAAATCACAAAGGCCATGCAAATGGTATCTGCGGCAAAAATGAACCGTGCAGAAATGAATGCTAAATCATTCGTTCCCTACATGGAAAAAATCCAGGAAGTTACTGCCAGCATCGCACTGGGAAGCACTGACGTATCCCATCCAATGCTGACATCCCGTCCCGTTAAAAAGACAGGATACCTGGTCATCACATCCGACCGCGGATTGGCCGGGGCATACAACAGCAATATCTTGCGGACTGTATACCAGACCATCCAAAAACGCCATAAATCAAGTGATGAGTATGCAATCATCGCCATCGGCCGCATTGGGCGCGATTTCTTTAGGAAGCGCGGCATGAACGTCCTCCTGGATATCGTGGCAGTTGCGGACCAGCCTGCTTTTGCGGAGATCAAAGATATCGCCAGCAAAACAGTCGGCATGTTTTCAGACGAAACATTTGATGAACTATATATCTACTACAGCCATTATGTCAGTGCAATTCAGCAGGATGTAACAGAGAAGAAGCTTCTTCCGCTGACGGATATTTCTTCTTCCGGCGGCAAGCTTACATCCTATGAATTCGAGCCTTCTGCAGAAGATATTCTGGAAGTCCTGCTTCCGCAATATGCAGAAAGCCTGATCTATGGCGCGCTGCTGGACAGCAAGGCCAGTGAGCACGCGGCCCGTATGACAGCGATGCAGAGTGCGACGGATAATGCGAAAGAGCTTATCAATTCGCTTAGCCTAAGCTACAACCGAGCGCGTCAGGCGGCCATTACCCAGGAAATTACCGAAATCGTCGGCGGCGCGGCAGCGCTGGAATAATAAATGCCAGTCCTTGATGCTTTTAGAAGCAGCTGCTTAAGTGCCTTCACTGCTGATGGCGCCATAGCATCTGCATCTTACATCACAGGCCAGGCAAAGCAAGATAGAGATGCCCGACTGATATCATGCCAGGCGCAATCCTCTATTGAATTGAAATATTAGGAGGGAAAATGATGAACAAAGGACGCGTTCTTCAAATCATGGGTCCGGTTGTTGACGTAAAGTTTGACAGCGGCGAGCTTCCGCAAATCTACAATGCATTAACAATCTCAGTCCCTGCGCGTAACGAATCTGAAGTTGCAATCAGCTTAACCCTTGAAGTTGCCCTTCACTTAGGTGATGATACAGTTCGTACTATTGCCATGGCTTCTACTGACGGTTTAACCCGTGGTGCTGAAGTTATTGACACTGGTGCACCTATCTCTGTACCAGTTGGGGATATCACTCTTGGACGTGTATTCAACGTACTTGGTGAAACAATCGACCTTGACCCGGCACTCCAAGCCGGCATCCGTCGCGACTCCATCCACAGGGAAGCACCTAAATTCGAGCAACTTTCAACTGAGGTTGAAATCCTTGAAACTGGAATTAAAGTAGTAGACCTTCTTGCACCTTACATCAAAGGCGGTAAAATCGGTCTATTCGGCGGTGCGGGTGTAGGTAAAACCGTTCTGATCCAGGAATTGATCAACAACATCGCCCAAGAGCACGGCGGTATCTCCGTATTCGCCGGTGTCGGCGAGCGTACACGTGAAGGTAATGACCTTTACCACGAGATGACCGACTCAGGCGTAATCAAGAAAACGGCGATGGTATTCGGCCAGATGAACGAGCCGCCGGGAGCGCGTATGCGTGTTGCCCTGACAGGTTTGACAATGGCTGAATTCTTCCGTGATGATCAAGGACAGGACGTTCTTTTCTTCATGGATAACATCTTCCGTTTCACACAGGCAGGTTCTGAGGTTTCCGCCCTGTTAGGCCGTATGCCTTCAGCGGTAGGTTACCAGCCTACATTGGCAACAGAAATGGGACGCCTTCAGGAACGTATCACATCTACTAATGTAGGTTCTGTTACTTCCATCCAGGCAATCTATGTACCAGCCGATGACTATACGGATCCGGCTCCTGCAACAACGTTCGCTCACTTGGATGCGACGACTAACCTTGAGCGTAAGCTTTCTGAGATGGGTATCTACCCTGCGGTGGATCCTCTTGCTTCAACTTCCCGTGCCCTGTCGCCGGAAATCGTTGGAGAAGAGCACTACTCAGTAGCGCGCCAGGTTCAATCAACGCTTCAGCGTTACAGAGAACTTCAGGATATCATCGCGATCCTCGGTATGGATGAGCTTTCTGACGAAGACAAGCTTGTTGTACACCGTGCACGCCGTATCCAGTTCTATCTATCACAGAACTTCCACGTTGCCGAGCAGTTCACTGGCCAAAAAGGTTCTTACGTTCCGGTTAAAGAAACTGTTAAAGGCTTCAAAGAAATTCTTGAAGGCAAATACGACCATCTTCCAGAAGATGCTTTCCGCCTTGTCGGAACGATCGAAGACGTGCTTGAAAATGCGAAAAGCATGGGCGTAGAGGTCTAATTTCGGACCAGGAGGGTAAAAAATGAAGACGATCAAAGTCAGTGTTGTTACTCCCGATGGCCCGGTGTACGAATCAGATGTGGACATGGTCAGCACCAAAGCTCAAAGCGGCGAGCTTGGCATCCTGCCTGGACATATTCCAATGGTCGCACCGCTGCAAATTGGAGCTGTCCGCCTGAAGAATGGCGGAAATACTGAACTGTTGGCAGTCAATGGCGGCTTCATCGAAGTCCGTCCGGATCAAGTAACGATCCTAGCGCAATCCGCTGAGCAATCAGAAGGAATTGACATCGAGCGTGCCAAAAGCGCCAAAAACCGCGCCGAACAGCGCCTCGCCGATCAAAAGCGCGAAAACATCGACGCCAAACGGGCCGAACTAGCCCTCCAAAGGGCAGTCAACCGTATTTCAGTTGCTGAAAGAAGAATATAATGATAAAAACCTCCGGTATATGCCGGGGGTTTTTTCTTTTGCTCTTTTCGAAAAGTAAAGTTGAAGGATAGAGAAGGTAAGGTTTTGAAAAAAGGAAATCTTATACTTACTTGAATGAGTGTCAGCATGCTTTAAAATAAGCGGAGATTTTCCAGTTATGCAGCTGAACATGGCTCGATCTGGTATAAATAAACGGAGAAAATCCACTTAAGAGGAGCGATGTTGCCCATTTTCCTTTATTTTGAATCGATAGCCGGAATTTCTCCCTTTATTTTAGCTATTTTTAGTGTTTTTTTGAAATTAGAGGGAATTTCTCCGTTTATTTTTTCGTCAAGAATCCCAAAATTTTAAAAAACCCTGTTGATTGCAGTGGAAGGCACGAAGACTCCAGCGGGATTGCAGCGAAAATGTTGAGACCCCACAGCGCGCAAGCGCGAGGAGGCTCAACTTCGCCCCGCGGAAAGCGAAGTGCCTGCAACGGAAATCAACAGCCCCATTACCACCACAAACCCACTCTCCTTTAGAATAAGCCCACAACCAATAAATTATTTTACTAACCCCCCATTCCCTATATCACAAAAACTTACGTCATAACTCAAACAAATCTGCGTAAAATGTACAAGAGCCTCAATATTTCCAAATAATACATAAGCTTTATCGACAGTAAAAACCAACGATGCTATAATGATAACGATTACATTTCTAAAAGTTTTGAAAATTCATATGTTTTAGGAGGAAAAGACATGGATTTGCTGAACTTATACCAAAATAACTATCTGATTGTCTTCGTATTTCTATGTCTAGGTGTCCTGCTTCCAGTGGTCGCATTATTCATGGGAAAGCTCCTTCGCCCCAGCAAGCCGTCAGAAGCAAAGTACACCACATATGAAAGCGGGATTGAACCATTCCATGATTCAAGGGTGCAGTTCAATGTCCGCTATTATATTTTTGCCCTCATGTTTGTCATCTTCGATGTTGAAACCGTATTTTTATACCCCTGGGCCGTCGCCTATGAAAAACTCGGAATATTTGCCCTGATTGAAATGCTCATTTTTACCATCATGCTGGTCATTGGACTAATCTACGCATGGAAGAAGAAGGTGCTCAAATGGACTTGAAGCTTGAGAATATCACACCGGAAGAAATGCAGGAACTGCAGAGAAATGTATTTATGGCCACTCTTGAACAAATCAAAGCCTGGGCCAGAAGCAACTCATTATGGCCAATGACCTTCGGGCTTGCCTGCTGTGCAATCGAAATGATGGGGGTAGGTTCCTCCCACTATGACCTTGACCGGTTCGGCTCATTTTTCCGTACCTCGCCGCGCCAATCGGATGTCATGATCGTATCTGGCACCGTCACAAAGAAGATGGCGCCGATCGTCCGCCGCCTGTATGATCAAATGCCCGAGCCTAAATGGGTCATTGCCATGGGGTCGTGTGCAACGGCAGGAGGACCTTATGTAAAGTCCTATTCGGTTGTAAAAGGCGTCGACCAGATTGTTCCGGTGGATGTATACATACCAGGCTGTCCGCCAAATCCGGCAGCCCTGATTTACGGCATCAACAAGCTGAAGGAAAAAATCCGATATGAAGCAAAGACCGGGAAGCGGGTGATCTAGGCTTATGGGCGATGAAAAGGATAAAGAGCAGCTGAAGAAAGAGGCAGCAGAAAAGGCCAAAGCAATCGCCAAAAAGCGCCTTGAAGAAAAGCGGGCAGCTGAACAGGCTGAACCGAAAGAAGCTTTAGATCCGGCAGAAGATCTGGCAAAGAAGAAAGCCGCTGCAGCAGCTAAAGCGAAGGCTGCAGCACTTGCAAAAATGAAAGCGAAAGAACAGGAGGCCAAGGCAGAGGCAAGCCTTACTGAGGCACCAGAAGAAGATGACCTAGCGAAAAAGAAAGCTGCCGCAGCAGCCAAAGCCAAGGCCGCGGCCCTCGCCAAAATGAAAGCAAAGGAACAGGAATCAGGAGGGGAAGCAGCAGGAGACGAGGACCTTGCCAAGAAAAAAGCCGCAGCCGCAGCCAAAGCAAAAGCGGCAGCTATGGCAAAGCAAGCCGGTGAGTCTGGTACTGATGAAGAAAAGGCAAAAGCAATCGCAGCCGCTAAGGCGAAGGCAGCCGCCGCAGCCAAAGCAAAAGCCGCAGCTGCCGCGAAAGCTTCAGGAGCAGGCGGTGATGACGAAAAAGCCAAAGCAATTGCCGCAGCAAAAGCCAAAGCTGCTGCTGCCGCCAAAGCAAGGTCTGCAGCAGGTGCAAAGGCGGCCGCAGAGCCTGAGGCAGAACTGCAGCCTTCCGCAAACCAGCCGTACCTTGATCTGTATACAAAGGTAATTGAAGAACATCTCGGAGGGGAAGTATTGGAAGACACCTATATTAATAGGCTTTCAAAAGATGTTCCGACACTTGTCGCAAGGCAGGATACATATTTCAGGATTGCAGAGTTCCTGCGCTATAACGAGCAGCTGGGCTTTGACTATCTGTCCGAACTGCATGGCACTGACTTTGAAACCCATATGGAGGTCTATGTACATTTGTATTCTTATAAAAACCGCCAGACGGTGGCATTGAAAACAAAGATAGACCGTTCAGACCCTGCTATTGAATCGCTGGCTCCTTTATGGGCGGGGGCGAATTGGCCGGAGTGCGAGGCCTATGACCTGCTCGGCATCAGCTTCAAGGGCCATCCAGGCTTGTACCGGATCATGCTCGGGGAAGAATGGGTCGGCCATCCGCTCCGAAAAGATTATGAACCCTATGATGTGGAGGTGTAGCCGATGCTGCGAACAGAGGAAATGCTCCTGAATGTCGGGCCGCAGCACCCCAGTACACACGGTGTTTTCCGGCTCGTCCTCAAAATAGACGGAGAAATCATTAAAGAAGCGAAGCCTGTCATCGGCTACCTGCACAGAGGTACAGAAAAGCTGGCTGAAGATCTTCAGTACACACAAATCATCCCTTATACAGACAGGATGGATTATCTGGCTGCCATGACGAATAACTATGTGATCGTCCATGCAGTGGAAACGATGATGAACATCGAAATCCCGGAGCGGGCCGAATACCTCCGCGTCATCTCGATGGAGCTCGGCAGGATTGCAAGCCATCTTGTATGGTGGGGGACCTATCTGCTCGATATCGGGGCGGTAAGTCCCTTCCTGTACGCTTTCCGGGAACGCGAAATGATCATCAATATGCTGAACGAGCTGTGCGGTGCAAGGCTGACCTTTAACTATATGCGTGTCGGAGGCGTTAAATGGGATGCTCCGGAAGGCTGGATCGAAAAGGTCAAAGAATTTGTGCCTTACATGAGGGAGCAGCTGAAAGGCTATCATGATCTCGTAACAGGAAATGAAATTTTCATGAACCGTGTAAAAGGAGTGGGCACCTACACGAAAGAGGAGGCCCTCAGCTATTCACTGAGCGGCGCCAATCTCAGGTGTACAGGCGTCAAATGGGATCTTCGCAAGAATGAACCATACTCCATCTATGACCGCTTCCAATTCGATGTGCCTGTCCGGGAAGGCGGGGATGCCTGGGCCCGCTATCATTGCCGCCTTGAGGAAATAGAAGAGTCTCTTAAAATACTGGAGCAGGCTGCAGAACAATTTCCGCAGGATGGGGACTTCATGGCAAAGGTTCCGAAAATCATCAAAGCGCCGAAGGGTGAAGCCTTCGTAAGGATTGAATCGCCGCGCGGCGAGATCGGCTGCTATATTGCCAGCAACGGGAAAAAAGAGCCGTACCGCCTGAAATTCAGGAGGCCTTCCTTCTATAATCTGCAAATCCTTCCGAAGCTTCTGGAGGGTGAGAACATCGCCAATCTGATTGCTATTTTAGGAGCGATTGATATTGTACTAGGGGAGGTGGACGGCTGATGGTCAATGAACTGCTCCGTTCAGAACCTGGCCTTCTGAACTTTGGCATCTTTTTTGCGCTCGCTGCTGTTCTTCTGCTTGTGGTGCTCGGCTTTGTCACCTACGCCATCCTGGCCGAACGGAAAGTGATGGGCTTTATGCAGCTCAGGCAGGGACCCAACCAGGTCGGCGGTCGGTGGGGCCTGCTGCAGACAGTGGCTGACGTACTGAAGCTGCTGATAAAAGAGGACACCATACCGAAGCTGGCAGACAAGCCGCTGTTCATACTTGCACCGGTCATTGCCTTCACACCGGCCTTTATGGTCCTGGCAGTCATCCCGTTCACAGATAAGTTCCAGTTCGCGGACATCGGCGTCGGGCTGCTTTACTATATTGCCATCTCCGGTTTGACGACCATCGGGATTGTGACCGGGGGATGGGCATCCAACAATAAATACGCGCTCCTAGGCGGCATGAGGGCGGCCGCACAGATGATTTCCTATGAAATCCCCCTCGTCATGTCTGTGCTCGGAATCGTGCTGCTGACAGGGAGCCTGAATCTCAATGAAATAGTCGAGGCTCAGCGGGGCGGCTGGTTCATCATCTGGCAGCCGGTCGCATTCATCATCTTCATCATCGCATCAGTAGCAGAGCTGAACCGGGCTCCATTTGACCTTCCGGAAGCGGAATCAGAGCTGGTCGCAGGATTCCATGTGGAATATTCAGGGTTTCGATGGGCATTTTTCATGCTGGCGGAATATGTGTATTTTTTCGCAATGGCTTCCCTGACCACTGTCCTGTTTCTCGGAGGATGGCTCCCGCTGCCATTCCTTGGCTTCATTCCCGGTGCAGTCTGGTTCGCACTTAAGTTCAGCCTGGTCATCTTCCTGCTCATCTGGTTCAGGGTCACCTTTCCCCGCATCCGCGCAGACCAGCTGATGGAGTTCGGCTGGAAGGTACTGCTGCCGGCTGCCCTGGCAAATATTTTCCTGACCGCAATCATTAAAGAGCTGATCAGATTCTTCTAAACCTGCAGCCCGGTGCATAGCCGGGAATGCTGCTTATATTCCAGACTGATAGAAAGGGTGAAAAAACATGCTGGGACTGGCAAAGGGACTCAAATATACCCTTAGTAATCTGGCAAGAAAAAAAGTCACCTATAATTATCCGAAAGAGCCGCTGCCGCTTCCGGACCGGTTCAGGGGCATCCAGAAATTCTATCCGGAAAAATGCATCGTCTGCAATCAGTGCGCCAATATCTGCCCGACAGATTGCATCCAGCTGACAGGCAAGAAACATCCTGACCCTGCGAAAAAAGGGAAAATCATTGACACCTACGACATCAATTTTGAGATTTGCATCTTATGCGACCTGTGTACAGAGGTATGCCCGACAGAAGCAATCATCATGACGAATAACTTCGAGCTGGCAGAATACAGCCGGGATGAGCTGTTCAAAAACCTTGAATGGCTCGATGAAAATGATGAAAACATACGGCAGGTGAATAAAGCATGACATTTTCAGGAGAGCTGCTTGCCTTTTTGGGGCTGGCCATCGCTGCAGTGACAGGGGGCATTCTGCTGATCAACCTTGAAAAAGTGGTCCATATGGTGGTCGCGCTTGTCTTTACTTTTATCAGCATAGCCGGCATTTATATCCTTTTATCTGCTGAATTCATTGCCGTTGTCCAGGTGCTGATCTACTCGGGTGCCATCACGATCATCATGCTGTTTGGCATCATGCTTACCCGCCATCATGACGAAAGTGAGCAGAAAGCTGGCCGCCTGCGCAGAATTCTATTATTTCTGGCGATCCTGGCCTTTGCCTTCAGTGTGTATATCGGCATCTACAACCTGGAGTTCCCGGAGCAGGAGGCGCTGCTTCATGAAAACAATACAGAGCAAATCGGGATCAGCTTATTCTCCGAATTTGTCATTCCGTTTGAACTTACATCAGTGGTGCTCCTGGTCGCCTTAGTCGGGGCCATTGTCCTGGCAAGAAGGGATGATGGGGAAACGGAGGGGGATGAACGATGACAGATGTACCTGTTTCAGCTTATCTCGCGCTGGCACTCATCTTATTTTGCATTGGATTATACGGGGCCCTTACGAAACGGAATACCGTCATCGTCCTCATTTCCATCGAGCTGATGCTGAATGCGGTCAATATCAATCTTGTCGCGTTCAGCAAATATGGGATGGTCCCATCGATCACCGGACAGGTATTCGCCTTATTTGCCATTGCTGTTGCTGCAGCGGAAGCGGCGGTCGGCCTCGCCATCCTCATTTCTCTGTACCGCAGCCGCAGGACTGTCAACATTGATGAAATGGATACGATGAAACATTAGCTCTTAGGAAAAACAGCGGATGACCGCTGGATCGGAACAAGCAGATAAAAAAGAGGCTGTGCCCGGCAGAAGAAATGATTTGCTGCCTGCTGCCGGCCTCCATCCGGCACGCCGGCTTCCGGTGTGCAAAAGGGGATTGTGATATTGATGGAAAGTGCATGGATCATACCGCTATTCCCGCTGTTATCATTTGTCATACTCCTGCTTTTCGGCAGGAGGCTCAAGGAAGCGAGCGCCTATATCGGGATGATCTTAAGCCTTGCCTCCTTTGTGTTATCCCTGTTCGTCCTGTTTGACAGATTTGCCTCCCCGAGCTTCAAAGCGGAAGGAATCTGGCTCAAGATCGGCGGACTGCAGATCACAGCGGGGTATGAAGTCAATCAATTGAACGCATTAATGCTGATCATTGTGTCACTGGTAAGTTTTCTTGTACATATATATTCAAAAGGCTATATGCAAGGGGACGGGAGGTTCCATATCTTTTACGCGTACCTTGGGCTTTTCACCTTTTCCATGCTTGGCCTCGTCCTGTCGCCCAACCTCCTGCAGACCTATTTATTCTGGGAGCTTGTCGGTCTCGGCTCTTTCCTGCTGATCGGCTTCTATTTTTACAAAAATGAAGCAAAGCAGGCCGCAAAGAAAGCCTTCATCATGACCAGGATCGGCGATGTCGGCCTCCTGATCGGGCTTATCTTGCTTTTCTGGCAGACAGGGAGCTTTGAGTATGACGAGATCTTTGCTGCTGTCGCAGAAGGTGCCATTTCTGAAGGAATGATCACGCTGACAGCGATCCTGATCTTTATCGGGGCCGTCGGAAAATCAGGACAGTTCCCGCTCCATACATGGCTTCCGGATGCAATGGAGGGGCCGACGCCGGTTTCCGCACTCATCCATGCTGCAACAATGGTGGCAGCTGGTGTGTATCTGGTTGCTGCGCTTTTCCCTCTATTTGCAGCCAGTGAAACAGCATTATTCACCGTCGCAGCCATTGGGGGAGGGACAGCGGTATTTGCGGCTCTCATTGGTCTTGTTCAAACAGATATCAAGAGGGTGCTTGCTTATTCAACTGTAAGCCAGCTCGGCTATATGATGCTTGCCCTCGGCTCTGCCGGCTACACGGCCGGGGTGTTCCACCTGATGACCCATGCTTTTTTCAAAGCGCTCCTGTTCCTTGCAGCAGGGAGCGTCATCCATGTTGTCCATACACAGGATATCGAGAAAATGGGCGGCTTATGGAAAAAAATGAAGCTGACCGGTCCGCTGTTTTTGATCGGGACGCTTTCCATCAGCGGGATTCCGCTTTTTTCAGGCTTCTTCAGCAAAGATGAAATACTGGCGTCTGCCTGGGTGCACGGAAATACGGTCCTGTTCTGGCTCGCGCTGCTTGCCGCCTTTTTTACCGCTTTCTATATGTTCAGGCTGTTCTTCATGGTTTTTGCCGGCGAGCCGCGGACAAAAACAGAAGACGTTCATGAATCACCGGGTGTGATGACCTTCCCGATGATTGTGCTGGGAATATTGGCTATTTTTGCAGGCTATGTGAATACCCCGTGGTTCGGCTCTTTCCTCGGTGAGTGGCTGACAGAGGGCAATGACCTGTTGGGGCATGGCCATATTGAGGCGCCCGTCTGGATCATGATTGCCGCAACTGCCGTTTCGCTTGCCGGCATCATACTTGCCTGGCTGATGTACGGCAGGAGGACGGTATCGCGCACCTGGCTCAGCAACTATATGCCTTCCGCTCACAGCATCCTGCTGAACAAATTTTATGTGGACGAATTTTACCGGCTCAGCATTGTGCAGGGAATGAAGGTGTTCAGCCTTTTCCTTCACTATATTGAAACTTTCATTGTAGAAGGAGCCGTTAAGGGAATCGGTTCTGCGGTGCAGAGCCTTGGAAAAGCAGGCTCCAGGCTCCAGGACGGGCAGGTACAGACATATGGGGCGGCCGCCTTTATTGGCCTTGCCATCCTGACAGCTGTATTCGCTTTGACATGGGGGTTCTTTAAATGACATTTCCTTATTATCTATCTGTGCTGGTATTCTCCCCGTTAGCAGGGCTGCTTGTGCTCCTATTTGTGCCAAAAGCCAAAGAAAGGGCGATAAAGTGGATAGGACTGGCCGCAGCATTGCCGGCTGCCATACTCGCCCTCCCTGCCTACTTTATATACCATTCAGGAGCAGGGCTCGAAGAGATGGATGAAAGGGCAGACTGGATCCAGTTTGGCCATCCTGATCTCGTTGGCGATTATTTTAAAATTGGCTATGAAATCGGGGCAGATGGCTTCTCAATGATCATGATCCTGCTCACCAGCCTGCTTGCTTTGCTTGCTGCGGCTGCATCATTCCGGATCACTAAAGAATGGAAAGGTTATTTTATGCTTTTCCTCCTGCTGGAAACGGGGATGCTTGGCGTTTTCGCCGCAGAAAATCTGTTCTTATTCTTCCTGTTTTTTGAGATAACGCTCATCCCGATGTTCTTTCTGATCGGGAAATGGGGATTGTTTGAAAAAGAAAAAGCAGCGTTCAGCTTTCTGATCTACAATGGCCTGGGCTCAGCCATCCTGCTGATTGTGTTCATTGTTTTATTTGCCAGGACCGGAACGGCCAATATGGAAGAGCTTCAAATCATCATGCAGGGAGGGGCACAGGCCATTTCGCCTTTCTCTGAGGAGCTGAAGCTGGGTCTGTTCATTGCCCTCCTGATTGCATTCGGCGTCAAGCTGCCAATTTTTCCGCTTCACAGCTGGATGGTCCGTGTCCATGCAGAGGCGCCGGCTTCGGTTGTGATGCTGCATGCCGGCATCCTGCTGAAGATCGGTGCTTTCGGACTTATCCGCTTTGGCCTCGGATTTTTTCCGGAGCAATTTCAGCAGCTCGGCCTGCTGATCGCCATACTCGGTGCAGTTAATCTCCTGTATGGGGCATTCCTTGCTTTTATCCAGGATGATTTTCGGAAAGTGCTTGCCTATTCTTCTATTTCCCATATGGGGATCGTCTTAATCGGATTAGGCGCATTAAATGAAGCGGGCGTAAAGGGGGCCATTTTTCAAGTAGTGTCACACGGACTTATTTCTGCGCTCTTGTTCTATCTTGTCGGTGCTTTATATGAGCGGGTCGAGACCTCATCCATCAAGAAGCTAGGCGGGCTTTCCCGGCAGATGCCGCTTGCGGCCGGGTTCCTGCTAGCCGGTGCGATGGCTTCGCTCGGCATGCCCGGCATGTCTGGATTCATCAGTGAATTCATGGCCTTTCTCGGCCTCTTTGAAAACCAGCCTGTGGTGGCTGCTGTTGCCGCACTGGGCATCATTTTAACAGCTGTCTATCTTCTGAGGGCTGTCCTTGGAATGACGTTCGGGGAACCGAGATCCGACTATGGGAATGTTACAGACCTAAAAGCACTGGAAATGATGCCGGCGGTGATCCTGGTTGGCGCCATCGTCCTGATCGGCGTGTATCCGCTCGCCATCAGCGCACCGCTCCAGCCGTTGCTTGAAACGATTTTGCCGGGAATGGGAGGGTGATGAAGGATGGACCTGGAAACATTGCTTTCATATAATTGGCTCTTGATGACACCGGAATTCATCATCCTTGGCAGCACAGCCATCTTGACCCTGATCGATCTGTTCATGCCCTCTAAGAAAAGCAGGCAGATCCTTGGCTGGCTTGCCTTAGCCGGCATCCTTGGTGCACTGGCTTCCCTTTTTGCTCTGCTGGGAAGCGGGACGGAATCAATCCTTTTTGACACCTTCCGCCTCGATTCGTTTGCCAAGGCATTCAAGCTGCTGCTCCTGATCGGCTCCGCTTTTGTGATGCTGCTTGCGCTTGGCTATAGAGGCAAAGAGGGCCTGGAGGAATACAGGGGAGAGTTTTACTATCTCTTTCTGACGGCGCTTCTTGGTGCGATGATGATGTCTTCAAGCGGGGACCTGATCACCCTTTTCACAGGGCTTGAGCTGCTGTCGATTTCTTCCTATATCCTGGCCGGCATGCAGAAAAGGAATCTGCAGTCCAATGAGTCGGCTATGAAATATGTGATCAATGGCGGGATTTCCACGGCAATCACCTTATTTGGGATGAGCTATTTGTACGGCCTTGCCGGCACGACCAATCTGAAGGAAATCGGGCTGGCGCTGACATCCATCACGGAATCGCAATACCTGTACCTTGTCGGTCTGGCCTTTTTCATGATTTTGACTGGACTCGCTTTCAAGATAGCGTCTGTGCCTTTTCATATGTGGGCACCGGACGTTTATCAGGGTTCACCGCTTCCGGTCACTGCTTTCCTGAGTGTGGTTTCAAAAACAGCAGGATTTGTACTGATCGCACGTGTGGTGCTCGTCATAGCCCTATCAGCACCGTCTGAAGGGCCGGGCTCGCTGCCGCTTATCATCAAGGTCCAGGATTATATGGCCTTCCTTGCAGGGGCCACCATGATCGTTGGAAATGTGATTGCCCTGAGGCAGCGGAATATCAAGCGGCTGTTTGCCTACTCAAGCATTGCCCATGCCGGCTATATATTTGTTGCCATTTCGGCTGCATCGGTATTTATGTTCGACTCGCTGTGGTTCTATCTGGGTGCTTATCTGCTGATGAGCCTCGGGGCCTTCGCGGTCATCCAGGCTGTTTCTGAAAAAGCAGGATCAGAGGACATCAGCATTTTTTCCGGCCTTTATAAAAAGTCGCCTTTGCTTGCTGCTGCGATGGGGATATTCATCCTCTCTTTAGCAGGCATACCGGGGACCGCAGGATTTATCGGGAAGCTCAATATCATCACGGGCGCCCTCATGACAGAGCCGGCCCATTATGTGCTCGTGTCGATCATGATTGCTGCAACGGTTGTCTCTTACTATTATTATTTTGGAATTCTTACGCAGATGTTCTTTCGGCCTGCGGCAGATCAGGAGAAGCCTGGCCAGCCTGCTTCCGTATCCATTGTCATCGGCGTCTGTGCCTGTGCGGTCATTGTGTTTGGGATCCTGCCGAATCTGGCCATTGATTTTCTGCAAAGCAACTTCAATCAATTTGCTGATTTTCTTCAATGAGAAGAAAAGGAGGCTGGTGAAAAGCGCCAGCCTCCTTTTTTATTTTTTCTATAAAAGGGTGAAACCTTTGCAGGGGAGCTTACGTCAAATGAAAGGAGGCATCCGCTTCGCCTGCATTTCGGGAAGCGATGTGCACCAGCCGATTTATTTGCATGGCAATTGGTGCTACAATCTAAGTACTGAAAAGTTCTAGGGGGATTGCCAAATGATTTCAGGCTTCGGCCAGCAGGCATTACTAAGCATCATCTCACACTTGTTTTTCATCGCGATTGCCTGGTGGGCACTGCAGTCAGTCAATTATGAAAAGTTTCTGAGAGCCCATCATGTGTTCCAGGCAAGAGTGCTGTTCGTCATGCTATCCATTGTCATTGGATCGATTGTCAGCAATTTTTTCCTCGACTATCTGCTATGGTCGCAGCAGCTGCCGCTCATTCTTCAATAAAAGCGGGTTTGGCAGCGGAAAATGTGAAATATAGGTCTTCACGCATGTTCCATTCCAGCAGGAATCTTAGTAAAATCTTTTTGTATGTCAGCAGCTTGCTTGCTGCAAATACATATGCGCACTTTTGTGAAAAAAGTCACGTATACACATAATGTGAGCTTTCCGGCTTCTGCACTTGTCAAAAAGTGACGACTTTTCCCTGGTATGCTCTCTCCCAGCTTGGCAACAATGGTAATAAGGGGAGTGAGATACAGGATGAAAAAGTACACACTTTATTTTGCAATTATCGCCATTATTGGTTTTGTCACTATAAACCTTGGGAATAAGACGACTGTAGCTATCGGAAAGCATGACCTATTGACTATGGCCGCGGTTCTTCAAAACAAAGATATTTTGATTCAGGACTGGACGATCCATGCAAGAAAAAATATGGAAAATGTCGAAAATCTTCGGGACGCCGAAACGCTTGCCGGGAAAATGAAGGCAGATTATCCGGAATGGGAGTGGACATCAAGCTCCAGCAAGGATAAGGCCGAGTATTCAGCGGTTTTCCAGGCAGACGGAAATAAAAAAGAGAGCATAAAAATCCTATCGACCCTCACAAATGGCAAGGCTCATACGTATTTAATTTATGAGGCCACAGGCCATGGCTGGGGGAAGGGAACGGAGACCTTCCTAAAAGAGGAACTTTCCGATAAGCTCTCCGACATATTTCGTGGAAATGCCACAATTTTCTCTTGTATTAAAGGCGAGTTCGGTGATAAGATGAAAAAGACTTTGCCTGATAATGTAAATGAATTGATGAAAGCTTTTGATGCAAAGGAAATTGAGTCATTAAAAGAAAGTTCTTTTATATCAGCATCGGCGTATTCTCCAATGTTTGCCGGGTCGATTGAAAGCAACAATGATGAGATGAATTTACAAATTGGATTAAGAACGCAAGGATTGGGCGGAAAGACTACCCTTGTAGTTGGAACACCAATCATTACGATTGAATATTAATATAGAGAAATTGGACGCGGAGGGGAATACACTTTGGAAAAAATCATCGTCCGCGGCGGAAAAAGGCTAAGCGGTACTGTTAAAGTAGAAGGAGCAAAAAATGCTGTCTTGCCTGTTATCGCCGCTACACTGTTAGCAAGTGATGGAAAAAGCGTAATTCGTGATGTGCCGACTCTCTCCGATGTATATACCATCAATGAAGTGTTACGCTATTTAAACGCCGAAGTGGAGTTTAAAAATAACGAAGTCATCGTGGATGCATCAAGAGAGCTTAAGGTTGAGGCACCGTTTGAATATGTTCGCAAAATGCGCGCATCTGTACTCGTAATGGGATCATTGCTCGCGCGCAACGGCCGTGCCCGTGTCGCACTGCCAGGAGGCTGTGCCATCGGATCACGTCCGATCGACCAGCACCTGAAAGGCTTTGAAGCCATGGGTGCTAAGGTAAAAGTAGGAAATGGCTTCATTGAAGCGGAAGTAGAAGACCGCCTGCAAGGAGCAAAAATATATCTGGACTTCCCGAGCGTCGGGGCAACTGAAAACATCATGATGGCTGCAACCCTTGCAAAGGGCACAACCATCATCGAGAATGTTGCCAAAGAGCCTGAGATTGTCGACCTCGCTAACTTCCTCAATAAAATGGGGGCAAAAGTAAAAGGCGCAGGCACAGGTACAATCAAAATCGAAGGCGTAGACATGCTTTTCGGAGCAGTCCATAACATCATCCCTGACCGCATCGAGGCAGGAACCTTCATGGTAGCAGCTGCTATCACAGGCGGAGACGTGCTGGTACAGAATGCTGTTCCGGAACATATGACATCCCTGATCGCCAAAATGGAAGAAATGGGTGTTACTTTCATCGAGGAAGGCGAAGGAGTCCGTGTCATCGGCCCTGATAAGCTGAAGGCTGTTGATATCAAGACCATGCCTCACCCAGGCTTCCCGACTGACATGCAGTCCCAGATGATGGCCCTCTTGCTTCGTGCAAAAGGAACCAGCATGATCACTGAAACGGTATTCGAAAACCGCTTCATGCATGTAGAGGAATTCCGCAGGATGAATGCAGAAGTAAAGATTGAAGGCCGTTCCGTTGTTATGAATGGACCATCCAATCTGCAGGGAGCAGAAGTTGCGGCAACCGATCTTCGCGCAGCAGCAGCCCTGATCCTGACTGGCCTGGTCGCTGACGGCGTTACCCGCGTAACAGAGCTAAAGCACCTTGACCGCGGTTATGTCGGCTTCCACAACAAACTGGCAGCCCTTGGCGCTGACATCGAACGCATCACAGAAGTGGAAGAAACAATTACTGAAGAAACTTACGTATCCGATATGAATGCTTGATTGCATTCCGGATGATGTTCAATAAAACCGTAGAACCTTGTTGTCTGATATCCGACGATAAGGTTCTGCGGTTTTTTGATTTTATGCTGACGGCTTGGGTTTACGACTGAATCTGAAGAATGTAATCAATTCTTAATACCTTCCTGGCCTCAACGCAAGACCCTTCTCCCATCTGATGATTCTTGTCATAAAAGCTTGTCCCGGACCATATGAATGAATGGAGATGGCCATTTGGTTATTTGACAATCATTCGATATGGAGGCATAATTCATGATTAAATTCAAACCGATCCTACTACTATCTGCCCTACTGCTCGTAACAACCCTGATGATCCCTACACTGCTCGTCCTCCCATTCAAGGATGCGAAAGTCAGCGGCAAGCTGGGCGAAGAGCTTCAGCAGCAGGAAAAGCCGCCGGCAGCTGCCAAGCCTGCCGGACCGGCAATTGACGTGTCTGTATACCGCACAATGGCCAAAAAAGTAGAAACGCTTCCTCTTGAGGATTATGTAGTCGGGGTAGTCGCATCAGAAATGCCTGCCGACTTTGAAAAAGAAGCCCTGAAGGCACAGGCATTGACAGCCAGGACCTATATTGTCAGGCAAATGATGGGCAAGGTGACAGAAGGGCTGCCGGATGGAGCCATCGTTACCGACACGGAGAACCATCAGGTCTATAAAAATGAAGCTGAGCTGAAAAAGCTCTGGAAGGAAAATTACAGCTGGAAGATTAAAAATATCAGAGAGGCCGTGAATGAAACGAGCGGACAGATCCTGACATATGAAGGCAAACCGATTGAAGCCCAATTCTTCTCCACAGCAAACGGGTATACCGAAAGCTCGGAAGAAGTGTGGTCCAATGCCATGCCATATTTGAAAAGTGTGGAAAGCCCATGGGATGTAGGTACACCTAAGTACCAGGCACAGAAAGAGATTACAGTAGCAGAATTCGAAGCAAAGCTCGGCGTAAAGCTTCCTGCTGACAATACGATCGGGACCGTTATTGAAAGGACGGCCGGAAAGAGGGTCGGCAAGGTGGATATTAACGGCAAGGTACTGGAAGGCACGACGATACGCACAGATCTCGGGCTGAGGTCCACCGACTTCACGTGGGAGCGCAAGGGCAATAATATTGTCATCACCACAAAAGGATTCGGCCATGGTGTCGGGATGAGCCAATACGGGGCAAACGGGATGGCAGCGGAAGGAAAAACCTTCAAGGATATCGTCACATACTATTATAAAGGCGTCGAAATTGCCTCGGCCGATCAGGCATTGACGAAAATAACCGCACAAAAATAGGAATGGGGCCATGAGCCCATTCCTATTTTTTTATATTCTCTATTCTTTTTAAAAAGCTGGCAAGCAGCTTGAATCGCCCACCGAACCTGGCCTGATAGACAAAATAATAAGCCACAGCCACGCCAATCCAGTCCTTGGCTACATCGATCAGCGAAGAAGAGCGTGCCGGTATGAAGGATTGATGGATTTCGTCTGTCACGCCGTACAGGGCAGCAATGACGGCGAGGATGATATTTAGCTTTTTAGTAAAACGGCCACCGGTCAAAAAGGCCAGCACCAAAAGGATATAAAGGATGGCAAACTCTATCAGATGCATAGATTCCTTCAGGAAGCTGTCGACCTTTGAATCAGGCAGGGCAACGACAGCATCAGCCGGCATGCTTGATAAAAACCAGATCAATCCCATATATAAGAGAGGCAAAATTCGTATGATCCACTTCATTATTTTTCTCCTTAGAATTATTTTGATGTTTTATGCATAAAGCGGAAAGCTTTGTCGAAAAATAAGCATTAAAAAATTTTTTTCCGGTATGTATATAAAACCCTCAATCTGTTCAGAATGATTGCTGAGGTGATGATAAATGAGAGAGGAAGAAAAGCAACGATCTTCTCAAGATTCAGGTTTCAAGCGCTTTATGAAAAAAAGGTGGGCATTCCCGGCTATCTATCTGGCGAGCGCAGCAATCATTCTAACCGCGGTTCTTTGGTATCAAAACTCGAACAGTGCGACAGATGAGTATGATTACAGCGATACTGATGTTGCCGAGAAGAAATACGATGAGCCATCAGTAGAAGTAACCCGCTCAATGGAAAACTTCGTAATGCCGGTAGCCGACCAGGATTCAGTCGAAATCCAAAAGCAGTTCTATGATTACACAGGCAAGAAAGAAGAACAGGAAGCAGCATTGGTTTTCTACAATAACACGTACCATCCAAACACTGGAATTGATATCGCCCAAAAAGATGGCGAATCCTTCGAAGTGAAAGCAGCCCTTAGCGGAACTGTTACAAGAGTGGATGAAGATGCGCTGTTAGGAAATGTCATCGAAATCGAGCATGACAAAGGTATTGTAACACAATATCAATCTGTTACAGATGTAAGTGTAAAACAAGGCGACCAGGTTGAACAAGGACAAGCTCTTGCAAAAGCCGGCCAAAGCCTATTTAACGAAGAAGCAGGCGTCCATGTACACTTTGAAATCCGCAAGGACAATGTACCTGTCAACCCGCTTGACTACTTCAATAAGCCATTAAGCGCGCTTCAGGAAGCAGCACCGACTGACAACACAGGTGCAGCCGACGACAGCGGTGCCGCTGAAGAAAATGACAGCGATGCAGCAGCTGAAGGTGAAGAAGCCGACGATGCAGCTGGAACAGAAGAACCAGCAGATGAGAAAAAAGCCGCTGAAGACGATAAAGCAGCAGAAGATAAAGAAGACAAAAATGCAGGCGATAAAGAAGATCAGGACAAAAACAATTCCGGAGATCAGGAAGAAGAGTCCACAGATTCATCTGACGCCAGCCTGAACAGCGAAAACGCGTAATAAGAATGGAAAAGCCCGCCGTGATGATGGCGGGTTTTTTCGTTGTGGGTGGGATGCTGGTTTTTAGGCAGGGGTGGCTGCTCGGTCGATGGGGCTGGCTACTCTCTGAGGCTAGTTGCTAATATATCCGGAAAGTTGCTAATAAAAAGGAAAAGTTGCTAATATACGGAAAAAGTTGCTAATAAACTCAAAAAGTTGCTAATAAACGAAATCTCCCGGCTCCTTCAATGGTCAATCACACTCAAAATACCCCCTCATTCATCTAAACACTGTACTCCCAAACCAAAACCATCCACAGGATACTCACTCATTCACAATTTTTCGACATTTCCCCCTTTTCTCTGGTATAATATTTCGCAAGGCGAAGGTTTTGCCTAGCTGGTGCCTGGCACCGTCAATAGAGGGGGAAAAGAATTTGTCTTCAAATCTTACATATCCATATCAGTCACAGCGGATGGCTTCAATTGCGAGGAACGGGATGGTTGCGACTTCCCAGCCCCTTGCTGCCCAGGCTGGGCTCGACATAATGAAAAAAGGCGGAAATGCCATTGATGCGGCAATTGCGACTGCTGCCTGCCTGACGGTCGTAGAGCCGACTTCAAATGGGATCGGCGGCGATGCATTTGCACTCGTATGGACGAATGAGTCACTGTACGGCTTGAACGGAAGCGGACCGTCCCCGCAAAGCATCAGTATTGAGAAGGTTAAGGAAAAGGGTCATGAAACCATGCCATCGCATGGCTGGGTGCCTGTCACGGTTCCTGGTGCTCCTTCTGCATGGGCAGAGCTGTCCAAGCGGTTTGGCCGCCTTCCATTGAAAGAGGTGCTCCAGCCGGCCATCGACTATGCGCGCCATGGCTATCCTGTCTCCCCGATTCTCGGGAAATATTGGGCAGGAGCACATAAGGTTTATAAAAAGCGCTTTACCGGCCCTGAATATGAAGAATGGTTCAAGGTGTTCGCGCCGAATGGCAAGGCTCCGGAAATCGGTGAAATGTGGAAGTCTGAGGATCACGCAAGAACGCTCGAAGCGATTGCGGAAACGAACGCTGAAAGCTTCTACCGCGGCGAACTCGCCGATAAGATTGCCAAGGCATCCGAAGAGGGCGGAGGCTTCCTTTCCAAAGAGGATCTGGAAGGCTATAAAGCTGAATGGGTGGATCCGATTTCCGTTAACTACCGCGGCTACGATATTTGGGAAATTCCGCCGAATGGCCAGGGGCTGGTAGCACTGATGGCCCTGAATATTTTAAAAGGCTATGAATTTACCCATCGTGAAGATGCGGAACAGCTCCATTTGCAGCTGGAAGCGATGAAGCATGCGTTCACAGACGGCAAAACGTATATTACCGACCCTGCCTTCATGAAGACGAAGGTGGAGGACATGCTTTCTGAAAGCTATGCAGAAGCGTCCCGCAGGAAAATGACAGGCGAAGCGCGCCTCCCAGAGCCAGGCTCCCTGCCAAAGGGCGGCACAGTTTATCTGTCAACGGCCGATAGTGAAGGGAATATGGTTTCGTTTATCCAGAGCAATTATATGGGATTCGGCTCAGGTGTGGTGGTGCCAGGCACCGGAATCGGCCTGCAGAACCGGGGTCATGATTTCTCCCTTGATCCGAACCACGAAAATGCCCTTGCACCTG
Source organism: Bacillus infantis (assembly GCF_008180445.1). GTDB lineage: Bacteria > Bacillota > Bacilli > Bacillales > Cytobacillaceae > Bacillus_AB > Bacillus_AB infantis_B. The sequence goes on from NZ_VTER01000007.1 coordinate 425,944, forward strand.
GCAAGAAGACTTATCATACGATCATACCTGGTTTTATTACAAAAGGCAGTGACGCAGTGGGACCATTCGGCGTAATGGGCGGATACATGCAGCCGCAGGGCCATGTGCAGGTTGCCATGAACATGATCGACTTCAATCTGAATCCGCAGGCCGCTCTTGATGCACCGCGCTGGCAGTGGATTGAAGGCAATAAAATAGAGGTTGAATATACAATGCCAAACCACCTTGTGGAGCAGCTTGCCGCCAAAGGGCATGAAATCAAGGTGGCCCACGATTTAGGCGGTTTTGGGCGCGGGCAGGTCATCACCCGCAACCCGGAAACAGGCGTGCTTACAGGCGGAACAGAGCCGCGCACAGATGGAACGATTGCCAGCTGGTAAAGGAGGAGCATAATGAAGAAACTGCTTTTAACAGGCTTTGAGCCTTTTTTGGAATTTCCGATCAACCCGACGGAAAAGGTTGTTAAAGCCCTGAACGGGAAAAAAATTGGAGACTATGAAATTACAGGAGTCCTTCTTCCTGTCGACTTTAAAGAATCACCGGTTAAAATACTGGAAGCCTACCATGAGCACCAGCCGGATGCTGTCATCTCACTCGGGCTTGCGGGAGGCAGGAACAGCATCACACCAGAGCGGATCGCCATCAACTGCCGCGACGGCGAGCCTGACAACAGCGGAGCAAGATTGGAAGATTCGCCGATCGATGAAGAAGGGCCGGACGGCTATTTCTCCACTCTTCCAATCAGGAAGATGGTCAACAGATTAAAAGAGAACGGTCTGCCGGCTGAAATCTCCAATACAGCAGGAACCTATTTGTGCAATAATGTCATGTACACCATCCTGCATGAAATAAAGAAGAGCGGGAGGGAGATTCCGGCCGGGTTCATCCACATCCCGGCCTCCCACCAGCTCGCCGCCAAAAGCAAACGCAGCCTGCCAAGCTGGTCTGACAGCGATTTGGAGGAAGCAGTGAAACTGATGATAGAGGCTTTGTAGGGGACAGATTCTTGTCCCTTTTTTTATTTTGAAAGACTAGCAAGAAAATTGTCTGTCAAATTATCTTGACCCTGAGAGAGTTTCAAGTGATAATATAGTTAAAATTTTCATAAAATTTAGTCTTTTAATCCAACAGCAATGGGGGGATCTACTTGCCGACTCTTATGATTGTGCTGCTATTGACAGCATTCTGCCTCTTTCTGGCATTGCGCCAGAAGAAAACTATCTTCCTTGCGATTCCTTTTCTGGGGATATTCGTTTACTTCCTCGTACAAATCATCCTGGTCCCTGCGCCTTTTCTGGATACCATCAAGTTTATTTTCAGCCTCAGCTGATCCGGACCTGCCTCCCTTTATAGGGGCGGGCCGATTAGAATATAACTTTTTAATAAGGAGGGAATAGAGCCAGTAAATGAATACGCTTCCAAATGAGGGGAAATCCATTAATTGCGAGGTGCAAAGGTTTGAAAAAAATTGATAAGGCAACGGCAGACAGTTATTTTCGCCAAAAAACGAGAAACATGATCATCTATTTTGCTATCTGGTTCATCGTCTCCTACGGTGTCGTGCTATTTGCGGAGCCGCTCAGCGAAATAACGATCAACGGCTTCCCGTTCCATTATTTCATGGGTGCACAGGGAGCGGTCATCACGTTTATCATTCTACTATTCGTGAATGCCAAACTAAGTGATTCGATTGACCGCAAATATGGGATTGATGAGGATAAAAACGAACAGATCAGCTCAGGGAAGGTGCTGGACCACTAAAATGCTTTTGTGTAGATAGAAACCTTTAAGGGGGATTACATGGATACACAGTTTTTGGTCTCATTATCAATTATACTGGCTACATTTGCTTTATATATCGGTATTGCTGTCTATAATAAGGCGCGTGCCACCTCGGATTTCTATGTGGCAGGGCGCGGTGTCCCGCCGATTTTCAATGGAATGGCCATTGGCGCCGACTGGATGAGTGCGGCTTCCTTTATCGGGATGGCCGGGACGATCATGCTTCTCGGCTACGACGGCCTCGCCTATATTATGGGCTGGACGGGCGGCTACCTGCTCTTGACCTTCCTGCTGGCGCCGCAGCTGCGCAAGTATGGGCGCTATACGGTTCCGGAATTCATCGGCGACCGCTATAACAGCCATACAGCAAGGGTCATCGCCGCAATTTGTACAATCGTCATCTCATTTACCTATTCCATCGGCCAGCTGTCAGGCTCCGGCGTGGTCATCGGCCGCTTATTTGAGATTGATGCCAAGCTCGGTACTATGATCGGCGTTGTCCTGATCGCCTTTTATGCCGCTTTCGGCGGGATGAAGGGAATCACCTGGACGCAGGTAGCGCAGTATATCATCCTGATCATAGCTTATTTGATTCCGGTCATCTTTATGTCCCTGCAGCTTACCAATAATCCGCTTCCCTGGATTTCCTACGGCGAGCTTGTCGGCAAAATGGGTGAGCTTGACAGGGAGCTCGGGATCTCGGAATATTTTGCCCCGTTTACGAACGGGACTAAGTGGCAGTTCCTTGCCCTTATGTTCACCTTGATGGCGGGAACCGCAGGACTGCCGCACGTCATTGTCCGCTTCTACACGGTATCTACAATGAAGGCAGCCCGCTGGTCAGGGGCCTGGGCTTTGCTATTCATCGGATTGCTTTATCTTTCTGCACCGGCTTATGCTGCTTTCTCCCGTTTCATCCTGATGACAAAGGTTGCCGGCAGCAGCATCAGCGAGCTCCCGGCCTGGACCAAAACATGGGTCGACACAGGAAAGCTGCAGCTCGCCGATGGCAATGGGGACGGCATCCTGCAGTGGAGTGAACTGATCATCTCTAATGATATTGTCGTCATGGCTACACCGGAGATTGCCAATCTTGGTGTATTCGTCATCGGCCTTGTTGCCGCCGGTGCCATGGCAGCCGCCCTGTCGACAGCTGGCGGGCTGATGATCGCCATTTCATCTTCATTTGCACATGATATCTTCTATCGGGTCTGGAAGCCTGATTCTACTGAAAAAACCAGGCTCAGTGTTGCCCGCTGGTCCATTGTGGTCGCCACGCTACTGGCAGGCCTGATCGCCTTGAATCCTCCGGGAGCCATTACCCAGATTGTCGCCTGGGCATTCGCGCTGGCTACAGGAACCTTCTTCCCGGCGCTCGTTCTGGGCGTCTGGTGGAAACGTTCCAATGCAAAAGGGGTCATCTCCGGGCTCCTTGTCGGTCTGGGAGTGACCCTTGCTTATATCTTTGCCGCAAAATACGGCGGCTTCACTATCCTGGGCATTATCGATACAGGAGCTGGTGTCTTTGGGGCAGCAGCAGCCTTCTTGACCAATATCATAGTATCGAAGGCCACTGAGGCTCCATCCAAAAAGATTCAGGAGGAAGTAATCAATCTGCGTTATCCTGAACAGATGATTTATAAAGATGGGGAAGTGTGGATGGATGAGGGGAAATCCAAATCCGTTTAACAGATTTCAAACAAGGCTGTGCGGCTCTCTCTTTTCAGAGAAGCTGTACGGCTTTTTTTCGCGGCTGTCGACAAATTTCTCGGGAAATATTATTTTTTCATAGATACAAGAGCGCCGTCTCTATAGGCAATTGATACATTTTGGCCTGAGAGCTTCTGATAGTCCTGGGCGGTTCCATATGCCACTTTTAAAGCAACATATCCGTCCTCAGTCTTAAATTCCACTGTAAAGTTATCTGCTGCCCCAACCACTTGTGCATCTACATAAGGAGTCTCCTCATGGATGATCAGTTTCTGGCCGATCAAGAGGAAATTGCTGTTCAGACCGTTCAGCCTTTTGATCGTCTCTATCGGGGTCTGGAAACGCTGTGACAGCTCCCAAAGAGTGTCTCCTGCCTGTACAGTATAGACGGAAATGTCTGCAGGTGTCTCCTGATCAGGTGCCGATGGTTCTTCAGTTCTGCCTGCTTCAGGGATCTCCAATTCCTGCCCTGGGAAAATAAGATTAGCATTAAGGTTATTTGCTGTTTTCAGTTCAGAAACAGAAACGTCATAGGTTCTTGCGATTTTATAAAGTGAATCTCCTTTCTTCACGCTGTATACCGTTTGTTCCTCGGCCGCTGCATAGCTGGTGCCAGCCGCCATAAAAGAAGACAAAGTCATGGCCGCTGACAGGGAAATGGCAGCACCCTTCTTTGTGCCTTTATTTTTGTCTTTTTTCCTGCTTGCTTCTATACGTTCCTTTCTCGTCATCGAAATAGTATGTTCCATTGATTAACCCGCCTTTTTATATGTTTTGGATAAGTTTGGATGTACAACCAAATTTATGAACGATGAGCCAGAATTCATTTTATGTTAATCAATACCCTCCGGCAATAGGGATAAACTCATGAATAAAAACGGGGCCCTATCCTGCTGGAAGAACCAATCTTTTTCCTGCATAGGAGGATTTATGCCCAGTTTCGAACAGAATATCATTAAAAAAATAGAGCGAAATGATTAAAGATTATCCTATTAAGAGGATTAGGCGGATAAAAGATAGACATATCCCGCAGGGCAGAAACACCCAGAGAAATGTCGGGCTTTGTCGAAAAAAGGTTATTTCGCCCTTCATAGCCCAAGGGACAAAGGGAGGAGGAATCTGGTTTGTATCTCCAGAGAAGACATAAAAGAGAAAAGTGAATGTCCGATTTTTCAAATAATTTCCGGTATGCCTTGTCCTTATTGCTGTAATCGTGCATATAATCTCAACCAAGCTAATAAACTGTTACAAACCTTACACAAAAGAGAGAGTATGAGGTGCAGAGTCGTTTTGACACCAACAAAGAGCAGGCCCAAAGGACATGTTTATTCCCTGCAGTATTAGAGAGCACAGCTTTCTGCCGCAAAAAAAGCCGATTCTACCAGCTGTTGTATCAGAATGTGCGGAATGGAGAACTTCAAAAAAGCGAAACGGGTCTCATTTTACACTCCTCACAACCAATTTAGGGAGGGCGAGTGGTGTGCACGATTACATCAAAGAGAGAACTATCAAGATTGGAAAGTATATCGTGGAGACGAAAAAAACAGTTCGCGTGATTGCGAAAGAGTTTGGCGTATCCAAAAGTACAGTCCATAAAGATCTGACAGAAAGGCTTCCTGAAATCAATCCTGATCTTGCAAACGAAGTAAAGGAAATACTTGATTACCATAAATCGATCCGCCACCTGCGCGGGGGAGAAGCAACAAAAATGAAATACAAGAAAGAGGAACTGGAAGGCGAGCCTGTTCAGTAGGCTATGAATTGAATATGAGAGAGGAAGAAAGCGCAGCCGACAGGATTTGTGCTTTTTTCTGCTTAATTGGAAATTTAGCGACAAAGTTTGCGGGAATGCTACATAATTTTTACAAAATGTTTCTAGTTACGGTTTGATTGTGATAAAATAAACAATTAGGATAGAACTTGGAAAAAAATATTTAGCAGCTTCATCAGCCGCCGAAACCTTGAATTGGAAAGGCTTCCTTATTGAGAGGATTTGCGGCGGTTTAAAGCTATTGCATAAAAGGCCGCCTGGCCGAACCTGCATTGGCAGCTTCCGCCAAAAAGCAGGATAGGTGCAGGAGGCATCCATAAAAAATATGAAGCAGCGGCAACTGGCCAGCCAGGAAAAATCGTTATTGACTTCATTCAGGAGCCGGAAGCCCGCGCTGGCTAAGTGCAGGGAGGAAAAAAAGTAAAATGTTTGCTAGAGATATTGGAATTGACCTGGGTACTGCCAATGTACTGATTCATGTAAAAGGCCGGGGAATTGTGTTGAATGAGCCATCTGTAGTGGCGATTGACAGGAACAATAATAAAGTGCTCGCTGTCGGCGAAGAAGCACGCCGCATGGTTGGGCGTACGCCTGGCAATATTGTCGCCATCCGCCCGCTGAAGGACGGCGTCATTGCCGACTTTGATGTGACTGAAGCGATGCTGAAGCATTTCATCAACAAATTGAATGTAAAAGGATTCTTATCCAAGCCGCGCATCCTGATCTGCTGCCCGACCAATATTACAAGCGTCGAACAGAAAGCAATCAAGGAAGCTGCTGAAAAAAGCGGCGGCAAGAAGGTTTATCTTGAAGAGGAGCCGAAGGTCGCTGCAATCGGTGCCGGCATGGACATCTTCCAGCCGAGCGGAAACATGGTTGTAGATATCGGCGGAGGAACTACAGATGTAGCTGTCCTTTCAATGGGCGATATCGTTACATCCTCTTCCATCAAGATGGCCGGCGACAAATTTGATGCCGAAATCCTCAACTACATCAAGCGTGAGTACAAGCTCCTGATCGGTGAGAGGACTGCCGAAAACATCAAGATCAATATCGCAACTGTATTCCCGGATTCGAGGGATGAAGAAATCGATATCCGCGGCCGTGACATGGTTTCAGGCCTTCCAAGGACAATCACAGTCCGCTCAGGCGAAATCGAGCAGGCTCTCCGCGAGTCCGTTGCGGTCATCGTCCAGGCTGCCAAAACAGTCCTTGAAAGGACGCCGCCTGAGCTTTCAGCAGACATCATCGACCGCGGTGTCATCCTCACAGGAGGCGGAGCCCTTCTGCATGGCATCGACATGCTGCTGGCCGAAGAGCTTAAAGTGCCGGTCCTTGTGGCTGAAAACCCGATGGATTGTGTAGCAATCGGAACCGGCATCATGCTGGACAATATTGATAAACTGCCTAAGAGAAGATTGGGCTAATGGAAAAAGCGTGCGGGGGTCCGTGCGCTTTTTTCTGTGGGTTGGGCCGGAGTTTGGGAAGGTTTTGACTCTGATTTGCTGTGTTCTTGGGGAGAATGGGCATAAATTTAGGTATCTTCGAGGAGATGTTATTAGAATGGAGGGGGGAGCATGCCATCTAGGAGGCAGTTTTTTGAAATTTTGAAGAGATCATGCCAGTCTCAGCAATAATCATTCCGGATTGGCTGATAATCATGCCGGATTCGGCAATAATCATTCCGGATTTGCGAATAATCATTCCAGTTTCAGCCATAATCATTCCTTGTTCCATATATTTACAAATAACCACTCGATGCCTGTGCCAACTCGCCGTAATGCAGCACCATTCCTAATCAGCAAAAAAACATTAAATTCGAGGTTATCATTCCGTTTTCATCAATCATTCCAGTTTCAGTCATAATCATTCCTAATCCCATATACTTACAAATCACCAAGCCGAGCCCCCAGCATCTGACCAGCATAGAAATAAGCCAACTCCCAACAAGGCACCGCCAACACACTCCACCTTCATCAAAAATTACTCCTCCCTCCAAAATCCCAACCTCAAACTGCAAAATCCGCTGTTTTTTTCACATATTGACACTTTTCTGCAAAAATCTGCTGTTTCTTGGGCGGATTTTTTTTATAATAGAAAGTAACGCAAGAATAGTGTATGTCCCTTTTGATGGTGAAATGATGTCCGGTCGTTACCGGTCAATATATAGAGGTGGAACATGTTTAGAGGTTTTTACACGGTGGCTTCCGGGATGCTGTCCCAGCAGCGAAGGACGGAAATGCTTACGAATAATATGGCCAATAGCAATACACCAGGTTTCAAGGCGGATCAGTCCTCGATGAGGGCATTTCCGGAAATGCTCCTCCAAAGTGCAGGGCAGCTGGAAATCCCCGTTCAGAACAGGCTTAAGATGCCGCTGAACAAGGAAATCGGCAGCATCAACACGGGTGTTTATATGCAGGAGAACACGCCTAACTTCCTTCAGGGAGACCTGAGGGAAACCGGTCAGAATACTGACCTGGCTCTTGTAGATATCACAATGCCGGCTGATGGGGAAACAGGTATCAGCGCTTCGGTATTTTTCAAGGTAGCAGGAGCAGACGGCGGCACGCGCTATACGCGTAACGGCGACTTCACGCTTGATGGGGAAGGCTTCCTGACTACAGCTTCCGGCATGTACGTTCTCGACGGGCAGGACAATCGGATCCAGCTTGGAAGCGACCGCTTCACTGTCTCGAATGCCGGTCAAATCACAGGCGAAAACGGCGAAACCGCACAGCTTGGATTCGGCTTCTCGGAAAATCCGGCAGAGCTGATCAAGGAAGGCGACGGCCTGTTCCGGACTGAAGATGGAGCGCCGCTCGCAGAGGCAGCAGAAAATCCGGAAGCCGGCTTCGCGCTGCAGCAGGGATTCCTGGAATCCTCAAACGTGGATGCAAGCAGGACGATGACCGATATGATGACAGCCTACCGGGCGTTTGAAGCGAACCAGAAGGTTTTGCAGGCATATGACCGCAGTATGGAAAAAATGGCGAATGAGGTCGGCCGCATCGGATGATGGCCGCCAGCCGACTTCCGAATAACAGCAGCCCGATAAGGGGGATATTATGAGCAGAATGATGATTACAGCCACCAATACGCTGGCCCAGCTGCAAAAGCAGATGGATATAACGAGCCACAATATGGCGAATGTCGATACAACCGGCTACAAGCGCAGGGAAGCCACGTTTACAGACCTGCTTGTGCAGCAGTTTGCCAACCAGCCGAACTCAGCTGATGAAAACAGGCTGACGCCTAATGGGCTGAGGCAGGGCACCGGGGCGATGCTGGCCCAGTCGCAGATCGTGATGGCGCAGGGCAGCATCAAAACGACGGACCGCCAGCTGGACACGGCTTTTACGAAAGAGAATCAGCTTTATAAAGTTCTTGTCCAGACAGAGACAGGCTCAGAGGTTCAATATACACGGGACGGCGCCTTCTACTTGAGTCCTGTCTCCGATACAGAGAGCATGCTTGTCACCAGCGCCGGCAACGCAGTCCTGGATGAGGATGATAATCCGATTTACATCAATGGGCAGCCCGGTGAATTTGCCATTACAGAGAACGGCATCCTGACAGCAAAGGACAGCACCGGCCTGGAGCAGGAGTTCAGCCTGGGCATTGTCAGGGTCAATAAGCCCCAGTTCCTGCAGCATCAGGGAGGCAATCTGCTGTCACTGGCTGCCGGCGCGGATGGGATTGATGTGTTGACTGATTTGACTGGCGCACTGCGCGGCGAAGCAGGTGTCCAGCAAAGGGCGCTTGAGCAGTCGAATGTGAATATGCAAAAAGAAATGACTGATCTTATTACCGTACAGCGTGCCTATCAGTTCCAGTCACGCGCCATTTCAATGGCAGACCAGATGATGGGGCTTGTAAACGGGATCAGGTAAAGGGGATTAAAAATCGATGCTAGTGAAGAAAAACCAGGAAGCGGCCAATACGCGTGAACAAAAGAAAAAACAAAAAGCGCAAGAGAAAGCGGCCGGCAGACGGATCATCCGCATACGCCTTGTCCCGATCTGGCTTCGAGTCATCATTGTGCTGATTTTAATTGCCGGAAGCCTCATCCTCGGAGCATTTGTGGGCTACAGTGTAATGGGCGGCGGCAAAGCATCCGATATTTTTGAAAAATCGACCTGGATGCATATCAAGGATCTGGTTGAAAAAGAATAAATTTTTTACCGGGAAGGGGGTTTGCCCTTCCTTTTTTCTGTTCATTTACAGTACAATAAAGATATATGATACCTATTATTAGCAGGAGGTACTAAATTATGCTGGATATAAACCAAATCAAAGAAATCATCCCTCACCGCTATCCTTTCCTGCTCGTGGACCGCATCCTTGAGGTTGAAGAGGCGCAAAGGGCAATCGGAATCAAAAATGTGACGGCGAATGAGGAATTCTTCAACGGACATTTCCCGGACTACCCGGTTATGCCTGGGGTGCTGATCGTTGAAGCTCTGGCGCAGGTCGGTGCCGTGGCCATGCTTAAAAAAGAGGAAAACCGCGGACGCCTCGCCTTTTTTGCAGGCATAGATAACTGCCGTTTCAAAAGGCAGGTAAAGCCTGGCGACCAGCTTCGCCTTGAAGTGGAAATGACGCGTGTAAGAGGTGCCATCGGAAAAGGAAAAGGCACCGCAACAGTAGATGGGGAGCTTGTCTGTGAAGCAGAGCTGACGTTCGCCCTTGGAGATAAGCAGGAATAAATTTAAAGGATGTCCGGGCTGCCGGGCATTCTTTTTTAATAGACCGAAATAACAAACTAACACGTTTAGCTTGTCCCATATACGTGTATGTATATACTATCCTGGCCAGCAGGTGACAACTTGCATATAAAAATCCCCCTAAAATAATTTTTTATATGCAAGTTGTTTCTTTTTTTGGACATCATATGAAAAGACCAAGGTCAATATAAACAACCAGAAGGGAGCTTTTTACTTATGAAGAAAAGGCTTTTAACATTAATTGGCGGATCGGTGCTTTCAGCAATGGTATTGGCAGGCTGTAACAATGACCAGGAGCCGCCTCCGGAAGACGACAACACGCCTGTTGAAGAGGGCGACATGAACGGAGACATGAACGGCAACAACGAAGATAACGGCAACATCAGCGAAGATGACAACGGCGTGATCGACGACAATAACGACAACGGCGACATGAACACAGATGACGATAAAGACATGATGGAAGACAATAACGATCCTGGTGAAGATACAGTCGAAGACGATCTTGACATGCAGGATGACGATAATAAAGATAAATAATGAATGAGAAGGGCAGGGGAACCTGCTCTTTTTTCGTGCAGTTTATACTATGAGGCAAATATGGTATGATGCTTGTGGAGACAGAATTTACTGGGGGGTACTTTATTTCCATGTATAAAGATTTATCACCAGGTGTGAAAATTAGCATATCAAGATCAATCTCAACATCATTCGAACAATATATGAATAAAATCGGCTGGAATGAAGATAAATTCAATCTGCAGGAATTTGTCGACAGCTGGAAGGAATATATTACAAATCATGCCTCCTGGTACGCGCAGCTCAGTGATGAGACAAAGGCAGATCCGGAGTTTCATGAACAGCTTGCCGGTAAAATAAATAAAACGATTGAAAAGATTCTTTCGGAAGAGCCTTCCAAGGAGCAGATGGAAGAAATTGAACATCTCCAGGCTGAATTAGGTGAAGAATACAATTATTCATGCAAGACAGAGGCTAAACAGCTGATTGAGAAACTCAAGAAAAGAAAAAAGCAGAAATAAAGAAAAAATCTCCTGGCAGAAGGAGATTTTTTTATTTTTTAACAGCAGCAAGCCCTGGCTTGCTTTTCATCTTAGTTTTAAATTCATTCAGCAGCACATCGCCCTCCATGCCTGATTGAAGGAGACTGTCCAGCAGCAGTTCTGCATAATCACTTTTAGTTCTTTTAAGGCTGCCCTCAAGCAGAACGCTAATGTGATTTTCCAGCTCTTTAATGGATGAAACCCTGGTCACGAAGGCAGCTGGATCGTTTTCCTTTTTTGTGATGACGGCCTGGACAACCATCTCTTTTTGCCGGTCAAGAGCATCAGAGAAATAACTGGTATAAGATTTGTCGGTATAGGCCTCAATAAGCCAGTTGCTATACTCATCCTCTTTATTGATGATCAGGCCGTCATCGAGAGCGATTTCCTTCAAGCCATCCTCTTCAACAACCTGCAGTGAGATCAACTTAAAAGTCTTCATAATGGCCTCCCGGTTTTATTAGATTATTTTGTTTTAAATTATAGCACAGCAGCATGTGAAAGCGAATTTTTCTCTGTGTCGAAAAAAAAATGCAAGATAGGCTAAATTTCCCTTTTCAATAAGAGGGAACTTATGAAAATTGCATTTTATGCCAAATTCCCTATTCGAGAGGCCGCTAAACTATCACCATAACACCTTTTTCTCCTTTTTACGCGGTCAGCGATTCATAATAAACTGGACACATCACACAGAGAGGAGATGAGACATGATCAACCAGGCTATTTTAGTAGGAAGGCTAACAAGAAATCCGGAGCTGAAAATAACTGCTGAGGGTATTTCGGTTACAAATATAACTCTGGCGGTGAACAGGCAGTACCGCAATCAGCAGGGTGAAATTGAAGCAGATTTTGTTCAGTGTACTTTATGGAAAAAAACAGCGGAAAACACAGCCCAATATTGCCGAAAAGGATCTCTGATCGGGATAACCGGCCGGATCCAGACAAGAAATTACGATAACCAGGATGGCAGGAAGGTGTATGTGACCGAAGTGATTGCTGAAACAGTAAGATTCCTTGAGCCGAAACGGGAAACTGCCGCCGGCAGCAGCGGAAAGGAGCTGGTAAGCCATTGAGGCAGCAGTCTGAATGTAAATCCAATACTGAAGCGCTGTTAGAAACGCTGATTAAAATGGTAGGAAGGAGCAATCAAAAATCAGAAGAGCTGGCAATCAGAATTAAACAGCTCGAGTGTATGCTCATTGAAATACACACAGATGCTGAATCAGGAATAAATAAAGATCTCCAATTGGCTGCATCGCAGTAGCCCGATTTCAACCCCCATCTTCCTCATTATAGAAAATCAATCACCCCCTCCATCACTCCATTTTCCGACATTTTCTGTCGGATTTTTTCTTTTAATGGAAAGGTATGTAGATTCCTGCATTAGTAAAAAAGCAAGTGGGAAAATTGTCTAATAAATAGGTATTAATACCCATTTCTACTGTCTTGACACTATGTTAATTTAGTAGAGTATTAAAAAGATTCAGAATAAATAGGATGCAAGGGGGAACGACATGAAGTCTGCCAAGAAGCTTTTAGCAGTATTCGCACTATTTTTATTGGTTTTCTCGTCTTCTGTTTCAGCAGCCGCTTTGCCTGAGAAGGCAAGAAGCACAAAAGGCCAGCAGAATCAAAAGTCCATTCAGGAAATCAAGAAGGCCGAGCTTGAAAAGCAATATAAAAACACGGATATGGTCCGTGTTATTGTTGAAATGAAGGGCGAGCCTGCCATTTCTTATGCACAAAAACAGAATAAGAGATTCAAAGAGCTTCCGGCTGCAACTAAGAAGCAGCTGAGCAGCCAAAAGCTTGCCGAGCAGCAGAAGGTTAAAGACTCGGTCAAGAAAAGCAGGGTAAAGCTTATTGAGCGTGAAAGCTTTACAACTGTAGTCAATGGCTTCAGTGCAGATGTTTTGTTCGGAGATATCGAAAAAGTGAAGGAAGTCTCCGGAGTAAAAAGTGTACAGATCGTCCACGAATATACACGCCCTGAAGAAAAGCCTGAGATGCTCTACAGCAAAGAGCTCGTACAGGCCCAGGAAGCATGGAGAGAGTATGATTTCAAGGGTGAGGGAATGATTGTTGGTGTCATTGACACAGGTGTAGATCCATCCCACCGTGATATGATCCTTTCCGATGAAACTGAAGAAGAATTGTCCAGTGCAGAAGTTCAGACTTTTATTAATACAAATGGACTTCCTGGCAAATTTTATACCGAAAAAGTACCTTATGGCTATAATTATATGGATGAAAATGATACCATCCGCGACATCGGTCCTGACGCTTCCATGCACGGAATGCACGTTGCCGGAACAGTTGGAGCCAATGGTGATGAAGAAAACGGCGGAATCAAGGGTGTGGCGCCAGAAGCCCAGATCCTTGCATTGAAGGTTTTCGGTAATGACCCGGAAATGCCAAGCACTTATAGTGATATCTATGTAAAAGCAATCGATGACGCCATCGTATTAGGCGCAGACGTCCTGAATATGAGCCTTGGTTCTACAGCAGGCTTTGTTTCTCCTGAGGACCAGGAGCAAAAAGCAATCGAGAGAGCTGTGGATAATGGCATTTTAATGTCTATTTCTGCAGGCAACTCAGCCCACTACGGGAATGGCCATGCCAATCCATGGGCTTCCAACCCTGACATCGGGGTGTCAGGCTCCCCTGGTGTGAGCTATGACTCACTTCAAGTAGCTTCCATTGAGAATTCTTACATGGATCTTGATGCAGTGAACTATACATTTGGTGATGAAAGCGGAAAGGCAGCCTTCTTATCTGCCAGCAACGTACATCCGAATGATGTATCCCAAAAGACATATGAAGTAGCTTACGGCGGTTTAGGCAAGCCTGCCGAACTTACAGGAGTGGCGGGAAAGTATGCCCTTATCAAGCGCGGCGAATTGGCGTTCACCGAAAAAGCGCTGAATGCCCAGGCTGCAGGAGCGGTTGGCGTTATTATCTATAACAATGCTGATGGGTATGTAAACATGCAGACAGATCCAGCCATCACCATCCCGCAGCTGTTCATGCTGAAGCAGGATGGAGATAAACTGGCTGAAGCAATTAATGGAGGAGAGACTGTAACGATCTCCTTTAATGGCGAAAAAACAAAATCAGCGAACCCTGAAGCAGGCAAAATGAGTGCCTTCACTTCATGGGGTCTGACGCCTAACCTGGATTTCAAACCTGAAATTACAGCCCCGGGCGGACAGATTTATTCTACGCTGGAAAACAACCAGTACGGAATGATGAGCGGTACTTCCATGGCTGCGCCTCACGTATCTGGAGGATCTGCACTTGTCCTCGAACGTGTTGACAATGAATTTGGCGTAACAGGCTTCGACCGTGTAAACGTAGCGAAGAACCTGATGATGAATACGGCAAAGCCGGTCATTGACCAGGGAACGGTTAACGCAGCATTTGGATGGGGGATTCCATACTCACCGCGACGTCAGGGGTCAGGTATCATGCAGCTGAACTCTGCCCTTCAGACTCCGGTAATTGTGACGGAAGAAGCGAGCAATGAAGGTAAGGTTGCTCTTAAAGAAGTAGGCGACACATTTGAGTTTACTTTGAAAGCGCAAAACTACAGCGATGAAGAAGCTGTATATGATGTAAGTGCGAACCTTCAGACTGACTTTGCGGCTTACGGGGAACTAGGTTGGGATCCAGATAGCCTGGAGGCACAGGAGATTTTGAATGCTTCCATTAAAGTGAATGGCGGGGATACAGCAGAAGTTACTGTACCGGCAAATGGTTCTGTCACTTTTGATGTAACGGTTGATGTGAGTGATGCTAAGGTTGTAGAGCCTAGTATTACTGGAGACTGGGAAACGCAGGTGGACATTGACGAAGTATTCCCGAACGGTTACTTTGTAGAAGGCTTTGTCACATTGACAGACTCAAATGATGTAAATGCAGAACTGTCTGTACCGTATGTCGGCTTCAAGGGCGAGTGGGATAAAGCGCCAATCCTTGATGGCATGAAATATGATGATCAAGAATCATTCTATGGTATGGCAGGGGCTGTTTATGAAAGTGGAGACAGTTACAGCTATTTAGGCTACAACCCTGTTGCTGATGCATTTGAGAGCGAAGCAATCGCCATTTCTCCGAACGGGGATAAAGTGAAGGAACAGCTGATTCCGATTCTTTCATTCCTTAGAAATGCAAAGAAAGCTGAATTCTCTATTGTTGATGAGAACGGCAAGGTTCTAAGGAAGCTGAGGACCGAAAACGATCTTCGCAAGCATTATTATGATGGCGGAGCCGCAGCAAATTATTCACTTACTCCTGCCAGAGGCTGGGACGGCAAGCTGAATAACAAAATTGCCGCCGACGGGCAGTATTACTATGAAATCAAGACTAAAATAGACTTCCTTGATGCTGAATGGCAAAGCGTCAAGATTCCTGTTAAAGTCGATACTGTAGTGCCAAGCGTTAAAGCTGATCTAGTGGATGATAATACAAAGCTGTCCATTGAAGCAGCTGATAATGCAGGAGGTTCAGGAATTTCCTATCTTGATATCTATATCAATGACGAATCTATCCTGGAGATTCCTTTAAATGGCGATACTGCTGAGTTCGTTCTTCCGGAAGGACTTGAAGTTGGCGATACAGTAACGGTTGTCGCAGTCGATAATGCAGGCAACTACTCTGAGTCTACTGCTGAAGTTGGCAGCAAAGACAAAACGATTCCATATGTATACCTGACTGAGCCTGCAGCACTGGAAGTGTACAATAAAAATGATTTGAATGTTAAAGGAACAATCAAAGAAGAATCAGGCATCAAAGAATTCACTATTGACGGCAAATCAGTCGATGTCACTTATAATGAAGACAAGAAGCAATATGAATTCTCTACTACTATGCATTTTGAAGATGGGGTTCACTCGTTTGTGGTTAAAGCAACAGATACAGCGAAAAACTCAATCTCCTTCAAGCGTACAATTCTTGTGGATGCAACCGGACCTTCAGTGGAGGTGAACGGACTTCCTTCAACAAAATATGTTAGCCATGATGCCGATAACCCGGTTGTCAATGTCAAGGTAGCAGACAATTTTGATGAACTGCGCTTCTATTTAAATGGCAGCGAGCTCTTCTACAATGAGTTCAAAGAGCCTTATGCAATGAGAAGCATTGAGAAGGTCTTTGAAAATATTGAGCTTGAACTTGCCGAAGGTGAAAACCAGTTCATCTTTGAAGCTGTCGACCTGGCAGGGAACAAAACGGCAAAGACAATAGAGCTTTATAAGCTGAAAGAAGGCGAGACACCGCCAGCAAAAGGTGAAACACCAGACAAAGGTAAAGGCACAGAAAAAGGCAAGCCAATTAATCCGACACCTGTAAAACCAGATCCGGTCAAGATTGGGAAACCATTGCCTGTCCAGCCTGGAAAACAAAAAATGTAGCAGTTAATAAGAAACCGGCAGTCTCCGAGTGGGATTGCCGGTTTTTATCATTTCTAACCTCCCTGCTGACTCTAAACCGCCAATCAAATCCTCCTCACAAAAAAGCGCCCCTTCCGCTAAAAGAGCGCCCAAAAATAATACTCACGTCATTCTCCTGAACTTTTTATGCTCTTTAATAATTGCCTTCAGAATCCCGGCTATATACTCATTGGTCCTGCTGTCGAGCGATGCCAGTTCAAGCATTGCCTCTTTCAGGGAAGGAGTCTGCAAGAGGAGCTTTCGGATCATTTCCATGTCCAGGTCATCAGGACTTTCCTTCAATACATACGATGCGGCGGCATCCTTCAGCATTTCATCGAGTTCCCCAACCAGGTATTCTTTTTCTGCTCCGAAAATCTCTGCAAATTGAAGGACTGTCTGGTAGGGAGGTATACTCTTGCCGGTCTCATAACGGCTGATTGTGGACCGGTCAATCTTCATTAAATCCGCCACATACTCTTGTTTCCAATTCCTCGCATCCCGCAATTCTTTCAGCTTATCTCCTAAGCTCATCTTGTCACCCTCGTTTATCGCTTTTCTTCAATGTAACGAGAATCGGAAAAGAATAAGCTGTATGTGACAATGGTTCACATATAATTACGTGAAATTTAATCACGTGAGAAAAAGAAAAAATAGAATAAAGGAAAATTGAAGAAAGCTGTCGAAATAACAATTGGAAAACGATTCCAAGTCAAAGGGAGTGTAAATTTTATATGGAAAAAAACCCGCAAAGGATTTACTTTAAAAAAACAGATGCGAAGAAAATCAATCTAAATTTCAAACCTGGCTTTTTTGATGCCCTTCAGCTGCTGAAGCCCTACCCATCAGCCCACTACTGCCAAATCCTCCTTGATCAAAACACCTCACACCGTATCTATTCCAAGATAAATCACACTGATATCAAGCTGCTGAAGTATGACGACGAGCCGGGCGGAAGAGAGAACCTCCTCCGTGAAACTGGCAGCATAAACTATAGCCTTTTATCGAGCCTGCTGATAAAAACCAGCAGGAATAGTGTATCATTTGCCATCCAGGTGCCTGACAGCAGGGTGAAAACCAAAGAAAAAAGCCCGCTGCCATCTCTTGCGGAATACAAAAGACAGAAACGGACTTTATAAAATTTAAGCCAGATGCACAAGATCGCGGAGATCATCGGTGGACAGCTCCGTGATCCAGCTTTCGCTTTGGATTACCTGGTCGTTGAGCGTTTGCTTTTTCTCTAGCATCAGATCAATTTTCTCTTCCAAGGTTCCTGTGCAGATCAACTTGTGAACGTGGACAAATCGTTCCTGGCCGATCCGGTAGGCACGGTCTGTCGCCTGGTTCTCTACAGCCGGATTCCACCAGCGGTCATAGTGGATGACATGGTTCGCCGCTGTCAGATTCAATCCGGTCCCGCCTGCCTTCAGGGACAGCAGGAAGACAGGGAATTCTCCATCCTGGAACCTGGAGATCATCCGGTCGCGCTCATTCTTTGAGACGCTCCCGTTCAGGAATGGCACATCGATTCCGTGCCGCTTTTTCATGATCTTTTGGATCATATGCCCCATTTCAATATATTGGGTGAAAATGAGACAGCTTTCCTCCTGCTCAAGGACGGCATCGACGAGCTCGTTCAGCTTTTCAAGTTTGGATGACCTTTCCAGCAGATGCGAAGGCTTCTCTTCCTTCAAGTAAAGTGCAGGATGGTTGCAAAGCTGCTTCAGGCGGCTCAGAAGCTGCAGGATCAGCCCTTTGCGCTCAAAGCCTGACAGTTTTTCAATCTCGGCAAAAGTGTCTTTGACCAGCTGCTCGTAAAGAGAAGCCTGTTCTGCGGTCAGCGGGCAATATTCCTTCTGCTCCACCTTATCCGGCAGGTTCAAGGCAACTTCTTTGTCCTTCTTCGTCCGTCGCAGGAGGAAGGGGCGGATGATCGCCTGAAGCTGCTGGACTTTTTCTTTTTCATCTTCCTTCTCGATCGGAAGGATGAACCGTTTCTGGAATTGCCCAAGGCTGCCAAGATAGCCGTGATTGGTAAAATCAAAAATCGACCACAGCTCACTGAGGCGGTTTTCCATCGGCGTCCCGGTCAGGGCGATATGATGTTTGCCGCGCAGTTTTCGGACCGCCCGCGACTGCTTGGTCTGCGCATTTTTAATATTCTGTGCTTCATCAATAGCAACAGCACTCCACGTCACAGCCTCGAAATCAGGCAGGTCCATATGTGTCAGACCATAGGAAGTCAGAATAATATCCGCACGCTCTGCTTCTTCAGCAAACATCTGCCCCTTCAGGCGATTCTGACCATAATGGAGATACACCTTAAGGTCTGGGGCAAAGCGCTCAATCTCTTTTTGCCAGTTGCCGAGCACCGACGTCGGGCAAATGATGAGGGAGGCTCCTTCTTGCTCCTGCTCCCGCACCTTCAATAAATAAGAAATGAGCTGGACGGTTTTTCCGAGCCCCATATCATCAGCGAGAATGGCACCAAATCCGTATTTCCTAAGGAACAGCAGCCAGCTCATCCCAAGCTGCTGATATGGGCGCAGCTCACCATGAAGTGCTTCCGGAGGATCAGCGAGCGGGATATTGTTCACCTCGCGCAGCTGCTTCACCATCTGCTTCCATTGGCGGTTCAATTCAATCTGGATGCGGGCGAACGCCTTCGGATTATCGAGCTCATCTTCTGAATCATCTTCTCCGGACAATTCCTGCTCAATCAAATCGCGGACATGCAGCCCCTCTTTTTCCGCTTTCTTCATCAAGTCCTGGATTTGGCGGATAAAGCCGTGGTCGAGCTTGATCCAGCGTCCGCGGATATAGACAAGGCGGCGCTTTTCTTCAACGAGTTTATTAAATTCATCCTCTGACAGCTCGACTCCGTTCATGCTGAAGCGCCAGTCATAATCAAGCATCGCCTGCAGGCCGACGAAGGAAGGGCGGTGGCTGCCGGAATTTCCTTTTACCTTGGCCTTCACCTTCATGCTCGCATTCTTCATCGCCTGCCACCAGGAAGGAAGGAGAATCTCGACGCCAAGAGCAAGCAGCGTTTCGCTGGCTTCTGTCAAAAAAGTCCATGCTTCATCCTCAGTCAGGCGGGTGGACAGCCCGCCCTCGCCGTTCAACCAGGGGAATACATTGATCCAGCGCTGCTGCTCCCGTTCAATGACCTCCTGATACTTCATCCAGCCGCGCGGATAGTTGCTTTCATCACGGTAATCGACAAACAGATCAGGATCCTTTTTTCCTCGCAGAAAAATAGACAAGTCCCAGAAGCTGTCGATATCAGCAGGCTCTTCAAGCTTCAGGCCGATTGTAAAAGGTACATCATTTTCTTTCAGCCCGATCCATTCCTGCCAGCTTTCTTCGTCAAAGTAGGCAGCCAGCTGGCTTGGCGCAATATCTTCATTTTGCAGGCTGTCTATTTTTTTTCCGAACATTTCTTTCATTTCTTTATTGCGGTTCAAATAATCATTCAGAGAGCGGTCAAACCAATGCTGGACGAAGGCTTTGACAGAGCGTTCCTCTTCTCCTTCATCAAGGGGACGCTCCCAGAAGGAATCATCAAACTCGTAAAGGACATTTTCAGGCAGCGCCCAGTGAAATTCATTCCGCTCCCAAGCCTTGAAGTCAGGCACCCATTCTTTTTCAAGAATGGACTCCTCAAGCGCATGTCCGGCAGCAAGGCAGATCTCGGCTGTTTCGTCCCAGTCCCATTCGATCAGGCGGTTGAACTGCTCGTTCGCAAACAGCGTAGCGAGCTGCCAGCCGTTGACCAGGAGGCCAGGGGCGCCATCCAGCTCAGCCGGTGCAAGCATCGTCCCGAAAAAACTTTCCTTATGATTGTTGAACAACAGGTTCTGCCACTCGATCGGCACCATCCATTTATCGTGCTCATCAGAAGCTCCAATGAAAAAAGTATCACTATCATATTGTTGGACGTTCACTTTTATAAAACGTGTTTTAAGCATCGATCAGCTTACCCCTTTTGCATTCTTCATGAAAAGCACGCAGCCGCCTGGTCTTTTCAAGAATCATTTCCAGAAAAAGCTCCCACTCATTCTGCCGCTTCAGTTTCTTGTAGATGGTCCGCAGCTTCTTCATCTTGCGGACAGCTTCCCGGTAATGATCCCGGCTCTTCATATTTATATGGCCCTGCACAGACTGATGATAAAGCCCAAGCAGAATCTCAGGCTCTGCCTGCTGGATCCTCTTGATCCGCTCAGAAGGGAGCATGCTGATATCAAAGCCGATATAAGCCTGCAGCTCTGCCCACTTTTCATAGTTTTCCTGTTCAAAAAGAACATCCTCGTACTCCCGGTAGCTGTACGGCAGCGTCTGGATCATGGCTTTCTCATACAGATCAGGCCGCCGCATCTCGCCAATATAGGGGCGCAGTGCCTTCAAAGCCATCCTGGAAAAATCCATACTGGCATTATATTCATTGTTCCAGCCAAGATACTCCTTCAGCCGTGAGACAAACACCTCGGCAAACGGAGCCATCCGCTTCCATTCCTTCAGAGCGGTGAAATAATCGAGCCAGTATAAAAGATAAGGCGTCATCGCCGCATTCGGGACCTGGATGATACTCATTGCATCCTCATCCTCACGCAGAAGGATATAAAGATGGGTCACCCCCACAACGAGGGGCATTGTCGTCTCCTCCTGAAGGCTGTTAAGCTTCTTGACTTCCTCTTCCCGCCATTCCTTGCTCTTGAAAAGATGGGTCCAAAGCAGGCGGTAAAGGTGCGCGCGCTCATACTCAATTTCAAAATCGTTCGTCAGAAGCTCTGCTGTTTCCTCTTTCAGCTTCCCGATGAATTCATCAAACGCAAAAGGCACTGACTGGACCGTCAGCTTGCCTGTAATATCCGCCGCTTCTTCGGTCATGTAATGGAAAAGATGGCGGTAATAGCGGTTGATCGTATCCTCGAAATAGCCGAGCTCCATGCTCAGGGAGATAAGCTTTTTAAAAGAAACAATATGCGCAATCAGCATATAAAGGAGCCGCCATTCCTGCTCGACCGGGGCCGCTGCCCTGAGCCGCCGCAGATGGACCTGGAACAGCTCGGCCATCACATAAGGCTTCGGGTCACCCTGGCCAAGCAGGATTTTATCAAAGCTTTCCTCTATGGAAGATTTCCAGTTATCATAGTCCGGCTCCTGCTGCGGTTTGTTCGCCTTCAGCAGATCCCTTGCCGTCTTCAGCCCCTGCAGGGCCGCCGTCTTCGTTTCCTTGACCGGCTGGCGCCAGTCATTGAGCCAGGCAGCCACACTGCTTCCCTGGGACAGCAGATAGAAAAACGCAGCCATCCGGTGCCGGCAGAACCCTTCATGCGGACAGGAGCAATCACTATGGTTAATGAAGTCAAGATCAAGCGATACCCTCGCAGGAGTCACATCCTGGACCACGGCCGTAATCTGGTCACCCTCATACTTCAGCTGATGCACAAGCCCCTGATGATACAAAAGCAGGCCCTTCTGGACCACCTTCTGATCTTCCTGGTCCTCCGGCCTCAGCAGGCTCTTCAGCTCGCCCGCAGCAAACTGCAGCCCCTCCAAATACCGCTCAGGAATCTGCGCCATAACAATCCCCCCTATACTCTAACCCGGCAAAAACCGGATGGAAAAACACAAAAAAGCACACAAAAACAACAGCGTTCCGATAAAATACATATTCCTTTATTATACCGCATTTGGCGGGAGTCTAAAAGGCGGGGGGGGGGAGTTGTTGATGGTGACAGGCACCTATACCACTTAGAGGAAGTGGTATAGGTGCCTGTCACCCAATAAAGGTCGTGAGGAGGCTTCTTTTTTAGGGGATACCTTATCAGCTTGTACTTATATCTATGGCTGAAGAATAATAATTAACTTAGGGACCTTTGAAGTACTAGCGGAAAAAATTAATTACTTTTTTCTTTTATTATATAAGATGACCATGTATAATTATTCTATATAACGAACGGTAGTGAACTTAAAGAAGAAGGGGTTCTTTCAGGAGGAGGGATTTCATTAGTGGAGCCAAGAGCAGATAAAATAAGGAGGGCAAGAATGGAAAAGCGCAAAAGGCTATTTAAGGCTTTTGCGGCGAGTACAGCGCTTTCCTCCATGATTCTCGGAGGTGCCCAGCTGGCGTCGCCTACATATGCACAATTCAATTCTACCCAGGAAAAAGAAATCCAAATTGGAGCGTGCTTTATTTTTCCTAAAGTAATTGAAGAAGATTATCGGGATTTAGCGGTAAATTTATCTGAAGAAGTTATTGCGGAAGCCAAAGCTGCTATGATAGCCGGAGAGCAGCTAAAAGAAAAAAATACTGCAATCTCAGAATTGAACTCTCTTAATGACAACAAATTAGATGATTCCGAGACTAACTCAGACAATACTGATGCAGGGGGCGGAACTGCGGTAAATCAACTGACTTTTCAAAAGAATTCACTGGTAAGCCAATTGAACAGTGTAAAAAGCCAATTGAGAGCTGTTAACAGTGGAGTACAGGAAATGGAAAATAAGTCTAAAGCGCTGGCAGCTTATTCACAAAGTATAAAGAGCTATCTGGAAAGCGTCTTAAAAGAAAGTAAAACAAACGGCAGCCTAAAGTTAGTGGAAATAGAAAATTTATTGGCCGAAATAAATGGATTTAAAGATAAAGCTATTAATGACTGCAAATATGAGAAGGTCTATTTCTCTGAAGTGCTCACACCAATGAATCAAGCTACAGAAGGGCTGAAAGAAGTTTTAAAAAAGCTGGAGGACGAAGAAGTCAGTTTTATAAGTTTGCTTGATGAATCCGAGAAAAACCTTCAGTCTTACACAGATAGCCTGCAAAGATACAGAACCGAAAGTGCCCGGCTGGAAAATGAGATAGCCAGTATCAAAAGCAACATTGAAAAAGTAAAGGGGCAGATTGAAGCGGAGGCAGCAGCAAAAGCGAAAGCGAAAGCTGAAAAAGAGAAGAACAATCAGTCTCCTCCTGCAGAGAAACCGGATAATACCGGAAAACCTGCTAATCAAGAATCTGCAAAACCGGAAGAATCAAAAGAAGTCCCGCCAGCAGATGAGGAGAAGGCTGCCCCACCTGCAGGAGAGCAAAAGGACAATGCATCAGACAAACCAGCAGATAACGGAAAAGCACCAGACAACCAGCAGGATGCTGGCGCAGACCCTGATACAGGTTCAGCTCAAGGCAACAACAGCACTGCCGAAGATGCTTCTTGAGATACTGCTAAATAAAGAAAGAGGATGCCGGAAATGGCATCCTCTTTTTTTTAGTGACAGGCACCTATACCACTTTGGGCAAGTGGTATAGGTGCCTGTCACCAATTTCTAACTCAAACTCTCTTCAAATTTCTTCATCAGCCATTTATAATAGGCCGTTTTTTTGTGGGCGTCATTTCTGCCTGCGAAGAGGTTGTACACCTCGGAAATATTCAAATAATCGGGAAGGTTTTTACGGGTGGGGTCAAAGTAGCGGAAGCTGGACCAGCGATAGTCCAGAGGGTGATCGACAATTGAGGCTTCGACGGGGTTTAAGTGGATATAGCGGCTGACCTCTAGGAGGCCATATGCATCATAAATGGGCTTGCTGAAATACCTCTTCTCAAATACATGTCCCTGCACTCCATAGCGCTTATTAAAATAATCTGCGTAAGCTTTGTTCAAGTTTCTCATCACTCCGGGGAGCGGTGTTTTTTGGGTCCGGAGCAGCAGATGAAAGTGATTGCTCATCAAGCAGTAGCTTGCCAGCTCCAGGCCGGTCTTACGGTGAAAGTAATGCAGAAGATTCATAAAGGATACAAAGTCATGATCTTCCTGGAACAGATCGGCCCGCCAATTTCCCCGGCTCACAACATGGTGGAAGTGATTGGGACTCCAGATTCTTTTTGGTCTTGCCATAATTACCTCCTTAAAAATAGATAGAATTCATTGTTAATTATTTGACTATAAACCACCTTTTTCCTTCTGTTTATAATGGAAATCTATCAAATTAGGTGAAAAGTGATAGTCCTCTAAGGACGAATTTCCAGCAAAACCCCTATGTTCTGCACCTGATTATAGGGGTTTTGCTTTTCGACAAATTTCGGGAGGTGCCTGTCACTAGCAATGTAAATTTGTTTTGAATTAAAATAATTTTCATTAAAAACGATAGATTCAGACACTTCTGTATGCTATTATTACATTGTTTGTTAAGAACTAAGGGGGAATCATGATGAAGAAAAGATTTGGGAAAAAGGCAGTTGCAGGCGCTGCGCTTGCATTAGGGTTAATCATTCCGCAGGCAGCTCCGACAATTACATATGCAGAAGTAATGAATAGCAATGAAGACATTGTGAACTTGCGTATTGTTGAAACGACAGATATCCACTCAAATATCATGAATTTTGATTACTATAAAGGTTCTTCAACAACAGCTTATGGTTTAACCAAAGCAGCAACACTAATTAAAGAGGTGCGCGGAGAAGCAGAGAACAGCATGCTCTTTGATAATGGAGATTTAATTCAAGGAAGCCCGCTGGGTGACTATGTATCTAATAAAGGTTTAATGAAGGATGGCTACGTCCACCCTGTATATAAAGCTATGAATCTGTTGGGCTATGATGCCGCAACACTTGGTAACCATGAATTCAACTATGGTCTGGAGTATCTTGACTCAGCTCTTAAGGGTGCAAATTTCCCTTATGTGAATGCCAACGTAATGAACACAAAGGGAGAAAACTACTTTACTCCTTACCAAATCCTTGAGAAAAAAGTTAAGGATACGGATGGAGAAGAGCATACCATTAAAGTCGGTGTAACCGGTTTCGTTCCTCAAGGGATCATGAACTGGGATGCTAAGCACCTTGAAGGCAAACTTGTTGTAGAAGATATTGTGAAATCTGCCAAAAAAGTGGTCCCTGAAATGAAAGCGGCAGGTGCTGATATAGTAGTAGTTTTATCACATTCCGGCATTGCGGACTATGACCAGGATGGCAAAATGAAAGAGTATGTCGAAGGAATCGAGAATGCTTCCTACTACTTGAGCAAGGTTGAAGGAATCGATGCCATACTGACTGGCCACCAGCACTTAATGTTCCCTAACGCTGCGAAGCCATCTTTTGCGGATGGAAACGGAATTGACAATAAAAAAGGCACCATCAATGGAATTCCTACCTTAATGCCGGGTTCATGGGGCAATAACATTGGACTGATTGATCTTAAGATCGAGAAAGTCAATGGCAAATGGGATGTTACTGATGGCGAAGCTAAATTAGATCCAATAACAGTTGGAGACCAAACAGCAAAAGAAGATCCTGCAATCGTTGCCGCAGTTAAAGCAGAGCACGATGCTACTATTAAATATATGGAGACTCCAGTGGGAGAATTGAAGGGTGATCTGAACACCTATTTTGGTCTTGTAAAAGATAATGCAGCCATGGAGATCTTAAATAGAGCACAAACATGGTATGTCAAAGATGCATTGAAAGGTACAAAATATAAAGACATTCCTGTCCTGTCGGCTGCCGCACCGTTTAAAGCGGGCCGTGGAGGAGTAGATGACTATACAGATGTTAAATCTGGAACCATCGTCCTGAAAAATATTGCCGACCTGTATCTTTTTGATAATAACGTAGTCAATGCTGTTAAGGTAAATGGCTCAACACTCAAGGAATGGCTTGAGTGGTCTGCAGGACAATTTAATACAATTGATCCGGCAAAGACAGAGGAACAGCCTCTAATCAATTCGGAATTCCCGACTTATAATTTCGATGTTATTGATGGAGTAACTTATGATGTGGATGTTACCTCCAAGCCTAAATATGACAAAGGGCAGAACCTGATTAATGCGAATGCAAACCGCATTAAGAATCTGAAGTTCAATGGCAAGCCGGTAACTGCCAGCATGGAATTCATTGTTGCGACAAATGACTACCGTGCAGCAGGAAGCAAACTGATGAACCCGGGTGGAGTGAATACCGTCCTTAAAGCGCCGGACTCAAATCGCCAGGCCATGATGAACTATGTAGTAGCAAACAAAACAATCGATGCATCTGTTGATAACAACTGGAATTTCACTCCGGTTAAAGCGAACGTAACATTTGAAAGCAATCCAAAAGCAGCTGAACTTGCCAAAGAAACAGACAATATCACTTACACTGGCAAAACAACAGAAAAAGGAGCTGGAGTCTTCAAGATTGAACTTGGTAAAGGCAATGAAAATGGAGGCGGCACTCCAGCTCCAACTCCAGCATTTAAAGATCTTCCAGCAAACTACTGGGCAAGCGAATATATCAATAGCCTGGCAGATAATGGTATCATCAAAGGAGTAACGGCTACTGAATTCAAGCCAGGTGCTGATATAACGCGCGGTCAGTTTACAAGCCTGCTTGTACGTTCATTTGGCTTAACGGCTAAAGGTAAGACGCCATTTAAGGATGTAGGTGGAGCATTATCTACTGAAATAGCAGCGGCCTATGAGAATGGAATTACAAAAGGAATCACAGCCAAAACCTTTGAACCAAACAAGCCAATCACTCGTGCCCAAATGGCAACAATGCTGATTAGAGCTTATGAAAAGCAAAATGGTG
Source organism: Bacillus infantis (assembly GCF_008180445.1). Taxonomy (GTDB): domain Bacteria; phylum Bacillota; class Bacilli; order Bacillales; family Cytobacillaceae; genus Bacillus_AB; species Bacillus_AB infantis_B. The sequence continues at coordinate 452,989 of NZ_VTER01000007.1, forward strand.
CTGTAAAAACAGGAAATGCACCTTTCAGCGATTTGAGCAAGCTTGACTCTGAAATGAAAGCTGCAGTCTTAAAAGCAGCTGAATTGAAATTCATGGAAGGCTTTGGCGGCAAAGAATTCAAGCCGAACAGCAAAGCAAACCGTGCTCAGGCAGCGAAAGTTATTTACCTTATGAATGAGAAATAAATGTCATACAAGAAGAAGCTCCCTCCCCAGGGAGCTTCTTCTGCTTTAAACAGGCACCTCCCGAAAAAAAACAACATATATAATTCGACAAATTCCGGGAGGTGCCTGTCACCAATAAAAAAGAAGGATTTTCAAAACAAGCACAGAATAGTTATCTAGTAACCAAATACATTCCTGGAATGGAGGCCCGAAAATGGATCTTGGGAGTATCGGCAGAACATTGCATCGTTTGAGAAAAGCGGCTAATCTTTCGCATGAGGAGCTGGCAGCGAATATTTGTCCTCCGCAGGCAGTAAAAGAAATCGAGGAAGGAAAGTCATATCCGTCCGTGGACATCCTGGAAAAGCTGGGGGAGAAGATGGGCTTGAAGATCAATATTTTCTTTGATGTGAGCGAATCTACCTCATCTACCTACATAGAAGCCGTACAGCAGATAATCCGAAAGTATATCCGGAACAGGGAGTATAAATCCATCGGGCTGATAGTAGAAAGGGAGATGAACAATCCCCTGTTTCAAACGCCTTTTCATCTTCAATTTTTAAAATGGCATGAAGGTATTTCGATTTATTATAATTCAGGGAATGTGCAGCAAGCGATCGATGTATTATGGGAGGCCATCGACCTTACGAAGGTGGACACCAATGTCTGGACAGAAAGGGAAATTGAAATCCTGAACAGCATCGGCGTTATTTATTACGAGGAACAGCGCTTTCACGAAGCGTATGAAACATATTATAAAGCATACGGCCGCCTTGAGAGCCTGCCTTTTATTAAAAACAGCCAAATCAAAATTCGTGTACTTTACGGATTGTCTCAGACACTGTCGGAGATGGGCAAATATCATGAATCACTTGTCTACAGCAACAGGGGCATTGATATGTGCATTGAATCGGAGACCATGTATCTGCTTGGTGAACTCAATTATCAAAGCGGAGAAAATTACTTCAAAATTGGGGAAGAAGATAAAGGGATTGAGTTTATCGAAAGCTCAAAAACGGTCTTCTTCATACAGCGAAATGAAAAATTCATAGATTTGGTTAATAATGAAATGGCATTGTTATTAAAAAAATGATAACATAATATGTAACAACAGGAATATGCTTACAATATAAAAAGGATAGGAGGAATTCCGGTATGAAAAAATTTATTGCTGGCCTTACTCTTGCAAGTGCACTTGTAACTGGAGTGTTTGGATTAGGATTAGTTGATACATCTGTAACGCCTGGCGGAGGAGTAACAACAACAGGCCTTCCACCACAGCATTAATTTAAAACAGAGTGACAGGCTTCTGCCTGTCGCTTTTTCCTTTTGACCGGCACTTTCTCCTCTCTCCCACCTCTCTGCAGTGAGCCCCCTTCTATGAAAAAAATCCTGAATAAACAATACCTTACTCACCATCAAACAGTACTTTCGACCCCTATGCTGACATTTACATTTCTTTAAAATATTGGTACATTAACAATAATCTACTATTCTGACAAATAAAGAAGGGATATTAGTCTGGAAAAATAGTAAAAGAACATGGGGGGAAGACAGTGATAAAGAAATGCTTTTCTATTTTGATGATCATGCTCCTTCTTTTTGCAACCGGGGCGATGGGAGCGGCTGCTCCTGCAAAGGCTTCAGCTAAAACGGTTCAGCAGAAATTGATGCTGGACAAGCAATATAAGCCGGATGAAAAGGTCCGTGTACTGGTCGAGCTTGATGATGAACCAGCGATAGAATACGCGCGCAGAAGCGGCGTGAAATTCGGTGACTTAGCACCAACTGTTAAAAATAAGCTTCAAAAAGATGCGGTGACTGCGCAAAGCGCGGTTAAAAATGAAATCAAATCCAAAAAAGTCGCAATCAAATATCTCAATAGCTTTACAACGATTGTCAACGGCTTCAGCGCCGAAGTGAAATATGGCGACATGGAAGCCATCGGAAAATTAAAGAATGTGGCGAAAGTACATATCGTCAATGAATATGAACGCCCGGAAGAAAAGCCGGAGATGCTTTACAGCAAGGAATTTATCCAGGCTCAGGAAGCATGGAGGGAATACGGAGTCAAAGGTGAAGGCATGATTGTCGGCGTCATTGATACCGGCATTGACCCGGATCATAAAGATATGGTGCTGACGGACAGCTCCACAGCAGAATTATCACAGGCTGATACAGACAGCCTTATCTCAGCCAATCAGCTTCCGGGCAAGTTTTATACAGATAAAGTCCCGTATGGCTATAACTATATGGATGATAACGATACAATCCTTGATCTTGGACCTGATGCGAGCATGCACGGAATGCATGTGGCAGGTACAGTAGGGGCAAATGGGGATGAGGAGAATGGCGGAATTAAGGGAGTCGCGCCAGAGGCCCAGCTTTTGGCCTTGAAGGTGTTCGGAAATGACCCTGAATTTCAGTCAACTTACGGAGATATCTATATAAGAGCTATGGATGATGCCATCAAGCTGGGGGCAGATGTCCTGAACCTGAGCCTTGGCTCAACGGCAGGGTTTGTTTCTGCTGATGACCCTGAGCAGATGGCTGTGAAAAGGGCAGTAGACAGCGGTGTCCTTGTAGCTATTTCAGGCGGCAACTCTGCCCATTTTGGCTACGGGTTTGAAAACAATCCTTATGCTTCAAATCCTGATATCGGTGTATCCGGAGCTCCGGGAGTATCCTATGATTCCCTTCAGGTTGCTTCTTCAGAGAACTCTTTTATGGATCTTGAAGCTGCTTCTGTTTCAATCGGGGAAAAAGAAAGCCTGCTTCCGTTTTTGTCGGCAGGAAGCGTCCATCCAAGTGCATTGGATAAAGAAGAGTTTTCAGTGGCCGATGCAGGACTCGGCAAGCCGGAAGAAACCCGGGCTGCTGATCTTGAAGGGAAATTCGCACTGATCCAGCGCGGAGAAATCAGCTTTGTAGATAAGGCCCTGAACGCACAGGCAGCTGGAGCAGTCGGAGTCATTATCTACAATCATACCGATGGAATGATTGGAATGGCCACTGACAGTGCGATTGTAATCCCTCAGATAGAGATGCAGATGCAGGATGGGGAAATGCTGAAAACAGCCCTTGACAGCGGTGAGGAAGTGAAAGTTTCCTTTAATGGGGGAAGTGCCAAGGTAGCGAACCCGGAATCGGGGAAAATGAGTGATTTCTCTTCATGGGGGCTTACGCCCAATCTTGATTTCAAACCGGAAATCACAGCTCCCGGCGGACAGATCTACTCTACATTGAATAATAATCAATACGGAATGATGAGTGGTACATCCATGGCAGCGCCTCATGTTGCCGGCGGTTCAGCCCTTATCCTCGAGAGAGTGGACAAGGAATTCAGCCTGACTGGGTACGAGCGGGCAGCTTTCGCCAAGAACCTTCTTATGAATACGGCAAAGCCGATTGTGGATCAAGGCCCAGCGCAGAGCAAGCTTGCCCAGAATAATTTCTATTCGCCGCGCCGCCAGGGAGCAGGCATGATGCAGCTGAATGCAGCCTTGCACACTCCTGTTGTAGTAACAGAATCATCGACAAATGAGGCGAAAGTGGCATTGAAGGAAATTTCAGCCGATTCTATTTCCTTTACGCTTAAAGCCACTAACTACTCAGATGCTGCTGCAGTATACCAGGTTAAGGTCAATGCCCAGACAGATCTGGCTGTAGAAGGCTATCTGGGTGTACAGCCAGGCCAGCTGGAAGCACAGGAACTCCAGGGGGCAAAAGTGGCGATCAATGGAGAAGAGGCACCAGTAATCACGGTGCCGGCAAATTCATCCAAAGATATCAAAGTGGACATCGACCTTTCAGAAGCTAAAGTACTGAGTGAGGACGGAACAAACACAGTTTCGCCGGAAGAAATCTTCGCAAACGGGTATTTTGCTGAAGGATTTGTAACTTTTACAGATACGGAAGATCAAAATCCTCCGCTGACTGTCCCTTATACAGGCTTTAAGGGAGACTGGACTGCCCCTCCGATCCTGGACGGATTTGTATGGGAGGCAGATAGTTTTTATAAAATGGCAGGAATGGTAACCGTGATGGATGGGGAGTATGGCTATCTTGGCTATAATGCATTCACAAAGGCAACCCTCCCTGAGTCCATTGCCTTTTCTCCCAATTCAGACGGAATACAGGAACAGGCAATCCCTGTTTTATCATTCCTGAGAAATGCCAAAACAGCAGAATTCAATATTCTGGATGATGAGGGCAAGCTGCTGAGGAAACTGAGAACAGAAAATAATATTACGAAAAATTATTATGATAGCGGCAGCAGTCCGCAATACTCTCTTGACCCTGCGAGAAGCTGGGATGGAAAAGTAAATAACAAAATCGCTGAGGGAGACTATTTCTACGAAATCAAGGCAAAAATTGATTATCCGGGAGCAGACTTCCAAAGCTTCAAAATTCCGGTCAAGATTGATAATACAAAACCGCAAATAGAAGCGAGCTACAGCGGACAGAAATTAACATTCAAGGCAGAAGATGACGCGGAAGGAAGCGGCATTGCCTATATTGATATATTCATTGATGGAGAAACGCTTTTTACAACAGAAGAAACTCCCGGACTGCCGGGCGATACAGTAGAGTACACCCTTCCAGACAGCCTGGAAGCAGGCCAGGAAATCATTGTAGCTGCCTTTGACTATGCAGGAAACGCAGTAGAAAAAGAGTTCGAGGCTGAAGAAGACAGTGAGGACCCAGGCGACCCGGGTGATCCAGGAGATCCAGACCCTGGTAATCCAGGCAGCCCTGGAGGCGGGGGCGGAACACCACCGGCACCTCCTGCTGGAAACAGCCAGGGCGACTTGAAGCTTGAAGGAAGCACGGCAACCCTGACAGTTGATGAAGGTAAAATTCTTGCCGCTATCAATGATCCTCTTAAATCATCTGTCACTATTGATCTCTCATCTTCACAGAAGGATGCTTCTTCCTTCCAGGCAGTTGTAAAGCCTGAAACGATTAAGAAGATAGCAGACAAAAACAAGTCTCTTACAGTGGCCACAGGTAATGCCAGCATCACCATTCCGGCCAAGGTTCTAAAAGAGGCAGCAGGACTTTCATCAGGAGAGATCAAGTTCAGTATTTCAGAGCTTCAGCCGAAAAATTCCGAGCTTCCGGCTGCAGATAAAGGACAGCGGAGAATTTCGGATGTGTATGATTTAAAGATCATCTACATGAAAGATGGCAAGGAACGCTATCTGACAGGCTTCAGCGAGCCGGTGTCAGTTAGCCTTTCAATCAAAGGGGCCGAATTGAATGACAAGCGGAAGGCTGCCGCCTATTATCTGAATGAACAGCAGAACAAATGGGAATACACAGGCGGCAAGGCTGAAGGGGATTCAGTAACATTTTCGGTGAATCACTTCTCCAAGTATGCAGTATTGGAATACAGCAAAACATTCAGCGATATCAAGACGCATTGGGCAAAGGATGAAATCGAGGTGCTGGCTTCCCGCTCCATTACAGGAGGGAAGACGGCAGACAGATTTGCTCCGGGCGATAAGCTGACAAGGGCAGAGTTTGCCGTATTGCTTGTAAGGGCATTGAATATACCGACAGAATCCTACAAGGGTGTCTTCCCGGATGTAACGGCCAAGCAATCATGGAGTGTGCTCCATATTGAGGCTGCGAGCCGTGCAGGCATTGTACAGGGCGATTTGAAAGGAAAGTATAATCCGGGAGAGGAAATAACGCGTGAGCAGATGGCCGCCATGATCGTTAGGTCCATCCGCTACCTGAATGAAGATCTTTTGGACGGCGTATCCTCCGAAAAGAAATTCAAGGATCAAAGTACAGTGAGCCCAGGCCTGCGGGAAGCAGTATCCCAGGCAGCGGCCCTTGGCATTGTAAAAGGAACAGCCGACGGAACCTTTGCTCCGAAAGCGGACACAACAAGGGCGGAAGCTGCAGTTATGCTGTACAGGCAGCTTTCCCTGCTGGATGAGATCTAATAACGCAAAATCTTTGACATCGAATTGAAATGAAAATGTAAAATGAAAAAGCATCAGCTCCTGGTCCCGGGAACTGATGCTTTTTTAGTTTTTCATAATAGAAAGGGTAATTCTTAATACCCTTATATTTTCACAGCCAGAATCAATAGACTCATAAAAAAGGTTCTTAATATAGTAGAAAAAGACACAAAATAAAGAAATTGGAAATATTTTATTACAAAATTTCATGTTTATAGACAAAATGGATTATACAGGTACAGCTTCCAGTGTGTTAAAATGTAGGAAAATGGCGAAAGGAGCAAGCTAGATAATGAAGAAATTTTTTTGTGTGATTTTGCTGGCTTTGATGATGCTGCCGTTCTTTGGCACAACATCTGAAGCAGCTGGATCCTTTAAGGACGTAGGAGCTGATTATAGAGCCTACAAGGAAATCATGTACTTGGCTCAAGGTAATATTGTCACGGGAAGCTCAGACGGATATTTCAGCCCCAACAAGGAGGTAACCCGCGCAGAAGCGGCGGCGATGCTTGGGAGGGCTTTAAACCTTAATGGAGCGAAAAGAGTCACACAATTTAAAGATGTCAACAGTCAGTCGTTTGCTTCTGGATATATTCAATCAGCTGTAGATAAAGGGATCATCTCAGGATACTCCGATGGCTCCTTCAAGCCGGGCAAGCCGGTGACACGGGGAGAAATGGCACTGCTGATCAGCCGTGCGTTCCAATACGGGGAAAACAGTACGGGCGGTGCAGCAAATGCACTGATGGCCAGGGGGATAGCCCAGGGGATTTCACCAACGAATTTTGGATATGATTCCAATATTAAAAGGGCGGATTTTTCCGTATTCCTCGCCAGATCGGTAGATTACAAGCTTAGGATCGGCACAAGTGTTTCATTTACAGGTGAACTTACGGTAAACGCAGATTCCCTGAATGTACGGACAGGGCCGAACACAGATTATCCCAAGGTAGATTCTTTAGCACAGGGAACAACCGTACAAGCTGCTTATAATGTAGGAGACTGGGTGTACATAAAGTCCGGCTCTGCTGAAGGGCTGGTACATGGTGCATACCTGGATGGCGGGTATAAGCCCGGAGAGGTAAATAACGATCCGGCAGCGCTGCAGACAATTGTAATTGATCCTGGCCACGGCGGATCTGATCCGGGTGCAGGCGGTTTTGGCATCCTGGAAAAGAATGTTGTGCTGGACACCTCTTTGAAGGTAAAGAGCCTGTTGAGCAGGACGCCGTTTGATGTAAAGCTGACAAGGGAAACCGATGTATTTATCTCCCTGCAGAAAAGGGTGGAATTTGCCAAGGCTGCTAAAGCGAATATATTCCTGAGTGTGCATGCAAATGCATTCAATGGAACAGCCAACGGAACCGAAACCTATTATTATAATTCGGCTGCAACGAATCCGAATACAGCTGAAAGCAAGGCACTGGCAGCAGCAGTCCAAAACAGGCTGCTTGACGCCTGGAAACTCTATGACAGAGGCGTTAAACACGGAAACTTCCACGTGATCCGTGAAAACAGCATGCCTGCAGTGCTAGTTGAGCTCGGTTTCATTGACAACAAAAAAGACAATGAAAAACTCAAGTCAGCTGCATGGCGCCAAAAAGCGGCAGAGGCGATTTATTTCGGGATTTTAGACTATTATAAGCAAAAAGGATACAATGTGTCCTCTTACTATAGTATCTGATATTTACCCCGACTCTATAGAATATAAACAACAACAGGAGCTGATTAAGCTCCTTTTGTTTTATAGTTCAGCCTTTATATAAGATAATGATAGAATGTAAGAATGATAGCGATTCGGCAGCTTGCTAAGCCGGTCCCCGCTTTCGTGAATCTAGCAGAACGGAGTCTTGACTATGAAGAAATGGCTGATGCCTGCGGCAGTTATGTTGTTGATAAGCAATATCCTATTTCCGGTCATGAGTAATGGCAGCCCTGCTGCAAAAGCCGGCCCGGAGAAACAGGAGGCTAATTACATCGCGTTTTTTAATGGGGAGATCAATGAAAAGCTGATTGAGTCGGCAGGCGGGGAAGTAACGCGGGAATATGGACTGATCCATGCCGCGGCTGTTAAGCTGCCTGCCGCCTCGGCAGAAGTGCTGCGCCTCTCCGGTAAGCTTGCCGGCCTCGTTATGGATCAGAAGGTACAGGCGGGCGGACAGGTGATTCCCTGGGCGCACGGGAATATAAATCGTACGGCCATGCAGCCGGCCGGCCTGACGGGCAAAGGCGTAAAGATTGCCATTATCGATTCCGGTGCTGCTGAGCATGAGGATCTTTCCATCGCTGGGGGTGCCTGTGTACTGGATCTTGATTATAATCCACTGGCCTGCAAGGATTCCTATAAGGATGAGAACGGGCATGGAACCCATGTGGCAGGCATCATCGGTGCCCTGGACAATGAGATCGGCATAGTCGGTGTTGCCCCTGATGCACAATTATATGCGGTCAAGGCCCTGGACCGCAGAGGGGACGGTACATCATCCACGGTCATGGCCGGACTGGAATGGGCCATCAAAAACGATATGGATATCATTAATTTGAGCCTTACAACGCCATATGATGATGTAGGGATCAGGACCATGATCGATAAAGCTTATGAAAAAGGAATTCTGATCATAGCTGCTGCCGGGAATTCGGGGAGGAGCGGTGATATGAATACGGTTGAATATCCAGGCAAGTTCCCGAGTGTCATTGCCGTAGCGGCGGTCAATAAAGCGAATGTAAGGGTGCCATCCTCATCCAGCGGTGCGGAAATAGAGCTTGCCGCACCGGGCAGCTCTATTTACAGCACAACGCCTCAAGGGTATGGATATATGACCGGGACATCAATGGCATCCCCTTTCGCAGCCGGAATGGCAGCACTGTATATGCAAAAATATCCCGGCTACACGAATAAGCAGATCAGGAAGCTTCTGCAGACAAATGCCAAGGACCTTGGCACTCAGGGCAAAGACCATCTTTACGGATACGGACTCGTTCAGGCAGACACAGCAAAGGTAGATCCGATACCAGTCTCTGCCAGGACAGACAGCAGCGGGAAAATTTCACTGGATATGCAAAATGTCCTGAAGGAATTCAAGTCCTATAATGTATACCGTTTCGGCGGACTGATCGCAGAAGGGGCCGCAGAGCCGGTATTTGAGGACTATGGTGTAAAAGGGCAGGTCCCTTACATGATTGTGCCCCTGAACGGGAAGGAAGAGAAACTGGACAGAAGCACGCTTGTCTCTGCAGAGATTGCTTCGCCTTACTTCAAGGACATTACAAATTCACTTTGGTACAGCAGGCACTTAATTTACCTCAACAGGGAAGGTATATTGAACGGCTATCAGGAAAAAATGATAGGTCCCGGAAAGCTTGTAACCAGGGCCGAAGCTGTTGCAATGATTGGAAGGGCGCTGGGCATTGAAGGCGCACAGAAGGCTACCAGATTTAAGGATGTTCCTTCTGCCAGTTTTGCTTCTGGCTATATTGAAGGAGCCGCAGCCAGCGGGATATTGACCGGGTTCAAAGACGGGACATTCAGGCCGAATGAGCCGGTGACACGCGCAGAAATGGCCATTTTGATAGCGAGAGGCTATAAACTGCCTGAGGCTTCAAATGTCTCATTTTCAGATGTGAGCCCAAGCATAGCCGGTTCAAAGGAAATCCTGAAAATTGCCGGAGCGCATATTTCAGAAGGATATCCTGATGGTACATTCAAGCCGGGAGAAAAGATGCTCCGCTCCTCCTATGCCGTATTCCTGGCAAGGGCGGAAAATAAGGCTTTGAGATAAAAAGACGGGCTTTATGCCCGTCTTTTTTTATGTTCAAATATGCCAACTTACATTTATACCCTCCTTTCTCGTCAGATATTCCCATGAAATCCATTTGTAACATAATCGTAAAGTAATAGTCCGGAATTATCTGATAAAATAAGCCTATAAAATTCATATTTCGCTATTATTTATGAAAAATTGCCCAGAGGTGAAAAAATGAAACGGTTATTGTCAAAACTACTCATTGCAGTGATGGTTTTTGCTATCCTGCCTGTATCATCAGCGTTTGCATCGTCACAGCAGGAACAGATCGCAGCTATAGCAAAAGACAATCTTGGTGTTCCATATAAATATGGCGGCACTGCTCCAAGCGGTTTTGACTGTTCAGGATTCCTCTTCTATGTTTTCGGAAAAGTGGGCATTACTCTCCCGCGTGTATCGGCTGATCAGTATAATGCCGGCACTCCGGTTTCCAAGTCTGATCTGGCAGTAGGGGATCTGGTCTTTTTTGAAAAAACATATGATAAAGCAGGAATCACCCATTCAGGCATTTACATAGGCGACAATCAGTTCATCAGTGCAACAACGAGCAGCGGCATCAAGATTGATTCTTTAAGCAGTACCTATTGGGGACCCAAATTCGCAGGTGCGAAAAGGGTTGTTGCAGCAGCAACTGCATCTGCATCACAGCAGTATACAGATCTTAGTGCCGATCATCCTGCATATGCAGCAGTCAATGCGCTCAGCAGCCAGAACATCATTAAAGGCTTTGAGAATTCAACCTTCCTTCCGGAGAACCCGGTAACAAGAGGACAGGCTGCAGCCATCATCAACAGGGTGCTGAAAAAGGATGCGTCCAACTTGAATGGTTTTAAAGATGTATCGCCAAACTATCAATTTGCCAACGATATTGCAGCCATAAGAGAATCCGGAATCATCACCGGCTTTGCCGACGGCACATTCCGTCCAAACAGCAATATGACACGTGCAGAGATGGCCGTCATCATTCAGCGGGCCTTCAATCTCAAAAATAAAGGTGTCACAGCCGCAAGCACCGTCTATTCAGATGTTAGTCCTGGCTACTGGGCATTCAATGCCATCATGGTCATGCACCAGATAGATACGACTTCCATCTTTGGCGGCAGCCAATACCGTTCGTCGAGCAACGCAACAAGAGCCGTCTTTTCAGCGGCAATCTACAACTCTATGAATAATTCCAGATAATTCATGCAAACCAGGAGGATAGTCCCAGGCTCCTGGTTTTTTTCTTGCTTTTTTTCCGGAAACTTGAATTTCATGTTCATTTTGCCATGGTAGTTTTGGTAGAATAAGAGGGAATCTTGTAAAATCTTAGGGGGAGAAAAATGAAGAACATATTCAGCATGCTTTTCGCTCTTATGCTGGCAGTCAGCCTGTTTTCCTTTACCGGGCAGTCAGCATTTGCCAACGATGACATCTCAGGGATTACTTTGGAGACCGAAATGCGTGCAATGGTAAGTGAAGGCATTATCAACGGATTTGGAGACGGAGTATATAAACCGGGCGAGATGGTGACAAGGGGGCAGTTTGCTGCGTTTGTAGCACGTGCCTTGAAGCTTCCTGTAGGACCTGTGTCGTTTGCGGATGTGCCTCTATCCTCAAGTCTGGCGCCGGGAATCAACAGCGCAGGTGCTGCAGGAATTGTGACAGGATATGCCAATGGAAAATTCGGGCCGAATGATCCGGTCACGAGAGAGCAAATGGCGGTCATGATTGACAGGTCGCTTATCTACTTGAATGTGGACAGAACTGAGGCTCCTTTAAGTTTTACAGATGCCGGCCAGATCAATAAAAGCTTCAGGCAGGCAGTAGCGAGGAACGTATATGACCAGATTATAAAGGGCGTGCCGAATGGTGATGGAAGCTTCCGCTTTCTTCCGCAAAAGTCAGCTACCCGCGCAGAGGCAGCAGCCTTTATATATAGGATGATCAAGACAGCTGAGTCCTTTGTAGGCGAAGGCCCTGGCGGAGAAGAGCCGGATTCAGGCGCATTCCGGGTGTCGACAATCGATTCGGGCGGAAACCTTCAGCCGGGAAACCGTTCTTATTCAACCTTTGATGCGGCCAATAAGGCTGTATCAAGCTCAAGCCAGGTGGTGACGCTGAATGAACAGATCGTCAAAATGTCAGCGGGACTTGTCATTTCCAGGCCGCCGGTGGGCAGCGCTTTAACCAATATATACAGCGATTCAAGCTTTAAGAATAATATTACCTATGTCCCTGCCCAGCAGGAAATGAAGTATGTAGATTCTAATGAAAACTATGTAAAAGTGATCATTGCGGGGATGACTGCATATGTAAAGCACACCGAAGCTTATCTTATTCCCAATCAGCAGGTAGCCGGCAGAAACTATTATTCTGTCAATGTGAATGGTGAGCTGGTTCATTCCATCTACACGCCTTCAACCAATACCTATGCTTCATATTCCATGGGCAAGGCTCCTTCATTCCTTACAGCCGGGAACAAGTACTACAGCTGGGATGGAGGTACATTTACAAATACAACCGGACAAACGATCGGGACAGCTTATCAGTACTTTAACTATCTCCCTGCGAGAACAACAACCAATTATACGGCTGATGAGCTGAATCGTTATATCGATATGAAGCTCGGTGAATTGGAGACTTTATACAGAAGCAATCCTGCAGCCTTTGTACGCTATAAGGATGCAGCATCCCTCAGCAAAATCAAAGGGCTTGGCGCTGCCATCAAAGCAGCCGAAGCAAAGCATAGGATCAACGGCCTGCTGATCCTTTCGATGGCTATGCACGAAAGTGATTACGGCATGAGCAGACTTTCACAGGAAAGAAACAATCTGTTTGGGTTAAAAGCATATGACAGCAACCTGAATGAGGCAGAGAAATTTGCTGCACCGGCAGAGGCAATCGATGCCCTGGCAACAAGATATCTGAACAAGAACTACATTAACCCGCTCGGCGCTTACGCTAACGGCGGTGCCACAGGAAACAAATCCCGAGGCTTTAATGTGAAATATGCATCAGATCCATTCTGGGGCCAGAAGATCGCCGGGCATATGTACAGGGTGGACAGTTATTTAGGAAAGAAAGATTTTGGATTCTATCAGATCAGCGAAACAACAACTTCGGGCTTGAATGTGCGCAGCACACCTGAGGTTTCAGCATTGAACCTGCAATATACGTACAAAAACGCAGGCATGCCGATTGTAGTCGAGCGCACGAGCAATGGATGGAGCAGAATCATTTCCGATCACAATACAATTGCAGAAGCCTATGTATCGGCTCAGTACATTAAACTGATGCCAATTGCGAAATAATTTTTAGAAGAATCACAGCATCATTGAATAAAAGAAAGAAGTATGGGGATACTTACTATTAATCCCCCTGTAAGGTTTGCCGGCTGCAGCTGATTCGAAATCGCTGCAGCCGGTTTTTTTATGGGAAAATGAGAAAATGCCGGAAGCGGGGAACACGTTGGCCTTACTCGGAGGAATCCCAGCCCCGGCTAAGATTCTTTTTCCCGGAAAATAGCGGCTGTAAACCGGCTGGAAGTGGCAAGCTGGTTTACAGCACCGCTTTTTGCCGTTCCAAAAGGGCGGACAAAATCTATTAGCCAACTCTTTTGAAATATAGTTAATTCGAACTAAAATATACTAAACCCAGAATGAAATCTGCCGATAATTCAATTAGTAGCTGTGTTTATTTTAGGTTTTAATGAATAAGGCTATTATATTTTTGCCATTTTATTATGTTGGAGGAAAACATATGCGGTATAAGCATAGCCCGAATTGGAGATTTTTTTTATCAGCAGCTGCAGGTGTAATGGCGGCAGGCTCAGTTTCGCCTCTGATTCCTTATGCACAAGGAATCAGTTTTTCAGATGTGACAAATAAAGATTATTATTTTCAAGCTGTTTCCAGCCTTTCGGAAAGAGGGATTATCAAAGGCTATGGGAATGGCATTTTTAAACCGGAAGAAAGTGTCACCCGGGCCCAGGCGGCCAAAATGCTTGCTCTTGCTTTGAATCTAAGAACAGACCATGTGAAGGACCCGGGGTTTAAAGATGTTTCGAAAAACAACTGGGCATACAGATATATTGCTGCTTTAGCAGAACGGGGCATCATAAAGGGGTATGGAGACCAGTACAAGCCGAATGAACCCATTACACGTGCACAAATGGCAAAAATAATAGCTCTGGGCTATAAATTCAAAGAAAGTCCTCTGAAGGATAAGCGATTTCAGGATGTAAATCCCACCGACTGGTATGCAGGATACTTGCAGCCATTAATAGAAAAAGGCATTACAAATGGAACAACAGCAAAGACTTATTCACCTAATGAGACAGTGAGCCGCGGGCAGATGGCCGCATTCATTTACCGGAGTGAGCTTGCTGCAAAGCCTTTACAAATTACAGCAGCGGTTTCGGGCATTACTGATCATAATGTAGTGACGGATAAAGGTACCTTTTCTTTAAGTGCAAATTTAAAGACGTGGTTTAATGTGGAGAACGCAGGAGCCCTTAAAGGAGCAAATATCACATTCAGCCCTAACGGAGACAGCATTGACAAGTTTTTGTCAGTCGAATTGACAGCGGGCGGACAAGCCGGCTCAAATTCTGAAACATATAATCATATAACTCTGAATGGGAAAAATGCTCTGATTAACACCGACTTAATCGTAAATAGTGACTTTACCATTCTGAAAGATATGAAAATAAATGGAAATCTCGAAACCAGAAGTGCAGTCCAGCATTCTTTTTACACAGAAAACATAAGTGTTTCCGGCAAAACCATCGTTTCGGATGGAGCTGCTACGACTCTTGCGAATTCAGATAAATTTTATAACTCCCTTTCTTATAAAATAGCCCAAAACCGCTATGAGGCTGTTGCTGCAAGTGATTTGAAGGCGGCTTCCCGAGTTGTTTTCCGTAATTCGAGCTTAGGCGAATTGGAAATTTCAAAAGGCGGTGCCATCGTTGAAGCCACAGGGGAAACAAAAGCAGATTCTGTGCTGATCCGCAGCAAAACAAGATTCACTGCAGAATCCCAAACGATTATTCCGAAGATCACGATCGAAGCCGGTGTGGAAAGTGTTGAAATTAATTCAAATGTAGAAGAAGTACGTATCATTGGCAATGGAGACATTACGATAAGCGGAAATGCCAGCTTCGGTCAAATGGCTGCCTCTTCAGCTTCTATTGTGAGGGTTGAATCCACAGGCCAAGTTGGACTTTTGAAGACTGTCGATAAGGATTCCAGATTCATTCTTGGCAGATATACAAGGATTGCTGATATGCAGCTTCCTGCTGGAGTGGAGCCAGCCGAGGCCATATCAAACTATGAAAGTGTTAAAAACAATATACAAAAAATCGGTGGCAAGGACAATCCGGATTATGTACCAGGCGGCGCAACTGTCATCCCAAACAGGGCGCCTGCAGTAGCGGCTGAAGTGTCTGATCAAAACTTGACAGCAGGCAGTGCCCCTTTCTCAATTGAATTGGGCTCCGTATTTACCGATCCTGATGGTGATGCCCTTCAATTAACTGCGGTTTCCTCAGCTGCAGATGTAGCAGATGCTTCCCTCCAGGGTGCAACGCTACTGATAACAGCTGTTACTGCCGGAGCATCCACTATTACAGTAACCGCTGATGACGGCAGGGGCGGAATTGTCTATGAGAGTTTCATTGTGAATGTTGAGCAGCCAAACAGTATTCCCGTGGTAGCTAATGAAATAGCGGACCAGACGGCTGTGGCTGGAACAGCACCGATCACAGTAGATCTAAGCAATGTATTTATGGATGCCGATCATGATTCATTGACTATTACAGCGGAATCTTCAAATTCAGGGGTAGCGGCTGCAAGTGCGGATGGAACCACTTTAACGCTGACGCCATCTGCCCCGGGAACAGCGGCGATTACCGTAAAAGCGGATGACGGACGCGGGGGAACGGTGGAAGAAAGCTTTACGATAACAGTAGAGCAGCCGAACCGCGCGCCAGTAGTTGCCAAAGAAATGATTGACCAGAAGGTGATGGCAGGGGGACCTCCGATGATACTGGATTTGAGCCAGGTATTTGGTGATGCCGACGGGGACGCCCTCACGATGACAGCAGCCTCATCAGACAGCACAATAGCATCAGCGGAGGTTACCGGAAATGACCTAAAGGTAACAGTATTAAGCGCTGGAACAGCCACCATCACGGTAAAAGCGGATGACGGACGCGGGGGAACGGTGGAAGAAAGTTTTACAATTACAGCAGAGCGCCCGAATCATGCGCCTATATTGAAAAATGAAATAGTCAATCAGACGGCTGTAGCAGGTGATGAACCGTCTTTAATAGATTTGACCAATGTATTTGAAGATATTGACGGAGACACACTTACTATCACTGCCGGCACTACCGATGCCGCCATAGCAACAGCGGAAATAATCGGAACAAGCCTGAAGTTAACACCGTTAAACGCAGGAAGAGCGACGATCATTATTACAGCCGCTGATGGCCGCGGCGGAAGTCAAGAGGAAAGCTTTTATATAACAGTAGAGCAGCCGAACCGTGCTCCAGTAGTGGCCAAAGAAATGATTGACCAGAAGGTGATGGCAGGAGGACCTCCGATGATACTGGATTTGAGCCAGGTATTTGGGGATGCCGACGGGGACGCYCTCACGATGACAGCAGCCTCATCAGACAGCACAATAGCATCAGCGGAGGTTGCCGGAAATGACCTGAAGGTAACAGTGTTAAGCGCTGGAACAGCGACAATTACGGTAAAAGCTGATGACGGACGCGGCGGAACGGTCGAAGAAAGCTTTACGATAACAATAGAGCAGCCGAACCGTGCTCCAGTAGTGGCCAAAGAAATGATTGACCAGAAGGTGATGGCAGGAGGACCTCCGATGATACTGGATTTGAGCCAGGTATTTGGGGATGCCGACGGGGACGCCCTCACGATGACAGCAGCCTCATCAGACGGCACAATAGCGTCAGCGGAGGTTGCCGGAAATGACCTAAAGGTGACAGTGTTAAGCGCTGGGACAGCCACCATCACGGTAAAAGCTGATGACGGACGCGGCGGAACGGTGGAAGAAAGTTTCACGATAACAATAGAGCGTCCGAACCGCGCGCCTGTATTGGCAAAGGAAATAGTCAATCAGACGGCTGTGGCTGGGGAAGCACCGTTTATGATAGATATAAGCAATGTCTTTTCAGATCCTGATGGAGACAAACTTACTCTGACAGCCATCTCCAACAATAGCGGAATTGCAGCAGTGGAAGTGAACGGAACATATCTGAAATTAACGCCGTTAAATAAAGGAAGAGCCGTGATCAGTGTTACAGCAGCTGACGGCCGGGGCGGGAGTGAAGAGGAAAGCTTTTTCATCACAGTAGAGCAGCCGAATCATGCTCCTTCAGTCAAGAATGAAATTTCGGACCAGAAAGTGATGGCGGGAGGACCGCCGATATTATTAGACTTGAACGGGACGTTCGGAGATGAGGACGGAGACGCACTCACAATAACAGCATCCACTTCAGACAGCTCAGTAGCGGAAGCAGAAGTAGACGGGACAACCCTCAAGTTAACTACGCTGAGCGCCGGGACAACCACAGTCAAAGTAAAAGCTGATGACGGACGCGGAGGAACGGTGGAAGAAAGCTTTACCGTTACCATAGAGGCGCCAAACCGGGCCCCGATTGTGATAACTGGAATATCGGATCAGACAGTTTTAACTGGAGAACCTCCGTTTACAGTGGATTTAAGCAATGTATTTGAAGATGCAGACGGAGACACACTTACATTAACGGCCACTTCGTCAAATGTAGGAGTATCGACCGCAGTGGTTTCGGGAACAGATCTGAAGTTAACAGCGCTAAATGCTGGAACGGCGACAATCAACGTAAAAGCAGATGACGGACGCGGAGGAACGGCAGAGGAGAGCTTTATAATCACAATTAAACAGCCGAACTCAAGTGTTCCTGAAGAAACGGCTCCAAGCCTTTTTATATCTGAAACTATCTGGGGCGGTTTTGGTGACTTTGCTTTAGAAATTTATAATCCTACTGTTAATCAGATTGATCTCACCAAGCTTACACTTGTGTTGGCAGATCAGAAGAAAAATTTTCGGGAATTCAGCATTAATCAATTAGGACCAGGACAAGTATTGTCCGTTGTAGATGATTTCTTCATTCTTGAAGATTTCGAAATACCATCAGAAGTATTGCGTACTTCTTTTGACTTGGTTCCTGAAGAAACTGTTGAATACGTAAATATCCAGTTGGAATATGATGAACAAATAATTGATTCTGTAAAATACTATAAGAATAAAACGATGGTTCGAAATAGCGGAGTGACGAAAGGTTCCACGATGTATGATGAAAACCAGTGGACTCAATATCCAATAGATGATTTTAAACATATAGGCACACATGATTTTACTCCTGTTCCTTAAGTAATAGCTTAATGCTTCAAACAAACAGCCAGCATCATATAGAATGCTGGCTCTTTGTTATATAAAAAGAAGCTGCCCTTCCAAGGCAGCTTCCAATCTATTAAGGTGTATGGTTACCCAAATTGATATATGTTGTTGGCATCAAGTCGAATTCCCCGCTCAAATTGAAGGAAGTGGACCCTGTGTCAATCCCCTTCTTCCTGATCATCGTGCCAAATTCCGGCAGGATTTCAGAAGTGGAGCCTGGTGTCCAGTTTTTATCTCCGATAACATCAACAACTGTCCCATCTTTCAAAAGCTCGAAGGCACAGATAATATAGCCGTCTTTGCCGTTGGCGGTCATGGCCAATTCATCATTGTAGTATGAGACCGGTGCGATATCAAATAAATCATAGAACGTGTAATTTATAATCATTCCATACATGCCTGGGAAAATTCCGCTGATCCTTCCATAAGATTGCGGAGGAATATCACTGTTTTTCATTATTTCCATCTGGCTGGTTTTTGTATTGTAACGGTAGCCTATTACTTGATAATTCAGCGCACTGTCATTTTTGTTATAAACCTCCAAAGCAATCCTGCCGTTTTCTCCCCTGGTGTATTCCGAGAAAAAGACCTCAGGGCCTTGCTGTTCCTGGACGGTCAGTTCGATGAATACGGCTGTTCCATCTTCCGCTGTAATCCACCAATTCTCAATGGATCCTGTCTCACCTGGTACCATCTTAAACACTTTTCCGCTCAGAGGCTGGGTGCCGCTCTGTGTCAGCTGCCCTTTGATCTGGCGATAAACAGTCAGGTTGTTCTGGGCCGGGAAGAATGAAGTCATATCATAAGACACATCTGCAATTCCCTTTTTTGCCGTGATTTTTTTTTATTGAGCGACTTTGGCGACGTTTACTCTAATAGCGGCTGTTGCTGTCCCGCCGTTGCCGTCATCTGCCTGGACAGTGACAGTCGTTTTTCCATAGCCTGTTTCCGGCATAAGGGTCAGGAGATTCCCATTGATGCTGGCATTGACAAGGGCTCCGTCCGCTGCCGTTACTGAATAGGTCAACTGATTGCCGTCGGAGTCAGAGAATAATTGGTCAATTGAAAACTGATTTCCCGGCACCCCTGCCCCAATGACCTGTTCAGGGATAGAGCCGGACACTGAAGGCGCAGCGTTCGATGAAACGGTAACCTTGAAAGTGGTGCTGACCTTGTTGCCGGAAGCATCGGCTGCTGTCACGGTGATGACAGCATTCCCATCCTGGACGCCGGTGACTGTGAGTGTACTGCCGGATATTTTAGCGTCTGAACTAGAAGGATTGGATGATTCTGCCTCATAGATGAGTTCATCCTGCTCCGGATCAGTGAACACATCAGCAAGATCGATGACAATTTCATCAGCCGGCTTTGACTTCCTGTCCCCGATTACCTGCTGAACAACAGGTGCTTCGTTTGGTTTTACTGTAACACTGAAAGCTTGAGAGACAGTTCCTCCAAAAGAATCAGAAGCTGTGACAGTCAAAGTAGTTTCCCCAGTCCCAATCGAAGAGATTTTTAAGACCTTTCCAGTGAGCGCCGCTTGAGCGATGCTGGAGTCCGCTGATACGGCAATGAATGATAATTCATCACCATCAGAGTCAGTGAAATTATGGGACAAATCAATAATCCCGGCTGCACTCCCCAAGGAAAGCGTCTGATCTGCAATCAGGCTGGCAACAGGATTCCTGTTGATCCGCACAGTAAAGCTTCTGGATGTCTTCCCGCCTTTTCCATCCTCAGCTGTAACAGTAATGACGGAAGTTCCGGCAGCTTCAGGCCTTATTTTCAATACAGAACCGCTGACGGCTGCACCTGCTATGGAAGCATCCTGTGATTTAGCTTTATAGGTCAAAGCATCTCCATCAGGATCGCTGAACACGCTGGCAAGATCAATTGTTTTTTCTCCAGAACCGAGGGTAAGAATCTGATCAGCGATGGAAGCCCCCGCTGGTGCCTGGTTGACATTGATTGTAAAAGAAATCTCTGCAGAACCGCCTTTTCCGTCCCTGGCTTTGATGGTTATGGCTGAATCACCGGGTCCGGCAGGCTGCAATTTGACAACTGTACCGTCCAGTGAAGCGCCGGCAACGGAAGGGTGGCTTGACGTCACTTCATAGGTTAAAGAATCGCCGTCAGGATCCCGGAAAACATTCTTTATATCTATTTCTATATCCGGTTCGCCAATCGTCCCGGTCTGGTCGATAATGTTCAGAAACGCTTCAGGAGCGCGGTTCACCAGCACTTGCAATGTCTTGCTGATGGTTCCTCCGCGGCCGTCATCCGCTGTCACTGTGACTGTAGCAGTGCCTGCACCGGCAGCAGAAATAGAAAGTGTACTAGCATCGATATCAGCCTCAGCTATGGCGGGATTGTCTGATACAGCTGTATAGGTCAGCGTGTCGCCATCTCCGTCCTGGAAATAAGAGGATAAATCAAGCGTCCCGTCTGCAGAGCCAAGTGTCAGGGTTTGGGCAGGAAGCTCTGTACCGGACGGCTTTGTATTTACAAATACACTAAATCGTGAAACAGCGGACTGCTTCCCGTCAGTTGCAGACATCTGGATGAGTGCTGTACCCGCAGCTGCAGGTGTGATGGTCAGCTGTGTTCCAGTCAGCTGCACGGCGGCCACCCCGGGTGCCCGCGACATGGCTGTAAGGGTAAGGGGCTCTTGATCGGCATCAGTGAAAACCTCTGATACGTCGATCACAATAGGGCCGTCTTCCAGGTTAATGGTTTTATTTGATACCGGGTTTGCCTGCACAGGAGGATTATTCCTTGGTGCAGCAGCCGGATTGGCCGTCCCGTTCAGGCTGGCGACCTGGGACTGGACTGCTTCAAAGTTCTTTACAACCTGCTGCGCCTCCACTTTTGCCGGTGTCACAAGGTTCTGTATCTGCATATTAGACCCGATCGTCAGGCTGGTCTTTGGCTGGGTGATAGATAAGGTCTGAACCTGTCCTATGTGATCCAGTGAAACAGGAACGGTGGAGCTCACCTCTAATTTATTTATATTCCCCGATCCCGTGAGATTCAGTGCTTGGCTGTTGGAAATAGTGAGAGAATCAATATTAGCCTGCAGATTGACCTGGCTTGCGCTGCCTGTAATGGATACCTTCGGAAAAGTCACGCCGGAATCTGCGGTGATAGTAGCATTAGTATGAATAGCAAGCTCTCCAACAGCAGAATGGCCGAGCGATTCGACCCGCACTTCAGGCTTATTCACATCCACAGTTCCTAAACGGGAATCCTTGAACACAACCGTATTTGAATCACCGCCATTAACCAGGGTTTTCCCATGGACGATGGCATCTTCCATATAAAAGTCATTCTCTACTTCTTTTGCAATCTCTAAATTCCCCATGATGGTGAGATTCTTCAGGGACAGGAAATCGCCTGCCACTTTTACATTCCCTTCAATCACAGCGCCTTTCCCGTCAAATAGCAGGTTTCCTGAAAACTCCGCCGCATGTTCGGCAGCAGGCTTCCCGCTGGCCTTGATTTCAACTGAGGCAATTTTCTCTATTACATGATCTTCAGCATGATAGTGAATGACTGCATCTTTAAGAATCTGGGCATTGTCTGGAGTGAGCCATTTTTTCTGTTCAGGAGAGAGCAGAAAGCTTCCTTTATCTGTAACGAGCTTATCCTCTGTAATCTCTTTAATGACAGCGGCAGACCGAAGGGTTTTGACAGCCTGTTCGCTTCTATATATAAATGTCGCCATCTGGCCGCGGGTCACGATTTGGGAAGGTGAAAAAGTGTTAGCCGTCGTTCCGAGCGTGATTTTGTTTTCAATCAGCGGCTGCACATAGCCTGCAAACCAGTCTTTAGCATGCACATCAGTAAAGCGCTGATCCTTCAGCGGGCTTTCCTGCAGTTTAAAAGCAAGCGTCAGAATTTTTGCCAGCTGTGCCCGGGTAATCGGGTCATTCGGCTTGAACTGGCTGCCATAGCCATGAAGGATTCCGGCATTATTCAGGGCGGTGATATAGCGATAGGCCCAATTGGTCTTTGGTACATCCTTGAATCCTGGATCTTTTAATTGATCGGTCTTCAAATTTAAAGCTAAAGCAGCCATTTTGGCAGCTTGAGCCCTTGTAACCATTTCGCCAGGCTTGAATTCCCCCTGTCCGAAGCCCTTCACAATTCCTCTTTTAGAAAAGCTGGTGACCGCTTCGTAGTAATAATCCTTTGGTGCTACATCAGAAAAAAGCACAGGCTGCTGTGCGCCTGCAAACTGGGGTGATACGGCACTTGCGACCATAACACCTGTTACAGAAGCCGCCATAAATTTACGGTAAGATTTATGCTTATCTAGCATAGAGTTTTCCCTCACAAGTCATAAGATATAGCAAAAGGTAAAAGACAGATTGATAGAGTCATTTTTATCGTTCACTATATTAAATATCGGCTGATTCAGGACAGGATTTAGCTGGAGATAGGAGGAATGACCTAATTCTTGCGAATCAGCAGGTGAATTTTTCATTATTCTATCTTTAGCAAAAGGATTCCGCCTAATGTTTTGCTGATTCGCCTTAAAATCATGATGATTCGCCCTAAAAACTCATTGATTCTACCCAAATTCAAGGTGATTCGCCCCAAAATTTCAATTATTCGCCCAACTATACATTTTTTACCAAAACGCACCCTCCATAATGACAAATATTTCTACCCAATCTCTCATTATGTTAAAATACTGGAAGAGGAGGGATAGCATGAAATCTCAAAAACTAGTGAAAATGGCTGCGGCCGGTGTATTTATGCTCAGCCTGGGTGCAGGTGCAGGTGCAGGTGCAGGAGTACATGCTGAAGGAGTGACAAAGGCATCTTCTTCTGTCCAGCCGCTGATTACGGCAGCAAATGCCCAGGTGAATATTGCCGAGGTGCAGAAGATGCTGCGCGAGGTGGCTGTTCAGAAAGGCATCCCGGCAGAAATCCTGAAGGCAATCGCTTATGTGGAAACAGGTATGATGCAGTTCAACGGCAATGGATCCCCGATCATTTCCAATGACGGCGGAATCGGCATCATGCAGCTGACGCTGACACCGGAAGAAATCAGCCAATATAACGTTGATGTGGAAAGGTTGAAAAAGGATACGCGCTACAATATTGAGCAGGGGGCCGACCAGCTGCTGCGCAAGTGGAATAACAGCAATCTTCCGCAGGTGAACAAGCATGAAAAAGAGAAGATTGAAGATTGGTATTTTGCAGTCATGAGCTATAATGGGCTCTCCAAACGAAATGACCCGAACCATGCAGGCGGCAATGCCTACCAGGAGAAGGTATTCCAGACAATCAGGGAAAACAGCCTGGTGGAACTGGGGGAAACGCCGAAGCTGGATATCCGCTATCCGGATGCATCACGTCCTGAGCTGATGACATTCCCTGCAGGAGTAGACTATACGTGGCCTACCAGCACAAAGACAACACAAAACTATAAGAACAAAGCAGTCGCTTATACATATAACACTGCGCGTTCTACCTCCAACCTGCGTGATTCCATAACTGATGCGACGCCGGAAGCAGTCCTGCATTATACACCGGTTGAAATCACAGGCGGACCTTACGAAAGCGGATCGAGCATCTATAACCAATATGTATTCTACAAAGTGAAGGGGACAGGCTTCGAAGGGTATATGGCATCCTCCAATCTTGTCACATCCAATGAGATAACCTATTTCAAGGATGTATATAATAAGGAAGTCTCCCGGGCAGTAACCTTCCTGCAGACGAGGGATACTATCAATGGCTATACTGACGGCACCTATCGCCCTGAAGTGAAGCTGCTGCGCTATCATGCTGCCAAGCTGATTGTCCAGGCGCTGGACCTGAAGCTGCCGGCAGGCTATAAGATGAAAGCTGATGATATGAAGCCGGGCAGCCCGGGCTATGAATATATGCTCATCGCGGAAGCGAACGGCATCATGGGAGCAGGCGGAAAGCTCAAGCCTTATGATCCGCTTACAAGATCGGAAATGGCGAGTATTCTGGTCCGTTCATTCGGGGACACCTATAACCAGCCGCCAGCAGGCTATCATTTCGCTGGAATCGCTCCATTCCATCCAAACCGCACGGATATCAGCAAGCTTGCTTATAACAAAATCACCAACTCGGTTCCATACAACGGAAACAATACAGTCGACCGCGGCCAATACGCGCTCTTCCTCGAACGTTCCGTTAAGATGAAGGAAGCGAAAAACTAGTATCTAAAAAAATAGGGTGGAGTATCTTAGGTCTGCTTTCAGACAGCCCAATAAATTACAAAACCCTGTTGATCTTCGTTCCAGGCACGCAGACTCCAGCGGGATTGCAGCGCCGCCCCGCAAAAAGCGAAGTGCCTGCAGCGGAAATCAACAGCTCCATTAAAAATAATAGTTTATATCTTAGCGCCGGCCAAAACCCCGGCGCTTTTCCATGCCCACCAAAAAAATAAAATCAACCTTCTCCCCCCATGCCTCGTCTAAAAAATAAACAAAGATCCCTGAGAGGAGGGACATGATTGGATAAACATGAAATCATCAGCGATTTGATGGACCGGCATGGCACCGATGTGCTCCATCTTGCCTATTCGTATGTCCGCAATCATCAGACCGCAGAAGATCTCGCACAGGAAATCTTCATCAAATGCTATGAGAAGCTGGATACCTTCCAGGGGAATTCATCCATTGATACCTGGCTCTACAGAGTGGCAGTTAATCACTGCAAAGACTATGTCACCAGCTGGCATTACCGGAAAATGCATGCCAGCGATGTGATTTCCTCCTATTTCACGGGCGGCAGCAGCAGTGCCGAACAGGATTTAATCGAACAGGAGGAAAAGACAGAGCTGCTGAATGAAATATTGCAGCTTCCTTTAAAATACCGCGAAATCATTTTCTTATATTATTATCAGCAATGCACCCAGAAAGAGATCGGCGATATATGCGGGCTGAACCTGAATACCGTGAAATCCCGCATGACCAGAGGCAAGGAATTATTAAAAAAATCTTTAACGAAAAGAGGTGAGTGGAATGGAGAAAGAACTGGAAGAAGTAAAAGATCAAAAGCATAGCGGGAAACTTGCGGAATTCCGATTTACACCCGATATGAAGGCAAATGTCATGAGAACCATAAGCCAGAAGGAAACAAGGACAGCCCAAAGACATTCCCGAAAGAAGACGGGAAAATGGGTTCCTGTCATGCTGACAGCCGTGTTTCTTGCCGCTTCCTCTGCAGGCGTCTATTCATTGGTGAACCAGCAGGAAGAAGATCAGCAGCAAACCGCCGAAAAGAAACCTGAGCTGATCACACCTCCCTATATACCGGAAAATTATGTGTTTAAGCATATGCATACAGTAGGAGAGCTATATGAGCATATATTCACCGATTCGGCGAATGAGCAGAATACATTTTCCTATCAGATGCGCAAGGAATTGTCGGACGATCAGCAGTCAGGCTCTGACCTCATGCTGGCAGATAATCTGACCGGCACCTATTATCAAGGAGAAGACGGGCAGTCGTATATCATCTGGGAAGCGGAAGGTTTTTATCAGGTCGTTGAGAAGCAGGGAGACCTAAAGGAAGAAGAATTGTTTAAGATTGCAGACTCCATCCTTGAAGCCAAAGGGTATAACAGCCTGCTGCTCGAAAATACAGAAGACACTGAAAAGCAGGAAGATACAGAAACAGAGGCCCCTGACAATCAGCCGGACCAGAACGAAAACAATGAACCAGAGGAAAACACAGAACAAGATCCAGAACAGAACAATCCTCCGCCAACAGAGGAAACAGAGGAAGAACAGGAAGAACAGCCTGAAGCAAACGAACCTGAGGATAATCAGCAGGAAGAAGAACCAGTGGAGCAGGGCGGGCTGAGCAAGGCAGAAGCAAGCGGGCTCTCGGCAAGTTCTATGACGCTGTTTGATCAGCAGTTAAAGAAATTTGATGCTAATTTGAAGCATCCAAACTTCAAAACAGAGGAAGAGTTTTACACTGAATTTTCTTCCATTATGACCAAACAGCTCGCAAAGAAAAGATTTGGCTATATAGTTGAGGAAAAGGCGGATGGACTTTATCTTGTTGCTACAGAAGGGCCGATATTCCTGGACACATCACAGCCTTATGAACTGAAGCAGACCAGCCCTTCAGAATATAAAATCACCCAGAAACATAAAAGTGATCTTCACGGTGTCCTCACCATCGTCATCACAATCAGCCAGGTGGAAAACAAGTGGATCATGACTGATTTTGAACACCAATATTAAAGGCTCTTTTGCCTTTAAGGAATAAATAACATTTTATAGTATTGTGTAAAAAGAGGCTTATTCAGCCAACGCGGAATGGTTTTGAAAAAACAGGAAGTCCGTGAATAGCATGCCTGAAAATAAGCGGAGATTTTCCGGTTATGCTGCTGAATATGGCACTCGTAGGTGTAGATAAGGGGAGAAATTCCCGTTAAGCGGAGCAAAGCTGCCGGTTTTCTTATTTCATGAGCCAATAGACGGAAATTCTCCGTCTATTTGAGCTATTTTTAGAGGTTATTTGAAATTAGAGGGAAATTCTCCTCCTATTTTTCAACCTGTCACTGATTACCTCGTTCAGGCCGGAAGGTCCGCTCTTTGAGAGACAGTAAAAATAGCTTTTCCTGATCACCCCACAATAAGCAGTATATATCGCAGGCGCAATCGCAATAAGTGATAGAGTCCTTCCAACTTAGTTCCTAATACTAGCCATTATAAAAAAGCGCCAGCAAGATAGCTGGCGCTTTTCGCATTATAATCAACCAGAGCTTCCGCCCCGTTTTTTCCGTACGACAGAGAGCAGCTGTACAAATCCCTGGCGGTAGAAGAAGTATAATCCTCCCGCATAAAGGATGGCGCCAAGCGGTACAAGAATGCTCAGCTCGAACAGCGGCAGCCAGTCGGAGACCGGTGTGAACTGCTTGATCAGGTAGAGCGGCACCGCCATGATAACAGATGGCAGCAGCACCCTGATAAACAGGGAAATAAGCTTCCTTCTTTCACCTGCATCAAAGTCCTTGTAGACCACATAGGTGGATACGCCCAGATAATAGAAGGAGACGACAGAGCTGGTCAAAGCAAGCCCCGGATAGCCGAACGGACCGACAAACAGCCAGTTGAGCAGCACATTCAATAGAATTGTCGTTACACTGATCCGGAGGATGATCGCCGTCTTCCCGCGGGCGTACATCGACTTCGAGACGATGTACTGCAGGCCCTGCGTTACGATCAATGGCAGATATAAGAGAAGTGCAAGATAGGTATTTTGCGTGTCTTCTGCCGTAAATCTCCCGCCTTCATAGATAAAAGCAATGGCCGCATCACCGACAAGCAGGAGCCCGACCGCGATTGGCATCAGGGTGACAAGAGAAATCTGCATGCCCATGAAGAACGTCTGCTGGAACTTTTTATGGTTATCCACCTGCTCTGACAGCAGGGTAAAGATGATCGCAGCAATCGTCGTGCCGTAGATCGCCTGAGGAATGCTCACCAGGAGGGAAGCATTATTCAGATAAGTGACAGCACCGGAAATCGTGCCGGCGGCAAATGTTTTATTGACGAACATATTGATCTGCCCGACGACTGAATTGAGCAAGGCCGGTACAAGAAGGGCAAGAAAAGTGTTGCGGAATACTTTATCCACCTTGATCGTCGGCTCCCAATGAAAACCGCTTTTCCTGAGATAAAAAATCTGCAGTACGGTTCCAAGAAGCGTACCAGCGATAAAGCCGTAAGCGAGGCTGTTGATGCCCCACGAATCAGAGAACAAAAGGGCGAAAACGGCACCCATCAATGTTGCCAGGAGCTTCGAGATCTGGGAAGGAACAAACACGCGCCTGCCCTGCAGGTAGGATTCCAGAATTCCGTTCAAGGCAATCGCTGTCATGAAAAGGAAGAAGAATTGCGTGATATCGACAGCGACCTTCTCCTGCACCTCGTTCATCGATCCGTAGATGAATGGGACGATATACGGGACGAAGAAATAGCCGGCAACCGTAACAATCAGGAAAACCAGCACGGTGGCATTCATGATGCCGCTCGCATTCCGTTCGGTGGCAGCTGTGTCAGCATTCCGGTGCTTTATATACAAGGGCAGAAACACATTATTGAATCCGCCTGAAATCATGGCCACAACAAGTGTGATAAAAGAAAAAGCAAGCAAATAGCCGTCTGTGAAGTCGGTTGCGCCGAATTCTCTCGCAATGATGCTCTCGCGCAGGAAGCCTGACAGCTTAAGGACGAGGGCCAGCAGCGTGATCCAGATGGCGGTTTTTTTTAATCCTGACATGGATTCTTCAGTCACTTTCTGTTTAAGGGTAGAAGGAAACCCCAGGTAAAGCGGGTGCTCTCCCTGAGGCTCTTCACAATTATTTCTTCAGTGCGCTGAGGTAGATTTCCTCATATTTGGCTGCAGCGGCAAGGTGAGAATATTCCTTCTCAATCTTTTCTCGCGCATTTTTCGCCATTTCCTCGCCTTTTTCCGGATTTTCGAGGAAGTACAGAATAGCTTCTGATAGCTCTTCTACATTCTTTTCCTCAACCAGTAAGCCGTCTTTGCCTGGATCGACAATCTCCTTCAGGCCGCCGACTGCACAGGCGACAAGCGGAGAGCCGGAGCCCATCGCTTCAAGAGCCGAGATGGAAGTAGCTTCTTCAACGCCGGCAGAGTGGACGCTCGGCACAAGGACGATGTCGGCCAGGGCATAATAGTCTTTTACCTTTTCATGCGGTACGGCACCGAGCAGCGTGACGCGGTCCTCCATTTTATTTTCCGCGACAATCTGCTTGATTTCATTTAACGCTTCGCCGCTTCCGGCATAAATTAATCTGGTGTTTGGATATTTTTCAAGCACAGCAGGCAATGCCAGGGCAGGGTAGATGACCCCGTTCTTTTTTGTCAGGCGGCGCGGCACGAATAAGACATGCTCGTCCCGTGATACCCCGTACTGGTCGCGAAGCTGGCCTTTTTTATCTTTATCAGGCTTGAAGCTGTGAATATCGATGAAGTTGCGGATGGCATTGCCTTCCACGCCCGACATTTCCTTTACATAGTCCTTCAGGCGCTGGTCAACGGTAATGATCTTCCGTGTCCCTTTATAGGCCTTGATCTCGATATCCTGCATTTCCTTTGCCTCAGGGCTGCCTTCGATGATGCTGCCCTTGCTGACAGATTCGAATGCCATATAGCCATGGACGGTCGAGACAGTCGGGATGCCGGTTTCAATGGCAGCAAGCGTCGTGAACGGATCTTGTGCATTGATCAGGTCATACTGCTTATGCTTGTTCTTTTCGATCAGCTTCTGGATCAGCTTTTTCCGGGCATGATGGCTCCACAGGATGCCGCGGCCTTTCTTGAGCTTTTGAATGACAAAGCTCGGCCCCTGGGCATAGACCTTGCGGACGGCAGGGCTGATATCAGAAAAAGACAGGACATCAACCTCATGTCCGCGCTCTTCAAGCCCGGCCTTTAATGTGGCCACATGGGTGGAAAGTCCACCCGCGTGCGGATAATCGTATGCGGTAGCAATTAATATTTTCATTTTGGCGCCTCCATTAACGTAAAAAGTTTTCTTTCAGCAGCTCAACATTGCGGACAGCTTCTTTTCTCATACCTTCAGCATTCGTTTTGACCACTGTGCTGTATTTATCGCGGTTATCCAGAAGGTGAAGTGAATTCTTGGTGAGCTCTTCAGCATCCATTTCTTCAAGGACGGCCGAGAATTCCCACATCCCGCTGCGCTTCAGCAGGCTTTCCACCTTTTTATCATAGCTGAGGCCGATATGCGGTACACCCATAAGCGTTGAGAAAATCAGGGCATGAAGGCGCATGCCGATCGTCATTTGGCATTCGCCGATAAAGTTCAAATACTGGTTTGGCGTAAATTTCGTCCCGAGGATAAGACATTTATCAGCATGCTTCATGTGGGCAAGCACCTTTTTGCTCGCCTCATCATCATGATGGCCTTCCATCGGCACGAATACAGGAGTTACATCACGCTCTTCAATCAAGCGGTCAAGGATCTGGCCAATCTGCTCGAACTGCTTTACCTTCTCAAACCATGGACGCACAGAAACGGCAACCAGATTATCCTTTCGTTCAAGATTAAGGCTGTCGATGCAGCTTGTATCCTTTTTCGGGTGGAAAGCAAAGACGATATCTGATGTCACGACCGTTTCTGGCCGTTTGACGCCAAGCTTGTGCAGCAGGTCCTTAGAGAACTGGTCACGGACTGTAACAAAGTCGGCCATATTGGCAAAAACCTTCATTAATATCTTGCCCCAGGTCGAGTTGACAGGACCAATGCCCTGGGAGAAGAACATGACTTTTGTGCCGCAAAGCTTGGCAAGGAATACAATCAGTAAATAATAAGGAAGCGGTCCGAATATAAACTTAGTCGGATATGTATCCTGCAAAAGTCCCCCGCCGCCGGACACGAGCAGATCGGCTTCCTTCAGTGCTCTGACCTTGCCTTTAAAATCCTGGCGCCAGCCCCGGTAAACGGTTTTGACATGATGTTCCTTTGCAGTCTGTTCTGGAGACAGTGAAAAAACGGTAATTTCTGGTTCATTCAATTGATCACGCAAATTATCGACAATAGATTCCAGGATGGCTTCGTCGCCTGTATTTCCAAGTCCGTAGAATCCTGAGATGACAATCTTCAAAGAAGTATTTCCTCCTTATAGTGGGTTAAGGCTGCATTTCCCGCCAGAAAGCTTTTCTTTTAGTATGCACATATGCTTTCATCCGGCATTAAAAATCAGCCTCTTGGTAAAAAATTGCGAATGCAAAGCAGAATATTTTCGCAACATAAAAGAAAAGGAGCCGGTGAAAACGCCCCCTAAAAAGCTAAACAATATTTTATCATTATAACTGCTTTCAGACAATGTCAATGATGCAAGCTTTGTCAGGATTTGTTATACTATGTTAGAAATTATTTGAGATTGTTCACCGGGTAACAAGAAAGCCCGGTATATCACTATTGAAGCCTATAAAGAGAGGTCCTATTTGATGGAAAAGATTTGTGTAATTGGATTAGGATATATTGGCCTGCCAACTTCGGCCATTTTTGCAAAAGCCGGCTATGAAGTAGTTGGCATGGATGTCAGCGAACGTGTCGTCAATTCACTGAACAAAGGGGAAGTCCATATAGAAGAAGTCGGCCTTCCGGAGCTTGTGAAAGAAGTAGTGGAGACAGGCAAGCTGCGCGCGTCCACAGCACCTGAGGAAGCAGATGTCTTCATCATTGCCGTACCGACGCCGATCCACGAAGACTATACAGCGAATGTCGACTATGTTGTCAATGCTACAAAGTCAATCGTGCCATTTTTGAAAAAAGGCAATGTCGTCATTGTTGAATCAACGATCCCGCCAAGAACGATGGATGATATTGTGGCACCGATCCTTCAGGAAAGCGGATTTGACACGCAGAATGATATTTATGTGGCTCATTGCCCAGAGCGCGTGCTCCCAGGCCGCATCCTGATCGAACTGATCGAAAACACACGCATCGTCGGCGGAACGACACCGGTTGCTGCGAAAAAAGCGGCAGATGTCTATCGTGCTGTCGTCACAGGCGATGTGATTGAAACAGAAGCAGTGACTGCTGAAATGTCCAAGCTGATGGAAAATACCTTCCGCGATGTCAATATCGCACTGGCCAACGAACTGGCGAAAATCAGCCAGAAGCTTGGCGTTAATGCGCATAATGTCATCGAGCTTGCCAACAAGCATCCGCGCGTGAACATCCATACGCCTGGACCAGGAGTAGGCGGCCACTGTCTGGCAGTCGACCCTTACTTCATCGTGGAAAAAGCGCAGGCAGAATCGCCATTAATTCAGGAAGCCCGCCGCATCAACAACTCTATGCCTCATTTTGTGGTGGAGAATATCGAGAAGCTTACCGTCCAGCTGGAAAAGCCGAAGATCGCTGTATTCGGCCTGACGTACAAAGGCAATATCGATGATGTGCGCGAAAGCCCGGCACTCGAAATTTACGAAATGCTGAAAAGCAATCCGCGCTTCGAGGTACATGCCTATGATCCGCATGTACAGAACCACCAGGTGGATTTTGAGCTGTCTTCTTTTGAGGAAGCCGTTAACGGCGCCCATGTCGTCGCGATCCTTGCAGACCACTCTGAGTTCCGCGAACTGAAGGCAGAGGATTTTGCAGGCATGGCTTCGCCGGTTGTGTTTGATACGAAGAATTGTACGGACATGGATGCTGATCATGTAAAGGTATACCGCATCGGCGACCTTTCCATGCTGGCGCCCATTACATTATGAGTAAAAAAGAAAGTGATGAGTAGAATGGGAAAAGAGCAATATTTAGGGGTCGATGTTTCCCCTCTTAATTATGAAGAGATTATTGATGATCTCAGAACCAGGATGATGGAAGGGAAACAGTCGACCATTATTGCCGTAAATCCTGAAAAAGTCATCAAAGCGGAAGAAAATGAAGAGCTGCGCGGCCTGATCAACGGGTCAACCTATCAGATCCCTGACGGTGTCGGCATCCTGCTTGCCTCTAAGCTCAAGGGCGGGAGCATCACCTCCCGGGTGACCGGCGTGGATATGATGGAAAGATTGATCCGCTTCGCCGCTGAGGAACATCATAAAGTATTTCTGTATGGCGCCAAGGAAGAGGTTGTCACAGAGGCTAAACGGAAGCTTGAGGAAAAATATCCGGGGCTCATCATCTCCGGCTATGAAAACGGCTATGTCCAGGACCAGCAGGCGCTTGTTGAGAAAATCAATGAATCAGGCGCCGAGCTGCTGTTCGTTGCCATGGGCAGCCCGAAGCAGGAACTGTGGATCCGTGAGCATATGCCGCATCTTAACGTTAAAGTATTCCAGGGTGTCGGCGGAAGCTTCGACGTCTTTGCGGGCAAGGTGCAGCGGGCACCATCCTTTTACCGGAAGCTTGGTCTTGAATGGCTTTACCGCCTGATGAAGGAGCCGCACCGCTTTAAGCGGCAGCTCGCCCTGCCGAGGTTCCTTCTGAAGATCATGTCCCGCCGGTAGGGATTGGTTAAGATTCACAGGATTTTCAACTTTTTAATATAGACTGCTCCAGTTCCCCATGTTATAAATGGAGAGAACTTTATTGGACTGCCTTCTTAGAACACAAAAGGCTTGAAAGACTACTTTTCAAGCCTTTTATCCTGCATAAGCAAAGTAAAAGGCAAGAAAGGACCTAGATTGATGAATATTTCATGGAGAGATTTTCCTTTTGCACTCATAAGCGTGCCTCTGATCATCCTTGCACTCATAATTCCCCATTCGATTGTCGGGCTTGGGGTATCGGCGCTATTGGCCCTGTATGCGTTTTTCTCGCCGAAGAATGGCCTGCTGAACCTGCTGATTTATTTTCCGACCCGTTCGTTTTTGATTGAAATAAACCCATCGCTGAAGATGGCAGGAGATCTAATCATCCTGGCGGCATTCGCAAGTGTGGTGCTGAAATATCTTCTTCAGAAAGAATGGAAGAAGATATTTGAATTCCATATTTTCGAATGGGCGTTCTTCGCCTTTTGTGCAGTGGGAGCCATCTCGGCGCTCCTGACCGGTGTATCGCTAACTGCCATCGTATTCCAGCTCAGGGCCTTCCTGATCACGTATATCGTGTTTTATGTTGTGAGGCGCCTGAATATTACAAAAGAAGATATACTGAAGTTTCTTTGGACAACCTTCTTCATGGCCATCCTGCTCTGTTTGCACGGCCTCGTAGAGAAGCTCTCCCTGAGGACGCTCCTCATGCCGGAAAAATGGGTCGGGCGCTCATTGTCCTACAATAACCGCGTAAGGATCTACGGACTGATCGACAATCCGAACGTATTGGCTGTATACCTGTCCATTGCGTTCATGCTTGGCGTGTATCTGAAGCAGCTCGTCAATAATGGCAGAACAAGGCTGTTCATCAATATCGGCCTTGTGCTCATGCTTGGCGTCATCACGCTGACCTATTCACGCGGGACATATATCGGCTTTGTGATTGCTTTGGTTGTCTATATCCTGCTCACAAAAGAGTGGAAGAGGGCCCGCAATATCGTTATCGGCATCCTGATAGCAGTTGTCCTGGTCAATATTCCGGTGACAAAAGGAGCGAACTACTTTAAGCTCCAGGGGCTGGATCAGGATGTACCGCGCACCGAAACGCCTGCAGACCAGACTGAACAGCCTTCAGACGAGGAGCGGCGTTTCAAGGAAACATTCGAGATGTCGACCGTTGAGCTCAGCAAGACAACCGGCCGTCTGTTCATTGTGAACAAGGGCTTTGAAATTTTTAAAGACCACCCGGTTATCGGTACAGGCTTTGCCACTTACGGCGATTCAGCGGCAAAGAGCTATTCTTCGCCGATTTATGATGACTATGGCATCGAGAATGACATCTATTCGGACAACCAGTATATCCAGATCATCGCCCAGACAGGCGCGGTCGGTGTTATCCTGTTTGCTGTCTTCCTTTTGGGCATGCTGTTCTTCCTGTGGAAAAACAGGCAGGAATCCAAATCGGCAATCGCCCTCATGAGTGTCCTGCTGGCAGTATTTGCCTGCGCGCTGCTCTACAATATTTGGGAAGATAAGACGTATACAACTTATTTCTTCATGATGCTGGCAGCTGTTGCCGGTACTTTTACAGTCAAAAGGAATGAGCAATCATGAAAATATTGCATCTAATCAGCGGAGGGGAGACAGGTGGTTCAAAAAACCACCTTCTTTCTTTATTAAGCCATCTAAAGTCCGAGGACATCCTGCTTGGCGTCTTTCAGGAAGGGAAGCTCGCACAGGAAGCAAGGGAGCTTGGGATCCCGCTGGTCTTCTTCAACCAGAAATCCCGCTATGACCTGTCCATCTTATCGAGGATTAAAAAGGTGATCAAAGATGAAGAAATCACCATTGTCCATACTCATGGGCCGAGGGCGAACCTTTTCGCCTATATGGTGAGAAAAATGATTCCGTTCAAATGGGTCACCACGATCCACAGCAATCCCGAGCAGGACTTTATTAAAGGCGGAATCAAAGGAAGGGTCTTTACCGCAATCAATATGAATGTCATCCGGAAAATTGATCATTTCTTTGCCGTTTCTGAACGCTTCAAAAGCATGATCACCGGCTTCGGCATACCGGCCGGGAAAATCACGACCATTTATAACGGCATTTCGTTTGATAAAGAATTGAGAAACAATCTGACAAGGGGAGATCTGGGGCTCTCAGAAGAGGAGTTTGCTGTCATCATGGTGGCGCGCCTGCATCCGATCAAAGGCCACACCGTTGTCTTTGATGCTTTCCAGAGCCTTTTGAAAAAAAGACCGGATACAACGCTGCTCTTGATCGGCGACGGACCGATACGGGAGGAGCTTGAAAAGGAAGCTGCCAGGAAAGGGATCGCGGAAAAAGTCCGCTTCCTCG
Source organism: Bacillus infantis (assembly GCF_008180445.1). Lineage (GTDB taxonomy): Bacteria > Bacillota > Bacilli > Bacillales > Cytobacillaceae > Bacillus_AB > Bacillus_AB infantis_B. The sequence continues at coordinate 488,788 of NZ_VTER01000007.1, forward strand.
GCTTTCATGATGATGTCCACTCATATCTGTCCCTATCAGACGTCAAGCTGCTCGCATCCTACAGCGAAAGCTTCCCGCTCGTCATTCTGGAAGCGGCCCGCGCCCATGTCCCGGTCATCTCTACCGATGTCGGCGGTGTGAAGGATTTGATTTCCGATCCTTCGCTGGGCTGGATTGTACCTGTCAAGGATGCATCTGCGATAGAGTCAGCTATTCTTGCAGCAGCTGAAGCGAAGGATCAGGGGGAACTCTCAGAAATGGGAGACAAACTCTATGAAAAAGCATCGGCTCTTTATTCTGTCAAACAGCTCGCCGACCAGACTTTGGAAACATACCAAAAAATATAGCATACACCAAAGCCGGTATGCATACACTGGCAAGGTGAGTTCAGCAAAGCATGCAGCTCTTCTGCATGCTTTTTTTCTTGGAAAATAATATAAAAAAACTTGAAACTAAATCAAAACTCACATCGTCTAATATAAAGGGTGGAAGTGCTGGAAACAATTACTATGCCAAACTAGTATTATTTTGCCATGGTATTTCTTTCATCTAAAGTAAATTACCTGTATAATAATTTTTGTTGCTGGTATTCCAATCCCAAAGCAAGGGATAAGTGGGTATTGTGGCAAAAAACAGTTAGCAGGGAGAATATTGTAAAAAACAGTTGAAATTTAATCCATTTTTGGTAGAATAGAATACGTGTATAGTAGTTCTATTCTGTCATTTAGGAGAGAAGCACTGTTTTTCTTCCACGATCGCCCATTTTCACCTACATAGGCTAATCGAAATATGGGGAATTTTGACGGTAATAGGAACCTGCTAAACTGCAACAACTTGTGTTCATCGAAGATTCAATCTTCGAACTATTAAAAACCTTTATTTACAAAACAGGGAGGAAACAAACACATGGCTTATCAACCTAAGTCTTACCGCAAGTTCATCGCAACAGCTGCTACTGCAACAATCGTTGCTTCTGCTGTAGCTCCAGCTGCAAGCGCAGCTTCTGTATCTGATTTCACAGATGTAGCTGCAAAATACAAAGACGCTGTAAACTACCTCGTAGTAAACGGCATCACAAATGGTACTACTGACACTACATTCGGCACACACGACAACGTTAAACGCGGTGATGCTGCAATCTGGTTAGCAAAAGCTCTTAAGCTTGACCTGACTAACGTACCAGCTTCAGGCTTCACTGATACTGGCCGCTACGATGCTGCTGTATCTGCACTTAAATCAGAAGGCGTTCTTTCTGGTAAAACTGCTACAACTTTCGAACCTAATGCACTTTTAACTCGCGGCGAAATGGCGAAGATCCTTGCTAACGCTTACGATCTGAAATCAGATGCTGCAGTTCCTTTCACTGACCTTGGCCCTAACTTCGGTCCTTACATCAAGGCTCTTTACGAGTTCGAAGTTACTCAAGGTAAAACAGCTACAACTTTCGGAACTAGCATGAACATCACTCGCGGTGACCTTGCGATCTTCCTTAAGAGAGCTGCTGAAGTAGTAAAAGAGCCGGTTGTTACTAGCGTAACTCCTCTTAACGCTTTAGAAGTTGAAGTTAAATTCAACACAGCTGTTAACAAAACTGATGCTGAAAATGTAGCACGCTACTCTATCAATGGAACTAGCCCATCAAAGGCTACTCTTTCTGAAGACGGCAAAACTGTTACATTGCGTTATGCTGCAGCAACTCAAGTAGAAGTTAAAGACGGCGTTGTAGTCGTTGATGCTGTTGTCACAGCTGCAAATGCAGATGTTAAAACAAAGAAATTCACTTCAGTTTACTCTTACGAAGATACAGTTCGTCCTACACTGACAACTGTAACTTACGATAACTACTATACTGCAAAAGTTTGGTTCTCTGAGCCAATCCAAAGCGCTGGAAACGTTCAAATCAGCGATGCGAACGCTTCATACTCTCACAATGCAGGCGATAAGTTCATCACTGTAAACTTATCAAATGCTAATGTGGCAATGGACAAAAACATCACTGTAACAGTTGTAGGTGCTACTGATTACTCAGGTAACCTGGTATCTCCAAACCCAGTGGTTGCTAACGTTCAAAAAGTTAAAACTGACAGTGTAAAACCAACAGTTAGCTCTGTAGATGTTCAAGACACTACTCGCTTCTCAGTTAAATTCTCTGAAGCATTGGCAGCTAACCCAACAATCACTGTTAATGGAACTGACGTAACTTCAATTGCCGGTACTACTATTACTGTAGATTCAAAAGACTCTACTAAGTACAATGTAGTTCTTGGGTCTGCTCAAACTGGTGTTAAAACAGTTGCTGTAGCTGCTGGCTATAAAGACATCAGCGGCAACGAAGGTGCTGCGTTCTCTCAATTGGTAGAGTTCAAAGCTGATACTACTGCACCAACATATGTAAGCCACGAAGTTAAAACAATCAGCAACAAGCAGTACCTGGTTGTTACTTTCAATGAAGAAGTAACTCCAGTTGCAGCTAAAGCTGTATATGGCACTTATGTAGATGCTAACTCTGTTACTCGTGAAGTGTCTAACCTTGGCACTGTTTCTTCTCACGATGTAAACAACGATGGCAAATACGAAGCAGTTAAAGTTGAGTTGACTGGAAACAATCCTGGCAGCTATACTGTAACTCTTCCATCCGGACTTGTTGAAGACCAAGCTGGCAATGATTCAGTTGCTAAATCTGCTACATTCACTCTTGGATCTGCATCTGATTCTGATAAGCCTTCAGTAACTGCTTATTCTGTAAATGCTGATAAAGTTACTGTAGCTTTCAGCGAGCCTGTTACAGCTGCAACTGCTCTTAACCTTGCTAACTACAAAGTAGAAGGTGAAACTGTATTCACTTCTGCGATCTTCAAAGGCAACCAGCAAACTGTTGAGTTGACTTTAAGAGAAGGTTCTATCCTGATTGATGGAACTCGCACTGTATCTGTATCTGGTGTAAAAGACGTTAATGGCAATGCTATGGACGCTTACACTGCACTAACTCCATTCAAAGAGAATGTTAAACCAACAATCTCTGGAGCTAGATTAACTGCAGCTAACACAGTGACAGTTACATTCTCTGAAGCAATGAAAGAAGCTAATCTTGAAGATGCTACTGTAGACTTCAAAGTTAAAGTTGACGGTGTAGACCGCACTGTTACAAACTGGGATTATACTGCTGGAAACCAAACTCTAGCAATCACTTTCTCTAATGTTGTAACTGATCTTAGCAAGCCAGTTGTTCTTGAAGTACTTTCTGGAAACAACGTTGTAGATGCTAACGGCAACAGCCTTGCAACTACTGGTACTGTTACAGTTACAAAATAATAGATTTACAGACTAAGGAACCGCTCCGGCGGTTCCTTTTTTGCTGTGTTTTATTAATTTCTAAAAAAATTGCTGATTCTTTCATACTAATTGAAGATCTGTCAGACCTTTAAAGCATTTTTAAGAGAAATAATTTTGGAATAACTTTCACAATGAATCTGCCAGCCATACATAGGCCGCAAAGCATAAAGGATTTAAAAACGGTATCATATTATATTATATCGAAAAAGTAATGTAAGCGCTTTTATTGGCTAAACACGAAGATTAATTGCTTTACTTTAAATTAATATTCGACAAATACTATGAAATTACGTAAATAATCCGTAAAAATTGTAAAATATCATGCAAAAAAACTAGGTCTTTTGTTATAATGAGAGAGATTGAGTACTTACTATTCTTAATTAAAGATTTTTTACTAATTTATTGAATAGTAAGTAAATTTTAGGGTAAATATCTAACTGGTTGTCAAAACTAACTATATCCAAGGAGGCAAAAATTATGTCGAAACACCGTAAATTTATTGCGACTGCAGCTACAGCAGCTGTCGTAGTATCAGCAGTTGCCCCGGCTGCAAGTGCTGTCGGATTTAAGGATGTAACAGATCGTTATAAGGAAGCCGTAGATTTCGTGGTTTCTAAAGGTGCAAATGGTATGTCCTCGACTATGTTTGGGACAAGCGCAGAGATTAAACGTGTTGATGCTGCTGTATTACTGGCGGATGTCCTGGGATTAAATACTCAAGGAGCACCAGCATCAGGCTTTAAGGATGTTCCTGCCCGTGCAGCAGGTGCGGTAAATGCGCTGAAAGCAGCTGGTATCACTTCAGGTAAAACAGCCACTATGTTTGACTCGAACAGCCCAATTTCCCGCGGAGAGCTGGCTATCTGGATTCATAAAGGCTTTAACTTAAAAGGTTCGACCAGCATGGAGTTTAAAGATGTAACAGATCGTTATAGAGCAGCTGTTCAAGCCTTGGCTGCCAATAGTGTTACAGAAGGTATCTCAGCTACAGAGTTTGGCGTTAACTTAAATGCAAAACGCGGGGATTATGCGATTTTCTTACATAGAGCCTCCATGACAAAACAAGTATCCCCTGAGGTAGTGAGCGTAACTTCAGTCAGCAGCACTGTTCTTCGTGTCAAGATTAAAGGCGATGCAGCCGATGTAAAAGCTTCTGATTTTATGTTCGATAATGGACTGAAAGTGGAAGAAGCGAAAGTTATGCCTGGAGCAGAAGATGGATTCACAATGGTTGAATTGAAAACATCCTTCCAGGAACCTGGAAAAACATATAAGCTGAACTCGTTCAGCGGCAACGCAGTTGTAGGGAATATTTCATTCGAAGTTCCTTCAGTCCCTCCTGTAACTCCTCCTCCGGCGAGTGGAGATGGGACGTATGATCTGAATATTATGCACACAAACGATACGCACGCACACTTGGACAATGTGGCCAAGAAAATTACAGCCATTAAAGAAGAAAGAGCAAATCACCAGAATTCATTATTGCTTGATGCCGGGGATGTTTTCTCAGGCACATTGTACTTCAATGAATTCAATGGTCTTGCAGATCAAGAGTTCATGAACCTGATCGGTTATGACGCCATGACATTCGGTAACCATGAATTTGATAAGGGTACTGAAACGCTGGCTCCATTCGTAAAAGGTGCAAACTTCCCATTTGTTTCTGCAAACGTTGACTTCTCTGCAGATGAAAATCTAAAAGACCAGTTTAACGACGAAATTTCTTCGAATCCGGAAGATGGCGAAATTTATAACGGAATTGTAAAAGCAGTTAATGGAGAAAAGATTGGGATCTTCGGTTTGACTACTGCAGAAACAAAAGATATCTCCAGCCCAGGAGAAGATGTAGTATTTGAAGACTATATCGAACAGGCAGAGAAGGCTGTTGAGGCGTTTGAAGCGCAGGGAATCAATAAAATCATTGCACTTACCCATATTGGTTATAATGATGGCGGCGGTGACAATGACTTGACTCTGGCTAAAGAAGTCGAAGGAATTGACGTTATCGTAGGCGGGCACTCTCATGATAAACTGGCAGATCCTGTTATTGATAATACTGGGGATGAGCCAACTGTCATCGTTCAAGCTAACGAATATAGCAAGTTCCTTGGTACGCTTGATGTGAAATTTGATGAAGACGGCAAAGTGATCGGCCATGCAGGTGAACTGCTGGATATTGGCAAGTTTGCTGATGATGCACAGGCTAAGCAGATTCTTGAAACAAAATATAAGCCGGTTGTGACAGAAAAACAAAACACAGTAGTTGGACAAGCAGCAGTAGACTTGATCGGAGGCAACCCGGCAGCACGTACAGGGGAAACTAACCTGGGGAACTTCATCACTGACGGGATGCTGGCAAAAGCAAAAACGATCAATCCTGATACAGTCATTGCCCTTCAGAATGGAGGAGGAATCCGTGTAACAGTTCCAGAGGGGAATATTACCCTAGCCAAGGTTCTTGAAGTACTGCCATTCGGCAACTCACTTGGACTAATGCAGTTGACTGGGGAAGAGATTAAGGCTGCTCTTGAACTCAGCGTTAAAGATGCACCTGGTGCATTCGGCGGATTCCTGCAGGTATCAGGCATGAAATATACGTATGATAGCAGTAAGCCGGTTGGAGAAAGAGTACTTTCTGTTCAAGTAAATGAAAATGGAACGTTCAATGACCTGGATCTTTCTAAGACATATGTAGTGGCAACAAATGTCTTCACTGCTAAAGGCGGAGACGGCTATACAATGTTTGCCAAAGCTTATGAAGAAGGAAGAGTAAGCGAGCCTGGTTATGTTGACTGGGAAATGCTGAGGGATTATATCGATGCCCAGCCGAACGATATTGTTAATCCTTCTGTTGAAGGCCGCATCATTGACAAAGCGACAGCAGAAGAACCAGCTGAAGTGGACGGTGCTGATTTCAGCGGAACTGCAGCTGCGCCTAAAGTGTATGACGGTGATGTAATGGTGGATGCAACTGGCACGGCGAAACTTGAGTATGCACATGTAAAAGGAAACCTGTACATCAAAGGCGACGCTTCTACCATTGAATTTAACAATGTTGAGGTTGATGGGGAGACTGAGTTTTTAGATTAATCATTGCAGAATCCTTCTGGTCCGCCAGAAGGATTTACATTGCAAATTAAAACTAATGGGGGAAACTCACTTGAATAATAAATTCATGAAAAAAGTTTCTTTGTTCCTGATTTTTGTTTTGTCGCTGAACATACTGCTGCCAAGCTCAGTATCTTTAGCTGAAACCAAAAAAACAGAAACCTTTGATAATCTTGGCCTTACCGGGTCAAGCTATGTTGATGGAAGCTTTGTTGGCGTAGATGGAATCACCTGGACCTATACTGGCGCAAGAAATCAGGATACTTATGGTATTGACGGAACAGGGATTATGTTCAGAGATCCGGGCAAAGCAGTTGAATCATCTTCAATTAGTGGCGGAATCAGCAGTATTTCCATTGATCTGAAAAAAGCATTCACAAGTACTGCTGACCGTCAGGTGGAAGTCTTCATAAATGGACAATCCATTGGTAAATCAGAAGCCTTCAGTGACGATGCTGTTCATACATTCACAGTCAATAACCTGAATGTTGCAGGACCTTTCACGATTAAAGTAGCTAATGCTGCTACAAAACAGGTAGTCGTTGATAATATCTCATGGACAAGCAATGAAGCGGGAGCAACTAAAACAGCAGGCGTTGAAGCAAGTGTTGCACCAGGTGCTGTTGCTGCGGGAACAGAAGTGGCTTTGACTTCTGCAACAGCAGATTCAACGATCTACTATACAACTGATGGTTCAGCCCCAACCACATCAAGCAGCACATACACAGACCCAATCACCATCAATGAAAACACAACAATCAAAGCATTTGCTTCTGCAGCTGATTTAGAAGACAGCGAGATTGCAAGCTTTGAATATACGATTCTTTCTGCTAAATCAATTGCCGAAGTAAGAGCGATGCAGCAGGGGACAAATGTCATGACTACTGGAATCGTTACAGCGGTTCTTGGAAGTGCGACGTACATCCAGGATGAAACGGCAGGAATTGTCCTTTATGGGGCAAACCTCGGCGTTAACCCTGGCGATCGTGTGCAGGCTTCCGGAGAGCTGACTGAGTACAGCTCACTTCTTGAAATCAATGTAAATCCTAGTGATGTAAAGGTACTAAGTAAAGAAGAAGTTCCTGCAGCGGCAGAAGTAAAGGCTGCAGACTTCGATGAAGACATCGAGTCGACTCTTGTTACATTAACAGATGTGTCTGTAGGATCCTTCTCAGGAGGAAACTACACAGCAACGGATGCTGACGGAGACACTTTCCAGATCCGCCCATCTGATAGCTCATTATTGGCAGTAAATACAACCTATGATTCTATTACAGGTGTATTGAGCGCCTATAATAATGCATTCCAGCTGCTCCCCCGCAATGCCGGCGATATCATTCTTGATTCCAGCAAGGTACAGGCAGTGGTAGCAAACCCAGCTTCCGGCCTTGTTAATGAGGGAGATACAGTAACGCTGACAACGGGTACAGAAGGTGCGGCCATTTATTACACGACAGATGGCTCGAACCCGGATGAAAACAGCACTGTATACAGCGAACCAATTGCCATTTCAGAAGCAACAACTATCAAAGCTGTTGCCGTGAAAAGCGGAATGACTAACAGCGATACAGCGGTTTTCAATTATGCAATCCAGAAAGATGAAATCCGCATCCATGATATCCAGGGAGAAGGGCATTACTCTTTATATCAGGATTCAAACGTCAATAATATAGAAGGAATCGTTACGAAGGTAGTAGATTCAAGAAACTTCTATATGCAGGATCCGCAGCCGGATGATAATGATAAGACAGCTGAAGGTATTCTGGTTTACAGAAGCAATCATGGTCTCACTGTAGGCAATAAAGTCACAGTTAGCGGAACGGTTAAGGAATATGTTCTTGACGGCTATGCAGAAAAAGCACAGACTGATCTGCCAGTAACAGAAATCAGTGCGTCTGCAATTGAAGTGACAGAAGCAGAAGCAGAGCTTCCTGCGCCTGTCATCCTTGGTGTAGACCGCCAGATTCCAACTGAAATCATTGATAATGACGGATTTGCAGAATTTGATCCGGAAGAAGACGGTATCGACTTCTGGGAAAGCCTTGAAGGCATGCTGGTTGAAGTAAACAACCCTAAGGTTGTAGCTCCTCAGAAGTATGGTGAGCTTGTAGTTGTTCCAGGCAGCTATGAAACAAACACTGACAATGGCGGCCTTCGCATTACAAAAGAAGACATGAACCCTGAACGAGTGACTCTTTTGATTGATGATGAAAGCTTTGTTGCCAAAATGGGCGACCACTTTAACGGTTCTGTTCAGGGTGTAGTCAGCTATGGATTCAGCAACTTTAAAGTATTGACAGACAAAAATGATCTGCCTGAATTTGTAGAAGCTGACATCGAGCGTGAAACGACTTCTCTTACAAAAGAAGAAGACAAGCTGACAATCGCTTCTTATAATGTAGAGAACTTTTCTCCAAACGTATCTCCTGATAAAATTGAGAAACTGGCAAGAGCAGTGGTAGAAAACATGAAACAGCCGGATATCATTGGTCTTACCGAGGTACAGGATAGCAGTGGTGAAACCAATGACGGTACAACGGACTCCGCTGAAAGCTTTGAAGTATTGGTGGAAAAAATCAAAGAACTTGGCGGTTCTGAATATTCGTTCACGGATATTGCGCCTGTCAATAATGAGGATGGGGGAGTACCAGGCGGAAATATCCGCGTCGGCTTCCTATATAATGCAGAGCGAGTATCTCTTACAGAAGGAGCTCCAAAAGGAACTTCTACACAATCTGTCGGCTTTGAAAACGGCAAGCTTACACTGAATCCGGGCCGTATCGATCCAACAAATGCAGCATACAAATCAAGCCGCAAGCCGCTTGCAGCACAGTTTGAGTTCAAAGGTGAAAGTGTAATTGTTGTTGCTAATCACTTTAACTCCAAAGGCGGAGATCAGCCTCTATTCGGCAAGGTTCAGCCTCCAGTGCTTGGCAGTGAAGTGCAGCGCATGAAGATTGCCAATATCGTTAATGGTTTTGTAAAAGATGTAAAAGCAGAAGATCCAAACGCAAACATTGTTCTCTTAGGTGACTTCAATGACTTTGAATTCTCGAATCCTCTGAAGGCTCTTAAAGGACAGGAACTGACTAACATGATTGAGCAAGTGCCGGCAGAAGAGCGCTATTCTTACTCTTACCAAGGCAATGCACAGGTTCTCGACCATATCCTGGTATCCAACAATCTTGCAGCAGCAACAGCTGTGGACATTGTCCATATCAACTCCGGCTTCATGGAAGAGCATGGCCGCGCAAGTGACCATGACCCTGTATTGATCCAGACAGCTCTTCAGCCGAAGGCAGAGCCAGTGTATGAAAAAGTTTATAATCTCTCAGGCTTCTCTACTAAGAAGCTGACAGTTTCAGCACACAATTCCCTTGTAAACATGGATGCTTCTTCAGTCATCCGTGAAGGAATCGTTCTGAAAACATCTGTAACCCTAAAAGGTGCTGGCCTTAAAACCACTAAGGTCATTATCAGCCCTGCACAAAGCGGAGCGATCATTGACTTAAGCGGTGCAGAGGTACAAGAAGTTGTCATCGACAACGCTAATGTAAAAGAAATCCGCGGTGCTGAAAACGTTCAGAAATGGACAGTTGCAGACGGCGTTGATGTATCAAACATCAAGTTCACTAATGTGAAAGGGGAAGCTATTGCTTCTCCTTTTCTCCCTGTAGAGAACGGTGCCCCGGCTGCCCGTGCAATCAGCAATCAAACTGTTCAAAAGAATGATTCTTTAACAATTGAACTAAGCAACTACTTTACTGACCCGGACGGGGATGAGCTTACATATACATCCACTAGGGGAAATGTATTCGGCAGCACGCTTACCTTCCTTGAGTCTGAGGAAGGCACGTATCAGGTAACAGTTAAAGCCACTGATGGCGATAAAGAAGCTCAGCTTACTTTTCAATTAACTGTTACAGGAGAACAGACTGAACAGCCGGTTGATTCCTATTATGCGGCTGCTGCAGGGAAAACAGGCGATGACCTGAAAGATGCATTACACAACATTATCAGTGTTCAAAAAGTTCTTTCGTACAGCCAGGTGTGGGATGCATTAAAAGAAACAGACGAAGATCCTTTCAATCCGAATAACGTCGTTCTTCTGTATTCAGGCATTTCCCGCTCTAAAGACAAAAACGGCGGCTATGTGGGCGACTGGAACCGGGAGCATGTGTGGGCCAAGTCGCATGGCGATTTCGGCACAAGCAATGGACCGGGTACAGATATCCACCATCTCCGCCCGACAGATGTACAGGTCAACAGCAGACGCGGAAACTTGGATTTCGCCAATGGCGGAAGTGCATTTGAAAACTGCGGGGGCTGCAAGGTGAGCTCCAATTCCTTTGAGCCGCCTGACCGCGTAAAAGGCGATGTCGCGCGGATGCTCTTTTATATGGCCGTCCGCTACGAAGATGGCGACAAAGTGGACCTTGAGCTGAATGACCTGCTAAATAATGGCTCAAATCCTTACCACGGCAAGCTGTCTGTCCTGCTCGAGTGGAATGAACAGGATCCTGTCGATGCGTTTGAAAGGAACCGCAATAACGTCATCTACAGCATCCAGGAAAACCGCAATCCGTTCATCGATCATCCTGAGTGGGCTGATCAGATTTTCAGAAGTGCCAATTAAATGAAATCAGCTTCCTTCTATGAGGGAAGCTGATTTTTTATTTCGGAAAAAACAACAGAAAAAAGAACTAAAAAATTGTCATATGCCTACAGTTATATAAAAAGCCGTTTCACGGTCTATTCACCCATATAATACCCAGATGAGTGAAAGGCTGGGAATACAGCATGATTAGACAATCTGTATAGATAAGGTGATAATATGAATGTAAGGTTATCAATTGAAAAAAGAGTGAGATAGCGAGCTGCGATTTCCCGGCTCCTTCTGGCCGCGGAGAAATCATCCTGCTGCTGTCACATTCCCCATATTCAATTCCCAAATTTCCGTTGGCACTCCTTGGAGTGCTTTTTTTAAGGAATTGAACGGCAGGACAGCATATTGTAATTTCTTCCAAAATCCATTTTAATCTATAAATATGCAGTTTTTTATAGTTTAATGGACTAATGAGGAAAATAATTGCCAGATTGCTGTCAAAGTTGAGCGGATCTTGTAAAAATCATGCCATTATAACCATTTTTTGATAGATGATATGCTATAATACTATGTGTTTTACAATAACCTTACATTTTTTTCAGGAGGAACCCAATGGAGGAAACAATAAGTTTGAAAGAGCTTTTCCAGACATTAAGGAAGCGTCTGGGTCTCATTTTGTCTATCGCCTTCGTTGCTGTAGCAACGAGCGGTCTCATCAGTTACTTTTATCTCACTCCCATTTACCAGTCTTCAACACAGCTGCTGGTCAACCAGGCCAAGAGCGACCAGCCGGTATATAATCCCGGAGAAATCCAGACGAATCTGCAATTAATCAATACTTATAATGTTATCATAAAGAGTCCTGCCATTCTTGATTTAGTTAAAGAAGAGCTGGACCTTGATATAACGACAAGCCAGCTGGATTCAAAGATTACGGTCGGCAGCCAGAAGGATTCACAGGTGCTCGCAATCACAGTACAAGACCCTGATCCCAACATGGCAGCTGATATCGCCAACACGACGGCCAATGTCTTCAAGCGAGAAATCGTTGAAATCATGAATATTGATAACGTCAAAATTCTGGCGAAAGCAGAGCTTACTGACAATCCGGCACCTATCAAACCGAACAAAGTCTTGAATATGGCCATTGCCCTCATAGTCGGCCTGATGACAGGCGTTGGACTTGCCTTCCTATTAGAGTATATGGACAATACGGTAAAAACAGAGCAGGATATCGAGAAGCTGCTGGATCTGCCTGTACTTGGCACGATCGCCATCATTAATGAAGATACTGGTGCCATGGAAGAGAGAGCAGCACGAAAGCAGCTTGGAGGTGAACGGGATGCTGTTTAAGAAGAAGCCGAAAGCATCTGTGAATGACAGCAGGAGAAAGCTGGTGGCAGCTTATAACACAAAATCTCCGATTGCCGAGCAGTACAGGACTGTCAGAACCAATATTCAATTCTCATCCGTTGATCAGGATGTCCGTTCCATCCTGGTGACTTCATCGGGACCGGGGGAAGGGAAGTCAACAACAGTGGCTAATCTGGCTGTCGTGTTTGCGCAGCAGAACAAGCGCGTGCTACTGGTTGATGCCGACCTGCGGAAGCCGACTGCCCATTATACCTTCAACCTGACCAACAACAACGGTCTGACAAATGTATTGACGAAAAGCTCCAGTCTGTTAAAAGCTGTTAAAGAAACAGCGATTGAAAATCTTTCTGTGCTGACAAGCGGACCGATCCCGCCAAACCCTGCTGAACTACTTGGTTCACAGGCGATGGAAGAATTTCTGGTAAATGTCCAGAAGGAATTTGATGTCGTCCTATTCGATACTCCGCCGATTCTTGCTGTCGCTGATGCCCAGATCCTGGCTAACAAGGTAGAGGGCACTATGCTCGTTATCAGCAGCGGCTACACAGAAATGGAACAGGCGGAAAAAGCGACAGAGCTTCTCCGAACATCCAAGGGCAAACTGCTTGGAGCAGTGCTTAATCAGAAAAAGCTCCAGGATTCGCACTACTATTACTACTATGGCGGAAAATAACAGGATTCGACAAAATCTCTTATTTACCCTATAGGGGCAGAATGGTATATTAAAAAAGTCCTAGAATATTAACATTTAATTGGAAGGGGTTGGGCGCAATGATTGATATTCATTGTCATATATTGCCCGGAGTTGATGACGGAGCCAAAGATATGAGTGAAACGATAGAAATGGCCAGGCAGGCTGTTTCAGAAGGGATTCATACAATCATTGCCACGCCCCATCATAGAAATGAAAGCTACGATAATACGAAAGTAGAGATACAGAATAAAGTTTCTCTAGTGAATGATGTGCTGAAGCAGGAAAAAATCGGCCTTGAAATTTTGGCTGGACAGGAAACCCGGATCAATGGGGATCTGCTTGCTGACCTGGATAAAGGGGATATCCTTCCCCTTGCCAATTCGCCTTATGTATTCATTGAATTGCCAAGCGGACATGTACCGCGCTATACGGAGCAGCTTCTATATGATATGCAGATGAAAGAGCTGACACCGGTTATTGTACATCCTGAGCGCAATGCTGAAATCATGGAACGTCCTGACGTGTTATACCAATTGGTCAAAAAAGGGTCATTAACACAAGTGACAGCTGCCAGCTTATGCGGGTACTTCGGTAAGAAGATTAAAGGCTTCTCCCATCAGCTGATTGAAGCCAATCTAACGCACTTTATCGCTTCGGATGCCCATAATACCACAAAGCGGGGCTTCAAAATGGCGGAAGCATTTGCCGAGATAGACAGCAGATACGGTGTAGATACGGTCTTCTTATTTACAGAGAATGCTGAACTCCTTGTACAGGGGCAGAATGTAATTAAAGAAATACCCAGCCGGGTTAAAAAGAAGAAGTTCATGGGTCTGTTCTAATTCAATCGTTCGAAATATCAGTCATTTAGATTTTACATAAAGAACCGGTGATGTCTCCTCGCCGTTATCCAAGGGGGCACTCGGCCATTCTGTGGGATCAGGGAATCTTTTCCTTAGACGCTTGTCGTCATTGGAGTGGTGTGAGGGCGGGTTGGATGCCCTTTTACATAAAAAGATAAATATCTAATGGAAAAACATGAATTTTCGTGTTTTTCCATTAGATATTTATTTGCATGTACACTTTATCATACTAAAGCTATAGGAGGATTATGGATGACATTTCAGAAACGCTTAACTTTTCTGGTTGCGTTGGATTCGCTTATTGTGCTGTCCGCTATTTATCTTAGTTATATTACCCTTCATCCCACGTTTCAGATTTTCAAATACGAAACATTGATGCTGACATCCATTACCTTGCTCTTAAGCCATCATATCTTCGCCAGCATCTACAGGCTCTATAACAAGGCCTGGGAATATGCGAGCGTAGGCGAGCTTGTCAGCATCGTAAAGGCAGTCAGCCTTTCCATCATGATGACAGCCGTTGTTCAGCAGCTTGTCATACAGGACATTTACTTCCGGGCCCTTATGCTCGCCTGGATGCTTCACGTTCTCCTGATTGGGGGCTCGCGCTTTGCATGGCGTGTCTACCGCGACCGCTATATCAAGCCGCAGGTTGAACAGTCCAGGGCATTGATCATCGGTGCAGGAGCAGCAGGCACCATGCTTGCCCGCCAGCTGCTGAAAAATACAGACGCCGGAATCAAGCCGGTCGCCTTTATTGACGATGATCCAAAGAAATACCGCCTGCAGATTCATGGACTTCCAGTAGTCGGTGGTTCTAAACGCATCAGTAAAGCAGTTGAAACTTTGCAAATAGATAAAATCATCATTGCCATTCCTTCTTTGAATAAGGAAGAGATGAAGAATATCTTCGAACAGTGTGCAGGAACAGATGCCAAAACGGTGATCATGCCGCTGATTGAGGATGTAATGCTTGGAAACGTTTCGGTCAATCAGTTCCGCGATGTCCAGGTTGAGGATCTTCTCGGCAGGGAGCCTGTCCAGCTTGATTCAGAAAGCATCTCACAAAAGCTGACAGGCAAAACGATCATGGTAACAGGGGCAGGCGGAAGCATCGGCTCTGAGATCTGCCGCCAGGTGATTAAATTCAATCCGAAGAAAATTGTTCTGGTCGGGCATGGGGAGAACAGCATCTATCTGATCGACTTAGAGCTCCGTAATCTCAAAATCGAGAATCTGGAAATCCGGCCGGTTATTGCTGACATCCAGGACCGGGCGAGGATCTTTGAAGTGATGCAGGAGCATCAGCCGGATGTGGTCTACCATGCTGCAGCACATAAGCATGTGCCGCTCATGGAATACAATCCGAAGGAAGCTGTGAAAAACAATGTCATCGGCACAAAGAATGTTGCCGAGGCAGCCGATACATTCGGGGTTGGCACTTTTGTGCTTGTATCCTCAGATAAGGCGGTAAACCCAACCAATGTTATGGGCTCTACCAAGCGGATTGCTGAAATGGTCATCCAGGCGCTGGACGAGCAGAGTAAAACGAAATTCGTCGCTGTCCGCTTCGGCAATGTACTTGGCAGCCGCGGCAGTGTGATTCCATTGTTCAAAAAGCAGATCCAGGCGGGCGGACCGGTCACGGTCACCCACCCGGATATGACCCGCTACTTCATGACGATCCCAGAAGCATCCAGACTGGTCATGCAGGCAGGGGCCCTGGCACGCGGCGGAGAAATCTTCGTCCTCGATATGGGAGAGCCGGTCAAGATCGTCGACCTGGCGAAAAACCTCATCCAGCTGTCAGGCTATACAATAGAAGAAATCGGGATCAACTTCTCAGGAATCCGTCCTGGGGAGAAGATGTTCGAAGAGCTTCTCAATGAAAAAGAAGTGCATACAAAAGCAGTGTTTCCGAAGATACATATTGGGAAGGCTGTGCTCGAGCAGGAGCATGAAGTGCATTATTTGATTGATAGATTTGAGACGATGACAGTGCAGGAGATTAGTGAGTTTGTGATTAATGTGGCTAATAGGAGAGAGAATAAGGCTTTTTCGATAGCCAAGTAGTCGCTAATTTATCTTAGTAAAAAGCAATTGAATCTATTCTAGGCATACTATGTCTTTTCAGTATGTCTAGAATCTTTTATGAATTTCGCATTATTTAGGAAACCCGCTTAGTGATATGAAATTAGTATTTTAGTAGTTAACTGGAAGATAAGCTTCTAGCTAAGTCCTAATTTACTAATATTCACAGGAAGGAAGTATCAAGATGGAATCCACAAAAGTAAAGGAAAGAATATTTCTTTCATCTCCACATATGAGCGATGAAGGCTATGAGATGCAATATATTAAGGAAGCATTTGATACAAATTGGATTGCACCACTTGGTGAGAATGTAAATGGATTTGAAAGAGAACTAGCTGAAAAGGTTGGATCTAAGGCGGCTGCTGCTCTTTCTTCTGGAACTGCAGCTATCCATCTAGCACTTAAGGCAGCAGGAGTGGGGGAAGGGGATATAGTATTCTGTCCAACCCTTACCTTCTCAGCTACCGCAAATCCAATTATCTACCAAAATGCCATCCCTGTTTTTATTGATAGTGATTATGAAACGTGGAACATGAGTCCAAAAGCGCTGGAAGAAGCGTTTAAGAAGTATCCAGAAGTGAAGGCAGTTATTGTCGTTCATTTATATGGTCTATCAGCGGATATGGAAAAAATTATGGAGATTTGTAAAACCCATGATGTAACGGTTATAGAAGACGCTGCTGAGTCATTGGGTACTTACTACAAAGGTGAGCAAACAGGAACTTTTGGAGATTATGGCATCTTCTCTTTTAATGGAAATAAAATTATCACTACTTCTGGTGGTGGAATGCTAGTTTCCAATGATGAAGAACGAATTGCTAAGACAAGATTCTGGGCAACCCAATCCAGGGATCAAGCAAGGCATTATCAGCATAGTGAATTAGGCTTTAACTATCGAATGAGTAATGTTGTTGCCGGTATTGGGAGAGGGCAGCTTAAGGTATTGGATCAGAGGGTTGCTAAGAAGAGAGCCATTTATGAGTTCTATAAAAAAGAGCTTGGTGAGCTTGAGGGCGTAGAGTTCATGCCTAGTAATGAGTGGGATGAACCGAATTATTGGTTAAGCTCTTTAACATTAAATGGCAAGGTAAGACCGATTGATATTATGGATGCTCTTGAAAAAGAGAATATTGAGTCAAGGCCAGTTTGGAAACCGATGCATATGCAGCCTTTCTTTGAGAAGTATGATTTTGTTGGTGAAGGTATATCGGAGAAGTTGTTTGAGAATGGTGTATGCTTGCCGTCTGATACGAAAATCACGAATAATGATTTAGATAGAGTTGTGAAAACTATTAAGGGGGTCTGGTTTAAGTAATGAGTAGTTTCAAGGGTGGTTTATATAGAAGGTTTGTAAAAAGACCGATGGATTTTATACTTTCATTAATGGCCATTATTGCTCTTAGCCCTATACTTCTAGTAGTTGCAATACTTGTTAGAACGAAATTAGGTAGTCCTGTTCTTTTCAAGCAGAAGAGACCGGGGCTTAATGAAGAGATTTTTATGATGTATAAGTTTAGGACTATGACGAATGAAAGAGATAAGAATGGGGAGTTACTACCTGATAGTGTTAGATTGACTAAGTTTGGTAGACTACTACGTTCTACATCACTTGACGAACTACCGGAACTTTTTAATATTCTAAAGGGTGATATGTCAATTATTGGTCCAAGGCCTTTATTGGTAGAATATTTGCCTTTTTATAAAAAGAGGGAAAAAATTAGGCATTCTGTTCGGCCTGGTTTATCGGGATTTGCACAAGTAAACGGGAGAAACAATTTAGGATGGGATAAAAGACTATCTCTCGATGTCGAATACGTAGAAAATATAAGTTTCTTCCTAGATGTAAAAATTATTTTAGGCACGTTAATAAAAGCATTTAAACGAGAAGGTGTAACAGTTGTTGATGAGTCTACATTGGAAGATTTAAATATAGAAAGGAGTAAGGTAATTGGTAATTCGGGAACTGGAATCTAGCGATGTAAAAATACAACAAAGCCTTATCTTAGACCTCTTAATCGAAACTTATATGCTAAACTTACAACTTTCAAAGGAAAGTTGTATGGTGTTGTGCCAAGAAAAGCTAGAAAATTTATATAAATATATTAATGAAGGCAGTGCGATAATGTATGGGGTATTTGATTCTGGCAAACTTATAGGTTTTCAGTGGTTATTTAAACGCGAAAATTTTGGTGAAGTTAGGTTGCATTTGAATCAAATTGCTGTTAGCAGACAGTATCGAGGGATGGGGCTTGGAAAGCAACTGCTTGAAAAGGCTAAACAAAAGGCTGTGAACCTTGGAATTAAAACAATAGATTTGCATGTATCAGAGTCAAATCATGGTGCGGTAAATCTATATAAACAAGCAGGATTTATAACTGAACGGCGTTTAATGAAACTGGAATTGTAGGTGTTACAAATGTTATCAAGTATCTCTATAGATGATATGGAAAAATGGAATAAGATTGTAAAAGGATTTAAAAATTATGATGTATATTATCTGTCAGATTACGTCAGAGCGTTTAATCTACATGGAGATGGAGAGCCAAAGCTTTTCTACTACGAAGATGATGATATTAAAGCAATGAACGTTGTAATGAAAAGAGACATTTCTTTAGATAAAAGATTTAGCGGAAAGATACCTCCTAATACTTATTATGACACAGCAACTCCATATGGTTATGGGGGTTTTTTAATAGAAGGTAAGTTATCAAAGGATAACTTACTAAATCTAGAAAATGAATATTGCTCTATATGTAAAATAGAAGGTATTATTAGTGAGTTTGTTCGTTTTCATCCAGTTATTAATAATGCTGAAGTTTTAAACGGTCTCTATGATATTACTACTCTTGGTAAAACTATAACAGTAGACTTGTTATCAAAAGAACACATTTGGAGCAATCTGGCTAGTAAAAATAGAAATATGATTAGAAAAGCAAATAACTCAGGAGTAGAAATCTTTTGGGGACGAGATACTAATCTGATTGAAGAATTTATAGGTTTATATAATGCAA
Source organism: Bacillus infantis (assembly GCF_008180445.1). Lineage (GTDB taxonomy): Bacteria > Bacillota > Bacilli > Bacillales > Cytobacillaceae > Bacillus_AB > Bacillus_AB infantis_B. The sequence continues at coordinate 507,868 of NZ_VTER01000007.1, forward strand.
CTATGGATAAAGATCATGCGCATGAATATTACTACTTTAATAAGGATTTCTATAATAGTGTTCTTAAAGACCTGAAATATAACTCGTTGATGTTTTATGCTGTATTTGAAAAAAAGATTATTGCAATGTCATTTATTCTATACTCTAATGAAAAGATACATTATCATTTGTCCGCATCTGATAGGAATTATCAAAAACTGGCCCCCACTAATTTATTATTATATGAAGTTGCATGTTGGGGATGTGAAAATGGTTATAAAACATTCCACCTTGGTGGAGGTCTTGGAAGTAAAGAGGACAGTCTTTATAAATTTAAGAAGGTATTTAATAAAAATTCAAATACTTCATTCTCAATTGGCAAAAAGATTTTTAACAAAGAAGTCTATAACGAGTTGGTGAGAATTAGAGAAATTGAAAGTTACAATACTACTTTTTTTCCTCTATACAGAAGTTAGACTAATATATACGTCATAGAATTTAAGGAGTAAGATTTCATGAAAAAGAATATTTGGATTTGGAACCATTATGCTACAAATATGTATAGAGACCAAGCAGGTAGGCATTATTGGTTTGCAGAAAATTTAGTGAAACAAGGGTATAATCCGACTATTTTTTGCGCTTCTACCATTCATAATTCAAATGAAAGTATAGATACAGGAAGTAATAGGTATTCTACAGATTTGTCTAATGGAATTCCCTTTGTATTTGTGAAAACACCTCAATATACTGGTAATGGAAGACAACGGATAAAAAACATGATTTTATTTTATAAGAATCTTTTTACTGTTTCAAAAGAATATGCAGAAAAAAGTGGCATGCCGGATGTAATACTTGCATCAAGTGTGCATCCTCTCACACTGGTTGCAGGAATAAAGATAGCAAAGAAGTTCGGTGTACCTTGTATATGTGAGGTAAGAGATTTATGGCCAGAAAGCTTAGTGGCTTACGGCAAATTAAAACCAAATAGTCTTCTTGCAAAAACATTGTATAAGGGAGAGAAATGGATTTATAAAAAAGCCAGCTCGATCATAATGACTTGGCAAGGGGGAAAAGAGTATATTAAAAATAAAGGTTGGGAAGATGAAATAAATCTTTCTAAAGTTAACCATATTAGTAATGGTGTTGTAATAGATACATTTGATAAAAATAGCGTTGAACATCAAATTTTGGATTACGATCTAGACAATAAGGATTATACAAAAGTGATATATGCAGGTTCTATTAGAAAAGTAAATAATTTAGGATTATTATTAGATGCTGCAAAAATTATTCAAAATAAAGATGTAGACAATCTAAGATTTTTGATATATGGTGCTGGAGATGAAAGTGAAGTCCTAAAAAAAAGATGCGAAGATGAAGGGATTGAAAATGTGATTTTTAAAGGCCAAGTTGAAAAAAAGTTTATTCCTTCTATTCTTAAAAAGGCAGACATTAATATACTTCATAACTCAAGTAGTTCACTTGATAAATATGGCCAAAGTCAAAATAAGTTCTTTGAATACTTAGCTGCAGGCAAATGTATTGTTCAAACCTACACAACTGGCTACAGTATTTGTGAGAAATATGATTGTGGAATAAGTGCAAAGGAACAAACTTCAGAAGAAATAGCAAACTCAGTTATGTTGGCTATTACTGATCAAGAGAAGCAGAAAGTTATGGGAAGAAACGCCCGGCTAGCTGCTTACGAATATGATTTTGGAAAACTCACTAATAAACTGGTTAACATAATAATGCAAGTAAGAGGAGAGTAATTTTTTTATGAATTTATATAAAAAGTTATTAAATAGAGAAGATAAAATATCGGTTATAGGTCTTGGGTATGTCGGTCTTCCATTAGCAGTGGAGCTTGCTAAGAAGTATGATTTAATCGGTTATGATGTCAATACTAGAAAATTAGATAAATATTTATCAGGAATTGATATAACAGATGAAGTAGGAGATGACGCTGTTAAGAATACTAATATGTTATTTACAAATGAAGAGGTTAAACTTAGGGATTGTAAGTTTCATATAGTAGCAGTACCTACTCCAATAAATAGTGACAAGACACCTAATCTGTCTCCCGTGATTGGAGCGAGCAGAACAATCGGGAGAAACCTTACAAAAGGAGCAATTGTTGTATATGAATCAACGGTTTATCCCGGAACAACAGAGGAAGTATGCATACCAATTTTAGAGGAAGAATCTGGACTGAAATTTGGCGTGGATTTTAAAGTAGGATATTCTCCTGAGCGGATTAATCCTGGAGACAAAATTAATACACTAACAAAAATTACTAAAGTGGTTTCTGGTTCCGATGAAGTTGCTCTTGAAGTAATATCAAATGTTTATGAATCAATCATTGAAGCTGGAGTTCATAGAGCTGAGTCAATAAAGGTTGCTGAAGCCTCAAAGGTAATTGAGAATTCACAAAGAGATATTAATATTGCCTTTATGAATGAATTATCAATGGTCTTCAATAGAATGGGGATTGATACAAAGGCAGTTTTAGAAGCAGCAGGAACAAAGTGGAATTTTCTTAAATTTACTCCCGGACTAGTCGGAGGTCATTGTATAGGAGTTGATCCATACTATTTTACTTATAAAGCAGAACAGTTAGGTTATCATTCCCAAATCATTCTTTCAGGTAGAAAAATTAATGATGATATGGGAGTTTATGTTGCCCAGAATATAATCAAAAATCTTATTAAAGCGGATCAACCAATAAAAGGAGCCAAAGTAGCAATATTAGGTATTACATTTAAAGAAAATTGTTCAGATGTTCGAAATACAAAAATAATAGATATTGTTAGAGAGCTTGAGGAATTTGGTGTAGAGGTTATAGTCCATGATCCTATTGCTGATAAAGAGGATGTTTGGGAAGCCTATAGAATTAATTTAGTAGAGAAGAATGATTTGAAAGGTTTGAATAGTGTAGTTTTGGCCGTAAATCATATTGAATTTATACAGAATTACGATTTAGATTTCTTAAAAGGTACTTACCAGAATGAGAAAAGAGTTTTGGTTGATATTAAAGGAGTATATAGGAGAAAAGATTGCGAACTAGAAGGATTCGTATATTGGAGTTTGTAACTAGAGGCTATGCAAGCTTAATAACCTATATATTAAAACACGCTGGTTGAAAGATTACTACCCAGTAATCCTCTTCCTTAGTATTCATTAGTTGATAACTGCTATTCCTCCGAATAACATTTTTAAAGGAAGATGTTAATTGAAAGGTCAAGTTACTTTGTTCAAGAAAAATGATCCGTTTCAAAAGTATAAGAAGGTACTATTTGAATTTATAATAAATATTCTTTCATTCTCAATACTTATTATTGTTCAACAACTCTTAGCTTTACCTATCATCTCTAGATTCTATCATGTTGATATATTTGGTCAAATTATACTTGCTTTTGGAATAAGTAATATTATTACATCTATGTTTGGATTTAGCATAGGAAATGCTAGGCTTTTAGATCAAAAATCGTATAATTATACTTATCTAAGGCTACTGAATTTTAGCAATTTTTTAGCCATGATAATTGGTTTTATTGTTTATATACTTATTTTTCCAGGTGATTATGTCGGTGGTGGATTTTACTCTGTAGTTTGTGCACTGGGAAACATAAGGTACTTTTTAATCTCTGAATATCGCTTAAGAAATGATCATAACTGGATACTTAATCAAAATATTGTATATTTCCTAGGTATTATTATAGGCATTATACTTTTTAATTTCTATTTAAAGAATTGGCTAATAATATTTTTATTTGCGGAAATAGCATCGGTTATTACATCTTACTATTTCCTTTTTGCAAAAGAAGGTTTTTTGAAACTCTTTGTGGATAAAAGTCGTTTATCGCTTACTAATTCTTATCAGTTAATGATTAATAATGGAGTATCCTACTCTCTGTCACAGTATGACCGTTTTGTGATTTATCCTATACTCGGAGCTTCAAACGTTAGTTTGTACTATTCCACTTCTATTTCTGCTAGAATAGGTTCATTAATTATGAATCCCATGTCAAATTTTTTCCTAGGAAAATTAGCAAATAAGAATTCTGAAATACGTAAGAAAACAGTTTATATGGTGATCTTAAGTTCTATAGTAGTAGTGTTGTCCTATTTTTTACTGACTATAGGAATAACACCTATACTTATAAAAATCCTATATCCAAGTTTTCTAACAAAAGTAAAACATCTTATTTTACCCATATGTTTAGGTACAGCTTTGATGGGAGGGATAAATTTACTAAAACCGGTAGTCATGAAGTATAAGGGAGTTAAATATTATAATAAGTTGTTTATCATGTATGGATTTGTATTAGTTTTTCTATCAGTGATTCTAAGTATTAAATATGGGTTGCTTGGAATAGCAATTGCAAATGTTATCTCAAATGCATTGTTATATTTTTATCTATTATTTGGACTGAAGTTTTTACCGCCTAGGAAAATGTGAATTTATTTATCAAAAGTAATAATAATTAAAATCACAGAGTTAACCATATCTATCTACTATGTCAATAATCAAAAAGGGATTTAAACCATGAATATAAGAAAAGTTGCTCTGTTGTTTCTGTATTTTAATGGTCATTTATGGAGTGCGAGGAGATTATTTTACTAATGTTTTTTAGAAAAAACAGCATTGTACTAGTATTGTTGTTATTAAGTTTATCTTTAATAATTGGAATCTTATCTAGTTATTATAACCAATTATTTTTGGTGACTAGTGCGGGTTTTGTTTTAGGTTTATTGACAATGGCTTTTTTGTTCAAAATGACCCAAAAAACTCTTTCTATATTAAGTGTTTCGCTTCTTATTAGTTTATTCTTAATTCCTAGTTTTTCCTTTGGGAATATAGGTTTAAGAGTAGATGACTTCATTGTTATTTTTATATCACTAGCTTTGTTTTTTGTATTTCTTAAATATAAAAACTTTAAAATGTCTGCCATATTAAAATGGTTATTTGTGTACCTGACTTATAGCTTTATAATTAGTGCAGTTTATATACTTAGCGGGGAATTAAAGCCTATATACATGCTTTTCTTTATTAAGGAGATTCAATACTTTGTATATTTCTTAGTCTTTTATTATTTGGCTTTAAACAAAAATGGTTTCTCCTATACGGTAAGAAAGACTATGTTGTTCGTATCATTACTAACTATTGGTTGGGGCACATACCAATTAATTACGGGGAAAATTGTTGGTTATTATGGTATTGGTATAATAAGCGTGTCAGCACCTAGCCAGTCAGGAGTAGTTTTGATGTTAATGTCAATATTTCTCCTATATATGAGTCTTACAACAAAAAAGAAATCAAACTCGTTGTTCTTGACACTTACAATGTTTTTATCAATCGCAATGACTTTTGCCACGATTTCTAGGACTGCTATATTGATACTTTGTTTACTGCTTGCTCTATACGTGACTATATCAATGTTTAATAGGTGGAATATTAAAAAGGTTTTAATCGCTGTTTATATAGCAGCGTTAATGATTCCACTAAGTTATTTTCTTGTCGACAAATTGGTAATGTCTGTTCTCGAAAGGTTTTCGCGCTTTGCTGAAGGAGCAAATGGGAGAATTGGGTTCTGGAAAGGATTTTTAAGTCATAGTGATTTATTAGGGTATATTTTTGGGAATGGCAAAGGGTTTATGCAAGTTATCGTTGGAACATTTACATTAAAAGCAGATAGTCAATATATTCGTTTAGTACTTGAAGTGGGCATTATCGGGTTAATTTTATGGACTATATTAATAGGATCAATTTTAATATTCAGCTTAAAAAATTTAAAAAATAATTATTATGATTCTTTGTTTCTGTTAATAATGACCATTGGCTTTATATTAATCGGCGTGACTCAAGAAGGATACCTTGTAGCTATTCAAGGATCTTTATATTGGATATTGACTGGATTTTTCATCGGAAAAATATCTCGGCAAAATGAGGATAGAACGAACAAGGAAGTATCAATTTTAACTTCGCAGTAAGATATAAGCGGAAAAAGAGCATTCTATCAACCAGAATGCTCTTCTTGTAAATTCTGGACCTTACCCGACTAGCCTTAGGGAAATAGGGGGCCTGACCCCACATTTAGTAAAGGGTTAAAGTGTTTGTGTGAGGTCTAATCAGGGCCGCAAAAATTTTATCTACCTCGCTACTTCTCTATTGCAAAATAAAAGTGTAGAACTTTATAAAGTAAGAGCAAGTGTATTGGACTGCCAGGGAGTTTGCCGGAGTTGACAACAAGTATGTTTAAAAAGAACTAAGATACGTTGAGGAGGCTCATTCTTCGGAAAATCGGGGGCCTGACCCCACATTCGGTGAAGGGTTAAAGTGTTTGTATAAGATCTCATCACGGCCGTATTGAATACGGCCATTGAATATCGGGGCCTGGCCCAACTTTCAGTGAAGCACTAAAGTATAAGAGACTTAGTAAGCAACGGATATTGAAGCAAGTCAATTGGATTGCCTGTATTTTGCAAGAAAAAAGTGCAAAGTAATGCAATAAAAACTGCAGAGGTTTGCCACCCATGACATTTGCCTTCTTTTGGAAAGTGCATTAGAAAGACGGTAACTCTCTCCATGAAAACTTATGATATGCGCATGATGATCAAGCGATCCACTAAAGATGCTGTCAGTCTCGAATCTAAGGGGGTCGAGCACTGTCACGCCCCGCATTTTCTTGTTTCACAGAGGGTTGCGAGGATGTGAGGTTTTTTCAAAATAAATTTAATGGTGAGGTCTGACTAGGTCTGTCAGGTTTTAAAGAGGGTTAGTCATGGGATGGCCGGGCTGTCCTTTTGTGGAATAAGAAAAGCTACCTTGTTCAGCAGCTGTCTTGTTCGAGCTGATATATTAATTAAAAATCGTGTCGGGTGGGCATCCCGGATCTCATTTTAATATAGAAACGTCGCTTCATCTTCACTTGGAGCAGTTTCAAGGAAATCGGGGCCTGACCCCACATTCGGTGAAGGGTTAAAGTGTTTTTATTAAGTTTAATCACGGCTACAAAAATCTTATCCCACTGGGCATGTAGAAATCGGGGGCCAGACCCCACATCCAGTGAAGTATTAAAGTGTTATTTATTAATGTTCCACTTTATTCGGAAATCGGGGGCCTGACCCCACATTCAGTGAAGCACTAAAGTTTAAGAGTAATAAAGAACCTATACTTAATTTTGGGTGCCTGTCACTCCCCGCATTTTCTTGTTTCACGAATGTGTTTCACAGAGGAATGGGTTCGTAAGAACGCTTTCGATGCATTCAGCCTCTTAGCGCTTATAAGGAGTCAATAAATCTGGAAGTTCATGATGTATGGACTGGCAATTAGTTCACAGTAATCTTCGGATGTTATATATCTTGATTTGCCCTGTTTATCCTTGGCTTTCCGATTCTTTGTATCTCTAACCAACATGTCTTTTCGCAGCAAGGGGAAGGAATCCTCCCCGCACCCCTAACTAAAAACTCCAGTATGAGTGTTTTCAATCAGCTGATAATCTGATACAATAACCATATACTTTTTTTGTGGGACGTCTCCTGTATAACTGTTGGCGCAGTTATACATTATGGGGGACGTCTTTTACTTTCTCCGGAATAAATGTCGAAATGTTCAAATTATATATGGACATTATAATCGACTAATTCTGGACAGGCAATACCGTCAACTTTCGGAGATTTAAGTATGTCCGGTAAAAAGATGGAGCAAGGTGTCCGGAAGTTGGCGGTGTAAACGCTAAAATAAAGGTTGACCACTTTAGCGGTTCTTGGACAACCCTAACAATGTAACCGTTAAATAGAGATTAACAGTGTTTAATAAATAAGATTAAACAGTTATCATCAATTAAGATTCAATATTCTGGTTATCAAATAATGCTTTTCTGTATTTGATACTGTCCTGTTCTTCGCTGAAGGTCGGAATTTCACTCCGATGAAGGAGAAGATCCATTATGGCTGTCGTATCCCCAAGGAAATGTAACCGTCAAGTAGTTTTGAACAGTTTCTGCTCATTAAGTTTGAACACTTTTTGCTTCAAAAATTGTTCTCCGATTTTTAATTCGATAACTTTCTCCATTTAAATGAATCACTTCAACTTTATGAAGCAGCCGGTCTAATATGGCTGTTGTTATTCCTTTGTCTCCCATCAACTCTCCCCATTGTTCAAGTCCTTTGTTTGATGTAAGAATGATTGAACTTCGTTCATACAAGTCGTTGATAAGATGAAAGAATAGATTAGCTTCCCGTTTGAAAATCGGGGGCCTGACCCCACATTCGGTGAAGGGTTAAAGTGTTTGTATAAGATCTCATCACGGCCGTATTGAATACGGCCATTGAATATCGGGCCTGGCCCCACTTTCAGTGAAGCACTAAAGTATAAGAGACTTAGTAAGCAACGGATATTGAAGCAAGTCAATAGGATTGCCTGTATTTTGCAAGAAAAAAGTGCAAAGTAATGCAATAAAAACTGCAGAGGTTTGCCACCTATGACATTTACCTTCTTTTGGAAAGTGCATTAGAAAGACGGTAACTCTCTCCATGAAAACCTATGATATGCGCATGATGATCAAGCGATCCACTAAAGATGCTGTCAGTCTCGAATCTAAGGGGGTCGAGCACTGTCACGCCCCGCATTTTCTTGTTTCACAAGTGTGTTTCACAGAGGGTTGGGTTGATGTGTGGGCTTTTTAAAGTAAAGTTAATGGTGAGGGTGGACCAGGTCTGTCAGGTTTGTAATCAGTGTTAGTCAAAAGATGGCCGGGCTGTGTTATTACATTTACTAATAGCAAAATGTGCTGCCGTATTACTCATTGTAGTAATGCTGCAGCGTTTTTTTTTTTTTATGCTTAGTTTGCTGGTAAAGAGACGGGGCAAGGTGTCCGGAAATTGGCGGCAGTTTTGTCTATTAGACGGGGATATGATGATTGGATTGTTTTTCATTCTCATTCTCTTATATTTTATTTTTGCTTAAAATTGACAGCATTTTGCTGACGAAAGCAGGGGCCTGACCCCACATTCAGTGAAGCACTAAAGTGTAAGAGATTTGATAGTTTTTGGTGCCTGTCACTCCCCCGTATTTTCTTGTTTCACAGATGTGTTTCACAGAAGGTTGGGTTGATGTGTGGTTTTTTAAAAAATAATGTTAAGTGTGAGATCTGACTAGGTTTAAACGCTTAAATAAAAGTTGACCACTTTAGCGGTTTTCGCTAATCAAAAAGTTGACCACCCTTAATGAGTATTGCGAAACGAAACAGCCACTCGTGCGGAGGTTTGAGCCACTATTTGCGGATTATGTGGCCAATGAATGCATATTAGAGAGCCGCTGACCTATATTAACCAACGGCTCTCTTGTTACTTAATTAACGTGTGGCTACTAAACTGTGCCGTTCGCGCATGGACATATCCCATCAATAAGAATCTTGTAGGAATCATGCACTATCCGGTCCAGTATTGCATCAGCCACTTGTGCCTGCCCAAGCTTGGAATACCACCCTTCGGGGGCAAACTGTGAACAGAAGATAGTTGACGTTCTCTTTAGTCTCGCTTCCACAATCTCCAAGAGGTGGAGCACCTGGTCTTGAGAAAGCTCCGTCAGAAGCCATTCGTCCAATATCAATAAGTCAATCGTTCTGTATTTCTGAATCAACTTTCGAAAACTTCCGTCCGCTTCATATTTCGCGACTGCCAGCTCGTCCAGTAGTTCAGGTAACCGAATATACTTCACTTTGTGGAATTGACGACAAGCCTGTATGCCGAAGGCGTTAGATAGCCAGGTGTAACCGTCAAGTAGAAATCAACAGTTTTTAGCAAATAAGATTAAACAGTTTTCATCAATTAAGATTCAACACTCTGGTTATCAAATAACGCTTTTCTGTATTTCATTCTGATACTGTCCTGTTCTTCGCTGAAGGTCAAAATTTCACTCCGATGAAGGAGACGATCCAGTATGGCTGTCGTAAGTGTCGGATCCCCAAGGAACTTTCCCCATTCTCCAGGACCTTTATTAGAGGTAAGGATAAATGCAGCTTTGTCATACATCTCATATATAAATTGAAAGAATAAATGGGCATCCTGTGGTTCATAAGCCATATACATGACATCATCAATGATAATCAGATCAGATTTGACTATACGGTTATATCTTGTTTTAGATTTACTAATGTACTCTCTTGATTTTAAGACATAAATTAAACGATCCATTGATATAAAAGAAACCTGGTACCCACGCTCTATTGCGTGGATACCTAAGGCAGTTGATAGATGGGTCTTGCCGACACCTGTTGGTCCCATCATAATTAAGGTATAAAATTCATCAACCCATGATAAATGCTTTAAAATATTTAGCTGTTTTTCTCCAATCGCTGTCTGTTCCTCAAGTCTAAAGTTTTCAAATGTTAAAGCTTCTGGAAACTCAGCCCACTTCATTAATCTTTCACTGTTTTTTCTTTCCCTACAACGCATTTCATGACTAAGAAACTCATGGATAAATTCATGATAGGTCCATCCCTTTGCCTCAGCTTCCCTTAGAAGAGAAGGTAATTCCTTGGCTGTCTCAGCCAGACGTAAGGTTCTGCATTTATCCTGAAGTGATTCGTAAGGTTGGCTCATTGATTGGCTCCTCCTTGAAGGACACTAAAATAAATATCTTCCCTTCGTTCGGGGGCAACTAATTCCTTATATTTCTCGTTAGCGATTCCAGTTTCTTTATGTTTCTTTCGGCTATGGATTTCTAAAGTAATGGCAATATCCCTAAGATCATTTGCACTAGTCAACCGCAACCGTTTCATTTCGCTAAGTGCCTCATCGATGAAAGATGGATGTTTTAAAATGACAGATTGTACAACTTTAAGCTGATATACTATATGGCGTGGATATTGATCAGAGAGAATTTCAATCAGCCAACTTGCAGCTTGTTTATCGGTTAACATTTCTTTGATTTGCTGTATTAATAGATCCCGTTTAGGCTGTTCACGTTCCCGATGGGAAGGCTCTGAAATAACAGCACCACTTCCTTGTGCAATTTTATGCTTGGCTAGTGGTTGCCCATTTTGCTGCAGTCGTATGTATAAGATTAAGGTGCCTGTCACTCCCCGCATTTTCTTGTTTCACAAATTTGTTTCACAGCGGTTTGGGTTGATGTATGGTTTTTAAAATTAAGTTAATTGTAAGGGCTGACCAGGTCTGGCAGGTTTGTAAATAGTGTTAGTCAATGGATGGTCGGTCTGTGCTTTACATTTACCAATAGCAGAAAGCAGCATTACTCATTGTAGTAATGCTGCAGCGTTATTTTATGCTTAGTTTGCCGGTAAAAAAGGCGGTGAAAGGTGTCTGTTGTGACTGCAAAACTAAAGTAGACAGTTTTTGCTAAATGTTTATTGCAAAATAAAAGTGCAGAACTTTACAAAGTAAAAATTGTTGTTAATGACAATCTATTTTATCCGGAAATTGGCGGTGCTAATTGTCCTTAAATTGACGGATTTTCTGTCCAAAGTGAAAGGGAAGCATCATATGCTTCCCCACCCATTTTACAAATCAACTTGATACGTTTCATTTTTCTTTAGATAGAACCTCACTTCGTTTCGGCCGGTAAGTATATACCAATCTCTTCCCAGGGTTTGGGTGCCTGTGGTCAAGCCCCTTAAAAATGGACACTAATAAAAATCGGTTATTTCTATAATGAAGAGCAGAGAAATTAGCTAATTTCCTAAAAAATTGTATAGAAAATAAAGCTACAGCATCCTATTTTTTAAACAGCTTGGTCAAATAATGATAAATATTCTTTAGGGGATTGGTAGCTCAATTTCTTTTGTATGCGCTATTCGTTGGGAAACCGGGGGCCTGACCCCACATTCGGTGAAGGGTTAAAGTGTTTGTGTGAGATCATAATAACGGCCATTTAATATTTTTCCCCTTTGCAATGTGTTTATTGCAAAATAAAAGTGCAAAACTTTGCAAAGTAGTGAAATCGGGGGGCTGACCCCACCTCCGGTGAAAGGTTAAAGTTTAGGGTGCCCAACCACTCTCCGGATTTTCTTGTTTCACATAATTTTTCACAGAATGCCGACTTTCTTCGTTTATTATCTACCTTGTGGATGGGTCTCTAGTGTTTTTGACATCCTTAAATCTCCAATAGTTGACGGTATTGCCTGTCCAGAATTAGTCGATTATAATGTCCGTATATAATTCGAAACATTTCGACATTTATTCTGGAGAAAGGAAAAGACGTCCCCCATAATGTATAACTGCGCCAACAGTTATACAGGAGACGTCCCACAAAAAAAGTATATGGTTATTGTATCAGATTATCAGCTGATTGAAAACACTCATACTGGAGTTTTTAGTTAGGGGTGCGGGGAGGATTCCTTCCCTTTGCTGCGGAAAAAAACGGGGGCCTGATCCCACATTCGGTGATGGATTAAAGTGTTAGTATTAGATTTAATCACGGCTGTCAAAATTTTATCCCGTTGGCCGTGTGTTTGTTGCAAAATAAATGTGCAGAACTTTGCAAAGTTAAAATGCAGAGCGATGCACTATTTTTATAGAACATAGAAAAAGCTTGCTCCTGTATATTGCAAAGTGAATTCTATTTGTTGTTAATGACAAGTTCATCAAGCAATATAGACATGTATATTTTTTAAGTGATTAAACAAGAGTGGGACAAAGGACCTGTCCCTTGTCCTTATAATCATCCCTAGCTAATCAAAATTAAAAACGAAATTGCTCCATTTCTTCATCTGTTAATTCTACTGGTTTCTTTCCAACTTGCTTGCAATAATTATTCATATCACGGAATTTTACCCTTGGTGGTCCTTCATTTGGCGATACATATTTTCCATCTTGGAAAGCAGCATCCATGTCATCTATGAAACGTTTCTTTGGCAAAGATTCCTCACGGTCCTTTCTTACAGCTAATATTCCACTTGGGGTTTTACGTATAATAAATGCGCTTAACTTGGACATATATTTACACCTCCGGGCAAGTACTTTTTGAGATGATTAATGGAACCATCAGTATCAGAAAAAAAATAGTATGGCTTTCCGTTTATTAAATTTGCGAGTTGTGCATTCAGTTTTAGATAGAAATCTTCGTTATAATTCCTCTTCGCCTCTAATCCAACATATCCTTCAAAACGTTGTATGTTTAGACTATAGTTCATCGCAAAAGCTAATAAAACTTTGCCCACGGAAGCATATTCCTGGTGAGGATTGTTAAATTGATTATATGGTGCTGCTTCCATTAAAGAAATATGAATTAATTGGTTAGGCTCCCGTTCTTGAATTAAAATTAATCCCTGTATGTTACTATTATCCCCTTCTATAAATAAGCCAAACACCCGATTTTGTTCGTTGTTGAACTCTCTAGTTTTAGGTGCCTGTCCTCCCCGCAAATGACATGCCATTTACCACGTAGTGACAAGTAATGTACCAGACGTGAGGGATTAATCAAATGTTTGATTAATTACATATAACTTTTCTTTGCAGGAAAAGACAGCATGAGGAGTTGTAAATCATTTTTACATATCTTTAGGTAAATCATTAATAATTATTTGAGTATGATGTATATTTATTCCAATTATTTGACTGCTTAATGCTTAGTTAGATAAAATATGCGTAAGTAGCACGCTTCATTTCATCTTTTCACATATACTGTTTATAACAACTAAGTAGAGGTGCTGCAAATGAGTAGAAGGAGGGTAAAGAAAGTGGTTAAGTTAGCAAGGGCACGTGTGGCAGGAAAAGTTGCAAGAGGCCATAGCCTTAGAAGAAGAGGTATGAGTATAGAAGCAAAAAATGAGTTCTTAGCCAATCAAATCGCTAATACTGCCTTTAGTAAACAGACAGAGGCACTTAAGGTAAGTAAAGATGGAATTGTCACCAATGCAGATTATAGAAATCCAAAGCATAGAAGATGGATGGAAGACTAATGAAGCCAGGGGATATTTATGATGTTGTCTTTCCATACAAACCTCCACTTCCGCCGGACGGCACATCTAATAAAGTGCGTCCGGCTTTAATTATCTCAATTTCTCCACATTGATTTTGGTGCCTGTCACTCCCCGCAAGTAGTTACTCCATTGAATAATAGGTGTTTTACAAATTCCTTCTTGTTCTAAACTGTCCTTTTGTGGAATAAGAAAAGCTGCCTTGTTCAGCAGCTGTCTTGTTCGAGCTGATATAATAATTAAAAATCGTGTCGGGCGGGCATTCCGGATCTCATTTTAATATAAAAAGAAACGTCGCTTCATCTTCACTTGGAGCAGTTTCATAGGCCCTGCCATCAGAAAACACTCTCACTTTTGGCCGACCTTGAGATTCTTTTTTATAAAAAATGGAATGCGTTTAGTGTCGTAGAAAGTCCCTCTGAATTTATAGATTTCACTTAATTCCTCTTCCGTTTTCCCCTGAATGCTTTCCCCAGAATCCCCGACAAGCCATATGTCATTCTCGAATACACCAATGATATAGCCTGTATGAGTGCTTTTGGCTTCGGTGAAGATGAAGATGCCAATACCTATGGTTGCCATCAGGCTGATGATCGTTATCCATTTTTTCATCTGATTGACCTCTTAATTTTTTCCGCCAATGGTTGTGACGTTAGCAAGTATCACATCTTCCTGGTTCTTTTCTTTAGACTTCAATACTTTTACCAGTCGATACTTTCCTTCACTTTTGTAAATATTCTTGTCACCAGGGGCTTTGATTTTTTGATGATAGCTGCCTCCAGGTCCTATATAGGCTGTTTTTCCATCAATAGAAAACCCTTTAGGAAGCGGTACCTCAACCCATACTCCATCTATAAATTTTTCAATAGAATAATCAGGGCTCACCAAATATGTTTGATTTCCATCATTGGTGATTCCAAGCATAGAATACTCGGGTGATGGATAAATTGCTTCAATTGTAACCCTCATGGTGACGTTTGTATTCTTATCGATGTCCGTTAATTCACCGTACTTTGATTTTTTATTTTTTTCTGTGGTAACTTTCTCTATTTTAATATCATGCTGAGAAATTGATTCTTCCTGTGCAGTACAGCCGGTTAATAAAAGCAATCCTGACAGCAAAATAGCAGCTTTTTTCATATTTAATGCCTCCTTTATGGATTAGACGGACTTCTATTAAAAAAGATGCAGAATTCACAAGAAATAGAATTCATAAAGCGGGGGCCAGACCCCACATTCAGTGAAGGGTTAAAGTGTTAGTTGTAAAGTTTGGTGCACTGTCACTCCCCGCATTTTCTTGTTTCACAAATGTATTTCACAGAGGGTTGGGTGGATGTGTTGGTTTTTTAAAATAAAGAGTTAATGGTGAGGTCTGACCAGGTCTGTCAGGTTTTTAAAGAGTGTTAATCAAAGGATGGCCGGGATTTGCTTTACATTTACCAATAGCAAAATGCGCTGCAGAATTACTCATTGTAGTAATGCTGCAGCGTTATTTATTTATGCTTAGTTTGCTGGTAAAAGACTGTGCAAGGTGTCCGGAAGTTGGCGGCAGTATTGTCCATGAGACGGGGATGTGTTGATTGGATTGTATTTCATTCTCTTCTATTTTATTTTTGCTTAAAATTGACAGCGTCTTGCTGGGGAGATAAACTGAAATAGAACACTTGTTCTTATTTTGGTGGAGGTGAATAAGATGGCTGTTATGGTTCAGAGCATAGGATTGAAAGGGCTGGAAGGCTACACGGTTTCTGTGGAGGTGGAGAAACTGGAGGGTGTTGAGTCTATGGTGATCATTGGCCTTCCTGGTGCTGCGGTGAAAGAGTCTAAAGAGAGAGTGCTTGCTGCACTGAAGGGATTCCAATGTGATTTGGCAGATCAGAAAGTGATTATCCATTTATCGCCGGCGGAGGAAAGGAAGAATGGCGCTTTATTTGATATGGCCATTGCAGTTGCTATGCTGAGAAGTATAGGAGAAATAAAAAAGGATATTCCCGCAGATACAGCTTTTATCGGTGCCATATCTTTAAACGGAGCGATTCATCCTGGCAAAGGAATTCTTCCGGCTATCCTGGCTGCAGGTAAATCGGGGATCCGGAGATTGTTCCTTCCCAATTGTTCTTTGCCCATTAGGGAAATTGAGGGTCTTGAGCTGGTTTTTGTGGAGCATTTGAAAGACGTGGTGGACCATCTCTCCGGCCAGCCGGTGCTGCCGCTTTCCTGTCCAGCGGTGACACTGGAAGATGAGCTGCCTTCTATTGAAGGGAAAGATTTTAAGCATATCATCGGCCATGGAAAAGCCAAGCGTGCGCTGGAATTTGCTGCAGCGGGAGGGCATAATGTGTTGATGGCAGGGCCGCCGGGATGCGGGAAAAGCCTGCTTGCTGAAAGCATGCCATCCATTATGCCGCAGCTCTGGCAGGAGGCTCAATTAGAAAATATAAGCTTATATGAATTAGCAGGTGCCCCTTTAACAAGCAGAGTACTTCCCCCGTTTCGCCAGCCTCATCATTCAGCTTCCGCTGTTTCCATTATTGGGGGCGGATCTAACCCCAGGCCAGGAGAAGTGTCCTTGGCGAATCACGGCATCTTATTTTTAGATGAGATGGCTGAATTTACGAAGAAAACACTGGATATGCTGCGGCAGCCGCTCGAAACAGGGAAGGTCACGATCAGCCGTGCCCAGATGACGGTCACCTATCCCGCCAGGTTTCTGCTGCTTGCCGCCACTAACCCTTGTCCATGCGGCTATCTTGGATCCCATACCAGGTATTGCACATGCACACCCAGACAGATCCAGGCTTACCACAGCCGTATCTCAGGTCCTATTGAAGATCGGATTGATATTCTGTTATCCCTCCTGCCCGTCCCCTTTCATAACGGAAAACCGGAAAACAATGAATCCTCTGAGCAGATTCGAAATCGTGTGTCCATGGCAAGAGAGCGGCAATATGAACGGTATGGGAAAATGGCAACCAATTCTGCTGTGCCTGTGGAAACGTTCATGAGTATGATCTCCCTGTCAGAAGGGCAGAAGCGCTTTTTACATAATCTTGCCCAAAAGCAGCATTGGAGCAACCGGGTCCATATGAAAATGATCCGCCTTGCAAGGACAATCTCTGACTTAAGGGGAGAAAACTCCATTTCAGATGAATCTTTATGGGAAGCTGTTACCTTAAGAAAGACACATCAGCAGATCCAGCCAGCCAAGAAAGGAAGCTGGAAGCATGGGTCGTAAACCGAGAGTATGGAACAGCAGCCGCTTCT
>NZ_VTER01000008.1:0-196646 GCF_008180445.1 Bacillus infantis
AAGCATCGCCTGCATAGACAATTTTTTTAATCCCCTTAGGGTTGTCCATCGCATACCATGCTTTTCTTTTCCATCGGCGAATACTCTCTCGATGGTTTCTTTTCGTCTTTCGTAAATTTCCTTGATATCATCTTGGTGACGAAGATGGTCAGCTTCTTCCAAAGCATCTTGCCAGACATGTCGTTGAATCACCTTCTGGTGATTCTTGCTCAATGTACATTGTGAAAGTAATGGACAATTTTTACAGATTTCTGGTTTAGACTTATACTGACGATATCCKTCCTTCGTCGTGGTGACATACTCCAGCAACTGCCCTTCTGGGCAGATATAACAATCATAGTACTCGTCATAGACAWAATCTTGCTTTTTCAGGAATCCATCTTTTGTGTGGGGACGAGTGTACGGTAATGCTGGTTTAATCTCGTTTCCTAACAAATACTGTGCAATCGCAGGGGTCTTATAAGCAGCGTCCGCGGCTACAGCTTCAGGCTTTCCAACTTTCTCAATTACTCTCTCCACCAAAGGCTCRAGGATATGACTGTCATGCATATTTCCAGGAGTGACAATAGCACCAAGTACAAACCCGTTACGGTCAGCTGCAGCGTGGTAGGAATAGGCGAATTGTTTCGTCCGTTCATCCTTTACATAGTAACCGCTGTCCGGGTCGGTTGTGCTCTCTTTGATTTCCTTGTACTCTTCTTTTTCAAACTTGTCCGGAGGAAAAGGTTTTTTCCCATGAGCCTCACGGTCCTGGTTGATCTCTTCATTCAGTCTTTCCTGATAAGCACGAGTCTCTTTCTGTACAACCTTCTTGGCAAACTTCCTCTTGTTTGCACTTGCTTTTACATGAGTGGAATCAACAAATACGTGCTCAGGTTTGATCANGGTAGGAATAGGCGAATTGTTTCGTCCGTTCATCCTTTACATAGTAACCGCTGTCCGGGTCGGTTGTGCTCTCTTTGATTTCCTTGTACTCTTCTTTTTCAAACTTGTCCGGAGGAAAAGGTTTTTTCCCATGAGCCTCACGGTCCTGGTTGATCTCTTCATTCAGTCTTTCCTGATAAGCACGAGTCTCTTTCTGTACAACCTTCTTGGCAAACTTCCTCTTGTTTGCACTTGCTTTTACATGAGTGGAATCAACAAATACGTGCTCAGGTTTGATCAGTCCTTTGGTGGTAGCTTCATCTAGAATCCTGTAAAAGATCAGTTCAAAAAGGTCACTATCTTTGAAACGTCTCTCATAATTCTTGCCGAATGTTGAGAAATGAGGGACCTTATCATAGAAACCAAAGCCAAGGAACCAGCGATAAGCCATATTTGTTTCTATTTCTTCAATGGTTTTGCGCATGGAACGGATGCCGAATAGGTATTGGATGAACGTCATTTTTATCAATACGACCGGGTCAATACTTGGGCGGCCGACTTCTGAGTACATATCTTTCACAAGTGGATAGATAAATGAAAAATCAATCGCNAACGTCTCTCATAATTCTTGCCGAATGTTGAGAAATGAGGGACCTTATCATAGAAACCAAAGCCAAGGAACCAGCGATAAGCCATATTTGTTTCTATTTCTTCAATGGTTTTGCGCATGGAACGGATGCCGAATAGGTATTGGATGAACGTCATTTTTATCAATACGACCGGGTCAATACTTGGGCGGCCGACTTCTGAGTACATATCTTTCACAAGTGGATAGATAAATGAAAAATCAATCGCAGCCTCAACCTTGCGAACCAGATGGTTCGAGGGTACAAGTTGGTCAAGAGCAATCATTTCAATTTGATCCCGTTGGATTGAATTATTCTTAGTCAGCATTTTTTTCACCTCAAGCATTGGTATATCTTATATTTTATAAAAAAATAGACTGTAGGCAAACCCGAATTTCTTCGAGTTTGTCTACAGTCTGAAGCAAGCGCCGGGCGCTTGCTTTTTTATGTTCTGGGGAAGTCATCCTTAAAGAGCCCTGGCTGCTTAGAGATGATCAGTTTTTTTCGAGTACTGATGCTTCCCGGCTTTTCTGTTTTTCTCGCGCATCATATTTTTCTCATGCCTCAAGGCATTATTGTCCTGTGCTTTTTTATCATTATCTGAAGTGTGCGGCATAGAAAAAACCTCCTTTATTACGGCTTGATCGCCGTCGGTTTAGTGTCTGCCGCAATCAGAAGGAGTATGTAGATTTATGATGCTATTTCATTCAAAAAGAAAAGTGCGATGGTGCCGGCACCGGTGTGGGATCCTATGGCTGCCCCAATGTCAGAGATCAATACCTCTTTGGCTCCGAGCTCCTCGATCAGCATCGCTTTGACTTCTTCAGCGGTTTCAAGATTGTCTGCATGGCTGATGGCAATCGTCTGTCCTGAGAAGCCTTTGCCCCGCTCTTTGGCAACCTCGATCATGCGGCGAAGCAGCTTCTTTTTCCCGCGGATCTTTTCAATAGGAACAAGCTTCCCGTCTTCTACATGAAGGAGAGGCTTGATATTCAGCAGGCCTCCTAGAAAAGCGGAAGCCTTGGAAACACGCCCGCCTCTTGCGAGATAATCAAGATCTTCGACAGTGAAAAGATGTTCCATATGCCGGCTCCGGAAAAGGATATCCTTTTCGATCTCTTCCAGGGATGCCCCTTCGGCAGAAAGCCTTGCCGCCTCTTTTACGATCAATCCGGCTCCAAGAGATGCGCATTTTGTGTCTATTATGGACAAGCTAAGGTCAGGATAATCCTCTTTTACCTGATCCCGCACCATGGCAGCTGTCTGGTATGTACCGGAAAGCTGGGAAGAAAATGCGATGTAGATGCCTTCCCGGCCGCTCCTGGCAAGCTCCCTGAATTCCTTTTCGAAATCCACTGGGGAAACCTGGGGGGTTTTCGGGGTTTGGCCGCTTCTGATGCTATCATAAACTTTTTTTGGTTCAATTGTGATCAAGTCTTTGTATTCCTGCCCATCCAGAAGAACCTGAAGAGGAAAGAGCAGGACATCATTGTCCTTGAAAAAATGCAATGGTAAATCACTTGCACTGTCAGCCATGATTTTTACTGACATATAGGTCACCTGCTTTCAGCACGTTAATATGCTTTTAGTTTATAGAATCAAGGGAAAAAATACAATGAAATGTGTTGAAAAAACACAATATAGGGTAAAGAAACACCAAGTGTTTTAAGGGGGTTCGGTATGATTTTATTAGAAACCAAGAAATTTGTTGTGGTGCTCATAGGCGCCATCCTCAATGCGATTGCGATGAATTTTTTTCTGATTCCGGCCAATGTTTATGCGAGTGGATTCACCGGTGTCGCGCAGCTGCTTTCCAGCATTCTGGGAGGCTTTGCTTCAACAGGTATTTTATTGTTCGTCCTGAATATACCTGTAACAATCCTTGCGTGGAAAAAGGTGGGCAGGTCTTTCACGGTGTACAGCTTTTTAAGCGTTTTCCTTATGTCCCTATTCCTGGAGCTCATTCCTGTGATCCATGTATCAGAGGATATTCTTCTGAATGCAGTATTTGGAGGCGTCATTGCGGCTGTTGGCGTAGGAATGACACTTAAATGGGGGGCATCCACTGGAGGAATGGACATTGTCGCGATGCTCCTGTCAAGAATGAAAGACCGCCCTGTTGGTACATATTTCTTTACTTTAAATGCCATCATCATCATTACTGCAGGTTTTCTTTATGGCTGGGAAAAAGCTTTATATACGCTTGTGACGCTTTATGCTTCTACAAGGGTGATCGATGCCATCCATACAAGGCATGAGAAGCTGACTGCCATGATCGTCACGAAAAAATCGGCCGAGCTGAAGCAGGCCATACACGATAAGATGGTACGCGGCATTACGACCCTTCCGGCCAAAGGCGCTTTTACAAATGAAAATAAAGAAATGATGATCATCGTCATCACCCGCTATGAGCTCTTTGACCTTGAAAGGATCATAAAGGACGTCGATCCTTATGCATTCACCAATATCGTAGAAACAGCAGGGATATTCGGCTTTTTCAGGAAAGAATAATCAAAAAAGGAGGTATTGTCATGTTAAGAATTGCAGCAGTCTTGTTCATGATCTTTGCTTCAATCCCGATGAATGGATCAGGCGCCAATGCTGAAGGCGGTCCTGAGGTTTCCTTGAGCCTGAATCCCGGCCCGGAATCGGCTGAAATTAAGGTGAGGCTTATCAACAGCTCTGATCAGGCACAGATTTTTGAGTTCCCAACCTCACAAAGATATGATCTGATCATTCGCGATAAGAGCGGTGAAATCGTGTATGATGCTTCTGCAGGAAAATCTTTTCTGCAGGCCATACAGTACTTGAAGCTGGATCCCGGGGAAATGGTTGCCTGGACCGACTCCTGGGACTATGAAACTGCGTCTGGAAGGGCAGTGGAAGGATCTTATTCAGTCGAGTTGTCCATCCCGCTCAAACAGAAAGGCGAAACCCAAGCAGCAGTGGTGCTGAGGGAAAAAGCAGTGCTTGATGTCCCAGAGGAGAACCCTGCTTTCAGAAAGATAGAGATAAGTGGGGAGAATGGTGTTTACGAGGTGAAAGGAGAAGCAAGGGCCGAAACAGGCAAGTTTTTCTTTACAGCCGAAGACGGCCATCAGGTGCTTGCCGGGGAGGCAGCCGGCCCTTCTGTTTCAAAATATCCTGAGTGGTCGCCTTTCCATCTGAAAATTAACATCCCGGAAGAATCCTTGCCCGAAAATGGCACAGTTATCCTCAGCCTGTATGAAAAGGATAAGAAAGGCAGGATCATCCATACCTACGCTGCAGCACTGGAAAATTTCCGCTAATAAAAAGAGCATGCCCGTACTGCGGGCATGCTCTTATCTGTCAGCGGCCGGCAAGCTGGTCCAGCTGGCCCTGCAGCTCGCGAAGCTGCTCCTGTTCAGCTCTTGTGGAGTTGGCATAAGCTGAGTGGAGTGCGTTCTTAGCCTTCGCAATTGTCTGCTGCTGTTCAGATGGTCCTGCTTGTGAGGCCATCTCGACAAATCTCTGCGCTTCCTGATAAAGCCTGTTTCCCATCGCTAAATTCCTCCAAGAGAAGATTCCTGTACATTCGCCATCTTCCTCGCTTCAGCTTCAGCATATGTGGTGTGATATGGTATGCGGGAATCATGCTTGCTTACAGTATCTGCACCTTGCTGTACAAAGCGTTTCGATTTGTTGCGTTTGCCCATTCGGATCCCCTCCTAAAGAAATATGAAACAGCTCTGCTGCCTCCCTGTTATTATGCGCCAGGACAAGTTTAATTAAAGGAGGGAACAAGAGGAAAAGCCCTGCCGTTCAGCGGCAGGGCTAAGTTTACGTTATTCAAAAGCGTTCAGGCCCAGCAGATCATTCAGATAAACGCCGATTCCGTCCTGCTCATTTGTCAGTGTCATTTCATTGGCAACATTTTTCACCACATCGATGGCATTTCCCATGGCAATTCCGCGTCCGGCATATTCAAGCATCTCCAGGTCATTATCTTCGTCCCCGAATGCAATGATTCTTTCAGGCGGGATCTGGAAGTAGTCAGAAGCTTTCTTCAGTCCGACCGCTTTGTTCAAACCGGATTTTACAATCTCGATGACATGCCATGGAGCTGCCCACCGCCTGTGATCAATAACCTCGGCATGGACCTCGGATAAATGGCTCCGGATGGTTTTGACTTGTTCCTCGTCGGTATGGATCAGCATACTGGTCGGTGAATCAGTGAGGAATCTCCTTAAATCTCCAGTGGTTATATCAGGGTCTCCCATGCCAAAAATGTCGAGCAGTTTCTCATCATGGTAGTGGAAGTATACCTCATCAATCACTTCTGCAATGATATTGTGAAATGAAAAGCCGCTGCAGGCTTCCACAATTTCCTTTGCCACTTTTATATCCATCGGCGTATGGTATACGCCCCAGTTCCTGTCCTTAGGATGGTGGATAAAGGCGCCGTTAAAGTTAACAATAGGAGTATCCAGCCCCATTTCATGATAATACATCTGGCTTGATCTGAAAGGCCTCCCGGTAGCAATCATGACAACATGCCCTGCCTCCCGGGCTTTTTGGATCACATGCTTTGTTTTTGCGGAAATGGTTTTATCGTCTTTTAATAAAGTTCCATCTAAGTCCAATGCAATTAAATGTTTTTCTGCCATAAAGTCTCCTTCTCATTTCTGTATTAGGATAATCTCAGTGTAAAGCTTTAGGCAAATAAATGTCAGCATGCTACACTAAAGATATAGAAAGAATTTACATAAGGAAATTCCAGGGAAGCTGTTTTTTCCGGAGAGTCCGGGAGTCTGCCATGCCCAGCCGTTTCCTGTATGTGTATTTACCACTATCGTACCAATTTAATATTTATTTTGTAAAAAAAATCGCATTTTTAAAGAAAAAATGATTTTTTTATGTGAACGCGGGGGGAACACCATGATTATTATTGAAAATAGAAAAGTGGAAGGAATTCCTGTGCTGCATCTCGCAGACAAAGAGAAGTTCAGCGAAAAGCTGCCATTCATTGTATTTGTACATGGTTTTACAAGTGCGAAAGAGCATAATCTCCATTATGCTTATCTGCTTGCCGAGAAAGGCTTTCGGGTTGTCCTTCCGGAGGCTCTCTACCATGGAGAAAGAAGCACAGGCCTGTCCGGAAATGATCTGAACGTGAAATTCTGGGAAATTGTTCTCACTGAGATAGAAGAGCTGAATGTAATCAAAAATGCGTTTGTATCAGAGGACCTGATTGATGAAGAAAAAATAGGGCTTGCCGGAACCTCGATGGGCGGCATTGTCACAATGGGTGCCCTGACACGCTATGACTGGATTAAAACGGCAGTAAGTCTGATGGGCATGCCTTATTATGAGAAGTTTGCCCTTTGGCAGATCGACGAGCTGAAGAAGCACGGAATTGAACTTCCTTTTAAAGAAGAAGAACTGGCCGGGCTGCTTCAAAAACTGAAAGAGCTGGATATCAGCCAGCAGCCTGAAAAACTTGCGGGGAGGCCGATATTGTTCTGGCACGGAAAGAAAGACCAGGTTGTCCCTTATCACTATACTTATCATTTTTATGAATCGATTAGAACAAACTATGAAGAGATGCCCGAAAAGCTTGTCTTTCTGACAGACGAAAACGCCGGGCATAAAGTATCAAGAGAAGGGCTGCTTAAAACGGTTGAGTGGTTTGAAACGTATTTAGGGGATGGACCGTCCGGCCTGGAGTCATAAGTTTTTTCAAGAGCGCGGCTTTTTGTTATCATAGAATCAGCTTAATAATAACTGCTAAGGAGTGATTAGCATGGATCAGGAATTAAAAGACAGCATCATGGGGGCCCTTGAGCTAGTAGTAGACCCTGAACTTGGTGTAGATATAGTCAATCTTGGACTGGTATATGATGTGAAAATGGAAGAAGAGGGAACGGCTGTAGTCGATATGACGCTCACTTCCATGGGCTGCCCGCTTGCCGGAACGATTGTTGACCAGGTAAAGGCTGCTCTTTCAGATATACCTGAAGTGAAAAATACAGAAGTGAACATTGTCTGGAGCCCGCCATGGACAAAGGATAAAATGTCCCGCTACGCTAAGATAGCCCTGGGCGTACAATAAGATGCAAAACAAGGTTATACTGGTCAGCTCCGATCAATTGGGCAAAGGAGATGCAGAGCTTGGCTCAGGTGTGCTTGAAACCTTTTTTACCGTATTGAAGCAGCAGAAGGAGCTTCCTGCCGCAGTCTTTTTCATGAATAGCGGCGTATATGCCCTGACAGGGGAATCATTTGTTTCGGTTCATGCAAAAGAGCTGGAGGAAAAAGGGGTCGGCATCTTTGCATGCAAGACATGCGTGGATCACTATGGTGTCGGGGACAAGCTGTATGCCGGGAAAATCAGAGGCATGGCCCATTTTGTCGAGCTTGCCGCCAGTTATGAAGTTCTGACAATTTCTTGAATAGGCAGCGGAGAAAACAGCAGGATATCCTGCTGTTTTTTAGCACTTTCAAAAATGAATACATAAGGAGTGGAAAAGGCATGGTCGAAAGGAGAAAGCCTATCCCGGTGAGGGAAGCTATTGATAAGATCCTGCAGATGGATTTTACCGGGGAAACTGAATGGGTCCCAATCAATCAAAGCTATGGCCGTTATCTTGCGGAAGATTTAAAGGCAGCGAATGATGTGCCTCATTTTGACCGTTCCCCGTATGATGGATTTGCCGTCAGAGCAGCTGATACAGCAGGTGCCTCAGCTGACAGCCCCGTGGAATTCGAGGTTGTGGACCATATTGGGGCTGGCTATGTGGCAAAGGCGCAAGTGGGAGCATACCAGGCTGCGAGAATCATGACAGGTGCTCAAATGCCCGCAGAATGTGATGCAGTCGTTATGCTGGAGCTTGCCAGGACTGAGGAGCGGGACGGAAAGGATTTTATGAGCATAAAAAGGTCCTTTAAATCAGGAGATAATGTTTCTTTTCAGGGGGAGGATGCGAAAGAAGGGGATATCCTGCTCAGAAAAGGAAAAAAAATCAATCCGGGTGTGATTGCTATGCTGGCCACCTTTGGCTTCAGCACAGTGCCTGTCGCCAAAAAGCCTGCTATCGGGCTGTTTGCAACGGGCACTGAGCTGCTTGATGTGGATGAGGCGCTTGAACCGGGCCGCATCAGAAACAGCAATTCCCATATGGTGATGGCGCAGATTGAGCGCTCGGGCGCCGCCTGCGAATATCACGGGAAGCTTCCGGACGATTTTGACACCTGCTTTACAGCCATAGAGGCAGCGCTTGAAAAGACCGATATCCTGGTCACTACAGGCGGTGTGTCGGTAGGGGATTATGATTATCTGCCGGCTATATACAAAAAACTTGGCGCTGAAGTGCTTTTTAACAAGGTGGCCATGCGCCCTGGAAGTGTCACAACTGTAGCCCGCCTTGGCGGAAAGCTGTTATTTGGGCTTTCAGGCAATCCATCTGCCTGCTATGTGGGCTTCGAGCTGTTCGTAAGGCCGGTGATCCGGGGAATGCTGTATACGGATAAAATTCATTTGCGGATGGTGCAGGCTGCTCTCGGGGAAGACTTCCCAAAACCGAATCCATTTACACGGTTTGTGCGGAGCAGGCTTGAATACGAGAATGGCCGGCTCATCTCAGTGCCAAGCGGAGTGGATAAATCGAATATTGTCATGAGCCTGGCGGGGGCAGATGCTCTTATGGTGCTTCCCGGCGGTACAAGGGGATACCAAAGGGGCGATGATGTAGAGGTGCTGCTGCTCGAGGATGACCAGGGAAGCAGCCAGCCATGGTAAAGCCCGTTGTTTTTCAGATTGCGGGCTTCAAGAACAGCGGGAAGACAACGCTTGTCCAGGCAGTAATAAGAGAGCTGCAAAAGAGAGGGTTTGCAGCCGTGACGATCAAGCATCATGGGCACGGGGGGAAACCGGATGTTCTTGAAGATAAAGATACCTCTTTGCATATGAAAGCCGGTGCGCTGGCCAGCCTCGCAGAAGGGGAGGGCAGCATCCTGATCCAGGCTGACAGGCTGGACTGGCCTCTGGAGCGGCTTATTCAGCTGATGTCTGCTTTCGGGCCTGACATCATCCTTATCGAAGGATATAAAAAGGAGTGCTATCCGAAAGCTGTAATCGTCCGGAACCTGGAAGAGGCGGAAGAGTTGTCCCGTCTTGACAATATCCATGCCGCCATAACTCCCCTTTTGCCTGAAGATATGCATCCCTATTTCGGTAAGAATCCTGTTTGGACATCTTCGGAAGCAGCAGATAAATTGGCTGCTTATATGATCAGTCTTTCTCAATAGATTTATTGAAAAGCCACCCTGCGGGGCGGCTTTTTTTATTAGAATCAGGTGCGGTATGCATTTTCATTCATGATTTTGAATAATTAATTAAAAATTAACATATTTATGGTTGATTTTGTTTTGCTAAGTTTCTATAATAAGAGAAACATTATACATATTTATAAATATATTTGATTAAATATGCAATGAAAGGGGGAGCCCATGAAGGCATCCATTATCGGTACAACAGGATACGGCGGGGCAGAGCTTCTCCGCATTTTACAGCACCATCCTTATTTCCGGATTCAATCCATACACTCTACCAGGGGGGAAGCACCTGTTTCCAATGAATATCCGCATCTGCTTGAGATAAACAGGCTAACATTAGAGGGAATCGATATAGAGAAGATTTCAGAGCAATCTGACGTGGTCTTCCTGGCCGCTCCTTCAGGTGCATCTGGCCAGCTTGCCTGCCAGTTTGCAGGAAGGGATATTAAAGTCATCGATCTGTCCGGGGATTTAAGGCTGCCGGGGGATCAGTATAAAACCTGGTACAAGAAAGATCCAGCGGACGTTTCGGTGATTGAAGAATCTGTGTACGGTCTGAGCGAGTGGAATAGAGAGAAAATCGAGGGGGCTGATATCATAGCCAATCCCGGATGCTATCCGACAGCAGCTTTGCTGGGCCTTGCTCCGGCGCTCATAGGGGGGCTTATAAAGCCGCAGGGAATTATCATCGATGCAAAATCAGGGATATCGGGTGCCGGCCGTTCGCCTTCACAAGGGACCATGTTTGCGGAAATGAGCGAAAACTTTAAGATTTATAAAGTGAACGAGCATCAGCATACACCTGAGATTGAACAGCAGCTCAAGCTGTGGAATAAAGATATTTCCCCAATCACCTTCAGCACACACCTGATTCCGGCCGTACGGGGAATCATGGCAACCATGTATGGTGAACTGGAGGAAGGCATTACAGCAGAAGAAGCCACAAGCGCATACCGGGAAGCTTATGAAGCTGCTCCATTTGTAAGGGTAAGGCAGCAGGGAAATTACCCTGCCACTAAGGAGGTCACAGGCAGCAATTATTGTGATATCGGACTTAGCGCAGATAAGCGGACAGGAAGGCTTACCATAGTAGCAGTCATTGATAACCTGATGAAAGGGGCTGCCGGCCAGGCTGTCCAGAATGCCAATCTGATGTTCGGGTTTCCGGAAAATGCGGGGCTTGAATTCATACCAGTATTTCCATGATGGCAGATGTCCGTTAAGAACTGGTCGATTATTGCATTATGGACTGTTCAGATACTGGTGCCAATAGCATAGTATTTTTCAATAGAAAATTCTTAGGAGGCAAATCATGCAGGCATTGTCACAAGAAAGTGCTGTGAGGGAGATTCCGGATGGCAGCATTATCAGCCCAAAGGGGTATAAATCTGCAGGTATACACGCAGGGCTCAGGTACAGTAAAAAGGATGTTGGTGCCATTATCAGCACAGTCCCGGCAAACAGCGCGGCTGTTTATACAACAAGCCTTTTCCAGGCAGCCCCTTTGAAGGTAACCCAGGAAAGCCTGGATGCCGGAGGAGTGCTGCAGGCGTTGATTGTGAACAGCGCCTGTGCAAATGCCTGTACCGGGCAGCAGGGATATAAGGATGCGCTTGAGATGAGGAAGCTGGCAGCCGGGAAATTCGGCCTTGAGGAATGTTCGGTAGCGGTTGCTTCCACTGGTGTGATAGGCGAGTATTTGCAAATGGAGAAAATCCAGGCGGGAATAGCGGCGCTTGAGCCGGAAAATCGAGCAGAAAGTGCAGAAGATTTCCAGACTGCCATATTAACGACCGATACAGTCATGAAAAGCTGTGCCTATGAAGCAGACATTGACGGTGTTCCGATCCGGATGGGCGGAGCAGCCAAAGGCTCAGGCATGATCCATCCTAATATGGCCACAATGCTTGGTTTTGTCACAACCGATGCCTGCATCTCATCATCAGTCCTGCAGAAAGCATTGAAGGAAGTCACGGACAGTACTTTCAACCAGATCACGGTTGACGGTGATACCTCTACAAATGATATGGTCCTGGTTATGGCCAACGGACTTGCCGGGAATCAGCCTCTGACCCCGGAGCATCCTGAATGGGATGTGTTCCTCGGCCTCCTTGGTTCCTGCTGTGAGAGTCTGGCAAAGCAGATCGCAAAGGACGGCGAAGGGGCGACCAAGCTGATCGAGGCAGAAGTTGCCGGTGCTGTTTCCAATCAGGAGGGGGCCGCAGCAGCAAAGCAGATCGTAGGGTCTAATCTTGTTAAGACTGCTGTATATGGAGCTGATGCAAACTGGGGCAGAATCATCGGCGCCCTCGGACAGAGCAATATCAGCCTGGATCCTGAAAATGTGGATATCTGGATTGGTCCGATATGCATGCTGAAGAACAGTGAACCGCAAGCATTTTCGGAAGAAGAGGCAAATGCCTATCTCCAGAAGGAAAATATAAAAATCTCGGTCGACCTGCATAATGGAAAAGGCCGGGGAAAAGCATGGGGCTGTGATCTATCCTATGATTATGTCAAAATCAATGCGAGCTATCGCACTTAAGGGGGCAAGGATGAGTCTAATTGTCATTAAATGCGGAGGCAGTATCTTAGAAAAGCTGACAAGCGATTTTTTTGACAGCCTTAAGAATCTGAATGTCCAGGGTTATCAGATGATCTTTGTTCATGGAGGCGGTCCTGAGATCAATGACATGCTGAAGCTTAAAGGAATAGAGTCCCAATTTGTCCAGGGGCTGAGAAAAACGGATGAAAGAACGCTAGAAACAGCTGAAATGGTCCTTGCCGGCCAATCCAACAGGAAATTGGCGGATCTGCTTCAGCAGAATGGGTTCAATGCTCTTGGAATGAATGGTCCGGACGGTATCCTCCAAGCAGAATATGTTGATAAGGAAAAGCTGGGCTTTGTCGGCAGGGTTGATTATGTTTCGGCTGAAGTGCTGCAGCTTCTCCTGCAAAACGGGTATCTTCCAGTTCTCACCCCATTAGCTAAAACAAAGGAAGGCCAGAAGCTCAATGTCAATGCAGATTACGCAGCAGCGGCCGTGGCCCTGGCCCTGAATGCAGAACAATGCCTGTTTGTGACTGATGTAGAGGGCATAAAGGCAGAAGGGGCTTTAATAGATAGGCTGGATGATGAAAAGGCTTCAGCATATATACAGGATGGAACCATCTCAGGCGGAATGATTCCGAAGGTGGAATCGGCCCTGGCTGCTATCCGGCAGGGAGTGAAAAGCGTCAGGATCATTTCAGGTGTAAAGCCGTTTTATACAGGCGGTGCATGGGGCGGAACACAAATTAATTGCAAAGAGAGGACAATGGCATGAGCAATCTTTTTCCTGTATACCAGCGCTGGGATATCGAACCGGCAGAAGCAAGCGGATGCACCATCATCGACAAGGCCGGAAAAGAATATCTCGATTTCACATCAGGTATCGGCGTCTGCAATCTTGGACATCGTCCAGGGGCGGTAGAAGCAGCTGTCAAGGAACAGCTGGGAAACTTCTGGCATGTATCCAATCTTTTCGAACAATCAGGCCAGGAAAAAGCAGCCTCTCTTTTATGTGAATATGCCGGGATGGACAGAGCGTATTTTGCCAACAGCGGGGCCGAGGCAAATGAAGCAGCCATCAAACTGGCGCGGAAGGCAACCGGGAAAACGAAGGTCATTACCTTTCTCAACTCCTTCCATGGCAGGACATTTGCGGCCATGTCAGCTACAGGCCAGGAGAAGATCAAACAAGGCTATGGGCCGATGCTTGAAACATTTGTGTATGTCCCGTTCAATGATATAGATGCAGTGAAAAAGTCTGCAGATGAAGAAACAGCGGCAGTCATGCTCGAAATGGTGCAGGGAGAGGGCGGCATCCATATAGCAGATAAAGCGTTTGTAAGTGAGCTTGCTGCATTTTGCAAAGAAAAGGGCATCCTCCTGATCATCGATGAGATCCAGACAGGGATTGGCAGGACGGCGAAGCCATTTGCGTATATGCACTTTGATATTCAGCCTGATATGATAACATCGGCAAAAGGACTGGGCAGCGGATTGCCGATAGGTGCCATGCTTGGAAAAGAACATCTTGCAGAGGAATTTGGCCCGGGGAGCCACGGATCTACTTTCGGCGGGAATCCTATAGCCATTGCTGCCGCTTCAGCGACTTTAGCGGAAGTCATGAATGACGGATTCGTCACTGAGCTTGAACAGCTGAGCGAAAGCTTCAAATCTGTCCTGCTGGATAGGCTGGCCGATATTCCCGGAGTGAAAGATATCCGCATTTTCGGAATGATGGCAGGAGTGGAACTGGCGGCTGAAGCAAATCCTGTCCTTCAGGAACTGAGGGAAAAAGGTCTGATCGCCCTCCCAGCTGGAACGCATGTTATCAGGCTTCTTCCTCCTTTAACATGCACATTGGCTCAGATAGAAAAAGCTGCAGGGATGATTGCAGATACATTGCGGGCTTCCGCATCAGTCCATTCATAAGAGAAGCAAGAAATATATCATACAGCTGAGAAAGCTGTTTTATTAGGAAAGTTATGTATAAAAATTAATAAAAAATAATATATATGCGTTAGCAGAGGTGTTTGCACAATGAAAGGCTACCTACATTTAAACAGCGGAGAAACCTATGAAGGCGAGTGGATTTCTGAGTCCCCGCCGGAGCATACAGAGGGGGAAATCGTCTTTTTTACCGGTATGACCGGTTATCAGGAGGTTTTGACAGACCCGTCCTACAAAGACCAGATTATTGTGTTCACTTATCCGCAAATAGGAAACTACGGAGTAAATGAAGCAGATTTTGAGAGCAGAAAGCCGCATGCTGCAGGGGTCATTATTTACGGAACCCCGGAATGTGCGCATCATTACCAGTCTAAATACAGCCTTAAAGCGTATTTGGAGAAATGGGGAATACCGCTTCTTGGACATATCGATACAAGAGCTGTCGTAAAAAAAATCAGAAATGCAGGCACAATGCCGGCTGTTATGTCACTTCAAAAAGAAAAAACCTGCTGTTTACATGAAAAATCCGCCTTAAAAGTAAGAGCTGTTTCGCAAACCGGTCATCATCCTGCTGGTGCCGGAAGCATCCATATCGTCCTGATTGATTACGGGAATAAAAAATCGATTGCTGAATCACTGCTTAAACGCGGATGCCGCATCACCACCGTGCCTTTTAACACCAGCTTTGAGGAAATCAAAGGCCTCCAGCCGGATGCAATCCTGCTTTCAAATGGACCTGGTGATCCAAAGCAGCTGAAAGATATGCTGCCTGAAATCAAGAAGCTGATATTCAGCTTTCCAGTCCTGGGAATCTGCCTGGGCCATCAGCTTGCAGCTTTGGCCCTTGGTGCAGACACTAAGAAGCTGGCATTTGGCCATAGGGGGGCCAACCATCCGATAGCGGATGCCCGCACAGGAAGAGTCATGATGTCATCCCAGAACCATAGTTATGTTGTAGATGAGAAAAGCCTGAAGGGAACCGGCTTGAAGACAAGATTTCATAATCTCCATGACCGGTCAGTTGAAGGCCTTGTTCATCAATCACTTCCGCTCAGTACAGTCCAATTCCATCCGGAAGCCCATCCCGGGCCGCAGGATGCAGAATATATATTTGATGAGTTTATTGAAATAATCAATGCAGCACATGGGAGAGTTACAGCTTATGCCTAAAGACCAGACGATCACTTCAATACTAGTAATAGGATCCGGCCCGATTGTCATCGGCCAGGCCGCAGAGTTTGATTATGCAGGGACACAGGCCTGCATGGCACTGAAAGAGGAAGGCTATAAAGTCATACTCGTCAATAATAACCCTGCGACAATCATGACAGACCACAGTTATGCGGACACGATTTATTTTGAGCCGCTCACCGTTGATTCACTTGAAAAAATTATCATGAAAGAACGGCCGGATGGCCTGCTGGCTTCGCTGGGGGGCCAGACAGGCCTGAATTTGGCAATGGCACTGAGCGAAACAGGAGTGCTGGAAAAATATAAAGTCAAAATTCTCGGCAGTCCGATTGCCAGCATAAAAAAGGGCGAGGACAGGGAGGAATTCCGCCAGCTGATGAAAGAGCTGGATGAACCTGTACCGGACAGCGAAATTGTCAGGGAAGCAAAGGAAGCAAAGCGGTTTGCAGAAGCTTCAGGCTTCCCGATTATCGTCCGCCCTGCCTATACGCTCGGCGGATCAGGCGGCGGGATCGCACATTCGATGGAAGAATTCATGCTTCTGGTCGAGGGAGGGCTCCTCGAAAGCCCGATTTCCCAATGCCTTGTGGAAAAAAGCATTGCAGGCTATAAAGAGATTGAGTATGAAGTGATGCGCGACAAAGATAATACATGCATCACCATCTGCAATATGGAAAACATCGACCCTGTCGGCGTCCATACCGGGGATTCGATCGTCATCGCACCTTCGCAGACGCTGACTGATGAAGAATATCAGATGCTCCGCTCTGCGTCTATCAAGATCATTTCTGCACTCGGAATCATCGGAGGATGCAATATTCAATTTGCCCTGGATCCTGAAAGCAAGAAATATTATTTGATAGAAGTGAACCCGAGGGTCAGCAGGTCGTCTGCGCTTGCTTCAAAAGCAACAGGATACCCAATTGCAAGGATGGCTGCCAAACTGGCTGCCGGGTACAGCCTGTCCGAGCTGCTCAACCCGGTTACTGGCGATACGTATGCAAGCTTTGAACCAGCCCTTGATTATGTGGTCGTAAAATTCCCGAGATGGCCATTCGATAAGTTCGCAGAAGCGGACCGCAGGCTTGGCACTCAAATGAAGGCAACAGGGGAAGTGATGGGGATTGACCGCAATATCGAAAGGGCGCTGCTGAAAGCAGTACAGTCGCTTGAAGCCGGCAATCTGGATTTGAAAAGCCCCGGGCTGGGCGGCTTGACCGATGATAGCCTCATCACCAGGATGAAGGGCCAGACAGATGAAAGGTTCTTTATCATAATGGAGCTCCTGCGCAGAGGGCATCATATCCAGTCCATCCATGAGCTTACAAAAATCGATCTTTTTTATCTTCAATGCTTTGCCGGCCTTGCCAGCCTTGAAAAGGAAATTGCATCCTGTTCTCTTGAAACAGTTTGTAAAGAACAGATGCAGGTGTTCAAGGAAAAAGGATTCAGCGATGAGTATCTTGCATCCGTATGGAAGGAAGATGCTCTGTCAGTCAGGAAGAAGAGAAAGCAATTGGGAATACTGCCTTCATACAAAATGGTGGATACCTGTGCAGCTGAATTTGAAGCACAGTCCAATTACTATTATTCAAGCTATTATGGGGAAAACGAGCAGCTGCCAAGCGAAAACAAGAAGGTGCTGATCATCGGAAGCGGACCTATCCGCATCGGGCAGGGAATCGAGTTTGATTATTGCTCTGTACACGGTGTATTTGCCCTGAAGGCAGAAGGCATTGAAACAGTGATGATCAATAATAACCCTGAAACCGTCAGTACAGACTTTGCAACAGCCGACCGCCTGTATTTTGAACCGCTGACACCGGAGGCAGTCCTTAATGTTGCCGATTCAGAAGGCATTAAAGATGTCATCGTCCAGCTTGGGGGACAGACTGCGCTTAACCTGGCTGATAAGCTGGAAAAGGCAGGGCTCAACCTGCTTGGGACCCGTTCGGCGGTCATTGATGACCTCGAAGACCGCGACCTGTTCTACCGCCTCCTCGATAGGCTGGAGATTCCAAGGATCAAGGGAGAGACTGCTTCAGCCGACACAGAGCTGAGAGAAGCAGCAGAAAGAATCGGCTACCCAGTCCTGATCAGGCCTTCTTTTGTCATCGGCGGAAAAGGAATGCACATAATCAGGAGCAGCAGCGAGCTGTCGAGCTTCCTGGAAAAGCAGGAAATCACCTACCCTGTGCTTTGTGATCAATTCTTGCATGCTGCTGAAGCAGAGCTGGATCTTGCAGCTGATGGAGACAACATCCTTGTCCCGGTCATCATGGAACATATCGAAAAAACAGGGGTCCATTCAGGGGACAGCCTCTCCGTACTGCCGGCACAATCCGTTTCCGGGACAGCAAAGGAAAAAATGTTCGAGTATGGGAAGAAAATCGTTAAGGATCTTGCCTATAAAGGTTTGATGAACATCCAGTATATCGTTGACGGAGAGGAAGTATACCTGCTTGAAGTAAACCCGAGGGCCAGCAGGACTGTACCGGTCGTCAGCAAGGTGGCAAATGTCCCGCTTGTACAAATTGCGACAAAAATATTGCTTGGGAAATATAAACTGCCCGATTCAGAAGGGCCGGTGTACGATAATCTGCCGTTTGTCTGTGTGAAATATCCGGTATTTTCAAATTATGCCCTTAAAGGGCTTGATCCAAAAACATCACCGGAAATGAGGTCGACAGGAGAAGGAATTGCTTTGGCCTCTTCATTGAATGAAGCTGTGAAAAAAGCCTTTCATAAAGAAATAAAGCCTGCTGCAGCAGCTGTCATCATGACGGGAAGTGGTGAAACAGATCGTATGGAAGGCCTTGATGAGATATTGGACCATTTAGGAATAACTGTTCAGACGGCAGGTGGAGACCGGGATATGGATGCAAACATCCTTGCTGTCTTCAGCAGGGGGGAAGCACAGGAAGATTTTGTGCTGAGAGAATTTGCTGTCAAGAACCGCCTCCCAGTCTTTACACAGCCGGAAACACTCTATGCCTTCCTGGAATCCCTCCAGGTTAAAGAATGGGGAGTATGCCCGCTGCAGGAATGGCATAATCAAATCATTAAGGATGTGACACTTGTATGATAACCGCACAAGCAGCAGATAAAAGCCTCGATATCCAAGGGAAGGATTTCTTGACGCTGGCTGATTTCTCTAAAAATACAATTCTGGGCCTTGTCCAGAAGGCCAGGAAGATGAAGAATGCCTCCCTGCTGGGGAAGGATTCCAAGTCTTTGAATGGAAAGATATTGGGAATGATTTTTGAAAAGCCATCAACAAGAACGAGGGTGTCTTTTGAGGCTGGCATGATCCAGCTCGGAGGGAGCGCCCTTTATCTGAACAGCAATGATCTGCAGATTGGGAGAGGGGAAACCGTTGCAGATACAGCAAAAGTTCTTTCCCAGTATGTTGATGCAATTATGATCAGGACCTTTTCCCATGGGATGGTTGAGGAGCTTGCACTCTATGCTGATATTCCGGTTATCAACGGGCTGACGGATCTCTACCATCCCTGCCAGGCGCTGGCCGACTTGCTGACCATCTATGAAGTGAAAGGAAGGCTTGAAGGACTAAAGCTTGTTTATGCAGGTGATGGGAATAATGTAGCCCACTCCCTGATGATTGCAGCAGCCAAGGTAGGCATGAATCTGACAATTGCAGCACCACCTGGATATGAACCCCAGGAAAAGGTGATTGAGCTGGCAAAGCAGTTTGGCAAAGAAACCGGCGCGGAAATTGAAGTAGTGAATAATGCCATTGAAGCAGCTGCAGGTGCTGACATCCTTTATACAGATGTTTGGACCAGCATGGGCCAGGAACAGGAAAATGCCGAGCGTCTTGAGATATTCAAGTCTTACCAGGTAAATGGCCAGCTTGCAGCAGCTGCAAAACAAGATTATACCTTCCTCCATTGTCTCCCGGCGCACAGAGGTGAGGAAGTTGCTGCCGATATAATCGATGGCAGCCATTCTGCTGTATTCCAGCAGGCGGGGAACCGTCTCCATGCCCAGAAGGCGCTGCTCTCAGAGCTCTTATAAATACTTAAAACCCAGAGTCCGCGGACTCTGGGTTTTTGTAGCAAAGGTATCATTTTTTAGGGCAGTCCGTTTGACTTATGATAGGAAATAGACGATTGGCCCAACAATGAAGCAGTAGATGGCAAAATAGATAAGGTTCCCTTTAGCCATGATATTCATGAACCACTTCAGTGAAAAATAGGATGCGACCAAAGAAGCGATGAAGGCAATGGCGTAGGGGAGGGCCAGTGATCCTAAGTTTGGGTCGCCGAGCAGGTCCTTAAGGCCAAGGATCATTCCTCCGGCACTGACTGGAATATACAGCAAGAATGAAAATCTAAGCGCGGTTTCCTGCTTCATGCCAAGGCCCATGGAAGCTACGATGGTCGCTCCGGACCGGCTGATGCCGGGAATGAGTGCAACTGCCTGAGCAAGGCCGACAATGACGGCATCCTTGACTGTGAGCCCTGCATCATTCTTTCTTCCTTTCATATTGCGGATCAGCCACAAAGCAAGGCCGGTTACTACCAGGGTGATCCCCACGGTTTTGATATTGGCGAGATGCTCATCGATATAGTCCTCAAACAGGATGCCGATGACGCCGGCAGGAATGGTGCCGATGATCAGATAAATGATAAAGCGAAAATCAGCTTCTGCTCTTTTATCCTTGGTTGTTATGTACACAAGGCCGTTTTTGGCAAGCCTGATGATATCTTCCCTGTATATAATGAGAACGGCAATCAAAGAAGCGGCGTTCACAAGCAGGGCAAAGCTCATGCCTTCTATTTTTAAATCCATAAAGTGCTCGGCAATTTCCAAATGTCCGCTGGAGGAGATGGGAATAGGCTCAGTGAATCCCTGGAATAATCCTAAAAGCAGATACTTGACTAAAGTGAAAAAATCCAATTGTTTATCCTCCAATTTTCTTTTATATCCTTATTCATTTAACTATAACCAGCCGGACGTGTAAAGCGATATCAGGGCGTGGGAATTGTTTCTTCCTTTAACACGGTTGTGAATGGATATAATAATAATGATTTTGACTATAAGGAGGAGTTGCACGATGGGGCAGAACCGCCAATTCCGTCCGGGCCAGAAGGCTCCCAATAACGGGATCTATATCGAAATCGGTGAAACCGGGAGCAATGTCAATAACCCGAAGCAGCTGAAAATGAAAGCGGGAGACACATTTCCGGAAGCTTCCAATCATAACCGGATCTGGACATACCAGCGAAAGCCTTAAGAAGCGGGGGGATCATTCCCCTCGTTTTTTCATATGATCCCATAGCTGCCCAGCCGTATGCTTTGCTGGTGCATAACCTGTAAAAGTTTGTTTCTAACGGAAGTGAAAAGGCAATAGATAAGAGGGCATCTAATTTCTTTACATACATGTGGAAAAGTCTATAATATAAATAAAGGTCAATAAAGGTCAAAGGAGGGTTATTGATGGATCTTAACAGAATGACGGAAAGGATGCAGCAGGGGTTCTTGAATGCCCAGTCAAAGGCAGCGATCATGCAGCATCAGGAAGTCGATGAAGCCCATCTGTTCCTGAGCCTTATGGAACAGGAAGACAGCCTTGTCAGCACGATCCTAGAGAGAGCCGGGGCTTCTGCAAAAAGCTTCAGCAGCGGACTTGAGGATACCCTGGCAAGAAAGCCCCAAGTATCAGGCGGAGGAGCAGAACAAGGTAAATTGTATATAACTGCCGCCCTGCAGAGGCTTCTCGCCGAGGCGGAGAAGATGATGCAGGAGCTTGAAGATCATTATCTTTCAGCAGAGCATCTGATGCTTGCCGCTGCGCGCGGAAAAACTCAGGCAGGCAAGCTCCTGGCCGGTATTGGTGCTGGCTTTGAAGAATTAAATACGGCCATTATGGCTATCAGGGGGAATCAAAAAGTGATCTCGCAAAACCCGGAAGCTTCTTATGAAGCGTTGAAGAAATATGGCAGAGATCTTGTTGCCGATGTAAAGGCAGGAAAAGTGGATCCTGTAATCGGCAGAGACAGTGAAATCAGGAATGTTATCCGCATCCTTTCCAGGAAGACGAAAAATAATCCCGTGCTGATCGGAGAGCCGGGCGTAGGCAAAACAGCCATTGTAGAAGGGCTGGCCCAGCGGATAGTGCGCAGGGATGTGCCGGAGGGGCTGAAGGATAAAACGATATTCTCACTCGATATGAGTTCCCTTGTTGCAGGTGCCAAATTCAGGGGCGAGTTTGAAGAAAGGCTGAAAGCGGTATTGAATGAAGTGAAAAAAAGTGAGGGCAGGATTCTCCTCTTCATAGATGAACTCCATACGATTGTAGGGGCGGGGAAGACCGAAGGGGCAATGGATGCAGGGAATATGCTGAAGCCGATGCTCGCACGCGGAGAGCTGCACTGCATTGGTGCCACTACACTTAATGAGCATAGAAAATATATTGAAAAAGATCCGGCGCTTGAGCGCAGGTTCCAGCAGGTGCTGGTAAGCGAACCGGATGTAGAGGATTCCATCTCCATCCTGAGGGGGCTTAAGGAGAGATTTGAAATCCACCATGGCGTCAACATCCATGACCGTGCCCTGGTCGCTGCGGCAGCCCTTTCTGACAGATATATCACAGACCGCTTCCTGCCGGACAAAGCGATCGATCTTGTTGATGAGGCATGCGCCATGATCCGGACAGAAATCGATTCTATGCCTGCTGAGCTTGACGAAGTGTCACGCCGCGTCATGCAGCTTGAAATAGAAGAAGCGGCTCTCGAAAAAGAAAGTGATGACAGCAGCCGCGAACGCCTTGAAGCCCTCCAGAAAGAGCTGGCAGGACTGAAAGAAAAGGCATACAGCATGAAAACGAAATGGGAGCTTGAAAAAGAAGCTATCCAAAAGGTTCAGGAAAAAAGAGAGCAATTGGAAAAATACCGCCTGGATCTTCAGGAGGCTGAGAATAATTATGATCTCAACAAAGCGGCGGAACTGCGGCACGGATCCATCCCTGCTCTTGAGAAGGAGCTGAAGAAGCTGGAATCCGAGGAAGGGGAAAGGCAGGGAGAGCGTCTCCTCCGCGAAGAGGTAACAGAAGACGAAATCGCCGGCATTGTGGCGAGATGGACCGGCATCCCTGTCACAAAGCTTGTAGAGGGTGAAAGGGAAAAACTCCTCAAGCTTGAGGATACTCTCCATCAGCGCGTCATCGGCCAGGAAGAAGCGGTCAGCCTTGTAGCCGATGCCGTTCTCCGGGCAAGAGCCGGCATCCAGGACCCGAACCGGCCGATCGGCTCTTTTATCTTTCTGGGGCCAACCGGAGTAGGAAAGACTGAGCTGGCTAAGGCACTCGCTCACTCCCTTTTTGACAATGAAGAACAGCTGATCCGGATCGATATGTCCGAATATATGGAAAAACATGCGGTTTCAAGACTAATCGGCGCACCTCCCGGGTATGTAGGATATGAGGAAGGCGGACAGCTTACAGAAGCAGTAAGGAGAAAGCCGTACTCAGTCATTCTTCTTGATGAAATTGAAAAGGCCCACCCTGAAGTTTTCAATGTTCTCCTGCAGATGCTGGATGATGGACGTGTAACGGATTCCCAGGGCCGGACGGTTGATTTCAAGAATACAGTCATTATTATGACTTCGAATATCGGCTCTGCTTATCTGCTCGAACAGGCAGGCGATGAAATCCCGGAGGAGACGAGGGACAGGGTCATGACCGAATTGCGAAGCCGGTTCCGCCCTGAATTTCTTAACAGAGTCGATGAAATGATCCTGTTCAAGCCCCTGTCGCTGGGAGACATTAAAGGGATTGTCGGCAAGCTGATGCTGGACCTTCAGAGGAGGCTTGAGGACCAGCATATTAAAATAAGTATAAAGGATGAAGCAAAAGAATATATTGCACAAAATGGATTTGATCCGGTGTATGGGGCGCGCCCGCTTAAACGATTCATCCAAAGGAATATCGAAACCAGGCTGGCAAAGGAAATCATTTCCGGAAGGGTCCGGGATAACAGCTCTGTCGAGATAGGAATTGAAGATGGGGGCATCAGACTTAAGGCTATAAGGAAGTCCTGAAGGGCCGCCGCCAAAAAAAGTCATCCTGCTTCATGCAGGATGACCTGGTTTTGGCGGCTGATTAATGCAAGCCTTGTTTGCCTGCAGATTCCTCAGGGATAATGGCGGACAGAACAAGAATAAGGATCGTGGCACCTGCAGCGAGGATGGCACCGGTTACAAAATCAAATGTTGAGCCAATCATGGAACTGACTACATATGTCAGCATTTCTACAAGCAGGAAGGTCCAGAAAAGAGTCCAAAAGTATTTCACTGTTTTCACCTCATTATGTAATCTTATATCATATTACCACAACCTGAAAAAATAATAAACGCCTTTTAGCCATGGCTATCCGCGGGCCGGGGGCTGTTTCCTCTTTTTCACTGATGGTAGGCATATTCCCTTGCATTTATCCATGCTTTTCATACATTAATTATGATCACATATGTAAAAGGAGTTTTTATAATGGAACACCGAAACTTCAAACTTGATACCGAATGGAATATGATCCACTATCCTGAGCGGCCAAAAGGTTTCGGTATCATGATCATTGGGGATGAGAGGCATTTTGTTGACGAAAAGAGCAGCTTCTGGACGCAGAATGAAGGAAAGGCAGCGATTCTCCGCCTGCTGAGGAGAGCAGGATATACCGTATTCTATTCCAATCTGTACGGGAGGAATTGGGGCAGCGATAAAGCGGTAGAAATGGCGAGGAATTTATATGAGCATGTCCTGAGGACAGAAATCATCAATGAAAAAATCCA
The DNA here is from genome assembly GCF_008180445.1 of Bacillus infantis. GTDB lineage: Bacteria > Bacillota > Bacilli > Bacillales > Cytobacillaceae > Bacillus_AB > Bacillus_AB infantis_B. The sequence continues at coordinate 24,283 of NZ_VTER01000008.1, forward strand.
CATCATCGCAGAAGGAATGGGAGCGCTGGCTGCCTTGAAGCTCATGAAGGAAATGGAAGGGAAGATCCGCTCTGTCATCCTCCTGAACCCTGTCCTTTCGCTCAAGGACCATCTGGAGCAGGAAAAGGAACATAAATTCTTTTATAAAAAGCTTCTTAAGGAGCTTGCCATATCACATGAGTCTGACTCGCCCCGGGCTCTGGCAGAACGAAGCATGCCGGCAGAGGAAATAATGGACCGCACACCGATTCCGGTGAAAATCATCCATGTACTGTCAGGAGGCAGGGCATATAAACAGTCTAGCCTGCTGAATGAACTTTCTGTTAAGTGGAAGGATGAGAAAGCGCCCATATCAATCTGCTATATGCTCCCAGATAAAAAGCAGCAGCTTGGCAGCCAGATGGCCAAATTTTTAAAATCATATGAGAAGATTTTATAGGGGCCTATTGTCCAATAGGCTTCTTTTTTATTTGATGGCTGTGTTCGTGTACCTTGTTGATTTTGAGCTCGTTTCAGCACAGCTAAAATGAGCTCAGATCAACAACAATGTTTAACAAAGCCTTCATGATAAGAAAGCAATTTTTTACTTCAATTACAGTCTGGCAGCAGTTCCCATCCACTTTGAGGTTACAAGCCAATCCGAGAAATATTTCCAGTTTTCCGGCATAGGATACTAAAAGTAAGTGTATCAGGGAGGAAGTGCAATGAATCGGGCAATTGTTGTAGGCGCATACGAATTTTTAGGATTCCATTTGACAATGAAGCTGCTTGACCGCGGGCTTGAAGTGACAGGGATTGTTCCAGGATCCATGGGGGATGACAGGTATACTGCAGATAAAGAATTGCTGGTCGGACGCAATGCCAATTTTACTGTGTACAGCGAAGCAGACTGGAAGGCAAAGGGCTCCATTGAGGAACCCCATCTCATTTTCCTTTCGCTTTATGACTATTATTTCAGGGAAGAACCGGAGCTTGCCTCATGGGAAGGAATGTTTGGACATTTAGAGGCATCAATAGAAGAGACAGGCTCCAAGCCTGTTATCCTGATGCCCGTTCAATATTATGGGGACAGGGAAGAGGGAAGCTGCCACGCTGGAGCCCTGAAAATATATCTTCCCACCCTGTTTGGGCGCTGGCAGCCTTCTGCTTTTGCTTTTCAGAGGACAATCGAGGGGCTGGGAAAAAAGGATAACGCCATGCTTGAGCATAAAGGGGATGCAATCCATGCAGCGGAAGCCGCTGAAGGAATCATTGAAGCAGCCGAAACGAAAGGATCCGGGACTCTTTTGTTATGGAGCGGGGAAAAAGGCCGCTGGGGAAAATGTGCCCAGCATCTTGGCATGAAAGAGCCCGCCGACTGCAGTCCCCCAATTGCTCCTGAAGCAGACAGGAAAATCATCAGAGAAGAAACACCTTACCACATTGTGCTGGATAAGCAGCAGGAATATGTGAAAAGAGGCGCGGATTCTTCGAGCCGGCTAAGCGGGCCGGGCAGCCCCAAAGTTTTCTAATGGAGGAAAAATATTTTCATTCCGCTGAATTAAGGGTAAAATGAAAAAAGACGAGGAAATTATGGGTCTTATGACTCTTTCATCAGGTGCCGGAACAGCCGGTGCCGTCCTTAAATACTGAAGCTGCACTACTGCCTTTTTGCTGGCCTGCTCTACCGGCCAGCGGCATCATTTAGAGAGCCTTTATCAGTGCACTTGGAAAGGCGGTCAGATATACATGCTCCGTTTTGTGAAGTTCATAAGCCCGATTCTGCTGCTCCTTCTGGTGCTGTCATCATGCGGACAGGCTTCTCCCCGCGGAGAGCTGAAGAAAGCAGGGCTGCTGGTGCCCGATACGATCAATGACCAGGTCTGGGGCACGAAAGGCTATAAAGGGATGCTGAAGATCCAGTCCAAATTCGATGTGGATGTATTCTATAAAGAAGGAATGAACTCTCTTCCCGTTGTTGAGCGTGCTGTAAGGGAGTACGCCCAGAAGGGGGTAAACCTTATTTTTGGCCACGGAAACGAGTACGCCTTATATTTCAATGAAATTTCGGATGAATATCCTGACATTCATTTTGTCAGCTTTAATGGCGATGCCAATAATGAGAACACCACCAGCTTGAATTTTGAAGGGTATGCTATGGGTTATTTTGCAGGGATGCTTGCGGCAGAAATGTCAGAAACCAATAAAGTCGGAGTGATGGCAGCCTTTGAATGGCAGCCTGAGGTCGAGGGTTTTTATGAGGGAGCCATCTACCAGAATGAAGATGCAGAGGTGGAGATACGCTATGTCGGAGAATGGGATAATGAACAGAGGGCCCTGGAGCTTCTGGATGTCATGGCCAGGAATCATTCTGATGTGATTTACCCCGCCGGCGACGGCTTTAATGTGCCTGTGATTGAAAAAGTGAAAGAAATGGGCCTGTATGCGATCGGCTATATATCCGACCAGTCAGACCTCGGGGAATCGACCGTCCTTACGAGTACGATCCAGCATGTAGATGCACTTTATGAGCTGGTGGCTGAAAGGATGAATAATGGGGAGCTTAAATCTGGGAATCTGTCATTTGATTTTGATGATGGTGTGATTTCGCTTGGAAAATACAGCCCGGATGTTGACCCAAATTATCGGGATGAGCTAAACTCATCTATTGAAAGGTATAAAGAGACAGGCAAATTGCCTGGCCAAAGTTGAGGAAAAGGAGGGAATGCCCTTATGCAATCCAATGATAAAACGATGGAGTTTATGCAAATAGCGATGAAATATATGCCTGAAGCCCAGCAGGAGCTGGAAAAGGCAGGGGTTGAGCTGTCGCTCGAGATGATCCAGCCATTTATGACACTTTTCACAAAAGTCATGAATGAGGCATACGAGCTTGGCAGGCAGGATGCCAAAAGCGGGGAATAAGAACGGATATCAATACATAAAACAAGCTGCCCATAATCAGGCAGCTTGTTTTTTATTCCAATAACCGGAAAGCTTATTATCCTTTTTTTAGGAGCTGCTGGAATAGAGGTGTCACCTTTTTAAAAAGCGGCTTCAGCTGTCCGGCTGAAGTCATCAGAGTATCAATATTGTCCATCAGCTGTCCAAGGTCTACACCATCGAGAATCTTTTCAATCTGCCCTGGCTCCCGCGCATCTTCCCGGCCGTTTGCCGGCTTGCGCTCCGGTCCGCCTAATATCCAGTCCCCCGTTGGTCTCACTGATGCGCCTTTGCTCTCTGAAGCCTCATTTGCCATAGAATCATCCTGTATCCTTTGCCTCGGGCCGAACATGAATCTGGAGAATCCGTCCAGCTCCGAATGCTGCTTTTCTTCCCTGCTGTCCGTGTCCATCGTGCATTCCCCTTCCCCTGAATATCTTTATAATAACGTATGCCGCGGGATTTCCTGTGAGAGGGCTGAAGCCGTGGCGCAAGAGAAATTTTCGAGTAAAAAGGTTGCTTCTTCTTTATTATTTTTGCTAAAATTAGTACCAAGTCATAATAATTGATAATAAAATGAGTATAAATACGGCTGATTCGCCGGCTGGCTTTTAAATTGTGAGAAGGAGTGGGTTTCCATGAATGCAGGCATACTTGGAATCGGAAAGTTCGTTCCGGAAAAGATACTGACAAATTTTGATTTGGAAAAAATGGTTGATACAAACGATGAGTGGATCAGAACACGGACAGGGATAGAACAGAGGCGGATCGCGGGTGACGATATGGACACTTCCGACCTGGCCTATAATGCCGCGGTTGCCGCCCTTAAAAATTCAGGGGTCTCTGCAGAAAGCCTTGATATGATTCTGGTGGCAACAGTCACTCCGGACCAGCCGTTCCCGACTGTTGCATGTATGCTGCAGGAGAGGCTTGGCGCTGTCAAGGCTGCTGCTATGGATATCAGTGCTGCGTGTGCAGGTTTTATGTATGGTATGATAACTGCAAAGCAGTTCATTGAAACCGGTGCATATAAACATATCCTTGTCATAGGCGTGGAAAAGCTGTCAAAGATAACCAACTGGGAAGACCGGAACACAGCGGTTCTTTTCGGAGACGGGGCAGGCGCTGCCGTGCTGGGACCGGTATCGGATGATAAAGGAATCCTGTCCTTTGAGCTTGGGGCGGACGGCACTGGCGGAAAGCACTTGTATCAGAATGAGAATGACCACATTTACATGAACGGCCGTGAAGTCTTTAAATTCGCCGTCAGGCAAATGGGGGAAAGCAGCCTGAATGTCCTGGAAAAAGCGGGGCTTTCCAAGGAAGATGTTGATTTCCTTATCCCTCACCAGGCGAATATAAGAATCATGGAAGCTGCACGCCAGCGCCTTGAGCTGCCGGAAGAGAAAATGTCCAAAACTGTCCATAAGTATGGAAATACATCGGCAGCCTCCATTCCGATCTCGATAGTCGATGAACTGGAAGCCGGAAAAATCAAGGACGGAGATCTCCTTGTCATGGTCGGCTTCGGGGGCGGACTTACATGGGGCGCCATCGCGATGCGCTGGGGCAGATAACAGAATGCCAGCCTGAAAGCCGGGCCGGCCGGAAGTGCATGAAGAAAAAGTATCCTTGGCAAAGAAGGAGATGTGTAAATAATGGAAAATAGAAGAGTTGTCGTGACAGGAATCGGAGCAGTAACTCCAGTCGGTAATGATGCAGAAACTGCATGGAAAAATATAATTGAAGGAAATTCAGGTGTAGGGCCTCTGACAAGGCTCAACAGCGATGAGTATCCTGCAAAGGTTGCAGCTGAAATCAAAGGGTTTGACCCTCATGAGTTCATTGATAAAAGAGAAGCAAGGAAAATGGACCGCTTTACACATTATGCAGTGGCTTCGGCGCTGATGGCGGTAAAGGATGCAGATTTAACGATCAATGATGAGAATGCGCCAAGGATTGGCGTCTGGATCGGTTCGGGGATCGGCGGTATGGAAACATTCGAAAACCAGTTTGAAACCTTCCTGAACAGAGGATACAGAAGGGTAAGCCCGTTCTTTGTCCCTATGATGATCCCGGATATGGCGACAGGGCAGGTATCCATCACCCTTGGGGCGAAAGGCTTTAATTCCTGTACGGTCACAGCCTGTGCGACTGGGACCAATTCCATTGGCGATGCCTTCAAGGTCATCCAGAGGGGGGACGCGGACGCCATGGTAACAGGGGGGGCTGAAGCGCCGATCACACGTATGTCTGTTGCCGGCTTCTGTGCCAATACCGCATTGTCGACTAATCCGGATCCTAAAACCGCGAGCCGCCCTTTTGATAAAAACAGAGATGGCTTTGTCATCGGCGAGGGCGCTGGGATTGTTGTGCTGGAAGAGCTTGAGCACGCAAAGGCAAGAGGCGCCAAAATTTATGCAGAAATCGTCGGTTATGGCTCTACAGGCGATGCCTATCATATTACGGCTCCAGCGCCTGCCGGAGAGGGCGGGGCACGGGCGATGAAAATGGCGATTGATGATGCCGGTCTCTCACCGCAGGATATTGACTATATCAATGCACATGGCACAAGCACAGATTATAACGACAAATTTGAAACGCTTGCCATCAAGGAAGTTTTCGGTGACCATGCCTACAAACTGGCCGTCAGCTCAACCAAGTCAATGACAGGCCACCTTCTCGGGGCAGCAGGCGGGGTAGAGGCAATCTTCACGCTTCTAGCTATGAAGGATGCTATTCTCCCTCCAACCATCAATTATGAAACGCCTGACCCGGAATGCGACCTGGATTATGTGCCAAACGAATCCAGGAAGAAAGATATCAGGGCTGCAATGAGCAACTCGCTGGGCTTCGGCGGCCATAATGCCACCATTGTTTTCAAGCAGTATACCGAATAAATCACAGAAACAAAAAAGGCAGCACACGCCGGTTCCGGCCTGTGCTGCCTTTTTGCATTTCTATAAGTCTTCAGGGAAACATTCCTGCCGTCAGCCAATACAATATAAAGATCATCTTACAGGGAGGCGCAGGGCTTTGGGGATCATGGGAACAGATAAATGGCTTGAACAGGATTTCTGGGAGCCCGAGAAAATTTGCAGCCGGCTTCTGGATGAGTTCGGGGAAAAGGAGCCGGAGCCTATTTATGGTTATCTTACGCGGTTTGGGATGTACAGGCCGGACCGGGTGAATTTCAGGGTGTATGAGGAATTGGCAGGCCAAGGCACTTGGAGATCAGCAGGCGGGTTTTTTAAGAAATACCGGAAAAAGTGGAACGGGCCGGATATACCTGTTTATATCTTTCCGGTGAACAGGAGCGGGAGCAGGGCAAGGCGTTCAGGAACGGTAAAATCAGGGGTCTCATTTCCCGATAAGATGTTTCTTTTCTTTGAACATGCCCAGGATGATAAGGAGCTGGAATCCCTTTTTATCCATGAGTATCATCACGTATGCCGGATCAGGGAGCAAAAGAAAAAACTCCAGGACTATACCCTTTTGGACTCCATGGTGCTGGAAGGCATGGCGGAATATGCGGTTGAACAGAATTGCGGCAAAGAATATGTGGCAGCATGGTGCACCCGCTATACGGAACAAGAGCTTGGAAACTGGTGGGAGAAATATATTAAAGACAACTTGAAAAAAACCAAAAAGGATCATGTTCATGATCAGATCCTTTTCGGAAAAGGCAGATACCCGGACCTGCTTGGATATGCTGCAGGATACTGGATTGTGAAACAATATTTCGAAAAGAATAACTTTTCTACAAAAGTTTCTTTTAATTTAAAACCCGAAACTTTAGGAGACCAAATTATAATTTTTTAGTAGATTAAAGTGCTTTAAAGCCCTAAACTAAGGGCTTTCTGTTTTTTCTGAAATAATGAAAGTTAATAAATTTTAAAAAAATCTTGCAATTGTAATAAATCTGTAATAGTATTTTAATCAAATACAATGAATTAACAGACAATTCAAAAAGGTAAGAGGTGTCCCATGAGCTTTAAATCACACTCCAATTCAGATGCACCTTTGCTAGAGGTGAATAATTTAGAGACTGCTTTTTCTATCGATGGAAAATACTACAATGCAGTCGATAATGTGTCTTTCAAAGTCAAGCCCCGCCAGGTAGTAGGCATCGTAGGGGAATCCGGCTGCGGTAAATCGGTCATGAGCCTTTCCGTCATGAAGCTGCTTCCGAAGGGAATCGGCAAAATTAAATCAGGAGAGGTCGTCTTCGATGGGGTTCATCTCGAAGACATGGGCGAACGCCAGATCAATAAAATACGGGGCAAGGATATCGCAATGATCTTCCAAGAGCCGATGACCTCGCTCAACCCGGTGTTTTCAATAGGGTTCCAGCTGCAGGAAGTGCTCTTCAACCATATGAAATTATCAAAAAAAGAAGCCAGGCAGAAAAGTGTCGCACTCCTGAAGAGCGTTGGCATCTCCCGTCCGGAAAAAATAGTTGATGAGTACCCTCACCAGCTGTCCGGAGGAATGAGGCAGAGGGTCATGATCGCGATGGCGATCGCCTGCCAGCCGAAGCTTCTGATTGCAGATGAGCCGACGACTGCCCTGGATGTAACCGTACAAGCCCAGATCCTTGAGCTCCTGAAAGAAATACAGGAAGTAAATGATATGTCCATCATCCTGATCACGCATGATCTCGGGGTAGTGGCAGAAATGTGCGATGACGTCTTTGTCATGTACGCAGGAAGAATTGTAGAGCGCACAGATGTCGACACACTCTTCCATAACCCGAAGCATCCATATACAGAGCTTCTGATGGGCGCCATCCCGAAAATGGATGAAGAAGTCGAATCGCTAAGCACAATAAAGGGGATTGTCCCATCACTGAAAAACATGCCTAAAACGGGATGCAAGTTTGCAGCCAGGTGCCCTAAGGCAATGCCGGAATGCACTGCCGTCACCCCGCTGCTGGCTGAAAATGAAGATGGGCATGAGGTAGCATGCCTGCTCTATGAAACTAGCAGGCCGAAAGAAGGAGTGACACTATAATGACGACAGCAACAACATCCCCGGCACTGAAAAAAGACAAAAGCGCCAACGAAACGCTGCTTGAAGTCAAGAATCTGAAAACCTACTATCCTATCAAGGGCGGAATCCTGAGAAGGACAGTAGCTGCCGTTAAAGCAGTAGACGATGTATCTTTCGAAATCAAAAAAGGCGAGACTCTCGGCCTTGTCGGCGAGTCAGGCTGCGGGAAGTCCACTACAGGCAGGACAATCCTGAGGCTTCTGGAGCCTACTGAAGGGGAAATCATTTTCGATGGCCAGGATATTACAAATCTCCGGGGAACATCTCTAAGGAAGATTCGCAAGGATTTCCAGATGGTCTTCCAGGATCCGTATGCCTCTTTGAACCCGATGATGATGGTAGGAAATCTAATATCAGAGCCAATCCGCAACTATACAAGAAGCTCAGAGAAAAATCTGAAGCCGGAAGTGATGGAGCTCCTGGCAAAGGTAGGTCTTCCGGAAGATGCCTATTATAAATATCCGCACGAATTCTCCGGCGGGCAGAGGCAGAGGATCGGGATAGCCCGGGCACTGGCACTGAAGCCTAAGCTCATCATCGCCGATGAACCGGTTTCTGCCCTGGATGTATCAGTCCAGTCCCAGGTGCTGAACCTTTTGAAAGAGCTTCAGGAAGAGTTTGACCTTACTTTCCTTTTCATTGCCCACGACCTGAGCGTCGTGAAGCATATGAGCGACCGGATTGGCGTCATGTACCTTGGCGGCCTTGTTGAAGTCGCTGATAAGTCCAGTTTATATGCAGAGCCGCTGCACCCGTATACACAGGCGCTGATCTCAGCTATACCTGAGGCTGATCCCCGCAAAAAGAAAGACCGGATCATCCTTGAAGGCGATGTCCCAAGCCCGATCGACCCGCCTTCCGGCTGCACATTCCATCCGCGCTGTGCACATGCAATGCCGGAGTGCTCGAAGATCAAGCCTCAATTAAAGGAGGTGAAGCCTGGACATAGGGTTGCATGTCACTTATATAACTAAAGCTTGGCCATTTTTAAAAAAAAAGAACTGATAATTATGGGGGGAAAACGATGAAGAAATCAGCATTTTGGCTATTTTCAGTCCTGCTGGTAATGTCCATGTTCCTTGCTGCCTGCTCTGGAAATGAAAAGACATCAGGCGATGACGATGGGAAGAAAGACGACGGCAAAGAAGCAGAAACAACTGAAGTAGAAGGCGGAAAAGTAACATTTGGTTATACTCAGGCGTTTAAAGGCGTTTTATCTTATGCCTATTATGAGGGGCAAGATGATGCAAATGCCCTTCAATTCATGCACGAAGGAATGGTTGCCTACAATGATGAGCTGCAGCCGATCCCTAACCTTGCTGAATGGACTTTCAACGATGACAACACTGTTGTAACTTTCAAGTTGAAAGACGGCGTAAAGTGGCATGACGGCGAACCATTGACTGCTGAAGATATGGAATATGCCTGGTACCTGATCGCAGATCCTACATATGAAGGAGCGCGTTTCGCTAACGTGGCGATGATCAAGGGTGCACAGGAATACAAAGATGGCAAAGCTGACACGATTGAAGGAATCAAGGTTATTGATGACCTTACAGTTGAAGTCACAGTTACAGAACCTTCTGTCAACCTGATTGACAACATCTGGTCTATTCCAGAACCAAAGCATTATTATGGAGATATTTCTTCTAAAGAACTTCCTGACTCTGACCAAGTCCGTAAAAACCCGATCGGTGTCGGACCGTTTAAAGTAACGAACATCGTTCCTGGCGAAATGATTGAATTTGAGCGTTATGATGAGTACTGGAGAGGCCCTGCCAAGCTTGACGGCGTTGTCTACAAAATCATTGATCCATCCCTTGCTGCCGGCCTGATCGAAAACGGCGAAGTGGATGTTATCCAGGCACCTTCTGACCAGTGGGGACAAATTAAAGAGCTTGGCAATATCAATCCTGTAACTATCGATGCAATGTCTTACAGCTACATCGGTATTGACCAGGGACGCTATGATGCAAAAGCTGGAAAAGTTGTAATGGATAATCCTAAATTCTCTGATAAGCGCGTGCGCCAGGCATTGGTTTATGCACTTGACCGCCAGGCTTATATCGATGCTTTCACAAACGGTTTAGGTAAACCGCTTAACGTTCCATTCCCGTCCGTTTCATGGGCTAAGATCGACGATTCAGAAATCAACACTTATGACTATGATCCAGAAAAGGCAAAGAGCCTGTTGGATGAAGCCGGCTATAAAGATGTGGACGGCGACGGATTCCGTGAAGATCCAGACGGAAAGCCTTTCTCTATCAATTTCGATGCAATGGCAAGTGCAGAAACATCTGAAGCACGTGCTCAGTTCATTCTTCAATCTTGGGGTGAAGTTGGAGTCAAGGCTCAGCTTAACGGCGGTTCCCTGAAAGACTTCAACCTGTTCTATGACACTATCGAAGCAGATGATCCATCTGTTGAAACTTTCCATGGTGCATGGGGACTTTCATATGATCCAGATCCATCCGGCATCTGGCTGTCAACTGACAAGTGGAATATGTGGCGCTGGCTGAATGAAGAATCCGATGCGCTCATCAAGAAGGGTGTTCAATTCCCAGAAGATGAAAACCAGGATATTATTGAATACCGTAAAGAAGTATACAACGAGTGGCAGAAACTTGTTAACGAAGAGCTTCCTGTAATCTTCTTCGACCAAAGGGAAGATGCATGGGCAATCAACAAACGTGTTGGCGGAGTCAAAGTAACTCCAGGCGGCACAGATGAGTTCTACAACTGGCACATTGTTGAGTAATAAGAAATAAGGTTTAGATAAGGGGAATGGAGTATGCTACAATACACAATCCGAAGACTTATAGGTATGATCCCAATAATTTTCCTTATCTCCATTGTGGTGTTTACCCTGGCAAAGCTTATGCCAGGGGACGCCCTCTCTGGAAAAATCGACCCGCTTAATTCCGATCCGGAATATATCGAGGAAATGCGTGAAAAGATGGGCTTGAATGACCCAATCCATACACAGTATTTCCGCTGGATAGGCGGAGTGGTTCAAGGGGATTTTGGGGATTCATTCATCCATAAGCGCGATGTAATGGAATTGATCGGCGACAGGCTGCCGAACACGGTTTTCTTAGGTTTTACTTCACTTATGATTACGTATATTCTAGCTTTTATGATGGGCAGGTTCTCAGGCAGATTTGCCTACAGTCCAGGAGATTATCTAATATCAGGAATAAACTATTTGGCCTTGGCCATTCCAAGCTTTGTTGCAGCCCTAGTGGCGATCTATGTTTTCTCTTTCCAGCTGGGCTGGGTCCCGGCGACTGGAAGTATCGGTTCGGGTATTGAACCAGGATCTTTTGAATATTATTTGAGTAAAATCAAGCATACTATTCTTCCTGCGCTTGTATTGGGCACAATGGCTACGGCTGGATATACCCAGTTCCTGCGCAATGATATGATCGAAAGCTCTCGCAAAGATTATGTTCGTACAGCCAGAGCAAAGGGTACGAAAGAATCCGCGATTTATAATAAGCATATCCTCAGAAATTCGGTCATTCCGATTATTACACTGCTGGGCTTTGATATTGCAGGCCTTTTCGGGGGAGCTATTATTACCGAAACTATTTTTACATATCCGGGAATCGGATACCTGTTTGTAGAATCAGTGAACTCACGTGATTATTCCGTTATGATGGCCATCACCATGATGCTGACCATCCTGACGCTTATTGGAAATTTAGTGGCAGATATACTATATGGAATAGTAGATCCGCGCATACGTTTAAGTTAGGTAGGTGAGAGTTATGGAACCAACAATTTCGCAGCAAAGTACAACGGCTATTGAGGAGCCTGTGAAGCCTCCCAAGAGCCAGTCGCCATGGGCTCTCGCCCGCAGGAAATTTTTAAAGAATAAACTCGCCATGATCAGTCTCTGCTATCTTGTGCTGATTGTCTTAGTATCAATATTTGCCGAGCCGCTGTCCATGCCGATTGAGGAAACGGCTAAGCTGAATTTGACTGAGATCAGCAAAGAGCCTTCAGCAGAACATTATTTTGGCACAGATAAATCTGGGAGAGATGTATTTGCCAGAACCCTCCATGGCGGAAAAACGTCATTGACTCTTGCTTTTTCCATCACCATTTCAGTAGTTGTGATTGGAACGATCGTAGGAGCCACAGCCGGATTCTTCGGAGGCTGGGTTGACAATGTGCTTATGCGATTCACCGACTTTATGATGAACTTTCCGTTCCTGCTTTTCGTCATCGTGCTAAAGTCTATTTTCATAGAATCAAGTACAGCTACACTCATCTTTGTCATTAGTGTGCTGAGCTGGACCGGAATAGCCCGTCTGGTGCGAAGCAAGGTAATGGTAGAGAAAGAAAACGAGTATATCATGAGTTCCATCTCTATCGGCTGTTCGTCCGTTACAACGATCTTCAAGCATCTATTGCCGAATGTAATGTCTACCATTATTGTACAGGCTACATTGACACTTGCTGCCATGATCGTGGCAGAAACTGGCTTAAGCTTCCTCGGCTTTGGTGTACCGATGAACATTCCGAGCTGGGGCAATATGCTTCAGGATGCAAGAAGTCCGGATGTATTGACCAGCAAGTGGTGGATATGGATACCGCCCGCAACGGTTCTGACACTGACAATACTATCAATCAACTTCGTTGGCGAGGGTCTGAAGGACGCATTTAACCCTAAGTCAAATAGATAATGCGGCTGGCTTCAGCCGGAACCATAAAGGGCGAGACACTTCAGGTGCTCACCCTTTTTTAATGAAATCCGCCATTAAAGATCCTATTGGGGTCTTTTTTCTTTTTGACGTATGATTTATCGCTTTCCATCATATATATGTAAAAAAACAAGGGAGCAGGATTATATATGGGACAAGCCAGAAGGCTTCCAGCTGTCCAATGATCTTCAGGCTGTTTATTTTTATTACAGGTTTTGGACTGGCTGTAGCAGGCGGGATCAGCACGGTGGCTTATTTAAATCTCTTGATTGCCGGGCATGAATTGAGTGACTATTTCTCATACATTTTCAAAAGGCCTGAATGCGGCCTGCTCCCGGCCGGGATTGTCATTATTACAGTGGCCATATACTTTCCGCAAGGAACTGAGGAGTAAACTGTTGCACGTGGAGGAATAAATTAACTATTTCCTGTTCATACTGAGTGACAAATAGTTACTTGAAGTGAGGGGTTATAAGATGTTGTATCTTCATGATGTATGGGTGAACTGGTTTGAAGGGGAAGAAAACGGATATAATGTATGCCATTTTCATGAATGGAGAAAAGATGACAGTGTGGAGCTGCTTGACCAGGTCCCGCTGATAAAGGTAGAGCCGCTTCTTTTCAACTACATAGAAAACGACTTATCAGAACTGCCTCAACAGCTGCTGAACGACATCTACCAAAAAGCATATTTGCGAAAAAACCACGAACGGACGCAGCTAGATTACTGTTTTGTCGTCTCCGACGGTTCAGGCATATTGGCAGTCGATACGATCAGCTATAATATACCCATCCGCAAAAGCCGGCTGATTCCAAGGCAGGAGCAGCTTGCTTACGAGATGCTTGATAATCAGGAAACCATCCAATATGCATTCAACGACCAATCCTGTTTGAAGGATTTTCATATTCTTTCGCCAGCCCCGGAAATGATGAACGGCCTCACCAGGAAAGAAAGGCAGCTGAAGCAGCTTCTCTTTATGGCTCTTGATCAGCTTCATTCATCTGGGAATACAGCTGAAATCCGCTATTGGTATACAGAGTGGAATCCAGAGAAATATACTGTAATCCAGCAGCTGGAATTCGAACAGGCCTGGAAGTCGCTGTATGAGGAAACGAAGCTGGGATGGTCAGGAAAACATGAAGCTTTTTGCGAAAATATCATTAAAGGGCAGCCATTTTTTGAAAAACTGTGGGAAATGGAGCATGGCTCGAAAGTGAATTAATATGCAATAATAAAAAGGAGCTGAGTGTAGCTCCTTTTTATTTTGCTTCCTGAATATGGGCTGTTGATTTCCGTTCCAGGCACTTCGCTTTCCGCGGGGCGGCGCTGAGCCTCCTCGTGCTTACGCACTGCGGGGTCTCAGCTTTGCCGCTATTTCCCGCAGGAGTCTGCGTGCCTAGCACTCCAATCAACAGGGTTTGATACTTTGGTTGGCAATCATGAAACCTAAGGAGCAGAGACTTCTCCTCCTGCCAGTTTAGAAATAAAAAAAGGAGCTGATCACAGCTCCTTTTTTCATTAACGGCGTTTTCTGCCGAGCCCCATGGCGTTTTCCATTTTGGCCAGCATTTTATTGGCAGTGTATTGAGCCTTTTCGGCCCCTTTATCCAGGATTTCATCCAGCTCGCTTGATTCCATGAGCTGAGTGTATTTTTCCTGGATTGGCACGATTGTGTCGACAACGACTTTTGCGAGATCGCCTTTGAAGTCTCCGTAGCCTTTTCCTTCGTACTGTGCCTCGATATCTTCTATAGTCCTGCCGGAAAGGATGGAGTATATAGATAAGAGATTGGAAACTCCAGGTTTATTTTCTTTATCGAACTTAACAATCCCTTCAGAATCCGTAACTGCGCTTTTGATTTTTTTCTCAATCTGCTTTGGATCATCAAGCAAAGAGATGAAAGACTTCTTATTAGAGTCAGATTTACTCATCTTTTTAGCCGGATCCTGAAGGGACATAACCCTTGCTCCTACTTTTGCGATCCGCACTTCCGGGATTGTGAAGATGTCATTATATTTCTTGTTGAATCTTTCTGCCAAATCCCTTGTAAGCTCCAAATGCTGCTTCTGATCTTCCCCTACAGGAACCAGGTCTGTCTTATATAGAAGAATGTCGGCAGCCATGAGCGGCGGATAGGTCAGAAGGCCGGAAGATACTGCTTCTTTTCCGTGTGACTTATCTTTAAACTGGGTCATCCTCTCAAGCTCCCCGATATAGGAAACGCATTGCATCATCCATCCAGCCTGTGCATGGGCAGGGACTTCAGACTGGATGAAAAGTGTTGCTTTCTCAGGGTCGATCCCGACAGCAAGATAGAGGGCTGCAAGGCTCCTTATATTTTTGCGGAGCTCCATCCGGTCCTGCTGGACAGTGATGGCATGCTGATCGACAATGCAGAAATAGCAGTTGTATTCGTTTTGCAATTCAACGAATTGCTTCATGGCACCGATATAATTCCCCAGTGTAAGGGTGCCGCTCGGCTGGATGCCGGAAAAAATGGTTTTCATATATATTCCTCCTTGGATGTATCAGCAGACAAAGAAGTGAGCCGCAAAAATGGCGGTAACTCCGCAAGAACGTAAAAAAGACCATTCGTCCCCCTGTAAAAATAGGGACGAATGGTCCGCGGTGCCACCCTAAGTGCCTCGGCTGAGGCCTCTTATCCCCGGCTTGCCTGCAGAGGCCGGGTTTCCCATAACGCGGGATACGCCGGGAGCTAACAGGCAGCATGAAGCAGCCTCTCGCAGCCGGAGCTCTAAAGTCCATTCGATTTGCCGGGATGTTTGTTTCCACCAGCCACAAACTCTCTTTAATCCCTGAACAAATGTACTACTCTTCGTCATTGCTTTATCATCAACAGTATTGGTTTTATACTTTAAAATATACCAAAAGTGCAGAAAAAATCAAGGAAATTCGAAATCTCCCGGCTGGTAATGATCTTGGAAAAAAAGAAAAAAGTGGGAAAAGTCAAGGTTCAAATGACCCTCATTCAAGAGGAATTAAGAAAAATTTCAAAAAAATTAAAACTAGCAAACTCTTGATTTAAAAGTATTTATTCGACAATTTTCTCACTATACCCTATATTGATAAATAAAAGCCCCTTGCAAACAAGTTTTAAAATACATATAATAAACGTAACAAATGATTCTTTACGAATTTGTAACATTCTTGCATATAGTTCTGAACACCTATGGATAAAAAGATTAGTAGTAAGTTTATAGCTTACAGAATTTTGGCTTATCCTTTTGATTTTTCTCTCGAATTGTCAGAATAGAGGATAATCTTTGTCTTTTGAGTTATAAGCTTACTTTTTTTGCTGCGCGGATAATCAGTTTATTTTTACAGTTAATTTACTGACTATTTGAGCAATATATCCAAGGCGGACAGATGTTTATGGAAGCGTGGACAGATTCCTGCAAAAGGCATTTGTGGAAATTATATAGGGGGGTAACACCGTGAACAAAAGATTATCGATCTTTTTTAGTATGTTGCTTGTTCTTAGCATGTTCCTTGCAGCGTGCAGCGGCGGCGACAAAGACAGTGGCAGCAGCAGCGACGGCGACGGAGGAAAAGACGTACCTCAGGATTTAGCGGTTAACATTAACTCTGAACCGCCTTCACTTCACCCGGGCCTTGCTAAGGATGCGACATCCGGTACTGTTCTTCGCCAGACTTTCGAAGGGCTGACACGCATCAATCCAGATGGAAAGCCTGAACCGGCAGCAGCAGAGAACATTGAAGTTTCTGAAGATCAGAAAGTTTATACTTACACATTAAGGGATGCTGAATGGACTAATGGCGATCCTGTAACTGCAGAAGACTTTGCTTATGCATGGAAATGGGCTATCGACCCTGCCAACCAGTCTGAGTATGCTTACCAGCTTTACTACATCGCAGGTGCTGAAGCTGCCAACACTGGCGGCGGTTCACTTGACGACGTAGGAATTGAAGTTGTAGACGAAAAAACGCTTAAAGTAACACTGGCAAATCCTACTCCATTCTTTGATGAATTGACTGCATTCTATACGTACCTGCCAATCAACAGCAAGGTTGCACAAGCAAACCCTGACTGGGCAAACGATGCAGGCGAAGATTACACTTCAAACGGTCCTTTCAAAATGACTGAATGGTCACACAGTGACAAGATTGTTCTTGAAAAGAACGATACTTACTGGGATAAAGATACTGTAAAGCTTAACTCTATCGAAATGATCATGGTAAATGATCCAAACACTGAATTGTCAATGCTTGACAACGGCGAGCTTGACTGGGCAGGAGCACCGACTGGAGCACTTCCGACTGATGCTATGCAGGCCCTTAAAGACGAAGACCGCCTTGTAACACAGCCTATCGCTGGTGTTTACAACTACAAATTCAACACAACTGCAGAACCTTTCAACAATGTGAATATCCGTAAGGCATTCACATATGCAATCAACCGTCAGGAGCTTATCGACAACATCCTCCAGGGTGAACAGCTTCCAGCGATGGCTATCGTTCCGCCGTCAATGTTCGCTGAAAATGAAGAAGGCTATTTTGCTGACAATGATGTAGAAAAAGCTAAAGAATTCTTAAAAACCGGTTTGGAAGAGCTTGGCTACAGCGATGCTTCTGAGCTTCCTGCAGTAACTCTTTCTTACAACACTTCTGAAGCGCACCAGAAGATTGCTCAGGCAATCCAGGATATGTGGAAGCAGAACCTTGGCGTAGAAGTGACACTTGATAACTCTGAGTGGGCTGTATACCTTGATAAGGTTCACGCTCTTGACTACCAGGTAGCTCGTATGGGCTGGCTTGGAGACTTCAACGATGCGATCAACTTCCTTGAGCTTTACCGTGATGCTGATGGAGGCAACAACGATACTGGATGGGAAAGCAAAGAATTCCAGGATCTGTTAGCGCAATCTGCAACAGAAGCTGATGCAGAAGCACGCCAGCAGCTGCTTAAAGATGCTGAAGCAATCTTCATGGAAGATATGCCTGTAGCTCCTATCTATTTCTACACAAACAACTGGGTTCAGGATGAAAGCCTTAAAGGCGTAGCTGTTTCCGGACTTGGCGACGTTCAATACAAATGGGCGTACTTTGAATAAGAATAGCTAATACTAATAGCTGTCTAAACGAGAGGTATATGGGGTTTTTCCCCCATATACCTTCGTTTCTGAATGAAGCAGAAATAAAATTGGAGGTGTTTGACAATGGCGAAATATATTGGAAAACGCTTAATCTATATGATTGTCTCGCTGTGGCTTATCATCACAGCAACGTTTTTCTTTATGCGCATTGCACCAGGGAATCCATTTACATCAGAAAAACAACTGCCTCCCGAAATTGAAGCAAACCTGAATGCCCACTACGGGCTGGATCAGCCATGGTATGTTCAATATGGGGAGTACTTATTAAGGATTCTGAAATGGGATTTTGGCCCGTCTTTCAAGTATAAAAGCCAGACTGTCAATGATTTGATAAGCGATGGCTTCCCTGTATCACTGCTGCTTGGAATTGAGGCTATACTTATCGCAGTATCAATCGGTGTTGTGTTAGGGGTTATTGCTGCACTTAAGCACAACAAGTGGCAGGACTACACGGCAATGATCGTGGCGGTTATGGGAATTTCGGTTCCGTCCTTCATCATGGCAACATTCCTGCAATATTTCCTTGCCATTAAGCTTGGCGTTTTCCCTGTAGCGAGATGGGAATCATTTATGCACACCATATTGCCTGCGTTAGCACTGGCAGCTTCGCCGATGGCGTTTATTGCCCGCCTGACCCGTTCTTCCATGCTGGAAGTGCTGGCAAATGATTATATCAAGACGGCTAAATCAAAAGGTTTAAGCCAGGGTGTTATCACCATAAAGCATACCATTAGAAATGCAATGCTTCCTGTTGTTTCATATATGGGACCTTTATCAGCGGGAATCATTACAGGAAGTTTCGTAATTGAGAAAATCTTTGGTATTCCGGGACTCGGCTCCCACTTTGTATTGAGCATTGCAAACCGAGATTATACCGTTATTATGGGAGTTACCGTATTCTACAGTGTTATTCTGTTAGTGTCTATTCTCCTTGTCGACATTGCGTACGGACTCATTGACCCGCGCATCAAACTTGCAGGCGGGAAGAAAGGAGAGTAAATTATGGGACAGATATCAAAAGATAAATTCAGAGTTGTTGGCACACAAGAAAATGATGCTGAAAAAATCAGTAAACCAAGCCTATCGTTCTGGAAAGATGTTACACTTAGATTCCGAAAAAACAAGCTTGCCATGTTTGGGATTGTGCTTTTAGCCATCCTTGTATTTATGGCGATCTTTGGACCATATATGACACCATATGATTATGCCTCAAATGATCTTGGCAATAAAAATCAGTCACCATCTTCCGAGCACTGGTTCGGTACAGATGATCTGGGACGCGATGTATTTGCCCGTACATGGGAAGGTGCACGAATCTCCCTGTTCATCGGTTTGGCAGCTGCCTTGATTGATCTCTTCATTGGTGTGTTATGGGGCGGCATCGCTGGATATAAAGGCGGACGCACCGATGAGTATATGATGCGTGCAGCGGATGTCCTTTACGGAATTCCTTACTTGCTGCTTGTTATCCTTCTTATGGTTGTATTAGGCCAGAGTGTCGGCACGATGATCCTTGCCATGACCATTACCGGATGGATCAATATGTCCCGTATTGTCCGTGGACAAGTCCTTTCTCTTAAGAATCAGGAATATGTCCTTGCTTCAAGAACTTTGGGAGCAAATGTTTCTCGTATCATGTTCAAACACCTGATCCCGAATACAATGGGCCCTATCCTTGTCACCATGACCCTTACAGTGCCATCAGCCATTTTTACTGAAGCTTTCCTTAGCTATTTGGGACTTGGTTTGACACCGCCTGTAGCGAGCTGGGGAACCATGGCAAATGACGGCCTTCCGGCACTTAGATATTATCCTTGGCGCTTGTTCTTCCCGGCGACGTTTATCTGCTTGACCATCTTTGCATTTAACGTAATCGGAGACGGACTTCGTGATGCGCTAGATCCGCGACTACGCAAATAAGGAGTGAGATAAATGGAAAAATTACTCGAAGTAAAAGATTTAAGAGTCTCATTCCAAACTTATGGAGGAGAAGTCCAGGCTGTCCGCGGCGTGTCCTTTGACCTTCATAAAGGTGAGACCCTCGCGATTGTAGGCGAGTCCGGTTCAGGTAAAAGTGTTACCTCCCAGACAATCATGAAATTGATCCCAATGCCGCCAGGCAGAATTGCTGGAGGACAAATCCTCCTTAATGGCGACGACATCGTCCCAAAATCAGAAAAGGAAATGGAAAAGATCCGCGGTAAGGAAATCAGCATGATCTTCCAGGATCCTATGACTTCCCTGAATCCGACGATGAAGATCGGGCGCCAGATCATGGAGGTGCTGATCAAGCACCAGAATATGTCTTCTTCCGCTGCCAAGGAGAGGGCAACAGAACTTCTGCGCCTTGTTGGCATCCCTATGCCGGAGAGGCGTGTAAACCAATATCCTCATGAATTCTCAGGCGGTATGAGACAGCGTGCTATGATTGCCATCGCACTTGCGGCAAGTCCAAAGCTTTTGATCGCGGATGAGCCTACAACAGCGCTTGATGTAACAATTCAGGCCCAGATTCTGGATCTAATGAAGGATCTTCAGAGCAAAATGGATACTTCCATTATCTTCATTACCCATGACCTTGGCGTAGTTGCCAATGTAGCTGACCGTGTGGCTGTCATGTATGCCGGCCAGATTGTTGAGATGGGCACTGTCGATGAAATCTTTTATGACCCGCGCCATCCATATACATGGGGATTGCTGGCATCCATGCCTAGCCTTGAGAACAGCAATCAGACTGAACTAACAGCAATACCTGGAACTCCTCCGGATTTGACAAACCCTCCAGCAGGAGATGCTTTTGCAGCGAGGAACCAGTTTGCATTGGCCATTGATTTTGAAGAAGAACCGCCAATGTACCAGATCTCTGAAACGCACTTTGCAAAAACATGGCTGCTTCACCCGGATGCACCGGAAGTAGAACCGCCTGAAGCTGTCAAGCGCAGGATCCGCAAGCTCTCTTCTACATTCGATAAGCCCGTTTTAGTGAAGGAGGGCAAATAAGATGGCTGAAAAATTAATTGAAATCAAAAACCTAAAGCAGCACTTCAATGTCGGCCGCCCCAATATGGTCAGAGCAGTAGACGGCATTTCATTTGATATCTACAAAGGCGAAACTCTTGGCCTGGTAGGGGAATCCGGCTGCGGTAAATCAACAACAGGAAGATCGATTATCAGGCTGTATGATGCTACTGATGGACAGGTCCTTTTTGAAGGCGAGGATGTCCATGGGAAGAAATCGACTAAAGAGCTGAAGAAATTCAACCGCAAAATGCAGATGATCTTCCAGGATCCTTATGCTTCCCTGAATCCAAGGATGACTGTAGCTGATATCATTGCTGAAGGCATTGACATCCATGGCCTTGCCAATAGCAAGAAAGAGCGTATGGAAAGAGTGTATGAGCTTCTTGAAACGGTCGGCTTGAACAAAGAGCACGCTAACCGTTATCCGCATGAGTTCTCAGGCGGTCAGAGACAGCGTATCGGAATTGCCCGAGCTCTTGCTGTACAGCCTGAATTCATCATTGCTGATGAGCCGATTTCAGCTCTCGATGTTTCCATCCAGGCACAGGTTGTAAACCTGATGAAGCAATTGCAGCGTGATAAAGGGCTGACATATCTGTTTATTGCCCATGACCTTTCCATGGTTAAATATATCAGTGACAGGATCGGGGTTATGTACTTCGGCAAGCTGGTTGAAATTGCTCCCGCCGATGATCTTTACAATAACCCGCTCCATCCTTATACACAGTCCCTTCTTTCTGCCATTCCGCTTCCGGATCCAGAAACTGAGAGGACCAGGAAGCGTACAAGCTATGATCCTGCTGTCCACAATTATACGGACAGTGACCAAGTGGAAATGCGGGAAATTTCACCAGGACATTATGTTTACTGCTCTGAAAAGGAAGCAGCACAATATAAGGCCCAATACAAAAAATAACAAAAGACGATCTCATTCTGAGATCGTCTTTTGGCTTTTCATTACATCAAATAAAAAGAACAGCAAAAATTCAAGAATTATCGTTGCAGATGATGTAAATAGCTAAGCTGTAAAAACGATCTATTTCGGAATGTGAAGTATCACTTTAACCCTTTTTCTCATTAACGTATTTTTCTTGTTATAATAATACAACATTTTGACAACAATTACTATTATAAATTTTCTATATATTCATTAATCGTATTAAATTTATAAAAAAACCTATATTTCAAGTGTAATAGGAAAGAAGAAAGGGAATGAGTACTATGTTGTTGCTTTTTACATATGTAAATGGAAGCAGGCTGCCTTTATAATGAAAATATAAGGATAGAAGGGAGAGGGAATATGAAGGCTCTGAAAATGACTGCGGCTGCAGCTGCTTTGTCTTCACTCATCACAGTACATGCCAGTGCGGAAGAGAGTGAGAAGCTGACAAACAGCTCCATGCCTGTTAGAGAATACATAGAAATGAAAAAAGAACTGCCAGCAGCCATGGCCCGATTTAAATATGACTCAGGCTATACTTTTGAATACCCTGACGCTGTAAGGGGAGTCTATGTTACCGGGCATTCTGCCGGCGGAGAAAAATTTAATAAGTTAGTAGATTTGATGGACAAAACGGACTTAAATGCCATGGTTATCGATATAAAAGATGACTGGGGCAATCTTACTTATATCCCTGAAGGGGAATCGCCTTACAGTTCCATCGGCAAACCCTACATAAAAGACCCTGCGAAGGTTCTCAAAACGATGGAGGAGAAGAAAATTTATCCTATTGCCCGTGTGGTTGTCTTTAAAGACAGCGTATTGGCCAATAGCAAGCCGGAATGGTCCTATAAGGATGGGAATAAGGTCTGGTCAAATGGCAGAGGTGAATCTTTCGTAAACCCATTCCTGAAAGAGGTATGGGATTATAATGTCGGAATTGCCATTGAAGCCGCTAAGATGGGCTTCCAGGAAATCCAGTTTGATTATGTCCGTTTTCCTGAAGGGTTTGAAAAACGTGAAGACACATTAACTTATTCTACCGGTGAGTATAATGGCGCTGAAGATAATGTGCAAAAAAGGGTTCAGGCTGTCACTGACTTTGTAGCTTACGCCAGGGAAAAGCTTAAGCCTTATGATGTACAAGTTTCTGTTGATATCTTTGGCTACAGCGCAACACTGCCGGAAGCACCCGGGATCGGCCAGAATTTCTCTAAGATATCCTCCAATGTTGATGTGATTTCATCAATGATTTATCCGAGTCATTGGACGTCCTATTTCGGCATCAGCAAGCCTGATCTGGAGCCATATAATCTTGTGGCTGAATATTCCAAGCTTGAGAAGAAGAAGCTTGCAGAGCTGGAAGAGGCGCCTGTATCAAGGCCATGGCTCCAGGACTTTACGGCATCGTGGCTCGGGGCCGGGAATTACAAGGCATACGGAAAGCAAGAGGTAGAAGCTCAGATCAAGGCCCTTAAAGACCAGGGCATCAATGAATATCTCCTTTGGAATGCAGGCAATTCCTACACAGAAGGCGTTGACTATACACCAGGGGATTAAAAAAAGGGAAGCCGGGCAATTGGCCCGGCTTCATCTATGTTCAATTGACCGGCCATTTTCAGGACAAGACCGCATGCTAATGGCTGTTATATTCTAAAAAACGTTAACAGCAGGATGTTATTTGACACAGAAGCTGTATGCGGTATCATAGTATATGGCAGGATCAGTTTTACTTTCTGCCGCCTACATTTTTCCACCCAGTCTGCACCTTTGCGGATTGATCCACAAATTCGGATTTTCGTTTACCGCCGAACAGCTTCTCGCCGATTCCATTCGCTGCAACTCCAATTATGGCAGTAATCCCAATCACGAGCAGGGCAACAATCGATAAATCCGCAGCAAATTCAATCATATAAACCTCCATCTTTCTTTTCACAGCAGCGCTGCGAATAATTTTGTGATGCCAAATGCCAGTGTCCCTTTCTATTTATTGTAAAAGAACGGCACTTATTAGAAAAGGTCTATTGTATAAATATTTTACATTTTGGCAAATTATTAGTGTATTTTACATGTGCGATTCAGAGCGGGGGAATGAAGCTCTGCAGCAGCCGGGAAAGTGTAGAGAAAGATGGATGCTTATCGGACTGGACTATTAAATAAAAGGAGCCAAAATATGCATTGGTATGAAAAATTGAATCAATATTTCCCTATCGAAGAAATGAAATCCCGCGAGCATATGGAGACACTGCTCAAGGAACGCTCTGAAATCTACCATAAGGACGAAGGGGAGAACCATGTTCTGATGTATGTTGAACTGGAAAACTTCGTGTTCATCGACTACCTGTTTGTTTCAAAGGCAGCCAGGGGACAAGGTCTTGGCCACAAACTCCTTGATAAGCTTAAGAAAAAGGGAAAGCCGATCATCCTTGAAGTAGAGCCGGTCGATTATGAAGACACCGACACAGAAAAAAGGCTCAAGTTTTACAAGCGGGAAGGCTTTGAGCATGCCCAATCGATCGGATACAGAAGGCGTTCGCTGGCAACAAAGGAAATCAACAGTATGGAAATCCTTTATTGGGCCCCCGGAAGCGAATCGGAAGAACTGATCTACGAGAGCATGAAGAAGACATATGAGCTGATTCATACGTATAAAGATGCGCATTTCTATGGAGAATCCTACCAGCCGGTAGAGGAAGTACTGACATTTGAAGAAGACAAAAGTTCTGGAGATGTACTCAAAGGGCTCTAGGAAAAATGCTGCTATTTTTGATAGCAGCATTTTCATTTTCATAAATTAATTGAGAATTTAAAATAAGGTTTACCGGCTGGACAGTATGGGTAATAAACATATAAAGGTCAAATGCGGCACAGGCCATAATAAGTATTACATAAATATGGCCATCAAACGGGGAAAGATAGAATCTATTAAAATTTTTGAAACTTTTATCTTTCTCATACGTCTTATATAGTAGAATGCTTAAGAAAAATGAACTGTAGAACCTTTGCATAAGTCTTTTAGCATATTTCTAAAAAGGGATACCAAATGCATCTTTAATGGTGTATAATAATTAATATAAATTACTAATTTAAAGTAATTTTAATTAAGGGTTCATATTTTCTGAGTATAATTCTTGTAAAAGATCTTTATATATGTCTAATTTAAGGAGTGTGAATTTGTAAAATGGTCACATTATACACTTCACCAAGTTGCACATCTTGCAGGAAAGCGAAATCATGGCTTGAAGAGCATGAAATAGGCTATAAAGAGCGGAATATTTTTTCCGAACCCCTTTCAATTGATGAAATCAAGGAAATCCTCCGTATGACGGAAGATGGTACGGATGAAATTATCTCTACGAGATCAAAGACGTTCCAAAAACTTGATGTGAACCTGGAAACCATGCCGCTTCAAGAGCTGTTTGAGTTAATTAAGGATAACCCCGGCCTGCTGCGCCGTCCAATCATTATTGACGAAAAGCGCCTTCAGGTTGGCTATAACGAAGATGAAATCAGACGATTCCTTCCGCGCAAAGTACGCACGTATCAGCTGCGGGAAGCACAGCGTATGGTTAACTGATGAACCAGCTCTTTATCTCTTTGAGATAAGGGGCTTTTTATTTTGTTCCTTTCCTTGATTGATAATTATATGGGCCATATTGGCTTTCCGGCAAGCCAGTTGTTTGTACACAATCGAATTTTTTGGTAAGATTAAATGTACTAAAATGAAGCATATAGGCATACAATGGTTTTTTGAAACCTGCTTTATTTTAATTCCCTTTATCCCCTTTTTGACATAAAATAGGAGTATAAGGCAACAATACTGTTACCTTCCTAGAAAGATTAGAGCCAACTATATTGGGTAAAGGATATAAACAACATCTTATGGGGGTATTTAGTCCCTTCAACAATCGCCGGAAGGGAGAGTTCTGAATGGAAATTGAACGGATTAATGATAATACTGTCAAGTTTTACATTTCTTATATTGATATAGAAGAGAGAGGCTTTGACCGGGATGAAATCTGGTACAACCGGGAGCGGAGCGAGGAACTCTTTTGGGAAATGATGGACGAAGTGCATCAGGAAGAAGAGTTCATGGTGGAAGGGCCTTTATGGATTCAGGTACAAGCTTTGGATAAAGGGCTCGAGGTGCTGGTCACCAAGGCGCAGCTTTCCAAAGACGGCCAGAAATTCGAACTTCCCGTTCCTGAGGATAAGCTGAAAGACCTGCCTGTTGAAGAGAGGATCGAGGATTTGCTGGATCAGCATTTCACAAAGCATGAAGATGAAGAAGACTCTTCTTATGAAGATAATCTTGAGTTCCTTCTGAAATTTGATGATTTTGAAGATATCATTTCCCTTTCCAAAACCTCCAGCCTTGATTCCTTGGCAACAAAGCTTTATTCTTTTGAAAATAAATACTATCTGTTTGTTGAATTTCCTGACGAGGAAGATCTTGATGAAGAGCAGATTGATAATGCTTTGAGCATCCTGCTTGAATTCGGGCATGAAACCCAGACGACGATCCACCGGATTGAAGAATACGGTAAGCTTATAATAGATGAAGATGTCTTCGGGGAACTTAGGAAATATTTTGATTAAAAAATGCCGATTTCTGAATGAAATCGGTGTTTTCTTTGTATATAGAAGGCAGCATGATTTTGCCGGTTGGGACAGGTGACAGCCATAATGAAAAACGCCGTAAGGATTACCATATTCAGCGGATTCCTGATCTTACTCCTTTTTGCCATAAATAAATTTTTTCCGGTCAATGGCGGCTTTCTGGGCTACTTCAGCCTGTTGATAACTTTATCCGTCATATTTATCGGGTTCATCATTTTCCTGGAAAACCGCCATCCCTCACAGACGTTGACCTGGCTGGTGGTTTTAGGCGGTTTCCCCTTGCTCGGATTTATTTTCTACCTTCTTTTTGGGCGGAACTACCGGAAGGAAAAGATGTTCCGGAAAAAATATTTCTTGGACAAAGAAGCTTTCAGGAAAGTCCAGGAAAACCACGGGAGAAATTATGCTGAAAAAGTACGGCAGATGGGGGAGCATCAAAGAAAGCTTTTCCGATTGGCCCATGAAATCGGAAACAGCCCCATTTCCTTTGCAACCAGTACAAGAATCCTTACAAATGGAGAAGAAACCTTCAATCAGATCCTTGAATCTCTCCGGAATGCCACCCATCATATCCATATGGAATATTATATTGTCCGCCATGATGAAATCGGGATGGAGATTAAAGAGATACTTATGCAAAAGGCGAGGGAAGGGGTCAGGGTTAAATTTTTGTACGATGCGGTGGGCTCCTGGAAAATGTCCAAGAAGTATATTCGCGACCTCAGGTCATCCGGAGTGGAGACAGTTGCATTCGGTCCGGTAAAAATGCCGCTCCTGAACAGCAAATTCAACTTCCGCAATCACCGTAAAATCATTGTCATTGACGGCAATACAGGTTTTATGGGCGGCCTTAACATCGGTGATGAGTATCTGGGGCGCAATCCGCATTTCGGTTTCTGGCGTGATACCCACCTGATGCTCCAGGGGGAAGCGGTGCGTACATTGCAGCTCATATTTCTGCAGGACTGGTATTATATGACCAATGACAGCTTTTTGACAGCTGAATATCTGACCCCGGTCCCCGAAGAGAACAATCATGGGGGTGTACAGCTGATTGCCGGCGGCCCGGATAATGAATGGAGTGTCATTAAGAATATTTTCTTCTCGATGATTACTTCTGCGAAAGAGTCCGTCTGGATTGCTTCTCCTTACTTCATCCCTGATGAAGACATATTCACCGCCATCAAAGTGGCTGCCCTGAGCGGGGTGGATGTCCGCCTGCTGGTGCCGCATCGACCGGATAAGCGTATAGTTTTCCATGCATCAAGGTCTTATTTTCCTGAATTGCTTGATGCAGGCGTCAAGATCTATGAGTATCAAAAGGGCTTTATGCACAGCAAGATTGTGATTGTCGACAATGAGCTTGCTTCTATCGGAACATCGAATATGGATATGAGAAGCTTTCACCTGAATTTTGAAGTCAATGCTTTTCTTTTTAAAACTCACAGTACACAAAAGCTTGCTTCTGAATATCTGCTTGATCTTAATGATTCTCAGGAAATTACAGGTGCTCTGTTCGGAAAGCGGCATATTGGGTACAGGCTGCTTGAATCAACTGCACGCCTGCTGTCACCACTGCTTTAGGACCTATGACCGTAACATATGAGGAGAATGCTGCAGCAGCTGCTGCGGCATTTTTCTATGAAGGGGCAATATGAGCAGGATATCCATTTCAAACAGCGAATTAATATTAATGTAAAAAGAAAGGAGGAGAATTATGCTGACAGCAATCCGTCAATCAGGCAAGTTCATCAACTGTGCTGACTTCACGGATAGGGAAACGCTGCGGAAGCTTAAGGTAAAGGAGGGCAGCTTCCTCTGTCCGGTATGCAGGGAAAAGGTGATGCTTAAGGTTGGAATCAGGAAGATACCCCACTTTGCCCATTTTAAGGAACATTCCTGTGAAGCATCCTTTGAAAGTGAGTCAGAGTACCATATGAAAGGAAAGCTGGATATTTACCGTTGGCTGATGGCCAATCATGTTCATGCCAGGCTGGAAACTTATATAAAGAGCATCAAACAGCGCCCTGATATCTGCTTTGTATACGCCGGGAAGAAATTTGCCGTTGAATTCCAGTGCTCCCCTATTCCGGAATCGCTGTTCGCCAGCAGGACGAGGGCTTACAGAGAGGCAGGCTTCACGCCCATCTGGATACTGGGAGGAAAAGAGATCAGACGGACCTCAGCCCAAAAAGCAAGCTTCTCTGAGTTCCACTATTCTTTTGTCAATCGTTCATCAGATGCTCCATATCACTTGCTTTCTTACTGCCCCGGTGCACAGAGCTTTATTTTCCTCTCCAATATCTGCCCGCTCACCACCCGCAATGTCCTGACAGACTTCTCTGTCTTACCACTTCATAAAATGAAACTTCCAAGTCTATTAACTGCCCCATGGATTGTCCGTTTCCCGCCGGCAGGCTGGCATAAGGAAATCTGCAAGCTGCTGCAAACTTATACGCTGACTCCCAACACATTCAAACATCCCTTCTACATGGCCATATATCAGGCAGGCTTACATCTCTCCCTGCTCCCGCCGCATATCGGCATTCCTGTCCGCCATTCTCCATGGTTTTCAACACCTCCGCTATTCTGGCAAGGATATATTCATACTGACTGTTTCACAGGCCTGGAACCTGGAGATAAGGTGACTGAGAATGAAATCCTGCAGTCGCTCAAGCGCCGGATACGGGCTGGTGATGTGAAAGTCAGGGAGCTTCCTCTCGCAGAAGGGGATTACAGCCTCGCTGTTGCAGAATATTTAAGCCAGTTGTCAGCCTCCGGAATCTTTCAGTTTGAAGGAGGGGGGAGATACAGGCTCGCTCAGGATTGGACCATCCCCAAGACTATGAATGATGCCGAGCTTTTGAGAATTCGCTGCTATGAAAGAATAGAGGGAGCAAGAGACATTTGCGTTTCATCCGGAACGGACAATAATGAAAACAGCATCACTGACATACAATAAGGAGAGATTTATAATAAAGAAGGAATTTCCCTTTAAAGGTAGAAATAACTAGTGAACCGATTTTTTTATTCGGACCACGAATAAAATGAAATGGAGGATATAGACATGGCAAATGAAACTGCAGTAAAAAAATTGCCTTCAAGAAGTGAAATAAAGCCGGAAGATACATGGAGGCTTGAAGATATTTTTTCAACTGACGATGACTGGGAAAAAGAATTCCAGGAAGTGAAGCAGCTTCTTCCGGATGCGGGCGGATTCCAGGGCAAGTTGGGGGATAACGCAGACAAGCTGTATGAAGCACTTCAATACCAGGACCATCTTCTTGAAAGGCTGGGCAGGCTCTATTCATATGCACATATGAGATATGACCAGGATACGACCAATTCCTTTTACCAGGGACTGGATGACCGCATTAAAAATCTGTATTCCCAGGCAGCGAGCAGCCTTGCCTATATTGTGCCAGAGATTCTGGCAATCGATGAAGAGAAGATCAGCAGCTTCCTTGATGAAAAAGAAGAGCTAAGACTCTATAAGCATTCTTTGGAGGAAATCAACCTTCAAAGGCCGCACGTATTATCTGCAGAAGCAGAAGCGCTGCTGGCACAGGCTTCAGAAGTCCTTGATGCACCAGGGAACACATTTGGCATGCTGAATAATGCCGATCTTGAGTTTCCATCCATTAAAGATGAAAACGGAGAAGAAGTCGAGGTTACCCATGGCCGCTATATCCGTTTCCTGGAGAGTGACGATCAGCGGGTCCGCAGGGATGCCTTTAAAGCGGTGTATGATACTTATGGTAAATTCAAGAATACTTTTTCAAGCACCTTAAGCAGCAATGTCAAAAAAGACAATTTCTATGCGCGTGTCAGGAATTATGATTCTGCGCGCCACGCTGCACTTTCGGACAATAATATCCCTGAAAGCGTCTATGAAAATCTGGTCAATACGGTCAACGACAACCTCCATCTTCTCCACCGCTACATTAAGCTGAGAAAAGAGGTCCTGGGCCTTGAAAAGCTTCATATGTATGATCTTTTCACACCGCTTGTCAAAGATGTGAAGATGGAAATTCCCTATGATGAAGCAAAGGAATATGTTTTAAAAGGACTGGAGCCGCTGGGAGAAGAATATCTCTCCGTATTGAAGGAAGGATTTGAAAACCGCTGGGTCGATGTCCATGAGAATAAAGGCAAAAGAAGCGGGGCTTACTCTTCAGGTGCATATGGCACAAATCCATACATCCTGATGAACTGGCAGGACAATGTGAACAATCTGTTCACCCTTGCCCATGAATTCGGGCATTCTGTCCACAGCTACTATACAAGAAAAACGCAGCCATATCCTTACGGCAATTATTCCATCTTTGTGGCAGAGGTGGCTTCCACATGCAATGAAGCCCTGCTTAACGACTATCTGCTGAAAACGATCGATGATGACCAAAAAAGGCTGTATCTGCTGAATCATTATTTAGAAGGATTCAGGGGCACGGTGTTCCGCCAGACCATGTTCGCAGAATTCGAACATCAGATCCACCAGAAAGCCCAAAATAATGAGGCATTAACAGCAGAGGCATTGACACAGGATTATTATGAGCTGAATAAAAAGTATTTCGGCGAAGAAGATATCATCATCGACGAGGAAATTGGGCTGGAATGGTCCCGGATCCCTCATTTCTATTACAATTACTATGTTTATCAATATGCTACAGGCTTCAGCGCCGCAACTGCACTAAGCAAGCAGATCCTTGAAGAAGGTGAGCCGGCTGTTGAAAGGTATATTAACTTCCTGAAGGCAGGAAGCTCAGATTATCCGATCGAAGTGCTGAAAAAAGCGGGTGTTGACATGACAAGCCCTGCTCCGATTGCAGATGCCTGCAAAGTATTCGAGGAGAAGCTGAACGAGATGGAAGAACTTTTGAACAGGGTTAAGCAGTAAAACAGAGAAGGGGATAGACTTATTCCCTTAGTGAAATGCACAACGTGAAAAATGCTCAAAAAGCATGTTAAATCGTATATGATTTAGCGTGCTTTTTTTATTGGCAGGAAGAAATGCTGCCGGTGAAGCATTTTGATGTCTTTATGCATGCAGGAATCGGCAAAAGTGAAGGTTTGAGTGGGAGTGGTGTGCTGAATCTGAGAATTTGGCGCTTTTTTGTTTGGCTGGTGGGACGGGATGGGGGTTCGGTGGGGGGTTATTTGCGAGTTTTGGAATATATTTGCGGGATTTTTAATATTTTTGCGAGTTTTGGAATATATTTGCGACTTTGCTGAGTTTATTTGCGAGTTTTCGCTTTTATTTGCGACTAGAGGCTGGAGGAACTGGCGAAGTTGAGCGGGGGTCTGGGAGGAAGGGAGCTGCTGCAGGACGGATATTAGCAACTTTTCCGGTTTATTAGCAACTTTCCTGGTATATTAGCAACTTTATCCATATATTAGCAACTTTTCGATTATATTAGCAATTTCCGCCATATATTAGCAACTCTGTCACACCCACCCCCCTGCACCAGGCGCACTCCCCCGAAAAAACTGTACATCCTCTGGTTTCGTATTTAGCTAAAACCCCTTAAACCGCCTTCTTTCATTCATGTACAGCACCAGGATCAAAAGGGCCAGGAATAAGAGGGGGGAGGTGATGATGAGGGGCAGCATCTTCATGAGACCAAGTATATTCAGAATGAAAGCAGCAGTGGCTGCCAGTATTATCAGAAATAAGATGGCTTTACTTTTAAGCATGCTTAACCTCCTGGTTATGGATTCAGGGCTTGTGTATGTATATGTAAATGTATATGCAAAAATCGGGGGATTATTTCGTGACAATTCTGTGAAGAGATGAACAATCTCTTGTTTAACCTTCAGCCAGTATGATAAGATTTACTTGTGACATAGTTCACAAACAAACAAAAAATCAAACCCCCTTTCTATTATTGAAACATACACTCCCATCCTGAAATATAAGAAAAGCCCTGCATCTGCAGGGCTTTTCTTATATCCTGTGTTATTCTCCGCAATATCTCCAAAAGGTCCCGTATTTTGCAGGAAGCTGTTCGACCAGCTGCTTCAATTGGAGTTTTTTCATTTCTTTTTCTACCTGGGATGCCGTCATATTGTAGACAACTGCGATTTCCTTGGTTGCTACCAGCTTGAAGTATCTAAGGAATGCTTCAAGGGATGGCGGTTCAGAAGGTTCAGGCTTCATCTGCAGCATTTCTTCAATGATCTGCACATACACCTCATAAGGGTAATAGCCTGTGACTTTAATTCCTTCTTCTTCAATATTTTCATTAAAAAATACAAGAGTAGGTATTTCCTGTACATCCATTTCTGAAGTGATCTTCAGGTCGCACTGAAAAGCTTTAGCAGCGCTGTCTGAGTGGATATCGGCAACAAATTCGACAACGTCAAGCCCGACATTCTGTGCACAGGACTTGAGGACATCGAAGTTTGAAACGTTCTGTTTTTCAAGGAAAAGCACTTCCTGCAGCTTCCGCAGAAAGCGGATTCCTGCTTTTCTTCCCTGCAGCTCGGCTGCCTTTATGGCAATGGAGGCCAGGTGCGGGGACGAGACAGGGTTTTCAAACCAGACATTGCCATCACATGACATCCCTGAACGGCTTGCAGTCTTTTCCCAATAATCCGCGAGGCTTTCCAGCTTCTGCTTCCTTCCCATGTTGAGGGAGGCAAGCCTGCCGCTAAGGACATGCTTAAAGGAAAAGTAGCTTCCGTACTCTATCATCAGTTTCTTAATAATCGGTTCCAGCGCCCAGCACTCGGGACAGAGAGGATCGACGAACATGTAAATCTCAATCCGCTTTTTCTCGATGCCCTGGCAATGAGGAGATGCATGGATGAATTGAGAAGTTTCTTTTTCCCTCACTTGCTATCACCTTTCATCATATCTTTTTCTGGTGTATTGATCATATGCTGTGTCGTTAATGCGAGCCGGGAGAAGAAATGCTGCCTGAAGTCGCCTTCCAATCCTGTTGCATCCATAGCCTGTTCCATGCATGACAGCCATGCCTTTGCCCTTGTTTCAGTAATTTCGAAGGGGAGGTGGCGGGCTCTTAGCATAGGGTGCCCATGTTCGGTTGTATATAAAGCAGGTCCTCCAAGATATTGAGTCAGGAACTGTTTTTGCTTTCTGGCCGTTTCAGTCAGGTCATCAGGGAAGATAGGAGCGAGATCAGGGTGCTGTCCAACCAGGCTGTAAAAAACATCAACAAGCCGGTGAAGTTTTTCTTCGCCAATAGCATCGAACGGTACAGTCATTTTCTCGGCCATTATAAAAACTCCTTTTCGAGTTTAATGAGTAAGTTTCCAAAAGATTAGTTATAGCAGGAACATGATCTTTTAATCCTTCTGTGCTTTCTTTATTTTAACAACGCCCTTTTTATATCTCAAACAAACAGCTTGAGGACAAGTGGCGGCATTCATTACTTTAACCAATATCACGGAATTTTTCCAGCGTGAACCATTGTCAGCTCAATATGAAGGTTTTTCCCGCAAAAAAAAGCCTTCTGCAGAGCCTGGGGCTGCAAAAGGCTTTCTCGCAAGCTTCTTATGCAAAAAAGCTGCCGGTCACTTTTTTCACATAGTTCAAAGTTTCTTTAAAAGGAGGGATGCCCCCGTATTTATCTACATTTCCCGGGCCTGCATTGTAGGCTGCAAGCGCCTTTTCAATGTTTCCGCCATACCTGTCCATCATTTCACGCAAATATTTGCTGCCGCCAAATATATTGTCACGGGGATCAAATACATTTTTGACGCCAAGGCCTCTGGCTGTTTCCGGCATAAGCTGCATCAGCCCGGAAGCCCCGGCAGCACTGACAGCACCGGGATTGAAGTTGGATTCCTGTTTGATGACAGAGTGGATGAGCTTCGCTGGAAGCTTGTACAGCTCTGCTGCCTCATTGATGATATCTGAAAAAGGGTCTCCATTTCCTCCGGAAAGCTTTGTAAAGCTTACTGGAGGAAGTGCCGCAGCCATCTTTCCTGACAGGAATGTTTCTCGCCCGGTTTCTGCAGACGCCTGTCCGCCGGGTGCCTCATCTGCAGCCATCATCTCATTCATGATGCTGGTAAAGACACTGCCCAAGCCGGAGTCTGAAGGAGTACTGTTGCCGCCGAAATTCTGCAGGGCCTGGAGTTCAAGCATCACTTTCA
The DNA here is from genome assembly GCF_008180445.1 of Bacillus infantis. Lineage (GTDB taxonomy): Bacteria > Bacillota > Bacilli > Bacillales > Cytobacillaceae > Bacillus_AB > Bacillus_AB infantis_B. Next base: position 58,805 of record NZ_VTER01000008.1, read on the forward strand.
GTTGGTCAATGTTCATTGCTGGCTCCTTTTATATAACTGCCAATGCTTTAATCATTCAGCAGTGTTCAATTTTAATTTTTGGCTGTAAAACCTCTTAATTTTATTTTCGGTTTTTCTTTCGGGAATGTTTAGGAATTTCAGGAAAAGGATAAATTCCTTCTTTCCTTTTTCGCTGTCACTCACTTCATATTCTAATTCATAATCCTCGCAATTTAAATAGGAACTATGGTCGAGAACCATCAGGCCGCCTTTATACGCTTTTTCGGCCCGTCTGGTAGAAAGGGATCCAAAGTATTCGAGTTCGGCAGCAGGAATATTCATGATTTCCAGCGCTTCTTTTATGAGGCCGTCCGGAATGCTTCCTGTCTGCATGCAGGCTTCGGCTTCGATTTGTGAAAGCTCTATATTTGTCTCGAGCAGCCCTTCGCCTGCCGGCTGCTTGAGCGTCATTTCATGTTTCCCGTTTTTCTTGCGGATCCTTAGCGCGCACATTTTGTCCTTGAGCTTGAAGTCCGGTGTATCAAAATAATGGTTTTCCTGCATGAAAAAATCTGCCGGTTCAATCTGCAGGAAGGCTGCCGCTTTTTCAAATTCATGCTGCTCTATCATGTTCTTAAATTCTATTTCAATATGCTGTGAATGGCTCATATCATTTGTGCTCCCCTGAGTATAGTCTGTTTTATTATCTCTTTCTTTCAGACAGACTTCAATCCTTAGGATATAGAAACAACCTGTGATAAAATAAAGGGGAGTATTGGAGGTTGGAATTCATGAATAAAAAAATAGACATATTCAAGGCGGCATTGACAGAAACGAACGAGCTGCTGCTGGAAACAGAACAGGATATTAACGGGCTTAAGGCAAATGGACAGATGCTGGTCGATTCAGATAATCTGGCATTTGTTTATATTGCAGAAAGCAATGATGAATATACATACATAGTCCTTTCAGAAGGCATATGGGCCGCCATGAGCCAGGCCCTCGCAGCAGGGGCGGATGCCTATCTGGCAAACGGCCCAGGCAGGCTGCATCTTCCGCAATTCAGGGAGGAACTCGGCTATCTGATCGAGAATATTAAAGGCAACAGCAATTATGGAGATGAAATGGTGGCAAAGGTGGAAGCCGCCTTCTAAAAGCGCAATAGCCCCCGGCAGAAAGGCTGGTGCACCCCGGCCTTCTTCCGGAAAATAGAGAAAATGGGATGAGGTGAAGATGCGCATGAAGCATTGGGATCAATTTTTAGCACCTTATAAGCAGGCTGTCGAGGAATTGAAGGTGAAACTGAAAGGGATGAGGGGCCAGTTTGAACTTGATTCCTCAAGTTCCCCGATTGAATTTGTTACAGGCAGGGTAAAGCCGATTGCGAGCATATTGGATAAAGCCAATCAAAAGGGGATACCGCTTGATAAATTGGAAACCGAGATGCAGGATATTGCGGGCTTGAGGATGATGTGCCAGTTTGTGGATGACATAAAACTGGTTGTTGAAATGCTCCGCCGCAGGAACGATTTCGAGCTGATAGAAGAAAGGGATTATATTTCCCACAAAAAGGCAAGCGGCTACCGTTCCTATCATGTCGTCATAAGATATCCTGTCCAAACGATCAATGGCGAGAAAAAAATCCTTGTTGAGATCCAGATCAGGACGCTGGCCATGAACTTTTGGGCGACTATAGAACACTCACTGAATTATAAATACCGCGGCCAATTCCCCAAGGATATACAGATGAGGCTGAAAAGGGCCGCTGAGGCTGCCTTCCGCCTGGATGAAGAAATGTCCCTGATCAGAGGAGAAATCCAGGATGCACAGGCGTTCTTCACCCGGAAGAAAGAGCATCAGAAGGAAGGCGGAAGCTGAGCGGCAAGGCTTCTGTCCACCACAGGGCAAAGGTCAAACTGGGATTTTGAAAAGGAGAGAAAAAGCACAATGAAATTTGCCATTACGTCTAAAGGCGACTCCAAATCAAATACACTTATGCATAAAATGAAAACGTATTTACTGGATTTTGATTTAATATATGATGAGGATCAGCCGGATATTGTTGTATCCATAGGCGGGGATGGCACGCTTCTCTATGCTTTCCACCGGTACAGCAGCAGGCTGGAAAAAACGGCTTTCGTCGGCATTCATACAGGACATCTTGGCTTTTATGCTGATTGGGTGCCGGAAGAAATCGAAAAGCTGGTGATTGCCATTGCCAAGACGCCGTACCAGGTGATTGAATATCCCCTTCTTGAAGTGATCATACGCTACCAGCATGGAGGAAGGGAAACGAGATATCTGGCCCTGAATGAATCTACAGTCAAGAGCATCGAGGGGACACTGGTGATGGACGTTGAAATCAGGGGACAGCATTTCGAGCGCTTCAGGGGAGACGGGCTCTGCCTTTCCACTCCATCAGGAAGTACGGCTTATAATAAAGCGCTTGGAGGGGCCATTCTCCATCCTTCGCTGCCTGCCATCCAGTTTGCGGAAATGGCTTCAATCAATAACCGGGTATTCAGGACGCTGGGTTCACCGCTTGTCCTGCCGGCCCATCATACGTGCATGCTGAAGCCGGTCAATGTACCGGACTTCCAGATTACAATCGACCATCTGACGCTCCTGCACAAGGATGTAAAGTCGATCCAGTTCAGGGTGGCGGATGAGAAGATCAGGTTTGCCCGTTTCCGTCCATTCCCATTCTGGAAAAGGGTCCATGATTCATTTATTACTGACAACTAAGAAGGGAAGGGCCCTCCATGGATTCGTTCACATTAAATTGGAGAATCGATAAGCAGGACAGCGGACAGTCCATCAAAGATTATCTGAAGCAGCATGAAATTTCCAAAGCTGCCCTGACTGATATAAAGTTCAGCGGCGGGAAAATCGAAGTGAACGGCAATGAGGAAAATGTGCGCTATACACTAAAGGAGGGGGACTGCCTTTACGTCAGGTTTCCTTCTGAAATGCCGAGTCCAGGGATGGAAGCAGAAGACATTCCCCTGGCTGTCGTGTATGAAGATCCATATGTACTGGTTGTCAACAAGCCAGCCGCTATGAGCACGATCCCCTCAAGAGAGCATCCCCGCGGAAGCCTTGCGAATGCACTTATCGGCTATTACAGGAAAATCAATCTGGCTTCTACGGTCCATATTGTGACAAGGCTTGACCGTGACACTTCAGGGCTGGTCCTGGTTGCCAAGCACCGCCATGTCCATCATTTAATGAGCACACTGCAGAGGGAAGGCAGGGTGAAGAGAACCTATGAAGCCTTTGCAGAAGGAAAGCTATTCCCGGAAGAAGGTTCCATAGAGGCACCGATTGCCCGCAAAAAGGACAGCATCATTGAAAGGGAAGTCAACTTCCTTGAAGGGCAGTATGCCTGCACTCATTACAAAGTGAAAGGAACCGGAGAGTTCACTTATGTGGAGCTGGTGCTTGAAACAGGGAGGACCCACCAGATCCGGGTCCATCTTTCCCATCTCGGCCATCCCCTGCTTGGAGACGGGCTGTATGGAGGGAATAAAAATCAAATTGGCCGGCAGGCCCTTCATTGCCGGGAGCTCCGTTTTTTTCATCCGTTCCTGGACAGGCAGCTTTGCTTCTCAGCCGGGCTGCCTGATGATATGAATGCACTGCTGGAATAGAAGACAGCCGCCTTTTTAGGCGGCCATTTTACTATAGCAGCAGATGTTTAATGGATGTCCCGGAACTTTTCTGCATTGAAAGGCATGGAGGAGCCGACAGAAACCAATTCCATTTCCGGGTATCTCAAGGCTGTAAGCTTGTTGCCAAAAACGGCACCTGTATCAATATTAAAGGTAGAATTGACGGTTCTCGGTTCCTTCACCGGCGTGTGTCCATACACAATGACCCTCTCTCCTTTATACTCCTTTGCCCAGTCCCTTCTTTCAGGAGTGCCATCTGCATTGTTCTTCCCGGTAATGTCTCCGTATAGTACAAATGTTTTCACCTTTGCATTATTTTTCCCGATATATTCTTCTTTGATCCCCGCATGGGCGATGACGAGCTTTCCCCCGTCAAGTACCTGATAGAGGGGAGCCTTTTCATACAGCTCCATAAATTTCCTTCTTGTTTCTTTTTTTTCCTTATGGGGAAGGGCCTCATATTCAGCAGCAGTGGTTTCAAGGCCGTGGGTAATCTGGACTTTGTTGCCCAGGAAAAAGCGGTATAGCTTATTGCAATGGTTGCCCGGTGAATAATAGGCTTCCTGCCGCCTGGCTGCAAGCTCCCAGACAATCTCAACCGTTTTCAGCGACGCGGGGCCCCGGTCAGTCAGGTCACCGACAAAAGCAAGCTTTCTCCCATCAGGATGGATGGGGATGCCGGTTTCCCAGGAATAGCCCATCTTCATAGTGAGTGTTTTGAATTCAGCAAAGCATCCATGTATATCCCCAATGATATCAATTTTCATTCTGTTCCTCCTCCGCTTATCATTCAAGCAGGTCTCACTCAGTATATTTGAAATCCTCAAAATATTCCTGTGGGAAGATTTTAATGACGACAAAAAAACAAACATTTGCTAGTATAGTAAAGACTGTTTTAGTATACCCGGAAGGAGGGGTAAATCATGCCCGATATGCAAGAAAGGCCCTCGGAGCAATATAACCGCGAGCTGCTGCTCCAGTCTTTACAAAATGAAGATTTAGATGTTTTCAGGGAGGAGTTCCTTGATCTGCACCCTTATGATCAAGCTTCATTTTTTAAGGAGCTGGAGGAAGAAGCCCGTTCAGTCATCTATCAATTCCTGTCCCCGGAAGAAATGGCAGATCTTTTTGAAAATCTGGAAGTGGATGAGGAAGAGTACAAAGATGTACTGGCTGAAATGAATCCAAGCTATGCAGCAGATATGCTGTCAAATATGTATGCCGATGATGCGGTCGATGTCCTGAATGAATTGGACAAAGACCAGGCTGCAAGCTATCTGACCATAATGGACAGTGATGCGGCACAGGAAATCAAAGACCTGCTGCATTATGAAGAATATACGGCAGGAAGCATCATGACGACCGAATTCATTTCGATCTCCGCCAATCAGACGGTCCGTTCAGCTATGTATATCCTGAAAAATGAAGCCCCCCGGGCCGAAACAATCTATTATGTATACGTAGTGGATGAAGACAAAAAGCTGGCAGGGGTCATTTCCCTCCGTGATCTGATTGTGAACGATGATGACACGATGATCGCGGAAATCACCAATGACCGGGTCGTCTCAGTGTCGGTGGGCGAAGATCAGGAGGATGTTGCCCGAAAAATTAAGGATTATAATTTCCTGGCATTGCCGGTAGTGGATTTTCAGAATCATTTATTGGGAATCATAACAGTTGATGATGTTATGGATGTCATGGAAGAAGAGGCATCAGACGATTATTCCAAGCTAGCAGCGGTTTCTGATATGGATACTCTTGATCGAAGTCCATTTGCTGCTGCCAGAAAGAGGCTGCCATGGCTTATTATCCTGCTGTTTCTGGGGATGATGACTGCCAGTCTGATTGGACGGTTTGAAGAAACGCTGAGCAAGGTGTCCATACTGGCTGTGTTCATACCGCTTATCGCCGGCATGGCTGGAAATACAGGCACACAGGCACTTGCAGTCGCTGTACGCGGGATCGCAACAGGCGATCTTGAAAGGGAGAACAAATCGAAGCTTATTTTCAGGGAAGCCGGGACAGGGGTCATTACAGGGACGATCTGCGGGGTATTGGTCAGTCTAGCTGTATGGCTCTGGCATGGCGATATCTATCTTGGCCTGCTTGTCGGCATTTCCATTTTCTCTACATTGATTGTTGCAACACTCGCAGGGGCGCTCGTTCCGTTGATCATGCACCGCATGAAGATCGACCCGGCAGTTGCTTCAGGACCTTTTATTACGACAATAAATGATATTATCAGTATTTTAATTTATTTTGGGATGGCCACATTGTTCATGAGCTATCTGATTTAAATCGGAGGAGGAATAGATATGGAGCATGGAGCATCTGTTGCTTCTCTTGTTATAGTCATTCTTGCAGCGTTTATCACACCCATTGTGCTGCATCGATTGAAATTAAACTTTATCCCTGTCGTCGTGGCGGAAATCATTGTCGGCCTCATCATAGGAAAGAGCGGGTTTGACCTGGTACATGAAGACATGTGGCTGGAAACCCTCTCGACCCTCGGCTTTATTTTCCTGATGTTTTTAAGCGGGCTTGAAATTGACTTTTCAGCTTTTAAAAAGAGCAAGAAAAAAGCAGTCCTGCCAAATGGAAAGCCTGAGCCAAACACTTTTTTTGTAGCGTCCATTGTGTTTGTCGGGATTTTCGCCGTATCTCTGCTGCTTTCCTATTTGTTTGTCCTGGCAGGATTCATTGATAATGCCTTCCTGATGACCCTGATCATTTCGACCATATCCCTTGGTGTGGTAGTGCCTACATTGAAAGAAGCCCATCTGATGAAAACGGGGATCGGACAGATCATCCTGCTGATAGCGGTCATTGCCGACTTGGCGACAATGATCCTCCTGGCTGTCTTTGTGTCGCTTAATGATGGCGGTGAAGGCAATACCTGGCTTCTGCTCGTATTATTCGGAGCCGGCATCATCCTGTTTTTTGTCGGAAAGAAATTCCAGAAACGCAATTTCATTGAAGCAATGTCAACCGGTACAGTCCAAATTGGCACCAGGGCAGTATTCACACTCATTCTGCTCCTGGTTGGCCTTTCGGAAACGGTTGGGGCGGAGAATATCCTGGGTGCATTCCTGGCAGGTGTGCTTGTGTCCCTGCTTGCACCAAATCAGGAAATGATCCATAAACTGGATTCATTCGGCTATGGCTTCCTGATACCTATATTCTTTGTAATGGTCGGTGTTGACCTTAATGTGTGGACGTTATTCAGCGATCAGAAGATGCTTATGCTTATTCCGCTTCTGCTGATTGCCCTGCTTGCTTCCAAGCTTGTCCCTGTTCTTATTCTCAAGAAATGGTATGACGCAAAAACCGTGATAGCATCAGGGTTCCTGCTGACATCCACGCTGTCTCTTGTCATTGCGGCAGCAACCATCGGGGAAAGGATGGAGATCATCACAGCAGAGATGAGCGGAACGCTGATCCTGGTTGCAATCATTACCTGTGTGCTGACTCCCATTGTCTTCAAAAAGCTTTTCCCGAAAGAAGCTGCAGAGGAAAAAATGCTCAAGGTCGCCTTTATCGGCGCCAACCAGCTTACACTTCCGGTTTACAGTGAACTGAAATCCTCGCTGTATGAACCAATGCTGTACCATAAAAAGCAAGAGAAGTCTGATAAGCAGATTGCCGATTCCCTTTTCGAGATAGAAGAGGTTGATGATTTCACAGTGGAAGTCCTAGAGGGTACAGATGTTTTTAATTCGGATATTGTTGTGATTTCTACAGGTGATGAAGAAGCTAATGCCACATTATCCGTCGCTTTCAAGGAACGGGGAGTAGAGCGGGTCATCTGCCGCATCGAAAGCCCTGACCTGGAAGAATCTCTTCGTGAGCAGGAAGTGGAAGTCTTCTCAGTGCTTTTATCGACAAAGGCGCTTTTGCGGGCTCTAATCGAATCTCCTAGCGTGATGAATATCCTGACCAATCAGGAAACATCCCTGTATGAGATCAAGCTGCTGAACAGCCAGTTTGACGGCATGACCTTAAGGAGATTTCCATTTACCGGGGATGTTATCTTTGTCCGCATTTTCCGCGGAATGGATTCGATTGTCCCGCATGGGGATACTGAGCTTCAAATGAATGACAGGCTGATCGTTACAGGTTCTAAAGAGTATGTGGATGAATTGAAGCGTGAGCTTGAGTTCTGCGAATGGTGTTAATCAGCATCATAGAAAGCCGGCCGTTTAAGATGGCCGGCTTTCTTATATTCTTTAACAGCACTTTCCTTTTAGCTGATTATGTAGTAATATTAGTACTAGGTACTAATAACATGTATTAATATAGGAGGCACCGACTATGACTCTGTCTTTAGCAGGAAAAACATATGTTGTAATGGGAGTGGCCAATAAACGCAGCATAGCATGGGGAATTGCCCGTTCGTTGCATGAAGCAGGAGCGCGCCTGATTTTTACATATGCAGGAGAACGCCTTGAAAAGAGCGTGAAAGAGCTGGCAGGCTCACTGGAAAATGCAGATAGCCTTGTCATCCCGTGTGATGTGACCAATGATGAAGAAGTAGCCAAATGCTTTGCAGAAATTAAAGCCCAGGCAGGAACCATCCATGGCGTCGCCCATTGCATCGCCTTTGCCAATAAAGAGGAGCTGCAGGGGGATTTCATGAACACGACCAGGGACGGATTTCTGCTTGCCCATAATATCAGCTCTTATTCTTTGACAGCAGTGGCAAAGGAAGCAAAAGAATTGATGACCGATGGAGGAAGCATTGTCACTTTGACCTATCTGGGCGGAGAGCGTGTTATGCAGAATTATAACGTAATGGGAGTTGCCAAGGCGTCTCTGGATGCAAGTGTCAGATACCTCGCTTCAGATCTTGGAAAAGCCGGTATCCGTGTCAATTCTATCTCTGCCGGCCCGATCCGTACCTTGTCTGCAAAAGGTGTCAGTGACTTCAATTCCATTTTGAGGGAAATTGAAGAAAAGGCACCTCTGCGCCGCACCACAACTCAGGAAGAAGTCGGAGATACTGCGGTGTTCTTATTCAGCGATATGTCCAGAGGGATCACTGGGGAAAACATCCATGTTGACTCCGGATTCCATATCATGGGCTAAAAAAATCGGCAGGCCAGTCATGGCCTGCCTTTTCAATATGTAAATGGGGGGTAAAACCTGAAGCGCGGGGTGCAATCCCGCACTAAGGTTCCTTATATTCCAACAATAGCACATGATTGTGAATCATATATTCCCCCCGTGTTAATCCTTTGTAAAGCTGCCCATCTGATGATTTTATTTCTCTGACGCGATATCTGCGAGTCTAAGATACTTGGTCGCCCTGTAAACGAATTTGCCCATTTTGCATACATATATGATGGAGAAACAATGCGGAGGTGCACAGGGTGGAGAAAAAAACAAAAGAACCTATGCTTTATATTCATCAGCCAAGTTTTAAAATGCCCGATATTAAAATGCAGGAGGTCTATTCAGCAAAAAATGCTAAAAAGCAGGAAAAGCTTCCGGCGGATCGTCAGACAGCTGATAACAGCAAAAAAAGTAAGCCTTCCGGACAGAGGGAAGAATCTATTTTCGGTCCTGCCGGTCCGGAGCTTGTATCAGCAGAGAGAAAAGAGGTTGTACAGTCGGCAATCAGTGATTACCAGGATGCTCATCTTGAAAAGAAGGAAGAAGAATCACGGAAACAGGGGTTCTTTTCTTTTCAAAGAGTAAAACCCTTCAAAGAAATGAATGTGGAAGAAAGGCTGGAGTATCTGGTTAATTTTCCTAAGCAGCTGCCGCCCGTTCCCTGCCTGATTTTCACGGAAGAAAAGACTTTCAGGGGTATAGTGCAGAGTATGCCTTCTGAACATGAGGTAGAAATAAAGCTCATGGATCAATCTTTAGAAACGATTTCTATAAAGTCTATAAAAGAAATCAGGATGATTGGCTTCACAAAGTAATAAGAACGCAAAAAAGCCAGCCTTCGGGCTGGCTTTTTTAATAAATAGGAATCATTTGATTATGATTTTCGGCTCTGGGCAAGCCGCCTCCGCATTTCAATACAAAAACAAAGCGGTCCGCCGGTCAAAGCCGGCGAACGCCAAGTGTTTGACTTGCCTGACTTATGCAAAGAAGGTTCTAACTCAGATGGGCCATTCAGAATGGCCAAGGTGCTAGTCACAGATGTCTAGGTTGACATCGGCGATGCACTGCACAGCACAGAAGCATTTCAGGTCGACTGTGATGCAGTCATTCGTCTTGACAAAGCGGTCTACCTGGCAGACCTTTTTGAGGTCGATGCAGCAGTCTTCAGTGAGATCTACTGTATCATAGCCATCATGTGTTCTTTTTTGCGGTTCAAGGACGCGGAGCACTGCGCAGCAGTTATCAAAAACATCTTCTACACGGAAGAAGATAGATACGCAAGAGCAGTCGCTGCCTCTGAAGAAAGCATGGAATGGTGAGCCGTCAGCTGTTTTCAGGACAAAAACGCGTGTATCGGCATTTTGCCTTTTAGACGGAGAGACCAGTGTCCCAAGCGGCTCCAGGAAACAATTCGTCGGGCACTCGCATACATCTTCGGCATTATCTTGAATATCTTTTATCGCACGAACCACTTCGCAGACACAGCTTTTTGAGCCATAAACATCGTCTTTTTTTCCACAACCCATTATCTTTTCCTCCTTTATTTCTTGTGATACTACACTAATAACATATTGCCGGAAGGGCTTATGGGTTACGGACAAACGCCTTGTTTCTGAAAATTAGGCAGTTTTTTTTCTGATGTGCATAAAGTATAGTACTGTATTCGCTTTAGGAAAAAACTCAGAAGAGGGGTACATGATGTTCATATCACTATGGGAATTCACTGTGCTGGCCTTTGCCGCCTTCCGGCTGACAAGGCTGATTGTATTTGATTCGATTACCGAATTCTTCAGGCAGATTTTTTTGGAAGAGGTTGTGGAAAAAGGCGAAATGTATTATGTGACGAGGCCGGGGGTGATCAGAGGCTTTATCGGCGAGCTTATCAGCTGCTATTGGTGCACAGGCGTATGGGCCTCTGCATTGCTTTACCTCTCCTATCTTTATTTCCCTATAGCAGCGGTCCCTGTCATCTTTATCCTTGCCATCGCCGGTGCTGCTGCTTTTATTGAATCGGTCATCCAGCGGCTTATCTGACATCTTTGGACTATGGCACTGTGCCGGCACAGGCGCTGGTTAGCATGCATAAACTGGCACTGTGCACTGAAATTTAAATAATGGAGGCATCCTTATGTTAAATGCTGATAAACCTGTTCAGGGGACAGTGTCCCGGCCTGTCAAAAAGAAAAAAAAGAAGAAGGGCTGCAATTGCGGCAAAAAGAAGGGGAACAGCTGAATAAGAAGGCAAAAAGATGCCTATTCAGAAGCCGCATTAGCGGCTTTTTAATTTGAAATGAAAGTTGTTTTCAACTTTGATTACTGTCCAGCCGTTTCCGTTTTTCTTATTTGTCATTTTTTACAAGATGGTTTTATTCATAAATTGCTGTTGATGCGAGGAAAATATAAGAGCGAATAAATCCATTTTACATAGGAAGGATTGCATATGAACAGAAAACAGATGTTTAGAAGGTCAATGGTCATCCTGGCCGCCATTCTGTATGTGAGCGGCTGCAGCAATGAGCAAAAGACCGCAGAAAGCCGTCTGGCACTGATAAAAACGACGAACCCGCAGCCTTTGCTTCTTGATGATAAGAAAGAGGAGCGGAAGGATTTGGCGCCAAGGGTTAAGAAGGAAATCGAAGCAATCGAAGAGGTTTATGATGTTGCGGTGGTTGTAGGCGAAGAGGAAGTTCTTGTGGCTTATAAGGTGAAGCATCTTAAACGCTTCCGCATGAAAAAAATTGAAAAGACGATCAATAAGCGTCTGGAAGAAAAGTTTCCTAAAGAAGACTTCATAGTATCCAGCGACTATAAAATCTTCCTTGAGGCTGTGGAATTGAAGGAACAGATGGAGGATCCTGCTTTTCCGCGCAAAAAGGCCAAGGAAAAGCTTGAAAAAATCATCAATATGAAAAAAGAGCTCACATAGAAAGGGGCGAAAATAGTGGCAAAGAGCAAGACACCCGAGCAGAAGAAATATGAACAGCTTGAACAAAAGCATGAATCAAAGCGCCCGGTCCTGAAGAACTGCCTGAAGGCGTTTTGGGTGGGAGGGGTCATTTGTGTGATCGGCCAGGCCATTACTTATTTTTATATATATTTCTTTGATTTTACAGAGCAGACAGCAGGAAACCCAACAGTCGCCACTATGATTTTCATATCCATGCTGCTGACAGGCTTCGGGGTATACGACCATATCGGCCAATATGCCGGAGCAGGTTCGGCTGTACCGGTTACAGGCTTTGGTAATGCAGTTATCTCTGCAGCCATAGAGCACCGGACTGAAGGGTTTGTGCTTGGGGTCGGAGGAAATATGTTCAAGCTCGCCGGGTCTGTTATCTTATTTGGGGTTTTTTCCGCTTTTGTAGTAGCTCTTGTTAAAACACTATTAATCATGTGGGGGGTGCTGTGAATGCTGAAAGGTAAACAATCCTGGATTTTTCAAAACCGGCCTGTCATTCTTTCCACCGGCGTCTCTGGAGGGCCTTTTGAAGCAAAGGGCAACCTGGCCGGGGACTTTGATATCCTTCACGATGATCTCTGGATGGGGGAAGACTCCTACGAAAAAGCGCACAGAGTCCTGATGGAAGAGGCAGCAAAGACAGCCATGCAAAAGGGTTCTGTAGAGAAAGATGATGTTCAGTTTTTTATTGCCGGGGACCTGATTAACCAGATTACACCCAGCAGCCTTGCAGCCAGAACGATTCAGCTCCCGTATTTTGGCGTATTCGGAGCATGTTCGACTTCAATGGAAGGTCTGGCATTGTCTGCTTTCATCATCAATTACGGAGGGGCAAAGAAAATCATTACAGGCGCTTCAAGCCATAACTCTGCCGTAGAAAAGCAGTTCCGCTATCCAACCGAATATGGGGGGCAGAAGCCTCCTACAGCCCAATGGACCGTGACGGGCGGGGGCGCTGCGCTTGTGGGCGAAAATACAGGGCAAAAAGATATGCCGGCTGCCGTTTCTGCCACAATTGGAAAGGTCATCGATATGGGGCTGTCCGATCCTTTTAATATGGGAGGGGCCATGGCACCTGCCGCTGCTGACACGATTTCAGCCCACTTCAGGGATATGGGAATCGATCCTTCCTATTACGACTTGATCGTCACAGGAGACCTTGGAAAGATTGGGAGGGAGACAGTCCTTGAGCTATTGCAGAATGACGGGCTTAACATTGATGAGAACAGGTTCGCTGACTGCGGCCTTTTAATCTACAAAGATGATCAGCCAGTACAGTCAGGAGGAAGCGGGGCGGGCTGTTCAGCTTCCGTACTTTACGGACATCTGCTGAACAGGATGAAGCAGGGGGAATTAAAAAGGATCCTTGTGGTGGCAACAGGCGCTCTCTTGTCCCCGCTGACCTTCCAGCAGAAGGAAAGTATTCCCTGCATCGCCCATGCCGTAGCGATTGAAATGACCCAGTAAATAAGGAACCGGAGTTCAGAAAGGAGATTTGTGGATGCTGGCAATGTTTTTTTGGGCTTTTGTTGTAGGAGGGATCATTTGTGTCATCGGACAGCTTTTCCTGGATATAGGCAAGCTGACTCCGGGCCATACATTAAGTTTGTTTGTCGTTATTGGCGCGGTACTGGACGGGCTTGGGCTTTATGAGCCTTTTGCTGATTTTGCCGGTGCAGGCGCAACCATTCCTATTACAAGCTTTGGCAACTCACTGGTCCACGGCGCCCTTCAGGAAGCAGAGCAGCACGGCCTCGTGGGTGTCCTGACGGGAATGTTTGAAGTGACAAGCTCTGGTATATCTGCTGCTATTGTATTTGGGTTTATCGGCGCTTTGCTGTTTAAGCCCAAAGGATAAGCGGAATCCGCGGGGATATTGGATAGCATGGTGCTGCGGATCCGCCATTAGGGTTAATAAGAGGAGGCTGGCATGGTGCCGGACTTTGGAGCAGCAATCATAAGGTCAGTTTTAATCATCATCGCGCTATTTTTTATCACTAAAGTGCTCGGAAAAAAACAGCTCTCTTCTTTATCTTTTTATGAGTATATTGTGGGTATTACAATCGGCGATATTGCAGGCAGCATTTCGATGGATCCCAGGCTCCGCCTGGCATCCAGCCTCCCGGCTCTCCTGATCTGGTCCGCAACCCCCTTGATTGTATCCCTTTTATCCCTGCGTTTTCCTAAATTTCGGGCTGCTGTGGAAGGAAAAGCAACCGTATTCATTGAAAATGGCAGACTGCTGAAGGAAAAGGTGAAGAAGGAAAAGTATACGAAAGATGAACTTTTGGAGCAGCTGAGGCTGAAAAGTATTTTTGACCCTGAAGATGTCGAGTTTGCCCAGCTTGAAACAAATGGGCAGATCAGTGTTCTTTTAAAAAAAGTCAAACAGCCTGTCGTCAATGAAGATTTGGAATGCCTTCGGCCCGCTCCGAATGAGCCGAAGGCAACTGGTGATGCCGGACAGGAACTGTCTGCTGCAAACATACTGGCTTGCATGGCAAAGTGGCAGGAACAGTTTGAGCAGTTTTCTGCAGAAGCACCCCAATTCTCCGAAGCCTGCAGACAATTTTCTGCAGAGATTGAAACCTTCCGCAAACAGATTCAGCCAGTTTTGAAAGTCCAAAAAGAAAAATGAGAGCAATACTGGGAGCTTGCCCACACAACTTTTGTCATTTCTCATATGTTATAAGTGAGTAAAGACAAAGTGAGGTGACTTTGATGGGCTACGGATATGGCGGATGCGGCTACGGCGGCGGCGGTGGCGGCGGCTATTACGGAGGTTCAACTTTCGTACTAATCGTTGTATTGTTCATTTTGTTGATTGTTGTTGGAGCTAGCTTCTATAACTAAAAGTGAAGAAGAAGAGCTGCCTCAGGGCAGTTCTTTTTTTATGATTGGCTTTATTAAACATTTTTGTTGATTTTGGGCTCATTTTAACCAGATATTCATTCTGCCGCCAAGAAAGCGAGCTTTCTTGGCGGCAGAATGAATATCTGGCTGAATTTCAGCACAGCTGAAATTCCGTGTGAAACTTTGTTTCACACGAATGAGCCCAAAATCAACAAGTATACAAACACAGCCTATAATTAAAAGACAGAATTTTTAGAACAATAGTTGAATAATTTTCTGAAAAGAGTATACTATTTTACATACCGACCGGTTAGTAAGTTGAGGAAGGAGCTTTTTAAGAATGGATTTTTCTTATTCAAGCAGAGTGAAGGAATTGCAGGATAAGCTTACAGAATTCATGGAAAGGCATGTATATCCTGCTGAACATTTGTATGAAAAGCAGCTTAATGAGCAGGATTCCCGCTGGAGCAGGGTTCCGCAAATTATGGAAGAACTGAAGGAGAAGGCGAAGGCAGAGGGACTGTGGAATTTGTTCCTGCCTGACAGTGAATATGGAGCTGGCCTGTCAAATCTGGAATATGCCCCGCTGTGCGAAATCATGGGCAGATCCCTTATTGGTCCTGAGGTTTTCAACTGCAGCGCCCCGGATACAGGGAATATGGAGGTGCTGGTCCGATATGGGAGCGATGAACAAAAAAAACGGTGGCTTGATCCTCTTTTGGCAGGCGAAATCAGGTCTTGCTTTTCCATGACCGAACCCGGGACTGCTTCATCGGATGCAACAAATATTGAGGCAAGCATCGAGCGGGATGGAGATGGATATGTCATAAACGGCAGAAAGTGGTGGTCTTCCGGTGCAGGAGATCCAAGGTGCCGTGTGGCCATTGTGATGGGGAAGACAGATAAAAGTGCAGCACGGCATGAGCAGCAGTCTATGATACTTGTGCCCCTTGATGCACCGGGGGTCTCGATTGAACGCATGCTCCCTGTATTCGGCTATGACCATGCACCGCACGGGCATGCAGAGATTACATACAAAAACGTCAGGGTCCCAAAGGAAAATATCATCTGGGGGGAAGGGAAAGGTTTTGCGATTGCCCAGGGCAGACTTGGCCCGGGAAGGATCCATCATTGCATGAGGCTGATCGGGGCGGCCGAGCGAGCTCTTGAAATTATGTGCAGGAGGGTCCAGACAAGGACTGCATTTGGAAAGCCGCTGTCAAGGCAGGGAGTGATAGGCGAATGGATTGCAGACTCCCGGATTGAGATTGAGCAGGCCAGGCTGCTGACGCTTAAAGCTGCTTATATGATGGATACAGTCGGCAACAAAGAAGCAAAAGCAGAAATTGCCATGATAAAAGTCACTGCTCCCTCTATGGCACTCCGGGTTTTGGACAGAAGCATCCAGGCGATGGGAGGAGCGGGCGTTTCCGATGATTATCCGCTGGCTGCACAGTGGGCAAATGCCAGGACACTGAGGCTGGCTGACGGTCCTGATGAAGTGCACAGGGCACAGATCGCAAAAATGGAATTGCGGAAGCATCAATAACTAATGGAGGTTTTAGATATGAATGTGATGGGACTTTTTGATCTTAAAGGGAAAACGGCGATTGTCACAGGCGGGGGAAGAGGCCTTGGGGCCCAGATTGCTGAAGGGCTGGCAGAAGCAGGCGCCAATATCGTCATCTGTTCACGTAAGCTTGAGGCCTGCAGGGAAACCGCTGCCCATCTCGAAAGCCTTGGTGTAAGAGCACTTGCGCTGCAGTGTGATATCTCCAATCCGGACGAGGTTCAGCAGATAGTGGACAGAACAGTGGAGGAGTTTGGCACAATTGATATCCTTGTTAATAATTCTGGTGCAACCTGGGGGGCGCCTGCTGCAGAAATGCCTCTTGAAGCATGGAAGAAAGTGATCGATGTCAATGTGACCGGGACCTTCCTGATGAGCCAGGCGGCAGGGAAGGTGATGATAGAGCAGAAGAGCGGCAAAATCATCAATATTGCTTCAGTTGCAGGCCTGGGAGGGACAGATCCGCGTGTCATGGATACACTGGGCTATAACACGAGCAAAGGTGCAGTCATTACCATGACAAAAGATTTGGCAGTTAAATGGGGAAAATACAATATTAATGTAAACAGCATTGCCCCTGGTTTTTTTCCTACAAAAATGTCACAGGCCATCATTGAACATGGAAAAGATCCAATCCTTGATGCAACACCCCTCAAGCGCTTTGGTACTGACCAGGATCTGAAGGGGGCAGCGCTGTTCCTGGCATCGGAAGCATCAAGCTATGTAACAGGCAATGTCCTGGTGGTAGATGGAGGCACTCACGCCATGTAGCAGATGGAAGTGTCTGCTGACTGTGAAACATATTGTAAGCCTTTTCATTATTCCTTGGTATTTCGCTATTAAACTATGCTTTTAATACAGGAGGTATAAAGATGAGCACAAAGAACTGGCTTGCCCATTATCCTGATTCAACTGCAAGAGAAGTGGAGATCCCTGACATCACACTCCCGCAAATGCTGGATGATACGGCAGAACATTATCCGGAGCATATCGCATTATCTTTTTACGGAAAGAAGATTACCTACCGGGAACTGCGGCAGCATGTCAGACTGTTCGCTGCTTCCCTGCAGGCTGGCGGGTTTGAGAAAGGCGGAAGGGTAGCTGTCATGCTTCCAAACTGCCCGCAATATGTCATTTCCTACTACGGCATCCTTGCGGCCGGCGGGATCGTCACCCAAGTGAACCCGATGAGTGTGGAAAGGGAAATCGAATATATTTTAAATGATTCGGGTGCAGAAAGAATGATTGCCCTTGATGCATTTTATCCGAAGGTCAGCAGTGTCCGCAGCAATACGCCTCTTAAAGAAATCATAGCAGTAAGCCTCCAGCCGTCCGCCGTGGATTTTGGCGAAGACAGCACCTTTGAGAGCTTCCTGCAGCGGGGCAAAGGAAACTTTGCACCGGTTATGCTGGAGCCGGAGCATGATACAGCCGTACTTCAGTATACAGGGGGGACGACTGGCCGTTCCAAAGGAGCCATGCTGACCCACAGAAATATTATCGCCAATGTGGTGCAGTCTTACGAGTTTTTCAAGCAGACTATTGATATCGGTGAAGAACGCTATCTGACTGTCATCCCGCTGTTCCATGTGTTTGGCATGACCTCCTGCATGAATCTTTCGATTTATACTGCTTCAGAATCCATCATGCTGCCAAGGTTCGAACTTGAAGAGGTGCTGGAAACGATAAAAAATGAGCAGCCGACAGTCTTCCCGGGTGTTCCGACGATGTACGGAGCTATTACCAATCACCCCAGGGCAGAGGAATACGGCATCGACAGCATCGAGGTCTGCAACAGCGGCAGCGCCCCGATGCCTGTCGAGGTGCTGAAGGAGTTTGAAAGAAAGACGGGCGCTGTCATCCTGGAGGGCTACGGGCTTTCTGAAGCCTCTCCTACCACACACTGCAACCCGGTATTTGCAGCCCGCAAAGCGGGGAGTGTAGGGATCGGTTTTCCTTCAACTGACTATAAAATAGTGGATTTGGCATCAGGAAGCGAGGAAGTCCCTGCCGGTGAGCTCGGAGAGGTGATCATAAAGGGGCCGCAGGTGATGAAGGGCTATTGGAATATGCCTGAGGAGACGGCACATGCGCTGCGGGACGGCTGGCTTTATACAGGGGACATTGCAAGGGTGGACGAAGAAGGCTACCTATATATCGTCGACCGGAAAAAAGATATGATCATTGCGAGCGGCTATAACATCTATCCGCGCGATATTGAAGAAGTGCTCTATGAGCATCCTGCCGTCCAGGAAGCAGTGGTGATCGGCGTGCCTGACGCGTACAGGGGAGAAAATGTCAAAGCGGTCATCGTCCTTAAATCGGGCAAACTGGCGGACGAAAAGGAAATCATGGAATTCTGCCGCGCCAATATGGCTGCCTATAAGGTGCCGGGCATCATTGAATTCAGGGATGCACTCCCGAAAACAAGTGTTGGAAAAATCCTCCGCAGAGCATTGCGGGAGGAAGCGGGAACAGGCCGGCGTTAAGACAGGTTCTTTGCAAGGCAATTCCGTTGCTGGAAAAAAGGCTTCCCGATGGGCATTCCTTAGTAATAGAGATCCAATTCATGGTATAATTCCTGGCGATATTCAAAGATTGAGAGGACATCATTATGAAGGAAAAAATAACAGAACAGAGCATCCGCTTATTTGACAAAAAAGGGTTCAGCGAGACATCAATCCAGGATATAGTCGATTCTATCGGAGTGACCAAAGGAACCTTCTATTATTATTTTTCAAGCAAGGAAGAACTGCTGATGGATATACACCTCCGTTATATAGACGATCTTCTGTCACAGCAGGAAAAAATCCTCAAAAACAGCAATGCCGATTGTAAAGGTAAATTGTATGATGTAGTCGCCATGCTGATCGGAAGCATCGAAAATCAGGGGGCAAGCGCCAAAGTGTTTTTCAGGGAAATCAGGAATCTGAGTGAAGAAAGGCTGGGCCGGATTATCCCGAAGAGGGACCGGTTCAGGACAAATGTTGAAGCGCTGATTTCAGAAGGCATCAGGAACGGGGAGTTCAGGGAGGATCTTAATGCCCCAATCATTACATTCGGCATTCTGGGTGCCGCCAACTGGAGCTACCAGTGGTTCAGCCCGGATGGAAGCGTCCCGGACTATGAAGTGGCGCGCATATTCACGGATATGATATTGAACGGAATCACCAATTAAATCAGGAGAAGAAATCGACTTTTTCTGCAAGCTGGATGGTATACCTGATAGTGATATTAAAGGAGGAAATGCTGATGGCTTTGACAGTGAAGAATATTACAGTGGTTGGTGCAGGGCAGATGGGCCACCAAATTGCCATGCTCTGTGCATTGGGCGGATATGAAACCACCCTGCATGACATGCAGGAAAAAGCATTGGATCAGGCTCAGGAAAAGCTCCGCGGAATTATGGATAAATGGGCAGCCAAAGGGAAACTGCCATCAGAACAGATAGAGGCTGCATTCAGCAGGCTCCGCTGCACATCTGATTTTGGGGAAGCTGTTAAGTCTGCCGATTTTATCATTGAGGCAGTCGTTGAAAAGCTTGAGGTTAAAAGAGAAGTATTTTCAAAGCTTGAAGAAGTGGCGCCGCCGCATGCCATATTTGCGACGAACAGCTCAACCATTGTCAACAGCCTGCTGGCCGATGCGGCAGACAGGCCTGAAAAGACAGTCAATATGCATTTCTTCTTTCCGCCGCTGGTTATGGATTGCGTAGAGGTTGTCATGAGCAGCCGGACTTCTGATGAAACCGCGGAGACAGCCATGGAAGTCTGCAAGGCGATCAACCGTACGGCGGTCCTCCTGAAAAAAGAGATTTCCGGGTTTGTCGCCAACCGCATTCTGGGGGCGCTGCAGCGTGAAGCCGTCCAATTATATGAACAGGGCATTGCAGACTACAAGGATATTGACATCATCTGCAGAAAGGCGCTTAACCATCCGATCGGCCCCTTTGAGCTGATGGACTTGTCAGGAATTGATGTCGGCTATTATGTGATGGAGCAGCGATATGCAGAAACCGGGGATCCGCTGGATAAGCCTGCTGCCTGTATTGAAGAAAAAGTGAAGGAAGGCCACCTGGGCAGAAAGACAGGAAAAGGCTGGTATGAGTATGGGAAAGAGGGAGCGGTGCGCTGATGGGGAATTATGTGGATATTCACTTTGAAGATAAGACCGCGGTTCTGACAATCAAGAACCCTCCGCTGAATGTGCTGAGCAAAAAGGTATTCCAGGAGCTGGGCGAAGCCTTTGAATCTCTTAGAACAAATGACGGGGTGGCGGCTGTCCTTCTGACCGGGTCTGGAGACAAAGCATTTGTTGCAGGAGCTGACATTAAGGAATTTCCGGAGATGATGAGCAATCCCCGCATGATTGAGGATGTATTGGCAACACATGAAGTGCTTAACAGCATAGACCGGTTTCCCAAGCCTACTATCGCTGTACTGAATGGCCTTACATTCGGTGGGGGATGCGAGCTTGCCCTTGCATGTGATATCAGGATAGCGGAAGAGCATGCTCAAATCGGCCTCCCGGAGGTAAAGCTGGGCTTGTTTCCCGGCGGCGGAGGAACCCAGAGGCTGCCCCGGCTGATCGGTGAAGCAAAGGCGAAGGAACTGATGTATACAGGTGAGCCTGTTTCAGCACAAGAGGCTGCAAGGATTGGCCTCGTCAATAAGGTAGCGGCTTCCGGGGAGGGCATGCAAAGTGCAAGAGAGCTTGCAGCCAAGATAGCCGGCCATTCACTGCAGGCACTTTCCAGAATCAAGCAGGCGGTGGATGGAGGCCTTGACAGGACTTTAGAAGAAGGCGTGAAGCTTGAAGCCCGCCTGTTTGAAGAGGTATTCCGCACGGAGGATATAAAAGAAGGAGTCAAGGCCTTCATCGAAAAAAGGAAAGCGGAATTCAAGCACCGCTAAGGGAGGATGCCCTATGCAGGAAACGCAGGTCAAAGTCCGGTTTTGTGAAACAGATGCCCTGGGCCATGTGAATAATACAAGTTATTTCGTTTACTTGGAGGAAGCCAGGATAGAATTCTTCGAATCGCTTGGCTACAGTATGGATACCAGGAAATGGAGCTTTATCCTTGCTTCCACGAAATGCGATTTTCTGAATCAGGGCTATTTCAATCAAAAACTGGCTGTCACAACTTATGTTTCGAAAATAGGCAATAAGAGCTTTACGCTGGAACATGAAATTCTTTGTGCACAAACAAAAGAGCCTATAGCCAAAGGGAATGCTGTCATCGTTTATTTTGACTTTGAAGCACAGAAGAGCAGTTCCTTGCCGGATCACCTCAGGGAAGGGCTCAAAGGATATCTTTATGATGATAATAATTTGAAAATTTAAAAAAGGAGGCGCTGTACATGCCTGCCGGCAAAGACACGATAATGGTAAGAAAAGGGGAAGAGCTGGATTTGGACAGCCTTATCAGGTTCCTGGAGAGCAAAGTGGACTCATTCCCGGGCGGGCCGCTTGAAGTCCTTCAATTTTCAGCCGGTCATTCCAATTTAACCTACCAGCTGAGGTCGGGGGATTGGGAAGCGGTCCTGAGGCGCCCGCCACTTGGCCCTGTGGCTGCCAAAGCCCATGATATGGAACGTGAATTCATCATTCTGAAGGAACTGAACACTATGTTCCCTCCAGCGCCTAAGCCATTCATCTACACAGAGGATGACAGCATCATCGGAAGTCCATTCTTCCTGATGGAAAGGAAGAATGGGATTGTATTGGATACAGAATTTCCAAATCATATCACTCCTTCCGTGGAGCTTTGCCAGCATCTGTCACAAACCATGGTCGATAAGCTGTCCGAGCTGCACTCTCTTCCTTACCGGGATACGGGCCTGGAAAAGATCAGCCGTCCTGAAGGGTTCATGGAGAGACAGGTCCACGGATGGATCACCCGCTACGAGAAGGCGAAGACCGAGGAAATCAAAGAGGCGGCTGCGCTCACCAAATGGCTGTCGGCAAACATCCCTTCCGAGAGCGGACATAGCATCATCCATTATGACTATAAGCTGAATAACACCATGTTCGATCATAAACTGGAAGCTATGACAGGGCTGTTCGACTGGGAAATGTCAACGGTTGGGGACCCGCTTGCCGATCTGGGGGCTGCCATGAGCTATTGGATTCAGGAGGATGACCCCGATCTGCTGAAATATGGTCTTGGCAAACCGCCGGTAACTGCTTTGAAGGGCTTTTATTCCAGGAAGGAATTTATGGAAGCGTATGCAAAGCGAAGCGGAAGGGATATAAGCGGCATGAACTTCTACCTGACCTTTGCTTACTTTAAGCTTGCTGTCATCTGCCAGCAAATCTATTACCGCTATAAAAAAGGGCAGACAGCCGATAAGCGATTTTCCCAGTTTGACAGGTTTGTCAGAAGTCTTATCCAGCACAGCTCAAGTATTGCCTATGAAAAGGCATAACAGAATTGCAGGTCAGTATTTTACCGGGAGGCATCTATGGGCAAGATTCATCTGCTGCTGAAAAAGGAAGAAATCAATGAACAGAAACTGCGGGAAGGCAGCAAAATAGCGGTTGTGCTGGATATCCTGCTTGCAACTACAAGCATCACTTCGGCATTAAAGGACGGAGCGGCCCGTGTCATCCCGGCAGAAAGCAGTGAAATAGCGAAAGCCCGATTTGACGAAGGAGATTCCAGCGGGATGCTTCTTGCCGGGGAATCTGACGCACGTCCTGTCGCAGGGTTTGTTTATCCAAGTCCGAAGATTCTTAGGGGGCAGGTAAGCGGAAAAACGCTGATCCTTGCGACTACGAACGGGACGGTTGCCCTTGCAAAGGCAGAGGCAGCAAAAAAGGTATATGCTTCGTCCCTGTTAAATAACTCTGCGGTGGCAGAAGCAATCAGTGAAGAAGAAGGGGACTCAACCATTGTTATCATCTGCGCAGGGAATTCAGGGGAATTCAGCCTTGAGGATTTCTATGGAGCAGGACATTTGATTGACTGCCTCCAAAAAGCAGGAGGGGAATCTTATGAGATGACGGATGCAGCCCTGGCGGCATTGCTCTTCTTTCAGACAAAGCGGGGCGATGCCGAGGAAGTCTTGGGAAATTCCTATGTCGGAGGCCTGCTGGCCAGCCATGGCCTCAGTGATGAACTTTCCTTTGCGGCCGGCCTGGACAGTATTCATATTGTCCCAGTTTATAAGAATGGGCTCATCTCAGCAGCAAAGGTAAGCAAATAGGAAGGCATATTTTTAAAAAAAGAGGAGTGAACAGCATGGCAAAAACAAAGAGCATGGGCTCCGGGTTTCTGTTATCTGAGATAGATGAAGGCCAATTGTTTACACCAGAAGATTTTACTGAAGAACACAAAATGATCGGCACTTCAGCGAGGCAGTTCATTGAGCAGGAAGTGGCCCCTTTAAAGGAAGAAATCGAAAGCCAGGATTTTTGGCTGGTGAAGGAACTGCTGAAGAAAGCCGGGGATCTTGGGCTGCTTGCACACAGCATTCCTGAACAGTACGGCGGGCTTGGCCTGGATAAAATCACCAAAGGGATTGTAGGTGAAAATATCGGAGCCTCCAGCGGCTATGGTGTGGCCCATTCCAACCATACTTGCATTGCCACCCTGCCGATCACCTATTTTGGAACCGAAGAGCAAAAAAATAAATATCTGCCTAAGATGGCGTCCGGAGAATATATCGGCGCCTATTGCCTGACAGAGCCGAATGCAGGGTCTGATGCCCTTTCCTCCCAGACGGTGGCACGCCTCAATGAAGCGGGGACACATTATATTCTGAACGGGACGAAGCTTTATATCACCAATGCGGCTTTTTCAGATACCTTTATCGTTTATGCAAAGGTTGATGGAAAGGATTTTACTAGCTTTATTTTAGAAAAGGATTTTCCCGGCCTGGTTCTGGGGCCTGAAGAAAACAAAATGGGGATCAAAGGTTCATCAACCAGGTCTGTCATCTTGGAAGATTGCGAGGTGCCTGCTGAAAATATGCTCGGGGAGAAGGGGAAAGGCCATGTAATCGCCCTGAACGTCCTCAATTTGGGCCGCTTCAATCTAGGGTCGGCCTGCATGGGAGCAGCCAAATACAGCCTGAAGAAAGCAGCACAATATACCCAGGAGCGGAGGCAGTTTGGACGAAAGATCGCTGACTTCAATGCCACAAAAGAAAAAGTGGGGAAAATGGCAGCGAGGATCTATGCTTCAGAATCTATGCAATACAGAACAGCAGGCCTGCTTGAAGAGGCGCTGGGCGATATAGGGGACAGCGCAGATTCACGCCTTGCAGGGAAGAGAATGAGCGAGTATGCCTCAGAGTGTGCTGTCTGCAAGGTATTCGGATCGGAAACCCTTGATTATGCAGCAGACGAAACATTGCAGCTTTATGGGGGAGCAGGATTCATAAAAGAATATGGCATCGAACAAATATACAGGGACTCCAGGATTAACCGGATCTTTGAAGGCACAAACGAAATCAACCGGCTGCTCATTCCGGCAGGCTTGTTTAAGAAAGCTGCAAAGGGAGAGGTGGATATCAGGGAGCTGACCGAAGAAGCGGCATCCGCCATCCTGCAGCCTGCACCTCTTAATGGAGCCCTGGCAATGGAGCGGGAGGCAGTCTCCCTGATGAGACATGCGTTTCTGCTTGCAGCAGGCCTGGCCCTGCAGGTTCACGGCCAGCAGATTTCGGAGGAACAGGAAACGCTGTTGAAGCTTTCTGATATGGCGATCTCTTTATATGCGGCCGAGTCGGCAGTCTACAGGACATATAAAAGCATCAATAAAGCCGGGGAAGAAGCAGCAGCTTTAAAAATCGATCTTGCCGGATCCTATCTGGAAGAGGCGCTGTGGGAATGTGAGAAAGCCTTCAGGATCCTCTCTTCCGAACTGGCATTACGGGAAGATGAAAAAAAGCTGGCCTCTGCTGTTGAAAGAGGATTCAGAAGAATAGAGCTGAATGGGGGAGGCTTCAGCCGGAACCGGAGAATTGCTGAAAGAATTTATCAAGCAACCCGCTATGTATGCTAGAAGCAGCAGAATAACCTGAAGAGCTTTGAAATGGGGACCGGCTGTGCAAGCCGATTGAGGTTTCCTCATGTCCAAACCTTATATAACCGATTGGGGGAGAGAATATGGATAATCAGCACCTGCTTTCTGAAAAAAAAGCCAGTGTTCTGCTTTTAACGCTGAACAGGCCGGACAGTCTGAATGCTTTCAGCAGTGAAATGATTACCGGCCTGACCAAAGCATTCCGCCAGGCTGATCAGGATGAGGATATTAAAGCAATTGTCTTATCCGGCGCAGGCAGATCTTTCTCTGCAGGCGGAGACGTAAAAACAATGGGGCAGGCAGGTCCGGCAGAAATCTATGAACATATCGGGAAACTCAACGAGTGCATTTTAAGCATAAAAGCCGCCAGCAAGCCTGTCATTGCTGCTGTTCATGGATTCGCAGCAGGAGCTGGCTTCAATCTCGCACTCGCATGTGATTTGATCATTGCTGCAGATGACAGCCGCTTTGCGATGAGTTTTTCACAAGTGGGACTTATTTCAGATGGAGGAGGATCATTTTTCCTGCCGCGGCTGATCGGGCCACATCTTGCAAAGGAGTTTTTCTTTACGGCTGAAGCGATACCTGCTGACAGGCTGCAGCAGATGGGAATTGTCAGCAGAATTGTACCTGGCACAGACCTGAGAGAAGAAGCATTGGCTGTGGCAGAAAAGCTGGCATCAGGTCCTGTCAAAGCATATGGGATGATGAAGAAGCTCATTGATGGCGCCCATGCCTCTACACTTGAGGAGGTATTGGAACAAGAACGCCTCATCCAGACGATGATGGCCGGAACGGAAGATCATTTAGAGGGGATTGCAGCATTCAAAGAAAAACGGAAGCCGCAATTCCAGGGAAAGTGAGGGGAACTTATATGAAGGCAATTCAGTTAAAGGAATATGGAGGACCTGATGTCCTGAAGCTTGTTGAAATGGACGTTCCAGAGCCAAGAGGACATGAGGTCCTGATTCAAATCCGCTCGATTGGCGTTAACTATGCCGATACAGCAAGAAGAGAGGGCCAGTATGTTGTAAAAACCCCCCTCCCCTTCATTCCTGGTGCGGAAGTGGCAGGAGTGGTCAAGGCAGTTGGAGAAAAGTCGGATATAGTGCCGGGCACCAGGGTAGTGGCACTGATAGAATCCGGCGGATATTCGGAATTTGCCATTGCCGACAGCAGGGGGCTCATTCCCATTCCGGAAGGACTTGACTTTCATGAGGCAGCGGCACTGCCCCTCCAGGGACTGAGCGCCTATCATATTTTAAAGACAATGGGGAGGCTTCAAAAAGGAGAAAATGTTCTTGTTCATGCAGCTGCTGGAGGTGTGGGAACACTGGCTGTCCAGCTTGCCAGGATATTTGGCGCTGGAAAGATTATCGCCACAGCCAGCTCAGAGCAAAAACTCAGACTGGCCAGGGATATGGGGGCTGACGTTCTGGTGGACTATACAGAAAGCGGATGGGAAGAGAAAGTAAGGGAAGCAACAGAGGGCAAGGGGGTCGATCTGGCACTTGAAATGGCCGGGGGAGAGGTTTTCGCTAAAACCATGAAGTGTCTCGCACCGTTTGGAAGGGTGGTCGTCTATGGCGTGGCAAGCGGAGAGCAATACAGAATGTACCCATCCTCACTGATGGCACGGAACCAGTCTGTGATTGGATTCTTCCTCCCGCAAATCATGAAAATGCCGGAGCTTCTTCATACAAGCATGAAGGAACTGCTCGGCTACCTGGCAGAAGGTAAGTTGAAGCTGGCGGTCGGCGGGATTTATCCCCTGGAGGAGGCTTCATTTGTTCACGAACAGATGCAGGGGAGGAAAACGAGCGGCAAACTGATTTTAACGCCTTAAAACCGGCTGAAGGCAAATTTTTAGGCTTTTCTTCTTATTCATTTCACCTTTTCAGCCCTCCTTCATACTATATAAAGTAGTTTAAGAAGGAGGCTTGAATTCAGCATGGATAATGGATTCTTTAAAAATATCGAGAAGAAAACAGGCGTTAATATGAAAGATATTCTGGAGTTGGCGAATTCTTTGCAGAATGCAAATTTCAAGGATGAAAAAACTGTCCGCAGCGTAATCCGCAGGGTATCCCAAATTGCCAACAAACCGGTCCCAAAAGCAACAGAAGATAAAATTGTACAATCCATCGTCGCTGACGGCAAACAGCTGGATTTCAATACAATCAGCCAGATGATCAATAAAAAATAATCTGCAGAAAAGGACTTGGAGCGAGCCAAGTCCTTCTTTGCCTTCTTATGCCATTTTAGCTCCTTACCGGTGCAAGAAACCTGGAAGGCCTCGCCTTTTTGCCCCGCCTTTTCTGCGGGACAGATATGAACAGCTCCTCCTGTGCCCGTGTAACCGCTACATATAATAGCCTTCTTTCCTCTTCCATCGGATCAGGGTCCCCAGTCCTGTAAGCTTCAAGGGCGAAGTCATGGGGGATGCTCCCGTCAACCGCCCCGATAATATAAACAGTCTTATATTCAAGGCCTTTTGACCGGTGAATCGTACTGAGTGTTATGCTGCTGTCCCTTACATTGCCGGGCTTTTTCATTTCTTTATTCATGGCGCGCATATGCTCGGCATGCTCCAGAAATTCTGCTATGCTCTCAAAATTGTTCGCAGCAACCTTTAAATCGCGAATATCATCCGAGCCTTTTTCCATACTGGAGCCTTCCAGCCCGCGCTTTTTAAGAAAGTCATTGAATCCGAGTTCTTTTTCTATCATATCAATGGCAGCTGCAGGACTCTTCGACTTGATGGACCGAATTGATGGGACAGCCCGTGTCAGCTTTTTCTCCTGAAAAGCAAATCCTGTTTTCACATCAGCAAGGCACTCGAGCAGAGTCCTGTCGGTCAGTATGCTTTCTGCTTTCAAGTCCTGCAGTACAGATTGCTTCAGGAAGAGCGCAGGAAGGATATTTTTGATGGATTCCTGGCTATCCTCATCAAGAGACAATCTTAAGAAAGCCAGGAGGGTCCTCACTAAATAACGATCGTAAAATGATTCAGCATCCTGGTCGATCCTGAATGGCAGGCTGGAATTGGCAAGCCTTTCAAAAATGGCCCTCATCCCTGCGTGGGTCCTGAACAAGACCGCGAAATCCCCTGGACTTCCGCCCTGGGAAATCTTCTCCTGTATATCGGTCACGATCATCGTCGCTTCTTCTTCCTCATCAAGCGGGAAAAAGAGGAGAGGCTTCCTTGCTTTTGAATACTGGGCTTTCATCTTTTTGTCGCGCCGCTGCTTGTTTTTGACAATGATGCTGTTTGCCGCGGATACAATTTCATGTGCGGAGCGGTAGTTCTGATCAAGCACAACAATGCTGGCAGCCGGGAAATCTTTTTCAAATTCGAGCAGATACCGAGGGTCGCTTCCCCGGAACGCATAAATGGACTGATCATCATCTCCCACTGCACAAACATTATTGCTTTTAGCGGAAAGCATCTTAATCAGCTCATACTGGACTTTGTTGATATCCTGGAATTCATCAATAAGGAAATAGTGAAAGCGGTTTTGATAAGACTCCAGTATATGGGGATGCTCCTGGAAAAGACGGTAACAGCCAAGAAGCATATCATCAAAATCGAAAAGCCTGTGATTCTCTTTATATTCTTCATATAGCCTGTATAATTCTGTCACCGTTTTGTCCCAATCAGTTGCAGGTTTGGTATCCTGGGGAAGAATAAGAGAGTTCTTCCAGAAACCGATTTTCTGCAGAGCCAGATCGAAAGCAAAGTCCTTTTCATCTATTTTCAGCTCTTTTGCAGCCCCTTTTAAAATCTGCTCTCGCTGCCATTCTTTTTTTAGCAGCTTTTGGGAGTTCCATCCTTCTCTGTCATGGAAGGAGAGGATCCGGTAAAAAATGCTGTGGAAGGTGCCGGCGAGGAGCTGCTGTGCCTGGGCAGACTTTATGCCAGGATAGTCAATCAGCCTTCTTTTCATTTCAGCAGCAGCTTTAGCTGTGAAAGTAACCAGCATGATGGATTTCGGGTCTATTCTCAGCTCTTGGAGCATATAAGCAGTACGGGTGGTTAAAACCCTCGTCTTTCCGCTGCCTGCCCCGGCCAGAACAAGCAGGGGCCCGTCAATATGCGATACAGCAGCAGATTGTGCAGCATCCAGTTGGAATCCATTGTCTGCGAGATCCTTCAGGTATCCGCTGGCAGCTTTGTTTTTAGAAGGCATAGACTGGAAAGGGGCACCTGATTTTACAAATGAAGCTTCCTGGAACACAGAAGGAGGCATTGTCTCAGCTGTGATTGTCCTGGATCTAGGCAGCCTGAACCCGCCGGCGGAGATTTCCGCTTCGACCGGCTCTTTTTTCACCTCGGTCATTGTCTCCTCTGCATCCTGGCATTCAGCATGGGAGTGAAGATGGTAAAAGTGGGGGGAAGCCTGTATCCCCAAGTACATCCTTATCCGCTCTCCGCAGGCAGGACAGAAAAGATTGCCCTTCTTTCCTTCAGCATAGATTTTTTGGAATTCCTCGCGGCTGTAGTTATCTATATTAATAGTCTGTTGCCGGTAAACAGCAGTTTTCATGAAAAGTCATCCCCGTTTTTCTAGTTCATCTATTATGTATTGAATACCCATAAACCTGGGTTTCCACCTGGAAAAATAAATATTTTATACCCATAAACATGCCGAAGCCGGCGAAGTCTATCATAACAAAACCAGTCACTTAAAAAAAGGAGTTTCCGCAGTTTATCTCCCTGGCCAAGGGGGTAAAGGAAGGAAAATATACATTTTCGGCAAAGTATGGAAAAGACCTTGAAATGGAGGAATGGACTATGGGGTATATCGTGCCTTTCAATCATTATCAATACAATCAGTATGCTGTGAGAGACTTGGATAAAAAGCAGGATCCATTCCGGCTGTATCCAGTTTCAAGGGTGAACAGAGTGGAGAATGACACACAATGGTTCCAGCCGGAGCAGCTGTTTCAATTCTCACGACCTGCCGAGGCCCATTCGGAGGAAAAACCGGCGAGAAAGGTCAATGAACAGACCGTTGAAAGAGTGTACGGGGACATGACAGGTAAAGGAACACTTTTCAGTGAATCTGTTTAGTGGCATAAAGAAAGGGAGAGCCTAGAAGGTCTGCACATGCAGAGGCTCTCCCTTTTTCCATTCAGCATAAAGCACATCTTTGACAGTTTCAGCTCCCCAGCCCTTCAATTCCGATTGGAGCTTGTCTTCATCCCAATGAATCATATGCAGATTATCCAGAACAATTTCACCGTCAAGCACCAGTGTGACCGGAAGCTCTTCCGGCTGCAGCTCAATTTTGAAATCCTTGGCTGCAGGGGAGCTGTATGGCGGTTTTTTAAGCACACTTACTGTCCCATCCGTCTCCAGTATCGCATACTCGCATTCACGTATAGAGAAAATATCCTTGGACCTCAGCAAATGCTGCAGCTGATTGATGTCAAGGTGATTCTTCTTTAAAGAGTCGTACACAATCTGCCCCTTTTTAATGACGATCGATGGCTCTCCCTCCAGAAAACGGCGCATTCTTTTAAACCTCTGTGTCAGATACTCAGTGAAATAAATCAATATTCCCCATAAGAAGACGGCAAACAGGATCTGGCCCAGGCCGATTTTTTCATCGAATAATGCATTGCCCACCAGTTCCCCCAAAACAAGGGCTGAAACAAAGTCAAATGTGGTGATTTGGGTGATCTGTGTTTTGCCCAGGAACTTAGTGATTAAAAAAAGGGCGGCAAAACCCACAACCAGCTCTGCGAAAATATGCAGATATTCCATGGCTATAACTCCTTTTAGTCCTTATTATTTTCATAGTATGTACGGACATGGAGGAAATTATTGACTGGGAAGAGTATTTTTCAATAGGAAAGGCGCCCTGAAATAAGGGCGCCCGGGTTTTTACAAGTACTTTTTCATTGTGCGGTGAGGGATGCCTGCATCCATAAATTCCTCTGAGACCACTTCATAGCCCAGTTTGCTGTAAAAAGGGATGGCCTGTGTCTGGGCATTCAGCTTAACAGCAGGTAGTTCCTGCTCTCTGGCAAGCTCTTCGATTTTATCCATGACAGCCTTGCCAGCCCCAATTTTGCGGGAATCTTTAAGGACGCAGATCCTTTCTGCCTTCCCGACCCCATCTACGACTCTGTATCTTCCTGCTGCAGCCGGAAGCTGGCTGTCATCGTAGAGAATGATATGGACGGCTTCCTTTTCGAACTCATCATACTCTTCTTCTTCTGGAACCTGCTGTTCGTCTATAAAGACGATTCGCCTGATTTTATAAACGTCTTCAATCTCTTGCTGTTCAACTGCTTTCTTTACGATCACGATTTATAATTCCTTTCCAAAACGAAATGTTTCATATACGGTCCAAGAACCGTTTTCCAGCTGATAGAGCAGATGGAAGCGGTCGATTGTTTCCTCATAGTTGACACGCTCCATGCGGAGTGAGCCGAAGACATCGGAATGCTCGTCATCCGAGAGCTTTTGCCCGACTGTAATATGGGGAACAAATGCGTATTCCTGATTTTCGCCCCCGGGAAATATTTGATTGATTTCCGTGTGGAGTGCATCCAGGTAATCATCTGGTTCAACCTTAAGGTAAATCACGTTGTTGACCGGCTGAAAAGAGCTGAACTTATTGACCTTCATATTAAATGGCCTAGCATTCTCAGCTGCTTTATGAAGCTTTACGGAAAGCGATTCTGCCTGCTCATCAGTTGCCTCAAAAGCACCTTTCAGTGTCAAGTGCGGCGGAATGAGAGCATAATGCGGATCATAGCGCTTCCGATAGGAATTGGCCAGATCTTGAAGTTTCTTTGCAGGAAATATAACTATTCCATATTTCATCCTGAATACCTCCATTGATAAAAATGATAAGCACATATATAAGATTTGTTTATCTATTATAACAAATTTTCCGACTTCAATGATATAGAAGGTCTTTTTTTAAGGTCAGTTGTTATTGAAAATAAATAAAATGTCTTAGGTGTGAAGGCAAGGACCGCCTTTTATTCTTGCTCGTCTTATGCTTGAGGCCCACAGGATGTGGGTCATGCGGACGTTGCCACAGGACGTGGCGTTCTTAGTCCGCGTTCCTCTAATGAACAGTCGCCTCCGCTTTTCTTATTGTCCAGCTCCGGGCGCTAGCCCCTCGAGGACTTAAGCCAAACAGATCAAAAGGTTAAAGAGCAAACCTTTCGCTCTGTTCGTCTTAAGCTTGTCGGGGCTGGGCAAGCGCCATCCGCTTTTCTTAAAGCATGTGCTTCAAAGCTCTTTTAAAGTCCGGCTGCCAGTATTTCCAGGTATGATTGCCTTCGAATTCGTTGTAGAAATATTGAAAACCTCTCTCAGATAATATGGAGGAGAGACTTCTGTTTGGTGTAAGGAAGTCTTCTATTTCTCCTTTAGTCGTTTTTACTTCTGTCTCTTGCGTGCCGATTACATGATAGATATTCAGCAGGCCGGGGGTTGGAAAGCTCCGGGCAGCTTCAAGGATGCTTTCGTCCACATAAGGAGATTGAAGGATTGTTTTCCCGAATGTATTCGGATATTCCAGCGAAGCCAGGAGCGAGACTGAAGCGCCGAGTGAGTCTCCTGCCAAAATGCGGCCCTGCCCCATTTGATAAGTAGGGAATTCTGCATCAAGGTAAGGCACGAGCTCATGTGCCAGGAATCGTATGTACGCCCTGTGTTTATCTCCCTCGGGATGATATTTGCTTCTGCGGTCATGCACATTTTTATAAGGGATGCCCACAATGATAACGTTTTCTATTTCCCTGTTGTGAAGGAGCTCATCTGCTGCCCGTCCTGCCCGGCCCATTTGGAAATAATCCTTTCCATCCTGGGCAATGAGAAGGGAATATTTATAAAGGGGAGAATAAGAGGGAGGAAGATAGATAAGTATATCCAGCTCTTCTCCCAGCTCCCTGCTCTGAAAAGAGACTTCTTTTATCGTTCCTTTTTGAATTTCCATGCCAGACCTCCATACACAGCTTTGTAAACCTTTTAAAAGGAATTCTAACATAAGAATTTAAGAATTGCCCATTCTGTGCACCTTATTGGTTCAGCCTAGCTGCAGCAATGTGTTATTATTGGATAATAAAACCAATCTTGAATCAGGAATAATAATAACTCTTCAATATAGACCGCTAAGACTATTTTCCTTGCCGGCACAACCTCTCCACTATTGGATTCAGGAGCGACCATGAGATGGTAATTGACAATTGTGCAAAAGTTTATGTTAAAATAAACTTGAGAAATTCTAAATAAAAACAGAGGGGGAAATTCTATGAAAAGAAAAAGTTTCTTACTTTCAGCAGCATTGCTGCTGGCGCTTTCTATGATTCTGGCTGCATGCGGCGGCAATTCAGATGAAGGCGGTTCAGACAATGGAGGGGAAGGCGGATCAGAAAAGCCTAAATTCCTCAGCATCGTTACCGGTGGAACCGGCGGTACATACTTCCCGCTTGGAGGCGCATTCGCGGATATCATCTCAGATGAAACCGGCATCCAGGCCAATGCTGAAACATCAGGCGCTTCTGCCGAGAACATGAATACGCTTAAAGATGGAAATGCTGAAATTGCTTTTTCACAAACTGATATTGCTTCATATGCTAAAGATGGAAAGCTGATGTTTGAAGGTTCTGCTGTTGACAATGTCAGCGCTATCGGAACGCTTTATCCTGAAACGATCCAAATCGTCACTACAGCTAAATCCGGCATCAAATCTGTTGAGGATTTGAAAGGCAAGAAGGTTTCTGTCGGTGCTCCAGGTTCAGGCACAAACCCGAATGCAGAGCAGATCCTTGAAGTGTACGGGATGACTTTTGATGACATCGACAAGCAGGATCTTTCTTTTGACGAGTCTACTGCAGGTATCCAGGATGGAACTATCGATGCGGCTTTCGTAACTGCTGGAACTCCTACTGGTGCTGTTGAAGGTCTTTCAGCGACTGAAGAAGTTGTCATTGTTCCTATCGAACAGGACAAAATTGATGCTCTGATTGAGAAGTACCCTTATTATATCCAGGATGAAGTCCCATCTGGAACTTACGGACTCTCTGATGCTGTAGCGACTGTTGCTGTACAGGCGATGCTTGTCGTGGCAAATGACCTGTCTGAGGATACCGTTTACGACATTACTAAGGCTATCTTTGAAAACACAGACAAAATCACACACGCAAAAGGCAAATTGATTACAGCTGAAAGTGCTCTGAATGGGGTAGGCATCGAGGTGCACCCGGGAGCTCAGAAGTATTTTGACGAAAAAGGCGTAAAAGCCGAATAGTCTGCTGATTTTTCTAAATGGCTTCACCCTGGCCGGCGCTGCAAACCTGAACAGGTTACCGCGCCGGTCAATTCTCTTTAAGAGGACCTGAAGTTTAAGTCAGCCTTAGCCCAATGAGAGATGGGCCTGGTGAAGGTGTTGGCCTTCATCCCATTTTCTAACAGGGGGTCCTGATGAAAAGACGAACAAGATTGAAGAGAGCATTATTGCTGCTTCCCCTCTTAATTGCTGCCATTGCAATTATTATCTTTATCCCTTACAAAAAAGCACTTGTAATTCAATACCAAAATACAGGCAAAGTGCTTGCCTATATCCCTTTCACCGAGGAAGAAATTTTTAAAATTAAATATACCCATTCAATCCATCTTTCCGATGTGGTAGAGAGCTATAAACCAACCAAGGATTTGAAGATCCGGCAATATGAGCTTATGTATGAAGATTTTGCGATCGGCATGCCTGACAACGCTTCCTCAGGTGAGGTATTTGAACAAAAGGACGGGAAATACTATATCCGGAATATGAATCGGGTATTTCCTCATTTTGATATGCGGACAGGCAAGGTCAGGGCAAATCATAGAATTATATATAACGGAACCGAGTATCCTATGGCAGGTTTTATCGAGCCGGGAACATGGGTAAGATTTACAATTGATAAAATAAACATTTACCAGCAGTTGGAAGGAGTGAATATCCTTGAGCAATAAAGGAGAAACACTGACTCAGGAACAGCAGCAGGAGCTGCTCGAAAAATATGATCCCGAAGCGGGGACGCGAAAGCTGAAGGGAGTGCTGGGATGGATTGTCTTTTTAGGCTTGCTGTCCTTCTCCCTATTTCAGCTTTATACTGGAATATTCGGTGTATTGACTGCGCAGCTGCAGCGTTCCATCCACTTGGGATTTGCACTTGCGCTTATTTTTCTTCTTTTCCCAGCGAGGAAAAAGGACAGGGGGAAAAAGCATAAGGTAGCTTGGTATGATTTGATCCTTGCCATTGCTGCGGTTGCAGTAGGGGCATACTGGCCGCTTATGATCGATGAGATTGTCATGAGGGTCGGCCGTTTGACTGATCTGGATTTTTATATTGGACTTACAGCAATCATCCTTGTCCTTGAGGCAACCAGGAGGGCAGTGGGGCTTCCTATAACCATCATTGCTGCCCTTTTTCTTGCGTATGCCTTATACGGTCCCTATATGCCCGGCTTCCTTGCGCACAGAGGGTTGGATCTCCAAAGGCTGGTGCAGACGATGTTCTTTACAACCGAAGGGATATTGGGTACGCCACTCGGAGTTTCTGCCACCTTCATCTTCCTGTTCCTGCTGTTCGGGTCATTCCTGGTAAAAACGGGTGTGGGGCAATATTTCAATGATCTGGCTGTCAGCATCGCCGGAAAAAGGACAGGCGGGCCTGCAAAGGTAGCGATCTTCTCCAGTGCACTTCAGGGTACGATCAGCGGAAGCTCAGTTGCCAATGTGGTAACTTCAGGTTCTTTTACAATCCCGATGATGAAAAAGCTGGGATACAAGAAGGAATTTGCCGGAGCGGTTGAGGCAGCAGCTTCTACAGGCGGACAGCTGATGCCGCCAATCATGGGGGCTGCGGCCTTCCTGATGGTCGAATTCATTGGCGGAGGCATCACCTACTGGGATATTGCCAAAGCAGCAGCCATTCCTGCCCTTCTTTATTTCACGGGGATATGGATCATGACCCATTTTGAAGCGAAAAGAATAGGGCTCAGAGGCCTGAAGAAAGAAGAAATGCCAAACCGCAAAGAAGTGCTGAGCAAAATCTATCTGCTGCTGCCTATCCTGGCAGTGGTCGTCCTGCTTATGAGCGGTATGAGTGTAATTAGGGCGGCTCTCTGGTCTATCCTCATTACAATAGCAGTCAGCGCAATCAGAAAAGAAACCAGGATTAATTTTAAAGATGCCATTGACGCGCTCGTTGACGGTGCGAGAACTGCACTTGGTGTAGCCGCTGCAACCGCAGCTGCCGGCATTATCGTCGGTGTGGTAACCAAGACAGGGCTGGGGCTGAAGCTGGCAAATGGACTGCTTGATCTGGCCGGCGGAGCTTTAATACCGACGCTTATGCTGACCATGGTAGCTGCAATTGTTCTGGGAATGGGTTCTCCGACAACTGCGAACTATGTTATCACGTCTACGATTGCGGCACCGGCCATCATTTTGCTTGGCGTGCCGGACTTATCAGCTCACTTGTTTGTTTTTTACTTTGGCATCATTGCCGATATCACACCGCCTGTTGCGCTTGCAGCTTTTGCTGCTGCAGGGGTTTCCGGAGGAGAGCCAATCAAGACAGGCGTCAATTCGGCGAAGCTGGCTATCGCGGCCTTCATCATTCCATATATGTTCGTTCTGTCACCTGAACTACTAATGATAGATACTACTTGGTATTATCTGATTTGGGTTGTCTTTACCGCTTTGGCAGGAATGACGGCAATTGGGGCAGGGGTAATCGGCTACTGGTTCAGAAGATTAATGTGGTTTGAACGCATAATCGGAATTGTCGGCGGATTATGCCTCATTTATCCGGAAGGGTATACAGATATTGTTGGCCTTGCATTATTTGCAGCTCTTATCATCCTTCAGTTTGTTATCAAAAGGGATGATTCACTAAAGCCGCAGACTGCAGGCTGATTGGAAGAAGGAAGTCCATATGGGCTTCCTTTTTTTATGGGATTACAATAGAAGAGATGGTTTGGAGGGATAACTTTAATGAATAATGGATGATTACGTAGTGGAGGAAACTGAGATAGATTCTGTTGGACAAAACAGAAAAGCTAATTCCAACACAAATATTGAAATTAGCTGATTTTCCGGTATGTCTGCTCTTTTTCCGGCATGAGCGAGAGAATATTTTCGAGCTTGAAGATTCTCATTTGCCTTCTTGTGAAGCAATAGGCAAGAACGGTAGTCCCATTTATATCCTTCACTAAAATCTTCCTTTGTGTCAGCTTGTTCTTGGCGGAAAGGTATATGACCTGGATCGCCATATTCTTTTCCATGGACCGGTATAGAATGCCTTTCATCTTGACTGCCTCCCATTAAGCCATCTATGGCTTTGTTTTTCTTGTAATTTTATTATATGCGAACAGACGTTCTTTTTCAAGCGTGAGGCGTTGCTTTTTTCATTTTTTTACATTTGTTTATTCCGGTTTGCATTAAAAGGACCTATACCAGATAGCTGTGTGGAAATACCTTTATAAAGGCTGCTGAAAAGAATAGTAGTATATAATAAAAAATATCTGAAATAGTATTGACTTTGCACCGAAAATGAATATAATTAAATATGTAGTTAAGACACGATCTGATAGTTCAGCGGGAGAATACTTCCTTGACAGGGAAGGGGTCGGGGGTTCGAATCCCTCTCAGATCATACTGAAAGATGTCTGGCAGAATAGTGCCAGGCATCTTTTTTTGATGAATTTTTAGTATGGGATGCAAAAAAAGGGGCTGCCGAGAGTAATCGGCAGCCCCTTTTTTATTATTTTTTCATAATCTCTCTAACAATTTCAAATGACCGCAACCGGGCTTTATGATCATAAATCTGGGCATTGACCATAAATTCATTAGCCTGGGTTTTATCAAGGAATTCCTGCAGCTTTTTCTGCACCGTTTCTGCATCTCCAATAATGGATGAGCCAAGCTGCTGCTGCAGCA
Organism: Bacillus infantis; assembly: GCF_008180445.1. GTDB lineage: Bacteria > Bacillota > Bacilli > Bacillales > Cytobacillaceae > Bacillus_AB > Bacillus_AB infantis_B. The sequence continues at coordinate 96,936 of NZ_VTER01000008.1, forward strand.
GAGCCTTCTCGTATTCACTCCATAGTTCATCCATGTTGTCGACAGGCGGCTTCAGGGCACCTGGTGTATTGCGGATTAAATTAAGGAACTGCTGCTGCATGCTAGTGGCGAGCCTTTCAGCTTCTTCCTGTGTATCAGCGGCAATTACATTGACCCCTACCATTGCATAAGGCTCAGATAAATCATCTGATGGCGTGAAATGACTGCGGTAAAGATGAAGGGCAGGCAGGGTATTATCAGGAGAGAAGTGGCTTGCAAATGCAAAAGGAAGTCCCAGCTGGGCAGAGAGCCTGGCACTGAAGCCGCTTGAGCCCAAAAGCCAGATCGGTATATTCAAGCCTTCGCCTGGAACGGCTCTTACTCTTTTCCTTTCAGCCGGCGACTCTGCTTCGAAATACTCACGAAGTTCTTCAAGCTGTTCAGGGAAATCCTGCCCGTCGCTTCCGCGGTCCCTGCGCAGTGCATGTGCTGTTAACTGGTCTGTGCCCGGCGCCCGGCCCAGTCCAAGATCAATGCGCCCGGGATATAGGGACTCCAATGTGCCGAACTGCTCGGCTATCACGAGCGGTGCATGATTAGGAAGCATAATCCCGCCGGAACCAACCCGGATGGAAGAGGTTCCTCCGGCTACATGCCCGATTACAACAGAAGTGGCTGAGCTGGCAATCCCTGTCATATTATGATGCTCTGCAAGCCAATAGCGCGTATAGCCCCATTTTTCGGCATGCTGTGCGAGGTTGAGTGTATTCTTTAATGAAACAGCTGCTGTACTCCCTTCGTTGATAGGTGAAAGATCAAGTACAGAATATTTAATATCGCTTAACTTTTTATTCTCGGACATATTGTCACTTCTTTCTTCTGGAATGGCGGCTGTGCAGTTCATCAGCTCATGTCTATTTTATCAGCAGTAATTAGTCTCTCAAAATATTATGATTTAAACCGGAAAAAACCCACTGTCTAAGCTTTTATTGAATTACGGCATTTTCGGGGGAAAAGGCCGCTTTGAAAAGTAATATGCAAAGTGGGATTTCTTGCGGGAGGCAGCCGCAAAGGTTATTCTTAATGAAAATATAATTGTAAAGGATGATGACAGTGAAGCGGGTGCTGCCGCCAGGGCAATTTGAAACTGAAAAATGGCCTGTTCTCCACCAGGGCGATGTTTATGAATTTGATGAAGCTTCTTGGGATTTCAGGCTCTTTGGAGAGGTAGAAGAGGAGGTTTCCCTGTCATATGCTGAAATGATGATGCTTCCAAAAACGGTGTCCAGCATTGATATGCATTGTGTGACTACCTGGTCCAAGTTTGGGACAGAGTTTGAAGGGATTGCTTTGAGGGAACTGCTGCAGCTGGTCAATATCAAGGAAGATGTCAAATATATAAAGATATACGGGTATTATAACGGGGACCGTTTTGGCTACTCTGCAAACCTGCCTCTGGGGGACCTGCTAGGCGATGACGCCCTGTTTGTATACAGATGGAAGGATGAAAACCATGAATGGCAGGAAATATCCCCTAAGCATGGCTACCCGCTGCGATTCATACCTCCAGCCTCCTTTTATTTGTGGAAAGGCTCAAAATGGGTATCCGGCATCCGTTTTATGAAAGACGATGAAGAAGGCTTCTGGGAGGAGCTTGGCTACTCTATGACCGCCGATCCGTTTAAGGAAGAACGGTACAGGTGATAGATCTTAAATACTCATCTTCGCAGAGTAAAATGGTCAAGTAATTCTTCGTATACCTGGGCAGGCCGGTATCCATTAGAGTTGAATTTCGCTAAGCTGCAGGTGATAGAGCCCATCCATTAATAGACGGAAGAATTCCGCTTAATTAGTCATTTTAATAAAAAACAGCACAAATAGACGGAGAAATTCCGCTTATTGACCCGAAAAAGGTGAAAATTAACTTATCTTCTTTTCTTAATCGGAAAATCTACCCTTATTTTCCCAAAAAAGAGCACCGCTTATTTTTTGGAGGGTTCCTCAAATCAAAAGCTAGCAGAAAGAGAGCCTGCGCATTTAGCGCTCGGCGAAGCATTTCATGAATGAAGGGCGGGGCAGGCTGAAGGACTTCCGCCGAACGGCGTTTGTAGCCTGATGTGTCTTCTGTAGATGTATTCGTTCATACCATTAACACTGTTTTCTGTTCATCAGGCAGCTGCTTGTCTTGATGGGTTTAGCCTATCAAATATGCGACGCCTCTTCTTTATGGCAGTGTTATTTCGACTATTCATTTACCGCAGAATAAGGTGTTTTCTGTATTTATTAATACGTCAATAAACGAATGACAGCAGGCGATATGCTAGAAATGCCAGCTGCGCATTGATAAGCGGAAATTTAGTTGAATAAATAAAAAATTTAGAAAAATCCATAAAAATAATTGTCAAAGCAGTCTCTGTTATATTACAATTTCCTTAAGGGCGTGTGCATTATAATGAATATTTATGTTCCCGCATAAATGCCTCATATAATATCCCCGCGCCGCAGGAGGGCAATATGTATCAGGACAGCACAGTGTATATTATTGGAGACAGCAAGACATCCTCCAATAATCCGATCATGCAGAAATACAATGGTTTTTTCATTGCACTCGTCATTGACAGGGACACACATAAGATTGAAGATGCAGAATGCTCTTCAACAATTGGGCTGACTTCCCTGTTTGTTAAGTCATTGTTTGCAGGGAAATCCATGCTTGAGGAAGAAGGCATCCTTTCTGAAATAGAAGCGCGGTATTTTGGTTCTTCCCAGAAAGCGCTGATGGTTGCTTTTAAGAATGCCAGCATTAAGTACAAGCAAATAGCCGGAATAAATTTAAATGTATAGCTGCTTTTTCTGCTGAACCCAGATAAAATCCAGCTGTTAGAGACTCTCTCTGGCAGCTGGATTTTTTTGATAGCCTTAGAGCTCTATTCATAACGCTATTGAAATATAGTAAATTATCCGCTATAATAGTAAGAAAATTAAAAATATTTGAAAGTGTGGAGAGTCTATGAAAATATATCTATCGGTTGATATGGAAGGCATAACCGGGCTGTCTGATTATACCCATGTTGATTCTTCCAGGCATAATTACGAAAGAAGCCGCATCATTATGACAGACGAAGCAAATTTTATTGTTTCAGAAGCTTTTGACCGCGGTGCTGCTGAGGTGCTGGTGAATGACAGCCATTCCAAAATGAATAATCTTCTTGTTGAGAGGATGCACCCGGAAACCCAGCTGATCACAGGGGACGTTAAGCCTTTCAGCATGGTTCAGGGTTTGAATTCTGAATTCTCAGGTGCTATATTCGCTGGCTACCATGCAAGGGCCTCCATGGAAGGTGTAATGTCCCACACCATGATATTCGGTGTCCGGAATATATACATAAATGACACAGCAGTCGGGGAGCTGGGATTCAACGCATATGTGGCAGGCCATTTTGGCGTCCCGGTGATCATGGTTGCAGGCGATGACCGGGCGGCCAGGGAAGCCGAAGAGCTTATTCCGAATGTAACGACAGCTGTTGTAAAACAGACCATTTCCCGTTCGGCTGTAAAAACCCTCACACCTGCTAAGGCCGGGATGCTTTTGAAAGAAAAAACCGCCGCTGCTATCGAGAACAGGGAAAAGGTTAAACCGCTTGTCCCGCCGGATGCCCCTCTCCTGAGGATTGAATTTGCAAACTACGGCCAGGCAGAATGGGCAGGACTTATGCCTGGTACGGAAATAGAAAAAGGAACAACAACCGTCCGGTTCCAGGCAAAAAACATCCTGGAAGCTTACCAGGCTATGCTGGTCATGACCGAGCTGGCCATGAGAACGGCATTTTGTTAGGAAGTGGCCGGGATGAATAGTTATATACTCAAAAGACTTTTATCGATGCTTGTTACTCTATGGCTGATCATCACGCTTACCTTTTTCCTGATGCACAGCATCCCTGGTTCTCCATTCAACGAAGAAAGGGCGACGAGCGAAGCTGTCCAGAAGAACCTGGAGGCCTATTATCATCTGGATGAGCCGCTCCCTGTCCAATATGCAACTTACCTGAAGTCGCTTGTAACGCTGGATTTCGGGCCTTCTATCAAAAAGTCGTCACAGACAGTCAATGACATGCTGAGCCGGGGCTTTCCGGTGTCATTTGAACTTGGGATGTGGACATTGCTCCTGGCAGTTTTTTCAGGGATCGTGCTTGGCATCATCGCAGCGCTCAGGCATAACGGATTCATTGATTATCTGGCGATGACCATCGCTGTGCTCGGCATATCGGTTCCCAACTTTGTTCTGGCAACGCTGCTGATCCAGCAGGTTGCTGTCAATTGGGACCTGCTTCCCGCAGCTACATGGACCAGCTGGAGGCATATGATCCTGCCGACCCTGGCTCTCGCAACCGGCCCGATGGCAATCATTGCAAGGCTGACAAGGGCAAGCATGCTCGAAGTGCTGACCCAGGATTATATCAGGACGGCCAAGGCAAAGGGGCTGACACCGGTAAAAATCGTATTCAAACATGCACTGAGAAACGCATTGCTCCCTGTTGTCACGGTGCTTGGCACCATGGCGGCGAGCATATTGACGGGAACCTTTGTCATCGAGAAGATTTTTGCCATACCGGGGATGGGCAAGTATTTTATTGAAAGCATCGGGAACCGGGACTATCCCGTCATCATGGGGACAACCGTTTTTTACAGCGCCGTACTTATCTTCATGCTGTTTCTGGTGGATTTCGCCTATGGCGTACTCGATCCCCGCATCAAGCTGAGTAAAAGGGAGGGACGATAATGGAATTGCGAAAACAGCAGGAGCGCAGCGTTTCTCCGGAAGTTCCTGATGAGTGGTTTACGCCCCGCTCGAAAGAAGAGGGGGAAGCTGAGGCAGTAGTGAGGCCAAGCCTTTCCTACTGGCAGGATTCATGGAGGAGGCTGTCGCGCAACAAGCTGGCAATGGCCGGACTCGTATTTCTCATCTTTCTGCTCTTTATGGCTGTCTTTGGACCGGTCATTTCGCCTCATTCGGTCGAAAGCTCCAAGCTGACCGATCAGAATCTCCCTCCATCGTCCAGCCACTGGTTCGGCACAGATGAATTGGGGCGGGATGTGTTCACAAGAACCTGGTATGGCGCCAGGGTCTCACTGTTCGTAGCGGTGATTGCGGCCCTGCTGGATTTTATGATCGGAGTCATCTACGGAGGCATTGCCGGCTATAAAGGAGGCAGGGCAGACAACCTGATGATGCGGATCATTGAAGTCCTGTACGGCCTGCCATATCTGCTGGTTGTCATTCTGCTTGCAGTTGTAATGGGCCCAGGCCTGACGACCATCATTGTCGCCTTGTCAGTCACAGGCTGGATTGGCATGGCCCGGATTGTCAGGGGACAGGTCATGCAAATTAAAAATTATGAATTTATACTGGCATCCAAGACCTTTGGAACAAAGACATCGAGGATCATCAGAAAGAATCTCCTGCCTAATACGATGGGCCCGATCATCGTCCAGCTTACGCTGACGGTGCCCTCGGCCATATTTGCAGAAGCTTTCCTGAGCTTTCTTGGCCTGGGAATCCAGGCGCCGTTTGCCAGCTGGGGAGTAATGGCCAATGACGGACTGTCTACTATCCTTTCCGGCCATTGGTGGAGGCTGTTCTTTCCTGCCTTTTTCATCTCCATGACGATGTTTGCTTTTAATGTTCTCGGGGACGGCCTGCAGGATGCACTGGATCCAAAGCTGAGGAGGTAGAGCCATATGGAAAAAGTGTTGGAAATCAGAAATTTGCATGTATCCTTTTCCACCTATGGCGGAGAGGTAAAAGCAGTCCGCGGTGTGGAATTTGATTTATACAAAGGGGAAACCCTCGCTATAGTCGGCGAATCGGGAAGCGGCAAAAGCGTCACTTCCCAGAGCATCATGAAGCTGATACCATCCCCGCCAGGAAGAATCGCAGAGGGGTCGATCCTGTTCAATGGCCGTGACCTGACCCGGCTGAAAGAGGCAGAGATGCGGAAGATACGGGGGGCGGACATATCCATGATTTTTCAGGATCCCATGACGGCCCTTAATCCGACGATTACTGTAGGGGAACAGATTATTGAAGGAATCCGCCAGCATCAGTCCGTTTCCAAAGACCAGGCTAAGAAAAAGGCACTGGAAATGCTTAAGCTGGTGGGCATTCCCAGTCCTGAGTCAAGGCTCAGGCAATACCCGCACCAATTCAGCGGCGGCATGAGGCAGAGAATCGTCATTGCGATGGCCCTTGTCTGCGAGCCGGAAATATTGATTGCGGATGAGCCGACGACCGCCCTGGATGTAACCATCCAGGCACAGATACTTGATTTGTTCAAGGAAATCCAGCAAAAGACAGGTGTATCCATCATATTGATCACCCATGACCTTGGCGTGGTTGCGCAGGTAGCTGACCGTGTCGCGGTTATGTATGCCGGGAAGATCGTTGAGGCAGGCACAAGGAGGGAGATCTTCTATAGTCCGCAGCATCCTTATACAGTAGGGCTGCTGAACTCGGTGCCCCGCCTTGATTCTGAAGAAGGGGAGCTGGTGCCGATACCTGGATCGCCCCCTGATTTGTTCGCTCCGCCGCAGGGCTGTCCTTTTGCAGCAAGATGTGATTATGCAATGGAGGTTTGTGAAAAAGTCTATCCGTTTGAAAGCCGTTTAAGCAGTGAGCATTATGTGGACTGCTGGCTGCAGGATGAGCGTGCTAAAAAACTGCTGACACGTGTAAGATAGCGCCGCCCGCTTTCCGGCCGGGCCGGAAGGTAAGGCGGGATTATCCAGATGCAGGAGCCATATGGAACTGCATTGATAGATGAAAATGGAATGAGGGGGAGAAAAATGAAAAAGTTTTTCATGTTGTTTCTGGCAATGTCGCTTGTATTCGTCATGGCAGCCTGTACAGCCAATTCGGATACAGGAAGCGAACCTTCAGACGAGGGCAAAGATAGTGGGGATAGCGGAAGTGAAAAGGTGCTTTACTTAAATAATGGTGTAGAACCTACATCCTTTGATCCTCCAATCGGCTTTGATGCCGTTTCCTGGAACTCGCTGAATAATATCATGGAAGGCCTGACAAGGCTCGGCAAGGAGCATGAAGCAGAACCTGCCGCGGCAGAGAAATGGGATGTTTCAGAAGATGGCAAGACATACACATTCCATATTCGCGATAATGCAAAATGGTCTAACGGGGAAGATGTGACAGCAGGGGATTTTGTTTTTGCCTGGAAACGCCTGCTTGATCCGAATACAGGTTCGCCGGCGGCTTTCCTCGGCTATTTCATTGAGGGCGGGGAAGCTTTTAATACTGGTGAAGGATCGGCTGATGAAGTAAATGTAAAAGCTGTCGATGATAAAACATTCGAAGTGACTTTGACAAGCCCGCAGGCTTACTTTTTAAACATCATCGCCAATCCGGCATTTTTCCCGGTCAACGAAAAAACAGCGACGGAAAATCCGGAATGGTTTGCAGAAGCTGACACCTTTGTAGGAAATGGCCCGTTCAAGCTGACAGAATGGGAGCATGACACAAATATGGTCATGGAGAAAAATGAAGAGTATTGGGATGCGGAAAATGTCAAACTGGATAAAGTGCACTGGGCGATGGTGAATGACACGAATACCGAATACCAGATGTATCAAAAAGGGGAGCTGGATACTTCAGATGTACCGGCAGACCTGAGCGAGCAGCTCTTTGAAGAAGGCAAGGTCCAGGTTGAAGATCAGGCCGGCCAATATTTCTACCGCTTTAATGTGAATAAGGAGCCATTCCAGAATGTGAACATCAGAAAAGCTTTTGCAATGGCGGTGGATCAAGAGCAGATCGTTGAATTTGTAACCAAGAACCAGGAGCAGCCTGCTTATGGATTTGTTCCTCCAGGCTTTAAGGATCCGTCCGGGAATGATTTCCGCGAAGTTAACGGGGACCTGGTCAAAACTGATGCCGCACAGGCAAAAGAGCTGCTGAAGAAGGGAATGGAAGAGGAAGGCTACAGCGAGCTTCCTGAAGTGACTCTGACATACAGCACGAATGATGTGCATAAAAAAATTGCAGAAGCCCTTCAGCAGATGCTTAAAGAAAATCTGGGGGTCGATGTAAAGCTTGCAAATATGGAAGCAAACGTATTCGCGACTGAACAGAAGGCGCTGAACCTGCAGCTTTCCAGAAGCTCTTTCCTGGCTGATTATGCTGACCCGATCAACTTCCTGGAGAACTTCCAGACCGGCCACTCGATGAACCGGACCGGCTGGAGCAATGCAGAGTTCGATAAGCTGATCCAGGGCGCGAAAAATGAAGCTGATGAAGCGAAACGCTATGACATGATGTACGAAGCAGAAAAAATCCTTTATAATGAGTCGCCTATTTTCTCACTGCATTTCTATAACCAGGTATATCTCCAAAATGAAGCTGTATCAGGTATCGTCCGCCACCCAGTCGGATATCTGGAATTAAAATGGGCTGACAAAGAATAGCATTGAAAAGGGGTGTTCTGCTGAACATCCCTTTTTAACTGGCAAACGGCAGCGCATATGGAAAGGGGCATATGATATGAAAATAAAGCCGGGACATTTGAAAAAAGGGGATGCTGTCGGTGTAGTATCACCGGCCAGCCCGCCTGAAGCCAAAAGCCTTGATAGGGGCATTAATTTTCTTAAAGAGCTGGGATTGGAAGTCAGAGAAGGAAAATCTGTCAGGAAACTAAATGGCTACCTGGCTGGCACAGACAAAGAGAGGCTCGAGGATCTGCATGATATGTTCGAAGACAAAGAGATCAAAGCGGTCTTTTGTGCAGGCGGGGGATACGGAACTGCCAGGATTGCAGGTGAACTGGATTATGGCCTTATTAAGGCCAATCCCAAAATATTCTGGGGGTATAGTGATATCACCTTCCTTCATACGAGCGTAAGGCAGAAGACCGGACTTATTACCTTTCATGGTCCGATGCTTGCTTCCGATATCGGGAAGGAGGATGTCCACCCATTGTCCAAACAATATTTCAGCCAGCTTTTCAAGCCGGCAGATTCCTTATATACTGAAAAGATTTCACCTTTGGCAGCAGTGGTGGAAGGAAGGGCAGAAGGTCCTCTGACTGGAGGCAATCTATGCTTGATCGCGAGTACGCTTGGAACTTCTTTTGAGATTGATATGAGAGGGAAGCTGCTGCTGATCGAGGATATCAATGAAGAACCGCGCTCAGTCGACCGGATGCTGAATCAGCTGCTGATGGCAGGTAAATTATCTGAAGCAGCAGGCATTGTCGTGGGGGACTTTAACAAATGTGAACCGCAGCGCGAGCTCAGCTTATCTCTTGATGAAGTTATTGATTACTATCTGATTAAAGCGGGCAGGCCGGCCATGAAAGGATTTAAGATCGGACATTGCTCGCCTCACTTCTCTGTTCCGCTCGGAGCGGATGCGGTGCTGGATACAGCGGAAAAACAATTGTATGTCGAAAGCGGCGTACGCTAAAGAGGTGCAAGGATGAAAATTGAGCGAATTGAGACCTTCAGGGTTGCCATCCCATTGATCAAGCCGTTTAAGACTGCCTTAAGGACTGTGACTACAGCGGAATCTGTAGTCATTAAAATCACATGCGACAACGGCATTGAAGGCTGGGGAGAAGCTCCTCCTACAGTCGTCATCACCGGGGACAGCCTCATGAGCATCGAATCGGCCATCCACCATGTGTTCAAGCCATATCTTGTCGGTAAAAGCCTTCTGAACTATGAAACTATTTTCCAGGCAATAAAGACATTGATGGTCGGGAATTCAAGTGCAAAAGCTGCGGTGGATATGGCTTTATATGACTGCCTTTCCAAGCATTGCAGGCTGCCGCTGTATCAATTCCTTGGCGGCGCGAAAAATGAAATCGAGACTGACTATACAGTGAGTGTGAACAATCCCGAAGAAATGGGCGATGATGCTGCTTCCTATATAGATCAGGGGTTCAATGTACTGAAGGTTAAGGTCGGAAAAGATGATATCATGACAGACATCAGCCGAATAAAGGAAATCAGAAGGCGTGTCGGCAGCAAGGTGAAAATCAGGCTTGATGCGAATCAGGGGTGGCAGGCAAAGGATGCAGTAAGGGCCATCAGGAAAATGGAAGACAGCCTCCTCGACATTGAGCTGGTCGAACAGCCGGTTCCCGCAGACGATATTGAAGGGCTTAAACAAGTGACCGATTCCGTTGAAACTCTCATCATGGCGGATGAAAGTGTGTTCAGCCCGAAGCAGGCGCTCCAGGTGCTTTGTACGAGGAGTGCGGATCTGATCAATATCAAATTAATGAAGGCAGGGGGGATTTTCCAGGCCCAGGCCATCAACCAGCTGGCTGAAACCTGCGGTGTCGAATGCATGGTGGGAAGCATGATTGAAACAAAAATAGGCATCAGTGCCGCTGCCCATTTTGCTGCAAGCAAAAAAAATATCACACGCTTTGATTTTGATGCCCCCCTTATGCTGGCCAAAGATATGGTAGAAGGCGGCATCAGCTACAGCGGAAGGAAAATCACTTTCCCTGATGCAGCAGGGCTTGGCATCAGGCAAGTGTATTCAGAAGGAGGAATTTCAAGTGGGAATTCAGCATAAATGGCTGGTAAATGTACCAGTGGCGACAGTCTGGACCTACCCTGAATCGGCCAGGGAAATAGATGGAAAAGCGATTTCCAGCGGGCCGGACATAGAGGGATGGCTGGCTGGCCTGACATATGAAACTAGCCTCGCGCTTTGTAATGAAAACAGAATCCAGACCCAGGCACTGTTTGGCCAGGAGGTTATCCTCCTGGAAGAAAAGGGGCCTTGGGCGAGCGTCATAATCCTTAGCCAGCCTTCAGGAAAAAATGAAAGAGGCTATCCTGGCTGGATGCCAAAAAGCCAGCTGATGAAACTGAATGAATGGAATATCAAAAAAGGCCCTGTTGCATCTATCAGTTCAAAAAAAGCTGTATTGTATTCAGAGGAAGAGAAGCCTTTATTGGAACTCAGCTTTGAAACTGTCCTTCCTGCTGTTGAGAAAACTGATGAGTGGCTTAAAGTTAGGATTCCTGAAGGATACGGACTTCTTCGGCAGGAGGATGTTATCCTCCATCCTTCTTTGGAAGCGAGGAGGAAGGGGAATGGAGAGGGAATCGTTTCCGAAGGTGAGCGCTTCCTTGGCTTGCCTTACCTGTGGGGAGGGATGAGCAGCTGGGGATATGACTGCTCGGGATTCAGCTATAATATGTGCAGGGCAAACGGCTATATCATCCCAAGGGATGCGCATGATCAGGCACAAAATGGCAAGAAAGTGGATCTTGCTGAGATCCAGCCGGGTGACCTGCTGTTTTTTGCTTACCAGGAAGGCCGGGGCAGCATCCATCATGTGGGAATCTTTTATGGAGACGGAAAATTGCTCCATTCGCCGAACACAGGAAAAACAATCGAAATTATCCCGCTTAAAGACACCATCTATGAGAAGGAATTATGCGCAGCACGCCGTTATTGGCAGGAGGGAGAAGATTGACAATGCCGGACAGCATACTTGAGGTAAAGAATCTCAAAAAACATTTTACGCTTGGAAAAGGAGAGGTGTTAAAAGCTGTTGACGGCATTTCCTTTGATATAAAAAAGGGAGAAACCCTCGGAATTGTCGGTGAATCAGGATGCGGAAAATCGACTGCCGGCAGGACGATTATCGGGCTTTACGACAGTACAGATGGGGATGTCATCTTCAATGGAAAAAATGTCCACAGCATGACAAACAGGGAGCGCTTCTCTTTCCACAAGCAGATGCAGATGATTTTCCAGGATCCCTATGCTTCGCTCAATCCCAGATCAACAGTAAGCGAAATCATTGCCGAGCCGATGGAAGTCCATGGCTTATTACGGAATAAACAGGAGCGGATGGAAAAAATCTATCAGCTTCTGGAGGATGTCGGACTTAATAGAGAGCATGCCGGACGGTATCCGCACGAATTCAGCGGGGGACAGAGACAGAGGATCGGCATCGCGAGGGCCCTCGCCCTGGAGCCTGAATTCATTATAGCGGATGAACCGATATCAGCACTGGACGTTTCGGTCCAGGCCCAGGTGGTGAACCTGCTCAAAAAGCTTCAGAAGGAAAAAGGGCTGACATACTTATTCATCGCCCATGACCTGTCAATGGTCAAGCAGATAAGCGACCGGATCGGTGTCATGTACCTGGGGCATATGATGGAGCTCACAACCAGTAAGGAATTGTACCGTAATCCGCTTCATCCATATACACGGGCTTTGCTTTCGGCCATTCCGATCCCTGATCCGGATGTTGAGGATCAAAGGGAAAGAATCATCCTTCAAGGCGAGCTGCCAAGCCCGATCGATCCTCCAAGCGGCTGTGTGTTCCGGACCAGATGCCCTCACAGCATGGATATTTGTGCAGAAAAGACGCCTGTCTGGCAGGAGGCGGAGAAATCAAGGTTTGTCGCCTGCCATTTATACGATCCCAATCTGACCGGAAATCATGACAGCTCACAGGCAGCAGCATCTAAATGACCGGGCTGCTCTCGGAAAATATCAATCAACTTGAACAGAGGCTGGCTGATATCCTCAGGCAATGTCCGGGTAATGCCAGTCTGGCAGTAGAGTACGGCGAGATGGCAATCTATATGAACAGCGGGCGGACATATCCTGCAGCAAGCCTCATCAAAATCCCGATCATGATGGAAGCTTTCTTTCAGGCGGAGGCGGGCGCCCTGGATCTCAATGAGCAGGTGCGCATTGGCGGGATTGAAAAGTCCGGCGGGGCCGGCATCATTCAATCTCTTTCAGTAAAAGCTTCCCTAAGCATTCTGGACTGTATAACCTTGATGATTATAGTCTCAGACAACACAGCTGCCAATCTGCTGATAAAATTGCTGGGCAAGAAGAATATTAATGACAGAATGCATGGACTGGGTCTTCAAACGACTGTACTGGGCAGAAAAATGATGGACTTTGAAGCCGCTGCAAAAGGTATTGAAAATTTTACCACTGCGGCGGATATGGTGAAATGCCTGAGAGCAATAAAAGATGGTGAATTATTTTCCGAAAAGAACCGCAGCAGGATGCTCGATATAATGGAAGCGCAGCAATTCAGAGAAAAGCTGCCAGCCATTGCATGCAAGGACCTGAAGATTGCCAATAAAACCGGGGAGCTGCCTGGAATCGAGCATGATTGCGCCATCTTTACTTCAGGCCGGGATGATTTATATGCTGCCGTCCTGATTGACAGTCTCTCAAGCCCGGAAGAAGGAAAACATGCAATAAGGCAAATTGGGAGCCGGTTATCTGAGTTTCTTTGCCTTCCGGAAACAGAAACGGGGTGAAAATATGAAAGAGTTTAAGAATTATAGTGATTTCTGGCCTTTTTATCTTTCGCAGCACAGCAAAAAATCCACTAGGACATGGCATTTCATCGGCACTACTTTTGTATATATCTGTATTGCTCTTGCCATCATTTATTTGAATGTCTGGTTCATCATCCTGGCGCCGGTCATTGCTTATGGGTTTGCCTGGTTCTCCCATTTCTTTATTGAAGGAAATAAGCCGGCAACTTTTGGACATCCACTCTGGTCGCTTCGGGCTGACTTCCAAATGTATTTCTATATTTTAACTGGACGTCTTTCAAGGGAAATCGACATTCTGCCTGAACAATATTCAGCAGAAAAATAGACTATCAGAAAAGCATCCTCAGCCGCTGGGATGCTTCTTTCATTCTTAGTACTCCGCATACTGGTCTTTGACACTATAGGGGGAGGGATAGTAATATAATCATAGGTATATAGTAATTTTTTCCTAATAATAGACTAGGACAGGTGGACATCATTGTGAATAGCTACATTATTTCTGCAGCCGCCATGGTGCTGCTGGCTTTTATCTTTTTTTCTTCCGTTTTCCTGGGAAGCAGATATATCCATCAAAAACAAAAGTATTCCCAGACATTGCTTCTTCCGCTGTCCAGCTCCTTTTATGTATGGCTGCAGCTGATGACCTTATTAAGCATTTACGGATTTATCGGACCTGCAGATGCATTCACACTGAATAGCCTGGCGATTTTTCTGTGCCAGTTCGCTGTTTATATGGTTCTTTTTCAATTTGCGGGGGTTAAAGATGACCGGGAAATGTCGCTCAAGAATTTGGTGCTGTGTGTTTTCTTTGTTGCTTTGACAATCGGCATAGATGTATATTTTGTCAGAAAAATAAATCCTTCGTTAGTTGTCAGCACTGAGCATATTCTCATCGCCAGCTTATTCTTCATTATCTCATTGTTCCTATGCTTCCGGTTTGTCCAGCAGATTTATATTGATAAAGTATTCAATAAGCAAAAGGTTCCTTTCTGGTTTCTTTCCTTTGGAGCACTGCTGGTAGCATATACATTTGTAGGGAGCACCATTGAGATCATCAGGAGTTTGAACAGCAGCGGGGATAACAGCTTATTTTTTACAGAAGTGCTCTCCATCCTGCTGCTCCTCGGTGTGACGACGGTATACGGGGAGAAGCAGTATAACCGGAAAGAACAGGAATTGGTTGAAAGCAATAAACACCTTAATCACCTTGCCTATCACGATACATTGACGGGGCTTCCGAACAGGAGAAAGGTCATGCAGTCGATTGAGGAGTGGATGTCAGAGGATATCCAGTTTGCGGTTGTTTTTATCGATCTGGATCATTTCAAGCATGTCAATGATCTTCTCGGCCATAATATCGGTGATGATCTGCTCAAAAAAATTGCATCCAGGCTGAAAGAGAATTGTGGCAGCGAGGATATTGTGGGCAGGCTGGGCGGTGATGAGTTCATCATTTTGAAGCCTGTTAAGGAAAATCTGCAGCTTGACGATTTTTCAACAGAACTGATTGACAAGGTTGTAGAGCCCGTCCAGATTCTTGAACATGAGATCGTGATTACAACAAGCATCGGGATAGCCTTATATCCAACGCATGGGAAAGATGTTAATGACATCATGAAAAAGGCGGATATAGCTATGTACAATTCCAAGGATAAAGGGAGAAATACATATTTTATCTTTACGCTTGAGCTGGATGAGAGCATCATCCGCAAGATGACGTTAAAGGAAGATTTAAAGCATGCACTGGCGCGGGAAGAATTGGAGGTACACTTTCAGCCAAAGATCAGAGTATCCGATCAATCAGTGAATGGATTTGAAGCGCTTCTGAGATGGAAGCATCCTTCAATCGGCTTTATTCCCCCGGCTGAATTTATCCCGATAGCAGAGGAATCTGGCTCCATATCCGAGATAGGGAGCTGGGTCCTGCGGCAGGCCTGCAAAGAAATTGCCGCTATTAACGAAAAATATGGCAGGCAATATATCATTTCTGTGAATTTCTCAATTAAGCAGCTCCTGCAAAAAGATATTGTAGAAACTGTTTCGGGCATCTTAAACGAAACCGGCCTGGATCCGAAGTTCCTTGAGCTTGAAATAACAGAAAGGGTGGCCATGAATGATGCCTATTCGGCAGGGGATGCTTTTATGCAGCTGCTTGACCTTGGGCTGATGCTGAGCGTCGATGATTTCGGGACAGGGTATAATTCGCTGAGCAACCTCCAGGAGCTGCAGATCCAGCGGCTTAAAATAGATAAAACCTTTATTCAGCAGATGGAAAGTGATGAACATAATAAAGCTTTGGTCGCTTCCATTGTATCAATGGGCAAGCATCTTGGCATGCAAATCACTGCCGAGGGCGTTGAAACCCCGGAGCAGCTGTCATTCCTGATGGAAATCGGATGTGATGAGGCGCAGGGCTTCTACTTCTCCAGGCCAAAGCCGATTGAGCAGATTATGAATACAATCAATGCCGGCAGCAAAGCAATAGCCGGAAAGGAGCAGTAATGAATATTTTATGGGACTTTGACGGTACACTTTTTGATACATATCCCGCTTATACACGGATTCTGAAGGATGTGCTGGGAGAAGAGGCAGACAATGAAGAGATTTTGTCTCAATTAAAGATTTCTTTTACCCATGCCTTTACCCATTACAACCTGAAGGAAGAGCAGATTTCGTATGTAAGAAAGATGGCAAGAAGTCTGAAGCCGCAGGATCTTCAGCCGTTTTCTGGAGTGAAGGATGTGCTGAAAAGGGCCGGGTGCAATGTCATCATGACACATAAGGAGAGGGAGGATGTGCTGGCCATCCTGGAGCATCACAATATGTCCTCTTTATTTGCTGATCTCGTCGCCGGAGATGATGGATATCCCAGGAAGCCGCATAAAGCTTCTTATGAATATCTGCATGGCAAAAACAGCATTGATCTTGCCATAGGTGACAGGGAACTCGATATTCTTCCGGCGAAGGAGCTGGGCATCAGGACCTGCCTTTTCCAGAATAGTACACCTGGCGCGGATTATTATTTGGCGAGTTATGAAGATTTTGAGACTGTTATTGGATGGGAAGCATTTAAATAAAAACAGAAAGCAGGCAGCATGGCTGCCTGCTTTCTGTTTCATTAGATTATAATTCTAGAGTTTCAAAAGAGCTGTCTTTGCTGTTCATTACCCTGACGTCTGTCGGCTGTATTTCGAGGACGATATAATTCGGGTCATTCGGTCCGTCGAACCATGGCTTTAAATGGTCATTCCAGACCTTTTCCTTGAGCTCTTCAGAAGCATTGACAGAGGCTCTTCCTTCGATTTCAAGGTACTCATCTCCCAGCCCCTCGCCATCATATCCGATAAGTATATGAACATTCGGATTTTCTTCAATTTCTTCTGTTTTATCGGTCTCTTTGCTTGTTGCAGTATAAAGCTTCAGCTCATCATTGAAAAATGTCATATAGCGTGTATGCGGCTTATTGCTTTTTACAGTCGCCAGCGTTCCTATTTTATTATCTTCCAAAATTTTAAGGACTTTATCTTTCACATCATTAATAGTCATAAGAATCCCCTCCTATTTTGTCTTTATCAATCGTTTCGAAGTCTGCATTATACTTTTCTTCACTGGAGGAATTATCTTTCGTGTTCCTCCCCATCTTCTCTTCGCGCTGCTCCTGCTTTAAATCCTCGAGAGGGATGGTATCGACATTCTGCTCTTCCTTGAATTTATCGTAAATGCTTTCTTTGTCGGTTTTGAACTGCTCAGGGTTGTCCATGTTTTGCTGTTCGTATTTACCGTCTTTTTCGCCTGCCATGCGAAATCACCTCTTATACGAGATTATTTTTGGTTCTTTTCTGTTTTGGAGCCTTCTCTTTGCGGTTCGATATCTTTGTTGTGTTCTTTCTTCTTTTCCTGTTCAATTGAGTCATTGTCCTGGTGTTTATTTGTTTCAGCCATGAATATAACCTCCTTGATGATTGTGTAATAGTACATTACCCTTTTTCAGAAGTGAGAAACCGGGAGGAGAATTTCAATATGCAGCTGACGGGGGGAAGGGGTGCAATTTCATCAGAATGAACAGGCTGATTTTCTTTCCAGTGACAATAAAAAATGCCCGCTGCATATGCAGCGGGCATTTTCACAATATACGTCCCAGAAGAGATTCGAACTCCCGACCTACAGTTTAGGAAACTGTTGCTCTATCCTGCTGAGCTACTGGGACAACGTTATTTATTATATAACCTTTTTCTCTGTTGGTCAATAATGATCGAAAAAAAATCCTGTTTTTTTTGAAAGGCTTTTTCTGCATGGATTTTCCTTGCAGTGGGACAATAGTGAATATTTCTTAAGTGAGTTGGTGAAGAGATGTTCAAGGGCGGCAATAAAAGGGAAGAGCTCCTCCGGTTTTTAAAGGAGAAGGCGGGCCATGCATCAGATACAGCCGTTCAGGAGCTAAAAGGGACGAATTTTTCTGTCTATCTATTTTATATAAAAAGTATCTGCGATACCGACAAAATCCAGGAGCAGCTGGTAATGCCTTTTTTTCAGCTGCAGGATGAAGCAGGATATAAAAAATATATTTGTTCACTGTCCGGTATCAGTGAACTAGAGGACAGAGGGCAGGCCCTGAAGGATTTGATGAGGGGCTCGGCGATCCTCTTGTTCAGGGATACTTTTTATATTTTGCAGCTAAAGAAATATATAAGCCAGGGAGTCAAGGACGCAACAGTCGAAACAACCATCCAGGGGCCACAGACTGCATTGAGCGAAGACCTGGGGACAAATCTTAATATCATCCGCCACCGCTATCATAAGACAAGCCTGACGGTGGAAGAGAATGAAATAGGTTCTGTTTCGGGGCTGGGCCTTCTGCTCCTCTATGACAAGGAAAAGATTGAGAAAGACATCCTGCATGGGATAAAAGATAAGATAGAGAGCATCAAAGCTTCACAGAAAATCGTCCAGTCAGCAGGGGAAATCCATAGAATGCTGACGCCGCGGGAAAAAACGCTCTTTCCTGTGTTCATGATCACTGAGAGGACGGATCGCATAGCCCTCAATCTTGCACAGGGAAAAATAGTCATCCTCATTGAAGGATCTCCTTTCGGCCTGATTCTGCCGGCCGTTTTCTTTGACTTTATGAGCTCTATGGAAGACTTGTATCAGCCTTATTGGGTTTCTAGATTTCTGATTACCCTGCGGTATCTGGGCCTGCTTATCAGTCTGCTGCTCCCTGGACTTTACGTGGCCATTACTTCCTATAATCCTGAAGTCTTCCAGGTCCAGCTTGCACTGGGAATTGCGGGGAGCCGGTCATCAGTCCCTTATCCCTCCTATCTGGAGGTGCTGTTCATGCTGATTATGATGGAGCTGCTGACAGAAGCATCCATCAGGCTCCCTAAATCGATCGGCTCGACAGCGACGACGGTTGGTGGATTGATTCTGGGACAGGCTGCAACAGAGGCAGGGCTGGTATCCAACATCATGATCATCATTGTCTCAGCTGTGGCCATTTCCAATTTTGTGATTCCTATCAATGAAATGAGCTTCTCGATGAGGGTCATGAAATATATCATCCTTCTTTTGGCAGCCATGACCGGCATGATTGGCCTGGTGATTGGCCTGATGGGCCTGCTTCTATTTCTCGTACGATTGGACAGCTTCGGAAAGCCGTATCTGAAAATGTTTTTTGGCGAAGGCAGTAAACAGTAGAAGCGAGGTGGTCCGAATGACTAGCCGTTATTTTTATTATCTGATTTTGTTAAATATGCTTGCCAATATCATTGTGTTTGTTCCTAAGATGCTGGTTGAGGAACGTACTGGCGGAGCGGTGATGTCCATGGCGGCTGCTTTGCCTCTTGGCGTGATTGGAGCTTATTTTTTTTCAAGGGCAATGGGCAGGTTTGAAGGGAAAAGTCTGCCGCAGATCCTGAAGAACTCTTTCATCCCCGGCTGGGCAGGGAAGCCGCTTATCCTATATCTGGCTGCCATTTGGCTGGCATCTGGCCTGATCACACTTTATGCTTTTACGGACATAACAGAAAGATTTATCAATCCTGACATGGAGAAATGGCAGATAGCGCTTTTCTTTCTGCTATTTGTTGTATGGGCGGCTTCCTCAAAGCCGGAAAAGGTGCTGTACCTCCTGGAAATCATCCTCATTCTGAACGGGCCGCTTGCTGTGCTGCTTCTTGTTAAAATTTATCTCAGCGGATCGCTGAGCTGGCTGGACATTAAAGAGGCAGCAACGCACCTGTGGCAAATGCCGACCTGGAAGTCAGTATCCGCTGCAACATATGTCTTTTCCGGATACGCCAATTTAGTCATCTTCAATGTAGTCATGAAGGGGAAGGCAAAGCCGCGCTTCTTTCTGCTGACCCTGCCTGCAGGAGCGGCAGTGCTTGCAACCACTTACTTCGTTCCAATTGGCACTTTTGGGTTTGAAGGAGTGGGCGATCTGGAATATCCCTGGCTGTCGAGTGCTGATGCAGTCAGAATGGAGCTAGCCTTTGTCGAAAGGGCATTCTACATTTTCATCCTGATCTACATAGGAATCTCGCTGATGAATGTTGTGGTTCACTGGCATGTAGCCCAGGCGCTGGTCAAAAGTGTCTTCCCGCTTAAAATGCATAAGAATAAAACTAAACTGGGTGCACTTTTAACAAATTTTCCGCTGCTGCTGTTTGCTGCAATGTTTTTTATTGGCGTTTTTCTTGTCAATGAAGAGAATATGTCTGTCTTTACAATATGGTGGATGAACATCCGCATGCCGAGCGAGTACATTATGGTTGTCCTGTTAATATTGCTCTCCAGGAGGAAAAACAAATGAAGAAATGGCTGCTGCCGGCTGTTTTTGTTCTCTTAGTGTTTGTTGGAGGCTGCGGATTCAAGGATATAGATAACCGGTTTTTTGTTGTGACAATGGGAATAGACAAGCCCGAGGAAGGCGGAGATCTGATCAAAGTATCATTGAAGCTTGCCATCCCCACGGCAGACACAAGGTCGGATGACAGCCGCTTTGTGGTTGTAACAGAAACTTCTGAAACGATATCAGAGGCGATAAGAATCATCAAATCAAGAGTTGATAAGGAACTTGATTTTGGGCATCTGAAGGTTATCCTGCTGGGTGACCAATTGACAGATGCCAGCATCAAAAGGGAAATGGATTGGTTCTACAGAAGAAGGGACATCCAGAAAATAGCCTGGATTGCGATTGGCAATCCGACTGCTGAAGAGGTGATGAAAATTAAGCCTCCTTCTGAAAGGCTGGCATCCAATACCCTTTTTCTTTCCTTTGATCTGCAGGGTTCTGAGTCGCCTTATACCATTTCCAAGTACTTGTTCCAGTTTTACAGGGAAAGCAAGAGCAAGGGGATCAGCCCGGTACTCCCGGTGGTCAAAGTGAAAAACGGACTCCTTGAAATTAACCAGGCTGATATATTTATGAATCATAAACGTGTACTAAGGCTTTCAAAGAACGAGACAAAAACTTTTAATGCCCTCAAGCACGAATTTGAAAAACAGCAGATTACTGTGAAAGAAAAGGACAAATTTTTCGTGGTTTCCATCGATAATTACAAATCTGAAATTAAGATTGCTGAATCTGGCAATGGAGCTGCCGTGGAAGTAGGCATTTCAGTTAAAGGTACGATCGAAGAGTCAAGAAGCGATCTATCGGAGAAGGAGCTTGAGGTTTATAATCAGCTTCTTGAGAAGGAGATAGAACGGATAGTGAAAGATTTGCTGAAAAAATTCCAGGAGAAGTCTCTTGATCCTATGGGGTTTGGGCTTGCTTACAGGGCCAGCCATTTTGAGAAGGATGAGTGGGAAAGATGGAATAAAATCTATCCTGATATCACCATCAAAGTAAAAGCAAATTCAAAAATCATGGGTACGGGGATCATTGAATAGTTTGGCATGTACGCTCGCAAGTAAAGGGACTATGGCAGAAGTCCTTTCATAAAAATTTGGTAAATTTTATAAGCTGAGGATAAGAAATGGTTAAGAGAGGTAAAAAACCTGCAAATCCTATTTTAATTCTTTTCTAATTTTGTAAGATAAGCTTGTAACCGGTTCATTAAAAAAGAGGAGGAATAAAAGATGAAAAAATGGTTATTGATGCTGTTTGCTGCTCTCTCCCTATCAATGGCAGTTACAGGATGCAGCGGTACAGAAGATGAAGATACTGATACAGACACAGAGCAGAATGAAGATGCCGATACAGAAACGGAAGAAGGCACTGAGGAAGAATCTGAATAAGGAAACAGGCTGCCCCGCGGAGGCAGCTTTTATTTTTGGACGGTGAATCCCATGAAAGACTTTTGGAGACGATATTCTATTATGCAGGCATTATAAAAGGAGTGGTTTCATGGAAAACAAGCCGGCAATTTCTTCCTCTGAATTAGGTACTTTATGGATGACATATCAGCAAAAGTCAATGATCGTTCATATGCTGCCATATTTTATTAAAAAGGCTGAAGATCCGGAAGGAAAGGAACTGCTGCAGTCTTTATTGGTTCAGATAACCCCATATAAAGAAAGGATTGAACGTATTTTTCAGGAAGATGGGGCAGTTGTTCCTATAGGTTTTACTTCTCAGGATGTCAATCCCGACGCACCTGTTCTGTATCAGCCTTATTTTGATATTCATTTTTTTAGGCTGATGAAGGAAATCAGCATGGGGCTGCATACTCTCCATCTCAGCATGGCGTTCAGAGAGGATATCATCACCTTATACAGAAACCTTTCACAGGTTACACAGGAATTCTATCAGCACTTTACGCAGTTCCTGCTCAAGAAGGGTCTGCTGCCGCGTCCGCCTTCCGTTACAATGCCCAAGGATGTCGAAATGGCCGAGGGAACTGGGTATATGAAGGGAAACGATCTTTTTGGCAACAAAAGATCCCTGAACACAGTTGAAGTCGCGCATCTATATCATGCCATTGAGAGCAATGTGACCGGGATGCAAATGATCACTGGATTTGCACAGACTGCAAAGAAGCAGGAAGTGAGGGATTACTTCAATAAAGGAAAAGACCTCTCCCAGAAAATCATTGTTGAATTTGGGCAGAAGCTGACAGATAGCGATATACAGGTGCCATCCACTTCGGCCGGGTACCCGACCTCTTCGACTGAAGGCCCATTCACTGATAAGCTCATGCTGTATTGCACCAGTCTTTTGTGCAGCTTCGGACTCGGAAGCAATGCGATAGGAACTGCCTTTAGTCTCCGGAATGACCTGCCTTTGAAAATGGCAGCCCTGGCCAAGGATATCTATACATATGGGCATGATGGAGGAAGAATCATGGCCAAGAATGGATGGATGGAAGAGCCCCCGCAAATGGAAGACCGCAATACTTTGATCTGACTGAAAACGGCCCCTGCAAAGGGCTGTTTTTTTATTTTGTAAAATTCATTGGGTACGGTTTCATATAGGTTCGTACAGGGGTATAGAAGCTTGGGATTTAATGAAAAAACTGGAAGGGTGAGGTTCAGGCAGGGATCAAAGAAGGGTCTTAAAAATCTTTATCACTTCAAAAACATGACGGGAAAGGTGAAGGAATGCAGACTGGGGATTTATTGATCATTGGAGGCAACGAAGAGAAGTGCAATGAAGTAGAGATTCTGAAGAAATTTGTGGAGATTTCGGCTGCAAGGACAGGCCCGATCGGGGTCCTGCCTACTGCATCCCGGATCCCTGATGAAGTGAGCCGTGAATATATAGAGGTTCTGAATAGGCTCGGAGCGGATGAAGTGATTCGCCTTGACATCTCTTCGCGGGCTGATGCGGATTCTGAGGAAATTGCCCGGAAGATAGAGAGCCTTGCAGCTGTTTTTATCACTGGCGGCGACCAGGGGAGGCTGGCAGAACTGATTCTTGGTTCAAATGTATACGAAGCTTTACATAACAGCTGGAAAAAGGGGATGCCTATTGCCGGGACGAGTGCAGGCGCCTCCATTATGGGGAAAGTTATGATCGTGTCGTCCCAGACAAAAGCGGCAGATGATGTCCTGCAGGTAGAATTGGGAGAAGGCTTCGGCTTTCTCCAAAACCTGGTCATCGATCAGCACTTCTCCCAAAGGGCCCGGTTTGGAAGGCTTTTGGGAGCCATTGCGGAAAATACAGACTTGATGGGGATAGGCATTGATGAAAATACGGCCATCCTCGTCAGAAATGGACAGTTCGAAGTCTTCGGCGAGCATCAGGTGTTTGTCTTTGATGGAAAGGAAGGGGAGTTCGTCAATTCCGCTGTTTCAAGCAACGGAAGCGAGGAACTGACGCTGTCTGATTTTAAGCTGCACACTTTGACCGGCGGATACAGATTTGATTTGGGCAATAGAAAATTACTTCTTAATGGGGAAGAGGGACAAAGATGAACGTAAAGCGCATACGATATTTGCAGGGCCCTAATTATTTCAGCTATAAACCGATGATGTGGGTGGAAATCGATCTGGAAGAGCTGGAGTTCCAGCCCACCAATAAGCTTCCCTTTTTCGCTGACATTCTGCTGGAGGCCATTCCGTCACTCGGGGAGCATACCTGCTCAAGGGGATACAAAGGCGCTTTTGCAGAGCGCCTCCGCGAAGGAACATGGATGGGCCATGTATTAGAGCATATAGCCCTTGAGCTTCAGTCCCTGGCAGGCATCGAAGTGAAGTATGGAAAAACAATCACAAGCGAGAAGAAGGGCATCTATTTTATCGCTTTCGAATATAAAGAGCCTGAATCAGGTTTGTACGCCTTTCAGTCAGCAAAAAAGATTGCTGAAAAAATCCTCAGGGGCGAGGAAGGCTTTTCGGTAAAACACTATGTTGAGAAGACCGCCGAATTATTTTATAAGAATAAGCTAGGCCCGAGTACAGAATCGATTTATCTGGCTGCTGCAGCACGCAGAATTCCCGTTGAACGTGTGGGGAAAGACAGCTTCCTAAGGCTTGGGACAGGCTCTAAACAAAAATATGTACAGGCTACCATTACGAGCCAGACCTCTTATTTGGCTGTCGAGGCCTCCTGTGATAAGGAGATGACCAAGGAAATGCTTCGTAGAAGCGGCATCCCAGTGCCAGAGGGGGAAGTGGCCGAAACATTGGAAGGGATAACTGAAGCTGCAGTGAGGGTCGGCTTCCCGCTTGTAATCAAGCCTCTTCATGGAAGGCAGGGGCAGGGTGTGGCAACAGGCATCAGCAGCTGGGATGAGCTGAATGCTGTGCAGAAGTGCCTCAATGAGGAAGACAAGCCATATATTGTAGAAAGGCATTATGAAGGAAGCGACTACCGCCTCTTTGTAGTTGACAACAAATTGCGGGCTGCAAGTTTAAGAGTCCCTCCTTTTATCATCGGAAACGGCAAAGATACGATTCAGCAGCTGATCGATAAAGAGAATGAAAATCCACTGAGAGGAAACGGGCATGAAAAGCCTATGACCAAAATTCCAATGGCTGAGCCGCTGGACTGCTTCCTTGAAAAAATGGATCTGAATAAGAGCTATGTACTTGAAAAGGGAAGGGTTCTGCCGGTAGCAGGAAATGCAAACCTTTCCACCGGAGGACAGGCGATCGATGTAACCGATGAGGTCCATCCATCCGTCAGGAAAATGGCTGAAGCGGCTGCAGCTTCGATTGGCCTGGATGTCGCCGGAGTCGATATCATATCACAGGATATAGCGAAGCCGCTGGATCCGCGTGATACCTGTGTACTGGAGGTCAATGCTGCACCTGGAATCCGGATGCACCTTTACCCTGGAAAAGGAAAGATCAGAAACGCCGGTGCTGACATTGTTGACTATTTGTTTTCCAGCAGGGAAGAGGCAGCTATCCCGGTAATCGCAGTAACAGGAACCAACGGGAAAACCACCACCTCACGGCTGGTCAAGCATTTCCTCGAAAAGGAAGGGACCACTGTCGGCCTTACCAGCTCAGATGGCGTCTATGTCGGTGAACAGTGCATCGATACAGGGGACTGCTCAGGGCCGATTTCGGCAAGGAAGATATTAAGCCATCCTAAAGTCGATATAGCGGTTCTTGAGTCTGCCAGGGGAGGAATCCTTAGAGAAGGTCTTGCCTTCCGCCATTGTGATATAGGCATTGTCACCAATGTTTCTGAAGATCACCTCGGACTTGATGGGATTGAAGATTTCGCCCAGCTCGTTAAATTAAAGAGGCTTATACCGGAAGTAGTCATTGAAGGGGGCTATTGCATTTTGAATGCCGATGATCCGGAGACTTTGAAAATGGCTGCATACACGAAGGGGAAAGTCATTTATACATCACTTGATGAAGAGAGCGAGGGTTCCCGAAGGGCCCTGGAGAAGGGCGAGCCTCTTTGGTATCAGGACAGCATGGGACAGATTGTGTACGCGGAAGCAGGCATCAAAGCGGAGTTCCTGCCTGCTGCTGATGTACCTGTTACAATCAATGGCAGGGCGAAGCACAATATAGCCAATCTGCTGCAGGCACTGGCTGCGGCGGCTGCGCAAGGAGTAAGTCTTGAAACACTCAAGGAAAAGGCCTTATCTTTTATGCCTGACTCCAGGAATTCCCGGGGAAGGTTCAATGCTTTCCAGGTTCAGGGACGGGAGATTATCATTGATTATGCCCACAATGCTGCAGGGCTGTCAGCTGTTTTTGGTACGGCCGATTATATGAAAAATAAAAGGCTGATTACCATCCTGTCGGCTCCCGGGGACCGGTCTGATTCCGATATTGCCAGGATGGCAGAAATTACAGCAGGTTATTCAGATTTGATCATAATAAAGGAAGATAAAGACCTGCGGGGTAGACAGCCTCTCGAAACAGCATCGCTTTTGAAAGCAGCAGCTTCCTCGGTCATTGGCAGCCAGTCAGTTTCCATTTGCCCTGATGAACTGGAAGCTTACCAGAAGGCCTGGTCATTGTCCCAGGAAGGAGATACACTCCTGTTTTTATACGAAGACTTTGAGGTTGCGTCTTCTTTTATTGATAATCTCAAGAAACATGAACAAGCCCTGCAGGGGGATTGACAGGAGAGAGTGGCCTGCCATCTTAAAGATGGCAGGCTTTTCTGCGGAGGGAGGCGAAAACTCAGGGCATTTTAAAGAGCCATCTGCCATAAGGTATAGGGAAGCCGTACTTGGAAAGGAGTTTTCTATGATACAGCTGCCCGTTTTTCCAGGTTTGTCCGCCGATATGCTGCCAGAAACCCAAAGGGCTATATGGCAAGCTTTAGATAGAAGCCCGGAGACATTTTATTATTCTGATGCCGGTGAGCTATTGTTTGAGCTGGAAACAAGGGAAAAAATCCTGTACTACTCCAGGAAGCTGAGTGAAAGCGGCGCTGTTTTTGCCGCCTTTCAAGACTCATTCTTCAATCCGGCATACTGGGTAAAAACAAGGGCTGGATATGCCTTAAGGCCGGATGTCCGCCCTTCTGACGCGGTCAACGATGTTTTTTCCAATGCTAGCAAATATGCTTTTGAATGTTCAACGGCCATCGTGCTTATCTTATACAAGGCAGTGCTTGAGTCTATTTCTGTCCGCTACTTCAATCAGCTGTTCCAAAATCTGCTCGTATGGGACTGGAATTATGACAGAGATCTGGGCATTGTTACAAAAATAGGATCATCCTTTATTCCTGGCGACATTGTCTATTTTTATAATCCCGATTACCGGCAGCCGGTCTGGACGGGCGAGAATGCGGTTTATCTGGGCAATGATGCTTATTTTGGACATGGAATTGGCATCAAGTCAGAGCAGGAAATGGTTGCTGCCCTCAATACACTCAGGAAACCAAATGCCACCAGATCAGCATTCCTTATCTCCCAGCATAGCAGGATCAATTTCCGTTATTTATTTCAATTTGCTAAAAGGATCCAGGGCATTTAGGCAGGGAGTTTGTCTAAAACCTGTCATCGCGTGCACTTCAGTCAATCAAGGAGCTCGATAAAATCTGTTACTATGCCGTCGGCAGGAAGCTTCAATGCTTTTCCTGCTTCTTTTTCAGTCCTGATGGTCCAGATAATGGCCTTCATCCCTTTTTGATGTATCCGGTCCAAAAGCTGCCTGTTCGCAATAGTATGCTTTGGATTTATATAGCAGGCATACTTTGCAATCTGTTCAAGCTCCCTTGCGGTCATCCTTTTCGTTTTGTAATTCAGGAGAATTCCGACCGGGATGGAAGGCAGCAGGCTATGAATCTTTTTCATTGAGCTCCTGTCGAAAGATTGGATGATAATCCGGGATCCAGGGCCCTTGTCCAGCTTCCTGCTCTTTAGCTCTTCTGCAATCTGTTCTTCTATGCCTGGGTAAAGGGCCGGCTTCTTCAGTTCAATCAGGAGCCCGGCTTTACCGGCATATTTGTCCAGCATTTCAGTGAATGACGGGATGATTTCCCCCGCAAATTCCGTGGAATGCCAGCTGCCTGCATCCAGGCTCCTCAGCTCTTTCCATGTCAGGGAAGAAACTTTGCCCTTGCCGTCTGTTGTCCGGTCGACAGTCGAATCATGAATGACTGCAAGTCTACCGTCCTTGGTCCGCTGGACATCAAATTCAAGAAAATCTGCTCCCATTTGAAGAGCATAGTCAAATGATGAGAAGGTGTTTTCCGGCCTGGATCCTGCCGCTCCACGGTGTCCGATTTTGAGCTTTGATGGCAGGCTGCCATGTGCCTCCTGTACTTCTCGAAGGGCTTTCAGCCTGGCTAAAAGCAGTGTTAATCCATTCCGGCAGCTGCCCATGCTTTTCATCTCCTTTTACTGGTGAATTTTAACCTCCTGTTTTCTATTACCCTGACAATCTATCATATTGAACTGCTCCTGTTTCGGCAAATGAAAACTTAATCCCAATCTTCATATATGATCCTGCCGCCAGTCAAATCTATTTCGTTTCGTTCACCTTTATAGTAAAGCTTTCCATTTTCATGGAACAGCAGCTTTTCATAAGTGTAAATACTTTTGCCTGCAGGCAGTTCAATGACTACCTTTTGACCCAGGTCTTTTTCCGGGGATTCTATCTTAATAAGACTGGTAGAATAGTAGAAAATCAGAAGACCTGCTGCAGCCGTCAAAAGGATGAGGAAAGGAATCTTCCATCTGATTGTCCGCCTGCCGGTATATCGGTCTGATCTCATGGTATCTGCAACCTCCGTTAAATTATAATGCTTGCCAAGCGAGTAAATTGGTTCTAACTAAAGCCTTTACTAGCGTATGCAGCAGCGGCAGGGCCGATGACAAAAAGAGGCTGTCTGCCAGGCGGCCGTCTGAGGGGGGATCTTAGGCCGGATTGACTATTCTGCCTCATTTTGAACCAGGCACAGCTATAGGGAATCGAATTAATTTTGGTAGATTAGTCTATTTCTGTTTTAGCTGATAGTATGATATGGTAGGTAACGGAGCAGGATTACATAATTTTTAAAATGATCCAATCAGATTATCCGGAGGAAGAAATATGATTTGGGAAACCGTAGATGGAATTAATATATGGAAACTGAGCAGGTATTTCAAGAAGCTTTCTGCTTCTAAGCTGACGCTGGAAGAAAAAGTTCTGAATGATGTTCTGGTCGTTACACTGCCGCTGAAAAAATCAGATGAACCAACTGCCGCTGAAATCAGGAAACAGATTGAAGAGGCTGTCCTGCACTCGGATGGATTTGAAACATTGAAAGTGGCACTCCTGGAAAACTGCAGGCCGTCATATAAAGAAATGATGACGAAATATGGGGTCAGAAGATGGCTGGAAATTCCTGTAGAAGAAAATGTTATATATAAATTTTCATTTGAGAATATAAAAGAAACCAGCCAGCATAGTCCTGCCAGCTAGCTAAAGGCAACGGAGCTTCTGAGCTTGCTGCAGGATTGCATGGGAAACCATGCTTTTTTTTATGGGTAATTTTGCGAAAATTGAAACTTTTGTCATGCACATTCGTAAATAATACAGAAGCTTCCAGTTGGATAGTCAGAGGGGGAGAAAAAGAAAAGCATCTACACTCGTACCAAGTTTTTAGGCCGTTGTATGCTGTGTGCGAGAAGCGGGAGGGAGGTTTGATATTGATATGGAGATCTTCGGGTTGCCGATCCAGACTCTATACTTGTACATGTTGTGTTTTTCAGGCGGAATAATAGTTTTATATATTTTGTTCGGAGATGTTCTGGAGGGAGCCGGTGATATAAGCCCTTTCCTGAACCCCATACTGCTTTTTGCTTTTATGACGATTTTTTCGGCAGCCGGTTTCCTGATGGAATATACAACCGGGATGGACAGCATCTTCATCATAGCCATCTCGGCGGCAATCGCTTTCTTTTTGGATGCCGTTTTATATCTTTTTGTGCTGATCCCTTTGTCCAATGCGGAAGAATCGCTTGTCTATACAGACGAATCCTTGAGAGGCAGGGTTGGGAAGGTCATTATCCCGATACCTGATAACGGTTTCGGTGAAGTGCTGATTGAAAGTGTCAGCGGGAGGATTGCCAAGTCAGCCCAGAGCTTTAAAGGAGGGCCGATTGAAGAAGGCCGGGAAGTACTCATTATAGAAGTTAATGAAAATGTCCTTCAGGTTGTCAGACATGAAGGATTATAAACAGGAGGGAACAGAATGGCAATGATTTGGGTGGTAGTTGGTGTTGCAGCTTTTCTTTTGATTGCTCTGCTCGGTGTATTTGTTACTAAGTATAAGACGGCAGGACCTGACGAGGCTCTGATCGTCACAGGCAGCTATCTTGGAAACAAGCGGGTACACGTGGATGAGTCCGGCAATAAAATTAAGATCATCAGGGGAGGAGGGACCTTCGTCCTTCCGGTATTTCAGCAGTCAGAGCCATTGAGCCTGCTTTCAAGCAAGCTTGAGGTGTCAACGCCTGAGGTATACACAGAACAAGGGGTGCCAGTAATGGCCGATGGCACAGCCATCATTAAAATAGGCGGCTCCATC
The DNA here is from genome assembly GCF_008180445.1 of Bacillus infantis. Classification (GTDB taxonomy): domain Bacteria; phylum Bacillota; class Bacilli; order Bacillales; family Cytobacillaceae; genus Bacillus_AB; species Bacillus_AB infantis_B. The sequence goes on from NZ_VTER01000008.1 coordinate 127,150, forward strand.
AGCGAGATTGCCACTGCAGCGGAACAGTTCCTTGGAAAATCAAAGGAAGACAGGGAGAATGAAGCGAAGGAAGTGCTCGAAGGCCACCTGCGTTCCATCCTTGGTTCCATGACAGTCGAAGAAATTTACAAAAACAGAGATAAATTCTCCCAGGAGGTTCAAAGGGTAGCCTCCCAGGATCTGGCGAAGATGGGCCTTGTCATCGTTTCATTGACAATAAAGGATGTAAGAGATAAAAACGGCTATCTGGATTCTCTGGGCAAGCCGAGAATTGCTCAGGTTAAAAGGGATGCGGATATTGCAACAGCTGAAGCCGATAAAGAAACAAGGATTAAAAAGGCAGAAGCTGATAAAGACGCCAAAAAGGCAGAGCTGGAGAGGGCAACCGAGATAGCTGAGGCTGAAAAGGAAAATAAGATGAAAATGGCAGATTACCGCAGGGATCAGGATATCGCCAAGGCCCGTGCCGACCAGGCTTATGATCTGGAAACAGCCAGGGCCAAACAGGAAGTTACTGAGCACGAAATGCAGATCAGGATCATTGAAAGGCAGAAGCAGATCGAGCTGGAGGAAAAAGAAATCCTGAGGCGTGAGAAGCAATACGATTCTGAGGTTAAAAAGAAGGCGGATGCAGACCGTTATGCCGTGGAGCAGGCTGCAGAAGCAGAGAAGCGTAAACAGATTACAGCAGCTGATGCCAATCAGTACCGCATTGAATCACAGGCAAAGGCAGAAGCCGAGCGGGTCAGGGTTGACGGCATTGCCAAGGCGGATGCCTTAAGGGCCCAAGGGGAATCTGAAGCTGAAATTATCCGCCTGAAAGGACTTGCAGAAGGAGAGGCCAAGCGGAAAATTGCTGAGGCGTTTGAGCAATTCGGCGAGGCTGCAGTTCTCGATATGGTCCTCAAAATGCTTCCTGAATATGCCAAACAGGTTGCGAGCCCGTTATCCAATATTGATAAAATTACAGTCGTCGATACAGGCGGCGATGGAAAAAGCAGCGGGGCCAACAGGGTTGCAGGCTATGCAACAAATCTAATGAGCACCATGCAGGAAACGCTGAAAGCTTCTTCAGGCATCGATGTGAAAGAACTGCTCGAAAACCTCTCAGGCAAGCATAATGTACGCCAGAGCCTGGATGAACTCACATATGAGCTGAAGGAGGCGGCCCAGAAGAAAGAAGGGGAAAAAGGGACCATCAGCACACCATAAGGTTTCAGGCGCAGGAAGAGCGATTCCTGCGCCTTTCATTATAGTTTTTTTCAATTGCCGGCTTTGGTGACTAATACCGCGAGTTTTTTTTATTTTGCTGTTTCTGCCCCCCTGTTTGTTTGCCTCTGAGGAAATGACCTAAAAATTGTGCGTTAGTCTATTCGCACAATAGCTCATTGCTGAATAGGATATATTGAATCAACTAAAGGAGGTTTTATAAATGTCAGACGGATGCGGATACGGCGGAGGTTTTGCCCTGCTGGTAGTATTGTTCATTTTATTGATTATCATCGGTGCTTCTTGGGGTTATGGCGGAGGCGGATACGGCTACTAAACGGTACTGACAAAGAATAAAAGGAGGAGATCTTCCAATGGCATACGGATACGGATACGGCGGCTATGGCGGCTGCGGCTACGGAGGCGGCGGCTACGGCGGCGGGTTTGCGCTGATTGTTGTACTATTCATCCTTCTGATCATCGTTGGTGCAGCCTGCTTTAAATGGTAATAAAGTGAAAGGGGGGGACAGGGCATCCTGTCTCTCCTTTTGTATACCGGGTTTTGTACAAGTCCCCTCCACATTCAAGTGTTTTATCCCCCTCCCTAAAGGGAATGTAAACAAAAACAGTAAATGGAGGAGAGAATGATGGAGCATCAGACTGAGGACAGGGCATACACGCTCGATGAGATTCACGGCCTTTTGGAAAGCGGGCTTCAGCGGGAGCTTAACCCAAAGGAACACAGCATTGTATCAAAGTGGATTGCTTCTTTTGATAAAGAGGATAGGATCATTGTACTGAATATGTTCAAAGAGCTGCTGAATAAGCATAAACGGATAGATTGAATGAGGAGCCTTCATTAGAGAAGGCTTTTTTCTATGTACAGAGAAGTAATTCTTCCGCCAGGAATGTTGAGAACTTGGCAGAAAAGCCACATGCAAATGATTTAATGACAAATCTTGATTGGCTCTTAAAGAACCTCTATAATCAGGAGTATAAACGAATTTCCTATAAGTGGAATCAATGCCCGTATTCCCCTATCTGAACCAGAAGCTTTGACGGACGCTGCTATTATCGATTTTTCCCTTGAAGTCCTGTCATCGTTATTGCACATCCAGCGATCGGCCACTGTGGAGGCTGTCCGGAAGGCTTGCTTATTTCGGCATTAATCAGGAGGAATCAATAAATATATGTCTATGAAACAATCAATTAACACTGCCGGGAAAAAATCTTTGGGGAAAGAATTTTATATTGTAGGAATTGGCGCTTCTGCCGGGGGACTGGATGCCATTGAACAGTTCTTTTCGAAAGTACCTGCCGATTCCGGTATGGCGTATATAGTTGTTCAGCATTTATCCTCCAAATATAAAAGCTTTATGCCGGAACTTTTGGCAAAAAAGACGAAAATGAATATATTGCGGATCAAGGAAGGGATGCAGGTCCAGCCTGACACCATCTATCTGAATCCGCCTGATTCCTATACGTCGATTGAGGACGGTACATTCAAGGTGAGCGGATACGAAAAAGACAAACAGCTGCATTTTCCGATAGATGCCTTTCTGATATCCCTCGCTGCGAGCAAAAAGGACAAGGCAGTTTCCATTATCTTTTCAGGGAAAGGAAACGATGGAACGGCTGGAGTTAAAGCAATTAAAGATAATGGCGGAACAGTTATAGTCCAGGATGGACAGTCAGCTAAATTCAATGATATGCCGGAAAGTGCAATTCTTTCAGGCTATGCAGATTATGTTGAGGCCCCTTCCAACATGCCCTCTATTCTCAGTTCCTTCAATGAAAGTGTCTTGCCCCGCTACAGCCAGGAAACCTTAGAAGAAATTTTTGGCCTGATAAAAAAGAAAACTGGATTGGACTTTGCATGCTATAAGAAAAACAGCATTATCAGAAGAATTGAACGGCGGATCCTGCAGCTTGAATCCAAGTATCAAAGCGTTGAACAATATCTTGATTATTTGCAGGCAAACAGCGGAGAGGTTGAGAATCTCCAAAAAGACCTTCTGATCGGCGTTACCCATTTTTTCAGGGATTCGGAGGCTTTCAAGATCATTGAGGATGTGATCGTGCCGGAAGCCGTCCACCGGAAGGCGGCTGCAAAGGAGGAGCTCAGAATCTGGATCGCCGGCTGTTCCACCGGTCAGGAAGCTTACTCCTACGCGATTCTGTTTGACCGCTATGTACAGAAGATGGGCTTGGACCTTAACGTCAGGATCTTTGCAACAGATATTAATAAAGATGCAATAGAGTTTGCCAGACGGGGGATTTATCCAGATCATCTGACCGAAGGCATCCCTCAGGAACTGCTGAAGAATTATTTTGTGAAAAAAGGAGACAGCTGGGAAATCATCAAGCGCATCCGCAGCCATGTCGTTTTTGCTCCGCATAATCTCATAAAAGACTCTCCTTTTGTCAATATGGATGTAATCAGCTGCAGGAATGTCATGATTTACTTTCAGCCGGAGCTGCAGCGAAAGCTGCTGTCACTCTTTAATTTTGCTCTAACAGAAAAAGGCACCCTCGTTCTGGGGCACAGCGAAACAACCGGGAAGATGTCCCATTTCTTCCGTCCTGTCAACAGTAAATGGAATATCTATAAAAATGCGATTTCTGAGAACTGGGTGGTGCAGTCAGAAGGGAGAGTTTCGAAAATGCCGGTTTCGGCAGATCAAGCTGAAAATAGGAGCATTGCGGCAGATTCACTCTCTGCTCGCAGGAGGGCGGCTATCCATCAGACCCTTATGGATAATTATGTGCTCCCTTGCATCGTCCTGAATGATGTCAATGAGGTAATATTCACGTCCCGCCGGGCGAACAAGTATCTGAATTTCCTGAATGAATCCTCGAGCAAAAGCATCTACAAAATGGTCCCTGTCCATCTGTCGGTCATGATTGGGACTGCCCTGAAGAAGTTAGATGGTGAGCGGAGTGAGGTGCGTTATAAAAACGTCCATTTTGACGTAGATGGCGAGAACCGGTATTTTGATCTTATTGTAAGAAAATTTGCAGCCAACGAATCTCTTGCTATCATCCTTTTTGATGAAGACCAGAATACGAAGGAAAAGAAAACGATGCCTCTTTACTTCGATCCGCACAGCACGGTGGCCGAGAGGATAGCAGACCTGGAGCAGGAGCTGTATTATACTCAGCAGACACTCCAGACAACCATTGAGGAGCTTGAGACATCCAATGAAGAACTTCAGTCTGCAAATGAAGAGCTTATTGCAGCCAATGAAGAAATGCAGAGCGCCAATGAAGAAATGCATTCGATCAATGAAGAGCTTGTGAATGTAAACAATGAGTATGAACAAAAGATCAAAGAAGTGACCGCGCTTGCAAATGATATGGACAATCTGCTCATCAGCACAAATATAGCAGCAGTATTTCTGGATGCTGAACTGAATATCCGCCTTTTTACACCGGAAGCCAAAAAGGTAATCAATGTCATTGATATGGATGTCGGCAGGCCGTTTTTCCACATCTCGCATAATTTTGAACAGGCAGCACTTGTGGAAGATGCTGAAAAAGTCGTCAAATCATTTAGTAAAATTGAGAAAGAGCTCATGTCCAAGAATCATAAATGGTATCTGATGCAGGCATTCCCATATCGCACTAGTGAGAATGTGATGGATGGGGTTGTCTTTACCTTCAATGATATTACCGAAATAAAACGATTCAACCAGAAGCTCAAACTGACCTCCAATGCTCTTGATCAGAGCCCGTCCAGGATCTTGATCATTGATAAATCAGGCAATATCGAATACCACAATAAAGAATTTGCCGAGCATGAAGGACAACCTGACAGCTTTGTGGGAAGGAATATTAAAGACCTGTACAGAGATCAAATGGATACAGCTGATTTTGAAGAAATTGAAAATGCCATCATTGCGAAGGAAGTGTGGAAAGGCAGCATGTCCTATCCGCTTGATGGCGGAATCGCCAGGTGGGAGAACGTCTGCTTTTTGCCGATCGAGGATCAGTCCGGAGATGTCAGCAGCTATCTTGGCATCATAGAAGATATTACAGTCCATAAGGCATCCGAGGCTATGCTGCAGAAATCTGAAATGCTGTCTGCGGTAGGGCAGCTTGCAGCAGGAATTGTCCATGAGATCCGCAATCCGCTGACTTCCCTGAAAGGATTTTTGCAGCTGATGATGCAGACTGGCAGCTATAATAAGGAATACACTGAAGTCATGATGTCTGAATTCGGCAGGCTGGAAGCCATCATTGACGAGTTCCTTGTCCTTGCAAAGCCTAAAGCAGCTGTTTATGACCTGGTCAATGTTTCCAAAGTCCTCCAGGATGTTTGTGTACTTCTTGATACACAGGCCATTATGCAGAATATCAGCATTACAGCAGTCCATCAGGATGCATTGCCAAAGATCAGGGGAAATGAAAAAGAGCTGAAGCAAGTTTTCATCAATATGGTGAAAAACGCGATTGAAGCAATGGACAACGGAGGGACAATCCTGATTGAGACGGGGATGGAAGGAAAAAATCTGCTCGTCAAAATATCCGATCAGGGAAAAGGGATACCGGAGAAGCAGCTTAATAAAATGGGAGAGCCGTTTTACACTACAAAGGAAAAGGGGACAGGCCTGGGGGTCATGGTCAGCTTCAGGATCATTGAAAACCACAAAGGCACTCTCAATTATGCAAGTATTGAAGGGAAAGGGACAACAGCAGAAATCCGTATCCCCTGCATTCAATAAAGGCAGGCTCTCAGTCTATTAAAGAGTCTGCCGCTGACATCATATCCAATAGATTTTTCTGGATCCGCTCCAAATACTCCGCTTTTCCATGTTCGATGGCAAGAGGCTGAAGGATGTTGATCAGATCGATTGATTCAGAAGCTGAATGGCTTATGCTTTTCAGCTTCTTTTTATGTTCGATTGACATTAGTTTTTCCTGCGCATTGCTGCTTACTTCAAAAAGGAAGGGATTACGCTGGCCCAGCGGCTTCAATTCTGCCGGCTGCAGGGATGAAAGCCTGTTTCGGAGCATGGCCAGATGATGCTGAACCTCCAGGAGGTTTGAAGATATGGGGGCGCAGCATACATAGATGAGCTTGTTTTCAGGAATGCGGGAATAATAGATATTGAAAAGTTCAACTGCATTTCCAGAGGTGCGCAGATTAACTTCAATCATTTCTCCGCTTTTTTTCTCGGGCATGCTGAATACTTTTTCAAGGCTGTCCTGGTCAGCAAGCTGGATAAAGCTGATGCAATAGGGGAATCTATTTTCAGCTGCTTCAGAAGCGAATACAATTTTCCGTCTATGTCCAATATAAAAAAAGGGATTGGCAGCAAATCTAATTCAGTTTTCATGTATAATGCCTCCTTTTTGGTAAAATGACAGCCTGCAGGATCTGCAGGCTGATAACTGTATTATATGGCAATCTCTTTAGACTGGCTTAAAATCCAGGGCTCCAGATCTTCCAATTTCTTAATTAGAACGGTTTCTTTGCTGCAAAAGGGTGTAAAATCATAGCGGTTGATCAGTCTGCTGCCTACCAAAATCTTTGGATGGAATGAGAGCTGTTCAAGTTCTTCTATATATTTCTTCAACAAAGGAAGATGGTGGGTCAGTGACAAAGAGATGCCGATAACATCCGGCTTCCATTTTTCCGCACTGTTCAAGGCATATTCCAATGGAAGGCTGGCACCGAGATTTTTTACTTCCCATCCATTTTCTTTGAATATGGAAGCTGTCATCTTAAGCCCGAGATAATGCTGTTCGCCTTCGGGGCAAAAAAGAAGGGCTTTTCTTCCCTGTGCTGCTTGCTGGCCTTTTTCATAAGAGTATTTGGCTAGAATGTAATCACATATTCCAGTCGCAAGATGTTCATCCGCCACAGTTACGAGATCCTTTTGCCATAGCTCTCCGATATAATGCATACTCTCGCTCAGCAAATGTTCAAATATATAGCAGGATTGATAGTCTTTATAATCATATTCCTGGATAATGGCCCAGCTTCCGTAAATATCGCCTTTCAACAGGTAACTGGCAAGCTCCTTGGCTGCTGCTGAATACAATGATATCAACTCCTGTTAAGATATAATTGTGACCGATGTCCCAAAAACATTCTGTTATTGATAGTATACTATATATGAGAATAGAAATCGCGTTCACGGCAAAATTATAGAGGAGGCCCAAGATGGAAAAACATGATAAAGATAGAATCGTCAAAAAGCTTTTTGAGCGCTTCTATGAAGAGTTCCCATCCCTTGAGAAATTCGGGGAATCAGGAAAGAAGAGGACAGAAGAAGATATAAATTATCATTTTCAATATTTGGAAACCGCCTATAAGCTGGAAAGCATCCAAATTTTCACCGATTACAGCAAGTGGCTCCAGGATATACTCACTTCCAGGGGACTCGATTCTTTTTATCTGGTGCTGAATTTTAAATGGCTGATTGAAGAGATGAATGAGACAGATGCTGAGGAGAAAAACTTTTACATTCAAGCTCTTGAAGAAGGCATAAAGGTCCTTGAAGCTTTGGAAGCAGAGGGAAGCCAGGCCTAGAGGCAAAATTAACAACAAGAAAGCCCGCCGGTTTCCCGGCGGGCTTCTTCTGTGCCTGATTATTTAGCGTTGATGTTCAGCTTGCCTCCAGCTGTCTCCCTTGTTTCATTTCCATAATCGTCCGTCACCTTGACTTCAATTTCTGCGCCAGGGGCTTTGACGTTCTTCGTTGCTGTATAGTAGCCCACATAATGGCCATCCGACGTTTCCATCATCGGAAGCTCCACAGCATTTGTCAGCTGTCCGCCGGTATTTGTCAGCGGCATTCTGATGGAGAACACAGCTTTCAGGCCTGGTTCACTGTCAAATTCAATTTTGACGCTTTCGCCTGATTTCAGATCTTTATTATCTTCCGGCAGCAGGTTCTCAATGACAGGTGCTGTGTATTTAGCAAACACTGTCACTTTTTTGTTTGTCTTGTTTTTTGCCTTGTCCTGAGCAGTGACAGTGATGATATTTTCACCTTCGTTCAAAAGGATCCTTAATGAATAGGCCCCGTCCTGGACTGAAGCTTTTTTCCCGTTGACTTTTACCCAATCAAGGTTTGCATCTGCAACAGTACCTTCGACAGTAACTGTTTCCTTATTTGTTTTTAAGCTGTCAGCAGGAGAGGTAATTGTCAGTTCAGGTTTTTCCGTATCCACAATGACCTTTACAGGGGCGGAAGAATCAGTTGTCCCGCTGTCAGTGGCAGCTTTGGCAGTCAGGATATTTTCTCCCTCGTTCAATTCAGCTTCTACAGTAAATTTCCCGGAGTCGTCTGCTGTTGTTTCCGCAGCCTTTTCACCGTTAATGTACAGGTGGACCGCTGTGGATGGGGCAGAATTTCCTTCAATCACTGCCTGTTTCTGCTTTGTGATGGTCCCGTCGGCAGGCGATGTGATAACTGGGGCACTCACTTCGTAGTCCACTGCAGCCCGTATCATATAATTGCCTTCTTCTGCCGGCACTGGTGACCAGGCACCGCCGACCAGCTGCCAGCTCCGCCCTGCATTCGGACCGTCTTCATCCGTAGCAAGGCCCGGGGTATTTGGGTTTGGAGCTGATTGGATATAGACCATGTAAAAATCGCCAGTGACCATGATGCCTTTGTCTCTTAAATCAACACGGGTCCATTCACCGTTTCTTAAAGCAGATGCCTCAAATGGCCCGGCAAGTTTTTTCCCGGGTGCACCGTCAGGACCGCTTGCGTCATAGACAGCAACCTGGAATTCCGTTCCTCCAGGCACCGGCCATTCTGTGTCCCAGAAGCGGAAAATTCCGCCGGTGACCATTGCGCTGTTCTGGCCATTTTCAAGTGACATTTTCACCGCCCAGCCGTTTCCGGCATCATAAAATGCTCTTGCATTTTCTGCTGTTCCGTCGTCATACCCGATTTCACCAGGATAGCCGATGAATGGCCTCAGCTGGATATTTTGCTCGGCACTTGAACTGCCTTCGATTGTTATTTCAACTTCTTCGCTATAGTAGGATGGAGCCACAACCTTTAAGGTGTATGTTCCTTCATAGGCTGTTAGCGAATATTGTCCATTCTCATCCGCGTAGACTGGTTCAACAGCCGCATCCTCGATTAGCATAACCATTGCTCCCGGTACAGGCTCGCCCGTCAATTCGTTTGTAATAATCCCTGTAACGCTTCCTTCCGGAATTTCTTCCAGTACAAAATTTGCTGAAGCCTCTCCGTCTTCAGGGATATTGACGCTTTGTGACTCTGACCGGAACCCGTAAGCCTCTGCCTGCACCGTATAAGTGCCGGATGCGTGGGTCATTTCATAGGAACCATCCTGCGGATCTGTAAAGACTGAACGTCCTGTCTCCAATACGGTGACTTCCGCATTTACAGGAAGTAATGCAGGGGATGGGGCAGAACCATTTTCCTGCTCTTTTTTCCCTTGCTCTTTTTCAGGAACAATTTTGGCAGGGTCGATTTGCTTTTTAGCTGACACTGCCGGCCCGGATGGCCCGGCTGTACCGGTTTTTCCAAGCTGGGCTTTCTTGGATGGTGCGTTAGGTGCATCAGACAGGGACACATCGTCCAAATACCAGCCTTGCTTTTGGACTGAGCTGTCAGTTGTAACATTGAAGGCAATATAGATGCGCTGGCCGGCATATTCGCTCAGATCGACTTCACCGTCAATCCATCCGGCTGTATTGCCGTTGACCCTCAGTTTTTGGGTCCAATTCTCCATATCTGTTGAAACAAAAACATGGCCATAATCATAGCGGTTCTCCAGCTCGTGCCATTGTTTGAATTGCAGATAGGCATTGCCTTCGCCAAGATCAACCGGCGGCATGAGGAGGGTCATATTAGCTGAGTTGGCATAGTTTCCTCCAAGAGCGGTCGCATAGACTTTCTCACCTGATGAGGCATTTCCCGGGCCGGATGCCGGCGCTCCCCATTCCCAGCTGTCATTTGTTCCATATGAAGTCCAGCCTGCAGGCAGGGATTCAAAATCCTGGCTGTATCCCGTGCTGATCCCCGGGATGACATTTACTTCAAATGTTTCAGATTCGGCGCTGTTACCGCCGAAATCCGCAGCTTTCCACTGATAGGAAAGAGAGGGTTCCTGGATAACCTCCCCAGGGATGACTGCCTCATAGACGCCATTAGTAAAACTGCCAGAAACTCTCTCTGCTCCAACAGCAGCAGTGCTTCCGTCAGACTTGACATACTCAAGAACTACGTTTGTAACACTGATGTTATCAGAAACCTCTGCGCGGACAGCGAGGTCCATACCGGCATATGTTTCAGCCGGTGCATCATGTGAAATGGATGGCGCTTCTTCATCATCTCCTTCTTTGGAAACCTGGCCCTTTAACTTGCCCAGGCCGGAAACGACGGAAGAGACGGCATCGAACACATTGACAAGTCCATGGCCATAGCCGTTATTCGGTACATTCGGGAATGTGGAATCTGTAAGCGGTACAGCAGTTGCTGACAGGATTTCTTCAATCTCATCTACTGTCAGGCTTGAGTCTGCCTGCCTCACCAAAGCTGCAGCCGCAGCTACGTGAGGGCCTGCCATGGAAGTTCCGTTCCAGCCTCCTTCATAGCCTGAACCCGGAACAGACGAACGGATATTTACCCCTGGTGCTGCAATGTCCGGCTTGATTTCTTCATATGGCGAAGGCCCTTGAAGAGAGAAAGAGCCCAGCCGGTTATTGATGTCTGTTGCCCCGGTAGTATAGGACTCTGGATAATTCCCTGGAGAGGCGACTGAACCAGGTCCTCCTGGATTGGTCAGTGTTGTATTTCCTGCTGAAAATTCCGGGAAGATCTCGGCTGCGCGCCATGACTGGACCATCGGACGGTACCATTCATCAAGTCCGGGTCCGCCGCCCCAGCTGTTATTTACAACATCCGGAGCCTGTTCAGGGTGTGGTGTGCCATTGGCATCTTTAGGTGCAAGGATCCATTCCCCAGCCTCCAGAAGGTCGACATCTGACCCCCCGCTTGGGCTGAAAGCTTTTACAGCAATAAATTTGGCTCCTGGTGCAACTCCAATCTGGTTTGCACCGCCAGGATCGGAGCCGACCATAGTGCCGGTCACGTGAGTGCCATGACCGTCGTCGTCATATGGGGAGGATTGTCCTCCTACTGCATCAAACCAGTTGTAAGTATGTGAAGGCTGATCAGGGTTTGAGGGATCATAGCCGCGGTATTTTTCCTTTAGCGCGGGATGGTTCCACTGGACGCCTGTATCAATTGAGGCGACAACAGTCCCGGACCCGTCTATGCCCATGTCCCAGGCGGCTGGGGCACCGACCCTGTCTATGTTCCATTCAATGGAGCTGGTTTTATTGTCTGCTGTTTTTTCCATCTGGATGGAAGGCTTAGAGGCTTCTTTTACAGGCTTATGAAGCTGTCTGGTCTCATTAGGAAGGATTTTGTCTACTTCTGGAAAGCTTGCAAGCTTTTCCATGACATCTTTAGTGGCTGTGACGGCAATGCTGTTCACAATATAGAAGGATTTGCTATCTTTCGCTTTGCCGGCTTTTTCCTGCTGCTCAATATATTTTAGTACTCCGGCCTGTGTTTCGGCTGCAACGGCTCTTAAGGAGGAAACTACTGCAGATCTTTTCATGAATTTTGCCTTGGAGGAAGTTGCTTTATCAGCTGAAGCTTTTTTTGCTGCTTCTTGAGCGGCTTTTTTTGTGTCCGCCTGCTCTTTCATTTTTATAAGGAAGGTAACCTTGTCTTTTCCATCGAATTGATCAAGGAGCCTGCCCGGGATTTTGTTTTTTGAAGACCCGGGCGAAGCTTTCTTCATCGAAACATGCGGAGACTTGCCGGCATCCGCCTGTGCTTGATAAGGACTAAGCAGCGGAATGATCAATAGTGCCGTGAGCAAGAGATATAGCCAGCGAAAATGCTTCTTGTTCTTCATGAACCTATTCCTCCTCTTTTCTATTCATTTTTCATTACAGCAGCTTACAGCCCTCCTTTCTATAAATTTTCCAGTTATGGCATTTCCTGCTGTGACACTTACTGTATCGGAAATAAAAGAATCAAGTTGTCGAAATATGATGGAAAAAGTACTCTTCTCGATGAAATCATTCCATCATCCCAGCCGCTAAAACGCAGCTGGACAATTCTTAGGCCTTTTTCAATCCATTTTGCTGTAAAAAAGCAGGGAATTATATCCATATGGTGATAAAAAGAGAGGCTGATGCTGAAAAAATAAGAGAATCAGATTATAAGAAGCAGATTTGAAAAAAATTTTTAAATAAGCATCAGCTAAATAGATTGCAGGATTTTAAAAGAGGGAGGGAGGAATATAGAAGAAATTGTAGAAAAAATAAGAAAAGCTGCCTGCAGCCTTGGAGACATTTTACGTAACCATACAGAATCTGAGAAAGTTGCAGACATTTTGCATCATTTTATAAATAAGTTTGAAAATGATGCTTTGTCTCTACTTTTCCTGTCAAGGGCAGGAGAAAAGATGCAGGTAAGGCCTGTCCTCCAATAAAAAAAATAAAAAATATGAATGGGGGCTGTTTCCTTTTCTGCTGTCAATCGTCTAACTATGTGCAAGAGGGGGCGCCTACAATGAATAAAGTTTCTGCAGAAACGTTTGAGAGCATCTATTACGAATACAGCGATAAAATCTACGGATATATCTTCATGTATGTAAACAATAAAGAAATAGCAGAAGACCTGACTCAGGATACGTTTATAAAAGCTTATAAGCATTTCCACCAATTCAATGGCGAGTCCCATATCTTCACCTGGCTTGTGAGGATCTCAAGAAATGTAGCCATTGATTATATCCGGAAGAGGAACCGGTTTAAGTTCTTTTCCATTGAAAAATATCAATTTGATTCAGGTCATGACACACCAGTGGAAATAATGGTCAAAGGTGAAAAAACAGCCAGGCTCTATGATGCCATCCATGCACTGAAGCTGAGCTACCAGGAAGTCCTTATCCTCCGGAAGATCAAGGAATTTTCAATCAAGGAAACAGCACAGGTCCTGGGATGGAATGAGAACAAAGTGAAAATAACCACATCCAGGGCAATGGCTGCCCTGAAAAAAGAAATGGAAAAAAGGGGGGATACCCTTGAAGGAGTTATTTGAAGATACGATATCATTTGAAAAGCTTGATGATATTCCCCGTTCCAAAATGCAGAAGGACCGTTCCTTCAAAAAGATTATGGAAGCTGCAGAACCCGGGAGGCTTGAGAAAATACAGGTCAGGCAGTTCCCTTGGGTGAAGGGACCTCTTTTGACTGCAGCAGCGTTTTTTATTGCGGCTGTCTATTTTTACTCCCAATTCAGCATCCCGGATCAGGACAGCACTTTCGCTGAATTGAAGGAGCTGCCGATAGCGGATATCATTACAGCAGAAACTGATTCGGAATACAGCTACATTACCAACGGCGTCAACATAGAGCTTAATGAATCCAGCTATGCCGAAAACCCTTTCATGAAAGCAATGATCAGGTCCATGCTGCATGAATCGGCCCCAACCAATTATACTCCGGCAGAAAAGCCTTCATATGACGCTCTTGTAAGGTTTAAAGGGGGCGACACGCTTCAGCTGAAACTCTGGAATGTCAATGAGGTCATTTACTTCCGGGAGGAGAGCAGTAAAGAATTCTTTAAGGCTCCTGAAAAGTTATCCAGAAGCATTTTCAAAACCCTGAAAAAGGAAGGGTTCAGCTTAAAGAGAGCCGGATGATGAAAAAGCAGTAAAGATGGGGAATTGAAGAGGCCGGCAGAAAGAGGCCAATTTAAATGCCAATATGAAAAGGCACATGGGAGGGAAATGCCCGTGTGCCTTTTTGTGTTTCCGTATGACATATATTCATACTGCAAAAGAGCCGGACTGGTACGTGAAACCATTTTTAGAAAAAAATTTTTAGACAATTTTCGATATTTTTTTTGAGAAGCAGGTTTAGAAGCAGAAGAAGCGGGTAGTTTTACAGTAAATTCCTTCTCGGAGTTATGCACCGTTATGGATCCTTTGCGCAAAGGCAGCTGGGTGTTATTTAGGGAGAAAAAAATAGATAAATTTTAGGGGGATACATATGAAAAAGGGAATAGCCTTATTAATTTCTGCCTTTCTGCTACTTGGCGTCCTGGCCGGATGCTCAGGCGGAGAATCAGCTCAGGCAGAAAAAACGAAGGATGGAAAAGTAGTCATTGATTTCTGGACATTCTGGGGATCGGAAACAAGAAGGCCAATCATTGAAAAAATCATAGACGACTACAATGGTTCACAGGATAAGGTTTTTGTTAAGCATACATATTTGCCTTGGGGAGATATCTGGACAAAGAACCTTGCTTCAGTGGCTGCAGGAAATCCGGCAGATGTTATCATCAATGATATCAATACAGTCGGGCAGCGGGCGGAAGCCAAACAGGTTGAAGATTTAAGCAAATATATGGATGAAGGCTTCAAGGATCAGTTTTATCCGCACCTTTGGGACACGGTCCTTTATGAGGACAAGCCTTATGCAGTTCCATTCAATACAGATACAAGAATTCTATTCTATAATAAAGCAGCTTTCAAAGAAGCCGGGCTTGATCCGAATAAGCCGCCTTCTACCTGGGCGGAGCTTGAAGAATATGCCGAAAAGCTTGATGTGAAAAATGGCAAAACCTATGACAGGGTCGGATTCTATCCGCTTTGGGGAAGCATCGGCGCAGGCAGCTGGATGACCAGTGCAGATGGAGGGAAGAACTTCATCGACAATGGTGAGCTGAAAATCAATACGCCTAAAAAAGCAGAAGCACTGGAATGGGTGCTCAAATGGCAGGACCGCCTCGGCGAGTCAAATGTTCAGGCGCTGAAGGCCGAATTCGGAAGTGAACAGTCCAATCCTTTCATTGCCGGAAAAGTGGCCATGTGGGTGGATGTAGGAACTTTTTATACTCAGATCAGGGATTATGGGCAGGATATGGATTTTGGAGTAGCTCCAATCCCGGCTTATGAAGAAGGTGCTGAAAACTGGAGTGATGGAGGCGGTTTTGTTGCCGAGGTGCCAAAAGGCTCCAGCAATCCGGAAGAAGCCATGGACTTTATTAAATATCTGACAGGACCTGAAGCACAGAAATACTGGGCTATGGAGAACTTTGACAATGTTGCCAGCATTGAAGGTGCTGAGGCAGCAGCAGAAGGGCTGGAAGGAAAAGATAAAGAGGTTTATGAAGCAACCATTGAAAATCTTGAAGATACACAGCTTTTCCCGATCCCGGTTGAATATCCTGATTATTTGAGCAGGGTAAACCCGCAGATCGACAATGCCCTGCTTGGGAAGCAGTCGCCCGAAGAGGCACTGGAGAAAGCGGAAAATGACGTTGAAAAACTAAAAAGATAATACATTCTGGAAGAAGAGAAGGGATCTCCTTCTCTTCTTCGAATGCAATCATTTCTGGGAAAGGGTGAAGGGGTATGAAATCGTATGACTCTACAATTGCCCAAAACGAAGCGAACAGCATGGGCAAAGAGAAGGCTAAGGCTGAGCCGAAGCGGCTTTCGCGAAAAGCGAAAGATAATTTATTTGGCTATTTATTCATCAGCCCCTGGATCATCGGCTTTCTGGGACTGACTCTCGGACCGCTCTTATTTTCATTATTTGCAAGTTTTACAGATTATAATATAACGTCAAGAATGAACTTCATCGGGCTGGATAATTTTAAAAGGATGTTCACGATCGATGATCTTTTCAAAACATCGCTCTGGAATACAATCTATTATGTATTATTTTCCGTGCCATTGACCACGGCTGGCGCTATCCTTCTGGCTGTGCTGCTGAATCAGAGGGTAAAAGGGATGAAATTTTTCAGGACAGTCTACTATCTGCCTGCCATTCTTTCTGGTGTCGCTGTCTATTTCCTATGGATGCAGCTATTAAGCCCTTCTACAGGCCTTGTCAACACTTTCCTTGCCTGGTTTGGCATAGAAGGTCCGGCATGGCTGTTCGATCCTGAATGGACCAAGCCTGCCCTGCTGCTTATGAAGATGTGGAGCGTCGGCGGAGGCATGCTCCTGTATCTTGCCAGCCTGCAGGGTGTTTCAGCCCAAATGTATGAAGCGGCAGACCTGGACGGGGCAAGTTCATTTCAGAAATTTTTCCACATCACTCTGCCAATGATTTCACCGATCATCTTCTTTGATGTCATTACGAGTACCATTGGATCTTTTCAAATTTTCCAGGAAGCGTATGTGATGACCGAGAACGGAGACGGAGGACCGGGGAATTCCCTGCTGTTCTACAACCTTCATATGTGGAACAATGCGTTTGAAATCTTTGATATGGGCTACGCCTCAGCGATGGCTTGGCTGCTGTTCCTGATTGTCATGGTACTGACAGTCATCAATCTGACACTCGGAAAAAAATGGGTTCACTATGAAGGAGGAGACAATAAATGAAGCAGACAGCTGCTGAAGCACCGAGGTTTTATGAGACAAAAAAATTCAGGCAGCGGACAAAGCATCTCTTTGTTGCTTTCCTGCTTCTGGCTGGAAGCGTGCTGATCCTATCGCCTCTGTGGTGGATGATTTCAACTTCCCTGAAATCACCGCAGGAAATCGCCCAATACCCGCCAACCTTCATTCCGACCGAATTCCATTTCTCGAATTATCTGGAGGCATGGCAGACAGCACCGTTCACAAGATGGGCGTTTAACACCTTATTTATTGCCCTTGCCGGCATGATCGGTAGCGTGCTTGTTAATTCTCTCGTTGCCTATGCATTCGCAAAAATCCGTTTCAAAGGCAGAAATGCTCTCTTTGTCATCGTATTATCTACCATGTTAATCCCTGGATTTGTCACTATGGTTCCGCAGTACATTTTATTTTCGAAACTCGGCTGGATCAACACGTATCTGCCATTGATTGTTCCTGCCTTCCTGGGAAGTGCATTTTTCATCTTCCTGTTAAGGCAGTTCATGATGGGGATCCCCAATGAATTGATTGAAGCAGCGGTTCTTGACGGTGCGAGCCATCTGCAGATCTGGTGGAATATCATGCTCCCGCTTACCAAACCCGCACTTATTACAGTCGCGCTGTTCTCCTTTAATGGTGCATGGAATGACCTGCTGGGCCCGCTGCTGTATATAAATGACGAAAGCCTGTATACTCTGCAGATTGGACTGCAGACATTCAAAGGAACAGTATCCACCCAGTGGCACTACCTGATGGCCATGTCAGTAACCGTTCTTCTGCCGGTCGTCCTCTTATTTTTCTTCTTCCAAAGACACTTCATCGAAGGCTCCAATATTGCTTCGGGGAGTAAGGGGTAAGAAAAGGGGAGGCATTTGCTGCCGTATCTTATGAAAATGTGAAAGAGCTGAATAGAAAGAAGGCATGGCTTCCCCAGCCATGCCTTCTTTCTATTCAGCTAGCCAATTTCTATTCAGCTAGCCAATTTCTATTCAGCTAGCCAATTTCTATTAAGCTGGTGCCGGACAGGTGGTTTTCCAGACGCCTTTTACACAGACCTTATCCTTCGGCACATAGCAATCTATGATTGTTTTGCCGGCGCACAGGAGCCTGCCGACTGAATATTGTGAGCCCGATGAACAGTAGCTGCCAACCAAATTGGCACAAGGAAGAGAAACGCTCCCGTTGGTATAGTTTGTACATTGCCAGCAAAGATAGTTGCTTACGTTCACACCTTCTTCAGCTGCAGGATTCCCGCTTTGCAGCCCCGCTGAACTGACCATGCTTTCTGCTTTTTCCTCCGTCTGCACCGCAAGTTCTGCGTATAAATCTGTCTCAGAAACATCTATTGCAGTGGTTGTGCCGGTGGAGAGTTCTTCAAGATAGATAGCTTTATCTTTGAGAATGCTGCTATAGTCGATAATATAAGCCTGCATATCATCATTGATGCTGTCATAAGCAAATGTAAGGATGGAGGAGAAACTGACCGTGGCTGCACCGCCTGCGGCAAGTGAAGCTTCTTCCTTATATTTAATCTCATACTGGACAATCCAGCCATACTGCTGGTCTTTTTCGTCTTTAAGCGGATTCAGGATATAAGGATCGTTTGAGAGAAAGTCATCTTTAAAGTCTTTATACTCTTCCGTTTTCTTTACGAGCTTAAGAAATTGTTTTTCAGAGGGAATCAGGCTGGCAGTTTCCGGCTGGGCAAAAGCAGAGGTGGAAAAAGAAAACAGGATGATAAGCAGAATCAGGCCATATTTTTTCATTCAGCAGTCCTCCAATAAGTTTTTCTTTTACTGTACCTTATATTTCCATTTGGAGATATGGGGAAAATTTATTAAAGATAAAATGGTTCTATACTACTAAAGAGATCAGATATGTCTTTTTATATCCAATTCCTGTTTTACCAACAAAAAGCACCCTGCTTAAACAGAGTGCTTCTCATATTCTATAAAAATTCCTGGTATTAGTCAGCAGGAGCTTATATACCTCCGGCAATTCCATTTTTTCGATTTCAGAAATTATAGCTGCTGAACGATGGATCATGAGCGGTGAAGTCATTTGTTTATTGAAAGGCTCTTCGAATGGCCAGGGGCCGTCTGTTTCAGCCATCACCTGCCTAATTGGGTAGTCTTTTACCAGAGATTGAATTTCCCTTTCGTACAATACATCAGGAGTCACTGAGATGAAATAGCCATTGGCGGCCATTCGTTCAGCCGTAAGAGCTGAGCCTTTGAACCAATGAAAATGGGCTTTTTCGATAGAATACTTTTCAAGCAGGCTGCACACTATCTCTGCATCTTCATAGATGCTATGGAGGATGACGGGGAGCTGCCACTCCTTTGCTTTCTGGACAAACAGCTCCAGTATTTCAAGATAAGGTTCCAGGCCTATAAAGGAAGCACCCTGTTCTTGTCTTAAATAGTATGGAAGGCCGACCTCTCCGATGGCTATCATATTTTCTTTATGATCCCCCATCCAGCCTATCAGATCCGCAAGTTCTGCTTCAGGAGGGAGGACCTGTTCCGGATGAAACCCAAAAGCAGGCTTTACCTTTGAAAACCTCTCTGCAAGGAGCAGGTTCTTTTTGCAGGAGCTGAGATCCCACGAGACAGTTACGAGTGATTCGAGCTCCGGTATGCTGCAAATATCAGCAATATCCTGATCAGCATAGCGGTCCAGGTGGATATGGCTGTCAATAATCTTTTTCATCCCTTTTCCCTACTTGGCCGCAGCGAATGATGGATCTTTCTTTTCCATTCCAGGAATTCCTCTTCCAGGAACAGTTCTTCTCTCCTTGGCCGGGAAAAAGGCACCTTAAATTCTGCTGCTGTATGGGCCGGCTTTTCTGATAAAACGATGATGCGATCTGACAGAAAAAGAGCTTCTTCTATATTATGAGTGATAAAGATGATGGCCGGCCGCTGCTCTTCCCATATATTCAGGAGCCACTTCTGCATATCAAGCCGCGTCAGTTCATCCAGCGCCGAGAAAGGCTCATCCAGGCAAAGAAGCTCCTGCGGGCTGAGCAGCGCTCTTATGAAGGAAGCGCGCTGCTTCATTCCGCCGGATAATTCATGCGGATAGGCATGCGCATACTGCCCGAGCCCTGCTTTATGTATCATTTCCATGGCTTTTTCCTTATCTGTTCTGCCTGTCAGTTCCTGTCCCAGAAGGACATTTTGCAAAACTGTCCTCCACGGAAGAAGGGAAGGGGTCTGCGGCATATAACTCATGAATCCTTTTTGCCCATTGATCGCTCGGCCGTTCATCTGGATGCTTCCTTCATCGGGCAGAAGCAGCCCCCCGATCAGATTGAAAATGGTGCTTTTTCCGCTTCCCGAGGGCCCGAGAAGGGAGACGAATTCACCTTCATTGACTTTAAGGCTAAAGTTATTAAGGACCATCTGTTCCCCAAAAGATTTTGATATATTATCCAGGTGCAGGAGATTCATTTTATCTGCTCCTTTTTATTCCATTTTAAAAGCAGGCTCTCTGCCAAAAGGATTGCTCCGAAGAAAAGCAGGCTTAATATCATAATGGCAAAAATGGCTACAAATACACGGTCTGTCCGGAAGGAGGAGGAGGCGAGCGTCATAAAAACGCCTATCCCTTTTTCCGAACCGAGCCATTCGGAGATGACAGCGCCCATTACACTGTAGGTGGCCGAGATTTTGAGCCCTGAAAATAGCGAGGGCAGGGAGCCGGGCCATTCCAGCTTCCAGAACAGCTGCCTTTTGGTGGCTCCTGACATGGCCATATAATGCTTGAGCTCGGCTGGAACCTGCCTGAAACCGTCCAAAGCTGCCACAGTGATTGGAAAAAAACAGACAAGAATAATGACAATGAATTTCGGCAGCAGCCCAAATCCGAACCAGATGACAAGGAGAGGGGCAAGGACGATGACAGGGACATTCTGGGATAATATCAGCAGCGGGTAAACAGATTCCCTTACAGCCGGCAGACGGTGAAGGATGATGGCCGCAGTGAGCCCGAAAATAGTCCCCAGTGCAAAGCCGGACAGTGATAAAAGCACCGTTGACGCCAGGTGTCCGGAAAAACGGGCCCAGCTTTCGACAGATTCAGCTATGATGTCAGAGGGCGGAGGCAGGAGCCAGGCAGGGACTTCTGCCAGCCTGACTGCCGCTTCCCATAGAATGAACAAAAGGAGGAGAACCGCTGCCGGCTTCCATCCTCTTACAAACACTTTCTTCATTTATATTTATCCGTCAGGTCATCCATCGTGATTCCATCAGGCTGAAACAGAATTTTGACCTGGGAAATCACATTTTTGCTTCCCATTTCGATCATTCTTTCATTCATTCTTGCGATAATCCCGAATAGCTCTTCAAGCTCGCCTTCCATTGTTGTCTCCAGCGGATGGACCTCGTATTTGACTCCGGATTCTGCAATGATTTTAATCGCTTCATCCACATATGGAATGACATCTTCCCCGTTTTTTGTTTTAGGTATGATCTGAATGCTGATCAGTGTACTGGCCATTATAGTTCCTCCTATTCTGGCAAAAATTCATTGGTAAAAGCTTTTTCAGCGTCCAGCTCGCTGTCAAGCAGTTTATTTTCATACATCCATTGGGCATAGTTTTCCCAAACCTCTATACTCTGTTCTCCCCATTGTTCTGCATCATCCTGATATTTTGGAGAAAGCCACTCCTGGCTTTTCCTGACCAGCTCGGCGTCTAAATCAGGTGCAGCCTCAAGCAGGATATCAGCAGCTTCTTCCGGATTCTTGATTGCAAACTGATAGCCCTGTGATGCTGCTTTTACAAAGGCTTTGACAGTATCAGGACTATTTTTGATCATTTTTTCATTGGTAGCCAGAACAGGTGTATAATAATCGAGTTTGTCGGAATAGTCGGTAAGGTAGACCATATTCAGATCTTCTCCGCGAAGCTCCGCCTCGACGCCTGTCCATCCATAATAAATCCAGGCAAAATCGATATCCCTTTTAACAGCTGTAAAGAAATCGGCATCCCCCATGTTAACAAAGGAAACATCTGAGACATCTGCATTTTCCTGCTTCATTAATGAGGCGATAACAGATTCCTCAACAGGCGATCCCCAGCCTCCATATTTTTTTCCGGCAAAATCCTTTGGCGAGTCGATATTTTTTGCTGCAGGAGAAGCAAAGCCGGATGTATTATGCTGTATGACGGCGGCTACTGACACAAGCGGGACACCCTGAACCCGTGCCTGTGTAATACTTTCCTGATAGCTGACGCCAAAGTCGGCCTTACCGGAAGCAACCAGCTGGTCTGCTCCAGCGTCACCAGGCATGATGATTTCTGCATCAAGGCCATTTTCTTTAAAATAATTTTTCGCTTTGGCAGCGTAAAGTCCAGTGTGATTAGTATTAGGTGTCCAGTCAAGGACAACCGTTATCTTTTCCAGGTCCTGCCCTTTATCAGCTTGTTTTTCTTCCTGACCAGTCTGTCCTCCGGTGCAGCCGGCAAGCAGCCAGACAGTGCACAATGCGCTGAGCCATTTCTTCATGATCAATCCTCCATGCTGTTTCTGATATTATTCCAAAAAGACCGCCGGATAATGGCATAAACTAATTCTGGATAACCGCGGGCGGAGGTGCTGTTCCTTTATATCCCGATGCAAACAAAAAAGCGCCCGGATTTCAGAACCCGTGCGCAATAAAAAACATTCATCCAATTAAGAATATGTTTCCTACGCTGGCATCTCTCCAGATCAGGTTCAAAGGGTCCTTTATTGTAACAATAAAGTCTCAACCGTGCCCGGTTCCCCCACAATTCTCTCCTATTTACAGCCGCATAAAGCAGCCGGTCCGTTCAGAGCTCCCGCTTTCATCCGGGAATCATGGTCCATTATAACAGATATTCTCTGCAATGGCATTGAAACAGCTTTCTTCCGGAAAATTCGGAGTTATCCCTATATATACCTGTGCTGCCATGGAAAGAATTAAGTTTGGAACTGAATCTTTATCTGTGATAGGGTAAGGAATGTTGAAAAAAGATAGAATGGAGGAGAAGCTATGAAATATCTTGCCTTAATGATTGCTGCATTCATGCTGATCTCATTCCAGATTGTCCAAAATCCCGGAAAACAAGCATTTGCCAAGACGATTGATAATGTCAATATATATACTGTAAAAGAAGAGGATACCCTTTCAAAGCTCAGCGGGAAATTTGGTGTAGCTGAGAAGGAAATACAGAAGGCGAATTACAAAAAGGATGAAAAGATTTCGGCCGGAGATAAGCTCATCATTCCGTCTGCTCCAAAGAAAAAGAAGCGAAAGACAGAACCAAAGGTCAGCTTATCTACAAAAGAAAAGGATCTTTTGGCAAGGCTTGTGCATGCCGAAGCCAAAGGGGAGCCGCATGCCGGAAAAGTCGCTGTGGCCGAAGTTGTCCTCAATCGAATGAAGGATGAAAAGTTTCCGGATACAGTTAAAGAAGTAATATACGAAGACAGGCAATTCGAGCCTGTGGACAATGGGATGATCAACAAGCCTGCAGGGAAGGATTCACAGAAAGCTGTCCAGGAAGCCCTGACAGAAGAAAGAAAAGACGGTGAGTCCCTATTTTTCTTCAACCCTGCCCAGACTAACAGTAAATGGCTCCGCACCAGGGCCGTAACAAAAGAAATCGGCAAGCACCGGTTTGCCAAATAAAAAAAAAGAAAAAAACTCTTGTGGCTATACAAGAGTTTTTTTGCTGTCTTCTTCCATTTCTATAATATTGTCCGGCTGTGTCTCTTTCCAGAGCTTAAATCTTTCAAGCTCATTAGTGATCTGCTTGATGATGAAGCCGATGATCGCTGCATCATCCAATATGCCGATTCCGGCAAGAAAGTCCGGGACTAAATCCAGGGGAGATACGAAATAGAGAATGCCCGCAATGACGGTCACGGCTGTTTTCGCAGAAATATCCCTATACTGTCCCTTTGAGTAGGCTTTAATGAGTTCAAACAGCAGCTGCAGCTTATCCCAAACTTCAGACAGGGCATTTTTCTTAGAGTCGGCTTTTTTGCTTGCTTTGGAAAGCAGCCCGCTTGTCTTGCCCGGATCATTTAAGTATTTGGCAGCGCGGGACTCATATTTTTTATATTCCTTTTCGTAATCTTCTTTTTTGAAAATCTTCATATATAACATCCTTCCGGTTAAAAGATTCTTTTTACTCTTTTATCCCATTTTCGGATGGTTGAACCCAGGAAAAGTTTATAATAGAGAAAAAAGCGAGGTGTCTTTATGCTTTTACAATGGCTGAAAGAGTCAAGCTATACGGTAATATTGACCGGTGCAGGCATGTCAACGGAGAGCGGGCTGCCTGATTTCCGGTCAGCAGGCAGCGGGTTAGCGAATACGATGGAATATGGGAGAATTGCCAGTACAGAAGCACTCAACCATCATGTTAATGAATTCATTGAATTTTATCGCAGCAGAGTCATGGGTCTGAAGGAATGCAGTCCCCATGCCGGGCATTATATACTGGCAGACTGGGAAAACAGAGGGATCATCAAAAGCATCATCACCCAGAATGTGGACGGATTCCATCAGGAGGCAGGGAGCAAAAATGTGGCTGAACTGCATGGTACACTGCAGCAGGTCCATTGCCAGACATGCGGGAAAACATTCCCGAATGATGAATATATAGATGAGCATTTCCGGTGCAGTGATTGCGGGGGGATTTTGCGGCCGTCCATCGTCCTTTTTGGGGAGATGCTCCCCGAGGAAGCTATTGATTTTGCCGCTGCAGAGTCAGAGAAAGCTGATCTTTTCATTGTCCTTGGCTCATCCCTCTCTGTCACTCCTGCCAATCAGTTTCCGCTCATTGCCAAGCAGTGTGGTGCAAAACTGGTTATAATTAATATGGATCCTACTGATTTGGACCTTTACGCGGACGAAGTCATCAACGGAGAAAAAGCTGGAGAACTGCTGAAAGAGCTTGATGCAGAACTAGGAAAAATGTGAAGCCTTCCATTACATTGGAGGCTTTTTTTATTTGAAATTTTTCTAGTATAATAAATGATTGACTGTCATGTATATACAAGATATAATGAAAACGTAAACACCATGTATATACAAGTTTTCTTTGGAGTGAATGCTTAATGAGCTGCCTTCCAGCAAAGGATAATTTTGCAAGATGGGCAGATAATATGATTTAAATGAGCTCCCGGCCAGCATTTTTTTGCTTGCTATTGAAAACGGTAACAGGAGGAGAACAGCATGAGCAATTACAGAGAATCTGCCGAGAGGATTGTAGAAGCAGTTGGCGGCAAAGAAAATATTGCAGCAGCCACGCACTGCGTAACACGGCTGCGGTTTGCATTGAAGGATGAAAGCAAAGTTGATAAAGAAGCATTGGAAAATATAGATAGTGTGAAAGGTTCATTTTCTACAAACGGCCAATTCCAGGTGGTCATCGGCCAAGGCCTTGTTGATAAGGTATACAAGGAAATGGCAGCGGCTACAGGAATCGGTGAAGTGTCAAAAGAAGAAGTGAAAGCAGCTGCATCTGAAAAAATGAATCCGCTTCAAAGAGCAATCAAAACGCTGGCTGACATTTTCATCCCTATTCTTCCGGCTATTGTTACAGCCGGCCTGCTGATGGGAATCAACAATATCATGACAGCGCCTGATATTTTTTATACAGGCAAATCGTTCATAGACGTTCATCCAGGATGGGCTGACCTGGCAAATATCATCAATATGATAGCCAATACAGCGTTTGTATTTCTGCCGGGGCTGATCGGATGGAGTGCGGTCAATCGTTTCGGCGGAAGTCCGCTTCTTGGCATGGTGCTCGGCCTGATGCTTGTCCACCCCGACTTGCTCAATGCATGGGGTTATGGTTCTGCTGATAAAGTTCCTGTATGGAACTTGTTTGGACTGGAGATAGAGAAAGTCGGCTATCAGGGGCAGGTGCTGCCTGTCCTGGTGGCATCCTACGTTTTGGCAAGGATTGAGATATTCTTAAGGAAGAGAATCCCTGATTCAATCCAGCTGCTGACGGTCGCGCCGATTGCGCTGCTGGTCACTGGCTTCCTGTCTTTCATTGCAATCGGTCCTGTTACGTTTGCGATCGGAGGCTGGATCACTGACGGTGTTGTATCCATTTTTGATGCGGTTCCTGCTCTCGGAGGATTGATTTACGGCGGCCTTTATGCACCGCTCGTTATTACAGGGATGCATCATACATTCCTGGCTGTAGATCTGCAGCTGATCGGGTCAATCGGCGGAACATTTCTCTGGCCGATGGTTGCATTATCAAATATTGCCCAAGGTTCAGCATCGCTTGCAATGTTCTTCTTGAATAAAAATGAAAAAGTAAAAGGGCTTGCTGCAACTTCTTCACTTTCAGCTTTCCTCGGAGTTACAGAGCCAGCCATGTTCGGTGTGAACCTGCGCTTCAAATATCCGTTCATTGCAGCGGTCATCGGCTCTGCCCTGGGCGGCATGTTCATTACCATTAAAGGGGTCATTGCTCCATCGATCGGAGTCGGCGGACTGCCTGCCTTTTTCTCAATCTTATCCGACAACTGGGGATCCTTTTTTATCGGTATGGCGATCGTGCTGGTTGTGCCATTTGTGCTGACATTCCTGTTCGGCAAATTCAAAAAAGCTGAATGATTATTCCGGTACCATGGATAAAGCCTATCCATGGTACCGCTATTTACATAACGTACTGAGAAATAATGGGAGGTTTTAAAATGACAGCGCAATGGTGGAAAAAAAGCACTGTATACCAGATATATCCGAGGAGCTTCATGGACAGCAATGGTGATGGCATAGGCGATCTGCAGGGCATCATTTCAAGGCTGGACTATCTTAAAAAACTGGGGATAGATGTCATCTGGCTGTCGCCTGTTTATCAATCACCCAATGATGATAATGGCTATGATATTAGCGATTATAAAAATATCATGGACGAGTTCGGGACCATGGATGATTGGGAAGAGCTGCTCAGCGAGATGCACCGCCGCGGAATGAAGCTGATCATGGACCTTGTCGTCAACCACAGCTCTGATGAGCATGCCTGGTTCATAGAAGCGAAGAAATCCAAAGAAAATCCTTACAGGGATTATTATATTTGGCGCAAAGGGGAAAACGGCAGGGAGCCGAACAATTGGGGTTCCAATTTTGGAGGATCTGCATGGGAATATGACGAAAATTCTGGAGAATACTTCCTCCATTTGTTTTCAAAGAAGCAGCCTGATTTGAACTGGGAGAACCCTGCACTGAGGCAGGAAGTATATGATATGATGCAATGGTGGCTCGATAAAGGAATAGATGGCTTCAGGATGGATGTGATTAATTTCATCTCAAAGGAGGATGGCCTCCCGGATGATGAAGTGAAACCAGGAAAGAAATATGCATCAGGAAGCAAGTATTACCGGAATGGCCCGAGAATCCATGAATATCTCCAGGAAATGAACGAAAAAGTCCTTTCGCATTATGATGTGATGACTGTCGGAGAGATGCCTGGGGTCAAGCCTGAAATGGCGCGTGAATATACAGGGGAAGACAGGAATGAACTGAATATGGTATTCCAATTTGAACATGTAAGCCTCGACAATGGGCCGGGGGGAAAGTGGGATCTTAAGCCGCTTGACCTTTCAGATCTGAAGAAAAGCCTGACAAAATGGCAGACCGAGCTTGAGGAAACGGGCTGGAATTCTTTATATTTCAATAACCATGACCAGCCGAGATCTGTATCAAGATTCGGCAATGATGGGGAATACCGCAAAGAATCAGCGAAAATGCTGGCCACCCTGCTGCATATGATGAAGGGCACCCCGTATGTGTATCAGGGCGAAGAAATCGGGATGACAAATGTTGAATTTACGGGTATAGGAGATTACCGGGACATTGAAACCCTTAATTATTTCCGTGAAGCGACAGAAGCGGGAGTGCCGGCAGGGAAAGCAATGGAAAGCATATACGCAAAAGGAAGGGACAACGCCAGAACCCCTATGCAATGGGATTCCTCGGTAAATGCCGGTTTTACAAAAGGAACTCCCTGGATTGGCATGAATCCGAACTATAGTGATATAAATGCGGCGGAAGCCCTGGAAGATAAGAATTCCATTTTTTATTATTATCAGAGCCTGATCAGGCTCAGAAAAGAGCATGACATTATTGTCTATGGAAAATATGAACTGATATTGGAAGAAGATCCGGAAATTTATGCATACACACGGACCCTTGGCAGCCAGGTGCTTGTAGTTCTGTGTAATTTTTATGGAAATACGCGGAGACTGGTATTGCCTGAGGAGCTCAAAGAACTGAAATATTCCTGGCTGACAGGAAACTATGGCCCGGAAGGCGGGGAGGACATAGTGCCCCGGCAGCTTAAGCCGTATGAGGCGCTAGTCTTGATTGGCGAAAAATAAGCAGACTAAATGAAAAAATATATGGCAGGTGGCAAAGATGAAACAACCTTGGTGGAAGAAAGCGACAGTATATCAAATCTATCCGAAAAGCTTCAACGATACAACCGGCAGCGGCGTTGGTGATCTGCAGGGCATCATTGAAAAGCTGGATTATTTAAAGGAACTGGGCATTGATGTTATCTGGCTGACGCCGATCTACCAGTCTCCACAGCGGGATAACGGGTATGATATCAGTGATTATTTCAGCATCCATGAAGAATACGGGACTATGGAAGAGTTCGATTCACTGCTTAAGGAAGCGCACAGCAGGGGAATCAAGGTTATCATGGATATTGTTGTAAACCATACGTCAACAGATCATCACTGGTTCCAGGAAGCAAGGAAATCAAAAGATAATCCTTACAGGGATTTTTATATCTGGAAGGAGCCTAAAGAGGATGGAAGCGCCCCGACCAACTGGGAGTCCAAGTTTGGCGGGAATGCATGGAAGCTTGATGAGGAGACAGGGCAGTACTATCTCCATCTGTTCGATGTAACCCAGGCAGATTTGAATTGGGAAAATGAAAAGCTCCGCCAGGAAGTGTACGATATGATGGACTTCTGGTTTGATAAAGGGGTGGACGGCTTCCGCCTGGATGTCATCAACTTGATATCCAAAGATCAGCGGTTCCCGGATGACGACGGATCGCTTCCGCCTGGAGACGGCAGGAAGTTCTATACAGATGGGCCGCGAGTCCATGAATACATGCATGAAATGAACCGGGAGGTGTTTTCAAAGCATGACAGCATGACTGTAGGGGAAATGTCTTCTACAAGCATCGATCATTGCGTGAAATACTCGAATCCGGAACGGGAAGAGCTCAGCATGACCTTCAATTTTCATCACTTGAAGGTAGATTATCCCGGCGGCGAGAAGTGGGCGCTTGCAGACTTCGATTTCCACGCTCTAAAGGATATCCTTTCCAAATGGCAGGTGGAGATGAACAAAGGCGGCGGCTGGAATGCCCTGTTCTGGTGCAACCATGACCAGCCCCGTGTTGTATCGAGGTACGGAGATGATGGGGAATATCACAGCAAATCAGCCAAGATGCTTGCATCTGCCATTCATATGATGCAAGGAACCCCTTATATCTATCAGGGCGAAGAATTTGGGATGACCAATCCGTATTTTGAAAATATCAGCCAATACCGGGATGTTGAATCCTTGAATATCTTTGAAATTAAAAGAAAAGAAGGAGTGCCTGAGGAAGAAATCCTTAAAATACTCCAAAGTAAATCGAGGGATAACTCAAGGACGCCTGTCCAATGGAATGATAGCAGAAATGCCGGCTTTACGGATGGAACTCCATGGATTGGCATTGCGGGCAATTACCAGGAAATCAACGCCGAAAAAGCGGTAAAAGATCCTGATTCCATTTTCCATCATTATAAAAAGCTGATCGGCCTCCGCAAAGAATTTGATATCATCACGTACGGTAATTATGAGCTGCTGCTGGAGGACCATCCGGAAATTTTTGCGTACCTCCGGAATGGCAAGGACGAAAAGCTTCTTGTACTTAATAATTTCTATGGAAGTGAAACAGTCTTTACACTTCCTGACAGGAAAATTGCTGATGATTATACAGCAGAGCTGCTGCTTTCAAATTACAGTGATGGACCCTCAGACATCAGGGAAATTACATTAAAACCTTATGAATCAATCATTTTCCATTTGACTAAATAAGAAAAGACAGGCTGCCGGCCTGTCTTTTTCCTTAATTGATTAGAAAAGCATCCCTGCAATCGCAGCACTGAGGAGCGATGCGAGTGCTCCTGCGATGACGGATCTTATCCCAAGCCGGGCGATATCGGCCCTTCGGTTCGGGGCAAGATTGCCCAGCCCGCCAAGAAGGATGGCAAGGGAAGAGATATTGGCAAATCCGCATAGAGCAAAACTGATGATGGCAACGGTCTTATCCGTAAGATCCGGAATTACCGGAGCGAAGGAGGAATAGGCAACAAATTCATTCAGGATCAGTTTTTGACCGATAAAGTTTCCTGCCTCTACAGCCTCTGCCCATGGAACTCCAATGGCAAAAGCAAGCGGGGAAAAGATATAGCCGAGAATGAGCTGAAGCGTCAGATCCCCAAATCCGAACCAGCTGCCGATCCAGCCAAGCAAACCATTCAGCAGTGCAACAAGTGCAATGAACGCAAGAAGCATGGCACCGATATTGAGAGCCAGCTGCAGGCCGACACTGGCACCTTTTGCGGCTGCATCAATAACATTCGTCGAATCGCTGTCATTTTCCATTTCCAATTCTTTTGGCTCTTCCTTCTTCTCTGTTTCTGGAAAAATGATCTTAGCCATGATCAGCCCTGCCGGAGCAGCCATAAAGCTGGCTGCGAGAAGGTATTCAAGCGGTACGCCCAAAAGTGAATAGCCGACAAGAACTGATCCTGCTACAGAAGCGAGCCCTCCTGTCATGACGGCAAACAGCTCAGAGTTTGTCATTTGGCCGATATAGGGGCGGATAACGAGAGGCGCCTCTGTCTGGCCTACAAAAATATTTGCCGCCGCTGACATGGATTCCGCCTTTCGGGTGCCGAGAAGCCAGGATAATCCCCCGCCAAGGATTTTT
Source organism: Bacillus infantis (assembly GCF_008180445.1). Classification (GTDB taxonomy): domain Bacteria; phylum Bacillota; class Bacilli; order Bacillales; family Cytobacillaceae; genus Bacillus_AB; species Bacillus_AB infantis_B. The sequence goes on from NZ_VTER01000008.1 coordinate 157,793, forward strand.
ATGATGAACTGCATGATCTTCAAGTAGTACAGGACCGATATAAGGGCGGAGAAAAAAATGACAATCGGCAATACCTGAAAAGCGAAAACATATGTAACCCCGGATCCTTCAGCAAAGAGCCCGCCAAATAGAAAGTTAATGCCTTCATTGGCATAATTGATGATGCTGTTGACTCCCATAGTCAGCCAGTTCAGAGCCTTGCGTCCTGCTTCCCATTTGAGGACCGCAAAGGCGAACAGGATCTGAATGGCCAGGCCTCCCAGGATTGTACGCGGATTGATTGCCCGCCTGTTGTTGGAAAGCAGCAAAGCGATGACCAGCACGGTCAGTATTCCGGCAATTCCCCAGATAAAATTCATTATAGCACTCCATTCTATGTTAATAGACGTATCCAATTAGTGCTATTTTGCCCGAGATTAAAAAAAGTATGGGCTCTATTTTCTCTGCCCATACTTTTTTGTCTATTGCCCCGCTTCTTTTTTTATCGCTTCAAATAAAAAGGATTGGCCATTAATGTAGAATCGGGGATCGTAAAGCCCCAGCTGTTCGTCATCATCTACTATCACAACAAATGGAGACCATTCGTAAAGAGTCTTTGCTTTCGGGTTTTCTTGGAAAAGCCTGTCCATGTCTGCATTCTCTGCAGATTGGAGTGTATAAGTTTTTTCCCTGCTGGTGAAGACTCCATCTTTATAAATGGAGACCTCAGGGCCATTTTTCGCAATGACAGTAAACTGCCATGGCACAAAATCGGCTGAAAGTGCAACCTCACTGTATTCGCTGCTGTATTCCTCATAAAGTATATACCCCTGGATGCTTTGGCCGGCCAGATGAAGGAGCATCAGCACCCATGCAGCCCTGAAATAAATATGTCCCCTCCATCTTTTTCTTTTCCGGATAGAGAGGAGAAAAGCCGCAAGGATGATTGCCCAAAAGACAAGATCGACAATCGGGATGGTTCCGAATGTGATCCTCCTGTCAGAAAAAGGTTCAAGGTAGCCGGTTCCCCATGCATTGAACAGGTCACTCGTATCATGGATAAAGACGGCAACCCAGCTCAGGAAAAAGAGTTTGGGATCTTTTGCCTTGAAAATCCAGCGGCATGCCATGTAAATCAGCAGTGCCCAAAGCGGCGTAAGGAAAACAGAATGAGTGATGCCCCGGTGCCACATCTGATATAGTCCCTGTGTATCCCACAGCTGTGAAATCACATCGATATCAGGTATTTGGCTCGCCGCAACAGCGGCTGTCAAATAGGCGGCCTTTTCTTTTTTCTCAAGCCTGCTTTTATCAACTGAAGCATATAGGGCGAGCCCGAATAATGTATGTGTAATGGTATCCATGTTTCCCCCGTTCCTGTCCTGGCTGTCTGGGGTCCAGCCTGGCAGCTAGTGCTTTTCAATAAATCGTAGCAAAATTTGCTCAGAAGAGCCATTCTGAATGCTGGAAGTTGATTTCATCGATTGCAAACTTTCCTGCAGGAGGATAAGATAGATGTTATGATAATAAACGAAGTTAATTAAGAGAGGAATACAACATGTCTAACAATTTTTCAGATGAAGTTCTTTCACGGCGCACGTTTGCGATCATTTCCCACCCGGATGCCGGAAAGACTACGTTAACAGAAAAGCTGCTCCTGTTTGGAGGGGCGATACGAGATGCCGGTACCGTTAAAGGTAAGAAAACCGGCAAATTTGCCACGAGCGACTGGATGGAAATCGAAAAACAGCGCGGCATCTCCGTTACATCAAGTGTTATGCAATTTGACTATAAAGATGCCCGCGTAAACATTCTCGATACCCCGGGACATCAGGATTTCAGTGAAGACACCTACCGTACCCTGACTGCGGTGGACAGTGCAGTCATGATCATCGATTCGGCCAAAGGGATAGAAGCTCAGACATTGAAACTGTTCAAAGTCTGCCGGATGCGGGGCATACCGATCTTCACGTTCATGAACAAGCTCGACCGCCAGGGGAAAAGCCCGCTGGAGCTTCTTGCCGAGCTTGAAGAAGTGATGGAAATCGAGTCATACCCTATGAACTGGCCGATTGGGATGGGCAAGGAATTCCTTGGCATTTACGACCGCCATCATAACCGGATTGAACAATTCCGTGTGAATGAGTCTGATCGTTTCCTTGAACTGAATGCAGATGGGGAAATTGATGGGGACCACCCGATGAAGCAGTCTTCCCTCTACGACCAGACACTTGAGGAAATCATGCTCCTGAATGAAGCAGGAAATGAATTTTCGCGTGAGAAGGTGGCAAATGGAACGCTGACGCCTGTATTCTTCGGAAGCGCCCTCGCCAATTTTGGCGTCCAGACCTTCCTTGAATCTTATCTGGACTTTGCGCCGTCTCCGCAGGCCCGCAATTCCACTGAAGGTAAAATCGATCCGCTTTCCGAGGATTTCTCTGGCTTTATCTTCAAGATCCAGGCAAACATGAATCCTGCCCACCGTGACCGGATAGCATTCCTCAGGATCTGCTCCGGCAAATTTGAGCGCGGGATGACCATCAATATCCCTCGTACAGGCAAGCAGCTGAAGCTGAGCCAGTCGACACAATTCATGGCAGATGACCGCAGTACGGTCGATGAGGCAGTGAGCGGGGATATAATCGGATTGTATGATCCGGGCCTGTACCAGATAGGCGATACCCTGACAGTGGGAAAAAACAAGTTTCAATATGAAAAGCTGCCTCAGTTCACCCCTGAGCTGTTTGTAAGAGTCACTGCTAAGAATGTGATGAAGCAGAAGCACTTCCATAAAGGGATCCAGCAGCTCGTCCAGGAGGGCGCCATCCAGCTTTACAAGACAGTTAAAACAGATGAATACCTTCTTGGTGCAGTCGGCCAGCTTCAATTCGAGGTTTTTGAGCACCGCATGAAGAATGAGTATAATGCGGATGTCCGGATGGAAGGGCAAGGAAGCAAGATTGCCCGCTGGATTGAGGGAGAAGTGGATGAGAGCCTATCAAGCTCCCGGAGCCTTCTGGTAACTGACCGTTATGATAAAAAAGTATTCTTATTTGAAAATGATTTTGCCCTGAGATGGTTCCAGGACAAAAACCCGGATGTAAAACTTTACAATCCGATGGATATGGAGCAATAAAATGAAAAAACGATTCCTGTTCAGGAATCGTTTTTTTGCTCTTTTATAGGCGGGAAGAACTAGCTTATTGAGTGACTAAATTGTATTGGTTTGCTAAAATAGGAAAAAAAGACGAGGAAGAAGGGATCTGCTATTCGACACCTATGCGCACAGTGCGGCCTGCCTTTCCAGCTGGCAGAAGAGGGCTTCCTCTTCCACCAGAATGTTAATGCCGTGCAAAAACAGGAGAGCTGGATCAAAGCTCCTTATCAAAGCCTTGATGAACTTGAAACGAAGCTTGAAGCCATATGCAGGCAATTGGGGGATAAAGCCAAAAAATTAAAAGCGGGCATTTCACAATATGGCACCAAGCCTGTACAGCTCCTGAATGCATCTGAACTGTTCTCCAGGGTCAGCCATCGGGAAATGGTCCATACCATCCAGCATGGCGAGTTCCACAGCTATCAGCAGCCGATCATTAACCTGAAAGAGGGAGACAGGATTTATGGCTATGAATCCCTGCTGAGAACGGCAGGGAGCAAGCAAATACCGCCTGGCATCCTTTTCAAGACAGCCGAGGAAACGGGCCTGATGTCCATGCTTGACCAAAAGGCGAGGGAAGCGGCAATCAAAGCAAGGAAAAATATCATCCCGCCGGGAATCAAGAGCTTTATCAATTTCCTTCCTTCAACGATTTACAATCCGGATTTCTGTCTTCAGCACACATTCCAGATTGTCGAGAAATATAAAATCGATCCGGCAGATCTTGTTTTTGAAGTAGTGGAGACTGAGAAAATCAGTGATATTGACCATTTAAAAAAGGTATTGAATACATACAAAAAAAGAGGCATGAAAGTGGCGCTCGATGATGTCGGGGCCGGTTTCTCAACCCTCGAAATACTTGAAGCACTCCAGCCCGATTATTTGAAAATTGACAGAAGCTTCATCGACCGCTGCGATCAAAGGCCGGAAAGCCAGCAATTCCTCTCCAAGGTGATGAATATTGCAGACGGGCTGGGGATCATTGTCCTTGCGGAAGGAATCGAGAGGAAAGAAGAGCTGGAGTTTTGCAGATCGATTGGCGCCGATCTTGCCCAGGGCTATTATATTGGTCGCCCGGCAAAGGAAATAGAGTCCGCTTTCCAGGTGAATTCATATTGAGGATCATCCCCGCCGATCAGCTTGATAAAGATAAGGCATCAGCCTTTTTCCAGGAAAACTGGGGGAGTCCGCAAATGGTCATTTCCACTGGCACTATCATTGTGATGAGCTTCCCGGATTCGCGGCCATAGACAGTGCTGACAATATCATTGGCCTTATCACTTTTGCAGATAGTGCGGAGGGACGGGAAATCATCTCCCTGGATGCCGGCATGGAAGGACAGGGGGTCGGTTCAGGACTTCTGAATGCTGCTGAAGCTGATGCAAAAGAAAAAGGCATCAGCAGAATGGCGCTGATAACGACCAACGATAATTTGAATGCTTTGAGATTTTATCAGAAAAGGGGATATCAGTTAACGAAAGTCCTTCGGAACGCCGTGGAAGAGGCCCGAAAAATAAAACCGGAGATTCCTTTGTTTGGTATTGACGGGATTCCGGTCAGGGATGAACTGATTTTGGAAAAAGAAATTTAATTTGCGGCAGGTCCTGGGGCTTCAGGGCCTGTTTTTTATGGTAACGATCATGTCTGCTGCTGATCCGGAGCTTTATTTGGGAGGTTTGTGCTCTTACTGACGGGATTTCGTTGAAGAAGGGTGCTGCTTTGGCGGGCTGTGACAGCATGAATTTTCGTTTATTAGCAACTTTTTCCTTTTATTAGCAAGTTTTCAATTATATTAGCAACTTTTCGATTATATTAGCAACTTTCTGGATATATTAGCAACTCCCAAATTATATTAGCAACTTCTTCCCCCGCAACAGCCCCGCCACATGCTTCCAAAAGAAAATTTGACAAAATTTCTGATTGAGATTATAGTAGTATTACAAATAGACGCTTTAACGCTAAAAAGCGTTTAAGTATAATAGTTTGCCGGATAGCCAATAGTAGAATCGCCGGATGCAGCAAATAGAGACTGGGCGGCTGGTGAAAGCCCGGGCGGCGCCGATTTGAAGTACAGCTATCGAATCAAAGGCATCATGTGTGAAGAGAGGGAAGGCCGCTGTGCCTTTCAATTAGGGTGGTACCGCGGAGCTCCTCCGTCCCTAGCCGGCGAGAGGGCTTTTTGTGCTGTCTTTCAGCGCAATAATGCATTTCTGCCGACCGGAGCCAGTCATACAACAGGAGGAAGTACCATGCATCAGGATCAAGCGGTTATCAAAATCAGTACAGCGGAGGCTGTGGTAATATCCCTGCTTTTGCTCGGAGTAATCAGTTTCTCAATTATAGGCGCAGGAGCGGTTCCCCATGTGCCGATTATAGGGGCAATCATTGCCCTGCTCATATACGGACTTTTAAAAAAGGTCCGCATGAAAGATTTGGAGGAAGGTATGGCTGAGGGTGCCAGGTCAGGATTAGGCGCTGTGTTTATCTTCTTTTTTATCGGAATGCTGATCAGCAGCTGGATGGCCAGCGGTACGATTCCGACTTTTATCCATTTGGCGCTATCGGCAGTAAGCGGGAAGTACTTTTTTGCCATTGCCTTTACTGTGACAGCAGTCATCGGAATCAGCATCGGCAGCTCGCTGACGACAGCGGCAACGCTTGGGGCGGCCTTCGTCAGCGCGGCCGCTGCACTCGATCTCAGCACAGCAGCTGCAGCAGGTGCTGTTATATCAGGGGCGTTCTTCGGCGACAAGATGTCACCATTGTCTGATACAACCAATCTCGCTTCTATGACAGTGAAAGTCGATCTGTTCGATCATATCAAAAATATGGCTTGGACGACCATCCCGGCTTTTGTCATTTCTATCATTCTCTTTGCCATTATTTCGCCGGCGGCAGCAGAGACCGATTTCCAAAAAATCGCTGCAATCAAGAATAGCCTTGAGCAACTCAATCTCGTCAGCTGGCAGTCTTTGATCCCCTTCGCAGTGCTCGCTGTCCTGGCGGTGCGCAAGATTCCTGCTATTCTCGCCCTGTCTGCCAGTACAGTGTCCGCCTTGATTCTGGCTCCATTTATTCAGGGAAGCTTTGGTTTCAATGATATGGTCAATATACTGTACTCCGGCTACAAATCCAATACCGGAATGGAGGAGCTCGACTCCCTGCTGACAAGGGGAGGGATTGAAAGTATGCTGTTTTCGGTTTCGCTGGTCCTCCTGGCCCTCTCAATGGGCGGACTGCTCTTCAAGCTCGGCATATTGCCGGCACTTCTGGAAGGCATCAAAGGACTGATTGTAAAGGCACCTGCGCTTATAAGTGCCACAGCTGCCTCTGCCATCGGGATCAACTTCCTCCTTGGCGAGCAGTATCTGTCCATCCTGCTCACCGGAAATGCATTCACAGAGTCTTATAAAAAGGCCGGGCTGCATCTGAAGAATCTCTCAAGAGTCCTTGAGGATGCAGGTACAGTCATCAATCCCCTTGTTCCCTGGAGTGTTTGCGGCGTATTCCTGACAGGGGTGCTGAATGTGCCGACTGCCGAATATATGCCCTTCGCCTTTTTCTGCCTGCTATCTCCGATCATCACTTTGCTGTTTGGATGGACAGGGATAACTATCACGAAAGCTTCAGGCAAATGATTTGAAATAAGAGGAGCGGCAATTGCCGCTCCTCTTACTGTTTCCCGTTTCACTCTTCCAGCAAATGATGCAGCATCCTCTCCCGATTTTCAAAAAACTGCTTCATAAATTGATAGTGCCCGGTATCTTCAAGCCTGACCTCACGGACCCCGTCCTCTGTCAGCTCAATGATTTTGGCGGAAGGATATGACATGATGATGGGGGAATGGGTCGCGATGATGAATTGCGAGCGGTCTTTGGCAAGTTCATGGATACGCGAAACCATTGAAAGCTGCCTGAGCGGTGAAAGGGCTGCTTCAGGCTCGTCAAGAATATAAATCCCTTTTCCTCGGAAACGATTCAGGAAAGTGGCAAAAAAAGCTTCGCCGTGCGACTGTTCGTGAAGAGAAGTTCCCCCGAAAGAGTCGATCAGAGGCGGCATCCTGGAAAGTTCCTTATCAAGATCATCAATATAAGAAGCTACATTGTAAAAGCTTTCAGCTCTAAGAAAAAAACCATCCTCCGGCCGGTCAGACCCCCTGGAAAGCCTGAGGTACTGCTCGAGCTCCGAATGGGAGTTATGTGTAGAAAAGCTGAAATTCAGAGATCCTCCTTCAGGATTAAAGCCTGCTGCGATGGCAAAAGCTTCCAGGAGAGTGGATTTTCCCATCCCATTTTCGCCGACAATAAAGGTTACATCAGGATGAAGGGGCAGGTCGTCGAGATTCTTGACAGCAGGAAGATTAAAGGGATACTTGGAATATGAAGGAATATCGCTTCTTCTGAGTTTAATGCTTTTAAAATAATGGCCGTTATCAAATTCCATTCTTTATCCTCCATAAATTTATCTTATGCTGTTATCATAACAGCTTTTTGTATAGCAGGCATTGAACTTCCTCATCTTCTGTCCGCCCCTCGGCAGAAGCATTACCAGGCGTGAAAAAAGGCAGCCATACAGCCCATCGTGAGGGGAACATATTCACAGGCTCCTCCATACTTGCATCCCGTTTTTCCCTCTTATATAGTTAAACTATTGCACAATATTGAATGCCGGCCCGTGTCCGGCTCTGCAGACGAAAGGAGCAGCATAAGTGAAAATAAGCAATTTTTCGATCCGAAGGCCGATTTTTACACTTGTTACGATGGTTCTGGTTCTCGTTTTAGGGGTGGTGTCCCTTTTGAACATACCTTTAAAACTGATACCGGACATAAATCCGCCTGTCGGTGTTGTAGTAACCAATTATCAGGGAGCAAGCCCGGAAGAGGTATCTGAAAAGGTGACAAAACCTTTGGAGCAGAGCCTTGCCACTCTTCCTGGTTTAAAAACAATGACTGCAACGTCACAGGAAAGCGCCAATCTTGTACTCCTGGAATTTTCCTGGACGACTGATATTGACGAAGTGCAGTCGGAAATCATCCAGCGGCTGGATCAGACTCCGCTGCCGGAAGATGTGGACAAGCCGCGCTTCCTGAAATTTGATCCTTCCCAGTTTCCGATCATCCAGCTTTCTTTAAGCTCTGACAGTGATGAGGAATCATTAAGGAGCATTGCCGAACAGCTGGAGCTGGAGCTTACAAAGGTAGACGGTGTGGCCAGCGTCAATCTATCCGGCACCAGCATAAAGGAAGTCAGGGTTGAACTGGACCAGGACAAGCTGAGGGATTACCAGCTCAGCCAGTCTGATATTGTTGATACCATTCAGGCCAATGATATATCCCTGCCAGGGGACACCATTCTCACAAACGGCAAGGAACTGACTACCAGGGTAATCAGCAGCATTGATTCAGTCGATATCTTAAAAAAACTTGTGGTAGCCGCCAATCCGTCTAATGGAAATGAAGTACTCCTTCAGGATGTGGCCGGCGTCCAGCTTGTCAACCAGAACGACCGGACGATCACCAGGACGAATCAGGAGCCTTCTGTCCTTTTAAGCGTCCTGCAGCAGTCAGATTCAAACACTGCAGAGGTGTCGAAGGAGTTCATCAGCCAGCTCGATGAACTGCTTGAAAAAGATCAATATGAGGGGATTGAGTCTGATATCCTGTTTGATCAGGGTGATTATATCCAGCAGGCGATCGGGAATATCTCAACCTCGCTTCTCTTAGGCGGCCTGTTCGCCATGATCGTTTTGTTTTTCTTTTTGAGGAATGTCAAAAGCCCGCTCATCATCGGGATTGCCATCCCATATTCTGTCATCTTCACCTTTGTGCTGATGTATTTTTCAAATTTCACCCTCAATATCATGACCCTTGGCGGATTGGCGCTGGGGATCGGGATGCTCGTTGATAACTCAATCGTTGTGATTGAAAATATCTACAGACATTTGTCGATGGGGAAAGATCCAAAAGAAGCGGCAAGGGACGGTGCGGGAGAAGTAGGTGCAGCGATTACAGCCTCCACCCTCACCACTGTGGCAGTGTTCCTGCCTGTCGTCTTTATAACAGGAATCATCGGCCAGCTTTTCACTGAATTTGCTTTGACCATTTCATTCAGTCTTTTTGCGTCGCTTGTCGTTGCTTTGACTGTGGTGCCGATGCTTGCCAGCAGGCTGCTGAAAGCGCCGAAAAACAATCTGGAAGAAAAGCGCCAGGAGTCGGCCATCATGAAGGGGCTTGAGCGTTCTGTCAAATGGGCCCTTCGCAACAGGCTTGCTGTCCTGGTCATCATGCTTGTCCTTCTTGCCGGCGGCGGATATGGGATCACGACGGTCGGGACACAGTTCCTTCCTAATTCGGACGAAGGTTTCTTCAGCGTCAGGGTCAATCTTGGAAATGGCTCAGCTCTTACAGAAACTGAAAAGGTCATGGCTGCACTTGAAGAGCAGCTTAAGGAAGAAGACGATGTCGAGACATATGTCAGCCTGATCGGCACAACACAGGAATCTTCTTTCAGAGGCTCCGGCAATCCGAATGTGGCTGAGCTTTATGTAAAGATGAAGGATCTGGAGGAGAGGGACCGCTCGACATTTGAGTTTGTCGACGATGTGAAGAGAGACTTGGAGAGAGCGGCAGAGAAGGCCAACAGCACGGCGGAAGTCTCATTCAATCTGCAGTCTTCCGCAGGATCCGCGCCGAATACTCTCTCGTTCAGCGTCCGTGATACAAACGAAAAGCGGCTGAATGAATCGGTAGACAAAATATACAATTCACTCAAAGACCTTGATGACGTGAACGAACTTTCCACAGACCTGATGGATACGGTAGAAGAAATCCAAATCACGGTCGACCGGGAAAAGGCACGGGCAGCAGGGCTGGCGCCTGCCCAGGTTGCCATGATTGTCAATGATGTGACAAGAGGAAACCAGGCAACCCAGATCATTGATGAGAGCTCCAATATTTATGGCGTTTTCGTAGAATATGATCCAGAAGTCACACAAAATCTTGATAATCTTAAGAAACTCCTGCTGCGCAAGCCTGATGGAAGCTATACAACCCTTGATCAGGTAGCGGCTATCGAAAGAGGCGAAGGGCCGGTCAATATCCAGCGGATCAACCAGCAGGACGCTGTCCAGTTTACCCTGAAATATAAGACCTCAACAAACCTCGGGGCTATTTCTAATCTGGTTGATGATGAGATTGCTGATCTGGATCTGCCGGAAGAAACAGAAATTGTCTTCGGCGGTGACCGGGAGCTCCTGGAATCATCCATTGATGATATGCTCCTGGCATTCATCCTGGCGGTTGTCTTCATCTATCTTGTGATGGCGGCCCAATTCGAATCACTGAAATATCCGTTCGTCATTATGTTCACAGTTCCGCTGATGGTCATTGGCGTAGCTATAGCATTGACCGTGACACGCACTCCTGTCAGCCTGACCGCTATCATCGGCATCATTGTCCTTGCCGGCATAGTGGTCAATAATGCCATTGTCATTGTAGATTATATCAATCAGAAAAAGGCAAGCGGCATGAAAACCTATGACAGCATTGTCGTTTCTGTAAAAGACAGGGCAAGGCCTATCCTCATGACAGCACTTACGACGATCCTCGGACTGATCCCGCTTGCGCTGGGGATCGGCGAGGGGGCTGAGATCAACCAGCCGATGGGCATCACGGTAATCGGCGGCCTGATCAGCAGCACCTTCCTGACGCTGTTCGTCATCCCTGTCGTCTACAGCTTCTTTGATAAAGATACAAGGAAGCTCAACAAGATGTATGCTACACCTGACGGCCACTTGATTCCTGCTTATCTCCTTGAAGAAAGGTACGAAGACCAAAAGAGTCAAAGTGAAGCGCCTCAGGTTCCTGCTGAAAGCAACAAAAATTACAGCCGCGAAGACATGGCTGCCATGCTCGAGGAATTGCTGAGGGCAGTAAAAGATGAGGAAAGAAAACAGCAGGACGAGGATCATAGAGACAAATAAAATTTTTAACTGCATGATGCTGAAAAGCCTTTCTCTTTGGAGAGAGGCTTTTTTTTAGGCTTTGTTAAACATTGTTGTTGATTTGGGCTCATTCGTGTGAAATCAAGTTTCACACGAATGAGCCCAAAATCAACAAGGTACACTAACACAGCCTTTTTTAAAAAGAAAATATATTTGAATTATCAGAAATATATTGTTTGAAGCTGGTATGACCGGTTACAATTTGAGTAAATCTATAATTGAAAGAGGCGGTCCAATGAAGGAGAGGCATTATTTTTTCACGGGGTTTCCTGGTTTTATCTGCTCCCGCCTAATTAGGGAGGTACTTAATAAAGAGCAAGGGAATTTACATATCAGCGTTTTAAGCCTGCGGGAAATGGAAGCGGCCGCAAACGATGAAATCAGGAAGATTTGCGAGGAGACCGGTGCAGAGAGCGAGTGCTTTTCAATCATTACTGGAGATATTACCAGGGCTGGGCTTGGTATCGGCCAGCAGGACTTAGCATTCCTCAAGGAAAGCATCACCCATCTTTTTCATCTAGCCGCCATTTATGATTTGGCTGTTCCTAAGGATATTGCGTATAAGGTGAATGTTGAAGGGACGAGGCATGTAACAGAATTTGCAGGAACGTTGGAGATGCTTGAAAGATATGTCTATTTCAGCACTGCCTATGTGGCTGGAAAAAGGGATGGGCTGCTGCTGGAGGATGAGCTGATAGAGCCGCCCGGGTTCAAGAATCATTATGAAGAAACAAAATATCTGGCCGAAGTCATCGTTGAAAAAGCTAAAGGGGAAATGCCGATTACCATCTTAAGGCCCGGGATTGTAAAGGGGCATTCTGTAACAGGGGAAACCATCAAGTTCGACGGGCCGTATTTTATCCTGAATTTTATGGACCGCCTGAGCAGGCTGCCATTCCTGCCGATGCTCGGGAAAGGGGAAGCTTTTATCAATCTGGTGCCGGTGGATTATATCATTGAAGCAGCCGCATTCCTTGGGACATCAGCTGTCGGGAGGAATAAGACCTACCACCTTACAGATCCGAATCCATATAAAGTTTCCGATCTGTACGAAATGCTGATGGCTGAGCTTTGCGGGAAGAGACCGGCAGGCAGCTTCCCTCTGAGTGCTGCCAGAAGGGCGCTGCGCATCAAAAAGCTGAGGAATTACCTTGGTGTGGAGCAGGAAGCGCTTGACTACTTTACCTGGCAGGGGCGTTTTGATTGTTCTATAGCACAGACCGATCTGAAGGGATCAGGAATTTGCTGCCCTGATCTGAAGGAAGGCATCCCGCCGATGGTTTCTTTTTACAGGCTGCATAAATCTGATCCGCGGTTCCAGGTGCATAAGCTGTATTCCTAGGAGACATTTTGAAGCAAGTTCAGGTATTTGTGATAAAAGAGAGATCTTTGGTGCATGATACCACTATAGAAATATAGCTGGTGATAATGAATGAAAAAAGTCGGAAAACTAGAAGCCATTTTTTGGAGCATTGCTTTGCCCGGTTTCAGCCAGCTGCTGACGGGCCACTATGTAAAAGGTGTTCTTTTTGTGGCACTTGAAGTTCTCATCAACGTTTTCAGCAACTTTAATCTGGCTATCATGCACAGTTTCCTGTGGGAAATCGATAAGGCGGCTGCAGTCCTTGATTATCAGTGGCTGATGTTTTACCCTTGTCTGTATATGTTTGCTATGTGGGATGCTTATAAAGAAGCTATGCCTGCACAGGAAGAATTATCTTTCCTCCCCTTTGTCTTCGGAGCCTATTTTGTAACTGTGGGCCTTATGTATTCGGTGAAGCTCAAGCTTTTTGGCATCTTGTTTGGCCCGGTCTTTTTGCCGATGATTTTCCTTATTCCCGGGCTTGCCGCGGGCTTTGCGCTAAGGGCCCTGCTATTGTTCCTGCGAAGAAAAGCAGCGTGAAATGAATACAGGGGTCCAATAAAAAACCTTTGCTGAATCAGCAAAGGTTTTTCGCCGTTCACGGGCAATCACCAAACCACCCCCAAAAGCTCCTCTTTCCGGGCGAAGCTTTATGTTAGCAGTGAAAATGTTCCTTCTTCCTCTCTTCAATCCTTCCCCTTGCTGGCTGATATTTGGCATATGGTATAATGTGCTGGTGAAGAGGTGAGGATATGCTCGGTTATTTATTCATCACTAAGAAAAAACAGACACTAGAAAAAACCGTAATGAAAATCCAGCAGGGCGACAGCCGGCTGCTTAATGAACTGATAGAGTCATACAAACCTTTTATAGCCAAAACCGTATCCTCCGTCTGCAGACGCTATATCCATGAGTCTGATGATGAGTACAGCATCGGGCTGATCGCCTTTGATGAAGCGGTCCGTAAATACAGTCCCGAGAAGGGCAGTTCCCTCCTGGGATTTGCCGAAATCATAATCAAGCGAAGGGTCATTGATTATATCAGGCAGCAGGCAAGGCATATGAATGTCAGCTTTGAAGGCAGCAGTGGAAGTGCTGATGAACAAGCTTCAGCCAGTCTTGTGGAAGACAGGCTGTCGATTGAAGAGTTCGTGAAAAAAACAGAGCAAGAGCTTAGACGGGATGAAATCATTCACTTTACAGCTCTTCTCAAAGAATATGGACTAACTTTTGCTGAAATCGCAGATCAGTCCCCAAAACATGCTGATGCGCGGAAAAATGCGATGGAAATAGCATCGGCACTTGTCAGGGACAAAGAGCTGGCTGCCTATTTGCAGGAAAAAAAGCGCCTTCCCATCAAGCAGCTGGAAGGCACTGCAGCAGTGAGCAGAAAAACGATTGAAAGGAACAGGAAATATATCATTGCTGTTTCCCTTATTTTAATGGGAGATTATGTGTTTTTACAGGAGTATATAAAAGGGGTGCTGAAAACGTGAAAAAAGGGGTCATCCTTGAAATTGAGGGACGTTTTATGACGATGCTTACTCCCGAAGGCGAATTTCTTCGTGCCCTTAATACAGAAGGACAACATCAGATAGGGGAAGAAATCTACTTCTACCCTGTTGAAAATGCAGGAAAAGACGGAAAAGGGCTCTTTTCACGCCTGGCAGCAAGGAAGAAACTGATTGCCGCTGCCGCCCTGGCCTGCATCCTTGTTCTATCTCTTGTCCTTCCTTTTAATAACAGCAGCGAAGTATACGCCTATATGACAATTGATGTAAACCCGAGCATAGAGTTGGGTGTCGACAAGGAACTGTCTGTAGTGGAGCTTCAGTCTTATAATCAGGAGGGCAGGAAATTGCTCAGTCTGATGGAGGATTGGAAGGGAAAAAGCGCCGGCTATGTATCACGGAAGATCCTTAGTCTGGCTCAGCAGCAGGGATATCTGAGAGAGCACGAAGAAATGATCATCGCTTCTGTACTGAAGAAAGAAGTCAGCAAGGATTCCACTGAAAGCAAGAAGCTGAACAGTCAGGTTGAAAGCATCAAAGAAACAGCAGAAGCAGAAAATCTTGAAGTCAAAGTGGTCGAAGCAACTGAAGGTGAACGGGAGAAGGCCAAAGAAAAAGGGCTGACTGCCGGCAAATTTAAAGAAGAGGAAATAGAAAGGAAGCAGCAGCTGGAGGAAAGGGAACGGGAAAAAGAAGAAGCTGCCAGGGAAAAAGCGGAAAGTATTAAAAGGAAACAAGAGCAGCAGAATAGCGGGAGTGCCGATAAAGCGAAAGATAAAAAGGAAACAGGCGGCATAAAGCCTTCCCTTCAGCCTCCAAAAGGTTCTGTATCAAAGCCTGAAGGAAAGAACAAGGAGGCAGACAGGAAAAGTGATGCCCGCAAAGCAAAGCCGGAAAAAAGGCAGGACGAAAACAAGGGGCGGGACAGACAGGAAAATCAAAAGGAAGAACCCAGGAAACAAGAACATGGAAAGCCTGAAAGACACGAAAAGCATGAAAATAAGGAAGGTAATGGTAACGGTAACGGCAAGAAAGGTCCCCCTTCGCCTGGCAATAATGGACGGGGAAATGGCAATAACGGACATGATAAGGGGCAAAAAGGGAATAATGGAAAATCCGGCTGAAGGCAGCCGGATTTTTTGCCATTTATATTTTATTATTATTGTTCGTTCCGTCCAGCAAGCTGGGATTGGGCTTGTTGTACAAGGCGCTTTGTAATCTCTCCGCCAACAGAACCGTTTGAGCGGGAAACTGTATCTGAACCCAGATTCACGCCAAATTCCTGAGCAATTTCATATTTGACTTGATCAAGATATTGCTCAATGCCGGGAACGAGCAGTTTATTGCTGCTTCTTGCCATATTGAGTTTCAGCTCCTTCCATATTGATGCAGAGCTTAAGGCCCTGTATCAGTAGTATGGAGCTGTGGAGTTTTTTCATGTTTGGTAATGTTATCTTGCTGTCTGTGCCCCGGCCGCAGCATATTCTGCCGCTTCTAAAAGCAGGTCTGCAATATGGACTGCCTTGACATGGCCTGCCGCCCCTTCACGCTCAATCCCAAGCTTCATCTGAAGAAGGCAGCCAGGATTTGAAGTGACAATGACTGCCGCTTCTGTTGTTCTGGCCTGGTTCATTTTGTAATCAAGAATCTGCATGGACATTTCCGATTCAACTATATTATAAATTCCCGCTGAGCCGCAGCATCTGTCCGCATCTTTCATTTCACGATACTCTGCCCCTGTGATAGAGCCCAGGAGGATGCGCGGTGCAGCTGCCGTTTTCATCACATTGCGGAGGTGGCAGGAATCCTGGTACGTAAGGATTTGATGGGGAAGGGCCATCTTATGGTTTTTATGGAAATCCAATTCAAAAAGGATCTGGGAAATGTCCTTGATCTTATTTATAAAGCTCTCAGCGCGGATTTCCCATTCCGGCTCATCTTTCAGGAGATGATCGTAATCTACAAGGAAAGCTCCGCAGCCGCCTGCATTGGTAATGATATAATCTGCTCCTGTATCCTCAAAGGCAGCGATGTTCCGTTTTGCCAGCTCCTTGGCTTTTTCTTTTTCCCCGCTGTGTCCATGAAGGGCTCCGCAGCAGGCCTGTGATTTGGGTATGACGATTTCACAGCCGGCCATCTGCAGCAGCTTCATGGTCGCGTCGTTTGTCCCCATGAAAATGGTGTCCATCAGGCAGCCGGAGAAAAATGCTGCCCTTTTCACTGGCTTCCCATGAGCTGGCAGCTTTTCGGGACGCTTCTTCATGTCCTTGTAGGAAGGGACAGCCGGGAGTACTTTTTCCATGGCTGCAAGACTGTCAGGGAAAAGCTTCATAAAACCGATTTTCCTAACAGCAGTTTGCAGGCCGGTCCGCTGATACAGGGAAAGGAGGCCGGCCGCTGCCGTCATTCTTTCCTGATAAGGGAACAGCCCATGGAAAACAGTTTTCCTGATCGCCTTGACAGGGAGTGAGTACTTTTTATTCTGGCTGATAATATCCCTTGCTTCCTCGAGAAGGTGCCCATAATTAACACCTGAGGGACAAACTGGCTCACATGCCCTGCAGCCCAGACATAAATCCAGGGATCGCTCTACATCGCTGTCCGGCTCGATCAGCCCGTCGGCTACAGCTTTCATCAGTGCAATTCTGCCTCTTGGCGAATGCTCCTCCTTAAAGCCTGAAGTGATGTAAGTGGGGCAGGAGGGGAGGCAGAAACCGCAGCGCATGCAGTTCAGCATTTCATCCTCATCCATCCTGCTGCTGAACTCACTTTGGATCTTTTGCCGTTCAATTGCTGTACTCATTTAGATACCACCACACGTTTCCTGCTGTCTTTGGCAAATATTTTCCCCGGGTTCATGATATTCTTCGGATCAAGGGCTGCTTTGACGGCCTGCATGGCAGCAATCCCTTCACTTCCCAGTTTAAGTTCAAGATAAGGGGCTTTCATGACTCCCACGCCATGCTCACCCGTTATAGTTCCTCCAAGCTCGATGGCTTTTGCAAAAATCTCGGCAAAAGCTTTCTCCACCCGTTCCATCTCTTCTTTATTTCTTGCATCCGTCGGACAGGTAGGATGGAGATTTCCATCTCCGGCATGGCCGAAAGTACAAATTTTCAGATCATATTTACTGGCAATCTCATTGATGCTCCTTACCATATTGGCAATTTCAGAGCGGGGGACCGTAGCATCTTCAAGAATGGTGGTGGGCTTGAGCCTTGCAAGGGCTGAAAGGGCGGCTCTTCTCGCAGCCGTCAGCGCTTCTGCCTCGGCGGCCGTTTTGGCCACCTGGACAGAAACAGCACTCTCTTCCCGGCAGATATTCTCCATCTTTGCCATATCACGCTCGACAACTTCACGAGGGCCATCCTGCTCAATAAGCAAAACTGCTTTGACATCTGTAGGCAATCCGATCTGTGCGAACTCTTCCACAACCTCGAGTGTCGGCTGATCCAGGAATTCTAATGTTGCAGGGATGATTTTATTGGCTATGATCTTGGAAACCGTCTTCGCGGCTGCTTCAAGGTCCTGGTAAAGGGCAAGCATCGTCTTCTTTGTTTCAGGCATGGGGATCAGCTTCAAAGTCGCTTCGGTTATAATCCCAAGTGTACCCTCAGAACCTGTGAAAAGACGGGTGAAGTCATACCCTGCCACATCCTTTGCGAGCTTGCCTCCCGTCCTGATGATATCCCCATTGGCCAGGACCGCTTCAAGGCCCATGACATAATCTCTGGTCACACCATATTTAAGGCCGCGCAATCCGCCGGAGTTTTCATTTATATTTCCTCCGATAGTAGATATTTTCATGGAACTTGGATCAGGAGGATAAAAAAGTCCTTTTGTTTCTGCTTCGCGTATCAAGTCAAGTGTGACAAGCCCCGGCTGAACAGTAATGGTGAGATTCTCTTCATCGAGGTCCAGGATTCTGTTCATATGCTTGAACAGAATAACAAGCCCGCCCTCTGTCGGGCATGTGCCGGCGCACAAATTCGTGCCCGAGCCTCTTGGGACGATGGGAATGGAATACTCGCTGCATACTTTTACAATTTCAGATACTTCGCCTGTATTCCGCGGGCTAATGACCGCATCAGGGAGGGATTGAAAATTCGGGGTGGCATCGTAGGAATAAACCAGGCGCACCGCATTAGAGTCATCATATTGGTCTATGCCTGCAATCGCTGTCAATTTCTCTTTAGCAGCTTTCGGTATCATAACAAGAGCCTCCAGTTGCAGCCGGCTTCTGCCGGCAGTACTTTTAGCTTCATTATAAGGGTGGCAATTTTTGTTTTCTATAGATGTTAATACGAATTTTATTCGATTAATGAGTGATTATTTGTATGTTCATCTAACAGCAGGCATGCCATATAAAGGATGAACAGATGCTGCGCATTCCCGGTGCCAAGCCCTGTAAGATCCTCAATCTTTTTAAGGCGATAGTGGAGGGTATTGATATGTATATGCATGCTTTCTGCTGTTTTTTTCAATGAATGGTTCTGCCTGAACAGTTCCTTGAGCGTTTCAAGTACGTCGGGATGCTCCTGCAGGGGGCCGATGGTCCTTTTTATATAATCTAATTTGGTTGCAGGCTTGATTTCATCCATCAGCATCTCCAATGTAAGATTTTTATCAAAACTTAGACCCCCGGCTTTTTTCGCTGCCTTCAAAGCCCTTTCCGCCTGCCTGAAAGAATGGGAAAGAGCAGATGAAACTGACGGCTGCCCAGCCCCTCCAGAAATCACAGATCCGGAATTCCTGCTGAGATAGCAGTAATACCGGGCTACTCTGTCCTCGAGCCTATGCATCTGCTCTTCCGGCTGGTGAGCGAAAAGGGCAACAATTCTATCATGTCCCCAGCGTATAAAAAGGTCATTCCTATTTTTTTCCGGCCAGGAAAGGAGTCTTTGCCATATTTCCCTTGAAGGAATCCTTTCAGGTTCAAGGAATTCTGCTATAAACACCAGACGGTCAAGCCTGGTGTCGACCTTGAGCATTAGAGCCCTGTCTATAAAAGAACTGCCGTGCCCCCGCTCCTGCAGCCAATCAAAGACAAAGCCTTCAAGAGCCCTTGACTGCCAATCGATTTGTTCGCTGTAAAAATTTTCACTGATTAAAAGCTCTGTCATTTTCCTAATAATTTCTCCGTAAGGAGCTACCTTTTCCGGGTCGCCTGTGATCCCAATCACTGCGGCAACTTCTTTTTGAAAGAAAACAGGAAGATTGATCCCGGCTTTTACGCCTTTCAGCTTTTTTTCATCTTCTGCTGTGATGATTCTTTTATCCCGATTTTTAACAGACTGGAGTGCGCCTTCGTGGAAGGCTCCAACTCTCTCTGGAGAAGTGCTTGAAACGATGAATCCATCTGTATTGACCACGATGATTTCTTCTTTCAAGACCCCCCGGACCTCGCGAAGGATCTTTTCGGCAAGCGCAGGCAAAAGCATGGTCGAGCCCTCCTGATTTTTTTGAAATATTTTATGTCTTTATACTTAATTATATAAAAATAAAAAAAATCACGCTAATAGCCTCATAATCCTTTTAAACACTTCTGTTTTTCTTTATGATAGGGGATAGGCAATTTAGGAGGGAAAGATCATAATGTGGGATGAAATAAAAGAAAGGCTGGATAAATTATCCCCTGCCCAGGTTATCACCGGCTACTATTTGGTTGCTGTCACCATTTCGGTGCTGCTGCTGCGCATTCCTGCAGTCCATCAGCCCGGTGTTGAGGTTTCCTGGCTCGATTCGGCCTTCACGGCTGTCAGTGCCGTTAGTGTAACGGGGCTTTCAGTATTGAATATATCTGAAACATACAGTACCTTTGGGGTCTTTATGCTGATGTTCGTCCTGCAATTCGGGGGAATCGGCATCATGACGCTGGGGACTTTTTTCTGGATTTTACTTGGCAAGAAAATCGGTTTAAGGGGAAGGCGGCTCATCATGGTCGACCATAACCAGTCTAACCTGTCGGGCCTGGTCAATTTGATCCGGGAAATCCTGAAGCTGATCCTGATTATTGAAGCGGCGGGGGCACTTATACTGGGTGTGCACTTCCTCAGTTATTATGATACATTCCAGGAAGCCATGCTGCACGGCCTTTTCGCTTCGGTCAGTGCTACGACAAACGGAGGCTTTGATATTACTGGTGCTTCATTGATCCCTTATGCGGATGATTATTTTGTACAGCTTATACATATTATCCTGATCACACTTGGGGCGATCGGCTTTCCTGTTCTGATAGAAGTGAAGCATTACCTTTTTGACCGGAGAGATTATAAAAACTTCCGCTTTTCCTTATTCACAAAGCTGACGAGCGCCACCTTTGCCGTGCTGCTGGTGGTTGGTACAGTTCTGATCCTCCTCCTGGAAGGAAGGCATTATTTCAGCGGAATGAGCTGGCATAAAACGTTCTTTTATGCTTTCTTCCAATCTGCCACAACCAGAAGCGGCGGCCTTTCGACTTTGAATGTCAATGAATTTGCGGAGTCTACCCAGCTGCTTCTGAGCGGGCTAATGTTCATCGGAGCTTCCCCAAGCTCGGTCGGTGGAGGGATCAGGACCACGACTTTCGCCCTGAATGTCCTCTTCCTTTATCAGTTTGCCCATGGGAACAGGGATATTAAAGTATTTAAAAGGGAAGTCCATCAGGATGATGTATTAAAATCCCTGGTCATCACCATTTTGGCTGTAGGCATGTGTTTCTTTGCGGTTATTGTGCTCAGCCTGACTGAGACCCACAGCGTGACAGCCATCATTTTTGAAGTGTGTTCGGCCTTCGGAACGACAGGGTTGTCGATGGGGATAACCCCCGATCTGTCAGCGGTCGGGAAGTGCGTGATCATCATACTGATGTTCATTGGAAGAATTGGGCTGACTTCCTTCTTGTTCATCATTGGAGGAAAAGAAAAGAAGTCTATCTATCATTATCCAAAGGAAAGAGTCATCATTGGGTAAAAGCATAAAAGCATATAACCATGGTTATATGCTTTTTTCTATGGTCAGAAGTTCCAAAACCCAGGCCCTCGAATCATTAGCCGCTTCAGAATCAAAGGCAAAGAACGCCTTTTATTCTGCCGTGTCTTATGCTGGGCCCGCAGGATGTGGGTCATGCAGACGTTGCCACAGGACGTGGCGATTTTAGTCTGCGTTCCTTAATGGGCAAGCCGCTTCCGCACTTCGATTTGTCCAGCTCCAAGCGCTAGCCCCTCGAGTCATAAGCCACTTCAGGATTGAAGGCAAAGAACGCCTTCTATCCTGAAGCGTCTTATGCGGGGCTGGGCAAGCGCCTTCCGCTTTTCGATTTGTCCAGCTCCAAAGCCTAGCCCCTCGAGTCTTAAGTCAATCAGATCAGAAGGTTAAAGAACAACCTTCCGCTCTGCTCGTCTTAAGCTTGAGGCCCACAGGATGTGGGTCATGCAGACGTTGCCACAGGACGTGGCGTTTTTAGTCTGCGTTCCTTTATTGAGCGAGGCTTTTCCGCTTTTCGATTTGTCCGGCTCCAGCGGCTAGAGCCTCGAGTCATAAGCCACGGCAGAATTAAAGGCAAAGAACGCCTTTTATTCTGCCGTGGCTTATGCTTGTCGGCTCTGGGCAAGCCGCTTCCGCACTTCATTTAATCCGTTCCCCTGCTCACGTCTTTTTCTGGGTGCATGAAGGGGGAGCTTTGGGGTTTTTGTTTTTTTTCAAGGAGTTCTCTGTTTTCGTCTGTGTTCCAGCCGATGTCGTTTGTCGGGTGGATCCATTGTTCCCCTGACATGACAGCAGGGTCGGTTTCATCGGTCCATTGCTCCAGTGGGGAGTTTTCTGAAGCGTAGAAGCTGTCGCCGATAGTAACCCCAAAAGAGTTTTTGAATGGCTCTTCCAGCTTCAGATGCGTCCCTTTTAAGCTGGGGGCGGATATTTGGTGGGGCAGTGTGCCATCAATGCCAATCTGCTTCCCTTTTTTCATCTGTTATGTGCACATCCTTTCTTTATAAGAAATGCGAAGGGGCTAGGCTGCAGAGCTGGACAAGTATTATTTTTTCAAGCTGGCTTCTATTTTATAAAGAAGCATGACCTGCAAATAAAGGAAAGAGCAAGAGAGAATTCTTTCGGGGCGGAACGAAGAAAATATAGGAGAAACAATGACTTAGGAGGAATTAAAATGGCGAAGCGAAAAGCAGAACATGATGCGGTAGAAAAATATTCTAAAACGCCGAAGAAAAATGTTGCAGAATCAGAATTCTCCGCAGAGTTTACACATGGTGAAGAGGCTGCTAAAGGAGCCAACCGGAATTCCAAGCAGGGAAGAAAGGGGAGGGGCTGATGAAAAGGAAACCTGAGGATGACTTGAAGCAGGAGACCTCCAATGTTGAGTTCGGCCTGGAATTTGGGGACATGAACGCAAGCAAATTCTACGAACATCCAGATGCCTTCAGGGGGAAGAACCAGAAGGAAAGAAACAG
Organism: Bacillus infantis; assembly: GCF_008180445.1. GTDB lineage: Bacteria > Bacillota > Bacilli > Bacillales > Cytobacillaceae > Bacillus_AB > Bacillus_AB infantis_B. Next base: position 180,246 of record NZ_VTER01000008.1, read on the forward strand.
TAAATAAGAGATGACAGTCCGGCGATATGGATCGGTTTTGAGGATTCGGTAGAAAAAATCGGGAAATGATTAAAATAATCCGGGAAATGATAAAAAAAACTTTATCTTTAAACAAATAAAATCTTCAATTGGTAAATCATATATCCGCGCCAGTCCAAAACCTTTAATTCAGCCGGTTCTGAGCACAGCACACGGCTTGAACCGGTCATTTTGAACAAAACAGCCTGAAACTGCAGCAGTTTCAGGCTGTTTTTAGAAATTAAGCTGGTTTAAGTGTATTTTTGGTGCAAGAAAATATTTGTGTATGTTCATTTGAAGCATCGAAAAAGGCGATGATACTGGAAGCTTCCGGTATAATTTCTCCCGTTTCCAGATACGCGCTAATATCAAATTCAACCTGGTCAAGAAGTGTATGTTTGTGAAGGTCCTTCTCGCTCAGGCGCAGGTTTTCAAATTGGCTGCCCAATGAAGCCGGGTTCCTGGCAATTTCCTGATAGATGGCGGATCGATCGCTCTTTTCATAGCCGGCTTCCCACCATGGTTTTCTAGGCTTATACTTCTGGTTTGCAAGATAGTCCAATTTCATAAGGCCCTCAATGATCCTTAAATCTTCCAGCTGTTTATATTCGAGGAATTGCTGCAGCCTGCGGAATAGATCTTCGAGCTGATGGCCGATCCTGGACCAGCCCATCTCTTCCCAAAAGCCTCCAAACTCCTGGAAAAAGTCAAAAGGCGTCGGGAATGAGCGGGTAGTCAAGTACTCAATTGTATGGTCCATGCGATGGTCATTCCAGTATTTTTCCAAAACATCTTCAACCTGTTTGATTCTGATAATATCTTCAAAGGGCAGTACATTATTGCCGAGGATTTCATATGGCGAATGATCCATATAGGTGTATCCGTGCTTTTCTGCACTCAGCCTCAGGCCGGTTCCGCGCAACATTTTGAGGAATCCCAGCTGAAGCTCCTCTGGCCTCATGGCGAACACATCGTTGAAGGTCTTCTTAAACGAATCATAATCTTCCTCAGGCAGACCCGCAATCAAATCAAGATGCTGATCGATCTTTCCGCCGTCTTTGACCATTGTTACCGTCCTTGTCAATTTGGCAAAGTTCTGTTTTCTCATGACCAATTCATTGGTTGCATCATTAGTCGACTGGACGCCGATTTCAAAACGGAATAGTCCAGGAGGGGCTTCCTTGTTGAGAAAATCAATGACTTCCGGCCTCATGATATCAGCAGTGATCTCAAATTGAAAGACTGTCCCCGGCCGATGCTCATCGATCAGAAAGCGGAACATCTCCAGCGCATAGCTTCTGCTGATATTGAAGGTACGGTCCACAAACTTAATCGTTTTAGCTCCATTATCCATTAAATAGCGGATATCTTCTTTAATTTTCTCTCTGTCAAAATAACGGACGCCAACTTCAATGGAGGAAAGGCAGAACTGGCAGGAGAAAGGGCAGCCTCTGCTCGTTTCTATATAAGTGACACGTTTTGAAAGATGCGCTTTGTCTTCTTCAAATCGGAAAGGGGATGGAAGTTCGCGCAAATTCAGCTTATTTCGCTGCGGGTTGAATTTCACCTGGCCATTTTCCCTGTAGGCGATACCATGGACATTTTCCATCTTTTTATCACCATCAAGCTCTGCAAGAAGCTGCTTAAACGTTTCTTCTCCTTCACCGATGACGATATAGTCAAATGCTTCTACCTTTTCCATCCATTCCGGCACATCGTAGGAAACCTCAGGACCTCCGGCAATAATATGGATGGCAGGATTGATTTTTTTAATGATATTGATGACCTTGATTGTTTCTTCAATATTCCATATATAACAGCTGAATCCGATAACATCCGGCTTTTTTCTGATTAGATCGGTCACAATATTCATGACAGGATCCTTAATGGTGTACTCTGCCAGCTGAATGTCATAATCAGGCTCGGCGTATGATTTTAAATACCTGATGGCAATATTGGTATGGATATATTTAGCGTTCAATGTGGTGCAAACGATATTCATAATAGTAGAACTCCTTTAAGAGTAGTGCAGTTCAGAACAATTTATTATTATACGTTATTGTTGACAAAAAAAGTAGCTGTAAATCATCTGACCTGCTTAAGCAATCTTTCTTTTGCAGCCTGGGGGGGTCTCGATCCCAAGTTTCCTGAAAGTAAAAAGCCCGCCTTCCGGCGGACTTTCAATCAGCTTAACAGTTTTCTCCTATAAAACTCCAGCCATGTTTTCCCCCGCAGCTGAAGCTGTTTCAGCCTGGAGGTGTTGAGCTCTATGAGCGGCTGGGCAAAAGAAGTTGCGATCCTGCTTGACAGGACAAGCGTAAGGATCAGGGATATCCCTGCTAGAAGCAGGAAATTCTCGGGCTCGTGAAAGTAATCCTGGACCCCGCTCTCCCTGAAAATTCTCACAAAGAACCCATGCAGAAGATAGACATATAAAGTGTTCTTGCCGAGATTCGTAAAGAAATATTTTTTTCTTGGTACGAAAGCCAGGAACGAAAATACCATGATGAGGCTGAGAATGTAAAAAGACAGCCTGGTCAGCAATGCTTTAAAAGAAGCTGCGCCCATTTCAGCGTATGGCTTTGATCCGAGCAGCCACTTATAATTGATATCCGGGTAAAAATAGAAGCCGATGAACACGATTGCAAATATGCCTAATGCAGCAAACCTGAATTTTGGCCTGAATAGCATATATAGCTGTTCTTTCCGCAAAAAGTATCCGATCAGGAAAAGCGGGAAGAACACAAACGTCCTTGATAAGCTTAAATAGTTGGATACCGTTTCAGCATAGCCGATCAGCAGCCCTATCAATATGGCAGCGCCGATAGAATAAGCAGGCTTGAATTTTGCGAACAAAAGCAGCATGATATTCCAGCAGAACAAGCTAAGCAGAAACCATAGTGACCAGTGCGGCGTAAAAGGATCGAGAGAGATTGTTGATTTGTTATAAAGATAATAATAGAACACAGAGTAGATTGCCTGAAAAATTAAATAAGGCAGAATCAGCTTTTTGGCAATTTTCTTCACATATCCCTGTTTCCATATCCCTCTTGCAAAAAATCCTGAAACCAGAATGAAAGCCGGCATATGGAAGGTATAGATGACCTTGTACAGGGTGTAGATTGTTTCATTATCTTCAATAAAGGAACGTAGCAAATGCCCAAAGACAACAAAAAAGATCAAAATGAACTTGGCGTTGTCAAAGTAATAGTCTCGCTGTTTCATAACTCCTCCTTGATTAAAGACCCCCATAAAACTTTTATCTATAATACCCAGCCTAACATGCTGCCAAACAGTTTTGCCGTGTTAATTAGAGGATGGCATTCCAGTAAATTCTAAAATAGAAACTGCCGGTTTTTTCTGAAACTTTGGAAAGTATTTCTTCAAAATCAAAAATCTATATATTATAATGAATGTTAATAGTCTAAAAGTTACATAGTTTTAATTCTGCTTATTAGGACAATAGTTTGGTTCAGCGAAGAAGAAATAGGGGGAATAGATGTGAAAGGGGAAAAAAAGGCAAAGGTTAAAAAGGCTAAAGCCAAAAAGCCGAAGATAAAAAAGGAAAGAGGCCGGAAAGGGCCCGCCTTGGCTGCGAAGCTGATGAATACTAAATTCTGGAGAAAGCTTAAGCTGGGACAGAAATATGGTGCGGCTCTATTCATTACTATTGGTCTTTTTGCCGTTTCAACCATCATTACGTTTGTATTGCTGACGATGGTTAATGTAAAGATGAACACAGTTGAAGAAACAGGGGATAAAACGATCCAGACAACAGAAATCGCAGCCCTGTTCAATAATAAAGGGAGTACGATCGGCAACTTCATCATAGATTCCAATCCTAAGCATTTGGCAAATTTCAAAGATCTTGAAGAAAGCATGGATAAGCTCAAAAAACAGGTCCAGCCTTCACTCCGGAATGACGAGACCAAAAGCCTTTATAAGCGGATTGATCAAAATGACAAGCAGATAACGAAGATATTCAATGATGTCATCATCCCTGAAGTAAAGCTTCAGAATGTCAGGGGCTACCGCCTGGGCAAATTACAGGTGGATAATATTATCACAGAAACAGTCGGCCAGTTGGACGAGCTGCGAAGCATCCTCAAGGAAGACCAAAAAAGAGCTGTTGCATCAGCCAAAGCGGGAACCATTGTGACGATGATTGTATTGGCTGTCTCCGTCGTTGTTTCATCTGTTCTGGGGGTGGCGAGCATCCTCCTTATCGGGCGACTGATCTCCGGCAAGCTGAGCCAGATCGTCACCTTATCGAATGAGGTTGCAGCAGGAAATCTTAATGTGGAATCTGTGGAAATGGAAGGGGAGGACGAACTGGCAAAGCTCAGCCGTGCCTCCAACTCAATGAAAGAAAAACTTCAGGCTATGATACAGGAGATTTCAGCCGTGTCCACTTATGTGACTGACAGAAGCGGGGAATTGAACATTTCGGCGAATGAAGTCAGATCGGCAAGCCAGCAGGCAGCATCCACCATGCAGGAGCTTTCAGGAGGAGCAGAGGAGCAGGCTAATTCTGCAACAAGCCTTGCTGAAATGATGGAAGATTATCTGGCTAAAGTCGAGTATGCCAACCAGAGCGGCGCTGCCATCAGGAAAGACTCAGGCGAAGTTCTGAATATGACGAAAAACGGCGATGAGCTTATGAAAGAATCACAGCAGCAGATGCTGCGCATTAACGAAATCATGAAATCCTCTGTACAAAAGGTACAAGGGCTCGATGAGCAGACTAAGCAAATCTCGAAACTTGTCCAAGTTATCCATGATATAGCCAACCAAACCAATCTGCTTGCCCTTAATGCTGCCATTGAAGCAGCAAGGGCAGGCGAGCATGGCAGGGGCTTCGCCGTGGTGGCGGATGAGGTCAGGAAACTGGCTGAACAGGTATCTTTCTCTGTCTCAGACATCACGAAGATTGTGAAAGGAATCCAGGCGGAATCCAATGATGTCGTGCTTTCCCTTCAGCATGGATATGAGCAGGTAGAAGAGGGGACCGGCCAAATCGAACATACAGGCCAGACATTCCAGAATATCTATCAGTCCGTCAACAGGATGTCTGAAAACATCAATGAAATTTCCAGGAGCCTTGAACAAATTTCGAGCAGTTCTGCGGTAATGAACGACTCAATTGAAAACATCGCATCCGTTTCCGAGGAATCTGCCGCAGGGATTGAACAGACGAGTGCTTCCATCAGCCAGACAAACAACTCGATGGAAGAAATTTCTGATAATGCCCAGTCATTGTCCGAGCTGGCAGATCAGCTGAACGAGATGATTTCTAAATTCAGGCTATAAATGAACAAAACAGGCTGCAGGCAAAACTCATTTTTGCCGCAGCCTGTTTTTCATAGAGTCTAAGCTGTTTCGTTTCAACAGAAAAGGGAAAAAATTGCTGGCAATTGTCTAAAAATTGTTTTTTTTTAACCCCAACAGTAATAAAATGTAAGTGTTATAGTATACAAGCCATAAAAGCCGATAGAATTTTCCAGCACAGTTGGAAAGGTATAAGATAGATGTCAGGCAAGTCTATGTCTTCGAGGAGGAAAATAGGTGGGGGCTTTATCTGATATAGCAAGAAAACAAATGGAGGAAAGGATAGCCGTGCTTGAACTGGAAAATGAAAGGCTGAAACAGGCGGCAGAGCAAATGGGAAAGTCTGTAGTAGCCAATCATGTTTTTGATTCCGCAGCAGATGGAATGATCATCTATACTGAACAGCGGGAGATTATTGCGGTTAATCCTGCCATGTCTCGGTTTTTAGGTACTGAGAAGGGACAGTTCGAGGGACTTAGGCTGGATGACCTGGTTCCCGTCGATTATCATTTCAAGCTGGAAAAGCAGAAAAAGCTGCTGCAGTCACAGGAAAAAGTCAAAGGAGTTCTGCCGCTAGCATACAATGGCATCCTGGGCTATTATGAATTTACAACAAGCCGGCTTGCCGGCAGCGAACTGCTTTTGTCCCTTTTCCGGGATGTTACAGAGAAAAGGCAGCTGGAACAGAAAATCCGCAAACATGAGGACTTATACAAAGACCTGTTTGTGGAAGCGCTCGATGGAATCGTTTACTGGAAGGATAAAGGGACAATCATCAACGCAAACCAGGCAGCATGCAGAATTTTTGAATGCACCCATGATGAGCTTCTTGCCAGGAAGGTGGATGATTTTGTTCTTCATAAGGATGAAAGCTATTTCCAAATTCTCGAGGAGCTGTATAAAGAGGGACAGGTAAGGAATGAACTGTTTTTTCTCATGCCAAATGGGCAAAAGAAGCTGCTGGAATTCACCGTTAAGCTGAACGCCGTTGAAGGCTATCATATGACGATTTTCAGGAATGTCAGTGAGCGGAATAAAATGGAAGAAGAACTGCGGGAAAGCGAAAGTAAATTCCGCAGCATTTTTGAAGGCGCCCTGGAGGGGCTGATACTATGGGATGAAAACTTTACCATTGTCGATATCAATGCTTCAGGTGAAAGAATGCTGCAGATGAGTCAGCATGAAATTGTGGGACAGTCCCTGCTTGCGCTGCTGAATGATTGTAATATAACAGAAGAGGAGCTGCGCATGCATCTGGAGGAACTGTCAGGCAGCGGCCAATCCAACGGGACGATTTCTTATATTTTGAAATCGGGCAGAAAAATGCATTTTGAGTTCTCTTTAAAGCAGAATGTTTTCTCTGGCCTCAGCCTGACGACATTCAAGGATATTACAGAGAAACTGGAAATGGAGGAACAGCTGAAAAAGTCGGATACACTGAATGTGATTGGGCAATTGGCAGCGGGAATCGCCCATGAAATCAGAAACCCAATGACGGCTTTGAAGGGGTTCATTCAGCTTCTGGAAGATAGTGCCGGGAGCGGAAATTCCATGTACTTCAATATTATTACCTCTGAACTGCAGAGAATCGACTCCATCATAAATGAATTCCTGATTCTGGCGAAGCCCCAGGCCATTCAGTATGTCGAGAAGGATATCATCCAGCTGATGAAAGAGACAGTTGAGTTCCTGACTGCCCAGGCAGTTCTCCATAATGTCCAGTTCAGGACAGATTATGCCAGGAACCTTCCCCTGGTCTTCTGCGAGCCGAACCAATTGAAGAAAGTGTTCATAAATATAATTAAGAATGCGATTGAAGTGATGCCAAAGGGCGGAATCATTACCATTTGCATTCAAAAAAACAGGACAGGCAGCATCCGGATTTCCATAAGGGATGAGGGATACGGCATTCCGCCGGAAAAACTGCGAAAGCTGGGAGAGCCGTTTTATACAACGAAAGAACGGGGGACCGGGCTGGGCTTAATGGTCACATATAAAATAATTGAAGAGCATGAAGGCAATATTGAAGTGGAAAGCAAAATGGGGGAAGGAACCGTTTTTCATATCGATCTCCCCATAAAGCGGGGCGGGTACCAGGATCCAGGCGGCATTTTTACTTTATAGCAAAAAAGAAATACCGATTGTTCAAATTTGTATCATTCAGCAGAATGATGCATTTTTTTTTGCAAAAAGAATTGACTGCCGCAATCTAATTTGATATAAATCTAATTAGATAAACATCAAATTTGGAGGCTGATTTCATGCAGTTAGACAGACTGGTGGCATTTCATAAAACGATGGGCGACCCTGCCAGAATACGGATTATAGCACTATTATCGAATGGGCCTCTGCATGGCCAGGCTATTGCAGGCAAGTTGGGCCTTACTCCCCCGACGATCACCCATCATTTAAACAAGCTGAAAGCTATCAATAGCATCTATCAGCGCCGTGATAAAAACACCATCTATTATTACGTGAATGAATCGGTTATCAAGCAGCAGGCAGAGGTCCTCATTAATCTGTTTGATAAAAAGGAAGGAGAAATGGAAAAAATGCTGGAAATGCACAATGAGAAACAAAAGGTTATTGAAAATTTCATCACAAAAGAAGGAAAGCTCAAAAATATACCGGCACAGCGCAAGAAAAAGCTGTTTATCTTTGAACATATGGCTTCAGGACTGAAAATGGGAAAGAAATATTCTGAACAAGAGCTTAATGAATATATAAAGAAATTCCATGAAGACTATGCGACGATCAGGAGAGAATTCATCATCAATCATTTCATGTACAGAGAAAACGGCATTTATGAACTGAACCCCAGTGAGATGTGGGCAAAGCCGGAGTAGCTTGATATGGCCAATATTTATGCGCATATGCCTGGAACTGATCATGTCCCAGTATTTGCTTCGGTGGTTCTTGATGGCCTCATACCTGGCGAGGTACAGGAGAGGCAAGGCTTTCTGCTTATATCCCTCAGCAGCGGCATCCACTATGCTGCGGGACGAGCGGGAGAAGGATCAGTTGACCTGCTGGCAGGAAAATTGGAAGATGCAGAGAAAAATGGGGGGCGGTTCACACTCTTTTCCGGCTCTGCAGAACTGGATCGATTCATATCCGGCCAGTTCGGAGAGAGGCTCAATAAGCATCGCCGCCATTCCTTCCAGAAATTTTCGCCGGTTCCTATCCAGTCTACCAAAAGCAGCGAAATCTCCTTTTTTGCGCTGGACAGGGAGTCAGCAGGTGAATATCCTGAGTTCCGAATGGAATATTTCAGCACATACTGGGGATCCATTGAGCATTTTTTGAGATCCGGATTCGGCATCAGGGTGCTGATGGGAGAGCAGGCAGCCGGTGAATGTGTTTCTATATTCAGGAGCAATGATTTTGCCGAAATGGATATCCATATAGCAGAAAGCGCCAGGGGCAAGGGGCTGGGAGCCATGCTTGCTGCGAAATTCATTAAAACTGCCCTGGAAAAAAATCTGCAGCCGCGCTGGGATTGCAGCGCGGCCAATCTGGCAAGTATGAAGCTTGCAGAAAAACTGGGTTTTTCTGAACCTGCGGAATACCATGTTTTTACCCTGCTGAAACGGGGCTGACAATTCTGCATAAATCCTTTGCATCAGCAATTTCCCTGCGCTGAAGGATCAGGTTTCTCCCGGCAGCCAGTGCAGCTCTCTTGGCAGACAGACGCGCCTTTTTGTACTCAATCCCGTCAAGGTCGGCAACATGGGCCAGTCCGATTGTCCTTCTTATCAGCTCACAGCCTGCAAAGCCAACTGCATCTTCCCAATATTTCTGAAGCACAGCGGATAGAAAACCTTCTGTTTCTGCAAAAGGATCTTTATTATCCTTCTGCCATAAAAGGGAGAACTCATCTGAGAAAGTTCTCCAGAATGTTTCAATATGTTTGTCTATAAGTCTTGTTTTCTCAGGATTGGCAAGGGACTGGAATAACAGGTTGGCAATCACCTGGCCGATATCAAAACCGGCAGGGCCGCAGAAAGCAAATTCCGGGTCGATGACTTTTGTCTCTGCATTGGAAGCAAAGATGCTGCCTGTATGCAAATCACCGTGAAGCAGCGCCTCCGCTTCATTTAAGAAAATTTTCCTGAGGCGCGCCGCTTCAAGTTTCAATGCAGAATCAGCCCATAAGGCTTCTGCATCGCCTTTCAGCTCTTCTTCAAAATCATTGGTCGGGCTATTGAAATAAGGGTCTGCAAATATCAGGTCTTCCGTAATTTTGCACAGCTCAGGGTTGTAAAAATCTTTGGCAAGCTTTTTCTTATCAGCCTGAAGAAGGCCGTAGTCAGAGGTATAGAACAAAGTCCTTGCCAGGTAGTTTCCAAGATGGCCGGAAAGCAGCGGATATTCCTTTCCAGAGATCAGCCCTGTACGGCTGATCTCGAGGTGTGAAAGATCTTCCATTACAGTCACCGCGAGCTCTTCATCATTGTAGAAAACCTCCGGCACAAAATCCGGAGCAAGCTTCTTAAAAAGTTTAAGCGCTTCTGCTTCAATTGCAGCCCTTTTCAAGGTCAGCGGCCAGCTTTCGCCTACTACCTTGGCAAAAGGGAGAGCCTGCTTGATAATCAGGCTTTTTCCTGTCCTGTTTTCCTTGATCCTAAAGACAAGGTTAAGATTTCCGTCGCCTATTTCTTCCGTGGCTAAAGATGCGCTGCCGGGAAACTGGCCAAGGCTTACAGCGAGTTCCGCGGCTGTTTTTTCTGTCAGCGGAGCATATTTATTTTTTATGAGTGTCATCATTTTTCCCTCCTGAATTTGGAGGCTTTATTTATCCATCAGGACATAAAAAAGCCTCTTTCTCATGCTGAAAGAGGCTTGAAGTATTGAGCTTCGCACCTCTTATCTGCCAGAAAGCCAAGCTTTCTGCTGGAATTAGCACCGTGCCTTATGGAGAATACTCCGGCGCATGGATTGCGCCCCATCTCACGATGGAATTACGGTCGGTTGCTGGGCATCATCGGGCCAAGTCCCTCTGCCTGCTCTTGATAAGAGAATATAAGTTTGTAAAATCGGCTGCAGCCAGCCGTTTGAAAAAATAGTAACAGCGGCTCGTGTTTTCTGTCAATAAAAATTTTGAAAATTTCTAATAGAATTCAGGCCAGCGGTCCGTAAAAACAGGTATGCGACCTCTCACTTCGTCTACCAGACTGAGGTCGAGCTCTGCTGAAAGGATCTCTTCGTTTTCTGAAGCCTCTGCAACGACTTCGCCCCATGGATCGATGATGATGGAGTGGCCGGCAAATTGATTGGCCGGATCAGATCCGGCCCTGTTGCAGGCAACCACAAAGCATTGATTTTCAATGGCTCTCGCAATCAGCAGCGCGCGCCAATGGGCGAGGCGGGGCAGAGGCCATTCAGCCACAACGAAAATGGCTTCTGCTCCTTCGAGTGCATGCTTGCGGATCCACTCAGGAAAACGGATATCATAGCAGATAAAGCCGGCCATCGGATGGCCATTCAGATTGAAAGACGCATCCCCGCTCCCGGGTGACAGGTGGAGATGTTCATCCATCAGTTTAAAAAGGTGCAGCTTGCTGTATTGGTGCAGGAGTTCACCTGTGCTGCTGACTGCAAGCAGGGTGTTGAAAACGCCATCTTCAGTTTTATTTGCGACGCTTCCTCCAATGAAGGCAGCATGATGCTTTTGGGCCATAGTCTGCAAAAAACGGATGCTTGATTCTGCGTTCCTGTCCCCGATTTCTTCCAGTCGGGTTAAATCATAGCCTGTTGTCCACAGCTCGGGCAGTACGATGATATCGGGTTTCTCCTTGCTTGCGCGCTCGATCAGCGTTTCAGCTTTTTCGAAATTTTTCTCAGGGCTGCCAAAGGAGATGTCCATTTGGATGCAGGATATTTTCATAGGGTAAACCTCCGTTTAGAAAGGATAAAATGATAAAATTGCAGAATATTTCTTTACTTCCTGCTCTTTACGTTATATCTTTGTCATTGGTTTTTCAAATAAAAATTTAATCCACATGTAAAGCAGGTGACTATGTGATGAAAATATTTCCTCAATCTGAACTTCTGCAAAGTCTGCCAAAGCAGTTCTTTGCAACGTTGGTGCAAAAAGCAGCCAGGTATGCCGGGGAGGGGCATGATGTCATCAATCTTGGCCAGGGAAACCCTGACAGGCCCACACCGCCGCATATCGTCAGCAAACTGCAGGAAGCAGCCGAAAATCCCCTTAATCACAAATATTCCCCTTTCCGCGGGCAGCACAGCCTGAAAGCTGCAGCAGCTGGATTTTACAAAAGGGAATATGGTGTGGACCTTGATCCTGAAAAGGAAATAGCTATTTTATTCGGCGGGAAGGCTGGCCTGGTTGAAATTCCTCAATGTCTTCTCAATCCGGGGGAAACGATCCTTGTTCCTGACCCGGGGTATCCTGATTATTGGTCAGGAGTGGCCCTTGCGAAAGCTTCTATGGCTGTCATGCCCCTGAAAGAAGAGAATCATTTTCTGCCGGATTATGGTGAGCTTTCTGAGCAGGACATCGAATCAGCCAGGATGATGTTCCTCAACTATCCGAATAATCCGACCGGAGCCACGGCTGCGAAGGAATTTTTCGAAGAAACGGTCCGCTTTGCAGCGGAAAATGATATCTGCGTCGTTCATGATTTCGCCTACGGTGCAATTGGTTTTGACGGCAAAAAGCCAGTCAGCTTCCTGCAGGCGGAAGGGGCAAAGGAAACAGGCATTGAAATTTATACACTCTCTAAAACTTACAATATGGCAGGCTGGAGAGTGGGGTTTGCAGCTGGGAATGAAAGTGTGATTGAAGCCATCAATCTTATGCAGGATCATCTGTATGTCAGCCTTTTTGGTGCTGTGCAGGAAGCGGCAGCAGAGGCTTTGTCCGGTCCGCAGGCATGTGTGGATGAACTGGTGCAGGTCTATGCTTCCAGGCGGAAAGCTTTTATTGAAGGCCTTAGGGAGATCGGATGGGATGTTAAAGCACCGCAGGGATCATTTTTTGCCTGGCTGAAAGTTCCGGATGGCTGGACGTCTGAGCGATTTGCCGATGTTCTGCTCGAAAAAGCTCATGTAGTTGTGGCTCCCGGCATCGGATTTGGCGAATATGGAGAAGGATATGTCCGCGCAGGTCTGCTTGCAGATGAAGAGAGGCTTAAAGAGGCAGCAGCAAGGATCGGAAAGTTGAATATTTTTTGAAAAATCAATTGACATGTTTTTATAATCATGTGATAATCCAAATGAATTATTGATTATCTGAAAACTTTTAATTCCACATACATTTCGTTTTCTTATCAAGAGCAGGCGGAGGGACTAGCCCTATGAAGCCCGGCAACCGACTTTGTAAAAAGCACGGTGCTAATTCTTGCAGCGATTGAGCTGATAGATGAGAAGATGTTGGACACAGCTCTGACCTCTTCTTTCTGAAGGGGTCTTTTTTATTGATTCTATCAAAGCATCATAACTATATGGATATTCGCAGGTGAAGGAACCGCAATCAGCAGGACTATACATAAATGGCAGGGGGAACATGATTATGAGTGAAATTATCGCATCATATTTACTGAACGGTTCCAGCGGGAATCTGGAGAAAAAGGCAGAGGAAATTGCCTTGGGATTGACGGTGGGATCGTGGACAGATCTGCCGGATCTTGAAAAGGGCCAGCTTAAGAAGCATAAAGGGAGAGTCGTTTCAGTTGAAGGATCTTATGGGGGACAGGATGGAAATGATGGGACTGCGCTGATTAAAATTGCCTATCCGGCCGCAAACTTCAGCGCCGACCTGCCTGCTGTTCTGACAACTGTATTTGGGAAGCTTTCGCTCGATGGAAAAATTAAACTTCTCGACCTGGATGCAGCAGAGAACTTCAAACGGAATTTCCCAGGCCCGCTCTTTGGCATCGAAGGAATCCGCAAAAAGCTTGATGTCCACGGACGGCCGCTGTTAATGAGCATCTTCAAAGGCGTGATTGGGAGAGATCTCAATTATCTTCTAAAGCAGCTGAAGGAACAGGCCCGCGGGGGAATTGATATCGTTAAGGATGACGAAATTTTCTTTGATAATGAGCTTGCCCCCTTCTCAGAGAGGATTACAGAAGGCAAAAGGGTCTTGAGGGAAGCTTTTGAAGAAACAGGGCACAGAACACTTTACGCAGTGAATCTTACGGGCCGTACGTTTGAGCTGAAAGAAAAAGCAAAAAAAGCGGCTGAGCTTGGCGCTGATTTGCTGCTGTTCAATGCCTTTGCCTATGGCCTGGATGTTCTTCAGGCATTAAGGGAGGATGGAGATATCGCCCTTCCGATCATGGCCCACCCGGCAGTGAGCGGTGCAATGACTTCTTCTCCTGTTTACGGATTGAGCCACAGCTTACTGCTTGGAAAGCTGGCCCGGATGGCAGGTGCAGACTTATCACTGTTCCCGTCGCCATATGGCTCGGTGGCACTGGAGCGGAACCAGGCATTATCGATCAGTTCCGCGCTGACAGAGGATGATATTTATAAAAAAAGTTTTCCTGTTCCTTCAGCCGGGATTCACCCCGGCCTGGTCCCTTTGCTTGTCAGGGACTTCGGGATGGATAGTGTCATAAATGCCGGAGGCGGCGTCCACGGCCACCCAGATGGTGCCAGAGGCGGGGGAGCAGCGTTCCGGCAGGCGATCAGCCTTGTGATGGAAGGAAAAACCTTACACCAGCCCCAGCAGGAGTTTCCAGAGCTGGCAAAAGCGATAGCGCTCTGGGGAAGCAAAGAGGCGGTGCAGCATGGATAGGATTGCAGTGTTCTGCGACTTTGACGGAACGATTACAGAATCAGATAATATCATCAGCATCATGAAGCACTTCGCCCCGCCTGAGTGGGAATCGCTGAAGGACAAGGTCCTTGCTGAAGAAATTTCCATTCAGGATGGCGTCGGTCAGATGTTTGCGCTATTACCGAGCAGCCTGAAGGAGGAAATCACTTCCTATGTCCTCAGTCAGGCAAAGATCAGAAACGGATTTGAAGAGTTCATTGCGTATTTGAAATCAGAAAAAATCCCTTTATACATCGTCAGCGGTGGCATCGACTTTTTCATTCACCCGCTGCTTGACAAGTTCGGCCCTTTTGAAGCCATCTACTGCAATCATTCTGATTTCAGCGGGGAGATGATGAAAATCAACTGGCCGCATGAATGTGATGAAGAATGTGACAACGGCTGCGGCTGCTGCAAGCCTTCGATCATGAGATCGCGGGATGAAGAAGGTTTATATAAGATTGTCATCGGCGACAGCATTACAGATCTGCAGGCCGCGAAGCAGGCAGATTTTGTATTGGCAAGAGATCTGCTGCTGCAGAAGAGCAGAGAGCTTGGCCTGGATCACAGGCCGTTCACCGACTTTTTTGATTGCATTACAGAATTAAAGAGATTGATAGGGGTGAAACTATGAACCTCATCCAGGAAAAATGGGATCAGCTGGCAGATATAAAGGAAGAACTTGCAGGCCGTGACTGGTTTATGGGAACAAGCGGGAACCTTGCGATTAAGGTTGCTGCCGAACCGCTGCAATTCCTCGTTACAGCAAGCGGGAAAGATAAGCGGAAGAGGACAGAAGAGGATTTCCTGCTGGTCGGCCATGATGGGAAGCCGGCAGATGAAACCGGCCTGAAGCCCTCGGCAGAAACGCTTCTCCATGTAGAAATTTATAAAAGGACCAAAGCGGGATGCAGCCTGCACGTCCATACGGTTGACAATAATGTGATATCTGAATTGTACGGTGATGCAGGATCTGTTGCTTTTAAAGGCCAGGAGCTTATCAAAGCATTTGATCTGTGGGATGAGGATGCAGTCCTGACGATCCCTATCATTCCGAATCACGCCCATATACCCAAGCTTGCTGAGTCTTTTTCAGAGCATATACTGGCCGACTCGGGTGCTGTCCTGATCCGTAACCATGGCATTACAGTATGGGGCCGAACACCTTTTGAAGCGAAAAAGCTTTTGGAGGCTTCAGAGTTTTTATTCCGTTATCAGCTGAAGCTGCTGCAGCTGAAGCAGCTCCAAACCGCTATATAAAAGTTGAAGGGAGACTATAAAGATGGCATATATCGTATTGCAGGAAACAAGAGAAGAAATCAGGAACCAGGAAGAGGTTGCTTCTTTCCTTGACAGCCAGGAAGTTATTTATGAAAACTGGGATATTCAAAAGCTGCCTGAGGATCTGAGAGAAAAGTATAATCTTTCAGATGAAGAGAAGGAAAGGATCCTTGAGAGCTTTGCCGCTGAAATCAAGGATATCTCTGAACGGAGGGGCTATCAGGCGCAGGATGTTATTTCGCTGTCTGAAAGCACGCCTAATCTTGACCAGCTGCTGAAGAATTTCCAGCAGGAGCACCACCACACAGACGATGAGGTCCGTTTTATTGTCAGCGGGCACGGTGTTTTCATTATCCAGGGGAAAGACGGCGGCTTTTTTGAAGTATTCCTGGATCCGGGCGACCTGATTTCTGTACCTGAAAACATCAGGCATTATTTCACCCTCCAGGAAGATCGCAAGGTTGTCGCCGTGCGCATCTTCGTTACCTCTGAAGGCTGGGTTCCAATCTATGAAAAAGAAGGCGCAGAAGCTTAATTGAAGAGAATAGAGGCAGCTGTTCTGGCTGTTAATAGGGATCGGGAAAAATACCGGTCCCTTTTTGTCTTTCTCGAAAGAGGATATTAATGGTATTAGTGCTCAAGAAGTTTGAGAGCCTGTTGATTGCAGTGGAAGGCACGTAGACTCCTGTGGGATTGCAGCGGCAAAGCTGAGACCCCGCAGGAGCGGCAGCGAGGGCACTGAAAAAGTACATTTCAATAAAAACATTAAACTCTTATACAGTAATGAATTCATTCATTTACCGGTTATCAAGGTGAACTTCTTTTTTTAGCAGTTGAAGGTTGATTTTTCAACTTTCAACTGCTTTTTTATTTTATAATATGGCTAACAACAATTTCTAGGTGGTATCCAAATGATTTCCTTTCAAGAATCGCTCCCTCTAAGCCCATATATAGCTATCTATGATGTCGTTATCCCCAAAGATAATATG
>NZ_VTER01000009.1:0-195572 GCF_008180445.1 Bacillus infantis
GCTCAAGTACCAAATATGTATCTTATAAACACTTAAAGGAATTTGTCGCTGATTTAAAGCTAATCTATACTTCAATCAACGAAGAAACGGCAAGGGAAAGATTGATGGAATTTAAAGAAAAGTGGGGGAAAGAATATCCTTCTTCGGTTAGGTCCTGGGAAGAAAATTGGGATATTTTGGCCGCCTTCTTTGCATATCCACCAGAAATTAGGAAGATAATATATACTACGAATATTATTGAGGGTCTTCACCGCCAATTTAGAAAAGTAACAAAAACTAAGTCTATTTTTCCTAATGATGACAGCTTAAGAAAAATGCTTTATTTGGCCGCTCAAAATATTACGAAGAAATGGACAATGCGTTACCGTAATTGGGATATGATATTGAACCAGCTTGAGATCTTAAACCAAACATCATGATTGGGGACTCTGTCCCCAAACCCCTGAAGTTTATCGCTTTTGTTTTCCCTAAAACGGACAAACAAAAAAACGGACAGCATAATCTATCCGTTTTAGTGTAAAAGCCATAAAACCGCTCAGGTTGCACTTCTGCATTGCCCTATCCTGTTTTATGGTAAAAGGCAATTATAGTATTGCCAGCCTATATCTTTTTATACCTATAATTTCTTGCCTTGAGAAGATTGTCGAATATTACTTACACAAGATTTTACGCAGACCCTGCCGGGGCTTTTTCGTTTCCCTATTAAAAATCAATATGATCCGGGTCCGGCCCTACACGCAGATTTTGATTCAGTGAGCTGATCTGCTCCATTTCATCGCTTGACAGTTCAAAATCAAATATATTACTATTGGCAGCTATCCTGTGCTCCTTCGTGGATTTAGGAATTGTAATCACACCATTCTGCAAATCCCAGCGCAGGATAACCTGGGCTGCAGATTTACCGTGCTTCTCTGCAATGCTAGTAATGATATCATTGTCCAACAACTGCCCCTGCATAAGCGGGCTCCACGCCTCAAGCTGGATTCCATTTTCCCGGCAGAATGCTTTTACTTCCTGCTGGGTAAGCCGCGGATGATATTCCACCTGATTGATCACCGGCTTGACCTCAGCATCCTTCAACAATTCCTCCAGGTGGTGCACTTGGAAGTTGCTCACGCCTATAGCTCTTACTTTTTCTTCATTATAAAGAGTTTCAAGCGCACGCCATGCGTCTTTATACTTCCCTTCCACCGGCCAATGGATAAGATACAGATCCAGATATTCTAGCCCAAGCTTCTGCAGGCTAGTTTCATACGCCTGGATTGCTGACTCATAGCCTAAATCACTGTTCCACACCTTTGATGTGATAAAAAGGTCCTCGCGTGATATGCCTGCTTCCGCAATCCCCCCCCTGATTCCCTGTCCAACGCCTTCTTCATTTCCATAAATGGCAGCTGTGTCTATGCTCCGGTAACCCAGCTTGATGGCTGATTTTACGGCGTTAACAAGCTCCGGCCCTTCTTCTACTTTAAAAACGCCCAATCCGATCCATGGCATTTCCACACCATTATTTAAAACTGTTTGATCTTGAATGCTTTTCATCATCACGGTTCCTCCTTTATTTTTCCGGAAGCTGCTTTAAGCAGCTCCCCCATTGATGCTTGTTGTTTTCATATCCCGGTTTTCCAGCTTCATGCTCCAGCCTGTTAGAATGACAGCGCCAAGCACCATTGCGGCACCAATCCACGGTGTATGGATCAGCCCGATAGAGTCCGTGACGAGGCCTCCCAAGTAAGAGCCAATCGCAATTCCGGCGTTGAAGGCGGCAATATTAATAGCAGAAGCAACATCCACCGCTCCAGGGACAAACCGTTCTGCCAGCATGACCACATATACCTGCAGCCCTGGGACGTTCATGAATGCAAACAGCCCCATCAGCAGGATGACAATCAAGCCTGCAGTCTTATAAGGTGCAGCAAATGTGAGCAGCAGCAGAACCACAGCCTGAATGATGAACATATAAAAGAGTGCCCTGATCGGATTTTTGTTCGCCAGGCGGCCGCCGGCCATATTTCCTATCGCAATGGCAATTCCATATAAAAGCAAAATGGCAGCCACTGTACCAGCTTTAAAGCCGGTCACTTCCTGCAGCAGCGGTGACAGATACGTAAATACAACGAATGTGCCGCCGTAGCCAAGCGCAGTAATGATAAAAACCAGCAGCAGCCTGCCGTTTGTAATCAGTTTGATCTGATCGGCAAATGCAGCTTTCGACCCTTTTGAAAGATTTTTTGGCACAAGGATGCTGTTGGCAATAAAGGCAATGATGCCGATCACGACAATGGCCACAAAAGCAAATCTCCAGCCAAACTGCTGGCCGAGGAATGTCCCAAACGGAACACCTGTTACTGTGGCAACAGTCAGCCCTGTGAACATGATTGAAATGGCGCTTGCCCTCTTATCCTTCGGCACTAAATCGGCGGCAATGGTAGAGCCGATGGACATGAACACCCCGTGGCTCAAGGCAGAAATAATCCGCGCTGCAAGGAGAATACCTATGCTGCCTGAGGATGCAGCAATGATATTCCCTGCAATGAATACCACCATGATCCAAAGCAAAAGTGATTTGCGGGACATTTTAGCTGTGAGCGAGGTAAGGACAGGCGCTCCGAACATGACCCCCAGTGCATATATAGAAACAGTCAGTCCTGCTGTGGTGACGGGAATATTCAAATCTTCCGCGATCATCGGCAGCAGCCCGACTGAAATGAATTCAGTTGTTCCGATTGCAAACGCACTGACTGCAAGCGCAAGCAGCGGAAGCAAACTTGTTTGTTTGCCAGATGGCATATTTTTCTCCTCCTATTCCTGTCTATGAAAATTTTATGAGTATAGCAATTTCCTGCCGGCAAATGCTATTATGGGATATAGCGTTTCTTTTGAAAAGTACGTACTTTATAGTGCTATAGGCACCGAAAAGTTCTATAGGCACCTTTTAGTTCCTATGAAACAGGAGTGATCATGATGGAGAAAAAGAAATACAATATATCGGTGGAAGCCACCCTTGAAGTAATCGGCGGGAAATGGAAGACTGTGATTCTCTGCCACCTTACCCACGGGAAGAAACGGACGAGCGAGCTGAAACGGCTCATGCCGAATATCACACAGAAAATGCTCACCCAGCAGCTTCGCGAGCTTGAGGAGGACGGTGTCATCAACAGGATTGTATACAACCAGGTGCCTCCCAAGGTCGAATACGAGCTCAGCGACTACGGCAAATCTCTGGAAAGCATCCTTGACGCACTCTGTGCCTGGGGCGAACGCCATATCACCAAAGTCTATGGCGATAAATTTTCCGTTCTGGAAGAAAGTGTACTGAACGATAAATTGAAATAGAAAAGCGGAAGCGGCTTGCCCAGAGCCGACAAGCATAAGCCCCGGCAGAATAAAAGGCGTTCTTTGCCTTTAATTCTGCCGGGGCTTATGACTCGAGGCTCTAGCCGCTGGAGCTGGACAAATAGAAAAGCGGAGGGCGCTTGCTCAGCCCCGACAAGCATAAGACGCTTTAGGATAGAAGGCGTTCTTTGCCTTCAATCCTAAAGTGGCTTATGACTCGAGGGGCTAGCGCCCGGAGCTGGACAAATAGAAAAGCGAAGGGCGCTTGCTCAGCCCCGACAAGCATAAGACGCTTTAGGATAGAAGGCGTTCTTTGCCTTCAATCCTAAAGTGGCTTATGACTCGAGGGGCTAGCGCCCGGAGCTGGACAAATAGAAAAGCGGAGGGCGCTTGCTCATATAAGGAACGCAGGTAAAGACACCTTGTCCCCCTCCTGCCCTGCACCTCCGCGGGCTTTCTTTTTTATTGTGCCTTTTTATAAATTCTTCTATTTTACATGTTGACTCTCACGCTGCGTAATACTTTAAAGTATTGGTTGAAGGGAGGCCGGAACAATGGCCATGAAAGTGAAAGAAGCTGCCGATCTGGCCGGCATCAGTGTGCGCACACTGCATCATTATGATGAAATCGGGCTCCTCGTCCCGGATGAGCTCTCGGAAGCAGGCTACCGGCTGTACTCAGATGAAAACCTGCAAACCCTGCAGCAGATCCTCTTTTTCAAAGAGCTCGGCTTCCCTTTGAAGAAAATCAAAGATATTATCAGCAGCCCTTCGTTTGACCAGCAGAAGGCCTTCGAGCTGCACCGGGAAATGCTGCTCGAAAAGCGCAGCCGCCTGGATAAGATGATTGCATCGCTGGATAAAACGATCAGGCATGCAAAAGGAGAGATACACATGTCAAATAAAGAAAGATTTGAAGGCTTTGACTTCGGTTCCAATCCCTATGAGCAGGAAGCCCGTGAACGCTGGGGGGATGAAGCTGTAGATGCCTCAAATAAAAAGATTTCCAACATGACAAAAGAAGAGCAGCAAAAAATGGGGGATTCCATGAACGGGATTTACCGGAGCCTCGCGGAAGTGCGGCATCTGGCCCCTGACTCTGATGAAGCCCAAGAGGCAATAGGAGAATGGTTTAAATTCCTGAACAAAATGGGCAGCTATTCACTGGATGCCTTCAAGGGGCTCGGGCAGCTGTATGTCGATGATGAGCGCTTCACCAAAAATATTGATCAATTCGGGGAAGGCCTCGCTATCTTCATGCGTGACACGATGGCCGTATATGCAGACAAAAGTAAATAAAGAGAAAACCCAAGCCCTTCTGCGGCTTGGGTTTTCCTTATTGTAAACTTTTAATGAACTCCTTAAATACTTCCCCTGTTACAGGCCTGCTGAAGTAGTATCCCTGGCCAACCGGGCAATTGTTTTTCAGCAGGAACTCTGCCTGTTCTTTATGTTCAATGCCTTCAGCGACTACACTGAAATTCAGATTTAAGCCCATATCGATTATGGCCTTCACAAGCGATCCATTTTGGGCAGGATCCAGTATATCGTCTACAAACGACTTATCAATCTTGATAGTGTCGATCGGCAGGTGCTTCAAATAGCTTAATGAGGAATAGCCTTTTCCGAAATCATCAATGGAAAGCCGGATGCCTATCTTTTTTAATTCATTCAGGGCAATGGTCGCCTTTTCGATGTTCTGCATGATGCTTTCTGTAATCTCCAATTCAAGGCAGCCAGGCTCAATATCGCAGGAAGACAGAACAGATTTTACATACATGATGAATTCAGGATCCTCCAGCTGCCGGACTGATATATTGACTGCTATCGGAACCGATCCGGCTCCCTCCGACTTCCAGCGCTTATGCTGTTCACATGCTGTCCGCAGGATCCATTTTCCCATCGGCACAATCAGACCGGTCTCTTCTGCCAGCGGTATGAATTCCCCGGGAGGAACAAGCCCTCCATCTGGACGCTGCCAGCGCACGAGCGCCTCTGTCCCTTTCAGCTTCCCTGTCTTCAGATCTATCTGCGGCTGGTAATGAAGAAGAAGCTCACCGCGGTCAAGCGCTTTGCGCAGTCCATTCTCCAAAGCCATTTTCCGGGAGGCCAGCCCCTCAAGGGAAGAGGTGTAAAATTGAAAATTATTCTTTCCTCTTTCCTTGGCCAGATACATGGCTGTATCTGCATGCTTGATCAGCGTTTCCTGATCAGTCCCATGCTCAGGATACAGGCTGATGCCGATACTTGGTGTAATATAAAACTCTTCTCCTTCCAGGATGAAAGGCCTGTTGAACTGCTCGAGGATTGCCCGTGCCGCACCTTCTATCTGCTGCTTTTCTTTTTCTTCAAAAAGGATGATGAATTCATCACCGCCCTGCCTGGCTACAAGCCCGAGGCTTCCTACAGTATCCTCCAAACGGATACCTGCCTTTTTAAGGAGCAGATCGCCGGTAGAATGGCCTTTTGTATCATTGATAATTTTGAAGCGGTCCAAATCCAAGAATAAAACCGCCGCTTTCTCTTTTCCGCTGTTCAGAATTCCCTGCAGCCGCCTCATGATTTCATTCCGGTTTGGCAGTCCTGTCAATGTGTCATAAAACGCCATATACTCCATGGTCTTTTCAGACTTTTTCCGTTCCGTAATATCCCGGCCAATCACCTGTACAGCTTCTCTGCCGCCGTACCGGATCGGCATGGAGGATACTTCCACATCAACAAGGACGCCATCAAGCCTTTTAGCCTGTACCTCAAAGCGCCTCTTCCCAGCCAGGTCGCTGTCTGCTGCCAGCAGCGTATTATAAATTTCAGAGGTTGCCTCTTTATTGACAAAGTTAATAATAGGCTTCCCAAGAAGCTGTTCTTTACTGGAAGCGCCGATCAGCCGGCATCCTGCTTCATTGATATATACAATGACATTCCCGGAAATAACCCCTATAAAGTCAGGAGACAGCTCAACAAGGCCCCGGTACCGGTCTTCACTTTCTTTTCTGTCTGTTATATCAAACAGGACGCTCGAAAATTCTATCAGCCTGCCTTTTTTGTCAAGGACGGGGATTCCTCTATCCTGTATCCACCGGATTCCCCCTTCAGGGCGGATGATCCGGTATATGCTCACAACCGGCTCGCCATGTTCAACTTTTTCTTCACGTTCTTTCAGGACAGATACATCGTTCGGATGGATGACTTTTCTCCATAAATCATGGTCCTTGTAAAACGATTCCCGAGGAAAGCCATACAGCTTTTCAATTCCGGAGGTAATCATCAGCCTGCCGCTCTTCATATTATGATGCCAGATGGCGACGTCAAGGGTATCAAAGATATTGTTAAGCCTTTGATTGCTTTTTCTCAGTTCGGCTGTCGTTTTCTGGATGCCCTTTTGGATAAAAACGAGGAACAATACAATCAGGAGCCCTACACTGATCACTGTATGGATCAATTCGAACACCCACAAGTTCCGTGGAGGAAAATAATAGGCAAGAGCTGTTTTAATAGCCTCATCCACTAAAAATATGAAACATAATATAATAATCCATACCAGCATGGTATAATTCCTGGCGAAAAATCTCATTTATGGCAAGCTCCTATGTATATGCTTTTAAAAGGAAATATCCGTTATTTCCACTATTATCCCATAAATAACGGATAAACAAAAAAAAAATCGGGCTCATTTCCAAATTGAAAAGATGGGCCCGATCTCGGAAATATAAATATATTCTCTCTTCTATTCATCCTGTTTTATAACACCGCTTCCCAGTTTTCTGATGTAAGCGCCTGAAAACGCTCTTCATCTTTATCATCCAAAGCTTTGTCTATTTCATCATATCGTTTGGCTTCAAGCCACTCGCCCTGCACTTTTCCAATGACTTCGTTCACTGCATCTGTATATTCTGTTGTTTCCTGAGACAGAATCTTTCTTGTCTTCCAGCTGTCTTTATCCGCTAGGTCATGGATGGATGATAAATATTGATCCTGGTTGAATTGGTTCGGTTTGTATTCGGAATTCATATAGTTCTGCCTCCTGTTTTTATAAGATAATATCATTCAATTGTGTTAGTACTTATTTATTACCCGAATTTCCTAAAAAATAACGGGTCAATCGGTCTTATGTCTTTATTTCACAGAAAAAGCCTGTATCATCAACCCATTTTCAAATTTTATTTAAGCGATTATTTCGTTTATTATAAAGAGGATGCACTGTTAAAAGGAGATAATATGATCAGAACGATTGCGGTTACTAAGAATCATGAAATTAAGAGCAATTGGGATATCACCAGGCTGCTGGAAGAGGATATTCTCTGGTACTGGGCGGATTTCAGCAATCCATCCGATGCAGAAATCGAACTGCTGAGGAAGCCGCTGAATTTCCATCCTCTGGCCATCGAGGACTGTATCCATGTGCTTCAGCGCCCAAAGCTCGACTATTATGAAGACTATGCATTTTTTGTTACGCATAGTGTCAATCCGGATACGATTGTTCGTGAAGAAGTTAACTTTTTCCTCGGGAAAAATTATGTGATTACTTTCCATCACCATCCCTCCACTGAAATAGAAGATGTCAGGGAAAGGCTCAGGCTGTCCAACTCGCCTGATAAATGGGAGCCGCTCTTGGTTCTATACCATATTCTTGATAAAATTGTGGACAACTACTTTCCGCTCGTCTACCAGCTGGAGGACACGCTGAATGATATTGACGAAAATTCAAAGGACAGGCCGATGGAGCTTCTGCTCGAAGATCTCTTTGATGCCAGGCACGATCTCCTGGCCCTGAGGCACACTGTCGCCCCGATGAGGGATCTGATCTACAGGATGCTGAACTCCCAGCGGCTCGCTGGCTTCCAGGAAAAAATCAAATATTTTTCCGATATCCATGACCATCTCCTGAAGCTTGCCGAGATGATTGAAGAGAATCGGGAGCTGACTACCGATATCAGGGACAGCTATCTATCATTGAATGCCCATCAGACAAACAGGGTCATGAAGGTGCTGACGGTCATTACGACCATATTCATGCCGCTCACCTTCATCGCAGGGATATACGGGATGAATTTTGAGCATATGCCAGAGCTGGAATGGGACAGCGGCTATTATGCCACTCTGCTGGTCATGCTCACTATCGGGCTTGCCATGTTTGCCTGGTTCAAGAAAAAAGGCTGGTTCAAGTAGAAAATAAAATAGGAGGATCATCCATGTTCAAAACGATACCACCCGGCGAATTTTTCACCTTTGCCGATGAAAATGACTATGCGGCTAAATTAAGGGAGTGGGGATTGATTACAGCCTCCGCCAAAAATGCTAAACAGGAATTTTCTTATAAACGCGGTGCTTCCGCTTATACTGTCGCCATAAAAGGATTTTTGCAGACAGGCAATCATGAAACGGCTGTAGTGGCGTTTTCCAATGACGCTCTTCACTGCGTCCATCCTGCCTACTTAAAAGAAATGCAGAGCTCTTCCTTTGGCAAAGGCAGTGCCCTTGAAACGGGAGATTCCCCGCAGGATACCGGGCTTCCGGAAGCAGGAGAGCCGGTGAAGGCCCAGGCAAAGGCAGGGAATGACAATAAGACGGCAGAGAAGAAAAAGAGAAAAGCTCCTCCCCTTGACCTTCCGTCTGAAAAGGTTCCATTTGAGGCGGCCATTAAGGAATTCACCACAAAATATAATCATTTTAACGAGACTGATGAAGAAATCATTGTCTTTGAGCAGGTGCAGATTACAGGAGAAAGCCCTCTCGAAGTTGGCGAAGCCTGGTGCAGCTACAGCAAAACACTGAAAAAAGCAGAGCTGGCCGAAGGAAACAGGCTGACCTTCGAAGCCAAAATCGTCGACCGGAAGCTGAATAAGGATGTGCGTTATAAGATCAATAATCCTTCCAAGATTAAGAAGCAGGAGGATTAAGGACGACAGCTGTTTCAGTGACGATTGACAGATAAAGAGGACAGAAGAAACCTTCTGTCCTTCCTTTAATTTTTACGTAGATATACATTAAACACTGTTGGTATGAAAATGGATAAACATACAATGCCTTGCCTGTTTCCTTGCCCAAAAATTTTTGGAAAACCTGCTAATTGGAGTGCAAGGCACGTAGACTCCTGCGGGATTGCAGCGGAAATGTTGAGACCCCACAGCGCGCAGCGCGAGGAGGCTCAACTTCGCCCCGCGGAAAGCGAAGTGCCTGGAACGGAAATTAGCAGTCCCATCCGAAAATCCATCCTATTCTCGTAGTACCCAGCAAAAGTATTTACTACGTCGGTCAGTCTCTCAATTTTCCAGCGCTGACCTACCGTTTCCTCCAGCAAAGATAGGGAAAACATCTAATATCAATTCTAAATAGGAGGATTTTCAATGAATAAAAAAAGACTGATGCTGCCGGTTTCACTAGCCTTTGCCATATCTGCAGCAGGCTGTTCCGGAACTGATGGCGCGGGTTCACCTGCTCCGGAAGAAACCCAGCAGGATGAGACCGCAATGCCTGACGATCAAAACACAGAAACCAATGCAGATGAAAATGAAGCCGAAGCAGATGGGACAGAAGAAAACAGCACAGAGGAAGAAAACAGCCATTCTGGCAGCACCCAGACAACCGATGACGTCATCGGGAGTGTGAAAGAGCAGCTGAAGATGGAGAATGCTATCCTGCCCTCTTCATTTTCTTTGAAGGAAGGCTCCCATCTCTCAGCCTCCATTGAGGAGGATAAGACAGATTCCTATCAGGTGACCTTTTACCAGACAAATGAAGTGGTTCCTGTTAACGACCCTTTATTAACCCCAGATGGAGATGCCCCTGTTGTCGCTGTCTTCAAAGCCCATATTAAAACAGCAGCTGACAATGATCAGGAACTGTTTCCGCCAATGTCGGTTGATGATGAGATACCGGCAGAAATGGCTATAGATCTCGGCCATGATATTAAGGGTATGGGCGAGGGAGCTGCAGGCCACAAATACTTGAGCTGGAAAGAGGGCAATTGGATCCTCCAGATCAGCTCAGTCTCAGAAGATCAAATGGATGATCAGGCAGTTGCACGCCAGATGGTTGATTATCTTGAGTCCCATTACCTCCCTGCACCACATGATGATGGCCGCATCAAAGTTCATTACAGGCAGGGCGGCAATGAGGTCGAAAATGATATTTACTGGGAAGATGGAGAAAGAATCTACGAGCTCGAGACAAAGAAAGTGCCGCTTGAAGCTTTGGAAATGGCTGTTAGTACAAAATAAAGCAAAAAAGCCGGAATCTTTTTTCCGGCCTTTTTTATTGTGCGGCAAGCTCAACCTTTATCCGGTCCGGGTCCTCGAAGAATACTGCATAATGGCCCTCACCGCCGGCATATGGGTATCTGTCCTCATAAAGGAGGTTGACCCCGTTCTTTTTTAGCTGTTCTGCCATCCGGTCGACCTGGATGCGGGAATCAGCATGAAAGGCAATGTGATTC
The DNA here is from genome assembly GCF_008180445.1 of Bacillus infantis. Classification (GTDB taxonomy): domain Bacteria; phylum Bacillota; class Bacilli; order Bacillales; family Cytobacillaceae; genus Bacillus_AB; species Bacillus_AB infantis_B. The sequence continues at coordinate 10,768 of NZ_VTER01000009.1, forward strand.
AGGCCCGTCCCTGAACGATGATATGGGATATCAAGGTATTTCTCCTCTGTCTGCACAAATACGATATAGGCTTCATCCAGCCTCCAGCTCCGCCCCTTTTCCCATTCCTGAAAAGATTCATAGCCAAGCTCTTCTAAAAACCAGCCCCAGAATTTAATGGTTTTCTGCAAATCAGATACGTTGATTTCAATATGATGGATATGTCCAGGCATAATCCTGTCCCCCCTCTAAATCTATACATTCCATTCTACCAAAGGCCCCCTGTGAGTGGCGCTCTTTTATGCAGGCACTACCTTTGAATGCCCCGGGAAAGTGAATTATACTGATGGCAGCAGGATGTGGAGGCACAGCCTGAATTTTTCATAAAAAGAGAGGAAGATCTTAATGGATAAATGGAATGGATTCATCCAAGGCTGGCTTGGCCACAGAAACGCGCTGATCGAACTGCTCGGCACACTTGAAGAAGGGCAGCAGGATTTCAAAGCATGGGAGCAGGGGATGTCTGTTTCTGAGCTGACAGCACATATAGCAGGTTCTATGGAGATGTTTGTGCAGACAGTGAAGAAAGGCGAATTTACGCCGCCGCCTGAGTATCCGGCCATTGAAACATTGGAGCAGCTAAAAGCACTTGTCCAGGAGGAAACTTCTAAAACAAAAGCAGCACTTGAAGAGCTGACCCAGGACCAGCTTGGGAAAACAGTCGATTTCTACGGCATGACCATGCCGGGGATCGTACTCCTTGAAAATGCCAAAGACCATGAAATACACCATAAAGGACAGCTGTTTACATACGCCCGCCTCGCAGGCATCGAGAAACTGCCTTTCTTTGTGAGCAGATAAATAAGAAAAAGCAGGCTCCCCAACAAGGAAAGCCTGCTTTTTAATTATTCTCCCAAATCCACGTTGTGGTACACACGCTGGACATCTTCCAGATCCTCAAGGGCATCGACCAGCTTTTCGAACTGGGCAAGGTCTTCTTCAGATAAGGAAAGCTCATTCTGAGCAAGCATCGTTTGCTCTGCTACTGTAAACTCTTCAACCCCGGCAGCCTTCAAAGCCTCCTGGACGGCATGGAATTGATCAGGCTCGGCATAAACGATGACTGTATCCTCTTCTTCAAGGATATCACGTGCATCGACATCTGCTTCCATCAGGATTTCCAGCACTTCATCAGCTGACTTGCCTTCAAGTCCGAAAACCGACGTTGCATCAAACATATAGGATACAGAGCCGCTGACGCCCATGTTTCCGCCATTTTTTCCGAATGCCGCGCGGACATTGGATGCGGTCCTGTTCACATTATTGGTGAGTGCATCCACGATGACCATTGAACCGCTCGGCCCAAAGCCTTCATAACGGAGGTTGTCATAGCTCTCTTCTCCGCCGCCCTTTGCTTTATCAATCGCACGGTCGATGATGACTCTTGGCACGTTATAAGTTTTGGCGCGCTCGAGCACAAACTTAAGCGCCTGATTGGATTCCGGATCCGGCTCCCCCTGCTTTGCTGCCACATATATTTCCAGTGCAAATTTTGAGTATAACCGGCTGGTATTCGCATCCTTCGATGCCTTTTTTTCTTTGATATTATTCCATTTACGGCCCATCTGTTCCACTCTCTTTCACTTATATCTGATCTATGGCTGCATGGAAAAACCATTCCATGCCTGCAGAAAATAGTAAGTCTCACCCACTATTATACATGAAACCGGGCGGCTATTTCGAGTTAAATGAATATGTGGAAAATCAAATGGCTGCTTTATAATGATGCGCTTTAATCTCTGCTGAAAAGGAATATATGATGAAGGGCAGCAGCCTGTACCTTTTTAAGCCGGGCAATTTTCAGTCAGCATGAGTTCTTAAGTAGTCAGCAGCTTTTCCTGGATCAGTTGTTCTAAGGACCGGCTTTTCAAAGCTAAACACAATAAAATATGGAGCCTGCTGGACTTCCAGGTCAGTAAATAGTCTTTGAACTGTATCCAGATTCCTAAAGTACACACTTTTGGCGCCAGCTTCATATACATCCTCCGGAACGCCCAGGTCTGCCTGGTCATTTTCCCTTATAGCCAGGACGGTATATTCACCATCTTCATCAGCCAGCAGTTCCTGGTATTCGGTCTCCTCTTCAACGTTCAAGCTTAATGTATATTCTGCCTGTCCCTCTTCCCATTTCGCCTTGATTCTCACCGTCACAGGGCCAGGCTGGTTGGTGAGAGTATACGATTCATTTGTTATCGGCTTTTTTCGGTCACTTCCGTAAATCGTGTCTATCACATAGTATTCAGGCTCATCCCTTGTCCCGATTTCACTGTTAATTCAGAACGGGGTTTCACTTCTGTTACAGAAGCTGCATTCGCCCTTTTCACTGCCTGTGTCTCACCAAGCCAGGTATAGCCCCGCAGATCGGCATCTACTTTCTCCCCATCAACCATGACCACCGGATTTGGAGGTTGTTTTTCATTTGAAATTTTAATAGCATCCATCAGCAGCATAATGGCCAGGGCTGCAAGAATTCCTATCCCTATTACCAGCTTCTTCTTTTTCAGCACAAAACACACCTCTTAATCTATTATTGTACTTTCTAACAGTTTACCATATAAAGGAATTTGTTATCAGGTGAATTTCTATCATGAGTTTTCTATTTTAAATTATTTCCCAATGTATAAGGCCCCAGAATTTCCTTCACCTTATTGACAAAGCTTTTGCCTGCTCCCCAATCAAAGCTGATCAAGCTTTCCGCGCTTCCCGCAGAAATGCATCTCACTTTGTTATCTCCTCTTACATTTTCCATGATGACCGTCAGTGACGCCCTTCCACCCGTGCGGAAATAAAATCTTTCAAACACAAGGACACAGAACTCAATTCCTTCGGCAGGCGTATGGTACTCTTCATAGATTTTATCTGTGTTCAATGGTTCCGATTCCAGCAGTTTCATAGCGCATTCAAAAGGGGTTATTGAAGTTTTTAAATCCGATAAATGATTCATAGTGTCTCCTCCTGTCTGTCTGTATTACGGATTGGAGCATGAAAAGGTTCCAGCCATTGGAAAAAGGGACCGTTTAGTCCCCCTGATTTTTCCTTTCTATAGTAACCCCGCTCAGCTTTCAAATTCCTTTATATACCCGATTTCTTCCACTATTTGCTGCCCTTGCTCACCCTGCATCCATTCCAGGAACGGAGGGATGTTTTTGTTGGTATTGGATTTGAGAGTTATGGCGTACAGGGAAGCAGTAAATGGATATGTTCCAGAGGCAATGTTCTCCGGGCTTGGGTCCACGCCATCTATCGCTAGAAGCCTGATGTCCGTGTTTCCGTTCATTCCTGTGGCAAAGAAGCGAAAGGAAAATCCGAGGGAATTGTCATAGTTCCGGTAATCCGCAACCTGCTCAATAATTCCGCCCATGCCCTCAGGGACCTCTTCCTTCAACGGCTCTATGATAGGTGTATCACCCATGATTTTCTCCAGGAGCGTCTGGCTTCCTGAATTTTTTGGCCGCTGAAACGCAATGATTTTGCCGCTGCTTCCGCCAACCTCCGACCAGTTTTTTATTTTTCCTGAATAAATGTCTTTTACCTGTTCAACAGTAAGGCTTTTAATGCTGTTTTCCGGGTTGGCGAAGAATACAAATGCCTCTTTTCCAATGGGGGTCATCACGAGTTCCTTCCCTGCATCTTCGGCCATTTTCCGCTGCTCAGCGGAGGGCTCAGCACCGAAGTAAATATCCGCCTCTCCTGACAGAAGGCGTTCATAAGCATAGATGGTATTGGTGAAGCTCACCACTTCCTTTTCAAAGGAAACTTCCCGGACATTTTTATAAACTGCATTCGCAAAGGCTGAATATACAGGGTATGCTGCTTCTGCTCCGTCCAGCACTGGCATGGAACCGGCATCCGCAATTGAAAAATCAGCTCCTCCCTCAAGTGTGGGAAGCCGGTTGTTCGTATTGGTTATATCATAAGGTGTCAGATCTGTGCTTGAGTAGCCGCCAGCATAGTCGAAACCATAAGAAGGGAGGACGGTTCTGCTCCGCTCCAAATGGATGAAGGCTCCGCTGCCTATCGAGAGCACAAATACTACAGATAGAATGGCAGCCTTCTTTTTGTGAACCATCCGAACGTCATTTTTCCTTAGAATCATTGAAACAACAATAGGCGGCAGGAATGCCATCTCATATGTCAGCGGTGCCCATAAGAAGGTCCGCCCTTCGCCCATGAGGGATGAGAAAATGAATATGGGGGCAAAGGGAATATGAAGGATACCATAAAACAGCCAGTATTCGTGGCCGGAAAACCCTCCTGTCAGTATCATAAAAACCGCCCATATGACTGCTGTATATACGAGCGGTCCACAGGCAAGAAGCCAATCGTTCTCGTTCAGTTTCCTGCTTTTAAATGTACCAATCAGCAGTCCGCCTGCCGCCAGCACGATAATCTGCAGGAGAAAAGCATAGTCCGGCCAGGCCCCAAGAAAAAAGAAAGACAGCATAGATAGAAGGAACGGGGCAATCCCAAAATACAGAATCCATTTACCAAGCATTCCAGCACTTCCCTTATTTTTATAATTAGTGTAATTTTACACTTTGGACCAAGCGTTTACAATAACAAATAAAGATGAACAGCAAAAAAACTCAGCTTCATGCTGAGCTTCTTTGCTTAAATTGATTTTGTTTAACCTTTTAAAATCGAGAGGGATCACCTATGCCAGACCGGCTGCCGCCACATGAATAAAAGATGATCAGACAGCCTTTTTTATTTTGCAAGCTCATAAATAGCCCGTGCATAGATGGCTTCCGCCTTCACGAGATCGTCCACTTCAATGTATTCGTCTTTTTGATGGGCAGTCATCTCTTTACCGGGGAAGCAGGCGCCAAAGGCGACCCCTTTTTTCATGAACCTGGCGTAGGTGGCTCCTCCTGTTGACAAAAGGACCGGCTCTTCTCCCGTCTCTTCCTGGTATGCCTTTTGAAGGGCTTCAATCACCGGATGTCCCGGGGCCACATAATGAGGCTGCGACTCTCTGTAATCTTCAAGGTCAAACCCCTGCGACTCAGCCGCTTCCTCCAGCCTTTTTTTCAGATCTTCATAAACGGAGGAAACCGGGCAGCGGATATTCAGCTGCACAAAGCTTTCCCCAGCCTGATCAAAGGAGATGATGCCCGGATTGACTGTCAGCGGACCGGATACTTCATCTTTGTATGAAACGCCAAGCCTGTGGCCGTAAAAATCCCCATGGAGAAGCTTTAAGAAAGAAAGGAATTCCGCCCCGGTGTGCTGTACATCCAAATCCGCCAGGAAAACGGCAAGCAGGGTTCCTGCATTCACACCTTTGAAAGGCTCCATCCCATGGGCTGCAGTTCCATACAAATTGAAAGTAGCGACATCATCAGTTATGGCAACATCTCCGCGGACGCCGTTCACATTACAGAAAAGGATAAAGTCTTTTTCCAGCTGCCCAGCATCAGGACCTGCCACACTGGCAGAAGCACTTTCAGGCACCATATTAATGCGGCTGCCCGATTGGAAGGACAGCAGGGACAAGACCCTCTCCTGCCCCTGTTCTTTCCTGCCCGTCCCAATTGCCAATTTCACATTCATCTGGCCCTTTTCAGCATTGATGATCGGAAAAACCGCATCAGGAGCAAAGCCTTCCTCCGGCATAAGCTCTGCTTCTGCATAATGGCGCATGCAGCTCATCCCGCTCTCCTCATCTGTCCCGAAGATGATCCGGACATTTTTCCTTAGCTCAAGTCCAAGTTCCCTGACCATTTTTAATCCATAAAAAGCGGCAAGTGTCGGACCTTTGTCATCTATGCTTCCACGTGCATACAGTCTGCCTTCCCTTACCTCAGGTTCAAAGGGCGGTGTTGTCCATTCGCCGGGGGCTGGAACAACATCCACATGGCAAAGAATGCCGATTGTTCCCTCCCCGCCGCCTTCCAGCTCGGCATGCCCGGCCATCCCATCCACATTTTTCACTGTAAAGCCTGCTTCTTCAGAAAGCTTCAGCATATACTCCAGCGCTTCGCCGATTTTATCCCCCATCGGCCTTTCTGCAGTTGCCGTGGATAAATCTTTGATGCTGGCAATTTCTAATATCCCGATCAGATCCTTCATCAGATCGTTTTTCCGTACCTCTGCTTCCCTTTGCCAATCAATCATTTTCCCTTGCCTCCCGGTTCTGATAATAAGCGGCGCAAATCAATCCAAAATAGGTGGGCGCTTCGAAAGAGAACAGCCTGCTGTGCCGTTCCTCCTCCGGGACTGCCCCTGCCAGGATCAGTGTCTGCCAGATCCCGTCCGGCTTTGCATTCTCCACGAGCTCCGGATCGAACAAAGCAAGATCTTCCAGCCTCCCTGACTCTATCAATTCTGCTGTCCGGCGGTCCAATTCCTCCGCAGCCGGATGGTAGCCATAAGGCCCTTCGCTGTCATGCGTATGAGACCAGTCACAGCTGGCGATCAGGCCGACCTTTCTCCCTGATTCTTCTGCTGCTTTTCTGATTGCCTTGCCAAAAGCGATATGCTGCTCATAAGCTATTTCTCTCGAAGGTGTAATGACCACAACCGGCACCTCAGGCATAAATCGCAATGGTACGATTGCACCCCAATCGAGGGGAAGGCAGGATAGCGGGCCGGCACTTGTTCCGTAATTGATTCCGGCTGCAGGAAGCCCTTTCGCTTCAGCCTCAGCCAAAATGGAGGCAGCAAGCATCAGATCGGTTTTCCTCTCCATCATAAAGGAGGAACCATTTTCAGCTACTTCCCCCTCAAGCCTTTCAGAAACAGCCACTGAGAATTGTCCATTGATGCGCGATCCATGGGGAGTAAGCACTATCAGACTGTCAGGCCGGGCTTTATCCATCAGGGCCCCAAGCCTCCCCATGCTCTTTCTCGTCTTTTCCATGCGCTCCGGTTTTTCTCCTTGCAGTTCAGGTATGATTTCTCCACCATGCGGAGTGATGCAGGCAAATACAAACGGATTCATCCAGTCTCTTCCCTTCGTTTATGATCTATTTTTAATCTGGGCATCTGTTCCTTTGAAGCGAAATTTTTTTCAGGCAAGACACCTGCTGCTTCTTTGCACTCATCTCCTTTTCACATGTATTCTTATATTAAAACTAACCCAGCTGCAATTTTCTGTCTATTCTTTTCCTATTTTGCACCTCCCTCCCCTCCTCTGGATGCAATAAGGTTAGCAGCATGTCCGGACGGGAATAATACAATGGGCCAGCAGGCTCAAAGGAATAGAGGTGATCTGTAAATGCTATTTTTGGATAAGCAGCATGATCCTTGCCGCAATAAAGAGCTGATAGATAAGTTTAGCCCGGGGCTTGATACAAAAACGCTTGCCGAGGAGACAGACAGGCTGTTTAACGAGAGAAAAGCCACTGCCGGCCCGGGACACATTGGAAAAACGCCTGATTACGGCAAAGGGTTCTTCAAGAAATTGATTAAAGCGGCAGAAAGCCTGGTACTGACCGCAGACCGGAAAAATGAAGAGACCGACAGTACAATAGTAGATGAATCCGGCATTGCTGCCCCTCTTTGGAAAAAGAAGCTTGACCAGGAATATACCCGGCTTTTCAAGACCTTAGAAAAAGAGGGTTGTGTTAAAGAATGCGGAGCAGCTGGAGATGGGATAACCGATGATACAGAAGCCTTCAGGCGGGCCATCGGCAAAGGCAGGGCAAAAGTCAGCATTCCGGCCGGCACCTATCTGGTGTCTGGCATTCAGCTCCCTTCATGGACTATCCTGCAGGGAGAAGGAAAAGGCCTGACAGTCATAAAACTTCTTGACCAGTCTCCTAAGGCGGCAAGGCTGGTGACCAATTCAAATCATTGGAAAGGAAACCATCATATCCTTGTCCAGAACCTGAGCCTGGACTGGAACGTCGAAAGGCTAGGCAATGAGGCTAAAACAAGCACCTGGGGAAACCACTCCAGCTGCCTTACGTATGCAAACGTCAAGTATGGATGGGTGAAAAATGTAGAGGCCATCAATCCCGGCCTTCACTGTTTTGATATTTCGTCCACCCTTTATAACTACTCAGGAGATGGCTACCGCGCACGCGGAGGCAGCCGCTATGTCTGGCTGGACAAGCTGAACGGCTATGGATTTGGAGATGACGGGATCACCACCCATCACAGCGACAATATCCTGATCTCCAACTGCCATATGTGCGATCCAAGCGGCCGCACCCACAAAAAAGGCTTCTCCAATTCAAACGGCATTGAAGTGGATGATGGCTCAAGAAATGTCTGGCTCGTCAATAACTCATCCGCACGCTGCTTCGGCGGGGTGGAAATCAAGGCACATCATAATTCTTCAGCAGCCTCTGATGTCCAGATCATCGGCCACCTTTCTGTCAATGATAACCGCTCCTTTAACTTCCGCCACATCGGCCACCATAAAGCCGGCGATCCGGAATCACGGACCGCCCGCAATATCAGGGCAACAAAGATAGTAAGCATCCACCCGGTGCATACAGACCTTTATGCTGGCTCTGGACCCAGGGGATTGGTTGTATCAGCTTATAAAAATGTTGTGATCAACCAATTCACACTGATAGGCGACCCTGAATATGACTATGCCGGCAACCCAATCATTGCCATCCAATACAGGGCGAGAAATGTCGTTCTTAACCGCCTGTCCATCCAGGGCTTTAAACAGGCAGGAGCAGATGTCAAAGTGTTCGGCGGAGCTCAGCGGGCCGATCATGTAGAGATCAGCAAAGCCTCCATCCAAGGATCTGCAAAGCAGGGAATCCTCATTGGCGAAGGCATCCGGCATGTCAGCGTTTCAGAGGTCCGGGCAGAAGGAGAGACCGGCAAGTTCGGACTGGCTGATAACAGTGAACATGCCAGTATTGAAGATGTACACGCAGAAGGCTATAAGACGCCTATCTCTGTTGGAGGCAGAAAGCATGGGAGGGCGTGAAGAAACAGGCAATTCCTCCAGAATTACCGTTCAGGAATCGCATAAAGCTGAATCCAAAGTCCTTCTCCATCCGTATAAGTAGGTTAGTGAACAAAAAAGGAGTGGCTTTTAATGTGGTTCCTCGCAGGTATACAGGTATTTGTTATTGTGCTTTTTTTTATTCTCGGATGGGCCATCCGCTATAAAAAGAACTACTGGCTCATTTCTGGTTTTGCCGGACGTCCCGCAGCAGAGCAGGAGGAACTCATTCAAAATAAAATGCCCCAGAAAACGGGCGGCCTCCTGCTGGCGACGGCAATCGGGATGCTCATCCTTCTTCCGCTGATCTTTACGGGCTTCACATATGCAATGGAAGTCCAAATTGGCTTTATGCTTCTTTTCCTCCTCGGCGGCAGCATCTATTTGTCCAAGTTTGAAATTCCCCGCAAAAGGAAAAGAATGTATTGGTTCACCAGCATACTCTCCTTCGTAGTGATTGGGTTCATCAGCGGCCTTACCTATCTCGGCTATCAAAAGCCGGAGGTCTCCATCACAGAAGAAACGTTTGAAATAACAGGCATGTATGGGGATGAATGGCCGCTTGAGAGTATTACGAAGTTAGAGCTGCTTGAGGAAATGCCGGAGGTTACCTGGAAGGAAAACGGCTTTGGCCTGTCCACCCTTGCAAAAGGCCGCTTTACGGTAGAAGGCTATGGAAGCAGCCTCCTTTTTATCCACAAAGAAGCCCCCTATATTTATATTGAAATGGGAAAAAAGCATATCTTCGTCAATGGGGAGAACGAAGAACAGACTTTAAAATGGCATGAACAGCTGGCAAACAGTGTCGAGTAATTGCTGCCGGCTTTTTCTCAGAACAATGGCCGCAGGTTCCGGATTCCTTCTCCGAACCTGCGGCCATTGCCTTTTCCTTTCCTTATCCAAACTCGTGGACAAGGAACAGCATAGCAAGGAGCCCGAGTACAAAAGCATAAGTTGGAATTTTCTCTTCCTTCCTTTCATTGCTGTCAGGGATCAGCTCTTTAAAGATCACGAAAAGCATAGCCCCGGCCGCAAAGCTCAGGCCGTATGGAACAAGGCCATCCACCTTTGATGCCAGAAAGTAGCCGATCGTCCCGGTAACAATTTCGACCGCTCCCGTAAGAGCGGCAATCAGGAGGGATTTAATTCTTGAGATATTTTCTGAGAGCAGGTAAATGGCGACCAGGAACCCTTCGGGGGCATTCTGCAGCCCGACAGCCAAAGCGATGATGGTTCCGAGATTATCCTCGCCCGATCCGTAGCTCACCCCCACCGAAAGGCCTTCCGGCAAATTATGAAGCATGATTGCAATGACGATGATAAGCGTTTTTCTGTCGATGCCCGGATTAAAGCGTATGTCGCCGGCATCCAGCTCCGAAACCTTTGAATTCACATAGTTCAGTACAATTGTACCGGCAAGCATCCCTATTGAGAGCACCAGTAAATTAGAGGCCTTAAGTGCCTCAGGTATAAGGCTGAAAGCTGTCGCTGCCATCATGACCCCTGAAGCAAATCCCAGCAGGATGCACTTCAATTTCCCATTAATACTATCCAAAAACAGGATTGGAACAGCGCCCAATCCTGTTGCCATTGCAGATAGTATAATGCCAATGAAAGAATTGTCCATATCAGCCCTTGCCTTTCCTCACCAATGTCCGCTGCTCCTTTACTTCGCCCGGGTCGCTTACTTCTCACCGGCCCCGGAAATGATGGCTGCAGCAATCGATAATCCTTCTGAGATTCCCTTTACATAAGCTTCCTTCTCTTCGCTCCCCTTCTCGATAGCCAGCTTGATCTGCTTATCTTCATAAAGCTTTCTCTCGTCTTCCAAAAGTTTAATAAGCTGGTCGGTCCCTTTCCCTTCCATGCTGCTCAGCTCCATTTCATGTTGGATGTTGGCCATATATTTCCCTGGATTACAGCTATTTTATAGAATCAGCATGAAGCAATTTTTCAGGATTTTACCAATCATTACCCGCCTGCCATCCTTTTAAGCATGATTGCTTTTGGTATTAATTCCCTTACTTGCAGGAAAATAATTGGGTTTATGCCCGGGCAGGCCAGGCTAAGTAATGGATATACCAACACGAAGGAGGATGAACAATGGAACATATTAAGGCACTTCTCATTAAATTTTTAATGATTGCTGTTGTACTGGGCATTATTTTAACCGGCTTTTTTGATGTAAGTCTTATCGATTCCCTGCTCATTAGTGTGGTTCTGACCATTCTGGCTTATATTGCCGGCGACCTGTTAATCTTCCGTACAACAGGAGACCGTTCAGACCAGGGCAAAAGAAATTTGATTGCCACTATTTCAGACGCGGTGCTCGCATTCCTGGTTATTTGGTTCATGGGCAATAACCTTGTTGCCAATGACGGTGACATCATCACCGCTTCCATCATCAGCGCCATCGTCATTGCAGCTGGAGAATGGTTCTTCCATAAATACCTGGACAGCCATGTTTTCGGTGAAAAGCATAGAACAGATGCATATTAATCAAAATAAAGAGTCCCGGGGCCATTTCCCGGGACTTTCTTATGTGCTGGCCGAGCCTGCTTGAATAATAGCAGCCGGAGATTGGTCAAGATGATGGAAATACGGCCCGCACAAACCTGTCTCATGTGTTCTGACATAGGTCCAGCGGAACTGCCTGTCTGTTATATACACATCTTCCTCTCCCAGCAGATCGCAGGTTTGAAGGGCAAAGGCATCCTCGAGAATCAGAGCCTCGTCGCAATGCTGGTAAAAAAGATAGCAGCTTGCCTTATCTGCCCTGCCGAATGCTGCATCCGCAACGTCTCCTTCAAGACACTCCGCTTTCTTCCAGCTGAAAAGATGCCAGAGATATCCGCACGCTCCGTCCGAATCGTGCAGATAGACGCCCGCCTTCTCAGCAGTGCTCAGCCCTCCTGCAAAGCTATATTCCCATTGAAAACGCAAATAGGCGCCCCAAGCCTGAAGCTCAGTCTCACGAATATTTTTATTCAGCAGCTTTTGCACCAAGTCCATCCTCTTCGCCGCCTCTCATTCTATCTATCAACAACGGAAGTTCTTTTAAATCATCAATCTTCCACTTCACAGCCGCATGACTCCAGTTTGGATCCCTCTTCCATACAGCTTCCATTCCGCACCTCTTAGAGCCTTCTATATCGTTAACCGGATGGTCTCCGACAAACACACTCTCATATGGATATACGCAGAGCCTGTCCATCGCTCTGTGAAAGATTTGTGGATCCGGCTTGCTGATGCCCTCCCGCTCCGAAATCAGGATCACTCCGAAATATTCCTCAACCTGAAGAGCCTGGATACTCGCCATTTGAAAATCCCATCTGCCATTCGAGATAATCCCCATCTTTATTTGCCTGTCTCTCAAATCAGACAATGTTTCAATTAGATGGGGAAACGGAACACAGCTTTGGTGGAAATGATTAAGATAATCCATCAAAAGATCTTCAGCCGGAATCCCTTGGAAAGTGAATTCCGCTTCCATCTGCTGATAGACTTTATCTTTCCAGACATATCCCCGGGCATCCAGTTCTTTAAATCTATTCGTGAACACAGCTTGAGGGATATGGCTGAGTTTATCGTAATATCTCTGATACTGCTGAATTGAGAATTCTTTGATAGAAGCATCACGGTCCAGCAGGGTCCCATCCAGATCAAAGAAAACAGCTTTCATTACAGCTCCTCCCGATTACTTCGTTCCCCCCATTTTACATCCTTTTCTCCAAAGCGGATATATTTACCGACCAATTTTAAAAAGCTGCCTGGTCAGCAGCTTTTGTACAGCTACCCCATTTCTTTAGAAGCAACAGACCATCGCTTATAAGAATTCAGGAAAAAAGCCGGCTGAACAGTAAGGGCTTTCTTTATGATCAAATAGGCTCTGGTGCAAAAATGGTGTCAGAGCCAATAAACCAAATTTTATATTTTTTCTGAAAAATCTGTTGTTTTTATGCATAAAAGTGTTAAAATGTTTCATATTCCAAAAGCAATCAACAGGAGGAGAACAATAATGGCTACTTTTTTTGGAGCACTAGTCCTGCTTGTACTCGGCTACGTTTTTTATTCTAAATTTGTGGAACGCGTATTCATCATTAATGACAGCACACCGACACCCGCATATACGAAAAGGGACAATCTCGATTATGTACCGATGAGCTGGTGGAAGGGAAATCTGATCCAGCTTCTGAATATAGCCGGCCTCGGGCCGATTTACGGTGCTGTGGCTGGAGCTTTGTACGGACCAGTAGCATTTATCTGGATAGTGATAGGGACGATTTTTGCAGGAGGCGTGCACGATTATTTTTCAGGCATGATGTCCCTCCGCCATCAGGGGGAGCAATACCCTTCCCTTGTCGGCCGTTATCTCGGACAAACCGTTAAAACAATCATCAGCGCCGTTTCGCTTGTATTGATGGTGCTGGTGGCAGCCGCCTTCACCGCCGGCCCCGCCCAGCTGATCGCCCAGCTGACACCTCTCAGCTTTACGGTCTCGCTGCTGATTATTTTTGCCTATTTCCTGCTGGCAACCATCCTGCCGATCAACCGCGTTATCGGAAAGATTTATCCGCTGCTCGGGGGTATCCTGCTTTTCATGGCATTGGCAATCGGCATTTCCTTGCTGTTTTCCGGCAAAAGCATCCCCAACCTGACATTGGAGAACCTTCATCCCGGGGAGCTGCCGATCTGGCCGCTATTGATGGTCACTATTTCATGCGGGGCCATTTCAGGCTTCCACTGTACGCAAAGCCCGATTGTCGCCTGTACGATGAAAAAAGAATCAGACGGCCGCAAAATCTTTTATGGCGCCATGGTTACTGAAGGCGTCATCGCCCTTATCTGGGCAGCAGCCGGCATGACCTTTTTCAATGGAACAGCCGGCCTTGGCGAGGCGCTCGCAGCAGGAGGCCCATCCGGAGTCGTGAATGAAATCTCCACCTCCCTTCTTGGGACACTTGGCGGGATCCTGGCCATTCTTGGAGTTATCATTCTGCCTATCACCACAGGAGATACGGCACTTCGCTCTTCCCGTATGATCCTGACTGAAATTTTTGCCAAGTTCTTTAATATGGAAAGCAAAATCAAGATTCTCCTAGTAACCGTGCTGGTTGCAGTGCCGGCCCTGTTCCTGGCAACCATTGACTATACCTTCCTCTGGAGATATGTCGGCTGGACCAATCAGGTGGTTGCAACCGTCATGCTATGGACAGGCACTGTATACCTTCTGAAGAACAGCCGCTTTCACTGGATCTGCGGGGTGCCGGCCATGTTCATGACAGGCGTCGTCTGCACCTATATTTTCTACGCACCTGAAGGATTGGGGATGGATTACCGGCTGTCCATGATCATTGGCTTCTCGCTGGCGGCCGTCGTGCTCGCCTGGTATATCAGCCAGATTATCAAATACCGCCAGCTTCGGGTGAACAGTAAGGATTTTCGTGCGGCATAAACCTACAGAAATAAGGGCCTTGGCCCTTTTTTTGTTTACACTATTTTTTTAACTGTTATAAAAGAACTGCAGGCACGCGGAGATATCCTTCCTTGGGGGAATAGAGTCACCAATGATAGGTTTTATGCTCATAGTTGGCCTTCAATTATATTTCCAGGATTTTATATGAAATTTTTTCCAGATTAAACTATAATAATTTTATACTAATTTAGCAGAAAGGCAGGCACCAGCGATGAAACAGCCCATCCTCACTCTGGTTACTCTCATACTCATGTTTGCAGTTCTTTCTGGATGTGAAAAAGAGGCCGATGAAGCATCTAAGCCGGTCATCTCATCCTTCAAAAATGATGGCGGAAACCAGAAATTCAACATTGTCCATGCACAGTACCTCTATGAAGATTATTTGGATAATCTGGAACAGACACCCCGCCAGGAAAGGCAGGCGCTTTATGAAGAAAAAATCCTTAAGCCTATTGAAAAGGAATGTTTTACAGGCCTTGAACATCCCCAAATGGCAGAGCAGATTCAGAGTTATCAGGTGAACAAACTTCCAGAGACCCTTCAAAAAGTAATTGAATCAATGGACAAGGACCATTTAGACTCCCTCATCAAAGATGCGCTCGAAAAATCTTCCAAAATCCTTCCTTCCGCCCAAGACATCAATGTATGCATATTTCCGACCGATAACACCTTCCATAGAACGATGGTGGCCACCGGCGCCGGCAGGATTATTGTTTATTATAGTGAACATTTGACAGATCGCATGATTAAAAGTTCAATTGCCCATGAATATCATCACAGCGCATGGACTGAACAGCACTTTTCGATTTCCCATCAGCAAACAGTTTTGGACAATCTTATTTTTGAAGGAAAAGCAGTGATGCTTCAAGAAACAGTATATCCAGGAACGTCCGGCATCCCCCTCGATACTAAAGCAGATCCAGTTCTTTGGGGAAAAGTGAGCGAAGACATGGATAAGTCTGATTATAACAGGTCAATTGAGGTGCTTTTTGGCGGCGGCACCCTTCCCCTCCATTACGGCTACAGCGAAGGATACAAAATCGTGAAAGCCTACATTGAAGAAACAGGCAGCACCGTAGAGGAGTGGACAGCCGCTTCGCCTGATGAAATATTGAAAAAAGGCAGATACATAGAAAGATATTATCCAAAGGAGGAAGCTGAATTATGAAAGATTACAAAGCAGCGGAATTTAATGAAGCAGCAGTCATCATCAAGGAGCTCGGCCTGCTGCCGCTGGCTCCCCTCATTCCGGGATACCCGGCGCTCAATACCATTACGGATCCTGAAAGCTGGCATGCTGGAGGAGATTCAGACCCTTGGACATGGCGGACCCGGTTTGCGGGAGAAGGGATTGCCGCTTACGGAAAGTTCATCAGTAAAAAGGCAGTATTTCTTTCAAAAGACTGGGTACCTCTTTTTCTCGCTGCTCTGGGGAAAAACGATGTGCCTGAAGAAAGATACCATAAGGGGGAGCTATCAAAAGAAGCGCTGACCCTGTTCAGCCTCATCAATGCCCATGAAGGTATCGACACGCGCCTTTTGCGGAAAAAAGCTAACCTGCTTGGCAAAGAGCAGAAAAAGGCGTTTGATCAAGGATTGCAGGAACTGCAGGGAAGCATGGATATTGTCATATCCGGGATAAAGGAAAAACAAAATGAAGCAGGGGAAACGAACGGATGGAACAGCACCTCCTATGAAACGATGGAATGCTGGCTGGAGAAAAACGGGATTGAGCGCCTCTCTATCAGCAGAGAGGAAGCCAAAGAAAAACTATTGCAGCATTTCTCCGGTTTCTGCCCGGACGATGCGTTGAAGAAGATTTCAAAAATATTAAGCTAAAGTGGTGAAAAGCCGGAAACTACTCATAGTTTCCGGCTTTTTTTATTATTCTGTCAGCCTGAAGCTGGGGGTTATCCTTAAGACGGGTGTGCAGCGGCAGAATGTGAGTGGTTTAGAATCAGAGCGGTGCTTGAATTTACCGATTGAAGCATTAATCCACTTAAAGCCGCTGTTTTATTGATTATTTCCTGACTTTTTTTAATCATTTCCCGCCTTTTTCTACCGAATCGGCAAAATCGCACGCAAGCAGCCCTTCTTTTCTCTCTCACCAGCCCCTGCTGGCACCCCCGCCGCCGGATGAGCCGCCCCCGCCGCCGCGGGGACCGCCTCCGCCGCTTCTTCCTCCGCCCCGCGAAATGACAGAAAGAAGAATATAGGTCAATGTACCGCCAAAAAACATGAAATCCAGCACGATGACCCCGACGATGATGATGAATAATAGCCAGGAAGGAATGCCTGTGCCCTGCTCTCCTGCCGGCTGTTCTGCACCCTGGCCTTGGCCATACTCGGCTGCGGCTTCGCCGGCAAGCGTTTTATATGTGTCAAGGACAGCCTGCCCCGGCTGTCCGGCCTGCAGCCGGGGAAACGTCACTTCATCAAGTATCCTTCCGGCTTTGCCGTCGGGTATCCGGCCCTCCAGCCCATAGCCGACCTCAATCCTGGCTTTTTCGTCCTTCATGGCAAGAACAAGCAGGACGCCATTGTTCTCCTCGGCACTGCCGATGGCATATTGCCGGAATGCCTGGTTTGCGTATTCCTCGATCGGCCGCCCCCCGGTCGTTTCTACTGTCAGGACTGCTACCTGGGCAGTGGTCCGGTCTTCAAGGGAGCGCCCAAGGGCCCGTATTTCATTTTCCTGTTCCGGACTTAAGACATCTGCAAAGTCCTGGACATATATATCCCCGGATGGGGCGGGAATTCCGTTTTCTTCACCGTGTGCCGCGCCTGCAGAGATAAACAGCAGAAGCAGCGCCAGAACAAGCGGGAATGCCCGATGCCGGATCATTACTCATTGCCCCCAAAGTCAACTTCAGGCGCTTCTTCGGCAGCTGGATCGGCCCGGAAGTATTCTTTTTCATCGAAGCCTGTCACTTTAGCAACAATTACACCGGGAAAATTTTGGACTCTTTTGTTATAGCTTCCCACCTGCTCATTATAATCCTGGCGGGCTACGGATATCCGGTTCTCTGTTCCGGCAAGTTCATCCATCAGCTGCGTAAATTGCTTGTCCGCCTTCAGATTCGGGTAGTTCTCAACCACAACGAGCAGCCTGCTCAATGCATTCGAAAGCTCGGTATTGGCCGTAGCTTCTTCTTCAGGTGTCCTTGCTCCTGCCAGCCTCGCCCTGGCATCAGAGATGGATTGGATGACTTCCTTTTCGTGGGCAGCATACCCTTTGACAGTATTAACGAGGTTCGGGATCAGATCCAGCCTTCGCTGAAGCTGGTTTTCGATCTGCGCATACGCTTTGTCCACATCTTCCTCAGCATTTACAAATCCATTATAGCTGGATCCCAGCATCATAAAAATGATAACTAAGGCTACAACGGCAATCGCTATCCCTGCAAAACCCTTTTTCAAGTTGTCCACTCCCAATTCATAGATGATTTATCTGCTTGAACATTATTTTTCCTTCTTTTCCCGAAAGCTAAACTTTCAAGAAGAGAATGAAAGATGGCATTTTCAGGATAAAAATTTCCAGCTCATAAAAAAGAAGCAGCCCCCATTCAGGACCGCTTCTTCATATCTCTTTTGACGAAAATGGCAGCAACAATTTAATGCCGCGCTTATTGAAAGGTAAAAACTTCATATCGGTAATAAGATGGCTCGCATAGGCAGCCATACAAGTTTTAAAGACTCCTTCTATCGCAAGGGAAGCATCGAGCCTGTAAGCAATCACCGCAAAGAAGATCAGGCCTGCTGCCGAATGTGTGTAGGTCCTGTGGGAGACGAACGATGCTGCAATGATGTATACACCCAAAAGCAAAAGCCAGCTTTCCTGAAGAGATAAACCGCCGGCTGCTATCCCGATCCCGGTAACCGTCAGCATCCTCCTCTTCGTGATGAAGGATGCCAGGATTACAATGGCTGCTCCAGCCCCCATTCCGAGCCAGCGCTCTTTGCTTTCTCCTTCAAGGAAGCTGTACAAGCACATCAAAAGCCCAATCGTCTGGGCAATCGAGCGGATCGCTTTATGTGATATTGTAATTTTATTGCTGAGCTTGCCGTCGATATCGGCATCAGGCAAGAGGGCTGAAGCTGTGCCGATCCCCACTAGTACAAGAGTTTCCGCAGGGCTTGAATGCACGGCATTTGCTGCCATAAATCCAATGACGGCCCCGACTGTCATATGCGCTGTTCCGTTCATGCTGTCATCCTGTCTATTTTTATATGTTAATCATTATACTAGCATAACAGAACATATGATTGCATGGGGAATTAGTCTTTTTCAGGAAAAATATAACTTCATTTTTGATAAATAAATTTACAGCTTTCATTCTTTTAACGTATATTTAGAATAGTATAATTATGGCCGGGCCAGACATCGCAGCTTCTATTTCCCACCTCCCTCGGCTGAATATTTCAAAAGGAGGAGGACATGACAATGCTAAAAGATACCCGAACCGGGCTAGTGATTTCAAGGAAATTCGACGCACCGCGCGAGCTTGTATTCAAAGCATGGACAGAAGCAGAGCACCTCAAGAACTGGTGGGGCCCTAAAGGATATGCCATGAAGGTCACCATGCTGGAACTCCATCCAAAAGGAATGTTCCACTACAGCCAGAAGTCTCCCGAAGGCTATGAAATATGGGGGCGGTTCATATATGACGAAATCTCCCCTCCGGAAAAACTTATATTCATCAACTCTTTTTCAGATGAAGAAGGCAGTGCAGTCCGCGCTCCTTTTAATTCAGGATGGCCCCTTGAAGTGGTCAACCAGGTAAGTTTTATCAGTACGGAAAATAAAACAGAGATAGAGCTGCTGGCATCTCCCCTTAATCCTGAGATCCATGAGCAGCGCAGCTTTGAAGCTGCACTGGATGGTTTGCACCAGGAATATTCCAGCACCTTCAGCCAGCTGGATGAATACTTAAGGATGATTATATAATCTGTTATTCTCCCCATTCACTTTGATGGGGAGTTTTTTTGTTCCTGCAAACGATATTGCCGGGTTTCAGAAGTTTCTATTAAAGAAACTTCTGCCCGGTGTTTAGCCGCCTGTAATTAGTGAAAAATAATACAAGACAAATGCAGGTATAAAAAGGAGCAGATGCTGATGGCAATGAACGGACAGATCCCCCATGATAAAAGTCTTGATAACAGCCTTTCTTTAATGCAGGAAGGCTATGAATTTATTCCCAACAGGAAAACGCGGTACGAAACAGAGCTTTTTGAAGCCCGCCTGCTTGGGCAAAAAGTGATTTGCATGAGCGGAAAAGAAGCGGCGCGGCTATTCTATGATACAAGCCGTTTTCAAAGAAATGGCGCAGCCCCGAAACGGATTCAAAAAACATTATTTGGTGAAAACGCCATCCAGACGATGGACGGTGATGCGCATATCCACAGAAAGCTCTTGTTCATTTCCCTGATGACGCCTCCCCATCAAAAAAGGCTTGCCGGGATGGTCATGCATGAATGGAAGGCAGCGGCAGCCAAGTGGCAGGAAAACGGAAATGAGGTTGTGCTGATGGAAGAAGCCAAGGTTATTCTCTGCCGCACAGCCTGCGCATGGGCTGGTGTCCCGCTGAAGCCCGAGGATGAAAAGGAGAGAGCTGAAGAGTTTGCCGATATGGTAGACGCCTTCGGTGCGGTCGGGCCGCGCCATTGGAAAGGCAGGCATGCGAGGAACAGCTCTGAAGACTGGATACGGGGCATCATAGAGGATGTCAGAGAAGGCAAGCTGGCTGCAGAAGAAGGCTCCGCCCTGTATGAAATGGCTTTCCACAAAAACCTGGACGGCACCCATCTTGATTCACAGATGGCCGCTGTCGAGCTCATCAATGTTCTCCGCCCGATTGTTGCCATTTCGACTTTCATTGCCTTTTCTGCCCTTGCCCTTCACGGTCATCCCCGCTATAAGGAGATGCTCCAAACCGGCAGCGTCAGCGAGCTTGAAATGTTTGTCCAGGAAGTGCGGCGCTTCTATCCTTTCGGTCCGTTCCTTGGAGCGATTGTACGTAAAGACTTCATCTGGAATGAGGCGGAATTCAAAGAGGGGATGCTTGTCCTTCTCGACATTTATGGGACCAACCATGACCCGCTGCTTTGGGAGGAACCGTACGAATTCCGGCCGGAGCGTTTCGAAAATTGGGACGGCAGCCTCTTTGACCTGATCCCTCAAGGCGGCGGCGATGCTTCAAAGGGGCACCGCTGTCCGGGGGAAGGCATAACGATTGAGGTTATGAAGGCAAGCCTTGACTTCCTCGTGAACGAAATTGGCTATTCCGTTCCGGAGAATCAGGACTTGAGCTTCAGCCTTTCCAGGATGCCGACATTTCCAGAGAGCGGCTTTATCATGAGCAATATAAAAACAAAATAATGATTTTATAGAAAAGGACAGCTTCCTTCTACTGGGAGGTGTCCTTTTATCCAGGTGCATATGTTTTGAGGTTCTGTTCAGCCGGTTGTTTCACTTTATTTCCACACAAAAAAAACAGGCACTCAATTGAGTGCCTGTTTTTAGCTCGCACGTAATTATGCTTTAACTACGTTAGAAGCTTGAGGTCCGCGTTGACCTTCTTCGATGTCGAAAGAAACTTCTTGACCTTCGTCAAGAGTTTTGAAGCCTTCGCCTTGGATAGCTGAGAAGTGAACGAATACATCTTGACCTTCTGAAGTTTCGATGAATCCGAATCCTTTTTCTGCGTTAAACCATTTAACTTTACCTGTAGCCATGTTTGTTGCCTCCTTGCGTGTAAACACACATTGTATTACTATTCTTGCTCAAAGTTATCAAGGCGAAAAGTATCAAAACTGTTCTTTCCTTATATACCGAACAAAAATAATTTCACTTTATGATAACAGATTAACAAAGGATAAGCAAATTTATTCGTTAAAAAAATGGAAACGGTAACAATCCGATAAATCTCGACAATTTTCTTGTGTGCCAGGCACCATAGTTGGACAAATGTCCATCTGCCGGGCCTGGCATCCTTCTGTTCAAGTTGGGAAAATCATGTAATATTTGTTTTTTTTATGTTCTGAATTTTTAAATTGCTATATAATTAGGAAATAGGTTTGTGGCAGTTAAGCTGTTTGACTTTTTAAGACCGATTTTTTTATAACAATCGCGGGGAAGGGGTCCAAATACCAATTATGCTAAAGGCGCGATTATTTATCTTTTTTATTTTCTTCACTTCACTTGCAGTTGCTTCCCAGTCGGAATGGACTGTTCCGGACATGAATGTATATCTCCTGGCCCTTGCTTTCTATTGGATCTTTTCTATTTCTTATTTCCATCTTAGGATACACAGCAAGCTGGGCAGCTCGACCATTGACTATGGCATTACCTACAGCCTTTCATTCGGACTTTTCGCCGGGCCGGCAGGACTGCTTATATTCGAGACGCTCTATCGCTTTACGGTTTATTTTACAAAAGTGAAGACCAAAACAGCAGATCCTGATGAATTCATCCATACCTTTTACAACATCGGTGCCTTTACGCTGAATAACAGCATTGCCTATTTCATCTTTCAATCTCTGTATCCCCGGATGGAAGGCATCCCATTCGGCTTCTGGCTGCTGATGCTGCTGCTTATTACCGTGACAGCCATCCTGTCGGACCTTTATTTGATCATTTTCTTCTCATTCCTTGGAGAAATCAATACGCGCAGGGAGGCAATCGATTTTATAAAAAGCAGGAGTGTCCTTGATATGGGAAAGATTGCTTTCACAAACGGATTCCTCCTTCTTTTCCTGCAGCAAGGGAAATGGGATATGCTCCTTGGCCTGTTCCTGCTGAATTATCTTGTGAGCCGGTCTTTCCTCTCCAAGTCACAGAGTGCACAGCATAAGTATGAGCGTGATAAATTTGAGCAGATGGCATATACCGACTTTCTTACAGGTGTCCATAACCGCGCCTTCATGGACCAGAAAATGAAGGAATTGGACAAGGCCCAGGAAACGGTTGGGATCATAGTGGCCGATATAGACAAATTCAAGCAGATCAATGACTCTTATAACCACGCAGTAGGCGACTGCGTCATCAGGCATTTTGCGGATTGCCTGAAAGGGGTGCTCACAGAGGAAGATGTCCTTATCCGGAGCGGCGGGGA
This sequence comes from Bacillus infantis, assembly GCF_008180445.1. GTDB lineage: Bacteria > Bacillota > Bacilli > Bacillales > Cytobacillaceae > Bacillus_AB > Bacillus_AB infantis_B. The sequence goes on from NZ_VTER01000009.1 coordinate 33,311, forward strand.
GGAATTCACTCTTTTCCTCCGAGGCAGGGACTTTAATCAATGCAGCCTGCTGATCGAAGATATTAACGGGGGGCTTCTGGAAAGGCCGGCTGAAGCCGATTTCCACGGGAAAATGATCCAGATAGGCTATACAGCCTCTTTCGGTCTTTATTATGGAAAGGTAAACACAGAAACACCAATGGAAAAAGCCTATATCCTGGCAGACCAGCTGCTTTTTCAGGCAAAAGATCTTGGCAGGAACCGTGTTTCGGCCAAGAATGGTTTAGTCAGCCTGGAAGCCATAGGCTCTTAGCATATACAGAAGAAAGCAGCGGAATCATGTTCCGCTGCTTTACTATTATACGAGCTGCCGCTCCCAAAAGCGGTGCTGGGCAATTGCCTGGATAAACTCCTCTGCGAAGCTTTCTGTTCCATCTCCAAGTACAACTCCTGCAGCATTGCTTTTACCGCTGTTTTCAATCCATTTCCTGCCTTCATGAGTCGCTCCGATCGGCTTGAAATGGGAGAAGGCTTCATTGATGAAGTAGGCTGCATCCTGCTGGAATTTCTTTGTTCCGCCATTGCCTCCTGCGGCATATATGCCATCCACCAAAACAGATTCAGTGGTAAGGAATGTTTCTTGGACTTCAAGCTCGCTTCCATCAGAGCCTTTAATCATCCCGAGCCTGCTGCTGATTATGACGGGCATAATGCCTTCTGCCTTCAAGGCTTCCAGCACCTTCATGATCTCTCCATTAAATCCATCAGCGGCAATGACGCCCACCTTGCGTGTTGCAGGGAGCTTTTTCGTTTTTTCCTGGCTGAGTGCAGGCGACGATTTTGTTACAGGAGAACCGCCCTCTTCAGGAGGGACTGCCCCGATATTTTTTGCAAATTCTCTTGTCATTTCAAGATCGACATTGGCAAACATGTCCACAACCTGCTGCTGGATCGACTTGCTCTTCACTTTGCCGAGTTCAAAACTGAACGCATCGATGATATGCTGCTTTTCCGGTCCGCTCATACTGTTCCAGAAAAGCTTCGCCTGTGAGAAGTGATCCTTGAAGCTGTCGCTCCTCGCCCTGACCTTGCGCCCCTCGACCTTTTCCTGGTAATGGGCATACCCGCCCTCTGCCTCTGAAGCAGGTGATGGGGTATTATTCGCGATTGAATTATTATGATAGCTCACCGGCCCTTTATTGATGGTCTGGCGGTGGAAACCATCCCGCTGATTATTATGGAAAGGACAAACCGGGCGGTTAATCGGTATCTCATGAAAATTAGGCCCCCCGAGGCGAAGTAGCTGTGTGTCTGTGTAGGAGAATAAACGCCCCTGAAGCAGCGGATCATTGGTAAAATCAATCCCCGGCACTACATGGCCCGGGTGGAAAGCGACCTGCTCAGTCTCCGCAAAAACATTATCCACATTCCGATTGAGCGTCATTTTTCCAATGATTTGGACGGGTATGTCTTCCTCCGGCCAGAGTTTCGTAGGGTCCAGAATATCGAAATCAAAGGCAAATTCGTCTTCTTCTTTTATGACCTGGATACCCAGCTCAAATTCAGGATAATTACCCTGTTCAATGGACTCCCAAAGATCCCTGCGGTTAAAGTCAGGATCTTTCCCGGCTATCTTCTGCGCTTCGTCCCAGATAAGGGAATGAACGCCAAGCACCGGCTTCCAGTGGAACTTAACAAAATGCGAAACTCCCTCTTCGTTTACAAGACGGAATGTATGGACGCCGAACCCTTCCATCATGCGGAAGCTTCTTGGAAGGGCCCTGTCTGACATCGCCCACAAAACCATATGGGCAGATTCCTGGTTGTTGGCGATAAAGTCCCAAAAGGTGTCATGTGCAGAGGCTGCCTGCGGCATTTCTGTATGAGGCTCAGGCTTCACTGCATGCACGAAATCGGGGAATTTGATCGCATCCTGGATGAAAAAGACAGGCATATTATTGCCTACCAGGTCATAATTGCCTTCTTCTGTATAAAATTTTGTCGAAAACCCGCGTACATCCCTTACAGTCTCTGCTGATCCGCGGAAGCCGACGACTGTTGAAAACCTTACAAATACAGGAGTTTTCGCACCAGGATCCTGCAGGAACTTTGCCTTCGTGAATTTCTTCATTGATTCATATACCTGGAATTCCCCATGTGCTGCAAAGCCGCGTGCATGGACGACCCGCTCCGGAATCCGTTCGTGGTCAAAATGAGTCATTTTTTCCCGGAAATGAAAATCCTCCAGCAAGGTCGGCCCCCGTACACCTGCCTTAAGGGAAAACTCATCCTCTGAAACTTTTAGACCCTGATTGGTTGTCAGTTTTTCCCCCCGGTCATCTGTCCGGAATTCCTCGAGCTGTTCGTTTTTGCTGGATTCATTTACATTGCGGTTATCTTTCATTCAGTCTCCTCCTAATATTGCATGGCTCATATTGACTGGCAGCTATGTACAAGTCCTTTACCCATTCCCAGCAGAAGAGAGAGCTAAACAGAGAAAGCAGACTAAATGTTTCAATTTTTTGAACAGCAACATGTTAATCAGGATACGGAATGACGACAGCCCGGCACGTCTTTTCATAAAATTCAATCGGTCCCGCCCCGCCGATGACCGCATATTCATAGCCAATTTCTTTCATATTCTTCAGGCAGGCATGGAGAAGGGCGCTTCCTGTTCCTTTTTCCCGAGTGCCTCCAGCCACTCCCATCGGCCCGAAATATCCCTTTTTTCCCTTATATGAATCAAACACTGCAAACCCGATCAGCTTCCCGTCTCCACTGAAAGCTATGTAGACCGGCGGTTCCTCCTGCTCCATTCCAGCTTCAGCCGTTTGGGCCCATTCAGCCGAAAAATGGGCTTCTGCAATGCGGCAAGCATCTCTCTATCCTTTTTGCCAGCTTTCCTGACCGTAGAGAACAGCTTGTCAGGCGGTGAGTACGATGCCAGGTGTACAGCTAAATCTCTGGCTGCTGCCCCGATTGCTAGCATCTGCTGTTTATCTTCCTTCCCTGCCAATTCAGCAAGAGAATCACAGGAAAGCAGCGCCTTCAGGAGATGGCCTTCATTAAGGATCATCTGGCCGTATCTTTTCATATAGCCGGCAGCCGCCTCCATCACGACCTTGGTTTCCTCAGATATCTCTGCCGGAAATCCAGCCGGCAAGCTCCCCCCTTCTTCAGAATTTTTGATTGCTGCTGAGCGGAGGGTGCTTATGTCTAAACGGCACTTATTCGCCAGTTCCGCAAATGCCCCGGTCCTTTCAAGCAGGCAGCCGGCCAGCAGATGCTCCGGCTGGATAAACCGGCAGCCAGTCCCCAGCCGTTCTCCTTCTGCCAAGCGGATGATTCTTTTCAGGCGGTCTGTCATTCTCATTTTTCTTGGCCTCCTTCTGTTTGTTTAAAATAGGGAACCTTTTTCCATCTTTTCCGTATTAATTAGTAGGGCAAGGGGTAAAAATTATAGACAATAGGAGGGCGGAAAACTATGTGGCTTGACCTGTATTTTATTATCATGTTCCTCATTGGATGCCATTACCTGCTTCAGCTCCGGCTTCGTATAAAAAAAGCGGCCGATCTGTCGGGACAAGCTTTATTCCCACGCACAAAGGAAGAATATTCAGGCATCCTGCTGCCAGGCGAATGGAAGGAAATGCAGCCGATCACGAAAAATACCAAATCCTATCAGTATATAAAATGGGGAACAGGATGTGCTTTTTTCCTCATGGCCGGCTTCCTCCTGCTCCTGCTTTTAACTGATTGGCTTGACCCCGCCTTCTTGAATGCGGCTTATATATTCTTTGCCATTGCAAGCTTCATCCCCCAGCCGCAGAATCTATTTATCATGAAGGACGGCATTATTCTGCACGGAAGGTTTTACAGCCAGAGTGAGATCCGCTCTTTTGAAACAGAGAAAATTGTCCGATGGCATCCTCTTTACGGGCTGGACTCCCGCGCAGACAATGGCTATCAATTAAAGCTTAAGGTGAAGAATCGTTTGTTTCAGCCAGGCCTCATTGCTGTGCCGGACAAAAAGCACTTAACAGCAATAGAAAACCTGCTTGGAAATATAGGTATAGAAAGAACCAGTTCAAGTGAATATGAGAGTAAAAAAGAATCCTCCAGCGGGGCATAATGCTGGAGGATTTTTTACGGCTCCTTTCACCGGGCACTTTTTTTCCACGACAGCACTGCTCCAAACAGGAGCGCACCTGCAATAAAAGTCACAGGTAATATCCAGGGGGACGGTGCCGGTCCAAATGAAACCAAGGCCGGTGCTGAGGCAGCTTCATGCCAGGCCCTGTCCATATCAGGTTCATAGTTTTTGGTTTGTAAATAGCCATTCACCATAGAATAAGCCGCATATATTAGATGGCATGATGCTGAAAGGATACATGCCTTTACTGCCAGCTTCATCGCTTCATCTCTCCTATTCTTGATTTTCTGGCTGCTAAAATGCAGCGTTAAAATCCTTCCATCCATACACACAGAGCTCGAGCTCCCGGCCGCTGCCGATTTTTATTGGGATAGCATCCTTCAGCAGCCTTGCACCAGTGTGTTCATAAAAGCTGCAGGCATCATTTTCTTTCAGCACCTTTACGATAGCAGAACGAATTCCCTCTTTTTGAAATACTTGAAAAAGCTCTTGCAGGAGTGCCTTTCCAAGGCCAGTTCCCTGATGCTCTTCAAGCACATATAGACAGGTGACATCCCCCTTGAAACCGCCATACTCCCCTGTTTCCTCTTGGCTTCCGTCTGCAAAACCAACTATCCTGCCATTTTCCTCTGCCACAAGTACAATATTTCCGGGTATCGCGATATTCCTGTGCCACAGCTCTGCCCTTTTTTCCACGGAAAGAGCTGCAAGATATTCATCATCAATAATGCCCCTATAAGCAGTCCTCCATGTTTCCACATGGACTTTGGCGATTCCTTCTGCATCCTGGTCCTTCGCTCTCCTGATCTTCATTCTTGCCCCTCCCGTCCCCTAGGATTCCGGATATGTATTCCTTAGAAACCGGATCGATTGGAGGATCAGCTCCCTTAATACCTCTTCATCCACATCTGCCAGCTTATTGATGTACACACAGGCCTTGCCGGCTGTATGCTTGCCGAATCTTTCAAGCAGTTCTCCCCTTTGAGTGTCTCCGGTGGCAAAATAGAGGCTGATCTTTGCCTTCCTCGGGGAAAAGCCGACAAGCGGTGCGTCTCCTTCATGCCCGGTCTTATATTTATAATGATAAGATCCAAATCCGATAATGCTCTCTCCCCACATCTTCGCCTTGTATCCGCTTGTATCCTCAAAAATTTCAATCAGTCTGTAGGCATCCTGCCGTTTCTTCGGGCTGTCTACATTTTCAATGAATTCTTCTACACTTTTATCATTTTCCCTCGTCTTCTGCTCGTACATCATTTCCCTCCTTAAGTTTCTATTTTACTTAGTGTACATTTCTACAACAGGGGCTGTTCTCCTTCCTGCAGACGGCCTTTTTATAAGATGCAAAAAGCCCCGCCGTCTTGCGGCAGGGCTTCCTTTCCATCATTCACTTTTTTCGCTGGAATCGGAGTCTTGTTTCTTTTCAGCTTTATAGGCTTTCTTGAAATCACTGCTGTAGTTCACTTCCTGGGTATCGGAGAGACCGTTGTTCTTCTCTGTGTTGAACCCTTTGTATGGTGGTTTTTTGTCTGCCATTTTAGCATTCTCCTTTCCAATTTATATTCATTATTCTTTTACCCTCCGGACATTCCTGCAAACAGAAAGTTTAGAGGCCCCCTCTAATTAGGTAAACAAAGAACAGAGGTGATGAAGAATGACATTGAAAAAGATAGGTACGCTTCCCGAATTGGTGAAGAGGGCGGAACATGCGGCCGGTTCCCGTTTATACATCAGCCAGGAGGAATCCTCTCGTCCTGGTGCTGTTCTCGGGGACGAAGACAGTCCCAGCGGCTCCTCGATGGGTCTGGAGCTTAGTCTCCTTCTCCAAACTGGCTCTGAACAGTTGTACTACAGCAATAAGTACGATGAAGAGGATCTTTACGAAGCAGATCTTGGTTTCCTGGAAGGATTGAAGGAGAATACAGATTACACCCTCCTCTCCCCCTCAGATTTCAGAAAAAGGCTGGAAAGTGCTGAATAAACGGCTTAGAACAGCTGCTTTAGCGGTTATGAAAGGATCATAACCGTTATTTTTCAGGGTGATTGTGAAGTGTTTCGCAAAATGGCCACAGAGTTTGTGATTATTTTCACATTTATAATATATAATAAAAGTATCTTAAATTACCGCCTCGCGGGATATAAGCAGATATATGACTCTTACAATTGAAGGGAGAAATTCAGGATGAAAACAAATAAAGTGAACAGGGTTGTTGTGATTGGCACGGGAGCTGTGGGCTGCAGCTATGCATACTCAATGGTCAACCAGGGCGCTGCAGAAGAAATTGTCCTGATTGATGTAAATGAAGCTAAGGCCGAAGGTGAAGCAATGGACCTTAATCACGGGATGCCGTTTGCCCCTTCCCCAGTCAGGCTGTGGAATGGAACCTATGATGACTGCAGGGAAGCTGATCTTGTCGTTATCACTGCAGGCTTGCCCCAAAAGCCTGGCGAAACAAGGCTCGACCTTGTTGCAAAGAACACCGGCATTTTCAAAACCATCGTCAAACAGATTATGGCGAGCGGCTTTGACGGCATTTTTCTGGTCGCAACAAATCCGGTTGACATCCTGACATATGTGACGTGGAAAGAATCCGGCCTCCCGAAGGAAAGAGTCATCGGATCAGGCACCGTACTTGATTCAGCCAGGCTGCGCTTTAAGCTGGGCGAGTATTTCAAAGTGGATACAAGGAATGTCCACGCAGCCATCATCGGAGAACACGGAGATACGGAATTCCCTGTTTGGAGCCATAGCAGCATTGGCATTGAACCCCTTGGCAACTTTTTGAAGCGCAAAGAGGACGTGAACCCGGACTGTCTTGAAAAAATATTCGTCAATGTACGTGATGCAGCCTACGATATCATTCAAAGAAAAGGTGCGACCTATTATGGGATCGGAATGTCGCTGGCCAGGATTACGAAAGCAATCCTCCATAACGAAAATTGCATCCTGACCATTTCTGCTTATTTGGACGGCGAATATGGAGAAAAGGACCTTTATATAGGTGTTCCCGCCATCATCAACCGGGAAGGCATCCGTGAAATAATTGAAATCGACCTGAATGAGAGAGAGAAAGAGCAGTTCCGCACCTCTGCGAAAGTATTGAAGGAGATTATGGCCAATACACTTTAATTCAAATAGGAGCCGGCTGACCGATGCCGGCTTCTTTTTTTTTAGATATATCAAACTACTCTTCTCCTTTCTTCATATCCTTAGATTTTGTTTCACTGTCTTCCGCAGATTAAGCAGAATGGAAAATAGTGCGGTAACAGCGGCAAGCACAATCATCATACTACTCCTTCCTAAATATCAGTTCAAATATCCTTTATTTACCACTATATAACTCATTCTTAATACAAGACTTTGCTAATAATAGAACATATCATTAGAAATAAAGGAGGCCGCAGCATGGACAGCGAAATGGGCAAAAAGATAAGCACACTTGATTGGGAGGCGCTTCATCAATCCTTGGATGAGGCTGGATTTGTAAAATTAGGCACCCTCCTATCCCCCGCGCAATGCGATTCTCTTATCGGTATGTATGAGGATGAAAGCCTTTATCGAAGCACCATCAATATGGAGCGCTACCGTTTTGGGGAAGGTGAATACAAGTACTTCGCGGATCCCCTTCCCCCTCTTTTGCAGGAGCTCCGCTCAGCTTTTTACCCTGAGCTTGCGAAAGCTGCCAACCGCTGGCTTGCCTTGCTTGGCAAAGAGCCTGCCTATCCCGGCACCCTGGAGGAATTTCTGGAAGAGTGCAGGCAGCACGGACAGGAACGGACAACCCCGCTTATCCTGAAATATGAGCAGGGAGGCTACAACTGCCTGCACCAGGATCTTTACGGAGATGTGTTTTTTCCTTTCCAGGTATTATTCACTTTGAGCAGAAGAGGACAGGATTACACCGGCGGTGAGTCTCTTCTCGTAGAACAGCGCCCAAGAGCACAAAGCCGCGGGCATGTAATTACGCTCGAACAGGGTGAGGCCCTGATTTTCCCAACGAGCAGCAGGCCGGTCCAAGGGAAAAGAGGCTACTACAAAAACACTGTCCGCCACGGTGTCAGTACACTCTCCTCTGGTACCAGGTATGGATTGGGAATCATCTTCCACAATGCAAAATAAGGATGATAACAATGAAAGCTAATATAGCTTATAAAATACCTAAGACCATTTTGACAAAAGGCACCGGGTTCCTTTCCGGCTACAGCCACTCACTTAACCCTTATACAGGCTGTGCGTTTGGCTGCTCCTACTGCTATGTCAGAGAAATGCCAGTCTCCATCTTCCGCAGCGAAGAATGGGGCAGCTGGGTCGACGTAAAACAGGGTGCGGCAGAACTGCTTGATAAAGAAATAACAAAAGCAAAACAGAAAGGCCCTGTGACCATTTTTATGTCTTCCAGCACAGACCCCTATCAGCCGGCTGAGCACACAGAGAGAATTACCCGCTCCCTGCTTGAAGCTATGGCAGAAAACCAGCCGGATTTCTTGTTTGTCCAAACAAGAAGCCCCCTTGCAGCAAGGGATGCGGATCTGTTTCAAAAGCTTGGAGAAAAGGTCCGGATCAGCATGACAGTGGAAACGGACAGCGAGAGAATAAGAAAGCATTTTACGCCCTCCGCCCCGCCGATCCCCGCAAGGCTGAAGGCCCTGCGGGAGCTGAAGGAAGCAGGAATACCCGTCCAGGCTGCCATTGCCCCTATGCTCCCCAGCAGTGAGAAGTTCCCGGAATTACTTTTCCCCATTGTAAACCGGATCTGCATCGATGATTATTTTATGGGAGATGGAAGCGGAGGACGAAGAACGGAAAAGATCGGCATCCCTTCTCTTTACGAAGAACTGAATCTAAAAGAATGGTACAACCGGACCGCATACAGGAAACTATATAAGCGATTTACAGAAGTATTTCCTCCGGAAAAGGTTCTGATCAGCAAAGAGGGCTTCCTTCCGCAATAAGGTTTTCAGCCGCTGCTGACCCCGGAAAATAGTTGGGATCTGACCCTGAATGATTGCCTGAATTTCTGCTAATCTTAGCTATGAAAATAGACGGATGGAGGGCTTTCTATGGGTTTGGAAATGAGAAAAGAATGTGAAAGATGCAGTGCTCCTTTGAGGTTGGACGATACAGCTTTTATATGCGTATATGAATGCACTTTTTGCCGGGATTGCACGGAAGAGTTGGAGAATATCTGCCCGAACTGCGGCGGCGAGCTTGTCAAGAGGCCAAGAAAGACTGCTGCTGGATGAAGAAAGCTGTTTTTGCCGGCTTGGATAGCGTTCTTCAAGCCGGTTTTCAGACAATATGGCGCTGGGAGAGCCGGCAGCCTGCCCCTTTTTGAGCTCATTTTATTAATCGGCCTGATAATCTGCCAAATTCGACGGTTATTCTACCGATTCAGGGCATAATCTACCGACTTCATACGTTATTCTACCAACTTCATCAGTTAATTTACCAACTGCCTCTTTTTTAGTCCTTCCCCTCTAAAAACGCCTGTGCCTCTTCTACCTCGTTCGTTTCCAGCATAAGCTTTTTCATTTCACTTCCCCCGGTCTCAAAAATGAATATGGCCGGGACCTCTTCAAAGGAATACTTCGGAAATTCTTTGCGGGCCTCTTCAGGATCAGCAATATACCGGAGCTCGCCAACCGGTCCGCCGCTGCCGGCAAAATCGCTGAATGCTCCGCTCAATGTCTCATCTCCCCCGATGATAAGAACTTGATAACTTCCGGAGGATTGCCCGGTTGCCCCGCAGGCTCCAGCCAGAATGGCAGCAGACGCCAGAAAGAGAAACAGCACTATTTGCTTCATATTTTGCCTCACTCCTTTTTGTTAGGTTTCAGCAGGAATACCATATATATTATGGAATAGTTTATAAGAAATTAGTGTTGAGGAGAATTTCTTTCATGAAATATAAAAAAGAGAAACTGGTTCTAGCCGGTATAGTGATCATTTTCCTGCTGCTGCATTCAACCCCTCACCTTGCCCTCAGAACCCATGTTTTTATAAGCGGCTATCCTGGTGCTGCTTTGACTTCAGGCATTATCGAGGATGACTACCATAACAAAGCAGATTCCAAAAATTTTCCAGGCTTAATGGCAAGGCTTATACACTTACAGATCCTCCAATTGAAAAAGCAACTGAAGGCCTTTTAAGAAACTATCTTGTAAGGAAATTCGGCTTCCTTTATTTTGCTGAGTATTATGGTGAAACTTAAATGCCATGCCTCATTAAGGCACGATTAAAAAGGCAGACTCCGCAGCCTGCCTCTTCTTATGCTTTAAAATGCTGAACTATGTTGCCTTTCCCGTCCCGGACCTCAATTTCCGCGTATGCTCCGTTGATCAAAGTGACCTGCGGAGGGACATGGCCGCAGTCGATGTCATAAATAACGGGCACTTCAAGCTCAGCTGAAAGCTCTTTATATACATCCTCTGCAGTATAGCCGCCAACTGCTGTGTTGGCGCTGCTGCGACCAAACATGATTCCCGCACAGTCTTCAAACCAGCCGGCCATCTTCATATGAACCAAAGTCCTGCGCAGATCGGTTGTTGTCATTTCACAGTTCTCAAAATACCAGACAATAGGATCCCCGCCAAGGTGCTCCCGCTGAAATTCACGGACACGGCCGTAAGTGGTGCCGATCAGATGCCTGATAACATCAATGCATCCGCCGAGCAGCCGGCCTTCCATTTTCTCTGGACTGCCGGATATGGTTTTCCAGCTCGTCGGCTCTGTTAAATGAAATACATATGGTGAAGGGTTCTCATGCTGCCATTCCTTCTGATAGTTGCTGGAAGATTCCTGTTGGACCGATCCGCCCTCTTCTGTTTTCAAAACATCCAGCCACCTGGCTGTTGTTTCATCCATTTGCTCGCCGCGCAGGTCAGCAAGATTGGTTCCATGGGCTGTCGCCATCCCGGTCATCAAAGTGACGGCCAACAGCAGCAAACTCGTATCCGAATAGCCTAATATCCACTTTTCTTCCATTCCGGCGAAATCTACTTTATCCAGAATTTCTACTAAAAGCTCCCCTCCCCACGGAGGAATGATTAAATCTATCCCGCTGTCTGCCATCATTTCATTGAATTCATCCGCTCTGACAGAAGCAGGGGCCGACTTAGCTTTTTCCTGTGTCCACAGAGTGTCCCCGCACTTTACGCGGAATCCCCTTGACTCCATGCGGCTGCAGGCGGAGCGGATCATGCCGTGGAGCTCTTCCGGCACCCCTGACGATGTTGCTGTTACGCCAATGACGGCCTCTTCCTTTAAAATCGGATATTTGATCATGATTTCATTCCCTTTCTAAAGCTGCATGTGCAGCACATACTGCTCGCCCTTTTTTCCGGTGATTCGAAGGCCCTGGTCAATGAAACCAGCCTTTTTATAGACATGCTGGGCCGCATGATTGCTGTGATTGACCCCAAGGACGATTTCATTTTTATCAGGAAAATGCTTTTTTACAAAGTCAGGCAGGAGCCTCAATGATTCACCCGCAATACCTTTCCCCTGATAGCTGGAGCTGATCGAGTAGGCACGAAGCAGCATCGCCTGTTCATTCGGGCTGTACTTGATGGCCCCGCCCTTGCCATGAAGGACGAAGAAGCCTGCTATATCCTCTCCATATTGAATGATAATAGGATGGCGGTCATCCTCCTGCAGGCAGGCCTCAATTGCAGGAACCGGCATTGAGGTAAAGCCGAGCTGCTCTTCCGGGAGCTGATAGCCCTTAAGCCGCGATTCATCTTCGTTTTTATAAAATTCAAGGGAGACTGTTTTTATCAGTGCTGTTTTTTCCATATAAGATCACCTTCTATCTTTCTTTCAGGCCCCGATGCCGCAATTACCTTAGGGTACCCAGCCTTTCGTTAAAGAACGTATATTCGATTATGCAGGCTCATATTCCTGCTAATTCCTCAATATTTTTATAAAAAAAAGCTCAATGAAACACACATTACATATTTAAGCTCTGATTGCAGGGTCCCCGCCCAGCCAAAAAGAGCGGACCTTACCCGACCTGAATGAGGGAAACATCGCCAGGCTGAAAAATAAGCGGATAAATTTTACTTATTTTCAAAAAAGCTCAAAATATAGCTCTAATAGACGGAGAAATTCCGGCTATCGATTAAAAAAAACAGGAAAACAGGCTACTTCGCTCCGCTTAACCGGAATTTCTAATTAAAACACCCCATAATAGCCTTTTGAGCAAACCTGCAGGGTTTCAATAGCCCGGAGAGTTAACATCATTAAATCCCGCTTCCCATCAATGGCTGCCCTCATACCCTGGAAATGTAATGCTTGTTATGACAGGATCTTTATTTCCATACCATTCATAAGCAATGTCGTAGATTCCGCCCACTTCAATCAGATTCCAGACATTTTCGTCCTCGACCATCAGCTTCCGCCCATTAAGGAGAATATAATATTCCGTGCCCTCTTTTCCTTTATCTTCAACTGCCGCCGCTTTTGCTTGGCCTGTATGTATGATGAAATGGTTTCCGGCAAGCAGGAAGAAGATGATTAGAATAGCAGCCGCAGCCAGCACTCTATACTTTTTCATTTGAAACCCTCCCATAGCTTTCCTTTATATACGTGCAGAGCTCAGGGAAGGTTTCAGCTGTACACCCATTCTGGAACCTTCTCCTTTTTTAAAATACAATGAAAGATATATCCAGCCGGCAGGAGGATTTTCTATGAAAAAAATCATTAAGGTTGCTCTTATCATTGTTTTAGCTGTTATCCTTGCAGGCGGAGCTGCATTTTACATATGGTCTCAGTTAACTTATAAACCGTCAAAAGAACTTTTTGAATTAGTCGGTGAAGAAAATATCCGGCATGAGAAGGATTGGGTTGTCTTTGATCCGGGTGAAGTAAGGGAAGCAGGCATCATCATTTACCCTGGAGCCAAGGTGGAGCCAGAGGCGTACAGCTATTTGGGCTCAAGGCTTGCCGAGAATGGGTACCTGGTGCTGGTGCCGGAAATGCGCCTGAATTTTTCCATCCTCGAGGGAAATAAAGCAGACGAACTGATCGAGCATTATCCAGAGATTGAGAGATGGTATATTGGAGGACATTCCCTCGGAGGAGTTTCCGCTGCTGCTTATGCATCTAAACATCCGGACCTGATTGATGGGGTCATCCTGCTCGGTTCCTATCCAAGCAGCGGCTCTGACTTTTCAGATTCCACGATGCCCATGCTTTCGATTTATGCGGAAAAAGATGGACTGACCACACCCGGGAAGATTGAGAAAACACGGCATTTGCTTTCTGATGGAGCAGACTTATATGGAATAGAAGGCGGCAACCATGCACAATTCGGCATGTATGGACCTCAAAAAGGAGACAATCATGCTAGCATTCCGCCTCAAAGACAGCAGGATTTAATAGTAAAAGAAATTTTGAGGTGGCTTGAAGCCAGTACCTGACCAGGATTATTATTACTGTCCTAAACAAAAAAGGGCCTAAATGGCCCTTATACCTTCTCCTTTATCTGCCTAAGCTCTTCCTCGAGCAATGAGAGCCGTCTGTTGATGCTGTTTATCTGGGTTTGAACATCATTGTTGGATGTTTTGCCTGCATTGTCTCCACTTACTTTATCTGCCGCCGTTTTAATTACTTTCGTGAGGTCATCTTTATTGAACTTCAATTCTAATCCCCCTTGCCTGTTTTTTGGGGATATTCCCGGACAGCTGCTTTATCAAACACATCAGGCTGTTTTGGTATAGGAATTCTTCTTAAATTACGCCTTGTTCCTTCAGCACCTGCCTGATCATTTCCTTATGGCTGTCCGGATCGAACCAGGAATTATTCACCACAGCCTTTTTCAGATCAAGCTGCTTCATCGTGTCCAGCTCCAGCTGCTTCCTTGCCTCCAGTACCTTCAGCGTTCCCTCCAGGCCTTTCCATCCGCGGCTGAGTCCGTACCCTTGGCCAGTGTAATATTCGGTGAAGCCCTCGAACCACTCTGCCGGCCTCTCTTTCACAGCCTTTCTGAAGGCTGACTCAGGATCGTCCTGCTCCAGATAGATCAGAAGCGGATCAAGTTCTTTAATCGTTTCGCCAAGCCGCTTAACATAAGCCATGATTTCATTTGCCGGCTCATTGTACTTTATCATCCCGATGGTTAAAGGATTCTGAATGAAGCAGCATTCGAATATATACACCGCATCTCCATTTGCTTCTTCTGCAAAGCTGAGCCAGCTGGCCTCTATCAGCTCCATATGCAGCTTCATAGGCAGTTCGTAAATATCAGTCCGGATAATAGGATCCAGCAGGCCTTCAGGAAATGCATCAGGATATTTCCGTTTCATTTTTTCATATAGAACTAGATAATAGCCATCCTTTTTGATTGTAAATTGTTTAATAAGCTCTGCCTGGCCGCCTGCTTCCTTCAGCAGTTTCTCCATCCTTTCTTCCGCTGCATAAGCGGCTCCATCATAGTCGGCAGGATGGTCGAGATTGCCTTCCAGAAATAATCTGGTCTCCAGCCCTGCCTCATCGAGTATCTCTTTTGTATATCTGGCAGTTGTTGACTTGCCGAAGCCGGGAAGCCCCTCAACGAGTATTAGTCTGGTTTTCATTTTTTGCACCTCTGTTGTCTTGGGATAAACTTTTGCTTTCTCCTAATTCGCCGCCAGCTGGCGTATATCCTTTTTCAGCAGGCCTTTGGGAGCAGGTTATTTTCCCGCCCGCTGGATAACCTATCCTTATATCAACTTATAAGAGGGTTAAAATAATGCAGTCTTCATTTGTGTTACTCTTCATTATTATTGGCATCATTTTCGGGGTTTGGAGAAATTTTGCTCAGTACTACAGCACGCTTTTGTACTGGATCATTGCCAATCTGATCTATGAACTGCTTTTAGCCAGCTTTCAGGTCTGGGAATTCAAGCCTATTGGAATTGACCATATTCTTCTGCCGACTCATAACGCCATTTCTATGGCCATTGCTTTTATCATCTACCCTTTTGTGCTGCCTGTTTTTCTTGGAAGACTTCCGGAAAGACTGCGGGGAAAGGCATGGTGGGTATTCATTTGGTCGATTTTTTTTACAGGTGTGGAGCTCATAGCCTATATAAATGACAGCATTGTCCATCATCATGGCTGGTCCTTCCGCTGGTCCTTTCTGTTCAATATCGTGACCTTCACACTTCTGATTGCCCATTATCGCAAGCCGTGGACCGCGTGGCTCCTTGGCGGGATTTTTATAGCTGCTCTCTATCTTATATTTGATGTTCCGACTCCCTATTAAGGAAAACGGTATGCAGTTTAGTTTATTAAATATAGTGCGGAGGTTATAGTATACATACAGACTATAACGATAAGCGGTGAAAAAATGACAAACGAGTACAGCCATTTAAAGCTCGAAAATCAGCTTTGCTTCCTTCTTTATGCTGCTTCAAGAGAGATGACCAAGCAGTATAAGCCACTTTTAGATAAGCTTGAAGTCACCTATCCTCAATACCTTGTCCTTCTCCTTCTTTGGGAAAAGAAAAGCCTGACCGTAAAAAAACTGGGGGAGCTTCTCTACCTCGATTCCGGCACCCTTACACCCATGCTGAAGAGAATGGAGCAGCAGGGCCTCCTGAAACGGGAGAGATCTGCTGAAGATCAGCGCTCTGTATTTGTGACTCTGACAGAAAAAGGAGTATCTCTTCAGGTTCAGGCAGAATCCATCCCTGCAAAAATATTCGAAATGAGCGGCGCAGACGAAGAGGAATACAACGCGCTGAAAACCTCCCTTCTGCAGCTTTTGCAGATCCTTCATCATAAACATGAGCAATGAAAAAGGATGCCAGCCAAGCGGGCATCCCTTTTTATTTTACTGAACAACTTCAAGCTGAACATCAATATTCCCATTCACAGCTTTTGAATATGGGCAGACCCCATGTGCTTTCTCTACCAGTTCATTCAGGAGGCTGTCTTCGATGCCTGTTCCTTTCACCTGCAGAACAACCCCGAGCTTAAAGCCTTGATCGCTTTCGTCTTTTAAAAGACTGACATTTGCAGTCACTTCAGATTGAAAAGAGACTCTTTCTTTCCTTGCAACCATCTGCAGCGCACTGTCAAAGCAGGCTGCATAGCCGGCCGCAAACAGCTGCTCTGGATTTGTAGCTTCAGGAACATCCTTTTTTCTTGGAGTTCCGGGCATCGCTACATCCAAAGCCAAATTCCCTTCTGCTGATGAAACTCGGCCTTCTCGTCCGCCAACTGCTGTTACTGATGCTGTGAATAATGGTTTTGTCATGTGAATCACTCCTGTAAATTAATTGTGCACAATTTAATTTTATAAAATCAATTACAGAACAGCAATGTTTTTGCTCAAAAATAAAAACCACAGCAGGCACTGTGGCTTTGGGATGATATTAATCCGCATATCTCTTAACAAGTACATATTGGATGACCGGATACGTTATATAGGCGATGCACAAAGCGATGAACAGTGTGTAGTTCTCCCCATTGGCAACAAGGAAGACGTCGGCAATCCATAACAGCAAAAGGGCTGCCAATACAACATAATAGCTGATTCTGGCGCTGTTTTTGATGATCTGCCTGCCCATTTCATCTTTTTGGACTTCCTTCCTCGTCCCCCACGTAATGAACTGAACCCAGCCGGTCAGCAGGGCGATGATTACGAAGAGCTCAGTTGCCCCTATGGAGGCATCATCGATTCTGATATAACTGATGAACGTTCCCCCAAAATAGATGGTTGCTGCAATCAGAAACACGAGCACTGCGATTTCTTTTCCTTTCATCTCTCATTCCCCCTGCTCCTAAATTGGAATAGCTGATCCACTGTCATGCCAAGGGACTCTGCCAGCTGAAAGGCGAGTGCTAGGCTGGGATCATATTTGTTGTTCTCGATTGCATTAATCGTCTGGCGCGAAACGCCGCATGCTTTGGCCAGCTCTTCCTGGGAAAGGCCGCTGCTTTTTCTCACTTCTTTGATTTGATTTTCCATTCACACCACTCTGCTGTAATTTTGTCAAACATGTTTTACATTTACAGATTAACATGACAGCATTTTACATGTCAAACATGTTTTACATTCTTTTCAAAATAAAAAAAGAACCGCAGAGGCTCTTTTCACATGAATGGATACTTTTTAGATATATCCTGTCTTTTCAAGCATTTTCCGGGCTGTACTATTCAGTGATGGAAGGGAGTGCAGGGGAAAGTAGGCCAGCTCCAGGCTTTCTCCGTCTTTTTTAAGGCTGCCCTCAATGCTAACCGCTTTATAAACTGCGGTCGCATTATAAATTTCATCTCCATGGGGAAATTGATAATAAAACTCTTTCCCTGAGACGAGCGTCAGCAGCTCCAAAGATTGGGCCGTTAAGCCCGTTTCCTCGAAAAGCTCTTTCCGTGCCGTCTCTTCAAAAGAATCGCCCAATTCCATCCCGCCACCTGGAATCCCCCAATCCAGTGTATCTGACCGTAGTTGAAGCAGCAGCTCTCCCTTGCCATTAAAAACGATGATTGCTGAACCGGGAGCTATGATCGGCTTTGTACCGATATATTTCCGCAAAGATTGAATATAATTCATAGGAACTCCTTTAGAAAGACTGGAAGTGCTGAATATCAGAAATGATGTTCTTTAACAGATCGATAGATTGGATGGGATCACCGCTAAGTTCCAGGCTGTGATCGCCTCCCTCCACTACTTTAATAGAAAGATTGGGATTCCCTTTAATCCTTTCAATCCGTTCCCAAGTGAAAAAAGGATCCTGATCCCCAATGATACAGAGCCCTTTATGGCTGCCCGCCGCCATGCTAGTCAATACAAACTCTTTTTGAAGCAAAGGGGTCAGCCATACTGCTTTCGCATCCAGAAAGCTTTGATCCTTCAATAGATAAGGCAGTGCCATGGTTCCTATCGATTTAGCAGCGATATAAAAATGGTCATACCCTTTATTTTTCAGTGCATCTTCAATCGCAGGCCGAATCGCTTCAGCCAGGTCTTCTCCAGATAAGGCCATCTGCTCTTCACGATTAAATGTGTAGTTGAGATGAAGAACATCGAAGCCCTTGGAGTAAAATAACCCTGTACAAAAATGAAGCAGCGGAGCCTGTGCCGTATACCCTGCCCCCGGCAAAATAATCGCCAGGCTATCAGCCGTTTCTTTTTGCTCTATTAATCTGGAAGAAATTTTAGCATGATTTACTTTGTTTGCTGTCATATTTGACACTCCTTCGGACGCTGTAATTTTTACATAAATAATCGCTCTATCTGCTGACCCTCAGCCGAAAGGCTCTCTCTAATAGAAAAAGATAGCCAGAATAATAAACAATAAGAACGTAAAAATAACCCCAAACAACAGCTGCCATACTAATTGCCTGAACTTTTTATCGTCTGTTTGAGCTTCTTCCCCGTCCTTAAGAAGAGATAAAATACCAGAGGTGAACATGGCATCCCAAAGCTTCCAGGTTTCCCGCTTTTTCTCATTCATAGCCTTCACCCTTTCTAAAAAGTACAGAGGATCTTTCAGCCCATTTATTCTGTCTTTGCCTCCATAAAAACATTCCCGTTCAGCTGATATTCTTCAATTAGGTCATCAGACAGCCTGATGGCTTCCTTCCAATTGTCTGCCGGAGCTGCAATCATCATTCCTTCAGAACCAGTCCAAACACCGTCCTTATTGAATTTTTGAATTGTAAGCCGGCTAAAGGACTTGGCAGCATGAATCTGGCCAAAAGGAATGATTTCAGTATTTGAAATGCCATTCTTGTGAGGGAAGTGGACATAGGATACGTGTGCAGAATTGTTTTGATCAAATTTCAGCTCCATTTTCCTGTCCTCGGGCGGCACAGAAATGCTTTGCCCCTCAATCTCAATCGTTCCTTCAAAGATTCTATCCCCAGTCATTGTAAAGCGCTGCTGCCCGTCTATTTTAATATTAACTTTCTTTCCATTCTCAGCTTCTCCCAACTGGTAAATCAATCCGCTCAGATCCCTATGAATGTTTTTCGGAGAATAATACCAAAACGCAATACCCAGTATGGCAATTACAGCCGCGAGGAAGTACTTCTTCATCGAAACCCTCCCACATAGCCAGGTTGATATCTTACTTCTATAAGTACTTCTTGAATCCCTTGCTCACTGCCCCGTCAAATCCCTCATGTTCAAAAAACTGATGGGCCATTTGCCGCTTCGAGCTGCTTAACAGCATGATCCTATGGCAATCCAGCGTTCTGCAGTAATTCTCTGCATATTGCAGTAGCTTCTGCCCAATCCCGCGGCCGCGATGATGTTCATGAACCACAATGTTCTCAATTACGCCATAAGGCCTTAAGCCATGCAAGGCCTGCAGACATATATTGAGTGTCAGCGTTCCGAGAAGGATTCCTTCTTCATCGTAGACAAGCAAAAAATTATTGGGGTCAGTTTTAATTGTCTTAATTTGTTCTCCTAAAACATTCCTTTTCCTGCTATGAGGAACCAGCATTCCATAAAGTTCGGATATTTGCTTCTGATCGGCTGCTTCGGCTTCACGGATCAAAGAAACTTCACACCGCCTTTCCAAGGTTTTACCAGTCGGCAAGCATAATCTATTATAAATTCCCATAATTATACATTAACTACTTCAACTCTGTAAACTCAGAAAAAAACAAAGGCTGCCTCTTAAGCAGCCTTCGTTTTTTCATTCTTTATTCTGGGATATATGGCAGCTCCAATGTCTTCGGGATATTGATGACATGCACTTCGAGATAGGATTTCAGCCCTTCTTTGCCGTATTCGCGTCCAACCCCGGACTGCTTTACACCTCCAAAAGGAAAGCGGACATCAAGTCCCTGTACAGCGGCGGTATTGATCATTGTGGTGCCGGCCTCAATCCTGCGTGCAACCTTAATTGCATCTTCTTCGTTTCCCCAAACAGAGCTTGTCAGTCCATAAATGCTTTCATTATGAAGTTGGATCACCTGCTCTTCGTCATCATAGGGAATGATCGGGACAGTCGGGCCGAATTGCTCTTCCACTACGATTGGATCATGCGGATCTGCACCGAGTACTAATGTTGGCTGCAGGAAGTAACCGTTATCCATCAGGTCCTGATCGAGGATCTTCCCGAGCTGGATGACTTCTGCCCCTTTGCTTTTTGCATCTTCAACCAGACTTTTCACATACTTCACCTGTCCAGGGTTATTGACCGGCCCGACGGTTACTTCCGGATTGAATGGATCGCCGACCCTGATCCAATTGTCCGCTGCTTCCCTGTATTTTTCCACGAAGTCTTTATAAATCGATTGATGTACATACACTCTTTTGGCAATCATGCAGATCTGGCCTGACGTCAGGAAGTTGGAGATAACCATACGGCGCATTGCTTTTTCATCGTTTACATCAAAACTTGGCAGTACGATGGCAGCATCATTCCCGCCGAGCTCAAGCGTCATTTTCTTGATCGTTTCGGAGGCAGCCTTCATAATGCTCTTAGCTGTTTTAGTTCCGCCTGTAAATGCGATTTTCGCTACCTTCGGATTGGATGTAAGCTCAACCCCTACATCTGCCTCCCCATGAACCAGATTGAGGACACCCGGCGGGAATTCGGAAGCAATGATTTCCACCACCCGGCTGACAGCAAGGGGCGCAAATGGGCTTGGCTTCAGCACCATCGTATTTCCTGTCAGCAGTGCAGGGGCTATTTTAATCGTTGATAGCGATATCGGATAATTCCACGGCGTAATGGCTGATACCACCCCAATGGGATCATAAGTAATAAGGGTTCTTCCGTTGTCATGCTCCTTTACCTGCGGTTCTGTTACCTCTTTTACATTTTGGCAGGCAAATTCCATCCACATCAGGGAAACGGCAATTTCCCCTTTTGAATCCCACAGTGCCTTGCCATGCTCCCGCGACAAAAGCTCCGCAATTTCCGGGGTGGCATCTTTAATTTTCTGGATAGCGCGCTCCATCCGTTCCACCCGGTCTTCTACCTTGCTTACTTTCCACCCGCTGAATGCATCGTAAGCCGCATCAATGGCCTTGATTGCTTCTTCCTTTGTATTTACAGGTGCATAGCCTGCGATTTCCTCCGGATGGGCAGGATTTTCACGGGGAAAATTTTTCTCAGTCGGTACTCTTTCCCCATTTATGATGGCGTCGATTCTTACTGCATCCCTGTTCATCTTAGCTTAACCTCCAATAATCATAGATAAGCCTTAGTATGGGGAAATTAATAAAATGTATTCCTAATAATAGGAAAAGTAAGGAACCTGAGCCCTGATGCTTCTGAGATTTTTTTCTGCATAAAAAGGCCGGTTCAACTCATCGATCTCATTTCACTTGTTTCTATTCATATTTGCTGGCCGCGAAAGTTACCGCCTTTGTCCTCAAGCGGACCGGCCTTCCGCTTTTTGTTATTTCATAGAGCCATAGTCTTATTGGTGAGTCACAGGAATATTCTTTCTTAACTGGAATAGAACAGCAGGGGGCAGAGAATATGAAAGCTATCATTTGCGAAAAGTACGGCTCACCAGAGGTTCTTAAATTAACGGAGATTGATAAACCGGTTCCTGAGGATGATCAGGTTCTTGTGAAAATACATGCGGCTTCTATAAACTTAGGAAATCTGGTCTTATTAAAAGGAGAACCGTTTCTAGCCCGTTTTGCCTTCGGGCTTCGCAGGCCGAAATACCCCATACCAGGCGGAGATACAGCTGGGGTGGTAGAAGATGCAGGCAAAAATGTTAAACAGTTCAAGCCTGGCGATAAAGTGTTCGGCGATCTTTCGGGGAGCGGCTGGGGCAGCTTTGCCGAATATGCAGCTGTTCCGGAAAGTTCATTAGCCTTGATGCCTGCAGGACTTTCCTTCACCGAAGCAGCCGCTGTGCCGATGGCAGCCGTTACAGCTCTGCAAAGCCTGCGTGATAAAGGAAATATTAAAAAGGGGCAGGAGGTGCTGATATACGGGGCATCCGGGGGTGTCGGAACTTTTGAAGGCCATGCCCGGGGAAAGGTCGTCTTATCCATGTCCCAGTCCCCCAGTGCATGATTTCTTTTAAAAGTTCAGGCCTTCCACCTAGCGAATAGAAGCTGCTATTTCCTTCATTTTCCTCTCTACCAGCGGATAAAAGCTTTTCTTGGCATCCTCAGTGGAATTCCCGCCGAAGAATTCTGTCCCTGGACATGTTTTGACTGCATGTCCGCTGCTTTTGTCCAGCACTTTTTCACCGGTGTTGATGTCCCACCAATGATGATAAGTAATGGTATTCACTGATGGGGAGAGCCCATATTTCAGCATAAGGAGGGCAGTGACTGCAGTGATGGTCTCCTTTTGCTCTTCTGTCATTTTGTTTTTGTCAAAATTGCCGACGTTTTCGATTGCTATGCTATCCGCCTCAATCCTATGCATGGCGGCTTTATTCTGCAGTCCGAATGACCCCTCAGGTGCAGTATTGAAGGACCGCCCGACAGCTACTTTTCCATCCGGGAAAGTGGTCAGATGCTGGCTGATATCACTCCAGCCCATTCCTGTCACATGATACTGTTTCATGCCTTTCAGCATGGAGAAATGATTGCTGCCGTTGAACTGCTCGTAGGAAGGCTGAAATGTATGATGCTGCTGGACCTTGCCGACCTTCCTTGTGAATTTCTGATTAAAGATCCAGTCCTGGAATTCTTCTCTTGTCATCAGGACAAACTGCCCTTCCATTTGAAGTTTCTTCGGCGGTATTCTCAGTTTCTGCCCCGTATAAATCGAGTCAGATGCAAGCCGGTTCACTTTCTTTATGGCCGCGGCATCAGAGCTGAAGCTTTGTGACAGCTTCCATAATGTATCTCCGGATTTCACCTCATACACGATGGGCACCCGCAGTTTCTGGCCCGGCAAAAGAAGGGACGTCTGCAGCCCGTTGATTTTCTTTAATTCTTCGGTTGTTGTCTTATAAGTTTCCGATATTCTCCACAAGGTATCCCCCCGCTTTACATCGTACATGTTCCGGGGGTTATTCGCTGCACTGGCGGGGGCAGCCAATGCCGAGGCTGATAGAAGAACGCTAAGTAAAACAGCTAGTTGTTTTTTCATCTGTGATGTCCTTTCATTGTGATTCCATCCTGCTATTAGTTTGGTTGTCAGCAATGAAATTATTCCCGCCAGCTCTCCCCGCTGCTTTGTATACAAATAAACCCCCGCCGCAGGCGGCGAGGTTTTATTCTCTATTATCCAATTTTGACAATCGGCTTGATCGCAAGACCTTTTTTAGAATCTTCAAAGGCCTGGTTGATGTCGCTGAAGTCATAGAATTCCACTAGTTTATCAAATGGGAACAGGCCATTTTTATAATAATCGACCAATTGAGGGATGAATAATTGCGGCACAGCATCTCCTTCGATGACGCCGACCATTGTTTTGCCTTCTGCCATGATTTCTTCATGAACATTGATTTCCATTTCCGGCGTCACACCGACGATTGCCAGCGTCCCAAGCGGACGGAGAGCCCGTAGCCCCTGGCGCACCACAACCGGAACCCCGGTGGTTTCAAGTCCGTAATGCACTCCGCCATTTGTAATTTCTTTGATGCGTTCAACAACATCTTCGTTTTTGCTGTTGATGACGTGTGTAGCACCAAGCTCTTTTGCTTTTTCCAGGCGGCTTTCATGTATATCAATGGCAATGATATGTCTGCATCCGGTTATTTTGGCCGCCATGATGCCGCTCAAGCCCACTGCTCCTGTTCCATACACAGCGATGGATGTTCCAAATTCCGGCTTCAGGCGGTTCAATACTGTTCCGCTTCCGGTTTGGATGCCGCATCCTAAAGGTCCAAGCAAGGCCAGATCAACATCTTTGTCGACCTTAACCACATTTCGCTCATTGGCAACTGCATATGTACCAAAAGAAGATTGCCCAAAGAACGTGGAAAGGCTGCGGTCATGCTGATGCAGGCGATGGGTTTCGTCTTCCATTTTGCCGCCGAAGTTAAGATCATTGAATTCGGTGCAGACTGTCGGGTGGCCTGTCAGGCAGTTTTCACAATGCCCGCATGAGGCAAAAGAAAGCACAACATGGTCTCCCGGCTCGATTGTTTTTACGCCGGCGCCTACTTTTTCTACAATCCCGGAGCCTTCATGGCCCAGTACAACCGGATAAGGAGTCAGGCCCAGATCACGAGCCACTGCATCTGTATGGCAGACGCCGGAAGCAATGATTTTAATCAGGACTTCATTTGCCTTTGGTTCAGCCAGTTCTACTTCTTCAATCTTGAAGTTTTCTCCCTGGCCATGGGTGACAGCTGCTTTAATCTTCATAAGACGTTCATCTCCTAAATATACGAATTCGCCAACCAACACAAAATTATTTAGAGATACTAAAAAAGCCGGCAATGAATTACCCGCTTCTTAGTATGGCAGCTATAGAATACTTTCAATCATCCTTTTGTTATTTTCTCCGAATGGCAATTCAGCCCTATATCCCGCTCCTTAACCAGTTCGCAGGTCGACCCTTTCCTGTCTTGTATAAACGTATGTAACCAATTGGCGCTTAAAGTTTCAGCCCAGATCAGCCCTACTTCCGGCTCCTTGCTTTATCGGAGCCGAAGGAGCAGTCGAATACTCCTTCTGCTTACGGCCATTAAAGTTTGCGCTAGCTTAACAGCTTTCCGAAAAAAACGACCAAGACTAACATTACGGATTGCCCTGCTGTCAAAACCGTTGCGGCGATGCTCCTCGCCAGCCCCCTCCAGCTAAGAATCCCGCCAAAACCTATAAGGGCTAAGATAAAGGCAGACAAAGTCAGGTAGAGTAATAATTCAAACGGATCTAGGCCGATGATGGCATAATTGATCGGTCCTGAGAAAGCCGCTGCCATAAACAACACGATACAAATAATGGAGAATATGAAGGACCAGACATTCACTTTTTGCATAGAAACCTCCCAATTAAGAAAAGTCAGCGCATTATTTTCAATCTTTGCAAATTTATCTACTATCCTTATAGTACCAGAATCCGAAAATAAATAAAAATCAGATCTTCAATGAAGAGATCCCATTTCTTTTTAAAAGCAGGAATCCATTCAGCTCAGAAAGAAGAGAGATAATGATGGCTTATCAAGGGGGCAGCTTATGAGAAAAGAAGAAATTATTGAAGAAAAATCAAGTTTCATTAACTGGGTGAACTCACTGGCACAAATGGATGAAGAACTATGGTTCCTCCCTTTCCGGGAAGGCTCCTGGGGAACAGCCGATGTGGTTTCCCACTTTATTACCTGGGATCGATTTGTCATCAGCCGGCGTATGCCTGCCCTGCTGAGTAAAGAGGAAATTCCTTCTGAAAAAATTGATGCAGATGCAATGAATATGGAAGCGGGACAATACGCGAGGTCAGGCATCAGCAAAAAAATGCTGATCAGTGAGTTTGCTGAGGCAAGAGAAGAGCTTCTCTTACTTTTGGAAAAACTGGAGCCGGAAAGATTTCAGGAGCTGTACCCAGGGAGGGACATGACAATCGGCCAATACTTTGCCGGATTGATTGAGCATGACCACAAGCATAAGAAGGAAATTGAGGATCATTGGGAGCGTTATGTGAAGCAGACCAGCCGGCAATAGGCCAGTCTGCTTTTTTTATAGTGAATCTTTGAGAGTTGATCATGAATAAGATTAGACGTCTATAAACTTAATCACTCTCGCCGGGTTTCCGCCTACTACAGCATTATCAGGCACATCCTTTGTTACAACTGCACCTGAGGCGATGACTGCATTATTCCTGATTTTAACGCCCGGATTAATAACCGCCCTGCCCCCGATCCAGACACTATTTCCGATGGTGACGGGCTTCCCGAATTCCGGACCGGCATTCCGCTCTTCCGGATGCAGCGGATGCCCTGCTGTATAGATATGTACACCTGGAGCCATAAAGCAGTTATCGCCGATATTCACTTCACACACGTCCAGGATGACACAGTCAAAATTCGCATAAAAGTTTTCACCAACCTTGATGTTATAGCCATAGTCACAGCGGAAGCTTGGTTCAATATAAAGCTTCTTCCCAGTCGATCCCAACAGCTCTTTTAAAAGCGCTGCCCGTTTCTTCTCTTCAGTTTCTTCTGTCAGATTGAACAGCCGTGTCAGTCTGCGTGCATTGGCCCTTTCTTTTACAAGGATTGGATCTGCCGCATCATATAGCTCACCTGCAAGCATCTTATCTTTTTCAGACAGCATATTAACGGTACCCCTTCCAGATTGAGTGTTTACCTTTATTCTACCTGCTCTTTGGGCAAGGAGCCAGTTGCATCAGGTTGCAGATTAGCCAATTTTCCCAGTGTATGCTACCATTTATCCAACAAACTGATAGTGTGGTGATTGAGGATGGACAATGGGCAGCCTACAAAGGATTCTAAGTATATCCAGCAGCATTTGGGCAATGAGCGGACCTATCTGGCCTGGGTCAGGACAAGCATCACAATTATAGGAGTCGGCTTCCTTATCACAAATCTTCACTTTTCCACTCTTCCTGCTGCTTCGATGATAGGAGACGCCCTGGCGCAGATCATCGGGCTTGCTTCCATTATTGTGGGGATATTGACGATCATCATGACTACAATCGGATACTTCAGGAAAGGACATGAAATCAACAGCCAATCATTCAGGTTTTCCAGAAGGATGATTGTTCTCCTCTCAGCTCTTTTGCTGCTCATCTTCGCCGTGTTCGGGTTTTATTATATGTTCGTTTGGGGAATTCTTTAAAGCAATCAAAAGCCTGGCACTCATCTTGTGCCAGGCTTTTTTGTTTATTTCACCCATTTTTCAAGCAGCGGGCCTGTATCTCCATAGACAGGGTCTGTTGCAGGCACCGGTACACTGCGGATATCTGAGAGTGCCTGCGCGCGTCCTCCCGGATCTTTCTTTTTCAAATCATGACTCATTCCATCCGGGTAGGCTCCAACAACCTCAAAGTCTTCTGAGCTGTCGACGTTTTTATGTCCTGTCCCTGCAGGCAGCACAACGACATCCCCCGCTTTCACTTCAACTCTTTCTCCGCCGTCCCCGCCTAACAGAATAGTAGCGCGGCCTGAACGGACACCGAGGACTTCGTGAGAGTTGCTGTGATAGTGATGGTAGTCGAACACTCCGCCTGTCCATGTGCCGAGCCAGTTATGGCGGGTGAATGTTCCCTCTATCGTATTGGCATTGTCACTGAAGATCCCTTCATAGATGATGACAGGCAATTCCTGATTGTTCGGGATATCACCATTGTCCTGGAGAAAAAATGATCTGACCTGCGTTGCCATATGCATCCACTCCTTTGTAAGTTATAGGTTACGGGCGCTGAACGTATCGCCGCCCTCTATCGTTCCACTCTGGAAGCCCCTATTGAACCAGCGCTTCCTTTGTTCAGAGGTGCCGTGGGTGAAGCTTTCCGGAACTGCATAGCCCTGAGCCCTTTTCTGGATCGTATCATCGCCGACTGCATGGGCAGCCTGGATTGCTTCCTCCAGATCACCTTGCTCTAGATAACCCATTCCCTGTGCATGATGCGCCCAAACGCCGGCATAATAATCAGCCTGAAGCTCAAACCTGACCTGATATTTATTGAATTCTTCCTGGCTGAGCTTTTGGCGGAGAGGCATAATCTCATCCGTAGTGCCCAGGAGCGTCTGGACATGATGGCCGACTTCATGGGCAACGACATAGGCCATGGCAAAATCGCCAGGTGCCTGGAATTTTTCCCGCAGCTCCCTATAGAAACTTAAATCAATATAAAGCTTTTGGTCTCCAGGGCAATAGAACGGGCCGACCGATGCACCTGCTGCTCCGCAGGCAGACTGGACGCTGCCGGTATACAGAACAAGGGTAGGCTCCCTGTATTCCATCCCCTGCTCCTGGAAAATCTCACTCCAGACTTCCTCTGTATCTGCCAGCACGACTGATACAAAATCGGCCAGTTCCCTTTCCTCGGCCGTTTCTTCATAAGGTGCAGGCGACTGCTCCCCTCCGGTCATCCCCAGACCGCCAAGAAGTTCGCCGGGATTGCCTCCCAATAGTGTAATAATCAGGACAATGACAATACCTCCGAGGCCTCCCCCGACGAGCGTTTTGCCGCCCATTCCCCTTCTATCCTCAACATTGGAGCTCGCTCTTCTTCCCTTCCATTTCATGGTTTATCCTCCCTGCTGCCATTTTCTTTCGCAAGAATCATATCTTTTAGTCATATACCCGCACAGGACAGGAATTATCTCCATTAAGGGCCGGAATTTTTTACATATAGGAAAGGCATGATCATCCTGTTTCTATCATATAAATGGATATTTACCGATTCAGGAGGCCGTATTATGCAAAAACCTTTTGTAAGGCCCTATTTGACCACCCATAGCCTGCAGCCTGAGAATCAGGAATCGCCCATTGAGTTCATTTCAGGCAGGAGAGTCGGCAATTCGCTTTTTTACCGGAGAAATCATTTTGCCTATCCTTCGCTTTCAGCATCTGCCTATTGGCTGCCTGTCAATGGGTCAGTTTCCTTACCCCGGCTCTATTCCCTGACCGAATTGATGAATCTCCCATCGAGGACCGTGACCGCCATTTTGGAATGCGCCGGGAACAAGAGGAGCCTTTTTGAACCCAAAACCTTCGGTGAGCAATGGGAAAAAGGCGCGGTCAGCCAGGGGAGCTGGAAGGGCGTTCCGCTTGCCTCCCTCCTCGAGGGTGCAGGCATCCAAAATGGAGCGGCAGAAGTCATCTTTGAGGGCTATGACTTTGGAGAAAGAACCGATTCTGACGAGGTATATTCGTTTACAAGAAGCCTTCCGCTGGAAAAAGCCCTGCATCCGGATACACTGGTTGCCTACGAATACAACGGAAAGCCGATCCCATTCAAGCACGGCTTTCCACTAAGACTTATCGTTCCCCAGTGGTATGCGATGGCTTCCGTAAAATGGCTCAAGAGCATCACTGTTGCAGATGCCCCGTTTACAGGACCTTTCCAGACTATCGATTATGTCTATTATCCTCATAAAGAAAAGGATGAAGGAGCAGCACCAGTAACGAAGCTCCATGTCAACAGTTCCATCCGCCATCCATTGGACGGACAGATTCTTCAAACCGGGAGCCATCCTGTCAAAGGCATCGCATGGACCGGTAAAGGGAAAATCGAAAAAGTGGAGATAAGCACTGACGGAGGTGAAAACTGGAAGGAGGCAAGGCTTGAAAGCCCGGCAGCAAGCGGGTATGAGTGGCAGCCTTGGGTGTATGATTGGAAGGCCGGTAAAGGAGAATATACTCTTATGTCCAGAGCGTATGATACACATGGCCGTGTACAGCCGGCTTCCCCATTTTGGAATAGGAAGGGGTATGGGTATCATGCGATTGATATGGTGAGTGTTAAGGTGGAGTGATAGTGTCTGGCACAATAAAAACCGGCAGGATTCCCCCCTGCCGGCCACCTGCCGCTACTCCTGCGGCTTCTCTATTTTTTTGTTGATTTCTACGCGTTCTTTCCCCATAAAGAGAATGGTCACTGCCGCAATGCCAATCGGGATGAGGGCCAGCATAAATATGATGGTGATGCTGTCTGACATCCCTGCAATGATTTTATCAAGAACCGGGGCCGGGATTTTCGCCCGCTCCGCCGGTTCGAACAGCTGCTGCGGGTCGCCCATCGGCATTGCCCCGCCGGCCTGCATGCCTTTAAAAGCATTCTGCAGTTTGTCAGCAAACACATTCTGCTGGACGATTCCGAAGATGGTAATGCCAAGCGTCATGCCAAGCGAACGCAAGAATGAGTTCGTTGAGTTGGCTGAACCGCGGTATCTCGGATCCAGATTGTGGATGGATGCTGTCGGAAGCAGCGAAAATGAAAACCCTACTCCAAATCCGGTAAGGATCATAAACAGAGTCAAAGCCCATCTGGCTGTATCCGGTGTCATATTGCCAAGGAGAAGCATGCCGGCAAAAAAGGAAATGACCGAGATGACCATCAGATTCCGATAGCTGGTTTTTGTCTGGAAAATCCCTCCGATGGCGCTTCCTGCTACAGAACCAAGCATCATCGGCGTCAGGATCAGCCCGGCGTTTTTAGCTGACCCGCCATAGACAGCCTGGACAAAAATCGGGATGTATACAGCCAGGACGACAAAGGTGCCGCCATAAAGGAATGCAAGGATCTGGGAAGTAGCAAAAAGGCGGCGCTTGAACATCCAGAAGGAAATGATCGGTTCATCTGCCCGCGTTTCCACCCATAGGAACGCAATGAAAAAGAGGACAAATCCCGCGAACAGTCCGATAATCTGGAAAGAGTCCCAGGCGAATTCCTTTCCGCCGAGCTCAAGGCCGAACATAAGGCTGACAACTGCAGCCACCAGTGTGAAAGCACCGGCCCAATCAATTTTCTGCCTTTGATAGTCATTGGATTCATGATAGTACTTGATGATCAGGAAGACGGAAACGATCCCGATCGGTACATTTATGTAGAAAACCCAATGCCAGCTGATCCAGTCGGTAATGAATGCTCCGAGCAGCGGGCCCAGGACACTGGCTGTCCCGAACACAGCCCCGAGAAGGCCGGTCATTTTCCCCCTTTTTTCAGGCGGGAAAATATCAAATACAATTGTAAAAGCTATCGGCATGAGGGCTCCTCCGCCAACCCCCTGGATAGCCCGGTAAACGCTGAGCTGGACCATCGACTGGGCAAGTCCGCAAAGGGCAGAGCCGATCAGGAATACGGCTAGTCCAAAAATAAAAAAGCGTTTGCGGCCGTACATATCGGAAAGCTTCCCAAAAATCGGCATGCCCGCCATAACGGTGACCATATAGGCTGAGGTGACCCAGACAAACTGTTCGAATCCGCCCAGGTCTGCCACAATGGTCCCCATCGCTGTGGCAACAATCGTGTTGTCCATCGCTGCCATCAGGATGCCCAGCAGAAGTCCGGCCACTACAAGATTTACATTCTTTTGTTCTGCCACGTTAAACCTCCATTAAAACTGAAATAGGATAGATAAGATATCTATTCAATTTTAATTTTTATCCTTCCAAACATCAATGCCGCCCGTTCGACAAACTCTTACAGAAAAACACTGAGGCACACTACTCCCCGTTAAGAAACAGGGTCGCACTCACATATTTCCTTGTCAGAGTCTTATAGTAGGCTGACAGCACAGTGAGGGCGGCGGTTGTCAGCACATTGGATACAATCTCTCTTTGAGGTCTGGTCAAATTCGTGTATCCTTCCACTATTGAAGCCGATTCTCTCCGGATCTCCTGTTCTACCTGAAATTGCGCGGTGCCTTCAGCCAGCTTCTGCGGATGCACCTTTTCAAAAATGCCGGCATATCCAGCGTAGAAAATGATCGGGTCAATCACATCGTCAGTCCTATCTTCCGGATTATTAAAAAGAAGGGTCAGTATCTTACGGATAGAGCCAAAATCCAAAGCCGACTTCAGATCCTCCACAATAAAAAGAATCGCCGCCTGGTCAATGGTATACTTCTTCCCGGCCTGCGGCGTCCCAACCAGCTCGCGCATTTCTCTTTTCACCCAGTTCTGGACTGCTGTGGAGGAAAGATTTGTATACTCGATCTGATTTCCGAGCGAGACAATTTCATTGACGCTGAAGCCCGGAACCGGGGGAGTCTGCCTCATGATCTTTTCAAATACTGCAGGCATATCCGTCTCAATAAAAATCTCCAGCTTCTTTCCATATATATTGGTCAAGTGCCCCGACTTCCAGGCTTCCTGCAAAACAGCCTTCGGGATCTTCTCCCCTTCCCCCCTGAGCGCAAACAAAAGCTCTGCCATCCTGGCCCTCGACAACTGAAACAACTCCATACTCACTCAACTCCCGACCGATACTTTGTAACCCTATCCTAAATCTTTCCCCTGACACCGTCAACGGTGCTTCCGCGTGCCTGGCACCCTCCGTGGACAAAAGGAGCGTATTTGTCTTTTTGCGGTGCCAGGCACGGAGTTATTGGGGAGGATGTTTTATACTTGCTTATTTGTGCATATTCATATAAAATAAGGTCAAGTTACAAGTTCAAATGACCTTAAAATTTTATATAAAAAGGATGAGAATAATTGGGTAAAAGGATATTTTACTTTTTATTGACCAATGTGCTGGTTCTGTTGACCATCTCGATTATTTTTTCACTGATCGGCGGCGGAAATTACATTAATGCACAGGGCGGGATTGATTTTGCTTCCCTGCTGATATTCAGTGCTGTCATTGGTTTTTCCGGATCTTTCATCTCCCTGGCAATGTCACGCTGGATGGCAAAGCGGATGATGAATGTCCAGGTGCTGAAGCCTGAAGGGTCTTTATCTCCTTCTGAAAGGCAGATTGTTGAAAAAGTCCACCGCCTCTCAAGGGCAGCAGGACTCACACATATGCCGGAGGTCGGAATTTATCATTCTCCTGAGGTTAATGCATTTGCGACCGGACCTTCCAAAAAACGTTCATTAGTTGCTGTATCGACTGGCCTGCTTCAGGAAATGGATGACGATGCCATCGAAGGCGTCATTGCCCACGAGGTTGCCCATATTGCCAATGGCGATATGGTCACCATGACCCTCCTTCAGGGTGTAGTGAACACTTTTGTTGTATTCCTGGCCCGTATCGCTGCATGGGTGGCATCACGTTTTGTAAGGGAAGAGATGGCTCCGATTGTCCACTTTATCGCCGTGATTATCTTCCAGATCGCATTCTCGATTCTTGGAAGCCTGGTCGTGTTCGCCTACTCAAGGCACCGTGAATACCACGCTGACCGCGGCGGCGCAGACCTTGCCGGCAGGGATAAAATGACTCATGCCCTGCAGATGCTGAAAGCCTATTCCGCCCGCATGAAAGGCGAAGAGCAGACAGCGATATCAACCTTGAAAATCAATAATAAAGGCAAACGCTCTTTATTCTCTACTCACCCTGACCTGGATGATAGAATTAAACGTTTAAACAGCTGATCTACCTGATGCTGGCCCGTTAAAGGCCGCCTTCCCCCGGCGGATTTAGCGGGCCGGCATTTTTTTGCTTCTGCTTTCTTTCCTGAAAACGAAAAGCACTGCTGCTGCAGTGCTTCTCCTAAATCTCAAATTCTGCTATACATTTGTTTTCGCATTTCCTTCACTAATGGGGTAATCTTCTTCCGCTCTTTCGGAAACAGGCTTCTTCGACCAATAGGTAGCCAAAATCGGGCCGGATATATTATGCCATACAGCACCAGCTACACTCGGCAGTGCTGCGAGAGGGCCAAAATGGGCCGTGGCAAGCGCCACACCAAGACCTGAGTTCTGCATTCCGACCTCAATGCTGATGGCTCTCCTTGTGCTTTCATCCAGCCTTAAGGCTGACGCGGCCAAATAGCCCAATAAAAGCCCCAATCCATTGTGAAGCGCTACAGCTGCAAAGGTCAGCAGCCCTGCCGATGCAATGTTGGCTACATTTCCTGCTACCACAGCTGCGACAATAATAATGATGGCAAGTACGGAAATAAGCGGAATGATCGTGATGCCTTTTTCTACAGCCTGCGGCATAAAACGGCGGATAAGCAGGCCTAGAACGATCGGTACAATGATGACCTGAACAATCGATAGGATCATGGCTTTCGCATCCACCGGCATCCACTGGCCTGCCAGCAGCAGCAGGATAAAGGGGGTTGCCAGCGGGGCAAGCAGCGTTGAAAACGAAGTCATAGCGATGGAAAGAGGCAGATTCCCTTTTGCCAAGTAAACCATCACATTGGAAGCCGTTCCCCCTGGTACAGACCCAAGCAGGACCAGGCCGGCTGCAAGCTCTGCAGGCAGATCCAGAAGGTAAGCAATTGCAAATGCCCCGAGCGGCATGATGATGAACTGGGCACAGACACCGATGATAACAGGCACCGGATTTTTAAAAATAAGATTAAAGTCGGTCCCTTTCAAGGTCAGCCCCATTCCAAACATAACAACGCCAAGCAGGATGGTGATATAGCTGCCGAACACAAGGAATGGGTCAGGCAGCAGGTAAGCAATTATCGCCATGCAGATGACCCATATGGCAAAATATTTGCCGGCAATTGTACTGATTGTTTCAAGAACCTTCATCAATTTTCCCCCGCTTTCTTTTTAAACAAGTTTATTGGGATTCAGGAGGCCTTCAGGATCAATGGCCCGCTTGATTTTCTTCATCACCTCATAGGCCGCGCCATGCTCCTTCTCCTGATACTTCTGCTTGCCGATTCCGACCCCATGCTCTCCTGTACAGGTCCCGCCGCGCTCCAGTGCATACATGACAATCCGTTCATTGAACTCCTCTGCCTGCTGCACCTCCAGCGGATCATCCATATTGATCATCAGCAGCACATGAAAATTCCCGTCCCCGACATGCCCGACTATGCCCCCGGCCAATCCCAGTGCATCGAGGTGGACCTTGCTGTGTTCCACAGCTCCGGCCAGTTCTGATATAGGCAGGCATACATCTGTTACCATCATCTTCTTTCCAGGATACCCGTGAATATAAGCATAAGCGAGATTATGGCGCGCCTCCCAGAGCTGCGTCCTGGAAGCGTTGTCAGTTTCAAAGTCAATTTGTTCTGCCTGGCATTCCTCAGCGATCGCCTTCATGAATTCAACATCCTGCTTCAGCCCGGCCCCGTTTCCATGAAACTCCAGAAACAGCGTCGGCTTTTCAGCATACCCGGTACCGCTGAATAAATTAACCTGCTTCATTGAAGCCTCATCAACTAGCTCTCCCCTGGCTATCGGAATTCCTGCCTGGAGGATGCTGACGATTGCTTCGACCGCAGAGGTGATGGTGGGAAATGAAGCCCTTGCCGCCAGAATGGCTTCCGGTATGCCATACACCTTCAAGGTCAATTCAGTAAAGCATCCCAGCGTCCCTTCAGATCCGACAAACAGTCCATTCAAATGATAGCCGGAGGATGATTTGGCTGCCAGATTGCCTGTATGTATAATAGTCCCGTCAGCTGTCACCACTTCAAGATCGCGAACCTGATCCCGCATCACTCCATACCTGACCGAGGTTGTCCCGCTTGCATTGGTCGCAGCCATCCCGCCTAAAGTGGCATCTGCCCCAGGATCAACCGGGAAAAACAAACCATATTTCTTCAGGACTTTGTTAAGCTGGGACCGGGTAACGCCCGGCTGCACCCGCACAAGAAAATCCTTTTCCCTGACCTCCAGCACTTTATCCATTTTTGAAAAATCGACAGTTATCCCGCCGTTATAGGGGATCACATGTCCTTCCAGGCTGGTTCCGCGCCCAAATGGGATAACCGGCATTTTATGCCGCCTGGCAGTTATGATGATTTTTTGGACATCCTCCGTCGATTCCGGAAAGACGACGACATCCGGCAGGCTTTCTTTATGATAGGATTCATCCCGGCTTCGCTGCTCCCTTTCTGTTTGATTGACAGAAACCTGCCCTTCTTTTAACATACTCTGCAGTTCTCCTATCGCTTCCGCGCTGACTGTATTCATGCATCTCTCTCCCTGCTGAATAATGGTTCGTACCAATTAGTCATATATTCAGATTGGTCCAACCTTTTCGTCCATTTTACTAAATTGTCTGAAAAAATCAATAACTTCTTTCAAAGTATTGAGCTTTCCCTGGATTTTCTGTATGATGAAATCGCTTTACCTGTCATTTTTAGGGAGTGAAAAATATGAAAAAAAAGGCCTATGAAACTATAATAGATCACCTCCAGAATATACTTTTTTCCGGTGCCTTCCAGCCCGGGGACAGGCTTCCGACTGAAAGGGAACTGGCATCCCGCTTTAAGGCGAGCCGCACATCTGTCAGAGAAGCCTTAAGGCAGCTCGAAGCACAGGGGGTGCTCGAAATCAGGCAGGGCAGCGGGAGCTATCTGAAAGCCCGTCCGAATTCCCGGCCGGAGAGCGTCTCTTTTACCATCGAAAATGAAAAAACCAAGCTTGTCTATGAGATGCTCGAGCTCAGGCGCGCCTTGGAAGTAGAATGTGCCGGGCTTGCAGCACAGAGGGCAGGCTCTCTGGATTTGGAGCCGATCAGACAGGCCCTTCTCCTGATGGAGAGCACGGATGATGCAGAGCTGGGGATTAAGGCGGATGTCGACTTTCATTTCGCCATTGTCAATGCCGCCCGCAATTCCATCTTTGCCAAACTGTTTGAAACGGTAAGCGGACATATGAATGACACCATCCGTGCTACTAGGAAGGAAAGGCTCCTCGATCCATCGAGAAGGCAGGATACCATTGAAGAACATAAAGAAATCTTTCTGGCCATCGCTTCAGGCCAGGTCCAAGAAGCAAGGCTCTCCATGGAAAAGCATATCTCCCTAATCAGGAGAGAGCTTTCTTTAGGAATGATAGATAGGCAGCAGGTACAGTGAGCTTTTTATAAGGCTGAAATCAGGAGGATCATTATGTATTGGGAGACTATGCCCGGCTGGTTTTGGGCCATTTATTATTCTATTCTGTTTAGCTCGATGGTTGCCGCTGTCTATTGTATTATGAAAGAACAGCTGAAGATTCCATCTGTCATTTTGATTTTCTTTGTACTGAGTGTACCTATTGCCAGCACTGAAAGAGGACCCGGAATAAATGAAATGGAATACTTTATCGGCCAGCTGCAGCAGGGCATCGGCTGGACCTTATTTTCGCTGGCAGGTTATTTATTATTTGATGCTGTGGTGGTTCCTTTTCTTTTTCAAAAAGAGGTGTCATCACAGGAAAAGTAAGGAGATTTCTTCTTAATCAAACGTTTGATTAAAGAGGCTTCAGCACTTGGGGCATATGCATTTTGGTTCTGAAGCTTGGACTCATGGGTGCAAAGCTACGGATCAATTGCTTTTAGGAACTTTATCTTTGCGCTCCCCCTGCAGCTTCTCGTTATGGGGCGTCTTGTCCGCTTTCTATTCGAGAGGTTGTTAAAGGCAGGGAGATTGAAGGATCAGCAGTTTAATAGTCTTCAAAGGAAAAAGGGCGGTTCTCCCGCCCTTCCTTTTAATCCACTGCTCTTAAATGGAACACATAAGACTGAAAATCCCCGCCGCGCTCGGCCGTCTTTCCATTAACGCCGTTAAATTCAACAGGCAGCTGCAGCCCGGTCTGCATCAGCTCATCTCCGTAGTAGCTTCTGCTGCTTCCTGATACCTGATACTTAATAGAAGGATCCAGTCCTGAAAGCTTCAGCATTTGCTGTTTTGCCGGGTTCGCCATTGCAAGTACCTTATACCAGCCGACAAGCGCCTCCGTCTTGTCCTCATTCACTGTCAGCCAGGCTGTTTCGTTTCCTTCAAAAGGACTCAATAATCTGTAGAAATGCCCGTCCCTTATCAGGCGCCGATGCTGTTTATAAAAAGAAACCTGCTCTGAAATCCGGCTGCGCTCTTCATCTGATAGACTAAGAGGATTCAATTCATAACCGAATGTTCCAAAATAGGCTGTATTGGCCCGGGTAGACAGCGGAGTCTCTCTTAAAGTCTGGTGATTCGGCACGGCTGATACATGTGACCCGATGCTATACAGAGGATAGGCAAAAGAGGTCCCATACTGGATCTTCAATCTTTCGACTGCATCTGTATCATCGCTTGCCCACGCCTGCGGGGCGTAATACAGCATTCCGGGATCGAACCTGCCTCCCCCGCCTGCACACGATTCAAATAATACCTCCGGAAATTCTGCTGTCAGCTTTTCATACAAGCGGTACACTCCAAGAATATATCGATGGAAGAACTCACCCTGCTGCCCGGCCGGAAGATTTGCCGAAAAGGCTTCCGTGATATTCCGGTTCATGTCCCATTTAATGTAGGACAATCCTGTCGTTAGAATGATTCCTGACATTTTCTCATATAAATACTCGACGATTTCTTCCCGTGAGAAATCCAGCACCAGCTGATTCCTCCCCAGGGTTTGGCCTACCGCCCAGTCAGGATGCTTTTCATACAGCCTGCTTTTCGGACTGATCATCTCCGGCTCGAACCATAGGCCGAATTTCATTCCGGTTTCCTTTACTTTTTCTGCGAGCTTCTCCAATCCATTCGGGAGCTTGCTTTCGTCAGTTTCCCAGTCGCCGAGCGAGGTCGTATCATCATTGCGCTTGCCAAACCAGCCATCATCCAGGACAAACAGCTCGATTCCCAGCTCTGCAGCCGATTTTGCGATATTTACCAGTTTTTCTTCGTTAAAATCAAAGTAGGTGGCTTCCCAGTTATTAATCAGAATCGGCCGTTCTTTTGTGCGCCATTGCGCAGGAATCAGATGTTTCCGGTAAAGATTATGGAAAGCCTGGCTCATCCCGTTCAGCCCGCTGTCAGAGTAAATCATCACTAGCTCTGGGCTCTGGAATGACTCCTTTTTTCCCAGAGACCAGTGAAACCCGAAAGGATGGATGCCAGCTGTCAGCCTTGAGGCTTCATAATGGTCCACCTCAGCCTGAATGATGAAATTGCTGCTGTAAACAAAGTTTAAGCCATAGACCTCGCCGCTATGCTCGGTCGCATCAGGCCTCGCCAATGCGGCAAACGGATTATGATGGTGAGAGCTTGCCCCTCTTATGCTTGAAATGGATTGAATTCCTGCTTGGAGCTTTCTTTCCTTCACATGCCGCTCCCTTGACCAGGTGCCTGACAAATGGATAAATTCGAAATTGCTATCAGGGAAATCAATGGACGCACTCATCAAACGGTCTATTTCAAGAGGCTCTTCCCCTTCATTTTTAAGGCGCGCGCTTCTTGTGATCGCAGGATGATTCTTGAAAATGGTGTAATTCAGCACAAGCTCAGCCTGAAGTTTTTCATCCCTTAAAACAATCTGGAGTGTGGCCGCTTCCCCATTCTCCTCCGTATAGGTGGCAGGAAGCCCCTTAAGCAGGGGCTTACCATCCATTACATGATACCGTTCATAGCGAAAGTCAGGAATATGATTGAATCCATTTCTTTTAACCACAATGGCAGGCTCCCTGAAATCCGAGCTGCCATAGACAGGATATTCCTGGCGCAATGTTTCAAGGGAAAAGGCAGGATCATCCGCATAAGGGTGGCAGCTTGCTGCGGTCGGTACATCATAAACCTGCAGATGGGAAAAATCCTCCCGGTGGCGGAGTGCCTTTCCGTAATAAAGATGGCCAAGCTGGCCGTTTTTCATGACGTGAAAAATATAGCTGACCTGCCCATTTGTCAGATGGAACTGTCTTGTCTCACTGTTTGCATGTATTAGCATAGGATCACCTGCTTCAAAAAAGTTCTTAAACCTGCTCAATGACAAACTCGAATACCATGTCTTTCTCCGGCTGGATTCTATGTTCACTGTGGACAGGAGCCCCCCAGCTGTCATCACCGCCCACACCCATCTGGCGGCCGGCAACGGTCACCACTGTGTAATGGATATCAGGCAGTTCATAGTGATGGTTTGCATGCTCCAATTCGAATGCCGTGTATGGAGAGACTGTACACTCTACCGGCTCCCCTGCTGCTGAGATCCTGATGCCTGAACCATTCTGATTGGTTATGCCCACTGAGCGGACGCCGGTACGGTTTCCGGACTCCTGCGGCATCACATAGCCGGAGACATTATCTTTCACTGTGTTCTGGAATCTTCCAAGCCTGGCCCCACGGCTGCGGTCATCATAATTCTCCTCCGGCCCAAGGGCATACCAGTCAAGCTTTTCATATTCAGCCGGCACCTTGAAGGAAAGGGCGAATATCGGCATTTGCGGAAGGTTATCTGCACCATCGTATACGGATCTTACATGCAGGGAACCATTCTCGCGTACTGTGTAATGAATCTTTACGCTCATTTTTTCGCTGATGGAAAATTGATAGCTGAACGCAATTTCGGCAGAGCCCGCTTCTTCCTTTACTTCAACCGCTGTGCACCGCCTTGCGAGGCTTGCCGCATACCAGGCCCCTGAAGTGAATCCCTGTGCAAATCCCCTGTCATTGTCGGTAGTCGCTCTCCAGAACAGCGGGAAGACCGGATACGAAATCATTTCTTTTCCGGCATATTTGAGCGAGACAAGTGTTCCAGCCTGCTTAGAGAATATGATGGAAAAATCGCTTCCATGGACACCGATATTTACGTCTCCTTCTACAACCCTTAGTTTTCCAGACACTGCTTCAGCTTTTTGCTCACCTGCCACCTCAAAAATATATTGGCCAAATGCAGCTTCATGCCCCTGCTCAGCCCATTGCTCCGGCTCTCTAAGGGTAAGCGACGCTGTAATGCAGTACTCACCAGCCTTCTCTCTGATAGCTTCAGGCCAGTCGAAGGCTGCATATCCTTCTTCTCCTGGATTTACAGACAAGGACGAAAATCCTTTAAAAATCTCTTTTCCCTCATGCTGCAGCGTATACTGCAGGTCATACTGATCCAAATTCGTAAACAAGCTTTCATTTTTAATCCTGGCACCAGACCATTCTGCTTCCAGCTTGAAGTCCTGATACAGGAATTTCACTTCCTGCATTTTCGGGGACAGCTCCCGGTTGGCATAAACGATGCCGTTCGTACAGAAGCCATAATCGGTCGGCCTGTCTTCAAAGTCCCCGCCATAGGCAAGGAATTCTTTGCCGAAACGGTCTTTTTTCACCAGTGACTGATCAATATAATCCCAAATAAAGCCGCCCTGGTACATCGGATATTTGTTTTCCAGATCAGTATATTTGTACATGCCTCCAAGCGAGTTGCCCATCGCATGCATATATTCACAGCTGATGTATGGCTTTTCGGGATCTTCGGTTAAGTATTTTTCAATATCCGCCGGCTTGGCATACATCCGGCTTTCCATGTCACTCGTTTCGCTGTAATTCCGGTCATAGAATACCCCTTCATAATGAACGAGCCTTCCGGGATCTTTTTCCTTGAAGTATTTTGAGACGTTCAGGATCACGTCGCCGGCATATGATTCATTGCCGCAGGACCAGATCAGAATGGATGGATGGTTTTTATCCCGCTCATACATGGAAATCGCCCGGTCCATGACGATATCCTGCCATTCCGGCAGATTCCCCGGTATATTCCAGGAAGGCTCGACTTTGCCCATCTTCTGCCATGATCCATGAGTCTCCAGATTCATTTCATCAATCACATAAATCCCGTATTCATCGCATAGCTCATACCACAGGCTCTGGTTCGGATAATGCGAGGTGCGCACAGCATTGATGTTATGCTGCTTAAGCGTCTTAATATCCCATAGCATATCTTCCCTGGTGATGGCCCTTCCTGTCCGGCAATTGAATTCATGCCGGTTGACGCCTTTAAAGACAATCCGCTGTCCGTTCAGGGTCATGATTTTATCTTTCATTTCAAACCTTCTGAACCCAACCCTTTCCGGTACAACTTCTTCTATGCTTCCGTTTTCTCCATATACTGTAAGATAGAGCTTATACAGGTTAGGCTGCTCTGCACTCCATAATGCAGGAGAGTCGAGCCCGAGCGTGAATTCCCAGCTTTGGCCGCTTTCAACTGCCTCTCCTGAGGAAACCCGGTTCCCAAGGTCGTCATATAAATCTGCTGCAATCCGTGACGGAACATCACTGCCCTTCAGCAGTTCCAGCCTTCCCTTCAGTGCCCCGCTGGTGAAATGATCATCAAGCTCTGTCCTGACATCAAGGTCATAGATGTGAGTGCCAGGCACCGTATACAGATACACATCCCGGAATATCCCGGAGAAGCGCCAGAAATCCTGATCCTCCAGCCAGCTTCCTGTACTGCGCTGGAACACTTCAACAGCGAGTTTGTTGCTGCCCTCCTTCAGAAAAGGAGTCA
This sequence comes from Bacillus infantis, assembly GCF_008180445.1. GTDB lineage: Bacteria > Bacillota > Bacilli > Bacillales > Cytobacillaceae > Bacillus_AB > Bacillus_AB infantis_B. The sequence continues at coordinate 75,100 of NZ_VTER01000009.1, forward strand.
GTTCAAACTCGGCCGGAGTGAAGCTGTCCTCGCTGTAACCGACAAATTCTCCGTTCAGCCACACATAAAAAGCAGACTCCACTCCCTGGAATGAAATATAAAGAGGCATGCCCTCCATGGTGCCAGGCACCGTGAATTCTTTTACATAGCTTCCGACAGGATTAACATCCTGCGGAATCTCAGGCGGGCGGATATCAGCAAGCCCGTCCCATGGATACATCGTATTCGCATACTGGGGTTTGCCGTAGCCCTGCAGCTGGATATGGCCAGGGACGCTGATATAATCCCAGCCATCACATGAAAAGTCCTGTTTGTAAAATTCGGAAGGCCTCACAGCGGGGTTGACCGAATAATTAAATTTCCAGCTGCCGTTCAAGCTGTGGCGCATGGTCATGGAAGCACCCGCCCTGGCTTCTTCCAGTTTTTTATAGTATTTATGGTCTGAGTGTGCGGGGAGGCGGTTCACTGCAAACACACTGACATCCGATAGCCAATTTAAAGATGGAGTTGAAGACATTTTTTCCTGCACTTCCTTTTTATAAAAAGTTTATTTAACCGATCCCATCATCCCTGCCACGAAGTGCTTCTGCATAATAAAGAAAATCAGTGCAGACGGGAGGGTCGCAATGACGATAGCTGTCATGATCACACCATAGTCAGGCGAATAGCTTGAACCTAAGTTTGATATCAAAAGCGGAATTGTCTGGTTTTCCGGTGACTGCAGAACTACCAGGGGCCATAGATAGCTGTTCCAGCTTGCCATGAAGGTGATGATTGCAGCTGCAGCATAAGTCGTTTTCATGGTTGGCACATAAATGCGGAAAAAGATGCCCAGCTCAGAAAGACCATCGATCCGCCCGGCTTCGAGTATGTCGCGCGGAAACATCTTTGTGCTCTGCCTGAAGAAGAAAATCAGGAAAGCGGTAGTAATAGTCGGCAGGACGGCTGCCGTGAGAGTGTCGATCCCGATTATCGGCATGGTCTGCGATATGGTTCCGAACATGCGGAATAAAGGCACCATTAAAGCAGCAAACGGAATCATCATCGATAAGAGCAGGATATTGAACACGATATCCTTCGCCCGGCTTCGGTAGATTTCAAAGCCATAGCCTGCAAGGGAAGCAATCAGAAGCGCCAGCAGAGTCGTAGAAATCGAGATTTTTGCTGAGTTCATCAGTGCTGGCACGAGATCAACCGTATTCAGGAGATTCGTCATATTATCCATAAAGTGGCTGCCCGGAAGCAGTCTGCCTTTCGTTACATCTGCTGACCTGTTTGTCGAGCTGACGATCATCCATAAAAATGGGAATATGGAAATGATAGAAGCCACTATCAGAACGGTGTAGCCTATTATACGTTTCGATTTACTCATTTCTGTCACCTGCCACTTTAAACTGAATGATGGAGAAAATGACAATCAAGATGACAATGGCATATGACACCGTTGCAGCATAGCCAAAATCAGGTGTGTACTTAAAGGAAAGATTATAAATATATTGAGAGATTGTCATGGTTGCATTTGCCGGTCCGCCCGCTGTGATATTGATGACTTCGTCAAACAGCTGCAGTGTACCGATTGTTGATGTAATAGATGTAAAGAGAATGATCGGCTTCAGCATGGGCACCGTTATTCTGAAGAACTGCTGAAAAGAAGAGGCGCCGTCCATTTTGGCTGCTTCATAGATTGACTGGTCCACATTTTGAAGAGCCGATAAATAAAAAATCATATTATATCCCGTCCACCGCCAAGTGATGGCCACAATGATCGTCACTTTTGCCCAGAACGGGTCAGTGAGCCAGGAAATCGGCTCTGAAATAAGCGCCAGCTTCATCAGCATAATATTGATGATTCCATCCTGGCTGAAAAGGTACTTAAAAATGACCGAGTAGGCTACCAGCGAGGTCACACACGGCAAAAAGATGGCTGTCCGGAATAATCCCTTCCACTTAAGTGTTTTGTTGTTAAGCAATACAGAAAGGAATAAAGCCAGAATGATCATCACTGGCACCTGGACAATCAAGAAGATCACGGTATTTTTAAGCGTCGTCAGGAAAGTAGGATCCTTCAAAAGCCGGGTATAATTATCAATCCCGGTAAATTGAAGATTTGCTCCTGTCCCTGACTGAAACGAAAGAAGCAATGCCTGTACCATCGGATAAAAATAGAACAAGCAAATCAATCCTGCTGCAATGACGATAAATGACCATCCCACTGCACCATTCTTTATTTTTAATTTTCTATTTGGCCTTGCTGTGCCTGGACCCTGCCCTGGCTTTTCTGCTGTCACTGTCTGGCTGGCTTTTGCCGGCATCATATTCATCAGCTCCCAACCTTGTTCTAGTAGGAAAAAGCCCCATCCGCCTGATAATCAGTTAGCTCCATTAAACCGAAAGGAGTAGCCGGCGAATTCCCGAGGCTTAATTCTTATTTAATTTTATTGAATTTGCGCTTCTGCCTGTGCCTGTGCGTCTTCAAGTGCCTTATCCAAGTCTTTGCCCTTCAGATAGTTCTGCATTTCAACTGCAAGGATATCTTCAATGGCATAGGTGTGCAATCCGTAGTTTACTTGAGGGATCTGCTCTGTCCATTGGGCGAAGTCAGAGATAACTTTCTGGCCTCCGAAGAACTCGTCGCCTGATGTATATGCCTCTCCTTCAGCAGCTGGTTTATAAGTGCCGATTGCCCCTATCTCTGTATTCAGTGTCTGATAAAACTCTGAATCAGAACCAAAGGTTTTTGCCAGGAATTCTGCAGCTTTCTCTTTTCCAGGGATGTTCAGCACGTACCATGAGCTGCCGCCGAGATTGGAAGCATTTACTGATCCGGAAACGCCGGACTGCTTCGGCTGCGCTGCTACTGTCCATTTGCCGGACTGGTCAGCTTCTGCTTTGATGGATGCAGTGATCCAGTTGCCTGAAGGGACTGTTGCCACATCTCCGCTGTTGAAGCCTGCCACGAACTGGCTCCAGTCTGAAACCGGCTTAACAAGGTCTGCATCCAGGATTGCCTTGTATGTCTTGAAAGCTTCCTTCAATGCTTCATTGTCTGCCAAATCAGGTGTTTTTCCATCTTCCTTCAGATACCAGGATCCGCTGGACTGGATCATGGTGCGGATCAGCCCAAGATCTTTCGGGTCTTGAGTCAGCATATGTTTGCCTGTTGCTTCTTTAACCTTTTTGCCGATTTCGATATATTTGTCCCAGTCAATATTTTGGATATCTTCAGGCGTATAGCCTGCCTGCTCAAGGTAATCAGTTCTGAAATACAGCCCTGTTACACCTGTATCAAACGGAAGCCCGTAACTCTTGCCATCCAGGCTCGTTGGCGCGATCTTGTATTGTGCGAAATCATCTGCATTGAATGAATCTGTCAGTTCATAGAACATATCAGGATAAGCCTGCAGGAAGCTTTGCGCCCGGTAGTCCTCAATCAGGACGATGTTCGGGAGACCCTTTGTCGTCCCTGAGCTCAGGCTTGTGTTAAGCTTTTGGATGATGTCCGCCTGTGCATTTTCAACAATCTTAACGTCAAGCTCAGAATCCTCTTTCTGATAGGCTTCTTTTGCCAGTTCGAGTGCTTTGATGTTGAAGTTTGGATCCCATGCCCAAACTGTTATTTCATTTGTATCTTTTGATTCTCCTGAAGCATCTTCAGTATCTGACCCTGAAGAACAGGCAGACAGCATCAATACTGCGATTAATAAAAAGGCCAGCAGCTTTTTCATTGATTCCCCTCCATCTATTTTTGTAAGCGTTATCTTTCTGCCTTTATCGTAGCATCTTAAAAGGAGGGAGTATTAGGAGGATTTTTTTTAACATTTGTAATATCTTTGTCTTATGAATGCGTTTTCATTGGTTGAACTTTGGATTATTTTTAGAAATTTGGACGATTTCAAGCTTTTGGGAGCGGTATGGTAAGCCGAATGGTTGTCCCGTCTCCCGCCTTACTGGAGATGGATACACCCGCATCGTCTCCATAAATGAGCTGCAGTCTATCATGCACATTTCTCACGCCAATGCCGGTGAAAAGCTGCTGCTTGCTTTTAGCAGGCATTGGCTTATCTTCCTCAATCTCCATTCCGTCACCATTGTCCACTACCTCGCAAATCAGCCTGCTGTTCTCCTTCCAGATCAGTACATTGATATAGCCTCCATCCTTCCGATTGAACGCATGGAAAAAGGCATTTTCCATAAAAGGCTGAAGGATCAGATTTGGAATAGGCTCATTCAGGCAGTCCGGTGAAACAAAATAATTGGTCTTAATCCGGTCTCCATAACGCTTTTGATTAATAAAAGCATAATTTTTAAGATTATCGATCTCCTGCTTAACCGTCACGGTTTCACTCGGAGAGCCGATTGTGTTTTGAAGCAGTGATATCAGCGCCATGATGGTGTTTTCCGCCTCCTGCCTGCCGCCCTGCTGAACCATAAAACGGATTGATGTGAGCGTATTATATAAGAAGTGCGGATTGATCTGCTGCTGAAGGGCTGCCAGCTCGGCATTGCGCTTTTCCTTCTGTGTCTGCATCAGTTCCTCAACATAATCATGCAGCTCATCCAGCATACTGTTGAATGCATAGGCGATCTTCTTTGTTTCATAGGTCCCTCCCACAGTTACATACTGGACAAAATCATGCTTTGCAGCTCCTGAAATCTGACTCGCCAAGGTTGAAAGAGAATTTGTCAGCCTCCGGGAAGCAAAAAATACAATAAATAATATGATGATTACAATTAAAATAACAATCTGGGCAATGTCGCTTTTATCAACCAAATCTCCGAACGCCACTTCCTTATCAATAATATTGAACAGGTATAAGTCAAAGGAAGGAAGGTATTCCATCAGGATTATGTGATCCTTCCCCATGAAATCCCCCACTTTATATGGCTCAGTTCCTTCCAATTCCTCAGTATAGCGACGAAAGTCAGCCGATGTCCGGCCAATCAGATCCGATCGGCTGCTGGAGAAAATGACCCCCGATTTATTTGTAACAAATACATGATTCCCCGGGCTTGTATAGCTGGCATAAAACTTCCTGAATTCTTTCTCCTGAATGGCAAAATAGAGTTCCCCAAAGTCCCTTCCTGAAATCGGCTCCCTGATTGCCCTTGATGCTACGATGAAATTCCTGTCATCAGATTCAATTTCCTGGCCCGGCCTGTAGTCATACTGATACATAAGCCTCTTTGGATTCCGGAGCGTATTTTTCCGGATGGCACTCCTTCTCAGCTCTTCGTCGGTTATGGGCCAGTAGGGCCGGTCGGTCGCATAATCCATTCCATTCTTGCCCGTCACCACAATGCCTACCTCATAAGCATCCAGATACGATGTAATCCGGTTCATCTGCTGATACATATTAAAAAAGGAAATCATCTGTTCATATTCCGTTTCCCGGGCACTCAGTATCCTTTTGACCGCCCCGTTTTGAAGAACTTCATTTGAAGTATTAACAATAGAATAATGAAAAGATTCAAAGCTGTCCTTCACCTGATTCATTACCTTTGAATTAGTGATGCTGAATCTATCGATAAAGAACTGTTCAGACATCCTGACCACTGTCACAGTCAGTACAGCGGATACCGAAATGATAATAAACACTGTGAAAAGGAACTGCTTCATAAATAATCCGTTAAGCCTCATAGTCGCTCATCTCTTATCTTGTAAAATATTTTCGTTTATACTGGCTTGGCGACAGCCCCGTCCTTTTCTTGAACACCCTGCAGAAATAGCTGTGATCTGAAAATCCGACCAGCCCGCTGATTTCCGATATCGTGGCCTCCCCCTTCAGCAATAGCTTTGAGGCCTCCTCAATCCTGATTTTGTTCAGCTGCTCAATAAAGCTTCCCTCGTTATGGGCCGAGAAGTAGCTGGATAAATAGGAAGGATTAAAATGAAAGTGCCTGGCTGCTTCTGTCAGGGTAATAGGCTCATCATAATGCTCCTTCATATATTCAATAATCTTTTTAATGGTAAAGCCGTTTTGTTTATCAGCAGGAATCAGTGATTCATCCACCTCTTTTATAAAACGTGCCAGAACTTCAAGTGCCTCTGCAGCAGTCCCTGCGTCTTCAACAGCCTTAAAGTATTCATATTTTTTCTTTTGGATCGCATCCGCTTCAACAGCCATATTTCCCAGAATGACCGTAATATTAAAAATCGCATTCCCTAAAAATGCTTTAAATTCAAAAGGCGCAATAGAACTGTCCTTCGCCAGGGAAGAGGTATGCTCACTCAGATAGGCAAGCGCAGAATGAACATTTTTGTTCTTGAATTCCTCTGTAAACCATTCCAGGCTGAACTCGTTCCTGCCGGAAGAAGCTGCAGGCAGATCCTCTTCCTTTAAGACCCCTTTCTGAGGAAAATAAAAGGAATAAGGAAGCAGCTTCAGTATGCTGTCCTTCCACACAGCACCGAGATCGGAGAAGCTTTCAAATTTACGGCTGAGCGCAGCTGCAGCCGTATCTGCAAGTGCAGCGGCGTCCTCAATCGCTGGAAGAATGCGGGCTTCCTCTTCTTTTTCTATATTGATCAATATCCCTGCAGTGCTTTCGTCTGTAAAAAAAGGAATTGCAGCGGCTTCAGGAGCCTTTTGACTGATCCCTGCTTTAACTTGATGGACAAGCTCTGCTGCAGTCTTTGCTGTACGCTTTGCCTCAATGCCAAGAAGATAAAAAGTTCCAAAGGGAAAACTTTCTTCTATAGCTGACTGGTCCATAACCGCTTCATAGCCTGCAGCCAGCTTTTCTATCACTGATTCTACCGAATGGCTGCTGTTTCCCTCCGTTTGCAGGAGGGAGGGAATCTTGCTGGCAGCTGCCTGGAGCACTTTCAGCAGCCCTTCCGCATCAAGCTTTGGTTTTAATATATAGTCAACCGCCCCGTTCTGGAAAGCTGCCCTGACATAGTCGAATTCCCCATAGCTGCTCAATACAACAATCTTTATATCAGGATAGCGTTCAGTCACAATCCTTGTGAGTTCTTCTCCATCCATGATCGGCATGACAATGTCTGTCAGAATGATATGCGGCCTCAACGCCTCAATCATGTCCAGTGCCTCCTGCCCATTCGATGCCTCTCCCGCAATCCTGAATCCAGCCTGCTCATAATCCATATAATGCTTAATTCCCTGCCTGATTAAAACCTCATCATCTACAATCAGCACTCTGCACAGCTCTTCCTTTGGCATAATTGACCCCTCCATGCAGGAATTTTTGTTTTTATTCATTATAAATCACTGCCGCAAACGTTTTCATAATTAAATACAGGAAAATTCCGATGTAAGATAGCGATAGATTATCTAAATGAATATGATTCTACCAAATTTTTTAATATTTCTACATAAAAACTGAATGATTCTACATAAATTTAGCTTTTTTCTACATAAAAATCACTGGAACCAACAAATAATACATTTTATGGAAAAATAAGAAAACGCCGGCCCCCTCAGGACCAGCGCTTCCCTACGTTCATTTTTATTTATCTTCCGCAACCTTCACCAGCTGCTTGCCCATATTCTTTCCTTCAAAAAGGCCAAGGAAGGCATCTAGGATATTGTCAAATCCTTCAGTTATTGTTTCTTCATACTTAAGCTTTCCTTCGCTGACCCATTTGCCAAGATCGGCAGCTGCTTCTTTGTAGCGGCTGGCATAATCTCCGACTGTGAAGCCTTTCATGAGTGCGCTCGTTTTGATCAGCTGGCCCTGGACACGCGGACCTGTGTCTTCGCCCTGCTTGTTATAAGCTGAGATAGCTCCGCATACCGGCACCCTTGCAAATTTGTTCAAAAGGCTGATGGCTGCATCGCCAATTTCCCCGCCGACATTTTCAAAGTATACATCAATGCCGTCCGGACATGCCTTTTCCAAAGCCTTGCGGATATCGCCAGCTGTTTTGTAGTTGATGGCTTCATCGAATCCAAGCTCATCCTTCAGATAAGAAACCTTCTCATCAGTCCCTGCAATCCCGACTACCCGGGAACCCTTGATTTTAGCAATCTGGCCAACAGCTGACCCGACGGCCCCTGCCGCACCTGAAACAACGACGGTTTCATTTTCCTTAGGCTGGCCGATGTCAAGAAGCCCAAAATAAGCAGTCAGCCCTGGCATTCCCAGTATCCCAAGGTGAGTTGAGACCGGTGCAACCTGAGGATCAATTTTGCGGACAGCCTTTTCTGAGGCAACGGAATATTCCTGCCATGGCAGCATTCCGACAATATAATCACCTTCATTAAAAACATCCGACTTGGACTTTACAACCTTGGCCACCCCTCCGCCGTGAAGCGCCTCATCGAGCTTAAATGGCTCTACATACGATTTTGCGTCAGACATCCGCCCGCGCATATAAGGATCCACAGACAGATAGACCGTCTGAAGTAAAACCTCTCCTTCCTTCGGCTCCTCGACCTTAACATCGGCAAAACGGAAATCATCCTTCACAGGTGTCCCTTTCGGACGTGAAGCAAGCTGAATTTGCTGCTGAGTATTCGGTAGCATGGTTATCCTCCTCTTAAATGATAATTGCACTTTACCATATTGATGAATGGTGATTCAATCTTGAAGGGCCAGCTTCCGCATATCCCGACGAAATACCCAGCGTTCCTCCCGCCGTGCCAGGCACCACAAAAAGACAGTTTTCAGCCTTTTGTCCACGAAGGGTGCCTGACACGGTGAAACAAAATGGCTGCTCGTTCGTATATAATTAAAAGGAAGATTATGTAACCACAACCCTTCCATCCCTGATGATAATCATAAAAGAGGTGAATCCCTATGCCGACCATACTTGCTGTTAACCTTTGCATCGTTTTAGTTCTTTCTGCATTCATATCCTATATTACGAAGGACGGAAAAAAGAAGGACAAGGGATTTGTTTTGTCTTACTATCAATTGAGCCATAGAAGAAAAGTGATCCGTACTTTATGGGAGCTTCCTTTCATCATTCTCCTCCTGACCCTGATGTTCTATCTCACGGAACTTGAAACTATCTATAAGCTGTCCCTTTCCGCCCTGCTGTTCGTCGTGTTCATCGGCCAGTTCTGCTATAACTACTATAAATGGAAGCAGCAGGAAAAGGCATGATCGGCTGAGATCATGCCTCTTCCTCGTTCAGAGTGCCTGGCACCGCAAAAAGACAACTACCCGCTATTTGTCCACACACGGTGCCTGACACTGGCAGCATCCTCCTAAAAAATAGTCCCCTTAAACTTCTCCGGCTTAGTAACGTAGCTTTCAATTATGTACCCGCAGCCCGTGCAGATGATATGCTCAACGGGTGATCCAAAGCTCATCTTATTGTCGGGTATGATTGTCCCATATCCATGCTGACTGCCTTTGCCCAATTCCTTCCCTTCGCATTTCGGGCATTCCCCGGCCATTTTTTTCATCGGTATCTCCTCCTTTTTTAGTACTCTTTTGTATCTAATACGAAAACAATGAAATTAAGTTTAGCTAATCTGGATTGCTATCTTAATTGAAGCTTCCCAGCAGTTCATCCGTCCGCGGCCGCCAAATCATATGATGGGAACCCTTTCCCCAATAATTCTCCATGACAACCACTGGCTGTCCAAACTTCCGCTTCCATATTTCCTGGGCCCTTTTATACCCGCTGTCGAGGCAAAACTCTTCAATTCCCCTTTCACAGAAGACAGGGTGCAGGCTGCTCAGCAGCCGGCTGCCGATTCCCCTGCCTTGAAAATCTGGATGGACAAAAACTGTGCCCACTTCAAATAAACCTCTGTACTCCTGGCCAGTGCCTTCCAGGATCAGACTGCTGGCGGGCCCAAATTCAACAGTGCCGATCATTTTTCCCTCCACCTGTGCAAGCAGAAAATACCGGTCCTCCCCCCGGCTTGAAAGATCCTCCAGCAGGTACTCTTTTTTTACTTCAATCTCTTTCTCAATATCATCTAAAAGCCCTCCGATGCCTTCCTTGTTAAACGTATCGGTGATAACCAATCTAAAAAAGTCATTCAGTTCTGCTGTATCTCCGTAGACAGGTCTCCTAATATGCATCTTCATCTATTGATAAAATGCCGATGCTGCCAGAACAAGGCATACTGCAGATGCTAAAAACATTGCGGCTGCAGCCCCCCGGCTAGTCTTCAGCTTTATCCCCCACGCTACAAAGAATACGGCAGCCGCAGCTTTTGAACCCCCTTGAAAGATTGAATCATCTGAGAAAACAGAACTGCTGAATAAAATCGACAAAAGCAGAGCTCCTGTGATCAAAATCTTGAACCACAGCGGTTCTCTTAAGAATAGACCCGCGAACAGCTTTACCTTTTTCATTGGTCATAAACTCCCTTCTAAAATAGGAAACATTGGTTTAAAAAGGATTGCATTTGAGAGAATCTTTAAGAGCATTTGAGGTTTCTGTGATTTATAGAAAATCCTTTCAGCGGGATATCTGTCTCTATATTACGATGAAGATTCAATTAAGTTGCATTCTGACTGGAAAAATTTTTCAGAATACTTCTTGAGGTAACCAGTTATCCCAGTCCCCCTCAGCTGAGCAAATCTGCTTTTACTTCCTGCACCAATAGAAAAACCTGCACAGATATACTGTACAGGCTTAGCCTATTATCTCTTTACTATTCTTGTGAAAACTTAAAAGCAGTAACTGACCGGAAGCTTTCCCCTGCTTTCAAAATACAGGATGGAAACTCAGGGTGATGCACCGCATCCGGCAGCCCCTGGGTCTCCAGGCAGACGCCCAAATGATTGGCGGCTGTTACACCGCGTATGGAGAATGGCCCCTCCAGTGTATTGCTTGTATACAGGACAACGGCAGGCTGGTCTGTTTCCACGACAAGGCGCCGGCCGCTTTCTGCGTCGAATAAGGTGATTTCTTCATTCCCGTTTTCAGCAAGCAGGAACGGATGGTCATAGCCGCTGCCGACCCGTATATTCTGCGGGTTTTCCGAGGTATTTCCATCCTTAAGTTTCCGGCCTTTCGTGAAATCAAATACGGTTCCATCGACAGGCAGGAGCTCCCCGGTCGGTATGAGCGCTTCGTTCAGTTCCGCAAACCTGCCGCTTTTAAGCGTCAGTTCATGATCGAGGATATCCCTTTTCAGATCTCCGCTCAGATTAAAATACGAATGATTCGTTACATTGACGATCGTATCTTCATCACTGGTTCCTTCATAGCTGATCTCCAGTTCGTTCCGGTCATTCAATGTGTAAGTAACCTTCATTTCAAGATTTCCTGGATAGCCTTCTTCGCCATCCTTGCTGACGTACCGGAAGATGACGCTTGCTGAATCCGGGCCTTCTGTGACTTCTGCATCCCACAGCTTTTTATCAAAACCTTCCACGCCGCCGTGAAGATTATTTCCGCCATTATTTTTGGCAAGCTTATAGGTTTTCCCGTTCAGCTCAAATTCCCCGCCGGCAATCCTCCCGGCATGGCGCCCGCAAACTGCTCCAAAGTATGGGGAATGCTGCTGGTACTCTTCCAGAGTATCAAAGCCCAGAACAACATTTTCCATCCGCCCGTCCCGGTCCGGCACAAGGATTTTCGTGATGATACACCCATAATCGAGGCAGGAAACCTCCATTCCCTGCCTATTCACCAGTGTAAAGATGGAAACCGTCCGTCCATCCAGCTCTGCAAACTTCTCTCTAACTGCCTTCATTTGCAAGACTCCCATTCTTTTAAAAAATGTATTTCATTGCTTCAATTAATCAAGCCCTGCCAGGAGATCAGCAAACCTGCGGAATGCCGCCAGGCCGTATTCAGTCTGCTTGAACACGCCTGCATCCTCAAGAACCCTTACAAACTTATACCCGATTTCTTTCCGTATAATAGATCCGGCTGTTTTGCCGGTTAGCTCAGCCGCATATTTCTCTTTCATTTCAGCAGCCCATGGCAGATGGTAATCCTTTACCTCTGATGGCTGATCCAGCAGGAATTTTTCTATCTCACTGATTTCCTTTTCCAGACGCGCAGGCAGAACGGCCAGCCCCATCACTTCGATCAGGCCGATGTTTTCCTTTTTGATATGATGGACATCGGCATGCGGATGAAAAATGCCGAGCGGATGCTCAGTGCTCATGCGGTTGTTCCTGAGGACAAGATCCAATTCATAGAGGCCATCCCGCATTCTTGCAATCGGTGTGATGGTGTTATGCCTCGTCTCTCCTGTAAATGCCTCAATTTCAGCTTCTGCATCACTGTATTGAACCCATGCTTCAAGAATCATCTCTGCTGCATCTGCAAGCTCTTCCTGTTTTTTGCCTTTCAGGCGGATAACAGACAGCGGCCATCTCAGCATACTGGCGCTTATATCGGGAAAACGGCTCAGCTGGAACGAGCCTATTTCATCTGCACCTGCCATAGCAAACTCATTGCTGCCGCCCTGATAGTGATCATGGCTGAGTATGGATCCGCCGACAATCGGCAGATCCGCATTGGAGCCAACGAAATAATGCGGGAACTTCCCTGTAAACTCGAGCAGTCTCGCAAAAGTGCTGCGGTCGATTTTCATATCACGGTGCTCCCCGCAAAGGACGATGCAGTGCTCGTTGTAATATACATAAGGAGAGTACTGCAGGAACCACGGTTCATCAGACAGCTCCAGGTCGATGATCCGGTGGTTGGAGCGCGCCGGATGCCCCGGACGCCCTGCATATCCTTCATTTTCTGCACATAGCAGGCACTTCGGATAATTGGAGGAAACCACTTTCATCTCCCGTTCGCGTGCTATCTGCTGCGGATCCTTCTCCGGCTTGGACAGATTGATCGTGATGTCCAGTTCGCCATAATCGGTGGCGATTTTATAATTGATATTCTTTGCAATGCTTTTGGTCTGGATATAGTTGCTGTTCCGGCTGAGATCGTAAAAATACCTGGTGGCCTTAGCAGGGCTTTCCTCATATTTCTCATAGAACTCTTTATTGACAGAAGAAGGCTTTGGAACAAGCACATCCATGATTTTGCTTGAGAGAATGTCTTTATCACTTTCAAGGCCGGCTATCCTGCCTTCAGCAGCCGCAAATCCGACAAGGTCTTCCAAGACATCAGGAATGACCTTTTCCACCGCTTCGGCATGTTCCGGATACTCGACTAGCCCAAGCAAAGACATGACCTGATTTCGTGCATATATTCTGTCGCGCTCCTCAATCATGCCTAAGGCAGCGGCCTTATTGACCAGCGTCTCTATGCTCGCATATACATCCATTCCGAGCCCTCCTTAATCGTTATAGCCGTGCGGATGCGCCTGATGCCAGCTCCACGCATCTTCAATGATCTGCTTGATGCTTGTTCTCTGCGGGTTCCATCCAAGAACTGTTTTTGCTTTTTCTGATGAAGCGATGAGGGTGCTTGGGTCCCCGCTTCTTCTTGGAACGACTTTAGCCGGAATCTCATGCCCGGTCACCTCTCTGACCGCTTCGATCATTTCCTTAACAGAAAAGCCCTGCCCGCTTCCGAGATTGATGATCTCGCTTTTCCCGCCATTCTGCAGATATTGCAGTGCCAGCAGATGGGCGGCAATCAGATCCTCGACATGAATATAGTCGCGGATGCAGGTTCCATCTTCTGTATCATAATCATCGCCGAAGATTGAAATATGCTTCCGCTGGCCGAGGGCCACCTGAAGAATGATCGGGATCAGATGGGTCTCAGGCTGATGGTCTTCCCCGATCTCTCCTGTCGGCCTTGCTCCCGCCACATTAAAATAACGGAGTGATACATATTTCAAATCATGGGCCGCTTCACACCATTTCATGATTTTTTCCATCGTCAGCTTGGTTTCGCCATAGGCATTCGTAGGATTGGCAGACATCTCTTCCGTGATCGGCATTGTTTTCTGCTCTCCATAGGTGGCTGCGGTTGAAGAGAACACAATATTCTTTACATCAAACTCGTTCATCACTTCGAGCAGCACCTGAGTACCGTAGACATTATTGTTGAAGTATTTCAGCGGATTCTCCATAGATTCGCCAACAAGCGAGTTGGCCGCAAAATGGAGGACGCCGTCAATGCTTTCCTTTTCAAACACACTGCGCAGAAACTCCTTGTCGCGGATGTCCCCCTGATAAAACTTCGCATCCGGGTGAACCGCTTCCTTGTGGCCTGTCTCAAGGCTGTCAACAACTACCGCTTCATAATTCTGGTCGATCAGCTGATAAACAGCATGTGAACCAATATATCCTGCACCGCCAAGAACTAAAATACTCATCCCTGCACCTCCAAAATGATTTCCTTGGTTCCATCCCCGACACTTGCTGCGTAGAAATCTGCAGCATAGCCGATTCTTTTCATATATTTTTTGCCTACCTCTTTAATGAAAGAAGCAGCTTTGTCTTTCTCAACAATGGCAATCGCACATCCGCCAAACCCCGCACCGGTCATACGGGCCCCAAGCGTGCCTTCCTGCTGCCAGGCGGCTTCCACCAGAGCATCGAGCTCTTTTCCGGTTACTTTATAATCATTTTTCAGCGACTGATGCGACTCATTCATCAGCTTTCCGAAGTCTTCAAGGCGCCCTTCCTGCAAAGCCTTGAAAGCTTTTAGCGTCCGCTGGTTTTCACAGACGGCATGCTTCGCCCTTTTTTCCAGAATTTCATCCCCGATCAGCTGCTTATGCTGTTCAAATTCATCCTCTGATAATTCCCCAAGCGATGAAATGGAAAGCTTAGACTGAAGCTTATCAAGCGCTGCTTCACACTCGCTCCGCCGTTCATTATATTTAGAATCTGCCAGCTCCCTGCGCTTGTTCGTATTCATGATCATGATCTGATAATCTTCCAGATTGATAGGGGCATATTCATACTTCAAAGTATTACAGTCAAGCAGGATGGCGCTTCCGGCCTGGCCCATGCCAATGGCAAACTGATCCATGATGCCGCTGTTGACGCCAATGAATTCGTTCTCGACTTTTTTCCCGAGCTTTACAAGGTCAATCCTTCCGATATTAAATCCAAATAGCTCATTAACAGTTACCCCGATCAGCATTTCAAGTGAAGCAGATGAAGAAAGCCCGGCGCCGTTCGGAATATTCCCGTACACGTATAGATCGATCCCGACTGGCAGCTTCCAGCCGGCTTCTTCTATATAAGCAATCATCCCTTTCGGAAAGTTCGCCCAGCCATGTTCTTTTTCATACTCCAGTTCATCCAAAGAAAATTCGACTATCCCTGCGTCCGGGAAATTCTGTGAATATACTCTGACAATCCTGTCGTTCCGCTTCTTAACCGCTCCATATGTCCCAAGCGTAATGGCACAAGGGAATACATGGCCGCCATTATAGTCGGTGTGCTCTCCGATCAGATTGATCCTCCCTGGAGAAAAGAAAAGCCTGGCATCCCCTTCCATAGAGTCAGTGTATATGGTTTGAAAGTCATTAATCATTGATTGAAGTTCCATATCGTCATCTCCTGCTTCACAAAGTTAGAAACTGCTGCTCCGGGCAATCAGTTCAGTCGCAAGAAACACCTTCTTTGCGATCTTCCTGCCCTGATTTCTTTCCAATAATAAATCGACGGCCACCTCGCCCATTGGCTCTGTATGCACCTTCAAGGTGGTCAGCGCCGGGAATATATATTTGGATACACTGATATCATTGATCCCGATCACATTGACACGCTCCGGAACCTGGATGCCGGCTTCGTGGAGGGCCCTCAGGCAGCCGATGGCAATCAGATCATTGCCTGCAAATACCGCGGTCGGGAGACTCTCCCCTTTTTCCTCTATCATCTTGTTCATCAGCGTATAGCCGCTGTCCACCGTAAAGCTTCCGATATAGATATTACCTTCATCCAGAAGCCCGCGGCTTGCCATATAATGTCTGCAGGCTCTTTCACGTGCATCTTCAATTCCGCCCGATTCGTCTTTAAAAACCTCTTGTCCGCCGATATAGCCAATGGTTTGATGGCCTTTACCTATTAAATAATCAAGTATTTTCACTGCCGCTTTTTCAAAATCTACGACAACAGAGTCATACCGGTCTTCATCCGGGCTGTAGTCTGCAAAAATAACAGCGTCCGTAATTTCCCCCAAAGCATCAGCCTGCGCCTTGCTGAACTTTCCGACAGCTATAATGCCCTGAAGGCTTTCACTTCTGGCTTTTTCCAGGTCATCATAAAAATAGTTGGCATACTGGATGCCGAGCTGCTGGCAGCGCTGCTCAATGCCATAGCGGATCGACATATAATACAGATCTTCCAGCTCTTCTTTCTCTGTATACCAGTGAACGACTGCAATTTTTAATGCGGCATCCTTTTTGACAGGTTTTTTCTTATAATCAAGCTCTTCCGCGGCTTCAAAAATCTTTTTGCGGGTATCATCTGTCACTGACAGGGAAGCATCATAGTTGAGCACCCTGGAAACAGTGGCAATCGATACCCCTGCTTTTTCTGCTATTTTCTTGATTGTCGCCATACTCAGCCTCCTTCCGTACAAATGAATAAATCGCTTACATTTATTTTATTACTTTTAGTAAATAAATCAATGTTTTTACTAAAAAGTTTACAAAGTTTTAATTTAACAATTCTTCATCTATTAAAGAAAGGAGTGACCGCATCAGGATCACCCCTTTCTTTTTATCTGGTTCTTTCTGCTATTCTAACTTCGTACGGTTTCAAAGTGATTTCGCCGGACAGTTCTTCATTTGTCTGAATCTCTTTTGCCTGCTGCTCAAAAACCACAGCTTGCTTCTCTTCAGTAAAGTTCATGACAAATATATAATCCTTCTCCTCATCCTGCCTTACCTGCACAGAAACCCCGCTCTCATGCTTAACAGGGAAAGCGGCCTTTAAGTCCAATTCAGCCATCAATCCGCTGTAAAAATCACGTTGGAACTGAGCATCCAGGCGACCCCCGATATAATACGCATTTCCTTCTTTAAACTGGTGGCTTGCGACAGCCGGGAGACCGGCATAAAAATCCTGTTCGTATATCCCGTCGGCTTTGGCACCGGCCAGTTCTATCACAGTCGCATAATCTTTCAGCACATATTGTTTGTTTTTATATGTTACCGTGTTGCTGTCCCCAGGATATAAAGTATCAGTCTCGACAGGCTTTAGCCCGAAGGTTTCCTGGAGGTCCACCGGCCATCCGCCGAAATGAACCAGGTCATTTTCGTCCACTACACCGCTGATATAGGACATGACCAGCGTACCGCCGCCGGCCACAAAGGATTTCAGCCTAGCAATCGTTTCTTTGCTTGCCAGATACAGCATCGGGGCGATAATCAGCTTGTATGCCGTGAAATCCTGCTCTTTCGTGATGATATCGACTGGAATATCTTTCTCCCAGAAGGTGCGGTAATGCTCCTGCAGTGTTTGCGGATATTGTTTCGTTTCCAGACCGAACCCCTGGGCATCGTTCAGGGCCCAATTGCTTTCCCAGTCATACAGGATGGCAGCTTCAGCAGGGCGGCTGGTTCCTACGACAGCAGAAAGCTTTTCAAGAGTTTCACCCACTGCCGCGACTTCCTTGAAGACCCGGTTATCGGCACTATTATCATGGTCTACAACCGCTCCATGGAACTTCTCAGATGACCCCCTTGACTTGCGCCATTGAAAATACATAACGCTGTCAGATCCGTGGGCGATCATCTGCATGGAAGATAAAAGGTGCATGCCGGGACGCTTCGCTTTGTTCACAGGGTGCCAGTTTACAGCGCTTGGCGTAGACTCCATCAGCAGAAACGGCTGCTGTTTCAGACTGCGGTATAAATCATCGATAAAAGCTGTCTTCATGGCAAGATTCGCTGTGGATTCCCAGTCATTATGCCAGGCAGGATAGGCATCCCAGCTGATGACATCCAGATGCTGGGCAAACTTGGAATAATCAAGGGCCTGGAACGGGATAAGATCCATTGTATCTGCCATGAAATTGGTTGTGATTGGAATACCGGGTGTAATCTCCCTTAAAGGTACGATTTCGTTTTTATAAAAAGAGATCGTCTGGTCTGTTATAAAGCGGCGCCAATCCAGGTTAAGGCCGTGAACGGCATTTTCCCCGATCGGCGAAGGGGACTCGATCTGTTCCCAATCGCTGAAAGTATGGCTCCAGAAAGGACCCCACCAGGCGTCATTCAATGCTTTGAGATTATGATTGTATTTCTCTTTCAGCCAGTTCCGGAAGGCTGCCTGGCAGCTGCTGCAGTGGCATTCCCCGCCATACTCATTGGAAATGTGCCACATCAGGAGCGCAGTGTGGCCTGCATATCTTTCAGCAAGGAGCCTGTTGATCTTCCGAGTTTTCTCGCGGTAGACCTCAGACGTAAAGCAATGGTTGTGCCTGCCGCCATGAAGCTGTTTGACCCTCTCCCCGTTTACCCTGAGGACCTCAGGATACTTCTGCGACATCCATGCAGGTCGGGCGCCGCTTGGAGTAGCAAGGATTACCTTGCCGCCGATTCCGTCGATATTATTGATGATCTCATCAAGCCATTCGAAGGTAAAATGCCCTTCCTCAGGTTCAAGGGCGCTCCAGGCGAAGATCCCCACTGAAAAGGTATTTGTATGCGCAAGCTTCATCAATTTGATGTCATCGGCCAGTATATCAGGGCGGTCCAGCCACTGATCAGGATTATAATCGCCTCCATGAAGCATAAAATCCGCTTTTGTCACTTGTGTTTTCTTTAGTGTTGACATTTAAACTCTCCTTCCGGTGCAGCTTATCAGCCTTTCGTTCCTCCAGCCGTCAATCCAGACACAAAGTGCTTCTGAAGCACGATGAAAATGATGGCGATTGGAATACTGATCAAGATGGCACCCGCTGCAAAAGTTGTATAACTCGCACCCATTACCTCATTCACCAGATTGTACAATCCAATGGGAAGTGTATAGGACTCAGGTGTTCTAAGGATGGTAGAAGACAATACAAAATCCCCGAGCGGGCCCGTGAACCCGTTCATCGCCACGACAGCTATCATCGGTTTCGATAACGGCATAAGAATCTGAAAGAAAATCCTTGTATTGCTGGCGCCGTCAATCTTGGCACTTTCATCAAGATCAAGCGGGATGGAATCCATATATCCCTTCATCAGATACGTATTCATCGGGATCTGCCCCCCGATATAAAGCAGGATCAGCAGCCAGTGGCTGTTCATCATTCCCAGCAATTGAGCCAGAACAAACAAGGCAATCAATGCTGAAAATTGCGGGATCATCTGCAGGAGAAGGAATAAGGTCAGTGCATTCTTCCTACCCTTAAAACGGAATCTGGAAAAAGCATACGCTGTAAAGGAAACGCTCAAAATGGTCCCGATCATAGTAAAAATACTGATTTTCAAAGAGTTAAGATACCATTGGCCATACTGGAGGCTGTCTTTGCCGGCAAACAGTTCCCTATAATGATCCAGCGTCGGATTCTCCGGAATGATGGATGTACTGATCAAACTATTGCCCGGGTTGAAGCTTGCCCCTACTGTCCAAAGGAGGGGATAAATAATGATCACCGACATGGCTATCAAAATGAAATATAAAATAAAGAGGTGCACGAACTTTCTCTTTTTCACATTCGCCATCTTTAAGCCCCCTCTTTAAATGAGTTCGTCCGCCTGAATTGCCATAGGGCAATCGCTATAACAAAAACAGACAGCAGAATCGTCAAGGCTGCAGCAAGCGAATATTGGCTGGACTGCATCGTCAGCTTATAGATCCATGACACCAGAATATCAGTACCGCCCGCTGTTGAACCGGCGCTTGCCGGGCCGCCGCCATTAAATAGATAGATAATATTGAAGTTATTAAAATTGAACGTGAATTGCGTGATGATGATCGGTGCCATTGCAATCAGGATCATAGGCATCGTAATAAACCTGAACTTCGCGAAAACGGAGGCCCCGTCAATGGTTGCCGCCTCATACAAATCATCCGGAATGGATTGCAGAACTCCCGTCGTCACAAGGAAAATATACGGAAATCCGAGCCAGCCCTGCATAAGGATCAAAGCAAGCCTCGACCAGTTCGCATCCGTCATCCAAGGCACAGGGTCTATTCCAAGTGCCGCCAGGATATCGTTATTGATCGCTCCAAAGCTGTCATTGAAAAGCCCGGCAAAGATCAGGATCGTAACAAATCCAGGAACTGCCCACGGCAGCACCAAGACTGTCCGGAAAAATTTCTTGAACTTAATGTCCTTGTTGTTCACGATGACCGCCATCAAGATGCCCAGGCAAACCTGCAGCGAAGAAGCTGCCAGAGTCCAGACAACCGTCCAGGCAAGTACGTCAAAGAAGGTTGCGCGCCAGATATCAACCGTAAAAATCTGGGCAAACGTTTCAAGGCCCACCCAGTCTGCCAGATTGGCAGGAGGTGAGTGATAGAGATCATAGTTGGTAAATGCCAGCGCAAAACTGAATAAGATTGGGAAGATGACCGCAAAAATCAGGATGAACAAAGAAGGACCGCTGATTACATATGGATAGCCCTGTGAAATCAGATTTTGGTACTGATCTTTAAGAGAATTGAGCTTCCTGTTTTCATCTCTCAATCTTCCATTCACAAAAGCATCACGCAAATTGAAATAATATAATCCGAGCCCAAAGCAAGTAACTATGATGGCTATGATTCCTTCAGCCAGCAAAAAGATCGAATTGTCACGGGGGACTTCCGTTCCCAGAGTGAAGATTCCCCAGAAACCCATATTCAGCAGGTCACCGAAAACAAGGAAGAAGGATGCCCCCAGAAGAAGCAGCAGAAGGCCTTTCACCCATTGCTTATTGTAAAACTGGCCCGCTCCGGGGATGATGGATAACAGCAAGGCTTTTCGACTATGTGACACTGTTTTTCACCTCTTTAACCAATATCCAAATGGATGGTTTTCTTGTCACTAACATAAATGGTGCCAAACCATGTAACCGTTTGGCACCATTATTCTTTTAATTATTTTTTGCCGTGCTTCGCTTCGATCTGGCCTTTGATTGTGCCGGCAGCCTGATCTAACGCCTCATTTGGCTCCGCTTTGCCTGTAGCAATCGTTTGCAGTGCCGCATCGGCAGGAGTCCACACTTCGTTCATTTCCGGAATATTAGGCGTCAGTTCAGAATACTGGGCCTGTTCCGCAACTGCCTGGGCAGCTTCGCTTTCTGTTACTACCGGATCATCAGCCAACGCCTGGACAGCCGGCACTTCTTTAGTGATTTCATATCTCGCTTTTGAGTTTTCCTCATTTGCCAGGAATTCGACTAAATCCTCAGCAAGCCCGGCATTCTTGGAATAAGAGCTGACATTATAACTCTTTACACCTATAAACGAGCTCATATTCTCACCATTCTCAAGTGCCGGAAGTTTGGCTACGCCATAGTTGACGCCTGCTTTGGCGAATGGCTCAATATTCCATGGACCGGAAATGATGGCAGCCGCCTTGCCTTCCGTGAAAAGGGATTCCAGAACATTGATTCCCTGCTCCCCTATGATCCCAGCCGGGAAAAGACCTTCTTTATAAAATTTCTGGATAACTTTGGCGCCTTCGACTGCTCCTTCATTATTAAGGCCAATGTCAGCTGGATCATAATTACCGCTGTCATCACGGCCAAAGATATATCCGCCGTAACCGCTCATGACGCTTTGGGCATAATAAATCTGGTCAAACAGAGCAAGGAATCCAAACGTTTTGCCATCTGAAGTTTCTTTTGAAAAGTCATACCATTCTTCCAGCGTCTGAGGAAGTTCCTCATCTGAAACCAGGTCTTTATTGTAATAGAGCATTGTTGTCTCCACTGCTTTAGGGAGGCCATATGCCTTTTCATTGACAATTTGGGATTGCATCGCTGCATCCGTATAGATAGATTTCACTTCATCCCCCACAGAAAGTTCCTTGATCAACCCTTCTGTTACTGCTGTCCCGATTTGATCTCCAGGCATAGTCAGTACATCCGGGCCTGTGCCAGCAGGACCGTCTAAACGCAGATTTTCAATTTGCTGTGCGTATGGTTTTTCCACCACTTTAATTGTTACATCATTATCTTCTTCAAATTTAGCAATGGCATCTTTAATGCCGTCAGACTTCTCTATATCTTCCCAAACCAGCAAATCATAGCCGTTCTTACCCGCTGTTTCTTTCTTTCCTGACGAATCACTGCTGCTTTCCTGAGGGCCGCAAGCCACTAACGATAAACTTAAAGCAATACCGCTCATGATGCCGAAATACTTTTTAACATTTTTCATCATTGACACCCCTTCTTTATAATTGACTATTCTGAAATCCTTATGAAAGCGTTTTACTAAAATTAATATAGCATCACTAGGAAAATATGTCTATATTAATTTACTAAATATAAGTAAAAATTTTTACGAAAAAAAAAGAAAAAACGCCTCCTAATGGAGACGCCTACTTACAGAAAGCTTAATCAGCACTTTTTCTGACAATCAATTCCGAACCTAAATATAAGGTTTTTACATATTTCCGCTTTTCCACCAGCTGCTCCAGCAGCATTTCCAAAGCATTTTTGCAAAGCTCCTTTGTATCAATATGGAAAGTGGTGAGCGGCGGAGATACATATTTAGCCACACTGATATTATTCACACTGATAACGCTTACGTTATTGGGAATGGCATAGCCATGCTCATTTAATGCCTGCAGGCAGCCGACCGCAATGGGGTCTGCTGCAATAAAGAAGGCAGAAGGAAGATTGCCCCCCAGCTTGCTGATGGCTTCACTCATTAATTTGTATCCATTCTCCACGGAAAATCCTCTATGGCAGAAAATATATTCTTCCTTCAGCAGTCCTTTCTCTTCCATATAAGTCCTGAAGGTTCTCTCACGAAGATCCATTTCTTCTCCGCCGGTGTTAGGATTATGAAAAGTGCCGCCAACAAAGCCTATATCGCTGTGCCCTTTATCCATAAAGAAATCAACTGTCCTTTTCGTTATCTGAGCGAGATCCGGCCTGACCGAATCATAAATATTCGGCTCAGGGGTCGAGTCTATAAATACTCCATTCTTAGTTAGTCCCTTTAGATGTTCAAGCTCTTTATCGGAAAAAGTCCCTACTGCGATAAAGCCTTCTATATCTTCGGGAATGCGATTGATACCTTCTGATATTTTATAGGTTTCCAATTCAACATTCATCTGCTTCGCAAGTTTTTCCACTTCCAGCCTCATCGACTTAAAGTATACATCTTCCAGTTCTTCAATGTCTGTAAGCCAATACAAAAAAGCAATATTCTTTACGAGCGGCCTAATTGTTTTCTTGCGATAATTAAGCTTTTCTGCCGCCTCATAAATTTTTTCCCGGGTCTCATCCGGCACTGAAAGGCTTTGATCATTATTCAAAACGCGGGAGACGGTCGAAATCGAAAACCCCGCTTCCTCTGCAATCCCTTTAATTGTCGCCATTAACCCTCCGCCTCCTCTTCAAACGCAAACTGCAGCTTCTTTTCCTATTCCAAATCTCCGCATACAGCAGTTCAAGCATCTTAAGTAAAATATTTTACTTACATTTTACTTATAATACACTACTGCAGTCAAGGAGATTAAAAATCCTTCAAATTTCTTCCTCTTCTTTTATTGTATATTCTTCTGCAGTGAGCGACAACCTGGTATAAGGAAATTGAAAATCATATGCCATTGTGTAAATAAAAATCGAGAGACAGCGTTAGCTTCTCCCGACCACAGCTGTTATTCATTTTCCCGTTCCTTCCATCTTCCTTTACCGCTGCCCGGCTTAATGCTCCTGATATGCAAGTCCTTCAATATATTCAAAACCGCCCTGGCAATCATCAGGACACTGCCAGCGAGGAAAAATGATATAGCTATTCTTTGATCCACATCAGTTAAATACAGGATGCTTCCGATAAAATATAAGACACCAAGAAAGAAATCATTCAGCCAGGAAAGCAGATTATACCTTTTTTCCACAATCATTTTGTACTTCCCTACCTGAATATACACATCCTCATCATTATCATACACCTTTTTTTCGATCTGCAATGCCATCACCCTCCCATTGGGGTTTTCCCTTTTATTTTCAATAGATACCTGTTATTTTTTAGAAATTTCCTTTTAAAAACAGAACTTTTTGTACGCTTATTCGTCTACACATTGAAAACATCGGAAGGAGGGCGCAAAATGGACCGCCCAAAAGCTGAAGAAATAGAAGATTGGTATGAATCATACAGCAGTTTGTTATTCAAGTATCTATTTTTAATGACTAATAATAGCCAGACTGCTGAAGACCTGACACAAGAAACATTTCTAAAAGCTTTTCAAAAGTACGAATCTTTCAAACGGGACTCAAGCCCCAAAACTTGGCTCTTTAAGCTTGCCTATCATACAGCCATAGATTATTTACGAAGGAGAAAAGCCTTAACCATGATTAAGGGCTTTTTACTGGCCTCACCCCAAGACACCGGGCCGACTCCTGAAGAAGTACTGCTGGTAAAGGAGCGATCAATTGAATTATTCACTTCCATTACAGCTCTAAAGGAAACCTACCGTTCTGTCATTATACTCAGAAAGATACAGGGGTTCTCTATTGAGGAAACATCAGAAATCCTGGGCTGGTCTGTAAGCAAAGTAAAATCCACCACATATAGAGCATTACAGGCCTTGGAAAAAGAATTAATAAAAGGAGGCTGGAATTATGCGGAAGTCATGGGAAGAGAGGAATATTGAAGAAAAGCTTAGCATACTGCAAGAGGACATTATCTGGGGCCCTGCCAGAAAACAGGAGCTAAAGAAATCCCTTTTGAGAAGTATGTATAAAACCAAGAACACAGTAAAATACAAAAGATTAGCCAGCTATGCGGCAAGCCTTGTTTTGTTTGCAGCAATGATAGGTGTTGGTTACCAGACTCTTTACAAAAGTACCAATTTTGAAAGCTCTTCTCCTAACATTGCTCTATATGAGTACAAGGAAAATGCAGGGAAGATGACAAAGGTTTTGACAAATGAGGGCTGGGAAAAACTTTATTTTCCTGTAAATGCGCATCAAAAGATATCTTCTATTACCGGCACTCCCTCTATTTCTCTTTCAAAGCAGAATGCAGGTATTACTGTTCTAGCCTTTTACCCAACAAAAAATGATGAACAAATCTCTGCCCATACAATCTTCAACGAAACAGATCCCTCCATACATATAGAGAAGATCAGAGGAATGTACGGTGATAAAATAAAAGAGTTAGAAGTGGAAGGGCACTGGGCGTCTGTCTACCAATCGAAATACAGCCCCCCCCAGCTGATTATTGTGGCAAATAAATTCACCTACTATTTATCAGGAGCAGAAGAAGAAACATTGATTCAGCTCGCAGAATTGATTGATTTTGATAAAGAAATATACTGGTAAATTTAATGGGGTTCATTTAGATGGAACCCCCTCTATATCCTGCCTTCAACATAAACCCAAGCGAGATGGCAGATTGATCTCTTGCCCTAACTTATGCAAAATAAAAAGCCGCCCGCAAGCAGCTGTTAAAGTCCCCTATACCTGCCATATCCTCTTTGCCTGTTCCAGGTCATGGAAGCGGATAATGTTTTTCTGCATCGGCGGGGGGCATGCCATATTGTATTTCCTGATCTTTTCGTTAATAGCAGCAGCATCCTGCTCTGAGTGGCATGCATGGACCATTTCGGAGATTTCTTTCTGGAGCTTGAGCCAAGGCGGCAAATAACCCGCATCCTTGGCGATTTTCTGAAAACGCTGGTAGGTATCCTGCTCCAAATACTCTTTAGGCAGCGGCTTTCCTTTACCGCTGAAGTTATCTTTTTCACCTGCATTTTCAAGAATATCGCCAATTAAATCGTTGTATTTCCTGTCCATGGAAGGCCTCCCATCATAGCGTTTCACTATTATATTATCATTATTTTCAAAATATTAACATAATGTGCAAGACTGCCGGACAGCTTTTTCTCAGCTCTTCTTGCTAAAATGCTTTCGTTCATGCTCCAAAAGCCACTCTTTCCTCCATATCCCACCCGCATAGCCGGTCATCGTCCCATTTGTGCCAATGATCCGGTGGCAGGGGAGCACAATGCTCAGCTTATTTCTTCCGTTTGCTGTCCCTACTGCCCTTACCGCCTTTTCGTTTTCAATCAGGGAGGCAATATCCTTGTAGGTGCCTGTGCTGGCATATGGAATGGAAGTTAAAGCATTCCAGACACGCTGCTGAAAATCAGTCCCCTGCAGCATATATGGAAAAGTAAATTCCCTGCGCTCCCCTTTGAAATATTCGTCCAGCTGCTGCCAGCATTCTTTAATGGCTTCAGGAAACCATTTTTCCAGAGGGTATTCCGCTTTTTCACGATCTGTAAATAATATTGAGACAACAGCCTGCTCATTGCCGGCAATTTCAATGGTGCCGATCGGCGATTCGTAATCAGCCCGATATACTTCACTCATATAAAGACCTCCAAAAATAAAAGACTGCATAAGCCTGCCAGCCTGCCCACCGGCTTGCGGCTTTTTCAATTTCTTCGATGGATGGCTTTCTGTCTAAGCCCATCTGCTGCTTTAAGGCGTTCTGAAGCCCCGCGTCCCCTATCGGGAAAGCGGAAGGGTCGAGCAGGCATTTCATCCTTACATAATCTGCGGTCCACGCCCCGACTCCTTTAAGAGAGATCAATTTATCTCTTGCCCCCGGCTGGCCTAACAGATCATCCTTTTTCAGCTTTTTTTCTGCCATCAGCTTTGCAATCCCAATAATGTATTCCGCTTTCCGGCCTGTAAACTGCAGCTGCTTCAGCTCCTCCGGTTCAAGGCCAGCAATCATCCCTGGTTCAGGAAATAACCAAAAGCACCTGCCCTGATAAGGAAAGCATGTCCCATACTTTTCGGTGAATGCCTTTTTCAGCTTATAGGCGAAGGTGAGATTGATCTGCTGGCCGATGACCGCCCAGACAAGCGCTTCAAATAAATCCGGTATTCCTATGATCCTCAGTCCGCCATACCGTTCTGCCAGACTCTTCAGAAGAGGGTCACGGGCGGACATCCTTACAAAACCACTTGCATCACGCTTTAAATCAAGCCACTCTTCAATAAAGGCTGCTGCCTTCTTTCTTCCATTATGGGATGGAGGCCCAAGCAGAAAGCTAGCTTGAAGATGGGTTTCTGTAGAGCTTAGCTTCAGAAGGATCACTTCCCCATCAAAGATAATCCCCTTAAAAACTGCAGAACCTTCAACATAATGGAGGATCTCCTGGCTTGACCTGCCCAGGAAGATGAGGGCTTCACTGAAAGAAAAATGAGCAGGCAGCTCCAGCTCCATTGAAGACTGATCGTCTTTCCACCTCATTCCTGAGTCACCTGCTTTCGTTTGCGGTATTCACTTGGCGTGCAGCCATTCAACTTCCGGAAGCTTTTATAAAAACTTGAAGGGCTGTGAAATCCTGCTTCAAAGCATATCTCCAAATTCGTCAGCCCGGAGTGAACCAGCAGATGGGCAGCTTTATCCACCCGGACCTTTTCCAGGTATCCGCGCGGTGTTTCCGATGTTTCCTCTTTAAATAACCGTTCCAGATAGAATGCACTCATCCCTGCATCCTCCGCAATATCCTGCAGCGTCACTTTTTCCCCATAATGATTGATCAGAAAAGCAACGACCTTCCGGACCAGCCCGACTTGAGGGGAATGCTCCACTTCCGGCTGGCACCTTTTACAGGCCCGATAGCCTTTCCGCTCCGCCTCCGCTTTACTAAAATAGAATTCAACATTGATCTTTTTCGGCTTCCTTGACCGGCAGGATGGCCTGCAATAGATTTTGGTTGTTTTCACTGCTGTAAAAAAGAGGCCGTCATATGTCCGGTCACATGCCAGGATTTTTTCCCACATCTCTTCAAAAGACAAAGAAACCTTCTCCAACCTACTCCCTCCTGTCCATCTGCTTTGTATGGCCATTTTACAGGATAAAGCTGCCGGTTTCGTCTTCAATCTTGCTGTTATGGTCCATGCTCTGCAAATCATCATCCGTGTACGGAGGCTTGCAGGAAAACAGAATTATTGTCCGCCTTCTGCTTTTAGGCTGTACAGACAGCGTGAGATTCTTACGAACGGTCTCTCCTGTACAAATCCCTGCTTTTATATCCTTCCGCCATGATCATTTTCATCTCTTCCCGCCTTTTATCCCTTGTTGCTTCCTGCTTGGCACTGTAGACATACCTGGCCCAGTCCTTCCGGTACCCCGGGGTAAGGGACTGGTAGAATGAGAGCAGCTCAGGCCGGTCTTCTAGATCTTTCTCTACCTCAGGAATCTGATCGATATAATCATCCACACATTGGCTTGCCTTGGCAGAGGCTTTATTTTTTCCGTCCGGATCTTCTTTAAGCCCCACTACCGTAAACACCTCATCAAGCCCCACCATCCGGGAGAATTTGATGCTGCTACCGTTAACATAGCCATCCTCATCAGCTCCCAGGCCCGAGAGCAGTTCATCACGATGGATGAAGCTGCCGTACACCTTATTGCCCTTTTTCGGATAAGCTAAGTACAGATAGCCGCCAGGCTCCAGATAACGGTCATTTATGATTTCAGAAACAGTTTCCTGCAGGGAAGGCATATCGAGTACAAATGCAAAAACCAGGTCGTAGGAAGCACCTTCTGCAAGCCTGGTACTATAACCCTCCAGTTCAGGTAAATAGTTCTTTCCTTCAGGCATATGGAGAACGGCTGCCTTTTTGTACTTTAATAGATTCAATTTTTCAGCGATTGTTTTAGCCATAAGCTTTTCTCCTGTGTCCTTATTTTTAAAATTGTCAGACGTTCAATATCTCCCGGATATCATCCTCCGTGAGCATACCCGCGCTTTTTCCGCCAGGCTCGATGACCTCTTCAATGAGATTCCGTTTCTTATCCTGCAATTCGTTCATTTTCTCCTCAATGGTGCCGCGGGCCAGCAGCTTGATCACCTGCACATTATGCCTTTGGCCCATTCTGTAGGCCCGGTCTGCAGCCTGATTCTCGACTGCAGGATTCCACCAGAGATCATAAAGGATGACCGTATCGGCGCCGGTCAGATTCAGGCCGGTCCCCCCTGCTTTCAGGGAAATCAGGAAAAAGTCGTGCTCACCGCTGTTGAAGCGCCCGCACAGATTGACCCGCTCCTCAGAGGGAGTCTGTCCATCCAGGTAGAAAAAGCCGATGCCCTGCCTGGCCAATTCCCTTCCGATCATATCGAGCATTTTCGTGAATTGGGAAAAGATCAGCACCCGCCTGCCGGACAAACGCGATTCTTTAATGATCTGCAGCAGCTGCTCATATTTCGCAGAGCTTCCCTTATAGCCGTCCACGAAAAGGGCCGGATGGCAGCAGATCTGCCTCAGCCTGGTGAGTCCGGCAAGGATCCTGATCTTGTTTTTTCGGAGCGTATCTTTGTCCAGATGCTTGAGTGTGTCATGGCGGAGCTTGGCCAGATAGGCGGCATACAGCTTTTTCTGATCCGGCAGCAGCTCGGCTGACTCAAGGTATTCCGTTTTTTCCGGAAGCTCCGAAAGCACATCCGACTTTAATCTCCTGAGAAGGAAAAGACTGGTCCTCCTGCTGATTGTTTTCCTGTCGAGAAAGCTGAACTCGCGGAGCCCCTGGAAGAGCTCCGGGAAGATCACATGAAAAATCGACCATAGTTCCTCCAGAGAATTTTCAATCGGTGTCCCTGTAAGGGCGAACCGGTTTCCTGCCTGGATCTTTTTAACCGTCCTTGCCGTTTGGGTGACAGGATTTTTAAACGCCTGTGCCTCGTCAAAAAAGACTGTGCTGAAAGGCTGTTTCTCATAGCTGCTGATGTCCTTGCGGAGCAGCGGATAAGACACAATCAGGACATCCAGCCCTCCTGCTTCTGCGAGCATCTTCTCCCTTTCAGCTTTGCTGCCGTCCATCACTATGCTCTTGATCTCCGGTGCGAATCTTTCAAATTCACTCTGCCAGTTATAGGTCAGGGAGGATGGGCATACGATCAGGGCAGGCTGCCGGGTCCTCCTGATTGCCGGAAGCTCGGACAGGATATAGGCGATAGCCTGGAGCGTCTTTCCCAGACCCATATCATCTGCAAGGATGCCGCCGAAACCATATCCCGCCAATGTTTTCAGCCATTGATAGCCTTGTTTTTGATAGTCGCGCAGTACAGGCTCAAGGCTTTCAGGTACGGCAAATTGTCGGCTGCCAGGGGTCCGGACCTCCTCGATAAAGTTCCGGAAAGACTCTTCAAAGCTGAATACCTCCCCCTCCTCCAGTGATCCCATGAGGCGGAGCCCTGGGACCATGGGGACGTTCAGCCCCTCTTCCAAATCCTCATCCTGGGCAGGAATCTCATTCAAAAACCGCCTGATTTCATCAAACTCTCTTGATTCAAGGGAGAGCAGCGCCCCATCCCGCAGACGGTAATATTTCCTTTTTTCCTCAAGCGAAGCCAAAAGGCCGCGAACTTCATGCTCAGGGATCCCATCCATGGCAAATTTGAATTCCAGCCAATTGGTCCGTTCTTTTTTCACTTTAACGGAAATGCGCGGATGAATGCTTTCCCTGAAGATGCGGTTCCTGATTGCGGTTGTCGCATAGACCTTGACCATCGTCTGAAGCTTTGGAAGCTGCCGGTACAGGAATTCATATTCCAGCTCTTCGTTCTGGAGATAGTAGCCGCTGTCGGTTCTGGCAAAGCTGCTTTCCTCCATCACTTCGAGGATAGTTCTTTCTTTTTCCTCATCCCTGATCAGAAGGAAATCTGTATGGAACTCCTTCTCCTCAAGCGGATTAAAGACGACATTGTCATACTGAAACTCGAGGCTCGCCAGGAGCCTGTTTTTCAGGCGGTCCAAGTAGAGTTTGGCTGTCAGCGGCGACTGGATGAGCTGAGTCTTGATTCCGCCCGGGAGATGCACTTCTCCGAGCTTTTTCAATCCTGGTACGACCTTTTCCAGCATAAAGCCGACCTGATCCTTTTGGATGGGAATCCGGTCCGTTCCTGAAGCAGCGAGCATCCCCTTCAGGTCTGCCAGGCGCTTGCAGTCATCATTTTCAAGCTGATAGATCATACCCCTGTATAAGACAGACTGATATGCCTGCAGAATTAAGATTTTGCCCATGCCTTTCACCACAAGCCGGCCGCCTTTATTTTCGTCCAGCTCAAAACGGAACGTTAATGGCAGCTGCTCTTCCGGCACGCTGATGCCTTCGTATACATGCCCGCCATTTTTGAGCTGTACCTTCGGGGCAGCTGTTAAAAGGGAGAGAAGCCGCCTCCAGGAGGTAGGCGGGATCAGCAGGATAGACGCGTCAGCTTCTAAAGTCTGTCCTTCTTTATGGGCCTGCTCATCCTCAATGATCCGCATCAGCTCCTGGAGAACAGCATCATCTTCATTCCGGAAATAATGCCCGGCAGGTTCGTATGTAAAGAAGGGGGAAACTGCACTTTGGCTTCTTTCTTTTACATCCTTAAGGAATTTCCTAATGTCCCTGACCGGGTGCATAGCTATGCTGGCTTCCATTCCAAGCATGGTGCTTCCATCCGCAAGAGATATCGGCATGCATGTAAAGCAGGCTTCTGCAGGCTGCCTGTTCTCGAAGTGCAGCTGTTCCCCGCTTGAGCGGGAAGGCTCTTTTTCAAAAATCGTCAGCAGCCCTTCTGCCAGCGACTCATGCCCCGCTCCTTCCACATCCATCAATGGGGCTGTGCCATTTTTCTGATGATCAAGTATCGCCAGCAGGACGGCGGCAATATGCTGGCAGTCTGTTTTAACCGAAGCAAGCCTGGGACAGCTGCAATCCGCATGATAGCCGCCTTTCCCGTCCCCCTGGATCGTCACATGGAAATCCTCCGCGGCCATTACATCTGCCTCGCAGTATTCCGGCTCATACCGGCTGAATACTACCTTTTTGGAACGGAAAAAAGTATCTCCTTTCCTAAAAGAAACCAGCCCGCATGCCTCTTTTATTTTTTTGCTGTCCAATTGAATGTTCAACTATATCCCCTCGTCCATTTATGATAATAAAATTTTATCATAGAGAAAGGGAAAACCCCATGTCTCTTTCCTGCCGACCTGCCTGAAAATTGTAAAAATATGCCTGTCTCTGGACAGGAGAAGACATTTTCTGTTATATTGTTATAGTTACTAACGGTAACTATTATTATTGATAACTATATAGAGGTGTTTGCCATCAAAACGTTTCAGAAATTCTTTCATCAGCTATTGATGCTCTACCGTCCGTTTGAAAATAAACTTAACCAGCTTCTCGCACAGCACCAGCTGCAGCGGGCGCAATGGACGATTTTATATTATATCTCCAATTTTGGCTCAGCCACTCTTGTAGAGCTTTCCCATTACCAGGGCGTTGAAAAACCGACCGTCACACGGACGATCACCCGGCTGGAGGAGCTTGGTTTTGTGGAGCAGGTGCCCAGCAAAGACCGCCGCGAAAAAAGGATGCAGCTCACAGAGGTCGGCCATAAAGTGTACAGTGAAGTGCGGCTGACCATTGATGAATTTGAGCAGAGAATCCTTAAAGGCTTTACAGAAGAAGAACAGCTTGAAGCCATCCGCCTCATGGAAGGCATACGCAGCAACTTAATGGAACAGGGGGAAACACATTGAACAGCTCAGAAGCAAAACTTTGGACGAAGGACTTCATCGTTGTATCCTCCATCAACTTTTTTTTAACACTTGTCTTTTACTTGCTGATGGTCACCATCTCTGTCTATGCCGTCAATGAATATGATGCATCGACAAGCGAGGCCGGACTAGTAACAGGGATCTTTATTATCGGGACACTCATCGGCAGGCTGTTCATCGGGCGCTATATCGATCTGGTCGGCCGCAAGAGAATGCTGTTCATTGGACTGGTTTTCTTTACGCTGACGACTCTTTTATATTTTGTCCATGCCGGGGTTGCCTTTCTTCTGGCCAACCGCTTTGTTCACGGAATCACGCTTGGCATGGCCAGCACCGCTACAGGTACAATTGTTGCGCAGATCATTCCGGCAGCCAGGAAAGGCGAAGGGATCGGCTACTATAGCATGAGCGCGACACTGGCAACAGCGGTAGGACCGTTCATCGGGATTTATATGAGCCAGCATACAAGCTTTGAAATGATTTTCAGCTTTTGCCTGGCATTGGGAATCATAAGTCTGGCGACCGCCTTTCTTGTCACTGTCCCGCCTGTCACAGGCTCTCCGAAGAGCGCAGAAGCAAAAGGCTTCAGGGTTTCGGACTTTGTGGAACCAAAAGCGCTGCCGATTGCGGTCATCACCCTGGCAATCGCATTTTGTTATTCCAGCGTCCTTTCTTTCATCAATTTCTATGCGATGGAGCTTGATCTTGTGGACGCTGCAAGCTTCTTCTTTATCGTCTATGCAGTCGCCGTCCTGCTGTCCCGTCCGTTTACAGGGCGCCTGATGGACCTGAAGGGCGCCAACTATATCATGTATCCGGCATTCATCCTGTTCGCAGCCGGCATGATCCTGTTAAGCACAGCAGGGTCAAGCTTTGTCCTGCTATTATCAGGTGTACTGATCGGCCTTGGATTCGGTAATATGCAGTCAAGCACACAGGCGATCGCCGTCAAACTGACGGCTCCGCACAGGCTGGGGCTTGCCACATCGACTTTCTTTATTTTCCTTGATGCCGGCCTTGGATTCGGCCCATACCTGCTTGGCCTCGTCATTCCCATAACAGGCTACAGCTCCCTGTATATCATGATGGGTGCACTGATCCTTTTGTCTGCTGTGCTGTATTATTTCCTGCATGGCAGGAAAGATCATGCTTTACGGTCAGCTGCTGATGCAGTGTAGTTAGAAAAGGGGTATCCTTCAGATGCGAGGATACTCCTTTTTTTAGATGTTTGACATGTCAGACTCACAAAATAACTTTCAATATTTTTGCTTAAAGCAAGAAGTTTTTGTAAACCCATTCATTAAATTTCAATTCTGTAGTATCTTTAGAGAAACGAAATAATCAGAAACGTGAGGCTGCAGATATGTGGAAAAATAAGAACGTGTGGATTTTACTGACAGGGGAGTTCATTGCAGGGCTCGGCCTGTGGCTCGGAATCATCGGCAACCTTGAATTTATGCAGGAAAAGGTAGCTTCAGATTTCCTGAAGTCTCTTATTCTTGCAGCAGGCCTGCTTGCCGGCCTTGCGGTTGGTCCCGCAGCCGGCAGGATTACGGATCAGGCAAGCAAGAAAACCGTCATGCTTGTTTCCGGCTTCGCCCGCTCTGTGAGCGTTGTATTTATGCTGATCGCCATCCACACCGGCTCAGTCTGGTGGATGGTCGTCTTCCTCGTCTTCCTGCAGATATCGGCGGCATTCTATTTCCCTGCCCTACAGGCAGCCATCCCGATGGTGGTAGGCGAGAAAGATCTATTGCAGCTGAACGGAGTGTACATGAATGTATCAACCCTTTCGCGTGTGCTCGGAACTGCCGTTGCAGGGGTATTTCTGGTCATTATGTCTTTATCCATGCTGTATCTTTTGTCCCTCGCTGCCTATCTGGGCTTGTTCATTCTCACCTGCTTCCTTAGCTTTGAAGAGAAGAAGGAGCTGAAAAAGCAGGAAGATGCCAAACAGAAGCCCGCAGGATTTTCCGAGGTCTTTCCCGTCATCAAGGGGCTGCCAATTGTGTTTATGACACTCGTGCTGACGCTTGTCCCGCTTTTATTCCTCGGCGGATTCAACCTGATGGTCATCAATATCAGCGAGCTTCAGGACAGCTCGGCCATTAAAGGGTGGATTTATACTGCTGAGGGAGTTGCCTTCATGCTTGGCGCCTTTGCGGTGAAAAAGATCAGCGGCAAAAGCTCGCCATACAGCATCCTGTTTTTCTTTTCCTTTATCATCGGCATATCGCAGCTGATCCTTTATTTTGCTGATATACCTGTTCTGTCTGTCCTGGCATTCCTGATCTTCGGTTTTGCGGTCGGCTGCTTCTTCCCGACTGCAGCCACCATCTTCCAGACACGGGTGCCAAAGGATTTCCACGGCCGCTTTTTCTCTTTCCGGAACATGCTCGACCGCCTGGTCTTCCAGATTGTCCTCCTTATGACCGGCTTCCTGCTTGATGCGGTCGGCCTGCAGTATATGAGCGTCATCTTCGGAGCCTTGTCCCTGATCATGACATGCGCCTTTTACTTGAAGTTCAAGAGCCTGAAAAACGGGATGGAGCTGGCTGAGAAAGCCGGATAAATAGAAAACGGCACCTGGATGGGTGCCGTTTTCTTGTTTCTTCTTATTACTATGCTATACTCCCGCCATGCATGGAAAACAGATAGAAATCTCCCTCGTCAGCCAAGGTCCATCCGTCGAAAAAAGAACTTGCATGGAATAAATCCAGGAACAGGTCCCCGCACTGTACAATAAGAAACGGACACTGCTCCAGCAGCCTGACATCCTCAATTCTTTTGCCGGCCAGAAGTTCTTTGACAGACTTCCATTCTCTTGAATTTGAGCGTATATCTGTTTCTCCCAGCAGAATCCCATCTGCCTTTCGTATCCTCCAGGGACACTCGATACTGAGATATCCCTTCTCAAATTCAATTATAAATTGACCTTCTGTCTCGACTTTAGTAATTTCCTGCCCGATGAATTCCCCGAAAGATATTTTGCTGAATTTAGTATGCCAGAGCCTCCTGGCGTTTGTAATGATCAGTTCATGGATTTTATCCATGTTATAGCCAGGGAGATTATCACCGAACTCAAAGTCATCAATGGCATCGCTGACCTCCTGCCAATCCATCTGTTCCTCTGATAAGCCATTTCGCACCGTACAGATATAAATCTCTTTAACCCTTTCAATGGCATTCTCTTCAGGCATCAATAACTTTGCATGCAGCTGCTTTAGATGGTATTCAAGGCACTCTTCTTCAGGAGGAGCTTCATATCCAACACTTTTCATTGCATCCGCAAACATGCTTTCCACTTCAAATAAATTTAAGGGTGCCCTCATCCCGGCGAGCTTCTTGATCTCTCGTGTATCCAGCGCCAGGCAGCCGCTGGCCCACTCAATATAATCCTCCGCCTGCACCGTTTCATTGTATTTTTTATAGTACAATTCAAACAAATCGATTGAAACCGCCCCTCTCCTCTTATCTCCCATTTACATTTATTATAGTGCCAGCGGCGAATGTATGGAGAGATTTTCTCTGCTCAGCACCAAGCTGAGGTAAATCTCTCCTTCAATTTTTAATTTTTTCTGTATCCAGAAGATACATAGAAATGTCCTCGCCTTCCCCGTTCACCACAAGCAACCCGTCATCTGTAAACCTCGGTTTGACCAGCCGTTCTTCTACATGCTCAAAGGCTGGCAGGGCCTCTGCACTGTCATCGACGATTCTGTACAGCTTGACCGTATTCGAATCTTCTTTTTCAGGTATACTCAAAGCCAGGTAATCTTCGTATACAGCATAGGCATCGAAGGATGGAGCCTTTACTTTGTGGACCTCCCCGTCGTCCAGGCTGATGTATGCTAAACCCGGGGACCTCCCCTCATTTGAAAGCTCCGCATAGATTTTGTCATCGGTCAGTGTAACATTGACAGCCTGTTCATAAGGAACTTTGAATTCCCTTTCCTCTTCCCTGCCTTTCAAGTCATAGAGGGTAAAAAGAATATTCTTTTCTTCATTTTCCACAATGGTTTCTGGTATGACAATATATCCGTCATTCAGGGAGGCCTGGCTGCTAGTGCCTTCTCCTGTAAGCTCATGTAGATTAGACTGATGCAGTGTCAGCAAATCCAGCAGTTTATATCCGGTAAACTGATCGTCAGTACCTACAGAAAGATAACTCAACAGATTCCCATAAACCTGATAATCACCAAATAACTCACCTGGAATTTCTTCAATCTCATGAGTCTGCCGGTTCAAAGCATAACCTTTGACCTGGGTGTCCCACACTAGCCAATCTCCATTCACCGCAAATTCATACAAACCTGCCCCCTCTTCCGGCTTGACCAGCGTCTCGGTTGTTTTCGTTTCCTTATTGAAGGAATAGAACCCTTTTCCGTCTGTGTAGACCAGTTCTTTCGTTTCCTCTACATATTGGGAGTTGACTAAAGAAGGATAGTTTGCATCTGGAACCGTCACTTTTTCTAAAGTGTCGTCAAGCTGCTGCCGGACTTCACTTTCTTTCATCTCTTCCTGGACATAGGGAGCGGCAAGTATGCCCGACAGCCCAAGGATAGCGGCAGCACTGACAAGGGGCAGAATGAGTCTGCTGCTGTGGCGGGGCTTGCGCTCGAGGCGTTTTGCTGCCTCTGTTAAAATTTTCTGCTTCTGCCTGCCTGACATGGTGATATGGTCTGGGATACTGTCCTCAAGCTCCTGCTTAATATTCTTTGGCATCTTCAATCTCCTCCTCTCCCATTGTCAGCCGAGCCATTTTCCTTCCCCTGGCCAGCCTGGTTTTCACCGTATTGGCCGGGCACTTCAAAATATCCCCGATCTCCTTTACAGAAAGCTCTGCATAATAATGGAGCCAAAGGACTTCCTTATATTTGACCGGCAGCCTGTCAATCAGCCGGAAAGTCCAGCTTTCCTCCTCCCGCCTCAGCACTTCCTCTTCAGGGGTAAAATGGGATGAAGGCATCACACTTTTTCTATTAAAAAAATCTATTTTTCGGAAGGACCAGCTTTTCAGGTAGTTTTTGCATTCATTCACGGTCATTCTGTATAAATAGGTTTTAACGCTGGACCGGCCTTCGAATTGTTCCAGTTTCAGATAATAGCGGATATAGACCTCCTGGATGATATCCTCGGTTTTCGCTTCGTCTTTTACAAAAGCATAAGCGAGCCGGGTCAGGTAATGCCCATATTCATCCATGGCTTCTGTCAGCAATTGGTCTCTTTCTCTTTTCTCCAATTCCTTCCCCCCTTCTTCCTGGCAGTTAGACAATTCCAAACATGTTCTGGTTTCAAAAATAGTCTCTCTTATTTCATTTTTATCCTCTGAATGCAGCAAAAAACCGCCTATCCAGGACAGGCGGCTTGCTGATTAGTATACTTTATCTCCATTAAAGATGGAGTTCTTGACAATCACATAGTCCACATTCTTGATGGCGGACAGCTTGTTTCCTCCCGCATAGGAGATGGAGGACTGAAGATCCTGCTCCATTTCGACCAGCGTATCCTCTAAAGCACCTTTGTATTCAACGTGCATTTTCTTGCCTTCCACGTTCTTCTTTTCGCCTTTTTGGAACTCGGAAGCAGATCCGAAGTATTCTTTGTACAGCTTCCCGTTAACTTCGACTGTTTCTCCAGGAGATTCTTCATGACCCGCAAAAAGGGAACCGATCATGACCATGGAAGCGCCGAAACGGACTGATTTGGCGATATCGCCATGTGTGCGGATGCCCCCATCCGCAATGATCGGCTTGCTTGCTGCCTTGGCGCACCATCTTAATGCCGCCAGCTGCCAGCCGCCGGTTCCAAAGCCGGTTTTGATTTTCGTAATGCAGACCTTCCCTGGCCCGATTCCAACTTTCGTTGCATCAGCACCCGCATTCTCCAGCTCACGGACTGCTTCAGGCGTGCCGACATTTCCTGCGATGACAAAGCTTCCCGGAAGGAGCTGCTTGATATGCTGAATCATTTTGATCACTGCATTGGAATGGCCATGGGCGATGTCGATTGTAATATATTCAGGAACCAGATTTTCCTCAGCCAGCTGCTGAACGAAAGTGTATTCTTCCTCTTTAACACCGACGCTGATTGACGCATATAATCCGCGTGATTTCATATCCCTTACAAATGCAAGGCGCTTCTCAGGCTGGAAGCGGTGCATGATGTAAAAATAATTCTTTTCTGCTAATTGAATGGAAATGCGCTCATCAATAATGGTCTGCATATTGGCAGGCACAACCGGCAGCTTAAAGGTGCGTCCTCCAAACTCAACCGTTGTATCACACTCAGTCCTGCTGTTCACAATTGATTTTGCCGGAATTAATTGAATATCCTCGTAATCAAATACATTATCCATGAGTAACACTCCTTATATGTGTATAAAATCAAGTCCTGCTTCCTCGGAAGCATCCAGAGTCAACTATTATTATTATTCGGCGGGCATTTACTGTCCCAGCCCATTAAAGAGTTTAATACACGAACGATAAAAAGTCAACTTATATTAATGTTCGTATTTTACAAGTAAAAGATCTTTTGAAAACAGATACATTCCATTATTCGTGTTAAACAGGCTGCAAAATAGAAATCTCCCTCTTATCCGCAAAATTAAATGAATCTTTATGATAACCTTCGACGTAAGTAACATTAGGACTTAATGTTTCTATTAAATTGTTTTCAGGAGTGGTATTTTTGGAATCGCGGATTGCACCGCCTCAAAACAGATTATCAAAAAACGCGGTAAAAGTTTGGATTACGGCCGATATGATCGGCGACATTATTGCCTTCGCCGTTCTCGGCCTGTTATTTTATCTGGACCATTATTTTGCATGGAAAGAGTGGATCGGCTGGATTCTGATGGGATTAGTGGTGATTACAGTTCTCTCTATTCCCTGGTCTATCATCAGGCCGATGCTGCTTTATAAAAATTGGCGGTATGGAGTGGACGAGGAATTCCTGAAGCTGAAATTCGGGGCGATCACTGAGAAGCACCAGCTGGTCCCTATGACAAAAATCCAATCTGTATCTGCCAGCCAGGGACCATTGATGAGGAGATATGGCCTCTATTCCATCTCGATTGAAACGATGGGCTCTTCCCACACTATTCCTGCATTGCCTGAGGAAGTGGCTATGCAACTGCGGGATACGATTGCCCGTTTCGCCAAAATAAAGGAAGTGGAACAATGATTGAGGAAAAACGCCATCACCCGCTCATCATGCTGATGAATCTCTATCAGCTGGTGAAGGGTTCCATATTCATCGTTTTCTTTCTGTTTGTCATCAAATTTGGCTCTGATGCTGCGTATGTTAAATACGGAAGGCTGGCATTCTTCCTTTTCATGCTAGTTTCCGCTGTTTCAATTGTCCTGAAGTGGCTGACAAGCACCTATAAGCTTGATGGCACTTCCTTTCATTTAAAAGAAGGGATTTTTACCAAATCGAATCAGACCATCCCTTTTTCAAAGGTACAGAATGTGAATTACCGCACCTCCCTTTTTCACCGGATATTCGGTCTGACTTCAATCCGGTTTGAAACAGGAATGACAGGCGCAGATTCAGCGATTGAATTCAAGGTCATCCGAAAGGAAGAAGCTGAAAAGCTGGAAGAATATGTTTCCCGTCCGCAGGAGGAAGGCATTTCACTTGTGGATCCGGCGGACGCTCCTCCGGCTGGCCACGAAGCCGGAAATGAGCAAAATGCACAGCCTGTGCTTCCTGCCGGGAGGATCGTCCATTTTACCCCTGGAAAAAAGGACATCCTCAAAGCATCATTCACTTCCTTCAGCTTCCTTGTCCTGTTTTCCGCCATTGTGTCCATTTATTTTAAAATCGATGAAGTATTTGACCTGGATGAGCAGGCCCAGGGTCTTTTTGCCGCATTGATGGGTTCAAGTCTTCTTCTTGCAGGCATCCTAATCCTTCTGCTCCTCGTTTCGACCGGGATCGGTGTGGCAAGGACTTATCTTAAATACGGGAAATATGAAATTTCCTCAGATCAGGAACGGATCTATATTGTCCAGGGAGTGCTTGATGAATCCAGATTCTCCATTTTAAAAGAGAGGGTGCAGGCTATTGAGGTAAAACAGCCTCCCATCAAAAGGCTGCTGGGACTTGCAGAAGTAAAGCTG
Organism: Bacillus infantis; assembly: GCF_008180445.1. Taxonomy (GTDB): domain Bacteria; phylum Bacillota; class Bacilli; order Bacillales; family Cytobacillaceae; genus Bacillus_AB; species Bacillus_AB infantis_B. Next base: position 115,712 of record NZ_VTER01000009.1, read on the forward strand.
ACAAGCGCCGGCGGTGTAAGCCTCGGTGAGGATTCTCCTGAAATCAGCACTTTGTATCCTTTCCTTCCTGTTAAAAGGGCCTATGAAATGATTTCTGAAATCCTGCCGCAATACGAGGTCACCAGGGAAATGAAGCGGCTGCCAGGGAAGTCTTTCTGGATCCGCCTGTTAAAGCCAAGCTGGGTGTGGATTCTGGCCACTGCAGGACTGGCATGGTTCAAGCCTGAAATCCTTGATACAGAGAGAGCCTGGCTGTTCGTTTCCGCTGGCCTCCTAATCATCATAGGCCTGTTGAGAATCCTGGATTACTGGAATACAAGATACACCCTGAACAGCCAGTTCATCCAGATGAAATCCGGAAGCCTGTCCACTTCACTGTTCATTTCTAAGCGGGAAAAGGTGATCGAGATCAGCGTAACAAGCAATCTTTTTCAAAAGTGGCTCGGCCTTGCTTCAATTGAAACCGTCAACAGAGCCAAGCCGGTCCTCCATTCCAGCCTTGATGATGTACCGAAAGAAATGGCTGCAGATTTCTATGAATGGTATGTGGGAAGAGGAACGGAAATACGGTATCAAGAATACTAAAAAAGGCAGGCGCCCAAATCAGGGTACCTGCCTTTATCTCTATTATTTAATCATCTGCTGGACAATTTTGCGGTTGCGCTGCTTGAACACATCATTATGGGACGAGACCATCGCGGCCCTGCCGGCGTCCGGCTGGATGAATTGCTTTGCTTTGTTCACCGCATTGGCAGCATCCTGGAACGCGCCTGCAATCAGATTGAGCTTGCCTTCATGCTGAAGGATGTCTCCTGCTGCATAGAGCCCCTCAATAGAAGATTCGCTGCAGCTGTTCCCGGAAATATAGAAATCCTGGGCAATATCAATCTTCAATCCGCTATTCTTCAATAATGAAGCATCCTGTTCATAGCCATGGTTGATGATGACTTCGTCCACATCCAGATATGAAACTTCTCCTGTTTCACAATTGGTCAGCTCGACCTTTTCAATCATCTCATGGCTTTCACCTGCAATCAGCTTTGTGATTGACGTGCAGCCAAGGCAGATGGCCGAGCTCCCAAGAAGCTGGGACACCTGCGCCTCATGCCCGGAAAGGTTCTCTTTCCGGAAAGCGATATACACCTGGCGTGCGACCGGCTCCAGCTCATTCGCCCAATCAATCGCAGAATTGCCGCCGCCTGAAATGATGACCGTTTTATCCTTGAAATGCTGCAGAGATTTTACCGTATAATTCAGATTGGAAACCTCAAACCGTTCAGCGCCCTCTATGTTCAGCTTCTGGGGATTCAGAATTCCGCTGCCTACAGCGACAATGATTGTCCTTGAATAATGCAGCCTGCCCGAAGACCCGGAAAGGACAAAAATCCCATCCTCCCCGCGGGAGATCGCTTCTACCTTCTCATTAAGCACAACCTCCGGATCAAAGGTCAGCCCCTGCTCTACCAGCTGTGTAATCAGCTTTGCACCGGGAGTTGGCGTCAGGCCGCCGACGTCCCAAATCATCTTTTCAGGATAAACATGTATCTTTCCGCCAAGCTGCGGCTGAAATTCAATCAGTTTTGTTTTCATTTCCCTGAGGCCGCTGTAAAAGGCTGAATAAAGGCCTGCTGGCCCCCCGCCAATAATGGTGACATCAAAAATCTCCTGCTGATTCATTCCGCTCACTCCTCATAACCAATAGAATTGATTATCATTCTCATTTAAATATACTCCTTTTTATCCATCAGCACAACAATAAACTTATCCGAAATGTCATTGTTTCTCTTTTTTCTGTCTCACCAGGCTGGTGCATAATTGATAGGGCTGTTAAAGTTCAATGTTGAGATAAAAAAAATGGAACTTCCTGATTTGTGGAAGTTCCATTTTGTAATAATTGCTTGGTGGACTAAAGCACCCTATAGTTTAAGTGTAATGTTTCACAATCTTGATTTAAGAAGAAAGAATGGTTACCTTCAACGTACAATCGCCTGTTAATTAAAGAATTAGAAGCTATATCATAATTTTTTAGCTGAGACCTTCTTATTAAATTCTTTTGAACCTTCCTTTGGAATGCTTAAAATAGTCCAATCTTTATCCTTAATCTGTTTTCCAATATATAGGATTTGACCTAGGTGATAACTAATATGTGCCACTTCAGTTTGAATTGCTTGAAGAACACTTAAAGGTTGCTGTCTCAGAGTAACAGTTCTATTTAAGTCTTCTGCTTTAAGATTTTCAATCGTATTAAAAAGTAGCTTCCATCCTTCTTCCCAAATTTGCATAAGATGTTCCTTGGATTCATTATTATCAACAAATTCCAAATCTCTATCTCTATATGATTTTTCCCCATCAGCAGTCAAAAAATCTACCCATCGAGAGTGCATATTCCCACTTAAATGCTGGAGTATAATTGCAATGTTATTGGAATCTTCACTTGGCTTCCAATGTAATTCGTCTTCTGACAATTGTTGTATACCCTTTTCAGCACGTTCTTTAAAGTGCTTAAATTGCTCATTTACAATTGTAAGGTATTCTTGTTCAAAACTCTTCAAAGTATCCCCCCTAATTGATTACTAAATATATTGAACCTTTATTTAAACAACCAATACGGCTAAATAAAAATGCTAAACACTCTTTTTAATATAATAAGCGAGTACAAAAGGAATTAGGGGGAAAAGAACCAACAGTCTGACCCAATTCTCTCCACCAACAAAATAAAGCGATGGTAAAATAAGTGATATTCCACTATATATTAAAAATCTCCAAGATTTTTTCAGCAAACCTAATATTAATAACAAGAACGAGGCAATTATTAAAGTCCAAAAGATAAGACCCATCCAATAGAAATCCATTTGTACCCCCCCTTTATATCTCTAAATATGTATATTCTGGGACCAAGTACCAAATCCCTTCTTTAACTAACCTGCCCCTACTCTACAAGAAAGGCTCTAAAGAATATGGCATAATTCCTCAAGACCAATATACAGATTTACGCACCAGAATTTATAAAAATTGAAGTCAGCCTTATAGCCCAGTTTGACTAAAAAGTGCTTCACCAAATGTTACTTATTAAGCGAATTATTAATCTCGGTATAAACATTAAGAAGTTCCAAACGACTTCACCAATTAGTTCAATTAGGGTATCCTTAAAAAAGCCGCCTCTATTCCTTTTTTTATTTTTCATCTTCCAGCTCCCTATTACATCAATCTTAACTTAACTATAATCATTAAAGATAACAAAATTCCCCTTCTTTTAAATATTACCTATTTATTCAATTTATTTTTTCGCTAACCTGCCCCGTTCATACCATAAGTGATTCCATAACAAAGGACATTAGTCCTTCTAGAATCAAAGCCCCCTTTTCTTTAAATACATTTGTTCACAAACTAAAAATACTAAGGCGAAAAATGAGTTATTTTTCTATATACAAATTTATATATTGTAATTAGTCTGGTATTGAGGTGAATATTTTGCACAAGACATTTCAGTTAGTCAAAAAAGTCATAGGCTTGGTTTTATTAATACTAGTTACAATTTCGCTAATGATGGGAAAGTCTAATATTGCTTTAATCTGTTGTTATATAATTATCTCTATATACAATGGGATACTTGGTTATGAATACTTTAGAGCTAACTCTTACAAAAAGGCATCTTTACACTCAGTACTCTCAGCAGGTTTTCTTTATATTTTCTTTTCTAATCTTTCATTGGTTTAAATACCCGGCTTAATATTTATTTAACGTTCAAGTCCTTATTACGCTAACCTATCCCGCTGTCCATTAAGCTAATTGTTGAGTCACCCAAAAAATCCTTTTACGAGCAAATTTTTACCCTGCCCAGCCAGCGAACCTTCCCTTCCCTGACCTGAATGAGGGAATCAGTGACCGGCTGAAAAATAAGCGGAGAAATTCCCCCTAATTTCAAAAAACCTCTAAAATCAGCTCAAATAGACGGAGAAATTCCGCCTATCAACTTAAAAAACAGGAAAATGGGCAACTTTGTTCCGCTTACCCGGAAATTCTCCGCTTATTTACACCCACTCATGCCATATTTAGAAAGCTTAACCGGAAAATTTCCGCTTATTTTAAAGCTTGCTGGCCACTTAAATAAGGACACGATTTACAGTTTTTATTTTTCCATTTAATCACACTATGTACTACAGACTTTAACAGTGCCTCAAAAAAAGAAAAACACCCGGCAGCCCAGGCGCTATGTATTAGTCTTCATCCTTTATATCCCAATCTTCCGGAATTGGTTCATTCAGTACTTCCTCGACCAGCCTTTTATACTTCTCCATCTGTTCCAAATGAGTCTTGAATTGCTCTTTATAGATGAGATACTGTTCTCCGTCAAAAATGGCGCGGATTTTTTTCTGCTGCACAAGCTTTTCGACAGCATCAGCTGGCAATGACAGATATTCTGCCGTTTCTTCAATGGTTAAATACATGGACTCAGCCCTTCTGTTCTTATGATCTTATTTACAGAATAGCATGTTTTGTTGGAAATGAGGAGGCTACCGCGCCTTCTCCAGAGCAAGCTTGACACCAAATCCGATGAGAATGGTCCCGGTCAATCCCTCGATTGCCTTCTGAGTCTTCGGTTTCTTCATAAAAGAACTGATCTGCTGGATTAAGAGAACATATAAGAAAAACCACGCTGCAGTCAAAACAGTATATACCGCTCCCATAATGAGGAAAGGAACAAATGGTGCGATCCCCTCTTCAACAAACTGTGGCAGAAAGGTCAGGAAAAATACAGCGACCTTTGGATTCAGCAGGTTCGTCAAGAAGCCCTGCCTGAAGAACGTTTTCCCTTTTATCAATTGCCCGCTGCTATTATCATTTTCCTGTTTGCCATTTCTGATTGTCAGCAGGCTTTTGACTCCCAGATAGACCAGGTAGAGGGCACCGGCATATTTCAATACAGAAAAAAGCATAGCCGACTTGACAATGAGGGCGGAAATTCCGGCAACCGCCGCAAGTGTGTGGATGGCCAGGGCAGAGCAGGTGCCTGCAATTGTCTTGAGCCCGCCCACCCTGCCAGCAGAGAGCGTATTTCTTGTAGCAACCGCTGTATCAGGACCTGGCAGGATGATCAGAAAAATGCACATCAAAGCAAATAAATAGAAGTTCGTCATACGCTTTCCCGCTTTCTTTTATATACCAATTTATACCACCTGCATGTATTTGTAAATATAATTATGAACAGAAAAAACAGCCAGCATAGGGCTGGCTGTTTAGTCGTTATTCGGATTAGAAGCGGCCGCGATCGTCCATACGGTCTGCCAGGCTGTCGTCCTGATCCCTGCCCAGATAGGCTGTGCCGGAATCACGGTCATCTTCATCGTAATCATCCGCCCCATCCACGTGGGCTTCTTCACGCTTGACTGTATCCCGCACAGTTTCGGTATCCTCAACCTTCCGCTTGCCGACAACAAGCTCCTCAGTCACGACAGGTTTCTTCGTAACTTCCAGGCGTTCTTCAGTAATTGGGATCCTTATATCGTCATTGTCATCGACAATCGGTCCTGTATCTCCGTCAACGGCCTGCCCATCGACTTTGCGCCGTTCTACGTATACTTCATCATGGCTGACATTGACATCGACTGAACGCTCTTCTTCTACAACGTCTTTTTCAACATGAACCTCACCGGTCTGTACACGTTCTTTGTCAACCTGCAGACGTTCCTCACGCAGGCGCAGGCGCTGTTGGTCTGTCAAGTCATCTTCATCATCAGCAAAGCCGTTCACTTTATCTGCCTTGACACCCTCTACATCAGCAGATCTGGTCACTTCATCTGCCTTCACACCCTCTACATAGCCGTCCGGCTCGTCCGTCAGTCTGCCTGTACGCATTCCTGCAGTGTTTGCCATGCCGGCTGTACCTGCTGTACTATTCGGCCCGGTTACTGCACCGTAGCCTGTAGCATCAAGGGTCGGAGCAGCAGGGCTGGTAGGGTTAGCTTCATTAGCAAGTGTCCGGTCACCATAGAATTGATCATAATCCTTATCAACGTACAGCAGGATTTTCCCTGCCTGAATATCACTGTAATAGCGGTCAGACTCTTCATCCGTCAAGCCCATATTCTGCATTCCTCCGCGGACTTCATCCTCTCCCGTCAGGAATGACATGAACTTGTCCAGCCATGTACTGCTGTCCGCATCAGTTCCTTCCACTTCTGCCCCGGTGCGGCCTCTTACCATAGAGATATCATCGGCATCCTTTGCAACGGCATAAATATCCGATTCTCCGTAGCCCTGGAGCTTCAAGTCGTCAATCTTCTTAATTGCTTCTTCCTGCGTATCAAATACTCCAATGAACTTTTTGTTGTCATTCATCATGATTACCTCCTGTATTTTTTAAATTTCAGCTTCGTTTTTCAATTACCCGATAGAGTCTGCTGGAAACATATAAAAAGTTCTCCGTGATCCAGCTTTTTTTCCAAGATGTTCTACCATTGGTGTCTAGTTATTATCTACCCGCACGGCCTGCCCAATAATTTATGGAAATAGAGGAGTATTAAACAGAATTTTCCATCTCCGGTTCCCGCCGAGCCGATTTCATGAATTAAAAAATGGATTATGGTAATTTTAATGAGAGAAAAATAGAAGGAGTTGACGAGATGAGCAATAAAGAAGAATTAAAGCAGGAGATTCTGGACGCTTACCATTTCCGCCACGCAACAAAGGAATTTGATCCAGATAAAAAAATCCCGGAGGATGACTTCCGCTTCATCATGGAAACCGGCCGCCTCTCTCCAAGCTCATTCGGATTTGAGCCTTGGCGCTTTGCTGTCATTGAAAGCCCGGAGCTTCGGGAAAAAATTAAAAACGCTTCCTGGGGTGCTTACAGCAAGCTTCCTGATGCGAGCCATTTCGTCGTCATTCTAGCACGGACCAAAATGGATACGAAGTATGATTCTGATTATTTAAAAGACCAATTTACCAATGTTCTTAATATGCCTTCTGATATACTCGAAAAGTACCTTGGCCGGGTTGAGGAATTCCAGAAAGATGATTTCAAGCTTCTGGAAGGAGATCGTCCGCTGTATGACTGGGCTTCCAAGCAGACCTACATCGCCCTTGCTAATATGATGACCGCTGCTGCCCAGATTGGCATCGACTCCTGTCCGATCGAAGGCTTTAATATTGAAAAAATGAATGAACTGCTCCAGGAGGAAGGCATCCTTGAAGACGGCCGCTTCGGCATATCCGTCATGGCTGCATTCGGCTACCGCACAAAAGATCCGCGTCCGAAATCAAGAAGGGCTTTCGATGATGTGGTAAAAACATATTAAAAGGGAAAAGGAAGATTCTGCTCTTCCTTTTTTTAATGTAAAAAGGAGAATGCCCCTTGGACATTCTCCTTTTCTCTATTAGTTTTCAGCCAGCTTTGGTGCAGTCTTTTCCTGTGCAGATTTTGCTTCAGCTGGTTCTTCGGCCGGCCTGGCACGCTTGATGAAGAAGGCAAGCACAAGGGCAACACCAGCAATGAAGGTTGCCACAAGGAAAGCATCATTGATGCCTTCAAGCATGGCCTGCATGCCGATCTGCTGCTCCATTTGGGCAAGCGCAGCTTCTGTCGGCTGGACGCCGGCATTTGACCCTGCCGACTGCTGCAATGCATCAGCAGCAATTTCTTCAGCATGGGTTTTGGTCCGCGTTGACATGATTGTCACAAGCAATGCCGTGCCAATCGCGCCAGATACCTGGTTCAATGTGTTATTCATCGCTGTACCATGCGGGTAATACTGGGCTGGCAGCTGATTAAGGCCATTAGTTGATACCGGCATCATAACCATGGACATCCCAAGCATACGGACAGAGTAAAGAATGATCAGATTTGTATAAGTTGTATCAAGAGTAAGCTTTGAGAACAAGTAAGTCGTTACTACAGTGATCGCAAGTCCGATGATCGCAAGCACGCGTCCTCCGAATTTATCGAACAAACGGCCGGTAATAGGCGACATGAATGCCATGATGATGGCTCCAGGCAGAAGCAGAAGACCTGCATCCATAGGCGAGATCCCGCGAAGCGTCTGCACATAAATCGGCAGAAGGATCATCCCGGAGAACAGCGCCATATTAACTACCATCGTAATGGCTGATGATAAAGCAAACATCGGATATTTATAAACCCCAAAGTTCAGCATCGGGCGCTCCTGCTTTGTCTGGCGCAGGATGAAAATAATCAGCGAGATAACACCCACTGTAATCGTTACATACACATGCGGGCTGTCCCAGCCCTTGTCCCCCGCGGAGCTGAACCCGTAAAGGATTCCGCCGAAACCGATGCTGGACAGGATAAGAGACAGCATATCCAGGCGGATATTCACTTTTTCCTTCTTATCCTTCAGCAGGAAGAAACCGATTAGCAGAACTACAGCCGCAATTGGAGTAATGAAGTGGAACAGCATTCTCCAGTCGTAATGCTCAATGATCCATCCTGACAGCGTAGGGCCGATTGCAGGTGCAAACATGAGGATCAGTCCGAATACACCCATCGCCGTTCCCCTTTTTTCAACAGGGAAGCTGATAAGCATAACATTCATCAAGAGCGGCATGAGAATAGCCGACCCTGATGCCTGAAGCATCCTTCCAGCCAGCAATACTGCGAAGATATCCGCAGTTCCTGCCAGTACAGTACCGGCTGTAAATAAAAGCATGGCTGCAAGGAACAGCCTGCGTACAGAATATTTTTGAATAAGGAAAGCAGTTGTCGGGATTAGAATTCCGTTTACGAGCATGAAGCCGGTAGTCAGCCATTGAACGGTTGATGCACCGATTTCAAGCTCCTTCATGATGGAAGGCAGCGCGATATTCAAGAGCGTATTATTCAAGAAAGCAATAAAGGCCCCAATCATCAGAACCGCGATCATACCGTACGGCGGCCTGCCTGTATTATTTATTTTTTGTTCCATTTTTTCCTCCTATACTTTAAGTCCAATATATTGGACTCCTGTTTCACAAAACATATCATATACCATCGGTACAAAGATTGCAATCCCAAAGTATCGTTGAAATAACTGGATTTGTTTTGGCATAATAAATGGTGTACTATAAAATATATACAGGCAGTATACTACTTAAAAAAGGTGATTTTATGAATGACAGGAAACAGCATGTGATCAAAATGGCACACCAGCTGTTTATCGATAAAGGCTTTCAGGCCACCAGCATTCAGGATATCCTGGAGTACAGCGGCATCTCCAAAGGAACCTTCTATAATTATTTTCCATCTAAGAATGAACTCCTGATTGAAATGGTCAGAAGCATCTATTCCCAGCTGGAAAAAGAACGCAATGAACTGCTCATCGGCCAGGATCCTGCCGATATAGATATATTCATCCAGCAGATCGAGCTTCAGCTGATAACGAACCGAGCGAATAAGCTGATCGCCCTTTTCGAAGAAGTCTACATCTTAAATGATGAAGACCTGAAGGAATTCATCAAACGCGGACAGCTCCGCATGCTGCGCTGGCTGTACCAGCGGTTCATCGATCTGTTCGGCGAAAGCAAGAAATACTATCTTCTTGACTGCTCGATCATATTTCTCGGGATCCTTAACCAGAACCTGAAATATCACACAATTGCGAATGAAGTGAATGCCAGCATCCACCAGGTGGTACAGTACAGTGTAAAGAGAATTGTGAAAATGGTTGAAGAGGTATCCAGTACAGAAGACCAGCTGTTTCAGCCTGAGCTTCTGGATAAATGGGCGCCAGACTGCAGACACCCAAATCCCGGCTTCCAAAAGGATCTCCACCACACGGTCCTCACGCTGAAAAAAGCAATCAACAAAGAAGAGCCTAAATATGTGGAGCTTCTTGATTTTATACAGGAAGAACTTCTAAGATCCAAGAATCCGAGAAGGTTTTTGATTGAGAGCACAATGGTCTCTGTTAAAACAAGCGGTCTGTTCAATGCAGAAGATATTGAAAAACTTGAAGAGCTGATCTCATCCTTTTTTGACCAGATCATGGAACCCGCATAAGCCAGAAACCCGCTGAGTTACAGCGGGTTTTTTATTATTGAATTAAAACATGCTTAAACTGTAATTCTTCGACAGCAGTTCCAAAAGCCGGATCCCTGCAATGCTGTTTCCCCTCTCATCAAGGGCCGGCCCGAAGATGCCAATGCCAAAACGGCCAGGAACCGCACCCATGATCCCTCCTGAAACACCGCTTTTCGCCGGGATCCCGATTTTGATCGCAAATTCGCCTGAGGCATTGTACATGCCGCAGGTTACCATAAAGGTTTTGCAGATCCGCGCGATATCCCTTGGCATGATTTCCACGCCTGTCCGCGGATCTTTCCCATCCAGCGCAAAAACGAGGCCGATCCTCGCCAGGTTCAGGCAGTTCATTTCAATTGCACACTGCCTCGTATATAAGTCGAGCAGATCTTCTACATCTTCCTGGATGACATCATGCTGCTTCAGGAAATAGCAAAGCGCCCTGTTCAGATCGGCTGTCCTCAATTCCGACTCTGCCACTTCCCGGCAATAGCCGATCGTTTCATCATCTGCGAGCCGCCGCACAAAACCAAGCAGCCTTTCAAAACGCTCATCCGGAGAACTTCCTTCCACCATATGTGTAACGACGAGCGCCCCTGCATTGATCATTGGATTCAGCGGTTTGGCAGGCGCCATAGTCTCAAGCTTGGCAATCGAGTTGAACGGATCGCCCGTCGGCTCCATCCCGACACGGTCGAACACATAATCAGGGCCCCTTTCCATTAAAACATAGGCCAGGCTGATTACTTTTGACACACTTTGAAGCGTAATCTTTTCCTCAACATCACCGGCAGAGACGCATTCGCCGCCAGGATATTGAATCGCAATGGATAAATCCCCCGGATCCGCCTTACCAAGCGCCGGGATATAATCGGCCACCTTTCCGTGCACCGTCTCCTTACGCGCTTCCTCAACCAGTTTTTTCAATTCATCACTAGAACGGCATGCCATTTTCATCACCCGTTTTAGTATTGGTCAGAGCGTTTGGAAGTATGTGAAAAGGCAGCCTGGTTAGGGCTGCCTTGGTTGTATGGGTTATTGGTCTTTTAGGGTGATTTTGCTACGCTTCACAATGTGTTTAGTGGTTGCGGCAACACATGAGTGCTGGTGAGGTTACTAAATTACATCAACTTTTAAAAGGTTCTCAAGCTGATCACTCAAGGAAACTTCTATAGGTCTTTGTTTAATAAATTTAATATATCCTTGTCCTTCCAATGTCTTTAATTCTTTACGTATGACGTAATCGGTTATCTCCAAACCCATCTCTAATTCCTTTTTAGACATTCCAGTCCCTTCAATCCCAAAGATAATATGCTGGCCCAGGATGTACACTATATTTCTTCCTAGATCACTAACGTCTTCAATATTGTGTATTAGTTCCTGTAACTGCTCCATTTTCTCTTTCTTCTCAGACAAATCTTTCAAGATATCATTTTGGGCGTTGTGGATTATTTGAAAGAAAACTTCACAAAAATAAGTTAATTCTCCTTTGTTTTTTGGATCATTGCATTCGGAGAAAGCATCATAATAAAATTGTTTTGATTTATTTGTTGAGTATGAAAGTGTGAGTGCAGTCAACTTATCCAATTCATCAATTAGATACATACTGCTAATATATCTGGACGTACGTCCATTACCATCATAAAAAGGATGTACGTATCCAAAGTAATAATGAGATATAGCAATTTTGTATAGCATAGGAATAGGTACATTATTAAGGAAATTTATCATAATTAACAGATGTTTTTTTATTGATTCTTCCGGATAATTTCCTCTGTGCACTGTCTTTCCAGTAGAAGTGACAACATCTACTATTTCCTTTCTAAAAAGTACACCATCCAATTTATCTTCAGATTTTACTTCCTCTTTTACTAAGCGATCGTATATGTCTCTAATTTGTTCGACTGATTCAATAACAGTTTTAACTTCGGAGAATAAGTTAAAATAAGTTTTCATTAAACTTAAATGCCTTACTTTTTTCTTAGGATTATCCTTCTTTACTACAATTTCAATTACCGTCTCCATTTCAGCTTTAGTACTATGAACACCTTCAATTTCATTAGTACTTAGCAGTTCATCAACTAACTTTGCCTTAATATATTGATTTATAGCAATTCTAGGCAAGTCATCCATTATAGACTGAATTAATTTACTTTGTTTAAAAATTTGCTCATGTAACAGATCAAGCGCAGGATGGTTTACATAAAAACACGAATACTCTTCTTGAAAGTTATATGGTTTTATTTGAAAAGGTAAATCAATGGTTCCATAACTGTTAATCCTCTTTTGATACTCATTTCTGTATTTTTCTAAATCCTTATAATATAGTTTCGATAATAGTTCGTACATAACTCACCTCTATTTATTAAATTATAGGTTTTTTTGAATTTGTTTTATGTATTATATGTTATAACCAAAAAATATTGCAAATATTAATATCTACAATTAAATTTCACTTTTCTAATTAATAAATTCCTCACCTTTTTCATTTACCTTCCTTAACGCATTGCGATATACAAAAATTCGCAATTAATTATCCATAAAAACCCAACCTTTCTAATAAATGATAGGTCTGGTGAGCTGAGCAGATACAGAAAATTAGGTAGCAATCATTAGGCAAGATCTTTTTTGCTGTTTACGACCGGCTCCTTGCAGTAACTAAGCCCGCATGCTTCATGGAAAGAATCACTGGCCTTTATCAGTCGAAAATTTAGCGAACAACTGTATGCGCGTTTTGAAATCTAAAGACAAGGTGAACAGATTCAGGTAATATACAGCAGCGTCATCAAAGTTTGCAGCTTTATAATAAAGTATGTACGTAATATAACCTCCTCTGTATTTGAATCTTATGATGATTCAAATACAGAGGAGGTACAATTTTCATTTTAGAAGTCAATATATTGTCCTTAAGGATACGCTTAGTGACCTGCTTACCTTACATTTGACACTTCAAATACTAAAATTAATAGTTGAAAATTAACCTGCCATTTAGATGAACAATTCACATCAAATACCTCTTTGTTAATCCATTGTAGGAAACATTAAAAGGCAACACCCATAGGGTTAGTTGCCTTCATTTAATATTAATTTTGCCACGGCTTCACAATGCATCGTCTGCGGGAACATATCAACCGGCTGGACTTCCTCTGTTTTATAACCGCCGTCTTCAAGGATCCGCAAATCGCGGGCAAGTGTGGCCGGGTTGCAGGAAACATAGACCACTTTTTTCGGCTTCATGCTCAGAATCGTCTGCAGCAAGGCTTCATCACAGCCTTTGCGCGGCGGGTCGACAACCAGGACATCCGCCTGGTTTCCTTCCTTATACCAATCAGGAATGACTATTTCCGCTTCTCCTACTGCAAATTCCGCATTTGTTATCCCGTTAAGAGCCGCATTGCGTTTGGCATCCTCAATTGCCTCAGGCACGATTTCCACTCCAAAGACCTTCTTTGCCTTTTGAGCGAGAAAAAGAGAAATAGTGCCGATTCCGCAATAAGCATCTATGACACTTTCTTCGCCTGAAAGGTCCGCATATTCGAGTGCCTTCTCGTAAAGTACCTTCGTCTGCTCCGGATTGACCTGGTAAAAAGAGCGGGCTGAGATGGCGAACTTGATATCGCCAATATAATCGTATATCACTTCTTCACCCCAGATCACGCGGGTGACGTCCCCAAAGATCACATTCGTTTTCTTCGGGTTCACATTATGGACGATCGACTTGATCCCTTTTATGCTCGCTGCAATTTCCTCGGTGATTTTTTTCCGGTTTGGAAGCTCATTGGTCCTTGTAATCAGCACGACCATCACTTCTCCGGTCACAAGCCCATGCCTCGCCATAATGTGGCGGAGCTCACCTTTATGGCGCCCTTCATCATAAGCCCTGACTCCAAACTTGGCGCAGATTTCTTTGACTGCTTGGACAACTTCATCATTCTTTTCCTGCTGGATCAGGCACTCTTTCATATCAATAATCTGGTGAGAGCGCTGCTGATAAAAGCCGCCGATCAGGCCTCCTTCATGCTCGCCGATCGGCACTTGTGCTTTATTCCGGTATCTCCACGGCTCACTCATCCCGAGAACTGGATGAACCTTCACATCCTCAAGCTTCCCGATTCTTGTAAGCACATCACGAACCTGCTTTTCCTTTGCCAGCATCTGGCCCTGATAGCTGAGATGCTGCAGCTGGCAGCCGCCGCACTCCTTATAAATCGGACAGGGAGCAACGACACGGTGCGGGCTCTCTTCATAAATCTCCATCAGGCGTCCAAACCCGTACCCTTTATTCACCTTCGTCACCTTCACCTGGGCCCTCTCGCCAGGCAGTGCGTTCGGCACAAACAGCGGATAGCCGTCCACCTTCGCGACACCAGCCCCGTCATGCGTCAAATCTTCAAACATTACATCTATATAATCATTCTTCTGAACTGGAACAGTACCCTTCATCACGTTCGTCCTTTGCTGTGTTAATTTCCGTGGCTCTATTGACTAGCAAGATTGTACCACAAAGGCTGTGGGAAAGCGAAGGCAGGGAGATTTTTGGGGATGAGGGGTTGGCTGGGGAGCTGGGTTTGGAGGTTGGGCGGAGTGAAGTTGCTAATATATTGAAGAAGTTGCTAATAAAATCGGAAAGTTGCTAGTATATGGGAAAAGTTGCTAATAAAACAGGAAAGTTGCTAATAAACTTGAAAAGTTGCTAATAACCAGAATGTGCGGCCTGCTTGCAGAGTCCCCCGGTCTGAGAACAGTCGCAAATATATGCCGAATGCCGCAAATAAAACTGGAAACTCGCAAATATACCCAAATAGTCGCAAATAAAATTCAAATCCCGCAAATATATCCCAAATCCCGCAAATAACCGCCTCCCCACTCACATTCTCCTCCAGTAGAAACCAAACGCAAGCACATGAAAAACAAACAAAATTTCCCCGCACTTGATACAGCAGTAAAGTAAACCTTTTCATCCCCAAATCGCATCAAAACTGGGGATTTTGTCAAAACTTTTTTGTTTTAAAACATGAACAAAGGCGATATGATGGTAATATTCTATTTGGCGAAGGGGTGTGAGAAGATGAGAAAGGCGAGAGCTGTTTCAGCACTGCTTCTAATGACAATCATGTCATTTTTGTTCGTTCATTATCAGCCAATCCATCAGGATCACCAGCCCGTCCATGAAAGCAAGGCAGCCCTTCTCGGAGAAACCGGGGAATCATTCCAGCTGACTGCGGATGAAAAGCACGAACCTTCCGCATTACCCGGCAGTTCCGCTGTTATCCTGCTGGCAGCTATCATGGTATTCCTGGCTGTCCGCCATCTTGCTTTCGCACTTCATCATTTTTTCCTGAAAAGCGTCTTTTATCAGTCCAACTATGTGGACCGTTCTCCTGCATTGTTCAGCTAAAGCTAAACAAACAATAAGGAGGACAATATTATGTGGATTCGATTCTTAATGATCGGCGCTTTTTCATTAACAGCGTCTACTCTGTTTCTTTACCAGGGAATGGAGATTTACCACGCAATTACTGATTTGATTAAGCATAAAGCATAAATAAATGAGACAAGGCGCGGGGGCTTTTCCGCGCCTTTTATAAAACTAAAACAAAAAAAACAGGGAAGAGACACCAAGTCTCTTCCCTGTTTCT
Organism: Bacillus infantis; assembly: GCF_008180445.1. Lineage (GTDB taxonomy): Bacteria > Bacillota > Bacilli > Bacillales > Cytobacillaceae > Bacillus_AB > Bacillus_AB infantis_B. The sequence continues at coordinate 131,366 of NZ_VTER01000009.1, forward strand.
TATTCCTCTGCCGTTTCGTACGGCCGGTCTTCCTTGCGGATTTTATCGATCGGCACAAATACTTCAAGGTGGCGGTAAAGATTGACGAATTCAGCTGGAAGCAATCCGCCGAATTCTCCGTCCAGGTTCAGCTGGACTTTTTCTTTTGAGGTTACTTTTATCCGGTTGGCCTGTGTATAGATGACATGGGGATCATGGATATGCTCTCCTCTTACTGCCATGGATGCAATCCGGATGAAATCGGCGAGGTTCGTCTTTTTCAGGATCAGCAGGGAAAACAGCCCGTCATTGATCGACGCATCCGGGGCCAGGCGTTCAAAGCCCCCCACCGAGTTGGTGAGCCCGACCAAAAAGAGCATGGCTTCACCTTCATACAGTTTTCCATCGTATTCAATGCTGACTTCCGTGGATTTGATCGACGGCAGCATTTCAATGCCCTTCAAATAATAGGCCAGCTGCCCCAGCATGGTTTTCAGCTTGCTCGGCACTTCATACGTAAGCTCGGTCAGCCTTCCGCCGCCGGCTATATTAATGAAATATTTATCATTGAACCGGCCGATATCTACAGGGATCGTATCGCCCTGTATGATGATATCAACTGCAGCCTGTACATCGCGGGGAATATGGACCGCACGGGCAAAGTCATTGGTCGTGCCGCACGGAATGATGCCCAGCTTCGGCCGGTACTCCTGCTCGGCCATCCCATTGACCACTTCATTGATCGTTCCGTCTCCCCCGGCTGCTATGACCAAATCATATTTCCTTTCCACAGCAACACGTGCAGCCTTAGTGGCATCACCCTCGCAGGTTGTAGCATGGCATGAGGTTTCGTAGCCTGCTTCCTCCAGCTTCTGCAGCACCTCAGGCAGATTCTTCTTGAAAATTTCCCGTCCAGAGGTTGGATTATAAATGATTCTTGCTCTTTTCATACCCATCATCCTATTAATAAAATTAACGCTCAATTCAAAACTGTCCATCACTTTTTCCTTAATATAGGAAATAAGCTTCCTTCACAATTTTAACACCATACAGTTTGAAAAGCATAATTTTACCCTTAATTTTTTCGTTTATGCACCTTGGCATTATACCCCTTTTGGCGATAATTATCCTTTCTCTGCACCTGCTGCTGAAAAAATAAAAAACCTGCCGGCGGCAGATTTTCGGGAATATTCCGATGAGGTATTTTTCAGCCTCATCCACTCTTAATATATGACATCATAAACTGCTTAAAGGTCTGAAAAACTTCTTCTGAAGGAAAATCATCAAAGAGGATGCGCTGGATATTCGTTCCGTCAACCACCACCCAGAACATATTGGCGATAAGGCGGGAATCTGTTTCAGCTGCAAACTCTCCCGACTCCTTGCCTTCTTCTACAATCTTGAGGATAAGGTCAATAAAGAATTGATTGCCTCGCTGTTTCAGCACTCTGCTGATCTCCTCATTCCGCGAAGAATGAAGTGTAAATTCATAGTGGACGACGATGTAATCTTTCATGTCTTTATCAGGCCTTGAGCGGCTGTAGCGGTCAAAAAGATAAGAAAGCCTGGCACCGGCGGAATCAAGTGCCTCGATTTCCTTCAGGAGGCGGTCATTGGCTTCCTCCGTCTGCTCCATCATAAGGGTGATATAAATATCATCCTTGCTTTTAAAATAGTTGTAGATGGCACCCTTGCTGATGCCCGATTCTGCAACGATGTCGTCGATGGATGCCGCCTGGAAGCCTTTCCTGGCGAAGCATCTCAGCGCACTGGCCAAAATCTCCTTCTTCTTATTCCGTTTATACTCCTCTGATACAATCGGAGGCACTCAATTCCCCTCCCTGTTTGTGCTCATAGGACGGAACTCATGCCTGAGAATGCCCATGATCAGATTGTCGTAGTAGACTCCATTCCAAAGCAGTTCTCCCCTGAAAGCCCCTTCCTTTACAAATCCCAGTTTTTCATAAGCCCTGATGGCGCGGCTGTTATACTCATACACATTGAGATACACGCGGTAAAGGCTGAGCACTTCAAAGGCATAGTGAAGCAGAAGCGAAATGGCTTCAGTTCCAAGCCCCTTTCCGTAATGCTCTTTTTTATAAAGGGCGATCCGGAGGCTGGCATTTTTGTTGATATAATCAATTTCCGTCAGAGCCAGATCCCCTATAGCAGCTCCTGTCTCTTTGTCTGTTATCACAAGATCGATCCTTGATTTGTCTCCAGCAAAATTCTTATAGGCTTTTTCAAGGCTGTCTTCTGTAAAAAAGGTCTGTGTCCCCGTAAGCTTCCTGAACTCAGGATCCAGGAGGGCCTGATAAATATGGGTGCTGTCTCCTTCTCTAAAAGGCCGCAGACTGACCCGGGTTCCTGTGAAATAGTTTTCCATCATGCAAATTCCTTTCTATCCGCAGCTTTTTGCACGCTTTTCCATCAGCACGGCAAAAAGTTCCCCATGCTCTTTGGTAATAGCAGCATCTTCATCTATCAGCCCCTCTTTTACCAGTTCTGTTCTGATTCTATCTAAGAACAGCTCCTTAATCGCTCCTGACCGGCAAGGCTGGATATGCCCGGAAAGCTCCCATATCCATTCTTCCATATGGATGCTCTTGCTTGTTTTCTTCATCTCACTTGAGATTGTTCTTCTGCTCATCCTTCTCACCCGCTTTTCTAAAAAACCTTATAAGTTACCAAAAATCAATGTGAATTTAAAAATAAACTACTTAGTTTATTTAATTATAAGTAGATATTTTTAAAAATTCAAACATTTTATCTTGGTATCTATTTAGAAGCTTGCAGCGGGAACATCCTGCACACTTGTCTGCTTTTGATTACCCACAGTTTCCAGGACGAAACTTAACTCTCTTTTTAACGTATATAAAGATATACATCAAGGCCGGATGGAGGTTTGTTTATGAAGAAAAAGAAACTGAATCTCAAAAAAAAGATCATACATAAACCACAGTCTGCCTCCGAATGGCTGACCGCCATTTCAGGGGCAGGATGTCTTCTGCTTTTAATAGGTTCGTTCATCCTATGGGGTGCTTCTGAATTAATGGAGGATTTCATATGGTCCCAGGTTCTTGGTTCAATAACAGCTGTATCAATGTGCCTGTGCTTCGGCCTGGCACTTTTGGCGGGCGTTTTGGCTGCAGACAGCTGGCCGTTCAAAATTTTCTTGCTTATTTTTACTGTGGTCTTCCTTTCGACCGGCGTGTACTTTGTAAATGAGGCCCATTTGCTCTACAAGGACAGGGACGCCTACGAAAATAAAGAATTCGAAATTGTGGAAGGCATTCCTGCCGGGGTGGAATACGATGACCCTGAAACTGGAACTGAGTTTGTAATGGAGCTTATTTTTGACGACTTAATTGTGGACGTCTATGCCATGGATATCAGCAGGAGCTATTATGAAGAACGGCTGGAGGGCAGGAAGCTGAAAATCGCCTACCTCCCAAACAGCCATTATGCGGTAAGATGGTGGAATTTAGATGAGTAGGGAGCCTTATTCTCCATACAGCTCTTTGAATCGGCGAACAGCTTCTTCCTGCTCCCTTCTGTTTGAATCGGGGGCGTATTCCCAGCCCTTTTCCTTAATCAGTTCACTGTATCTTTCCTGCATCCCTGTCTGCTGAAGCGCCATCTGTATGTGAATGCGGCGGACATTCGGGGTTTTCATATCAAGTGCCGAGCTGAAATTGGTGCCGGCCATCGACTTAGCCGTGTTTCTCGCTTCCAGGGCCATTTCCTGATCGCTCAACCTGCCCTCCGTATCAGTACATACCATTTCTAATGGTTTCAGTTCCTGAAGGGCGGCTGCAGTCACTCCTTCATTTGTCTCTGGATCTATCAGCCTGATCATCACATTTACATGGTTCTTCATCACCACAGCCTGTTCATACAGTATTTGTTTCAGCTTCTCATCCTCCGCAAGGCAAAAATACATCTCCAGCTTTCCAAGGACACCTTTATGCACCATTAAATGCTCTGACATCAGCCCAAGATCTATCGCTTTTATAATCATTTCAATCCCCCCAATTGTATATATAGTTATATATTGAAAAGATATCCCATTCATGAACAAAAAAGGCAGCCCGCTTTCGAAGCAGGCTGCTGTATGTTATCCAATTATGATTTTTTCCTTCGGATAATGATATCTTTCCTTGTTCGGGGTTCCCCTGATCAGGAACAGGAAAGACAGGATGCCGATCCGCCCAATGAACATCAGCAGGATGATGATGATTTTCCCTGCATCCGTCAGATCCGCTGTAATCCCCATGGAGAGGCCGGTTGTCCCGAATGCAGAAGCCACCTCGAATGCAATCTGCAGAAAGGTGAACTTCGGATCAGTGAAGGTAAGCAGGATGACTGCCGAGCTGCAAATCAGGATGGCGGTTGCGAACACAATGTAAGATTTGATTACATCCTCCTGCAGGATTTCCTTTCTAAACACTTTAATATGCGTATTGCCCTTGGCATATGTGTAGATGCTCAGCACCATGATGGCGAAGGTGGTTGTCCTGATTCCTCCGCCGACACTGCTGGGAGAAGCGCCGATAAACATCAGGATAGAGATAAAGAACAAAGTCGGCTCTGAAAAATCGCTGATATTCATGGTTGCTAGCCCCCCATTCCGGGTTGATACAGATTGGAACAGCGCGTAGAAGAAGGATTCATGCCACGATTTATCAGCAAAGAAATGATTATACTCAAAAAGGCAGATAAACGCAGTACCCAGTACAACCAGCAGAAAGAAGGTCACGGTCGTCACTTTGGTAAAAAGGGTGAACTTATACGGAATTGTACCGCGATGCCGTATAAATTCTCGTATCTCAATCAAAACAGGAAAACCGATGGCCCCGACAATCAGCAGGATGATGTTAATGAGCTGCACAAAATAATCATCAGCAAACGGGATCAGGGATTGCCCTGTAATATCGAAACCCGCATTGGTTGTTGCACTGACAGAGGCAAAGAATCCCTGAAGGAAAGCCTCCTGCCAGGTAGGAAAATACCTCAGGAAATGAAAGCCAAGAATGATGGCGCCAATTAATTCAATGGTGATAAAGATAACAAGAATACGCCTGATGAGCATCACCAGTCCAGCAAGATTATACTGATTCTGATCAGTCATGATCAGCTTCCTTTTTCTTAACCCGATTTTCTTTCCGACAAGCAGCCAGAAAAAAGTGCCAAGCGTCATAATCCCGATTCCGCCGAACTGCAGGATGAAAGCAAAGATAAAAGTGCCTGGCACACTGAGGATCTCGCTGACATTCACAGTGGAGAGGCCCGTGACGCTGATGGCGCTGACTGAAGTAAAAAAAGCATCTATAAAGGACAGTTCAACGCCTTCCTTCAGGGTGATCGGCAGCTCCAGCAGTACAGCAGAAAGAACAACAGCAAATAAGTAGAACAGAACGATCAGCTGCGCGGAAGATAATCGCTCCAGGACTTTTTCAATAAATGTCTTCATATTTCACCAACGTTATGTAAGAGTATTAGTCTCTTCAGTATACCCAATTTTCACCCTGCTGTTAATTCCTGCCTTGTTAAGGTTCCCGTAAGGTTCTGTTCACAGCGCTGAAATTTCCGGCCTGTATACTTGTGAAAAAGACATTATGGGAGGAAATAAGATCATGCACCATTTATTGCTTGCAGCACTCATTATTCTGGCGGCTGCATCCAGCTATATTTTCCGAGATGGGCTGACAGACCGCTCTCTAATGGTTTCCAGCATGCTTGTCATCCTGAATATTGGCATGTACATGCGGGCGAGGGCTAAAAAAGAAGCGATCAAAGGCAGTTCCGCCCCAGAAGTATAAGGACAATAAAAAAGATGCAGGGCCCAATCGGCCTTGCATCTTATTCTGCAGCTGTATTCAAACTCACACTATAGCTGCTGGAAATGCTGATCCGGTGCTCTCCGCTGCCAGACTGGTAGGTTGCATCCTTTCCGCCGCTGCTGGAATCTGCATATCCTTCTTCACCAGAGGGCTTTTCTTCTTTTGTCACCTTCCAGTCTCCCTCACTGCCCTGAAAATCCTTTATATCAAAGGCATTTACCTTCAGGCTGCTTTCTTCCTGGATATACAGGGAGACATGGGATACCTGTTCAACACTCCAGTCGCTCATCAGCTGCCTCGGCTTCATGGTCACTGTGTTGCCGCTTCCTGTGACTTCAAGCTTTACGCCCATAGGAATAAGGAGCGTGGCATCCATGGAGGCATAGCGTTCAAACGGTCCCGCTGTTTCATTCGGAAGCTCTTTGACCGTGATATAGAGCGAGTCGCCATTCCGGTGGGAGCTGACATAATCTGAGGGCTTTGAAACCAGGTTTTCATTTTTGCCAGTCATCGCTCTGTATGTGCCGAACATGGAAACATCTTTTCCGGAAGCACCTTCAATAGTGATCGGGGAATTTCCGGTCTGGACAATGATCCTCTTGATGCTTCCATCCAGCTTTTCGGTGAACTCTGGCAGATCCATCGTCCGCTCTTCCCTGCTCACCACATCATCTAATTTATCCAGTATCCCCGTTGAACTGACTGCCGCAAATCCGATGCCGGCTGTGCCGAGAATGCCGACAAAGAGAATGCTGAGAAAATCATATTTCAAATAAGGCTTTTCCTGTTTGGAAAAAAGCAGGAACAGCAGGATTTCCGCTCCCAGAATCACGAGGATGATCGGCCACCATGACATCATGGCATAGCCGAAATCCATATCAAGCATCCGCGAAAGCAGCAGGAAAACCCCAAGGAAAAGCAGTGCCGCCCCCATGGAAAATGTGCCAACACGCCATGTCCTCATTCCTTCATTCCGCCCTTCGTTTTTCTCATCCGTGCCCAAATTAATCAACCGCCTTTTCTTTTACAGATTTGCTGCCAAGAAGGAGGCGCAGCCCGCCGCCGATCAGCAGGATGCATACAATGCCTGTCTGGAAGTAGCGGTCAAACCAATAGCGGATATCTATATCGATCATGTCGTACAGCATCGGCGAAACCGCAGGAAGGACGATGCTTGTTGTCAGATAGTACAATCCCACAAGGACCAGTCCGATCCCCACCCATTTCTGATGATTGATGAAATATGAAATGATGGGTGTATCCTCCAAAGGCTCATTCCCGTATCTGGAAGACTTCTGCAGTCCGTCGAAGAAGCTGTAGAACCAGATGATCGGGATCAGGAACAAGAAAATCCCCAGCCTGAGCACATCCAGGATATAAATGGAGAACAGGAAGGCAGCCATCAGCTGAATGCCCCGCCGCTGCAGACCGAGATACAGATGGCCTGCTCCCGGAAAGATGGACAGGAAGGTAGCAATAGATTTGCTTTTCTTGCCTTCATCCCGCTTCGACTCGAAATCCTCCATAATCGTACGGTCCACCAGCTCTTCTCCCCGATGCTTCCGGTTCAGCTGCTGCAATGCATCAAAGAAGCCGTAAACCCAAATGACCGGCAGGATCGCCCAGAATACAAGGAATTCACTGCGATGGGTCAGCACTGACACAAACAGCACCATCACCCCCAAACCAAGAAAAGCGGTCAGGAGCGTAAGCCCCCGGTTCATCAGGCCAAGCTGAAAGTGCCCAAGACCTGGCACAAAGGACAGGATGATGGTAAAAAAGCGCTCCGACTCCTGGCTGGCTGCCGGCTTAGCTGATCCAGCAGCCCCGCTGCCATCCGTAAAGGCTGTGCCGCCCTGCTGGTAGAGCTTTGATGCAGTGATGGCTGTATCAACAAAGTTCACAAAATAGATCAGCAGGCCGAACAGCGCAAAAACCAATGGCCCATCCCCGTAAACGTACATGCTGATCAGAGCAACCGTTAGAATCATCAGCCCGAACACAGCCGCTGTATAAAATAAACCTCTAAGGGTCTTTCCCAGATAAAGCAGGCCTCCCCCAGGGAAAAAAGCTAAAAGAAAAGCGATAATCGGATTTTTCTTCATTATTTATTTGCCTCCTTATTCTTCTTCTCGATCGTATCCATCCAGGCAAAGGTTTTATCCACAAGCCCTTCTGTCACAGATGTTTTCTTTTCCTGGAAATCCGGGTCCTGAACAGCTCCAGCATACTGGGTGATCGACTGGAAAACACCGGTCGTCATGAGCAGGATGGTCATTGCCGCTGCAAGGGAATAGTGGAACAGCGGCGACTGGTAGAATGGCCTGCGCTTCTTTTCTTCATGTATCCGGGGCTGGGCAGGCTCTATTGCTTCTGCCTGGATTTGCGCCATCACCAGGTCGGTGAAGCCTGAGCCGCTTTCCATTTGCGGCAGCTCTATTACCGCCACTGCCTCCAGATAGACGTCGAGGCACTCATCACAGCTGTATAGATGATCTTCATAAACTTCCCTTTCCGCCTCTGCCAGTTCATTATTCGCATACCGCTTCCACTCTTCATACGTAAAGTGCTTCATGAGAAATCATCCTCCTTCCAGTGCTTCCTCATCCAAAGACGAGCCCTGTAGAGCTTTGTCTCCACAGTCTTCACCTGGACATTCTGTTCTTCCGCTATTTGCTGATAGCTTTTTTCAGCTATATAAAAGTCATAGATCACATCTCGATAATTATCAGGCAGCTGGTGAAGCTTTTCTCTCACCCGCTTCCGCCTTTCCTTATTCATAACTTCGGCCTCTACAGCCTCTTTTTGGGTGCCGTGAAGCTCATATCCGGCATACTCAAGGGAATCCTCCCTGCGCCGGTCCCTCTTTCTTTTTACATCAATAGCATGATTGACTGCAATTCTGGTGATCCAGGTTTTAAAGCCCTGGTCCTCATATTGGGGGAGAGAGGAATAGATTTTTATAAACACTTCCTGGGCGGCATCTTCCGCTTCCTTCTGGTCCCTTAATACTGCAAAGATTGTCCGGAACAAATCATTGCGGTATTTTTCAACCAGGAGCCGGAAGGCATGCTCATTGCCGCTCTTTGTTTGCTGGATAAGAACTTGGTCGCTAATCTCTCTCTCCCCCTTTCTGGCAGCTTCCAACGTAATAGACGAAACCGGGATAAAAGACCCCTACAGGCTTTTCAAAAAAAAATTAAAAGTCCTTTTCATTCTATCATCCCCCATTCCGGATCCCACTGGAATCAAAAAATCCCGGCTGTTCAGGCCGGGATTTCCTTTAACACTTTTTCAGTTGTACACACTTCCGCAAACTCCCCATGGAGGATGGCAAGCTCTGTTTGATGGATATGCCCGGGAGGGAAGATGGTGCCGTCATGGCCTTTCAGTTCGAAGGATGCACAGGCATCCTCCGGCAGCCAGACCGAAAAGCCGAGATTGGCTGCCATCCGGACAGTGGTTGAAACACAATGGGGTGTGGTCAGCCCGGCAATGACAAGCTCTTTGCTTCTTAGATTTTTAAGCAAATCTTCAAGGGGCGTGCCGATAAACGCACTGTTGACGCTTTTCTGGATAATGCTTTCCCCGGCTGCAGGCTTCACCTCTTCCTTGAATTGATGGCCGATGCTTCCTTTAAAAAATAAAGACTCCCTGCTTTGGGAGGTATGCTGGACGTGAATCACAGGCAGGCTGCAGTTTCTCCAATGCTTTAAAAGCCCTGCAGCTTCTTTTTCCGCACCAGGATTATTCCGCTCGCCCCAGGAAAGATCCTCGAATGCCTTCTGGATATCAACCAGCAGCAGGACAGCCATCAGGCACCCTCCTTCCCTAAAGAACAAAAATCGTATAAATCAAGGCTGACAATCATTTTATGATAGCCATCAAAAAGATTGATGAGTGCCAGCAGCTTCATGATTTCCTTTTCATCATAGGAATTTTTCAGCCATTCCAAATCAGAGTCTTTTAAATGGCGCGGATTGGATCTGTAGGTTTCCAGAAAAACAAACAGCTTCCGGTCCCAATCAGAGAAATCCGAAAAATCGTTATGCTCCACAGCGTAAGCGATGGCGCCATTCTGCTCTATGCCGCTGGTATACGAGAGGCTCATGCATGCCGCACATCCATTTATATTAGCCAGATATAAACGCACCTTCTCTTTTACATCCACGCTGATTTCGTCCTCATTCCACAGCTGCTCATACAGGGCATCATACAGGGAGGCCACTTCAGGCACATAAGCCAGCGCTTTTTGAAAATTGGTCTCACCCTGTTTTTCATTCAATTTGATTCTTGGCATTTGCAACTCCTCCTTCCTCTTTTATAATAGAAGGAATCAGGATCATAGTGAAGAATTTATGATATATGTTTATCCATTTTCTCTTTACAAATGAAATCCGTTTTACATTAGGAGGATTACAAATGATAATCGACGAGACAGACAAGCGTATTTTGCAGGAGCTGGAGAGAAACGGCCGGCAATCAATGAGGGAGCTGGCAAAGAAAGTAAACCTCTCAGCGCCTTCAGTCACAGAACGCGTCAGACGCCTGGAAAGTGAGGAAATCATTAAAGGATACACCATTTCCATTGACTATAAAAAACTCGGATATGGAATTGAATGTTTTGTAGAAGTCACCTTGCGGCAAGGAGATTATCAGAAGTTCAGGGAAAAAATGGCTAAGGTCCCCAACGCGGAATTCTGCTCCCGTATAGCCGGCCAGGCCTGCTATCTCGTCAAGCTGAGACTGAAAAAGCTTGAGGATATTGAAGAATTCATCAATGAAATTACGCCCTATGCAGGAACAGTCACCCATATCGCCCTGTCGGAGGTGCCTGTGAACAGCTTCTTCCTGGAATAGGCGCATAATCCATGGATAGCATCGAATCCTATAAACACAGGAGGTGCTTTTTATGGAAAAACAAGAGAAGGACAAAAAAATCGGGGAAAAAAGTGAATCGATGAATGCGATGGATCAGGGACTCAATATCATTTCACAGGCATTCAACCGTGCAACGGGCGTTGATGAAGGAAATGACGGCAGAGAGGATCAGCAGGATTACAAATAACTGCAGAGGTCTTTATGAAGGAACAAATAAAATAGAGCCAGAAGAATTTCTGGCTCTTATCCCCATCCTTAGTCATTCCCGCCGGAATCCCCGGATTTCCCTTGATTTTTTGTGCCTTTACTTTTATATGGCTTGGCGCTTTTTGCTTTCTTGGCACCCGCCTGCCAGCGGTTCCACCCTTTTTTTCCAGTACCGCTGCCAGTACCGCTTTTTCCTTTTTTTGCTTTGGTCATCAATAATCAGCTCCCATGTAACTGTGAAGCGTTCTTCCTGCCAACACACGTTTCCGCAGCAAGGCTTGCACATGAACATTAGCATACCATATCAGGAGCCTGCTAAGCGAACTACTTCAGCATCTCATTGGCCATTACAGTCAGCTCCTTTTTATGCTGATCTTCCGGAATGGCTTTGTTATTGTACATAATGGTGTACTGAACCTTATCCCTCAGAAAGGACAAGGTGTTTCCCTGATACATGCCCTCTGCCCCTCCTTCAAGGTCCACTGGTTCGGAATTGGGCTGCTCGGAGGACTCGACCGGGTAATCAGCAAAAACCATCAGCAAGTAATCCTCTTCTTTGCTTTTCGGGAAGGCTCTGAATTCCGCCTTGATTTGTTTACCGGTATGGTTCATATCCATAATGCTCGGCGGCTGGAACCCCTCCCCGTCAAATGGCAGCTTTTTCGGTAGCTTCATTTCAAACGGAAGTGCATCGAGCCCCTCTTCAACAGTCTGCGCTTCATATGTAACAGGAATTTTTTTGGCCTGTTCTTTATTCACGTCGGCCATTTCCACTTTTGTCAGGTTATCTGTATCCAGTTTTCCGCTCTGCATATTCTGGCAACCTGCAAGAAGGCTTGCGGCAAGGCCGACCATGAGGAGTCTTTTCATCTATTGTCACTGCTTTCTTGTAAGGATGCTTTTATTATATCACATAAAAAACATATTTTTCCAGATTCTATAAATATGCTCTATGCACTTTTTACAATTAAGCCGACAGGACGGTATACTATAACTAAATTTCATTATAAAGGATGCAGGCTATGAAAAATTATATCGTAATAGGCGCAGGAATATTGGGCGCCTCAGCTGCCTACCACCTGGCAAAATCGGGGAAACGGGTGATTTTGGCGGACCGGAATGAAAAAGGACAGGCAACTGCCGCTGCTGCCGGCATTGTCTGCCCATGGGTATCGCAGAGGCGCAATAAAGATTGGTACCGGCTTGCTAAAGCGGGGGCACGCTATTATCCGGAGCTCGTGAAGGAGCTCGAGGAACGCGGCGAGCCGGATACAGGCTACAGCAGGGTTGGTGCCCTTATCCTGCACAAGGAAACCGATAAGCTTGAAAAAGCGGAAGAGCGGACATTGAAGCGGAGAGAAGAAGCACCGGAAATCGGGGAAGTCACTCTTCTTACCCGGGAACAGACAGCTGAGGCTTTCCCTCCGGCTGATAAAGAGTTTGCAGCAGTACATGTCAGCGGAGCCGCCCGGGTAGACGGCCGGGCACTGAGGGATTCTCTTATCCGTGCGGCAGAAAAGGAAGGGGCAGTCTTTCTCGAGAAGGATGCTTCACTGATCTATGAAGGAAACCGGGTGACAGGCATCCTTGCCGGTCAAGAACAATGGGAGGCAGATGCTGTAATCGTCTGTGCCGGCGCATGGGCAGCAGAAATATTCAAGCCGCTCGGCATTGAAATGGATGTCAGCTATCAGAAGGCCCAGATTGCCCACCTAAAGCTTCCGGATGAAGCAACTGACAGCTGGCCTGTCCTTATGCCCCCCGGTGACCAGTATCTGCTTGCCTTCACCGGCGGACGGATTGTTGCAGGGGCAACCCATGAAAATGATGTATCCGGTTTTGATGCGAGAATCACAGCCGGAGGCATGCAGGAGGTCCTTGCAAAAGCCCTCTCTACAGCTCCCGGCCTGGCGGATGCCAGTCTGATAGAAGCCAGGGTCGGTTTCCGCCCCTTTACTCCCGGCTTCCTTCCGGTCATCGGAGCTGTCCCTGGGTGGGAAGGCCTGTTCACTGCCAACGGGCTCGGTGCGTCCGGCCTGACGATGGGGCCGTTTCTTGGACAGCAGCTTGCAAAACTGGCATTGGGGCATGATACGGACATTGATCTCAATCCTTATCACGTTCAAGGAGCTTTAAAGGATCAAAAAAGCGAGTGACAGGAAAAGAGCCCGGCTAATTAGCAGCCGGGCTCCTTCTTTTATGGTTTCTCAGGATTTCCTATCCGATTGAGCGGGAAGTAGCGGAACTTGGCTTCCCCAACGACAGACTCATCAGAAATGAATCCAAAGCTTCTGCTGTCATTGCTGTTCAAACGGTTATCGCCCATCACAAAATATTGATGCTCCGGCACGACAAGCGGTCCAAAATTTTCTGTCAGATGCTCAATGCCGAACTCTGCCGCTTCCTTGCGGTTTTCAGCCAGATATGGTTCGTCCACTTTTTTCCCATTCACAAAAAGCTGGTCGTCCTTCACAGAAATTTCATCCCCTGGCAGACCGATCACCCTTTTTATATAATCATCCTCGGAATCAGGCGAATGAAATACAACTACATCCAAACGCTCAATCTTGCTGAGCTTGGTCACGATCACTTTATTCTGATTCTGGAAGGTCGGCATCATGGAATCGCCCTGGACAGTCACCGGCGCAAATATAAACTGGCGGCAAATAAACGCAATGACGAGCGCGAGGGCAATCGATTTGGCCCATGAAATCCATTCAGACTTTTTGCTGTTCCCTGCCATGGTCATTCTCCTCTCAATCACTATATGAATCTATTATAAGCGAAAAGAAGGGCATATGCACATTTCGGCTTGAAAAAGCGCTCCGTACTGAATGTCCTCCATCAGTCACTTTACCGGATTCCCTCCTGAAGAATAGCTATAGTGCAGAAATGCGCAATCCCGTGTGAGGCACTGGCCCCATAGTGTGCCTCCAGCTCTTCTTTCAGGCCCTGCAGCAATCCATCTCCTTCCTCTTTTGAGAGGTCCGCCAAATAGGATAAAGAAGCGACTCTGTCCAGCCATTCTTCATTGGTGAAATGGACATCGTATGGAAGCGCATACAAATCCTTCAGCCCGAACCCTGCCTCTTCCCACTCATGGAACCACTCTACAGGAAATCCATTGATTCTTTGGCTTGACTCTGCCTTGCTTCCGGCAGGTTTAGGCTCTACTCCTTCTTTCTTCAAAAAATCAAAAGTGATTTCCACAAGTCTTTGGTCTGTTTTGAATCCTGTATCTGCCACAATCAGGTGACCCTTCGGCTTAAGAATCCTGGTGATTTCCCTGAGGGCCTCTTCCCTGTCAAACCAGTGCCAGGCACGGAGCACCGTCGCCATATCATACTCAGCCCCGTCAAGGCCTGTATTTTCTGCAGTTCCTTTTTTATACGGGATTTCAAGATACTTGTCCCGGCTGATCCCGGCGGCTTCCTGCAGAAGCTTTTCTGAGGGATCGATTCCGACAGCGTCTGCTTTGCGGAAAATCAGCCTCCTTGTCAGCGCTCCTGTCCCGCAGCCCAGATCGGCCACTTTTTTGCCGGTAAAATTAATATTTCTTAGATGAAGGCTATCAAACAGACTATTTGGAACATCGTTCCGGGAACGTGCATATTCACTTGCCCTGTTTCCAAAATCAACAATACCCATTCCGCCACATCCTTTTTCAAAATATTAGGAATTTAAATCGGGGTATGCTCATTATATGGTAGAATGAAAGCAATTACAATTTCTCTCACTTTATTTTTGCTGTAAGGCAGGCAGAAAGGAGGATTTATGAATTTTGCTATTCTTGCAGCCGCCTATTTGATCGGCTCGATTCCAACCGCCCTTCTGATTGGCAGGTGGCTGTTCCAAATCGACATACGCGAGCATGGCAGCAATAATCCAGGGGCGACCAACACCGTCCGTGTCCTTGGAAAGCGGGCCGGGATTGCCGTTCTTCTCATTGATGCCGGTAAAGGCGCGCTTGCAGCAGGTCTGCCCATCCTTCTTCATACTGATCTGGATCCGCTCTACACCGGCCTGATTGCGGTTGCGGGCCACTGCTTCCCTATTTTCGCAGGCTTCCGCGGAGGCAAAGCCATCGCAACAACCGCAGGGGTGCTGCTGGTTGCCAACGCCTGGATGTTCCTGGCAGCTTACCTGGCATTTGTCGGGGTCATCTATGCAACAAAATATGTATTTTTTGGCTCAATATCTGTCGGAATTGCCCTTTTCATTTTCTCTTTATTTCAGCCCGGATGGACCCATGAACTTATATTTTTCTTTTTTACAATCTTTCTGATCATCCTGCACCGTTCCAACATCTCAAACTTCCGCCAAAATAAAGAGCCAAAGATCAATGACAAGAATTTAAAGAATGACCGGATACCTGCGAAAAAAGGGCCGAAGCAGGCTTGAGAGCTGTGATGGCTCTCTTTTTTTATTGGTGTATAAACAAGCCGGGTCCGCCTTTTGAATGGCAGATCCTTTGAGTGAAAAAAATACCTGTTCATTTCCCAATCTGTCATATCCATTCCATTTCGGGTAGAATGGTAGAGGTTCACCCATATCAGATGGGCATCATATCATTTTTTTGCAGAAGGAGTTACCTAAATGAAGGAAAAATTAAAAGCATACCGCTTTCCCATTATCCTGTTTGCTTCAATTATCATTGGAAGCATCATCGGGTTTGTTTTCGGGGAAAAAGCGGAAGTTATCAAACCGCTTGGGGACTTATTCTTAAATCTCTTATTCATGCTAGTAGTACCGCTCGTCTTTTTCACAATCTCATCGGCTATTGCCAATATGAACAGCATGAAGCGGCTCGGAAAAATCATGGGCAGCATGATGGCTGTATTCATTGCTACAGGCATTATTGCCTCCATTGTAATGCTGGTTGCGGTAACAGCCTTCCCGCCGGCCCAGGGGACTGACATCCCTCTGACACAGCCGGAAAATACAGAAGAGCTGAGCCTGCCCGATCAGTTGGTCAAAACCTTTACTGTGCCTGACTTTATCGAGCTCTTCTCCCGCAAGAATATGCTCGCTTTAATAGTCTTTTCAGTCCTGGTTGGGGTGGCTTCAGGGCTTACTGGTGAAAAAGGACGCCCTTTCACAAAGTTTCTGGTCAGCGGTTCAGAAGTCTTTATGAGGCTGATCAATCTTGTCATGTATTATGCACCCATCGGTCTTGGTGCTTACTTCGCGTCATTGATAGGCGTATTCGGACCCGAACTGCTTGGCGATTATGCCCGGGCTGTCATCGTCTATTACCCTGCTGCCATTCTTTATTTCCTGATCGGCTTTACGCTTTATGCCTTTATTGCCGGGGGACGCAGAGGAGTGGCCCGCTTTTGGAAAAATATCTTTTCCCCTGCTGCCACCGCTCTTGCCACTGGAAGCAGCGTTGGCTCACTGCCTGTTAACCTGCAGGCTGCCAAACGAATCGGCGTGCCTAAAGATATTAGGGAAACCGTTCTTCCGCTCGGCGCAACCATTCATATGGATGGCTCCTGCCTGGCGGCCATATTGAAGATATCTTTTGTATTCGGCATTTTCAATATGGATTTCACCGGCCTGGACACCTTTTTAACGGCGATCGGCATCTCGCTGCTTGCAGGGACAGTCATGAGCGGTGTGCCAGGAGGAGGCTTTATTGGCGAGATGATGATCATCACACTTTACGGCCTGCCAATCGAGGCGCTTCCGATCATTTCAGCAATCGGCGTAGTGGTCGATCCGCCAGCCACTGCAGTCAATGTCACCGGAGATACTGTTTCCAGCATGCTTGTCACCAAACAGCTGGAGGGGAAAGACTGGATGGATAAACGCTTTGAAAAAGAAGAGGAAGCTATCATTTAACACCATGCCCCCTGAATGAAGGGGGCATTTCTCATGTTATAATGAACCAAAAAGTATACAGGAGGTATTCAATGGATTCTATCTTGATTGCAAGCACTGCCGTCCTGATGGACGGCCGCCTGCTCATGATTAAGGAACATAAAAATGAGGCTGGACCCACCTGGAATTTCCCCTCCGGCCATGTGGAGCCCGGGGAAGATATAATTGCGGCCGCCCGGCGGGAAACAAAAGAAGAAACAGGGCTGGATATTAAAATTGCGGAATCGGCAGGAATCTTCCAGTTTACCAGCAGGACAGGCCACCCTATTCTCCTTTTTCAATTTCTTGCTGAATTTGCCGGCGGATCTATCAAATTAGAAAATGGGATGCCAGAATATAAATGGTTGACAGCTCAGGAGATTCTCAGCATGGACGATAACGGGCTGCGGGAGCCCGGTGTAATCAAGCAAATAACCCGCTCTATACTGAAACAAAATTATATCCCTCTCTCTTTCTTTCATACTATCTCTTAAGTTTTACTTTTTTTGGAACTTTTTCTTTATTCAATCGTAAAAAAAGAAGCATGGGGGCAAGCCGGCCAACTTTGAAACACACATCCTCACATGCGCCGCTTCCTCTAATAATGGAAAGGAGATGAATTCATGAAACGTTTTGCCATCATCCTTGCTGCTTCCTTCACTATCCAGGCCCTGCTGCTTTTCTCCATTTGGCATTTCTTCTTTTCGGGTTACGGCCTGATTGATTTCTCATTCTTATTTTCCGCTCTGTGGTTTGCTTTCGTCTTGTTTTTTTCCAGCACAGGCGATGCTTGGACCAACAGAGTCATCGCCAGTTCATTCATGAACCACCGGGATACAGGGCACAGGGAAGCCAGAGAAATGTTCCACATCAGAGTCAATCCCCTGCTCGCATCCTCCCTGCTTATGCTTGCTGCTTCCCTTGGAATTTCGTTTTTGTTTTCTTGAAAAGAATACAAATAAAGCTTCCGCTGAAATGCGGAAGCTTTATTTATTTTTTGAGAAGACTGTCAGTGCCTGCTATCAGATCTTCCATCAGTCTGGCTGCAGGCAATTCCTTAGAAAGAGAAACCGCCTGGCCTGCCCATAATGACATATAATCCTTATTGGCGTCTTTTGCTGCTTTCCTGCGGATCGGTCCCGTCAGATCATTTTGAACAGGAAAAGGCAGAAGCTCGGCATCCATGTCTTTCATTTCACTGATAAATCTATTCTCCATTCCCCTGGCCAGTTTTCCGGAAAAAGCTTTTGTAAGGACTGTTTCTTCTCCCTTGCCTTCCAGCACAGCTTCCTTGTAGGCTGGATGGGCACCGCTTTCACTGCAGGGAAGAAAGGCAGTTCCCAGCTGGACCCCCTGGGCGCCCAGCATAAAGGCGGCTGCGATGCCCCTTGCATCCATGATGCCCCCGGCTGCTATGACGGGAATTTTAACCCGGTCTGCAACCTGTGGGATAAGGGCCATCGTTCCAATCAAGCCCCTCTCCTCACTATGAAATGTCCCCCTGTGGCCCCCTGCCTCACTGCCCTGGGCCACTACAAGATCTGCACCAGCCTCTTCCATTTCTTCTGCTTCCAGAACATTTGTAGCAGTTCCGATAATCACAGTGCCATTCCTATGAAGCTCGGAAACAGCTTCTCTCTCAGGAATGCCGAATGTAAAGCTGACAATAGGAACCCTAAGCCGCAGGACCGTTTCCAGCTGTTCGCCAAAGAGCTGCCGGCGATCTTTTTCTTTATAAGCTGCAGCAGTGCTGATTCCCGGCTCCTGTTGCAGCCCCTCCAGCTTCCGGTACATCCTTTGAAGCTTGTTCTCATCAACCAGAGGATCGGCAGGGAGAAACAGATTGACTCCATATGGCTCGGCAGTCAATTCCTTTACTTTTTTGATATCTCTTTCCATGTCTTCAGCAGACATATAGCCGGCTCCCATATTTCCCAGGCCGCCGCTGCCGGATACAGCTGCAATCAGTTCTGGAACAGTAATACCGCCAGCCATGGGTGCCTGGAGAATCGGATATTGGATGCCAAGCCTTTTTGCAGCTCCGCTCTTCGTCCACTCCAAATTCTTCACCTGCTTTGTTAAAGTTTAGCTATAATACTTGCTGCCACATCATGCCAGACCTGTTCATCTTCCTGGTATGCCGCTTTCATCTTTTTGAACATGTTGCCTTGCTTTTCTTTGAAATCTTCACTGTCAGCTGGCGGAAGCTGGGCCCGTTCCTTGTCGACAAAGCTCTGCACTGTTTCTGCCCGCGGCCCCCATACGGCCTTTTCCTGTCCGTCTCCATCGATAAAAATGAAAATAGGGATCGAACGGGCTGTCCCGTTAGTTAAATACTGATCCATCAGCTCAAGATTTTCATCCCGCAGAACGAACCTTGTCTCCATATCCGTCTCTCTTGCTATATGCATAAGGATCGGAATATTAAGCATCGCATCCCCGCACCAGTCTTCTGTCAGGACAATCACTTTCAACCCTTTTTCCTTCACAGGCACCAGCTTGGCCTTTTCCTCTTCTGTAAGAGAAAATTTGCTGTCTATGCTTTCCATCTCCTGCTTATTAACACTCATGCCTTCCACATATTCAGAGAAGGTCAGTCCCTTCGCATACCAGTCCTTCAATTCCATATAAAACACTTCCTTTTTTATCAATATTGATCAATCGGCTATTGCATCTCTTATTTATTCTCTGTGAATACAGTACAATCCTTTTTTTGCCGGACTTTGCCGCATTTCATCCTTTCCTGGGAAATAAAGAGGAAGTTTGTCTAAATGGGCCAGCAAATTTCCCCATAATAAATAGAAACCGCTGGAATTCCCCAGCGGCTTATTTTCTATCGTTTTGTTATTTCCTGCATCAGCAGCTTGTTGATCATCTGTGGATTAGCCTGTCCCTTGGAGGCCTTCATGATCTGCCCGACCAGGAACCCGGTTGCTTTTTGTTTGCCTGCCTTAAAGTCTTCGATCGATTGCGGATTTGCATCAAGTGCATCTGTCACATATTGAAGGAGCGCTCCTTCGTCAGAAATCTGGACGAGACCCTTCTCCTTGACGATGGCTTCCGCGGTCCCGCCATTTTCGATGAGCTCCTTGAAGACCTTTTTAGCGATTTTGCTGGAGATTGTCCCGTTTTCAATCAGCTTGATCATCCCGGCCAGGTTCTTCGGTGTCAGCTTTACATCAGCCAGCTCTTTCTGCTCAGCATTCAAGTAGGCAGACACTTCACCCATCAGCCAGTTTGATGCCTGCTTGGCGTCCGCTCCTGCTTCGACCGCTGCCTCGAAGAAGTCAGCTGTCTCCTTTGTTACCGTCAGGACTGCAGCATCATAAGCAGGGAGGCCCAGCTCTTCTGCATAACGCTTCTGCCTCGCGTCCGGCAGCTCCGGAATCCCGGCGCGGATCCGGTCCTTCCACTCCTGGTCAATGTAAATGTCCGTCAGATCAGGTTCAGGGAAATAGCGGTAATCATCAGAGCCCTCTTTTACACGCATAAGCAGGGTCGTATTAGTAGACTCATCATAGCGGCGGGTTTCCTGCTGGATCGTACCTCCGGCAAGAAGCACCTCCTCCTGGCGCTTTGCTTCATACTCAATCCCTTTTCTGACAAAGTTGAAAGAGTTCAGGTTTTTCAGCTCGGTCTTGGTGCCGAATTCCTCCTGGCCAACTGGCCTGATGGAAATATTCGCATCACATCTGAGCGATCCTTCTTCCATTTTACAATCAGAAACACCCGTATATTGGATGATGCTTTTCAGTTTTTCGAGATAAGCATAGGCTTCATTGGCTGTCCTGATATCAGGCTCTGACACGATTTCGATCAGCGGGGTTCCCTGGCGGTTGTAATCGCAGAGGGAATAGCCTTTTTCATGATTCAGCTTGCCGGCATCCTCCTCCAGATGGATCCGGGTGATGCCAATTTTTTTCTTATATCCGTCCACTTCGATTTCAATCCAGCCATGTTCACCGATCGGCTTATCAAATTGTGAGATCTGATAGGCCTTTGGATTATCCGGATAAAAATAGTTTTTGCGGTCGAATTTCGTTACATCGGCAATTTGGCAGTTCAGCGCCATGCTCGCTTTCATCCCGTAATCGACCACTTTCCGGTTAAGCACCGGCAGCACACCGGGATAGCCGAGTTCCACAACGCTTGTGTTTGTATTGGGTTCCGCCCCGAAATGGTTCGGGCTCGCGGAAAAGATTTTCGAATCTGTTTTTAATTCAACATGGACCTCAAGTCCAATAACCGTTTCATAGTTCATGTCTGTTTCCCCCTTACAATCCCGGCTTTTGCTTATGGAAGTCAGTTGCCTGCTCAAAGGCATGGGCTGTTTTGTAGATCGTGCTCTCGTCGAAATACTTGCCGATGATCTGCAGTCCGAGCGGCATGCCATTCGAATATCCGCACGGAACCGAAATGGCAGGCGTACCGGCCAGGTTAACAGGGATAGTTAATATATCATTGGCATACATAGTCAGCGGATCGTCTATATTCTCCCCGATATTGAATGCCGGAGTCGGCGCTGTAGGCCCGATGATGACATCATAAGATTGAAATACCTCTTCAAAGTCCTTTTTAATCAAAGTGCGGACCTTTTGTGCTTTTTTATAATAAGCATCATAATAGCCTGAGCTTAAGGCGAAGGTTCCGAGCATGATCCTTCTTTTCACCTCATCGCCGAAGCCCTGGGCGCGCGACTTTTTGTAGAGCTCCATCAATGTTTCCGCATCCGGAGAGCGGTAGCCGTATCTGACACCGTCAAAGCGGGCAAGATTGGCGGACGCTTCTGATGATGAAAGCAGATAATAGGCAGCCAGAACATACTTGGAATGCGGGAGGGATACTTCCTCCCATACAGCTCCAAGATTCTCCAGCACCTTAAGCGCATCGAGGACAGACTGGCGGACTTCTTCATCCACACCTTCAGCAAGGTACTCTTTTGGCACAGCGATTCGCAGACCCTTCACATCTCCGGTCAGGGCGCTGGCGTAATGATCGACAGGAACATCTGCTGAGGTAGAATCATTCGGGTCCAGCCCGGAAATCGCCTGAAGAAGGTAAGCATTATCTTCAACATTCCTGGTTATTGGGCCGATCTGATCAAGGGATGAGGCAAACGCAACAAGACCGAACCGGGAAACACGACCATAGGTAGGTTTTAACCCAACCACTCCGCAGTAGGAAGCAGGCTGTCTGATGGATCCCCCTGTATCTGACCCAAGGGCAAAAGGCACTTCTCCTGCTGCGACCGCTGCAGCCGAGCCGCCTGAAGAGCCGCCTGGCACTTTCTCAAGATTCCATGGATTGCGGACATTTCCGAATCCTGAGTTCTCGTTTGAGGAACCCATCGCGAATTCATCCATATTCAGTTTTCCAATCGTGATGGTTTCGGCATTATGTAAATGATTCATAACAGTCGCATTATAGATCGGGTCGAAATCTTCGAGGATCTTGCTGGCACTGGTGGTTCTCAGCCCTTTTGTGACAATATTATCTTTAATTCCGATCGGCATGCCAAAAAGGAGGCCCTTCGACTCTTCCGTGCCCAGCTTTTCGTCTAAGTGCTTTGCCTGCCGCCGTGCTTCTTCTTCATTCAAGGTCAGGAATGCCCCCACCTGGCTGTCTACTTCCCCAATCCGTTTAAAAGACTGCTCAACCAGATCAGTTACGGAAATTTCTTTTTTATGTAAAAGTTCATGGAGCTCTGAAACTTTATGATCAAACAAACTCATTTGTCTTCCCCCTATTCCAGTATGGATGGCACCTTGATTTGCCCATCCTGGTGGTCCGGCGCGTTTTTCAGCACTTCCTCCTGCGGCAGCCCTTTTTTCGCGATATCTTCCCGGAATACATTCTTGATATCCAGTACATGGGAAGTCGGCTCAACCTTCTCTGTATCCAGTTCATTAAGCTGCTCCGCAAAAGAAAGCATTTTTTCAAGCTCTTTTTGCATCCGCGCTGCTTCCTCATCCGATATCTCCAGACGTGCCAGGTGGGCTACATGCCTGACCTGATCTTCTGATATTCTAGACATCTCTGTCACCTCCAAATATTTTAAAAATGCTATAAGTATAGATAGAATCATATCAGACTCCAGCGCTTTAAAGCAATTGCCGAAAGTGGGGGAAAATATGAGGCGGCAGTGAAAAGCTAAGGCGCCTCGATATCCCGGACGCCTTTACCATTGTTCTAATTATTGCATTCGTCCGGTTTTATCCTGTATCTTCCTGTCCGGATGACTTGGACACTCTGCACTGTTCGCATAGCGGCCGGCCATCCATAGGAAAATCAGGACCGGTACAGTAAGCAGACCGGTTGCAAATAATCCGGCCTGGACGGAAATCGAAAACGCGATCCAGCCAACAAGCGGCCCTCCTGCAATCTGTCCGATGGCATCAAGCTGTCCGAAAAGCGAAAGCATGGTGGCCCTTCCCTTCGGCTCCAGCTTTTGATTAAGCCAGATGCTGTAAAGCGGGCTGTTAAGGCCTCTCAGTGTAAAACTGATCCAATAAGAGGCAAGGGCAAGCCAAATCTCCCCGCTAAGCGCAAAAATCAGTGTGCTGGCCGTGAGAGCCCCGTTCACGAAGAGCAGCAGGCGGACATATGTCTGCTCCCCATCCCCATTCAGCCTTCTGCTGATCCACTCGACCACCCCAATGTTCAGGAGCAATGCAATTCCATTGATCAATCCGAACCAGAGAACTGCAGAGCTCCCGGCAAGCTGAATATCACCCAGAAAATGGGCAGCCCACAGCCGGTCGAAACCTTCGCTTGCGAGCCCCCACATAAGGGCAATGCCTGCCATGCCGGCAAGAACCGGATGGCCCTTCACTGTCCTGTATCCTTTGTGTATGGCCCCGGCAAGCTGCCGAAGCTGGGATGATTCTTCACGCTCCAGCTTTTCAAACCGTTCTTCAGGCATCCGGAACCAGAGCCAGACAGCCAATATAATGAAAGAACCGCCCGCAATCAGAATCGCTGCCTGAACAGAAAAGAGCATGGATATAATCACACTTGCCATGATGCCGGCAATTTTGCCGATATTGGCAATCTGAGATCCTTTTAGAAAAAGCTTATCCAGACCTTTCCCTTCCACTTCGTCGGCAATCCACGCTTCTTCAGCACCGCTGAGAAACGTGTAGCCAAGGCCCCAGACAGCATAAGCTGATGCGATTCCCCAGAATGCTGGCACCGACCCTTCCAGAAGATGGGCCAGTCCGAGCAGGATCGTTCCGATGATGACGGATTTCTTCCTGCTGACATGATCGGCTATGACTCCTGTCGGCACCTCAAACAGCACAATGGACAATTCCATAATTGTCCCGATCAGGACAAGCTGGAGCGGGTTCAGCCCAGCATCCACAACAAAATAAATCGCATTTACGGTAAAAATGACTTGAAATAAAAACGCCCGAATTCCCGTGAGCCTATAATATACTTTTTTTGCCTCCATCGCCCTTCCTCCGCTTCTCCTTCTTCATAAAAACTAAGAAAGTCTGAAACGGAGATCCCGTGACAAGCTCCCCGTCCCAGACTAGGAAACAAGCACCTCGATTGTCATATTGAACTCCTCCTTGCATGCTGGCATCTGCTGCCTGATAAAACTATTTTACGGGCTGAATCTATTCAGTCACACCCGTTTTTTTATAATTTATGCTATTCTATTTTTTCAGTTATAATATAAGCTGAATCCATTTAAGGAGAGGTTTTAGATGAAGCTATTTCGATTTGATTCAGCCGGCAAAGAGGTTGCAAAATTTGGCAGCCTGAACAGCTATTATACTCTTTTATCCAGGGAAATCACGGTTACGGTAGGCTGCATGCATCTGAAGGAGGACAGCGTCCTTGGCATGCATCCTGCTGTCTGTCCGAAGCTTTTCCTGATTGTCTCCGGTGAGGGCTGGGTTAGAAGTGCGGATGGGGAACGAATAGCAGTAAATCCAGGAACGGCTATTTTCTGGGAAGATGGGGAAGAACATGAATCCGGCTCTGCTCTTGGAATGACCGCCGTTATTATTGAAGGCCCCGGACTTGAGCCTTCTTCCAAGCTCCAGCCTCTCTGAATAAGAAAGCCCGCTCTGTTATTTTGAGCGGGCTGTTCCTTCGAGCAGAGGCTCGTACATCATAATGGCATGGTTCTCTGTTACATATTCGTCGTCATACAGCTTCCCCTGCCGGTTATAGGACCTGCGGAAGATTTCATTATGGCGGACATATCCGCCCCAGTATGCAGGGGTGATGGCATGGCTCCTTTCATACACCTCATACGTGTATAAAGGCTCTGAAACTGTCCGCCACTCGCCGCATAAATTGGCATCTGTCAGATAAAGGATCAGCTGATAAGGCTCTTCAGTATGATTGGTTATTTGCAGGTCGAGATAATTATAGGCACAGGTCGCCCCGCTCCCAAACGGCTGGGTGCGGTTTGAGTCCGGGAATACATCATAGCTGTGGCGGTGCCTTTCTGTCACTGTCAGCGGGGTATGGAGAGTCATCCAATAAATCAGATTGGAAAGCTGGCAGAGACCTCCCCCCGTTTCCATCTTAAAGCTGCCGCAATGAAGAATCATGCCGGGCTGGTATCCTTTTCTGGCAGTCGGCCTGCCTATAAGCTTCCAGTAGCTGAGTGTTTCCCCGGGATAAATGACGATCGAGTTCAGACGCTCAACCGCAATTTCCAGGTTTTTGATTTTATTATATTGATAGGCCATGTCTACGTCCTTCAGCTTTCTTAGAAGGGGGGTCTGGTGCCTGAATACCGGATACGGCAGAGCAGCTGCTTCTTTTTTGCCGCTGTATGTACGGGCTTCTGCCAGCCAGCGGCCATATCTTTTCCAGGTGTAAAACCAAGTGCCGGCTCTAATTCTTAAATCTGAACGTTTTTTGGGGCGCAAATCGGCAATTTTCATCCATGACACCTCGCTTAAAAATAAATAAGGGAAAAATGGTTTAGTTCGTCAAAAGGACATGCATCCTATTTCATGGAATGGAAACATTCAGATTCTATTTTTCTGTTAATAAGTAAAAGTTCAGGAGCCTCTGTTTATTGGAGTGGAAGGCACGTAGACTCCTGTGGGAAAGTAGCGGCAATGCTGAGACCCCGCAGCGCGCAGCGTGAGGAGGCTCAGCGTCGCCCCGCGGAAAGCGAAGTGCCTGGAACGGAAATGAACAGACCCCATATGAATGCTATCCCAAGGAGGATATAAAATGATCAGAACTGCTTCAAAAGCAATCATTATCCAGAATGGCTGCCTGCTTGCCATCAAGATGCATGACAGCGGGGAGGATTTCTATGTCCTTCCGGGGGGCGGCCAGGAAAACGGTGAAAATCTGCACCAAAATCTGAGGCGCGAATGCCTGGAAGAAATCGGCGTACTTGTCGAGATTGGCAGCCTGCTGTTTGTACGTGATTATATCGGCAGCAATCATGGCTATGAACCTCACGCGGGACAGCATCAAGTAGAATTCTTTTTTGCCTGCAGCATCCAGGACGGAGGCTCTCCGGCATCAGGAAGCATCCCGGATAAAAATCAGGTTGGAATTGCATGGCTTCCCCTAAAAGAATTGGCAGACTGTCCTTTATTTCCTGCCCCCATCAGGGAACTGATCATCAGGCATGCAGATGGGGAAACAGGGCTGCCTGTTTATATGGGGGATGTCAATTGACTGAAGAAATAGAGTTATGGAAAATACATCTTAATTTTAACATAAAATGCTGAGGACCATTGGCCTCAGCATTCTCTAATTGCCTTTGAAAAGTTTCTTCAAAAAACCAGCCACTCCCTTTTTTGCCTTTTTCTCAGGAGCTTCCTTTCCAGCCTTATCACTGCTGATATAAATTTCTTCCTTATCTATCGCATGATCATAAGCAAGGACAAGGCCGATTTCCGTATTATGCTCTTTGTTTGTGACAATGGTGTATTCGACTCCGAATTGTGACGCGAGCTTAATATACTTGGACAGGTAAGAGTAATTCATGTTTCCGTTTAAGTATAGATGGGCAGACGGGTTCTCCTTCAGCGCAACTTCCGCCTCAAGGAGGGTCCCTTCTCTTCTGACCTGGGGCTGGGTGAGTGCAATCACAATCCGCTCCCTGATCGTTCCGAGGAATTTTCTTCGTTCATCCGGTTTTGTCTGCTTCTGCCCATACATTCCCTGCTTCACGTAATCATCCACATTTTGGGGCATCTCCGCACCTCCTCTAGTATCAGCCTACTATTATGTATGTAAATTTGTCTAAGATTGTGATGCTTCTCCTTTTACTATTCCTTTTCCCGGATAAAAAAAACCCTCCTTTGGCCAAGGAGGGAAATCAAAATGCTATTGGGACACCGTAAACTGATCTTCCTCAGTCGAACCCTTTAGCGCAGTGGTGGAGGATGTGCCTCCGGAAACAACCATGGAAACCTGGTCAAAATAGCCTGTGCCCACCTCGCGCTGATGGCGGGTCGCCGTATAGCCAAATTCCTCGCTGGCGAATTCTCTTTGCTGCAGCTCGGAATAGGCAGCCATCCCCCTGTCTTTATAGCCTCGTGCCAGTTCAAACATGCTATGGTTCAAAGCATGGAATCCTGCCAGTGTGACAAACTGGAATTTATAGCCCATCCTGCCGAGCTCTTTCTGGAATTTCGCTATTGTTTCATCATCCAGCTTTTTCTTCCAGTTAAATGAAGGCGAGCAGTTGTAGGCAAGCAATTTTCCCGGGAACCTTTCATGGATGGCTTCTGCAAACCTTCTTGCCTCCTCCAGGTCCGGTTCGGATGTTTCACACCAGATCAAGTCAGCGTAAGGGGCATAAGCTAGCCCGCGTGCGATGGCCTGATCAAGCCCTGCCCTGGTCCTGAAAAAGCCTTCCGGCGTCCTCTCACCCATGATGAACGGATGATCACATGGATCGACATCACTAGTGATCAAATCAGCCGCATTGGCATCTGTCCGTGCTACCAGCACAGTCGGGACATCCATTACATCTGCCGCCAGCCTGGCAGCGATCAGATTTTTTACGGCTGTCTGTGTCGGAAGGAGCACCTTTCCGCCAAGATGGCCGCATTTCTTTTCGGAGGAAAGCTGGTCTTCAAAATGGACACCCGCCGCTCCTGCTTCAATCATCCCTTTCATCAGCTCAAACACATTCAGCTGTCCCCCAAACCCGGCTTCTGCGTCTGCCACAATCGGGGCAAACCAGTCAATGGAATGATCACCTTCGCTGTGAGTGATCTGATCAGCCCGCTGCAGCGCCTGATTGATCCGTTTGACCACCTGAGGAACACTGTTGGCAGGATACAGGCTTTGGTCAGGGTACATATGGCCGGAAAGATTGGCATCTGCCGCCACCTGCCAGCCGCTCAAATAAATCGCCTTCAGCCCGGCCTTTACCTGCTGGACCGCCTGATTGCCTGTCAGTGCTCCCAGTGCATTCACAAAATCTTCCTCATGGACCAGCTTCCACAGCTTATCGGCGCCCCTTCTGGCCAATGTGTGCTCAATTTGAACCGTCCCCCGCAGCTTTAAAACATCCTCTGCAGAATAAGGACGCTCAATTCCCTTCCACCGATCCTCCATTTCCCACTTCTCCTGAATTGCTGATGCTGTGTTAGTAACCATTCCAACTCCTCCTTTATGTTATAATACAGATAATTATTTACATTTTGTATTATATAACAGAGGGGAAAGAATTGAAAAGAGTTTTTATTAAATTTTCTGATATTTTTTTACACAAGAAAAAACTGATGAGAGATCTCACCAGCTTTTTTCATGTTTATTCCCGATCGCTTTCTGCTGCTTCTTCAAATTCCTCCCTGATCACCTTGTCCGGCTGCCTGCCAAGAAGGCTGAAGATCACGATTGCCAAAAGGGCAAGGAAGAAGCCTGGTACGATTTCATACAGCTCAAACGGAATGATTTCTTTATCTGTAAGCCGCTTCCAGACGACCACCGTAATGGCGCCGGTTAGCATTCCTGCAAGCGCCCCGTTGCGGGTCATCCTTTTCCAATACAAGGATAAAAGAACAACCGGGCCGAATGCAGCGCCGAATCCGCCCCATGCATAGCTGACCAGATCGAGGATCGAAGACCCTCCGTTTTTCGGATTGCCTGTATAAGCGAGAAGTATCGCAATCAATGCAATGATGATGACGCCGATGCGCCCGACCCAGACAAGCTCTTTATCACTCGCATTTTTGCGGATGATGCCTTTATAAAAGTCCTCCGCCAAAGCACTCGATGATACAAGCAGCTGGGAATCAATCGTACTCATGATCGCTGAAAGGATTGCAGCCAGCAGGATGCCTGATACCCATGGATTAAACAGGATATCGGCAAAGAAAATAAAGACCTTTTCGCTATTATCCACATCACCTTGAATCAGAGGGTTATCCGTGAATGACGGAATTCCTACAAGACCGACCAAAATGGCGCCGATAATAGAAATGGTCATCCAGGACATCCCATAAAAACGGGCTTTAGGAATTTCCTTAGTAGACCTGATGGCCATAAACCGGGTAATGATATGCGGCTGGCCGAAATAGCCAAGCCCCCAGGCCATCAGAGACACGATTCCGAGGCCTGACATCGTATCAATCGGATCCAGATATGACGGATCGATGGACCGGACTGTATCAATCGTTTCTCCCCATCCGCCAAGCTTCGCGAAAGCGACAATTGGAACAATCACAAGCGCCAGGAACATCAGAAGGCCCTGGAAGAAGTCTGTCCAGCTGACAGCCAGGAAGCCGCCAAGGAACGTATAGGAAATGATGACAATCGCCCCAATCAGCAGGGCTGTATTATACGTCATCCCAAAGGTCTCCTGGAAAAGCAGGGCTCCCCCTACAAGGCCGGATGAAGCATAAAAGGTAAAAAATATTAAAATGACGAGAGCGGATATAACACGGAGAAGCCGTGATCCATCCTTAAAGCGGTTTTCGAAAAAGTCGGGGACTGTGATGGAATCATTCGCAACCTCCGTATAGGCGCGCAGCCGGGAAGCAACAAATTTCCAGTTCAGATAGGCTCCAATAATCAAGCCGATGCACATCCATATGGAATCAAGTCCTGTCGCATAGGCAAGGCCCGGGAGTCCAAGCAGCAGCCAGGAGCTCATATCAGAAGCGCCGGCACTAAGAGCTGTCACTCCAGGCCCGAGGCTTCTCCCTCCGAGAACATAGTCAGACAGATTGCTTGTCAGTTTATAAGAAATAAGTCCAATTGCAAGCATTCCAATTAAATACACAATAAAAGTAATTAACGTAGCAGTTTCCATTGTATTAAAGCATTCTCCTTTCCTTAACTAATTGAAATTTTTAAATACGAGCATTGTTTTCTATACAGTTTTTCTGCAACCTTATGCAGACATCATCATTTTAAAAAACACTGAAAGAAAACAACCCTCACTCCCGCCGTTTAACAGCCGTTAATAAGCGTAACACAGATACATAATCAGAACAGGGAGAAAATTCAGTATTCTAAAATGCCATTTATATTTATTCACCAGATTTGCATATATATTTAAGAAAACGGTTATACGCGAGTATCTATTCATCTAAATTTATAAAATTAAGTCAGGGTTTTCTCCGGAATATAAAAAAGCAGGCCTTAATAGCCTGCCATTCGATAGATTAGATTTTCAATTAAAAAGAGGATGCCTTTGCCTTCTCAAACTCTTCCTCGATTTCTTTATTCGGAGAAGAAGATGCCAGGCTGAAAATAATAATGGCTGCAGTACATACCAGAAAGCCAGGAACAATTTCATATAAATCAAAGATGCCGCCCTTCAATTTTTCCCAAATGACAACAGTGGCAGCCCCGGAGATAAGCCCTGCGAGTGCCCCATTCCTTGTCATTCGCTTCCAGAAAAGCGACAGGATGATCACTGGACCGAATGCTGCGCCAAATCCGCCCCACGCATAGCTCACAAGGTCAAGGACAGAGCTTTCCGGGTTCATGGCAAGAATGATGGCAATCAGGGCAATCACGATGACCGAGAACCTGCCGACCCATACAAGCTCCTTTTCCCCGGCCCCTTTCCTGAAGACGGCCTTATAGAAATCCTCAGCCACTGCACTAGAGGAAACAAGCAGCTGAGAGTCGATCGTACTCATAATCGCTGAAAGGATGGCAGCAAGAAGAATGCCGGAGATCCACGGATTGAACAGCAAAGAGCTAAAATCCATAAAGACGGTTTCCGAATCCTTTAACGGCGCATCCGCAAAATAAGCAATGCCAGCAAAACCAGTAAATATAGCACCAAACAGCCCTGCAATCATCCATACCATTCCGATCAGCCTTGCCATCGGCACATCCCTGGTTGATCTCAATGCCATAAAACGGGTGATGATATGCGGCTGCCCAAAGTAACCGAGGCCCCAGGCCATTGAAGATATGATCCCGATTGCAGTAGTGCCGGCAAAAACATCAAGGCCGTCCGGCTTGATGCTTCCCACCTTATCAACAGCCTCACTCCATCCGCCGACTTCGCTGATGGCCGCTATCGGGACAATGAGAAGGGCAATGAACATCAGGATTCCCTGTACAAAGTCAGTCCAGCTTACTGCGAGAAAGCCGCCAAGGAAAGTATAGGAAATGATGACAATGGCTCCGATCCACAATGCCGCTTCATACTGCAGCCCAAAGGAATTTTCAAACAGCTTGCCTCCTGCCACCATTCCTGATGAAGCATAAAAGGTAAAAAATAATAAAATAACAAATGCAGAAATCACCCTCAGCACTTTTGAATGGTCCCTGAAGCGATTCTCAAGATAATCAGGAATCGTAATGGAATTTCGTGAAACCTCTGTATAGGCCCTCAGCCTTCTTGCAACAAACTGCCAGTTCAAATAAGCGCCTGCAGAAAGGCCGATGCAGATCCAGACAGCAGAAAATCCTGAAACATAGGCCGCACCCGGCAATCCCAGGAGAAGCCAGCCGCTCATGTCAGAGGCCCCGGCGCTTAGCGCTGCTACACCCGGCCCCAGGCTCCTCCCGCCTAAAACATAATCAGACAGATTGCTGGTCATCCGGTAAAAAAACAGGCCAATTGCCAGCATCCCGGCCAGATAGACAATAAAAGTAACCAATGTAGCCGTAGACATCATCTTTCCATTCTCCTCTCCGTAAAATACGTGATGATAGAAAGCAGAATCAATGCCGGCATCGGCACCAGCAGCCAGAAAATCGTCATCCCGCTCAAGCCCATCTCCCGCCACCTCCATTTTTTTTAGTAAAAGCCTCTTCATCAAACGATTGATTAATTCCTGTTCCACCCTCCTGCCAAGCGGCTTTAAGAGGGTAAAACTAATAAGATTATACACAATTAATTTAATAGTATAAATATTAAGATAAAAATATGACTATCCTACTAGAAGTGCCCAGCACAAAAAGCCCGCATCCCATATTGGGATGCGGGCATGTCCGGCAGTCCGGATTAGTACATTTCAGAAGTTGTCTTCGCCTGCATATGCAGAAGGATATAATCAGGTCCTCCAGCTTTTGAATCTGTACCAGACATGTTGAAGCCGCCGAATGGCTGGTATCCAACGATTGCTCCTGTACAGCCGCGGTTGAAATACAGATTCCCGACATGGAAATCTTCGCGTGCCTTCTGGATGTTTTCACGGTTCGTAGTGATGACCGCACCTGTTAAGCCGTACTCTGTGTTATTGGCAATTTCCAATGCATGGTCAAAGTCTTTAGCCTTTGTGAAGCCTACAACCGGACCAAAGATTTCTTCCTGCATCAAACGTGCATCAGGGGCAAGGTCAGCGAACACAGTCGGTTTGATGAAGTAGCCTTTAGAGCTGTCCCCTTCTCCGCCTGTCATCAGCTTGCCTTCTTCTTTGCCGATTTCAACATAGCTCATGATTTTGTCAAATGCATTCTGGTCGATAACAGGGCCCATGAAATTGCTCTTGTCTTCCGGGTTACCCTGTGTCAGATCATTTGTCAGCTCAACCACGCGGTTAAGCACTTGATCGTACACATCCTCTACCACCACTGCACGTGAGCAGGCAGAGCATTTCTGTCCGGAGAAACCGAATGCAGAAGCAACGATTGACTGTGCAGCAAGCTCAAGATCTGCCTCTTTGTCAACAACGATGGTATCTTTTCCGCCCATTTCCGCGATCACTCGCTTCAGCCAGATCTGGCCATCATTCAATTTAGAAGCACGCTCATTGATGCGCAGACCGACGTCACGTGATCCAGTGAATGAAATAAAGCGGGTGTCCTTATGGTCAACCAGATAGTCGCCCACTTCTGCGCCGCTTCCAGGTACAAAGTTCAAGACGCCCTTCGGAAGGCCTGCCTGTTCCATAACCTCAACGAATTTCGCCGCTACCACAGGAGTAGTTGAAGCCGGCTTCAGCAGCACAGTGTTTCCGGCAACAATCGCAGCCACAGTCGTACCAGCCATGATTGCAAGCGGGAAGTTCCACGGAGAAATAACGATGCCTACGCCCAATGGAATATAATCATAGCGGTTATATTCATTCGGACGGCTGTTCACTGGCATGCCGTCTTTCACTTTCAGAGCCTGGCGTGCATAGTACTCAAGGAAGTCGATTGCTTCCGCAGTATCTGCATCAGCCTCATTCCAAGGCTTGCCCGCTTCCTTTGTCAGCAAAGCAGAGAACTCATGCTTGCGGCGGCGGATAATCGCTGCTGCCTTGAAAAGCACATCCGCGCGCGTCTCAGGCTTCACCTTCCTCCACGTCTTGAAAGCCTCGACAGCCGCCTGCATTGCCTGCTCAGCATGCTCCTGCGTTGCCTTTGATACACGGCCGATCACTTCTTCTTTATTAGAAGGATTATAAGAAACTATTTTATCTTCAGTCGAAACGCGCTCTCCGCCAATCAGCAGATCATAATCCTGGCCAAGATAGCCCTCAACAGTCTTTAAGCCCTGCAGGTAGCCATCGCGCTCTTCTTCAACAGAAAAATTAGTAAAAGGTTCATGCTTGTAAGGTTGTACCATTTATAACGCCTCCTATGTACTAAAACGTTTACATCCAGGTTCCATTTTAACATGACTTTATATTTATCTCCAACATTCTGATAAATGTTTATTTTTCCAAAAGTTTTTCAGGTTGTTATTTTAATATATAGATCCTTCCCTTTGTTTTTCCATCTGGCTGTACATGATAGAGCAGCCGCCCTGCCAGCTGCAGGGACGAAATCTGCAAAAAATGCCTTGCCTCTCCGTTTGTAATTGCCGGCCCTATTAATAAGCGATAATCATCCAGAGCAGGCAAATGGCAATCCGCAGCTTTGAAATGGCATTGCGGACACAACCATGTTCCATGTGACCTTCCCATCGGAAGAGCTTGGCAGGACGGGCAGAATACACCCGTAATGAGCTCAGCTTTCCTAATATCATATTGTTCAAGGATATCTGCATTTAGAGGGGTATGTTTCTTGAGGATCAGGCGGCTGAGCTTCTTCCATTGTTTATCATCCAGGCAGCTCTCTCTGTGGTTTAATTCAAGCTTCTTTATTTTAGCCGGAAGTGCTTCACTATGAAGAATGATATTGGAAATCGATTCGTTTTTGGGGCTTGTTTTCAATAGAGTGTATGGGCTGCTTATGGCTATGAGGGATTCAATCGGGATGGGGGGATAGCCGTGCGTGCTAAGCCAATTGGCCATGAGGGAGTTGTGGCGCTGTATTTGGATAAGCGGATCAGGAAATGCCTCTTCCTTCTCATTTTGAGTCCGGATCAGCTGCTGGAAAACGGGATCGAAATACAAGGTGCCAGCCATATTCTTCACTTCAAGAGTGACGATGAACTCTTTGGATAAGAGGAGAAAGTCCATTTGAAAAAAATGCTCCTGTTCCTGCAGACGGATATCGTGGAAAATTAAATACTTATCTACCGGAAGAAAACCGAGCTGGTAATCTACCGCAAGCTCCCCCCTGTAACCGGCAAGCCCCTTTGCCAGTTTTTCCTGGATAAGCTGGTATTTGGGGTGGCTTTGCGGCAGTCGCCGGTGAAGGGCCTGCAGCTTTTGCAGTTTTAAAGGCATTTCTATTTTTTTTAGAATCATAGGAAGCTCCTTTCTTGTTTTCTAGTATTTATATACTTGGCTCGCGGGTGCAAATCCTGTATTTTTGGGGGAGAATTTTTTGTTTATTTTTTGGAAGGGGCAGGCGGCCGGAGGAGGGAGCGGCATATGAGCGATTTTGGGCAGTGACTGGGCAGTTTGGCGGGGGAAGTTTGAATAATTGGGGCTGTTTTTGAGCTTATTAACTATTATTGCCCATTTTTCAGGCGAGTTTCATATAAAAGGACTATCGCAGACCTGCGCTGTTTTCTCTTTCAGTTAAAAAGCCCGTTTCAATGAGAGGTCGGGGAGGCCCTTTTTATCATTCTGGGGCTTTTCTACCGACTGGGGGCTTTTTTCTACCGATTCGATCAATCGTTTTACTGATTCAGCTAATTTTTCTACCAAGTCCACGCGTTTTTCTACCAGCTCCCTCCCAGCGGCCATCTCAGCGGGCTGAATCCTCTCAAAATGCTTCAACTTTCCCTGAAAAGCTCTCTGATAGCCTATTTTTGAGGTGAGACCCGGCGCTTTTTCACCATCCCGCAGCTTATTCTACCGACTGGGGGCTTTTTTCTACCGATTCGATCAGTCGTTTTACC
Source organism: Bacillus infantis (assembly GCF_008180445.1). Taxonomy (GTDB): domain Bacteria; phylum Bacillota; class Bacilli; order Bacillales; family Cytobacillaceae; genus Bacillus_AB; species Bacillus_AB infantis_B. Next base: position 166,775 of record NZ_VTER01000009.1, read on the forward strand.
GATTCAGCTAACTTTTCTACCAAATCCACTCGTTTTTCTACCAGCTCCCTCCCAGCGGCCATCTCAGCGGGCTGATTCCTCTCAAAAAGCTTCAACTCGCCCTGAAAAGCTCTCTGATAGTCCATTTTTGAGGTGAGACCCGGCGCTTATTCACCATCCCGCAGCTTATTCTACCGACTGGCGCCATTATTCTACCGAACTGTCCTATCATTTTACCGATTCAGCTAACTTTTCTACCAAGTCCACTCGTTTTTCTACCAGCTCCTTCTTAGCGGCCATCTCAGCGGGCTGATTCCTCTCAAAAAGCTTCAACTCGCCCTGAAAAGCTCTCTGATAGTCCATTTTTGAGGTGAGACCCGGCGCTTATTCACCATCCCGCAGCTTATTCTACCGACTGGCGCCATTATTCTACCGAACTGTCCTATCATTTTACCGATTCAGCTAACTTTTCTACCAAGTCCACGCGTTTTTCTACCAGCTACCTCCTAGCGGCCATCTCAGCGGGCTGAATCCTCTAATAAAGCTTCAACTCGCCCTGAAAAGCTCTCTGATAGCCTATTTTGGAGGTGAGACCCGGCGCCTTTTCATCATCCCGCAGCTTTTTCTACCGACTGGCGCCATTATTCTACCGAACCGCCCTTTCATTTTACCGATTCAGCTAACTTTTCTACCAAATCCACACGTTCTTCTACCAGCTCCGTCCCCCACGCACACCGCCCACACCACAAAAAAAACAAGCAGCCCTCCAAAGCGGCTGCTTGTCTCTTCTACTGCTGATAAATATGCACAAATGGTTCCTGGTCCCCAGCTTTCCGGACGATGAGTGCTTCCGGGCCGTTGACGGAGGTGACGCTGACCTGGACGGATATATAGTCAGGGAAATGCTTCATGACGAGTCCGGTCACATATTGGGTAAAGCCTATGCCTTCTGCTTTCCCGTAGAATTGAATCGGGATTTCAATGTTCAGCTCCTGGAGCTGGTCTTGGGCATAAAAGGCTTTCCCGATGACTCCGTTGAAGTTAGGGAAGTATTTTTCGACGTCCTGCTTGAAGTTAAGGAATGAGGTGACGTCTTCCCTGTGATCTTCGGTGGCTCCAGGGGATGGGAAGAGCACGTATTCTTCATCAACGTTTTCCCAGCCGCCAAGCTTGCTGCTTCCTTTGTCCGCCTGGGCATAGGCAAAGAAAGTGCCAGGCACGACTGATTTATTGCTTTCCTGCTCGAAAAGGGCGATGGTGATTGGTACATTTTTAAGCTCGTCCATGCTGCGGAGTCTGCTTAATACCTGATCGGCGATCTGCTTTCCTTCTTTTTCAAGGGTGGCGTGGTCGATTTTTTTCTCAAAAACGTCCCCATATTCCACTGTTCTATAGTAGTGAACAGAGTTCAATGCAAGACCGATGACGACTCCTCCGAGATAGGCTTTGCCATCTTCATTTTTCAGGAGGTAGTTATGCTCAAGGATATGGGCCAGGTAAATCGGGTTTCTTTCTTCCCTCGATTTGATGTCGCCTTTCCCGTCATCCACCGGATTCAGGCCAAGGTTGTCTTCTTCCTCGAGGTTCTTTTCCTTCAGCTGCGCGGCCGTATACTTGCGGCTCAGCCATTTGCTGACCATATCTCTTTTCAGATACTGGCCTTCCTGGAAAAAGAATTTATCAGGATCGAATGAGTTTTGGGCCACTCTCATGAGGCCTGTCTCAAATTCATTCAAGTCATATCTCGTATTGATATTATTGACGACCAATCCGCGTGCTTCCCCGGGCTTAAAAGGCAGGATCGTACGATAGTACTGATCCGAGATCTTATAGTTTGGAATAATCGCATTTTCCTTTGAGTCATCCTGCTCCTGCACCACTTCCTCCTGCTTCTGGAAGTTAGGGGCGCAGCCTGTCAGCAAAAAGGCAAGGGACAAGGCGATTATTGATGTTCTTCTCACTGCTTTTACACCTCTTAATTATTTAATTCTTCAACCAGCTGCTCCTCATTCCATATATCAATTCCCAGGTCCTGGGCTTTCGCCAGCTTGGAGCCGGCATCCTCCCCTGCAATCAGGAGGTCCGTTTTCTTGCTGACGCTTCCGGAAACATTTCCGCCCAGTACTTCGATCTTTTCTTTTGCTTCATTTCGGCTCAATATGGAAAGCTTGCCTGTCAGCACGATCGTCTTTCCTGCAAAGAACGAGTCAGAGTCCGCTGCCGCAACCGGCTTCGGTCCTTTATACTCCATGTTTACGCCATATTCTTTTAATTCGCGGATAAGCTCCTTCGCTTCTTCCTGTTCAAAGAATGCGACAATGGCACCAGCCATTTTACCGCCGATTTCATTGATCGCCGTCAGATCTTCTTCAGATGCATCCATCAGGTTATCAACTGTGCCAAAATGCTGGGCAAGCGTTTTGGCTGCCTTTGCGCCTACATGCCTGATTCCTAATCCAAACAGCAGCTTTTCAAGGGAGTTCTGCTTGGATGCCTCAATGGCCTGCAGCAGATTATTGACCGATTTTTCGCCCATGCGCTCCATTCCGATCAATGCTTCATGTGTGAGCTTGTAAAGGTCAGCGACATCCTTGATCAGTTCTTTTGCAAACAGCTGGCTGACCACTTTTTCGCCAAGTCCGTCAATATTCATCGCATTCCGGGAGACAAAATGGATCAGCCCCTCGCGGATCTGGGCCGGGCATTTCGGATTGATGCAGCGCAGGGCCACTTCGCCCTCAAGGCGGACCAATTCGCTTCCGCACTCCGGACAATGTGTCGGCATTACAAATTCGCGTTCTTCCCCTGTCCTTTGCTCAGCAAGCACATTGACAACCTCCGGAATGATGTCTCCGGCTTTCTTGACGACTACCTTGTCGCCGATCTTGATATCCTTTTCGCGAATCAGGTCTTCATTATGAAGCGATGCACGCTGGACAGTTGTCCCGGCGACACGGACCGGTTCAAGCAGGGCTGTAGGAGTGACAACGCCGGTACGGCCGACGCTCAGCTCGATATCCCTCAAAGTGGTGACCACTTCTTCAGCAGGGAACTTATAGGCAATCGCCCAGCGCGGGCTTTTCGCTGTTGCTCCCAGCTCCTCCTGAAGGGCAAGCGAATCGACCTTGATGACGATTCCGTCTATATCGTAATCCAGGTTAGGCCGTTTCTCGGTCCAGCTGCTGACATATTCAATAACTTCTTCTATGCTGGCACATTTTCTGCGCTCTTTGTTCGTCTTGAATCCGAGTGTTTCCAGATAATCCAGTCCGGCACTGTGTGATTCTACACCCGTATCGCCAGTGTTTGATATCCCGTATAAAAAGATATCTAGATTGCGGGAAGCGGCGATGCGGGGATCGAGCTGGCGAAGGGAGCCTGCAGCCGCATTGCGCGGATTTGCAAACGGCTCCTCGCCCCGCTCTTCTTTCCCTTTATTCAATGCTTCAAAGGATCGGCCAGGCATGAATGCTTCCCCGCGCACCTCGATGGATACAGGCTCTGAAAGACGGAGGGGAATGGAGCGGATTGTCCGCAGGTTTACGGTGATATCCTCCCCGATCGTTCCGTCTCCCCTTGTCGCACCCTGGATGAACAGGCCATCCTCATATTTCAGGGCGACGGCCAGGCCATCAATTTTCAGCTCGCACACATAAGAAAGAGTTTCTCCTGCAGTCTGCCGCACCCGGCGGTCAAAGCTGCGCAGGTCTTCTTCGTTGAAGGCATTGCCAAGGCTCAGCATCGGTGTTTGATGCTCGACCTTTTCAAACATATCGAGTATTTCGCCGCCGACCCGCTGGGTAGGAGAATCAGCGGTTTTCAGCTGGGGATGCTCATTTTCAAGCTCCACCAGCTCTTTCAGGAGCCGGTCATATTCAGCGTCCGGCACTGACGGCTGATCAAGGACATAATATTCATAGCCATATTGATTCAGCAGATTATGCAATTCTTTTACTTTTGCTTCGGCATTTTGAAGGTCCATATTTTCCAGCCCTTTCATAAAAAACTCGGCCGCTGCCCGCCTCCAAAAAGGCCCGGCAGCTCCGCAGCAATTATGCTTTCTATCCTATATTTCTGTACTGTATCATCCTTTTGTAATCGGAGCGAATTTTGCCAGCAGGCGTTTGATGCCGGTCGGGCTCGGGAAGGCGATATCGAGCTCTGTTCCTTCTCCCTGGCCTTTTACGCTGACAACTGTTCCGGTGCCCCATTTCCCATGGACGGCTTTGTCTCCGACCTGCCAGCCAAGTGCATCCCCGCCGGTCGAGGCCGCAGCCGGCTTGACCACAGCCTTGCGCATAGCCTGCCGCGGTGCTGAGGATGATAGTGGCCGTCCACCTGCAGGGCTGCCAAATGGAGAAGGTGATGCCTTCTTCGGCTCGATCCCTTCGATAAGGTCTGCCGGGATCTCCTGGATGAAGCGTGATGGAGGATTCATATTCGTCCGTCCGAATAATGTCCGCATCTGCGCATTGGTTATATATAATTCTTCCTCTGCACGGGTGATTCCCACATAGGCGAGGCGGCGCTCTTCTTCCATTTCTGCCTCTTCCATGAGGGAGCGGCTGTGAGGGAAGACGCCTTCCTCAAGCCCGATCAGGAATACGACCGGGAATTCCAGCCCCTTTGCAGAGTGAAGCGTCATCAGGACGACGCTATCGGTCTTTGTGCCATCGTCTTCCAGCTTGTCAATGTCTGCAACAAGGGCAAGGTCAGTCAGGAAGGCGACGAGTGTTTTATCTTCGCTGCCGTCCTCGAAGTTTTTCGTCACAGACAGGAACTCGTCGATGTTTTCCAGGCGGCTTTGGGCTTCAATTGACTTCTCTGCCTTCAGCATATCCCTGTAGCCGGACTTTTCCAGCACTTCTTCAACAAGCTCTGTCACAGACAGGTATTCCTGCATCTGTTCATAGCTTCTGATCAGCTCGCGGAACTCGGCTGCCGCCTTTGTGATTTTCGGGCTCAAGCCGATAAGGTCAAGGGCATCAAGTGCCTGGTACATCGTCATATCATGCATCTGTGCAAAATTGGCGATTTTGTCAACGGATCCTGAGCCTATCCCCCGTTTTGGCACGTTGATCACGCGCTGCAGGCTGATGTCATCATCAGGATTGGCAATCAGCCTCAGGTAGGCTAGGATATCCTTGATTTCTTTTCTGTCATAGAACTTGATGCCGCCGACAATGGAGTACTCAATGTTTGATTTAAGCAGCACTTCCTCCATTACACGTGACTGGGCATTGGTCCGGTAAAGGATGGCAATCTCGGAGTACTTCCGCTTGCCGCTGTCGACCATTTCTTTGATTTTCCCTGCGACAAACTGCCCTTCGCCCTGCTCGCTGTCAGCTCGGTAATGAAACAGCTTATTGCCTTCTGCATTTTCTGTCCAGAGATTCTTGGCCTTCCTGTTGAGGTTTTTGGCAATCACCTCATTGGCTGCGAGCAGAATCCGCTTTGTTGAACGGTAATTCTGCTCCAGGAGGATCGTCCTGGCATTTTTGTAGTCTTTTTCAAATGAAAGGATATTGGCTATATCCGCTCCGCGCCAGCGGTAGATCGACTGGTCGGAGTCTCCGACTACGCAAAGATTCTTGAATCTGTCTGCCATCAGCTTTACAAGCATATATTGTGCTCTGTTTGTATCCTGATACTCATCAACATGGATATATTGGAATTTGCGCTGATAATATTCCAGCACCTCAGGCACCCGCTGGAATAGCTGGATCGTTGTCATGATCAGGTCATCAAAGTCCAGCGCCTGATTTTTGCGGAGGCGTCTTTGATATTCTGTGTATACGTCGCTTGCGATCTGCTCAAAGTAGCCGCCGGCCGCCTTTGCATATTCCTCCGGGTCGATCAGTTCGTTTTTCGCCGAGCTGATGCTGCCCAGGATCGCACGCGGGTCGTATTTCTTTGGATCCAGATTCTTGTCCTTTAGGATCGCCTTGATGACAGACTGCTGGTCTGTTGTATCAAGGATCGTGAAATTACGGCTAAAGCCGATTCTGTCTATATCTCTCCTGAGGATCCGCACACACATGGAGTGGAACGTCGAAATCCAAATATCATCGGCTGCTCCGCCCATCATGTTCTGGATCCTCTCGCGCATTTCCCGTGCCGCCTTGTTAGTGAAGGTGATGGCAAGGATGTTATACGGGTTTACCCCTTTTTCAACCATCAGGTATCCAATCCTGTGGGTCAGCACCCTCGTCTTTCCGCTTCCCGCACCGGCCATGATGAGCAGCGGCCCGTCCGTTGCCTTTACAGCATTCTGCTGCTGGGCATTCAATCCGTTTAATAGTTTATCCGTTAAATATTGCATCTTTTTATTCACCGCCAAACAAACATATGTTCTTTATAGTAAGTGTATCCTTAAGTCCTTCTGCAAGCAACTTTATTTAGGCAAAACTGTCTTTAGAGCTTCATCTAGATTTTCATATATTATATTGCCGACAACAATGACGTCCGCTGCTTCAGCCATTTCCCTTGCCTGTGCTTCAGAGGAGATTCCTCCGCCGTAGAAAAAGGTTGTTTCCTCCAGTGTGCGCTTCACTTCAGCCGCAAGCCCGGGATCGCCATATGTCCCGCTGTATTCGAGATAGAAGATTGGGAGATGGAACATTTTCTCCGCCATCATCGCGTAGGCCACAACATCCTCTGCATCCAGATCCGTCTTCGCACCTGTCAGCTTTGCCGCCTTGCATTCGCTGTTCAGGATGCAATAGCCCTGGACAAGGATTTCCTCCCAGCTCATAATCTCGCCGTATTCCTTGACCGCCTGATGATGAAGCCCGGTGATCCATTTGCTGTCCCCGCTGTTCAGGACAGACGGGATAAAATACAAATCAAAGCCCGGAGTAACAGACTCAATCGTCGAAACTTCGAGCACGCAGGGCACCGTATAGCGGCGTATTCTCGCCATGAGGTCCAGCACCTTTTCAAGTGTAATGCCGTCTGTTCCTCCGACTATTACAGCATCCGTCCCTGATTCGCAGATCCGCTCCAGGTCCCGGTCAGAAATTTCTTTATTGGGATCGAGTTTAAAGGCGTGGCGCCACTCGCGAACATCATACATGCATACTTGCCTCCATTCTATCATTCCATTACAACATTATAGCATTAGACACTGGAATCAAAAAGGAAAGCAGGGAGGACTTTTCCTGCATATTGATGGAAGAAGGCAAGTCATCCATGCAGGATGCGGGGACGGCAGCGAAAACAAAAAGCGCAGTGGCCGGAATGCAGCTTTTCCTAAAGAAAAAGCCGCGGGATCTTCATCCTGCGGCTTTTCATCAATTATTCTGCAGCGGCCTGTGCTTCTTCGTCCTTGATGCGCTCAAGGGCCATTTCATAGGCGTCATTGCCATAATTCAGGCAGCGTTTTACACGGGAAATCGTTGCCGTGCTTGCTCCTGTTTCTGTTTCGATCTTATGATAGGTCTTTCCTTCGCGCAGCATCCGGGCAACCTCAAGGCGCTGTGCAAGAGATTGGATTTCATTTACCGTGCAAAGATCGTCGAAGAATCGATAGCATTCTTCCAGGTCTTTTAGGGACAGGACCGATTTGAACAGTTGATCCAGTTCTTTGCCTCTCAGTTTTTCAATTTGCATATGGGGTCTCCTTTATTTAAACCAAATTTTTTAAGATTTAATTAGCTTGATTCAAGCTGACTGCCTGGCCGAGGCCAGGGTCTGATGGAACAACATTGATCCATGTTTTTCCGCGGACCAGCGGTGCTTCCTTTCCATCAATATAAGGAAGCAGCCTTCCTTTTTCATTTTTCCACTCAACTTCCCTGAGGAAGCCTTTTTGAAGAAGATAGCCTCTTCCCCCAGATGTTAAGTTAATCTCACGCCTGCCTGCACTGTCAACAATTTTGTGGGAGGCTTCTATGATGAATATATTGTCAATCAGGACGGGGGCGCCGCTGTCATAATCAGCGGTCAGTTCGCCATTGGAATATCTTTTGTATTTATCTAGATTCCTGTCGTATTCATAGGTGCTCGAGAATGTTTCGTTTGAAAGATACGAAACCTTCGCACTCTCTGCTTCTTCGCCTGTGAGCTGCCCTGCTTCTTCAGCTGTCATGAAGCTGAGGGGACCGGGGGCTTCTTCCATTTCATAGTCCTTTTCCGATGCCCCCTCCAGAATATTTTCATAAGAGGTATACGAGTTATGCGGCGCCTTGCGGTAACCGGCCCTTTGAAAGAGAGTCCCGTCATAATAAAGACCATTCAGATGGTCGATATAGCCGTTGTCCATAAGCTCCTTCGCGTCCGGACTGTTTCCGTGGCAGACATAAAGCCCATCATATGCTTTGGCAAGCTCGATGTAATAATCGCGGGCACTCCTGACCGGACCGATCTTCTCCGGCTGTTCACTTTGGTAGATGGCCAGGAACCTGGTCACATCTCCTTCCGCTAAAAGTTCATAAACGATATCAGCTTCCGGAAGTCCGGATTGCGGTCTTGCAGCCGGATGGTTATTGATCATCACTGCAACGGCGCGGCCCGCGGCTTCCTTCTCTGTGCCAATCCCTGTCAGCGGAAAGGCATACGGCGATTCTGCCGCTGTTTCCTGTCCTTCATTTTCTTTGGAAGGTTGTTCAACCGGAGCCTGATTATTCCCTTTCCCAGGCTCTGCCTCATCATTTGACTTGCTGCACCCTGAAACAAGCATCAGCACTGCTGCTGAAAGCATCATCCATTTCTTTATCTTTTTCACCCCTGTTGATCCCTATCTATCTTTATAGTCTATTCTTTTATATTTTAACGCATTATCGTTGGAAAGAGTACCGTTTTATTCATGACATCATACATTCCATGCTGAGTGATCCGGATGTACGGAAGATGGGTTGATGAGAAAAAGAGGAGCGAATAGATCGGGTCCTCGAATCTGTACCCTTTTTCTTCGAGCAGCCTCAGCAGCTTCTTTTCATCCTCTATCAGGTCTGGAACGGCCTTTGCGGACATCCCTCCATTCAGCGGAAGTTCGACCTCGCATTCAATCGTTCCATTTCCGGCAATCGCAATCCCTCCGCCGAGCATTTTGATCCGTTCAAAGGCTGTCAGCATATCCTGTTTGTTCTTCCCGATCAGGATGATATCCCCGGTATTGGAGAACGAGCTCGCCATGCCCCCAATCCTGCTGGCAAAACCCTTCAGCATGGTGTTGATCCGCCATTTCCCCTTCCTGTCAACAAGCATGAAGAAGCATTCATCATGGTCTTCTGACAGCTCTTCATAGGAAACATCAATGGAAATGGAATATGGCTTTGTGATGACTGCATTTTCCATTTTAATGCCAAACGGCATGGAAAATTGCATATCATCACCCGTCAGGCTCCAGTCAATGTCCAGCTTTTCAAAGCCATGTTCCCCCCAGGTATTCCAGCCGTAAGCACCTTCCACTTCTTTGCCGTCCTTTTTGACCCATTTGCCTTTCGCCAGGACAGAAACCGGTGTGGGGTTTCTTTCATCCTCAAGGAAGTTGATGTTGGCAATTCTGCCTGTCGTAATATTGCCATGAAGATAGTCGATATTATAATGGCGGGCGGGATTGATCGTCCCCATATTATAAGCGTCTATTACAGGCACCCCTTTTTCAATGGCAATCCTGATCATATGATCGATCATGCCCTGCTCATAAAAGGAAGCAGACGAACCATCCGTCGTAAAAATAAACCGGTCATACACATTGATTCCCAGCTCATGAATTTCTTCCAGCAGCTTAGGCAGGTCCGGCCTGATGGAGGAATGGCGAAGGGATACCGTATATCCATGCATGAGCCGGTCATACGCTTCTTTTCCTGTCATCGCTTCATGGTCGCAGTCTGCCCCAAAGAGCATCATCTTCGCCAGCGTTTTTTCCGATGCCCCCGGGAAATGCCCTTCAATCTGCTTGCGCATCCGTTTGGCTTCCTGTATCCAGTGAAGCATCATATCATCGCCATCCAGAAGCCGCGGCCACCCTGTGAGTTCCCCGCCCTGCAGGACGGCGTCGTGCTCCAGCCAGGATTTGATGTTTCCATGGGAAAAGGCCTGTTCTTCGTCTTGGATCTCTGTCTGTGCATCAAACCGGCACCACCAATACATGGTAGAAGGAATATTGCGCATCTCCCTCAAAAAAGAAAACGCTTTCTTTTTATCCATCTGCAAAACAAGCGACATATTATCATTGATGAGTGTCGTTGTGCCGAATTGCGATGCATAAGCCGCCAGAGAATGGGGATTATAAAGTTGAAATGGATGGGCGTGGGGCTCAATATAGCCTGGAACAAGCCATTCGCCCTGACAGTCCCTGATTTCACAGCCGTCTGTCCTTGCCGGAAGCTTCTCTCCGACATAGACGATCCGGTCATCATAGATCCAGATATTGGCGGTAATCCATTTATTCAGTATTTGATTCAAGTATGTGGCATTTTGCAAAAGTATAGTCGGGGCAAGCTTTCCATCCAGAACGGAGACCTGTTCCCTTATTTGTTTGTTTTTCCACCGATACCGCTGTTCGAGCAACAATGTCCCCTCCGTTTACTTACCGCTAAGCGGCTTTGATATATTTTTTAAGATCTAAGCGATCATATTGTAAAAAAGAAAGCCCTTTCAGAGCTGTTCTATCTATACTAGCATATTTCGCTGTTTAACGCATTAAAGAATTGTAAAGAAATTGAAAATTTTGTGAAGGAGTGCAAAAGTCATGAAGATCAAGCAGAACATCGGCATCTTGAATGCTCTTATCCGCATCACCATCGGTCTTACCGTCCTTTCCTGGAGCACAGCCAAGCTGGTGAAAATGCCTTGGCGCGATTCTTATCTGGTCATGGCGATGCTTGGGGCCATGAAGGTGGCAGAAGGGATTGTCCGCTATTGTCCGGTGACAGCCATGCTTGACCGCGGGCAGGATATGATGAATGAGAGCGGCAGCCGCAAAGACCATTCTGAACAGAAGCATAAGGAGCCCCATGCTGGCGGGGATAAACAGGACCTGAACGATCAGGACCTGGCGATGCTTGAAAAGACCCTGATGCAGAATAACACGCTTAAATGAGAAAAAAGAAAGCGGCGGACACCTGTATAAAGGTGCCTGCCGCTTTTGAATCTTAAGGAGATGATAGGAATGTTTCTTGAATATGTTACCGATATGTCGTTTGTCCTGATCATCCTGATCGGCAGCATCGTCGCAATTCTTTACGCTTTTATAAGGAAGTCCGGGAAGAAAGGCGCGCGATAGCCCTGCCGCCTATATCCCTGCGGTAGAAAACACCGTCGCACTGAAGCTTTTCAAGCCCGGCATAGACCTTTTCCTGCGCCTCGGAAAGGCTTTCGGCCTTAGCGCCGGCGAGAAGCACCCTCCCGCCGTCAGTGATAAACTCATCGTCTTCATTTTGTTTTGTGCCGGCATGGAAGACAAACAAGGAGGGTTCCATCTCGCTGAGCCCCTTCAGCACGGCTCCCTTTCCGTATGATCCCGGATAGCCTTTGGAAGCAGCCACAACCCCAAGCACAAAATGGGAATCCCACTCTATTTCCGGCTTCCCGCCATCAATGACAGCCAGCATAGTTTCAGCGAGATCCGATTTCATCCTCGGAAGCACTGCCTGGGTCTCCGGATCACCGAAGCGCGCGTTGAATTCGATGACCTTTGGGCCCTGCTCTGTGTTGATCAGGCCTGCATACAGCACGCCGCAGAAGCTTCGGCCTTCGAGCTCCATCGCCTTTGCCGCCGGCTCCAGGATTGTCCGCACGGCTTCCTGGATCACAGAATCACTGATGTGAGGGACTGGAGAATACGCACCCATCCCGCCTGTATTTGGCCCCTGGTCTCCGTCATATGCCCGCTTATGGTCCTGGGCAATTTCAAGCGGCACCACCGTGCTTCCGCTGACAAAAGCCATCAGGGAGAACTCCTCCCCTTCCAGGAACTCTTCAATGACTACCTTGGCGGAAGCTTCCCCGAACCGCTCACCAACCATCATTTCTTCCAGCGCCTGCTGGGCTTCATCCAGAGTCATGGCGACCGTGACCCCTTTTCCTGCCGCAAGCCCGTCAGCTTTAATGACAATGGGAGCCCCTTTTTCATTAAGATAGCCCCTGGCTTTTTCATAATCAGTGAATGCCCTGTACTCTGCAGTGGGAATATCGTATTTCTCCATCAGCTCTTTGGCGAAAGACTTGCTTCCTTCAATGACTGCTGCCTCTTTTTTCGGGCCGAATACCTTCATCCCCAAGCTGCCCAGAAAATCTGCCAGCCCGGCCTGAAGCGGTGCCTCCGGGCCGATGACTGTCAGCCCGACTTCATTTTCCTTTGCAAAGGCTGCTATCTCCGGAAAATTCATTTCATCTATCGGAACCTGAATGGCACAATCGGCCATCCCGTGATTCCCTGGTGCGGCATACACTTGATCCACAGACGGGCTTTCGCTCATTTTCCGGCAGATGCTGTGCTCCCTGCCGCCGCGCCCGATGACTAATACGTTCACCATCCATCAGCTCCCTGATTAATGTTTAAAATGCCTAACTCCTGTTAATACCATCGCAATCCCGTATTCGTCTGCCTTTTTCACAGAATCCTGGTCCTTGATGGACCCGCCAGGCTGGATGATCGCAGTGATGCCTGCCTTGGCTGCCGCTTCGACAGTATCATCCATCGGGAAGAATGCATCAGAAGCGAGCACTGCCCCTTCTGCACGGTTGCCTGCTTGCTCCAGAGCGATTTTGGCCGCTCCGACACGGTTCATCTGTCCGGCGCCGACCCCTAAAGTCATTTCACTGTTATTCACGACAATCGCATTGGATTTCACATGCTTAACTACCTTCCAGCCAAGCTTAAGCGCCGCCCATTCTTCTTCTGTCGGCTCTCTCCTGGTTGCAACAGAAACGGTCGCGTCCTCAAGGGAATAGCGGTCATATTCCTGGACGAGCAGTCCCCCTTCAATGCTTGTCAGCCTTGCCTCTTCCTTCTTTTCTACATCAAAAGGAATGGTCAGGAGGCGGATATTTTTCTTGCCTGTCAATATTGCAAGCGCCTCTTCCGAATAGGAAGGAGCAATGACGATTTCAAGGAAAATTTCATGCAGCTTCCTTGCTGTTTCAGCATCCACTTCCCGGTTGAGCGCAATGATTCCCCCAAAGATGGAAACAGGGTCTGCTTCGAAAGCTTTTGTAAAAGCATCATAAGTATCTTTGCCGGTTCCAACGCCGCAAGGATTCATATGCTTCACAGCAACAGCAGCCGGGTCCTTGAATTCCTTGACGATCTGCAGGGCAGCTTCTGCATCATTGATATTGTTGTAGGAAAGCTCTTTCCCATGAAGCTGCTCGGCATTGGCAATCGAAAACTCAGAGCCAAGCGGCTTCCGGTAAAAAGCAGCCTTCTGATGAGGATTTTCGCCATAGCGCAGCGTTTGTTTCAATTCGTATGTAACAGTCATTTTTTCCGGATTCTCTTCACCTGCAAGCTTAGTCATATATTCGGCAATCAAGCTGTCATAGGAAGCTGTATGCCGGAAGACCTTCGCTGCAAGCCTGCGGCGTGTCGCGGCCTGGGTTTCGCCATTTTCAGTGAGTTCTGAAAGGACGGTACCATAGTCTGCAGGATCGATGACCACTGTGACATATTGATGGTTTTTTGCTGACGCGCGCAGCATTGCTGGTCCGCCGATATCAATATTTTCAATCGCATCCTCGACTGATGCATCGCTCTTGGCGATGGTCTGCTGGAAAGGATACAGATTGACACAGACGATGCTGATTGGATCAATTCCATGCTCTTCCATCTGGGCACTATGCCCGGACTGATCGAACTTTGCCAAAAGGCCCCCATGAATCATCGGATTCAATGTCTTTACGCGGCCTTCGAGAATTTCCGGGAAACCGGTGACATCGCTCACGCCGATTACATCAACGCCGCTTTCCTGGAGTGTTTTCTTGGTGCCGCCCGTTGATATGATCTCGTAGCCAAGACTGGCGAGCTCCTTGGCAAAATCGACAATTCCGTTTTTGTCTGACACACTGATTAATGCTCGCTTTTTCATTTTGAATTCCTCCTGTTGACTGTCCTTATTTACTGCTGCTGACTCTTGCTGCATCTTCTGCAAATATCCTGTTCAAAGTAGCAGGGTACAATTTGTGCTCAATCTGATGGATCTTCTCCTGCAGGCTCTCTCTCGTTTCTTCTTCATCAAGCTTCACAGACTGCTGGGCAATGATCGGCCCTGTGTCCATGCCGGCATCCACATAATGAACCGTCACGCCGCTGATCGGCACCCTAGCTTCCAAAGCCTGGCCGATGGCATCTTTTCCCGGAAAGGAGGGCAGAAGCGAAGGATGGATATTGACGATCCTTCCCTCATATTCAGCAAGGAGAACCTCACCGATCAGCCTCATATAGCCTGCCAGAATGATGAACTCAGCTCCGCACTCCCTGAGCCTGATGAGAATTTCCTCTTCATATGCCTGCTTGCTTTCAAACTCTTTTGCACGGAAGGCAAAGCTTGGGATTCCATTGGCCTCAGCCCTCTCCAGGCAATAAGCTCCCGGCCTGTCAGAAACCAAAAGCCGGATGTCCGCATCCAGATCGCCGCCTTTTACAGCATCGATTATAGCTTGAAAGTTGGTTCCGCTTCCGGAAGCAAATACTGCTATCTTTTTCATGGGAACCTCCGAAATCCGTTTTACACGGTAATTTGAATTCCTTCTTTCCTTGTAACCGTCCCGAGCCTGTAGGCTTTTTCCCCTGAAGCATTCAGGTGGCTGATGAGCATGTCGGCCTGTTCGGGGCTGACAGCCGCAGCCATTCCCGTGCCCATATTGAAAATATTGTACATTTCCATGCGATCCAGATTTCCCAGCTTTTCCATGAGAGCGAATACCGGCGGGATTTCCCTTTCGCTTTCATCAATTTCAGCCCCCAGTCCCTCTGGAAGCATTCTTGGCAGGTTTTCAATGAAACCGCCGCCTGTAATATGGGCCAATCCCTTGATGTCGAATGTTTTCATCGCTTCAAGCAACGGCTTCACATAAATCCTCGTCGGCTTCAGAAGCTCCTCGCCCAATGTGCAGCCAAGTTCCTCCTGATAACTGTCCAGCATCAGGCCGGCATCCTCCAGCAGGATCTTTCTGACAAGAGAATACCCATTGCTGTGGATTCCGTTCGATGCAAGGCCGACAAGTACATCGCCTTCCTTGATAGTGCAGCCGTCAATCAGCGCTGATTTCTCACAGGCCCCTGCTGCAAAACCGGCCAGGTCATATTCTTCCTCTTTGTACATGCCGGGCATTTCGGCTGTTTCTCCGCCGACTAGCGCACAGCCGGCCTGCTCGCAGCCGTCTGCAATGCCTTTGACGATTGCCTCAATCCTTGCTGGATCCGCTTTTCCGCATGCGATATAATCAAGGAAATACAGCGGTTCAGCACCCTGAACGACAATATCATTCACGCACATGGCAACAGCATCCACTCCGATTGTATCATGCCGGTCCATCATGAACGCGAGCATGAGCTTTGTGCCGACCCCGTCTGTCCCTGAAACCAGCACCGGCTCCTTCAGGTTCAGGACTGACAGATCAAACATGCCGCCGAATCCGCCCAGGCCTCCCATTACGCCAGCCCTTTGTGTCCTCTGCACATGCTTCTTCATCCTGGATACCGCCTCATATCCTGCTTCTATATCCACGCCAGCCTGCTTATAGGCATTAGCCATTACAGTTCCCCCTCTATCATATTTATTTGAAAAGAAAAGCAGCATTGCTGAATGCCGCTTCTTAGACTTTTTCGTAAGGATGAATGGTAGAAGGATAGATTTCAGTCGGATAGTTCCCGGTAAAGCATGCCAGGCACTGGCCTTTCAATGCTCCTGAATCTGTCCTGCCGATTGCTTCGATCATCCCTTCCGCGCTTAAAAAGGAAAGGGTGTCTGCCCCGATGATTTCCCGGATCTCTTCAACAGAATGCTCGGAGGCAATCAATTCCTCCCGTGTCGATGTATCGATCCCGTAGAAACAAGGGTTCTTGATCGGCGGTGAACTGATTACGACATGAACCTCAGTCGCGCCTGCTTCGCGGAGCATGGTGACGATCCTTCTGCTTGTTGTGCCGCGGACAATGGAATCATCGACCATGATGACCCTTTTGCCCTCGACAACGCCGCGCACAGGGGAGAGCTTCATCTTGACGCCCTGCTCCCTCAATGATTGGGACGGCTGGATGAATGTCCTGCCGACATATCTATTCTTGATCAGCCCCATTTCATAAGGAATCCCGGAAGCTTCCGCATAGCCGATGGCAGCTGAAATGCTTGAATCAGGCACTCCTGTGACCACATCTGCTTCAAAAGGAAACTCTTCAGCCAGCTTCTTTCCAAGACTTTTACGGGCCGTGTGGACATTGATGCCGTTGATATTGCTGTCAGGCCTCGAAAAATAAACATATTCCATCGTGCACATGGCTGTCGTTGAGGCAACCGCAAACATCTCGGAACGGAAGCCTTCATCATTAATGATCAAGAGCTCTCCAGGAAGAACATCCCTGATGAATTCTGCCCCGACCACATCAAAAGCACAGGTTTCGGAAGCTACCACATAGGCATCGCCAAGCTTCGCGAGCGACAGCGGCCGCATGCCATTCGGATCAAGCGCCACCATCAATTCGGTTTCTGTCATGATCAGAAATGCATACGCGCCTTTTACCATGGAAAGGGCCGTTTTAACCCGGTCCTTCAAGGCTGAAAAACCGCCGCGCTTGATCAGATGCGCCAGCACCTCTGTATCTGAGCTGGTCTGGAAGATGCTTCCCTGTCCTTCAAGCTGATTTTTCAATGCAGTGGCATTTACCAGATTGCCATTATGAGCAAGTGCCAGGCCGCCGTTTTGTGAGTTGAACAGCAGAGGCTGGACATTTTCATATCCGCCGCCGCCTGCTGTTGCATAGCGGACATGGCCGATGGCCGACTTTCCGTCCATTGCCTCCATGGCATCCTCGGTGAAAATTTCCGCGACAAGCCCTTCACCTTTCAGACCCTTCAGCTTTTTCCCGTCTGTCACGACCATCCCTGTACCTTCCTGGCCGCGGTGCTGCAGGCTGTGAAGGCCGTAATAGGTGATCTGGGCGGCATTTTCATGCCCCCAGACACCAAAGATGCCGCATTCTTCGTTCAGGCCTCTTATTTCAGCAAGCATGGGATTGCTCCTTTCCAGGCTGATTTCAGAACTTCTGTTTGTTCTTTCATAACCAGGCCGCTGTCAGAGTGGATTTCAAGCACAGGCTCTCCTGTTACCTCGCCGATCAGAACCGCATCAGTCATGCTTTCAAATGCCTGCTGATCTTCCTTTTTAACAGTAAGGAGGAAGCGGGACTGCGATTCACTGAATAGTGCGCTGGTCTCGTCTCCTGAAATGCGGATGGAAGCGCCAAGCCCCTCAGAGCCAATCACACTTTCAGCAGCTGCCACTGCAAGTCCGCCTTCTGCCAGGTCATGAGCGGAAGAGACAAGCCCCGCACGGATGGCTTTTAGCACCTGCTCCTGATTCCGTGCTTCTTTTTCCAGATCAAGCTCCGGCGCTTTCCCGAAAATCCTGCCATGTATAAGCTTTTGCAGCTCACTGCCGCCGAACTCGGCCTTTGTTTCTCCGAGAAGATAAATCAGATCGCCAGCCTGCTTGAAGCGCTGGGTTGTAATATGGTCAACATCCTCTACAAGTCCGACCATCCCGACTACTGGTGTAGGATAGACGGCTGTACCGTTGGTTTCGTTATATAGTGACACGTTTCCGCCGATAACCGGCGTATTCAGGGCAAGGCAGGCGCTGCTCATGCCATCGGCCGCTTTTTCCAGCTGCCAGAAGATTTCCGGCTTTTCCGGGTTGCCGAAGTTCAGGCAGTCTGTAATGGCAAGCGGCTCGGCACCGGATGCAATGATATTCCTTGCTGCTTCAGCCACGGCAATTTTCCCGCCTGTTTCAGGATCAAGATACAAATAGCGTGAATTGCAGTCCGTTGTCATGGCAAGCGCCTTGCGTGTTCCGCGGATCCTTACGACCGCCGCATCAGAACCTGGAGAAACAACTGTGCTTGTGCGAACCATATAGTCATATTGGTCATAGACCCATTCCTTGCTTGCAATGGTAGGCTGCTGCAGCAGGCGTATCAGAGTTTCCCCTGCATTCCCTGCTGCCGGAATTTCCGTCTCCATAGCTTGGAATTCACGGAAATACTCAGGCTCGCGTGAAGGCTTGTGGTACACAGGAGCTTCCTCGGCAAGAGCATCAGCCGGTACGTCTGCCACCACTTCCCCTTTATGGAGAAGGCGCAGCATTTTATCATCTGTCACCCGTCCGATCGCCACGGCTTCAAGTTCATATTTTGAAAAAAGATCAACGATTTCCTGCTCACGCCCTTTTTGGACGACAATCAGCATGCGTTCCTGTGATTCAGACAGCATCATTTCATAGGCAGTCATGCCCGTTTCCCTCTGCGGGACAAGATCGAGATTCATCTCGATGCCGGATCCTGCTTTACTGGCCATTTCGGCAGATGAGCTTGTCAGCCCGGCTGCTCCCATGTCCTGGATGCCGACAAGCGCGTCGTTCTTAACCAGCTCAAGGCATGCTTCAAGCAGCAGCTTCTCCATGAACGGATCGCCGACCTGGACGGCAGGGCGCTTTTCTTCAGACTGCTCTGTCAGTTCCTCTGAGGCAAAGGTCGCGCCGTGGATGCCGTCGCGTCCTGTTTTTGCGCCTACATACATAACCGTGTTGCCGACGCCGTGCGCCTGGCCTTTTTTAATATCTTTATGGTCGATCAGACCGACACACATGGCATTGACGAGAGGGTTGCCTTCATAGGAAGCATCGAACTGCACCTCGCCCCCGACAGTCGGAATGCCGATGCAGTTTCCGTACCCGGCAATGCCTGCCACTACTTCTTTAAAAAGGTACCGAACGCGAGGAGAATCCAGCTCTCCAAAGCGAAGAGAGTTAAGGAGAGCGATCGGTCTTGCTCCCATTGAAAATACATCCCGGATAATGCCGCCCACACCCGTTGCCGCTCCCTGGTAAGGCTCGATCGCAGATGGGTGGTTATGGCTTTCGATTTTAAATACAACTGCCTGGCCGTCTCCGATGTCAACGATGCCAGCTCCTTCCCCAGGGCCCTGCAGGACGCGTTCGCCTTTGACCGGGAATTTTTTCAGGACCGGCTTGGAATTTTTATAGCTGCAATGCTCTGACCACATGACGGAAAACAATCCGAGCTCTGTGTAATTCGGCAATCTGCCAAGGATGTCCTCAACCATTGCAAATTCCTGATCCGTCAATCCCATCTCTTTGTAGACTTTTTCTGTAACAATCTGCTGCGGGCTTGGCTCAAGCATTAACGGCATAAGATTCCCTCCATTGTTTGACGATTGATTGGAAAAGCTTCAGTCCATCGGCACCGCCCAACAGCTGGTCGACGGCCCTTTCAGGGTGCGGCATCATGCCAAGGACATTTCCTTTTTCATTGATGATTCCGGCGATGTCGCTGAGACTTCCATTCGGATTCTCGCCGCTGTATGTGAATACGATCCTATTATTCTCTTTAAGTGATTCTAGTGTGGCTTCATCACAGTAATAATTTCCTTCTCCATGTGCGATCGGGATAGTGATCTCTTCGCCCTGTTCATAAGCGGAAGAGAAGATCGTCTGATTATTTGCTACCTGCAGCTGAACGGGCCTGCACATAAATTTCAGGCTTTCATTCCTCCGCATCGCGCCTGGCAGCAGGCCTGTTTCAAGCAGGATCTGGAAGCCATTGCAGACACCAAGGACCGGCTTTCCTTCCTCTGCTGCCTTGATAACAGCCTTCATCACCTTGCTGAAGCGGGCAATCGCGCCGGAACGGAGATAATCTCCATAAGAGAAGCCGCCCGGCAGGAGGATCGCATCATATTCATCAAGGCTTTCTGTATCATGCCACACGTATTCTGCCTGCTCCCCAAGCTCATCCTGGATCGCATGGAACATATCAATATCACAATTGGAGCCCGGAAAAACGATGACTGCAAACTTCACAGTGCAACACACTCCTCAATTTCGTAGCGGTAATCCTCAATCACCACATTAGCCAGCAGGCGCTCACACATTTCTTTTACAGCCGCATCGATATCACGATCTGTCTTATCGATTGTCAGCTCCATATATTTACCAATCCGGACGTCCTGAACTTCATTGAAGTTTAAGGAGTGCAGAGACCCTTTCACAACCGTTCCCTGCGGATCCAATACACTTTCTCTTAATGTGATATACACCTTTACTTTATACATGCTGGCGTCCTCCCAATCTTGTTAAAATATTTTCATAGGCATCTGTTAAGCTTCCCAGATCACGGCGGAATACATCCTTATCAAGCTTCGCATTTGTCTCCATATCCCAAAGGCGGCAAGTATCAGGAGAGATTTCATCTGCCAGCAGAATATCGCCGGCAGCATTTTTTCCGAACTCAAGCTTAAAGTCAATGAGACGAATGCCCATTTCCTT
The DNA here is from genome assembly GCF_008180445.1 of Bacillus infantis. Taxonomy (GTDB): domain Bacteria; phylum Bacillota; class Bacilli; order Bacillales; family Cytobacillaceae; genus Bacillus_AB; species Bacillus_AB infantis_B. Next base: position 187,265 of record NZ_VTER01000009.1, read on the forward strand.
AAAGAAGCTTGATAAAAATGCATTAACCTCAAGCGCTTTGCTCTTCAGCAGGGCAGCTTCATCAGGAGAAGCAAGCTCAAGCTCAAACACATGATCATCGGTCATGATCGGATCGCCCAGACTGTCATCCTTCAAATAAAACTCCACAAGCGTTTTTTTCAGAAGAGCCCCTTCTTCCATCCCAAGCCTTTTTGCCATGCTTCCAGCAGCCACATTCCTTACAACCACTTCAATAGGAATAATCTCGACTTTTTGTACAAGCTGCTCAGTTTCTGAAACTTTCTCAATGAAATGAGAGCGGATGCCCTTTTTATGAAGCTCTGAAAACAGCAGACTTGTAATCTCGTTATTCAAACGGCCTTTGCCGGCAATCTCTGCTTTTTTCTCCCCGTTGAATGCAGTTGCAGAATCTTTATATTCAAGCCAGACAATATTTTCATCATCGGTCAGATATACCTTTTTCGCCTTGCCTTCATATAGTTGCTCTCTCTTTTCCATGGCAGAGCCTCCTTGGTAAGAATATTGGGAATCTTCCTGATAAAAGGGGACCGAAGCCCCCGGGTTTTATAAGCCTAAGCGGTCAAAAATGGTGTCCACATGCTTGATGTGGTAGTTATAATCGAAGCAGTCTTCAATTTCCTCTGCAGACAGCCTGGCAGAAATCGTTTCATCAGCTTCCACCAGCGATTTGAACGCTACCTGCTTCTCCCATGCCTCCATCGCCCTCGGCTGGACAACGTCATATGCCTCTTCACGGGCCATGCCTTTATCAATTAGAGCAAGCAGCACGCGCTGGGAATAGATGAGGCCAAGGGTGCGGTCCATATTTCTCTTCATGTTCTCCGGGAACACGGTGAGATTCTTAACGATATTCCCAAATCGGTTCAGCATATAATTCAGGGCAATCGTTGCATCCGGAAGAATGATCCTTTCTGCTGAAGAGTGCGAAATATCGCGCTCATGCCATAATGGCACATTTTCATAGGCAGTCAGCATATGGCCGCGGATCACACGTGCAAGGCCTGTCATATTCTCAGATCCGATAGGATTGCGCTTATGCGGCATGGCAGAAGACCCTTTCTGTCCTTTCGCAAAAAACTCCTCAACTTCACGTGTTTCACTCTTTTGCAGTCCGCGGATCTCAACAGCAAACTTCTCGATGGAAGTTGCAATCAGCGAGATGGCGGCCATATAGTGGGCATGGCGGTCGCGCTGAAGTGTCTGTGTCGAAATCGGCGCCGGCTGGAGGCCCAGTTTTTCGCATACATAGCTTTCCACGAATGGGTTGATGTTGGCGTAGGTCCCGACAGCACCTGACATCTTACCGAACTCAACGCCGGAAGCAGCCTGCTTGAAGCGCTCCAGGTTCCGCTTCATTTCCTCATACCATAGAGCCAGCTTCAGCCCGAAGGTTGTCGGCTCGGCATGAACACCGTGCGTGCGCCCCATCATGACTGTGTATTTATGTTCTTTTGCTTTATTCTTCAAGATTTCAACGAAGTTCTCCAGGTCCTGAAGAAGGATGCTGTTAGCCTGCTTGATCAGGTAGGAAAGAGCCGTGTCCACTACATCCGTGGAAGTAAGGCCGTAATGCACCCATTTTCTCTCTTCACCGAGCGTTTCTGAAACCGCGCGGGTGAATGCCACCACATCATGGCGGGTTTCCTGCTCGATTTCATTGATGCGTTCGATATCAAATGAAGCATTCTCACGGATTTTCTGCACATCTTCTTTTGGGATGTCCCCGAGCTCCGCCCATGCTTCACAAGCAAGGATTTCTACTTCCAGCCAAGCCTTGAAGCGATTTTCCTCTGTCCATATCGCTCCCATTTCAGGTCTTGTATAACGTCCAATCATCGTAAAACCTCCATACCTTCTTTTGCTTTGCTCCATATTCCGCTGCGGTCTATCTCGGCAAGCGCTTCTGCCGCTGTTGGCCTTAACAGTGTCGCGTGCCCCATCTTCCGCTTATGCTTTGGCTCATCTTTTCCGTACAAATGAATCTTCCAATCCTTCAGGTCTGGAATTGCCTTAATCACATCTGACTGATGCTCTCCTAATATGTTGACCATAACTGCCGGATTTAATAGCCTCGTGCTTGCAAGCGGCCAATTGCACACAGCCCTGATATGCTGCTCAAACTGCGACGTTTCACAGGCCTCGATCGTATAGTGGCCTGAGTTGTGCGGCCTTGGTGCCAATTCATTTATGTAAATCTCATCGCCGTCAGAGAGAAACATCTCCACTGCAAGCGTACCAACCAGCCCTAGCGCTTCGGCGATCTTTATGGCCAAGTCTTCAGCCTTGCGTGCGGCACTCTCGCTGATATCAGCCGGCACAATGGTTTCATGCAGGATATTATCTTTATGAATATTCTCACCTACTGGAAAAACAGCTGTCTCCCCATCAGGGTTTCTTGCAATGATCACAGAGATTTCCTTTTGAAAAGAGATCCACTTTTCCAGGACACAGATGCCTTTTTCAAGCAGCTCTGCAGCCTCAGGAATATCGTCTTTTGACCGGATCACATATTGCCCTTTGCCATCATAGCCGCCGCGTGCCGTCTTTAATACCGCAGGAAAATCAAGCTTCTCTATATTATCATAAATATCAGCCGTCTTTTCGATGCGGGCGTAAGGCGCCACCTTTGCCCCTGCCCGTTCGATTGCTTCCTTCTCCGTCAGGCGGTCCTGCGTTGTGCGGAGCAGTTCAGACCCCTGTGGAACATAGGCATGGCTTGTCAGCCAGTCAAGCGCCTCGGCATTGATATTTTCAAATTCATAAGTGATCACATCGCTCGCCTCAGCAAGCTCCTTTATACAAAGCAGGTTATCGTAGCCGCCGACAATCTGCCGGTCGGCAACCTGGCCGCAGGGAGAATCCGGTGCCGGATCAAGGACGGCAATCCTGAACCCCTGTGCCTTCGCTGCCAATGCCATCATTCTCCCCAGCTGTCCGCCCCCGATGATTCCTATCGTCTGTCCTGGCAAAATGGTATGTTTAGACAAGTTCATCACTGCTCTCCATTACTTCCTGCTTTGTCTGCAGCCTCAAGTCCTCAATCCTGCCGGCAATGTCTTGGTCAAAAGCTCCCAGCATCTGTGCAGCAAGGAGAGCCGCGTTGACTGCACCTGCCTTTCCGATAGCCACTGTCGCTACAGGAACACCTCCTGGCATCTGAACAATCGACAGCAGCGAGTCGAGTCCATTAAGCGCCTTGGATTGGACTGGCACGCCAATGACCGGCAATGTCGTTTTCGCTGCCACCATCCCTGGCAAGTGAGCTGCTCCCCCAGCTCCCGCAATGATCACTTTTATCCCGCGGTCCCTTGCTTCTTCTGCAAACCGGAACATCAAATCCGGGGTTCGATGGGCAGAAACGACCTGCTTTTCATAAGAAATCTCAAGCTTATCCAACATGCCGCATGTGTGCTTCATCGAATCCCAGTCAGATTTGCTTCCCATAATAACAGCCACTTGCATATGCCTCTCCCCCAATTCTAATCTTCCACAAAAAATAAAAAGCCCGGACAGTTACTTTTCACTATTCACTAATAGAGAAAGTAATCTGTCCGGGCTCGGATAATAAAGGACACTTCCTAATTAATACACACAAGGAAGCAGACCCTTGAACCGGTCATATCAGCTTTCCCTTATAGTCCGGCCATTTACGGCAGCCAGGTAGAAACTTATGGGCCATATCCCCATTATTATATAAGGGTAAATCTTTATATAAATATAATTTTAATTGTAATCTTATCTAACAACATCTTACCAACTATCCTATCGGGGTGTCAACCACTATTCGAACAATAAAGATTGAAAATAGGATAATGTTCGTGTTTCACTCTTCCTTTTTTGCTTCAAAGACTATTTGCCGTCCTGCCGGCTCATAAGAGACCGAACCGCCGGTCTTCACTTCTTTAAATATCGGCTTCTCTGTTCTCCTCACCGGCACATAGCCTTCCTTTGCTATGCGGTCCAGGCATTGGCCAATCGTCTCATTTTCAAGGACTTCAAACTGCTTCTTTTTCTTTTCCTTGCTCATGAATACAATTTTCCTTTCCTGACAGATTTCACCCAGAAGCCGCCATGGATCGTCTTAGGCTCATAGGCAATAATGAATGCTTTAGGATCCAGCTCCTTGATCGTCTGGTAAAGCTTAAGCTCATATTTCCTCGGCGTCAGGATCTGCATGGCCATCCGGTCGCCCTCCAGCCCATTGGCAGCCCAGTTCGTTACGCCATACCCTTTTTCCCTCAGCACCCTGGGAACATCCTTATCATATTCTTTTGTTATTACATTAACCGTTATATATCCAAGAGCAAGCTTCTCCTCGATCTTCATGCCGACAACAACGCCGATTCCGTAGCCCACAGCATATGCAACCAAGTTCTGGATCTGGTCCAGATTATCGAGTACAAGCCCCAGTCCGATTACATAAATGACCACTTCGATCATGCTGATAAAAGCCGCCAAATAACGCTGTCCTTTCAGCGTAAGGATCATCCTGATCGTAAAAAAGGAGACGTATACAATATTGATGACAAGTATGATGGCAACCATCACTAAACTATTTTCAAGCAAAAAATAAACCTCCTCCAAGCCTCTGCCTTAATTCAACGTAAATCCCTATTGTACAAGAGAAATCTGCATTTGCGAACCATTTAGAAAAAAATAAAAGGATCTTTTTGTTATGTTAACCTATTTGGCTCATGATAAAACCGCTCCTGCGGATAGCGTGGGCAGGGAAATGAAGGGAAGCTGGAAAAAGGACGCGGAGTTTTTTTCTGGGGGGATTAGAAGTCAGGGACTGCAGGATGGTTCGATTATTAAGTAAGCTGGCGGCTTTGCTGGGGCTTTGCTGTGGCTATGGCTGAGTTGGGCGGCGGTTTAAGTGCAGTTGGTGAATTGATGTTTTTAAGCCAAATGGTAAATTACAATTGGAATTCGGTAAATTACTCAGCCAATTCGGTAAATAAATAATAAATTCGGTAGATTATTGGGCAATTTAATTAAATTCGCGATTAAAGCGCCTATTTTCCCCTTCAAAAACCCTTCTCATTCGCCCACCCGACCACTCATTTCCGCCTAAGAGCACTTTTCTTATTAAAAATCTCTCCATTTCACTAAAAAAGCACAAAAAAAGAACAGTCTCACAGACTGTTCTTCGTTTCGCCCGGCAGCGTCCTACTCTCACAGGAGGAGAACCTCCAACTACCATCGGCGCTGAGAAGCTTAACTTCCGTGTTCGGTATGGGAACGGGTGTGACCTTCTCGCTATCGCCACCAGACTATTTAGATGAGGTTTTGTTCCCTCAAAACTAGATAATGCAGAAGAAGAATTACTAAGCAATCAATTGTGGTTAAGTCCTCGATCTATTAGTATCTGTCAGCTCCACGTGTCACCACGCTTCCACCTCAGACCTATCAACCTGATCATCTTTCAGGGATCTTACTAGCTTGACGCTATGGGAAATCTCATCTCGAGGGGGGCTTCATGCTTAGATGCTTTCAGCACTTATCCCTTCCGCACATAGCTACCCAGCGATGCCTTTGGCAAGACAACTGGTACACCAGCGGTGCGTCCATCCCGGTCCTCTCGTACTAAGGACAGCTCCTCTCAAATTTCCTGCGCCCACGACGGATAGGGACCGAACTGTCTCACGACGTTCTGAACCCAGCTCGCGTACCGCTTTAATGGGCGAACAGCCCAACCCTTGGGACCGACTACAGCCCCAGGATGCGATGAGCCGACATCGAGGTGCCAAACCTCCCCGTCGATGTGGACTCTTGGGGGAGATAAGCCTGTTATCCCCGGGGTAGCTTTTATCCGTTGAGCGATGGCCCTTCCATGCGGAACCACCGGATCACTAAGCCCGACTTTCGTCCCTGCTCGACTTGTAGGTCTCGCAGTCAAGCTCCCTTGTGCCTTTACACTCTGCGAATGATTTCCAACCATTCTGAGGGAACCTTTGGGCGCCTCCGTTACTTTTTAGGAGGCGACCGCCCCAGTCAAACTGCCCGCCTGACACTGTCTCCCGCCCCGATCAGGGGCGCGGGTTAGAATTTCAATACAGCCAGGGTAGTATCCCACCAATGCCTCCACCGAAGCTGGCGCTCCGGCTTCAAAGGCTCCTACCTATCCTGTACAAGCTGTACCAAAATTCAATATCAGGCTGCAGTAAAGCTCCACGGGGTCTTTCCGTCCTGTCGCGGGTAACCTGCATCTTCACAGGTACTATAATTTCACCGAGTCTCTCGTTGAGACAGTGCCCAGATCGTTACGCCTTTCGTGCGGGTCGGAACTTACCCGACAAGGAATTTCGCTACCTTAGGACCGTTATAGTTACGGCCGCCGTTTACTGGGGCTTCGATTCAGAGCTTCGCTTGCGCTAACCCCTCCTCTTAACCTTCCAGCACCGGGCAGGCGTCAGCCCCTATACTTCGCCTTGCGGCTTCGCAGAGACCTGTGTTTTTGCTAAACAGTCGCCTGGGCCTATTCACTGCGGCTTTTCCGGGCTATTCACCCTAAAAAGCACCCCTTCTCCCGAAGTTACGGGGTCATTTTGCCGAGTTCCTTAACGAGAGTTCTCTCGCTCACCTTAGGATTCTCTCCTCGCCTACCTGTGTCGGTTTGCGGTACGGGCACCTTTTCCCTCGCTAGAGGCTTTTCTTGGCAGTGTGGAATCAGGAACTTCGGTACTAAATTTCCCTCGCCGTCACAGCTCAGCCTKATGCAAACGGGATTTGCCTCGTTTGCAGCCTAACTGCTTGGACGCGCATATCCAACAGCGCGCTTRCCCTATCCTCCTGCGTCCCCCCATTGCTCAAACGGTAAAGAGGTGGTACAGGAATATCAACCTGTTGTCCATCGCCTACGCCTTTCGGCCTCGGCTTAGGTCCCGACTAACCCTGAGCGGACGAGCCTTCCTCAGGAAACCTTAGGCATTCGGTGGATGGGATTCTCACCCATCTTTCGCTACTCATACCGGCATTCTCACTTCTAAGCGCTCCACCAGTCCTTGCGGTCTGACTTCGATGCACTTAGAACGCTCTCCTACCGCGGACACCTGATGGTGTCCACCCACAGCTTCGGTGATACGTTTAGCCCCGGTACATTTTCGGCGCGGAGTCACTCGACCAGTGAGCTATTACGCACTCTTTAAATGGTGGCTGCTTCTAAGCCAACATCCTGGTTGTCTAAGCAACTCCACATCCTTTTCCACTTAACGTATACTTTGGGACCTTAGCTGGTGGTCTGGGCTGTTTCCCTTTTGACTACGGATCTTATCACTCGCAGTCTGACTCCCATGGATAAGTCTTTGGCATTCGGAGTTTGTCTGAATTCGGTAACCCGATGGGGGCCCCTAGTCCAAACAGTGCTCTACCTCCAAGACTCTTACAACATGAGGCTAGCCCTAAAGCTATTTCGGAGAGAACCAGCTATCTCCAGGTTCGATTGGAATTTCTCCGCTACCCACACCTCATCCCCGCACTTTTCAACGTGCGTGGGTTCGGGCCTCCATCCAGTGTTACCTGGACTTCACCCTGGACATGGGTAGATCACCTGGTTTCGGGTCTACGACCACATACTCATTCGCCCTATTCAGACTCGCTTTCGCTGCGGCTCCGTCTGTTCAACTTAACCTCGCATGTAATCGTAACTCGCCGGTTCATTCTACAAAAGGCACGCCATTACCCTGACCCGAAGGTCATAGGGCTTTGACTACTTGTAGGCACACGGTTTCAGGATCTGTTTCACTCCCCTTCCGGGGTGCTTTTCACCTTTCCCTCACGGTACTGGTTCACTATCGGTCACTAGGGAGTATTTAGCCTTGGGAGATGGTCCTCCCTGCTTCCGACGGGATTTCTCGTGTCCCGCCGTACTCAGGATCCACTCTGGAGGGAACGAAGTTTCAACTACGGGGCTGTTACCCTCTATGGCCGGCCTTTCCATGCCTGTTCATTTACTCCGTTCCTTTGTAACTCCGTGTAGAGTGTCCTACAACCCCAGGAGGCAAGCCTCCTGGTTTGGGCTAATCCCGTTTCGCTCGCCGCTACTCAGGGAATCGCGTTTGCTTTCTCTTCCTCCGGGTACTTAGATGTTTCAGTTCCCCGGGTCTGCCTCCAATGCCCTATGTATTCAGGCAAGGGTTCCATCCCATTACGGATGGAGGGTTTCCCCATTCGGAAATCTCCGGATCAAAGCTTACTTACAGCTCCCCGAAGCATATCGGTGTTAGTACCGTCCTTCATCGGCTCCTAGTGCCAAGGCATCCACCGTGCGCCCTTTCTAACTTAACCT